>NZ_CATKPA010000003.1:0-521881 GCF_949769155.1 Sphingopyxis sp. Geo48 | reverse complement strand
CACCCCAAAGCCGACACTGGCCATCAGGCCGGCAGATGTTTTGCCAGCCTCGTCAGTCCGCGCCTCAATCCGTCCCGGTCGATGGCGCCGCCGAGCGAGACGCGTAACGCGCGAACATGGCTGTCGCACGCCGCAAAACTGGTGGCTGGGATCGCCATCATCCCTGCCTCGCGCAGCGCGCCCGCGGCTTTCGCCATGGCGCGCTCATCCGCCAGCGGAACCCACAGATGATATCCGCACGGATGCGCGGCATAACGTCCCGCCGGCAGCGCTTCCGCAGCGATCGCCTGCCGCGCCGCCGCCTCGGTCCGCGTCTCGCCGATCAGCCGGTCGTAACTGCCGTCCTCCAGCCAACGCGTCGCCAGCGCGGCCTCCAGCGGCGGCGGCATCACATTCGCATCATGCACCTCGGCCGCAAGCGCCAGCGCGTCAGCGACCGACGGCGTGCGGACATGCGCGACGCGGAGCGCCGGCGAGATCGTCTTGGAGAGGCTCGCGACATACCAGCCGAGTTCGGGCGCGAAGCTCGACAGCGGCGCGATCGGCGTTTCGGCAAGCTGGCCATAGGCATCGTCCTCGATGATCCGCACGCCATGCCGCTGCGTCACCCGCGCCAGTGCCGCGCGGTCGTCAGCCGCGATCGTCACGGTGGTTGGATTGTCGTTTGTCGGCACCACATAGAGCGCCGCTACCGTCGTCGTCCGGCATAGCGCCTCCAGCGCATCCGCCTCGACGCACGCGAGCGGCGCCAGCCGCAGCCCCGCGCGGCGCGCCAGCGCGAGAAAGCCGGGATAGACATGCGTGCCGCACGCCACGACATCGCCGCGCTCCAGCGTCGCGCCGATGATCGCGTGGAGCGCACTCTGCGCCCCAGCCGTGACAACGACCTGGCCGGCCTCGCTCGCCAGCCCCATCCGGCCGAAAATCTCCGCCCCCGCGGCGCGGTCGGCCTCACGTCCACCCGCCGGGGCATAATGCAGCCGCCCGCCCGCGCCCGGCGCGCGCAGCAGCGCGCTGGCGGTGCGCTCCCACGTCGCGAGCAACGTTCCGCCTTCGACCTCGGGCGGCATGTTCATTCCGGTGTCGCGCGGCGGCGGCCCCGCGGCGATCGCATCCTGCGGCAGCACGAAGCTCCCCGCCCGTCCGCGCGCACCGATCAGCCCGGCGCTGCGCGCCTGTTCATACGCCTTGGTAACGGTGGTAAGGTCGATCCCCAACCGCGCCGCAAGGTCGCGCTGCGGCGGCAGGCGGTCGCCGCTGCGCAACGCGCCGGTCTCGACCGCGTTCGCGATCGCATCGGCAATCACGACATATTTGGCGCCGCGCGTCCGCGTCAGGTCGGGTATCCAGCCGTCAGCCATCGGCGTCGATCATCTCTCCCTTGGCGCGCGCATTGAGCTGCGCCCACAGCGCGCCGGTGCCCGCTTCCTGCGCCCTGTTCACATATTGCGACGCGACGAGCCAGCCCTTGATCGGCTGCAGCACGGCGAGACACGGGATGACCATCAGCGGCACCGAGGTGATCAGATGCATCCACCATGGCGGGTTGAAGGCGACCTCGAACCACACGACGAGGAACAACAGCGGGAAGGCAATGAAGCAGAGCGAGAAAAACGCCGGGCCGTCATCGGGTGCCGCGAAATCATAGTCGAGCCCGCAATGCGGGCAGCGATCCTGGACCTTCAGCCAGCGCCGGAACATCTTTCCCTCGCCGCAATGCGGGCAAAGGCCGTGAAGCCCCGTCCGGTAAATCCACAGCCATTTTTCGCGGCCTTCCAGTTCGCCAGTCATCGACTCATATCCTGCAGTACCATACATAATGCCATACATAATGACGCGCATGACAAATGTCGAGGGGCGGACTAGTTCGGGGGCATGAGCGACGCGAAAATCTTCATCAGCGCGAACGAACTGCTCGCCGATTCGCTACGACTGGGCACGCAGGTGATCGACAGCGGCTTTCGCCCGACGCACCTCGTCGGCATCTGGCGCGGCGGCGCGCCGGTCGGGATCGCGGTGCAGGAACTGCTCGACTATCACGGCCACCACTGCGACCATATCGCGATCCGCACGTCGTCGTACAAAGGCATCGACGATCAGGACCCACACGTTCGCGTCTTCGCTTTGGGCTATCTCATCGATACACTGAACCCCGACGATCGGCTGCTGATCATCGACGATGTGTTCGACAGCGGCCGCAGCATCCGCGCCTTCATCGCCGAACTGAAGGCGCGCTGTCGCAACAATATGCCACGCGACATCCGCATCGCGACGGTGTGGTTCAAGCCGCGCCGCAACGTTACCGACCTCCACCCCGACTATTTCGTCCACGAAACCGACCAGTGGCTGATCTTCCCGCACGAGATCGACGGACTGACGCCTGAGGAAATCCGCCGCCACAAGCCCGAGGCGGCGATCATCCTGCGCGAAGAGAATCAGGGGGAGGAGGAGTCCGATGGCTGAAGGTTTCGTGTCGGCGGCCGAGCGCGCCGCCTTCATCGCTGGCCTGCCGAAGGCCGAACTGCATCTGCATATCGAGGGCTCGCTCGAGCCCGAGCTGATGTTCGAACTGGCGCAGCGCAACAATGTCGCCATTCCCTTCGCCAGCGTCGAAGAGGTCCGCGCCGCCTACGCCTTTTCGAACCTCCAGGATTTCCTCGACATCTATTATCAGGGGATGGGCGTCCTCCACACCGAGCAGGATTTTTACGACCTCACCGCCGCCTATTGCGCGCGCGCCGACGCCGACAACGTCCGCCACATCGAAATCTTCTTCGACCCGCAGGGCCATACGTCACGCGGCGTCGCCTTCGCGACGGTCATCGCCGGCATCACCCGCGCGCTCGACGATGCCCGGACGACCTACGGCATGACCTCGAAGCTCATCCTGTGCTTCCTGCGCCACCTTAGCGAAGCCGATGCCGAAGCGACGCTCGACCAAGCGCTGCCCTATTTGGACCGGATCGCCGGCGTCGGCCTCGATTCCTCCGAGGTCGGTCATCCGCCCTCGAAATTCGAGCGCGTGTTTGCGCGCGCGAAGGGCCTGGGCCTCAAAGTCGTCGCGCACGCCGGCGAAGAGGGGCCGCCCGCCTACGTCCACGAGGCGCTCGACCTCCTGAAAGTCGACCGCATCGACCACGGCAACCGCAGCCTTGAGGATACCGCGCTGGTCAAGCGCCTCGCGGGCGAGAACATGACCCTCACCGTCTGCCCGCTTTCGAACCTCAAGCTGTGCGTCGTCCGCGACATCGCCGATCATCCGCTCAAGACCATGCTCGACGCCGGTCTTCCCGCGACCGTCAACAGCGACGACCCCAGCTATTTCGGCGGCTATGTGAACGCCAATTACCTCGCCGTCGCCGACGCGCTCGACCTGTCGAGGGCCGACATCGTGACGCTCGCGCGCAACAGCTTCACCGGATCGTTCCTGGGCGACGCCGAAAAGGCAAGGCACCTCGCCGCGATAGACGCCTACGCCTGACGCAAGCCCTCAGCGCGGATGCAGCTTTGCGAGCGCAATCCCCGCGAGATTCTGCGCCCGCCCGATATGCCGGACCCGCGGCGCCGGGCCGGCGCCGGCCAGATCGCGGAAGGCCGCCAGATGCGCCGCCGCCGCACCGCGCGCCGGGACCCTCCCCATGGCCTGCGCCACGACCGATGCCGAATCACCGCACAGCACGAAATCGTCGATTCCTCGCTCCCGCGCGAGCCGCAGCGCGGCGATCAACGCCAGCCACTCGGCATCGAGGCTGCTTCCCTCGCCAAGGCCCCGCTCGATCATGACGGCGCCGCCCGCGACCACCGCGACCTCGATCGGACCGGGGTTCGGGCGGCATCCGCCATCGAAAAAGATCTTGGTCCGGCGCGCGGTCATTCACGCACCATAGCGGCCATCAGAAATTCCCGCGCACCGAAACCGCGAAGATCGGACCGATAAGCCGGTCGCGTTCCTCGACGAAGGCGATCGGGCTCTGGCCGCGCACGCCGGTATAGACAGTTCGATCGCGTTTCGAGCGCGCGTTGGCGATGTTGCGGATCTGCGCGCGGACGGTCAGTCCCATCACATTCTTGTGCTCGACGAAGACGTTCGCGAAGACCGGCCCCTCCCACACCTTATCCGACTGGTTGCGGCGGTAATTGGGCTGGTAGTGCGAATAATTAGCCCCCGCCCCCCACGCCCAGTCACTGCCCGGAATATCGTGGCGCACGCTGACGTCGACGACGCGATCGGTGAAGCCGCTCCACTGCCGCTTCTCGCCGGTGAAGGGATCGCGCAGCGAGCTTTTCTGGAACAGCGCGCTCGACTCGACCTTCATCCCCTTGATCCCGGCCGGATCGAGGTTGATCGTCGAAGACCATTCGACCGCGCCCGCCTTCGCCTTTGCGATATTGCCGACGCCTTCGCCACCGTTCGTGCCGACGGGCACGACATCGACGCGGTCCTCGACGTCGCGAAAGACGAGATAGAGCTTGGTCGAACCCCACGCGCCGAGCTTCTTGTTGATCTCGAGCTCGTAGCTCCAGTCCTGCTGCGGCCTCAGGTCGTTGTTGCTCTGATTCTCGTTCCCGTCGTTGAGGAAGGCGCGCGCGAGGAAGTCGTAGAAGCTGAGCTGGAGCACGCGGCGGCGAATCTTCAGCGACGCATCGAAATCGGCCGACGGCGCCCAGGCGAGCGTCAACGACCCCTTCGGGCGAAAGAAGCTGCGCGTCAGACCGTTCGCGCCCGTCTGGGTGATCGTCGAATGTTCGGCGCCCGCGACGATCTGGACGGTCAGCTTGTCGGTCAGCTTGCGCCCGAAGCTGAGCAGGCCTTCGTAGCGGTCCTCGCTGACGCCGCCGGTGCCGCCGTCGAACGGCTGGCCGACCCATGCGCCCGACGGATCGAGAACCGCGATCGACGCGACATTGTCGAGCGTGTTGAACGCCGCCTCGCCCGACAGCTGCCAATCGCCGCCGAACAGCTTCCACTGATACTCGCCGCGCGCGATCGTTTCGCCAAGGTCGCCGGTCTGCGCGAAACGGTCGCCGGTCGCGATGCCGCCCACCGGTGTCGTGACGATCTCCTGCTTGTACGGCTCGTGACTGAACCGCCGCAGCCCGATCAGCTTGAGCTTCCCCGGCCCGAAGCCGAACTGGTAATCGCCCGAAACCTCGTAATTCCAGCTGTCTGCATTTTCATAGACGGTGCGGATGCGGTCGGCAGTTCCGGGGCTCGTCCGCACGCCATCCTCATAATAGCGGTCATATTTGCGCTGATAATGCCCGCCCAGATTGGCAACCGTTTCGCCCGGCGGATCCCAGGTGATGCGCCCCGACAGCTTCGGCGTATCGTAATGCGTGTTCCAGCTGTCCTCGCGCCGCTCGATGATATTTCCCGCGCCGTCATAGATCAGCGTCGGCCCACCGGCGCCGCTGCGTGCGGAGTCGTCGTTGCTCAGCGCCGCCTCATATTCGATCTGCCCCGACCGACCGCGCACCGAAACGTCGGCGCGGGTGAACAGGGCATCGGTGTAATGGGCGCGAAACTCGGGCTTCCACGAAAACTGCCCCGAAATATTGTCGGCGCGATAGACGATATTGGCGACCTGCCCCGACAGTCCGGGGATGTCGAGCGTCGCGCCGTCGACGATCTCGATCCGCTCGACATTCTCGGCCGGGATGCGCGACAGCTGGGTGTACATGTCGTCGGCCTTGTTCGACGGTCGCTCGCCGTTGAACAGGACGTTGCCGGTGGCCTGCCCCAGTCCGCGCAAATTCTCGTTGTCGCGGATCGAGAAGCCCGGAACCTGCACGAGCATGTCATAGGCGTTCTTCGGCGCGTAGCGCGCGAAGTTGGCGGGCGCGAAGACCTGCCGCGCCGTGCCCGTCGCTCCCGCAGAGGCGGTAACCGGCAGCGGAGCATCGCCAGCGACGGTGGCATCCTGCGCCGCCACGGGCGAGGCCGACAGCGCGGCGGCGATGGCCGAAAGGCTGATCGTCGACTTCACTGGCCACCCCGCGCCGCGCGGTTCATCGCCCGGGCATATTCGGGCGACACGTCCATCGCCTTCATTCCGACGACCTCCTCGGCCGCGAGTTTCCGGTATCCCGCATCGGCCAGCCCGCGCACATAGGCGCCGTCGACACCGAGCGCCTTGCAGGCGATCGCATCCTCGACGCCGGTCAGCACCAGCGCCTCCGATCGAAGGTCGCGAACATAGTCCGGCGTGACGCCGAGCGCCGCGGCGGCGATCAGGTCGCCATTGTCCTTGGGCTTCACGCCTTCGCGCGTCAGCCCGTCGGCGAGTTCGACGGTCGCATCGACGAGCAGCATTGCGAGCAGGTCGCCCCGGTCGTCGGGGGCGAGGCCGCGCTGTTCCAGCGCCCTTTCGAACCCGGTATCGGCGGTGAAGCGGCAATCGCCTTCGCCGTCGAAGGCGCCGGTCAGCCGCCCCGAGCAGGCGAGGGTTCCGGCCTCATGGACGATGGTGAAGCTGATCGGACCCGGCCTGCCACCCAGCGCAGCCCTTGCGGCGGCAAATTCGCTCCGCGTTCCGTCGATCACGACATCGCTGCTCGATGTCTTGCGGCTGACGCGGAGCAGCGGCCCGCCATCGGACGTCGCCGGATCCGCGCGCCAGGCGATATCGCCCGGCACGGGCGGATCGGCGGCCGTGCTTGGCGCGGCGCAGGCGAAAACCGACAGCAAAGCGGCGCCGACAAGCATCATCGGGATCTTCATTGGGTGCACTCCTCCCTCCGTGCGCCGCGCGAGCGTCATCGCTCGCCGCCGCAACGGCGTTTCAAAACAGGGCTTCGATCAACGGAAGTCGGGTTTGGACGAACGTCAGGTCGCGGGCGTTTCCGGCGGCTCCGGGGGCTCGGGAACCTCGACGCGCGTCACGCGACCATCGGCGCCGCGCGCCTCGACCACCGCGCCGTGGCCAACCCGGACGGTCGCGCCCTGATCGCCCTTGCGGCCCTTCGCGGCGGCCCATCCGCCCGTGGCGCGCAGTTCGATCGCGTCATCTGCGCTGCGGATGCGCACCCCCGCCTTGCGCATGTCGGTCACAAAGTCACAGTCGACCCCCATCGCCTTCAGCGCGATCACATCGTCGATGCCGATGTCGGGGAAATGCGTCTTCATGTCGCGGGCGAAGGAGGGTTCGATGTGCAGCGCCGAAGCGCCCACCAGATCGTCGAGGCTGACGCCGGGGAAAAGGCCGCGCATTTTCTTGATATAGGCGGGATCGACGCCGGTCGCCTTGGCGCCGATGATTTCGTCGGCGGTCATCGGGCCGTTATGCTCGCGCATCTCGGCCGCATATTCGGGCGTGACGCCGACCGCGCGCATACCGATCAGCTCGTCGGCGCTCAGCGGCCGCGACGGGTCGGCAGCGGCCTCGCCGTCAGGATGGACCCCGCCCGCGGCCGCGGCGACCTGCTGCGCCGCGGCCGGGGCGGTGGCGGCGGCGGGAGCGGGGATCTCCAGCGCCACCTTTTTATCTGCGGTTGCCGAAAAGGCGGCAAGCGGCGCGGTGATACCGGCAAGCGCGACGAGGCTCGTCAGCATCCAGCCCGCGCTCGCCGGTCCGCGCTTCAGGCTGGCATCGAGCACGCGGGTGATCCGGCGCTTCAGGCTGTTCCGGCCCGGCGCGACGCCATGCGCGGCCAGCAGCGCCCCCTGATTGTCATGGCGCGCCGCGCCGACGAGCAGGGTCGCATAGTCGGGGCCGTCGATGTCGGCCATCAGCACGGCATCGTCGGCCGCCTCCTCGCGCAGCTGGTGGCTTTCACGCGCGAGCATCCACACCAGCGGGTTGAACCAGAAGACCGCGCAGGCGATCCGCGCGCCGAGCAGCTTCGCCCAGTCGAGCCGTGCGACATGCGCCAGTTCGTGCGCGATGATCGCTTCGGCCTCGTCGACCGCATCGACCGCGCGCGGATTGAGCACGATTGTCGGGCGCAGCACACCCCAGCTGATCGGCGAGCGCAGTTCCTCGCTCACCAGCAACGCGGTGCCATGTTTGAACCCCATGCGCCGCTGCGCCTCGGCAAGCGCCGACAGCCACGATCCCTCGATGAGGATTTCTGCGCGGCGGCGCATCGCGAACAGCCGCACGACCGCAAGCAGCATCACTCCGCACAGCAGCGCGAGCGGAACGAGATAGAGAAAGGGCGCGATATCGGCGAGAGCGGGAAAGGTCGCCGGCGCCGAGCCCGCGGCCTCGATCGCGGCCGGGACCGGCATCGCGACGGGGCCCGGATCGGCGGCCGGAACTCCTGAAACCATCGCCGCGACGGGCGCATCGCCGGCAAACCAATGCTGCGGCAGCGGTGCCCATTTCGGCAGAAAAAGGATCGCGGCGGGAAGCGCGAGCAGCGCCGCGAGCCCCGCATGCGCGACCATCGAGCGCTCACCCGCCGAGCGCGACCGCGCGAGCCGCAGCACGACGAGCGTGAGTCCCGCGATCACGAGCGATTTCCAAGCAAGGCCCAGCAGCATGGCGCTCGTAGTCATTTCATCCTCCCGTCGCGGGCTTTTGCGATCATCTTTTCAAGTTCGTCGAGATCGGCGCCCGTCATTTCGTCCTGCATACCGAGCAGCGCCGCGGCGGCACTCGTCGCCGATCCGTTGAAGAAGACGCGCACGACCTGGCTCAGCGCCGACTTGCGCGCCGCCTTGTCCGACACGCTCGGCGCATAGACAAAGCCGCGTTCCGACGCCTCGCGCGCCACGAAACCCTTCGCCTCGAGCCGCTTCAGCATCGCGCGGATTGCCGAACCCGACAGCGCGTCGGACAGCGCGTCGCCGATCTCGGTCACCGTCGAGGCACCGCGCTCATAGAGAATATCGACGATCTCGCGTTCGCGGGGGGGCAGGCTGGACAGCATTCGAATCACCTCGTGCGCTACATTTGTAGCGTGCTACATTTGTAGCGCATCTTTGGCAAGAGGGTTTTACTCGAATAATACACATGAGCCGTCGAACAGGATTCCCCTGACGCAATGCACCCCCTATGTAGGCGCATCGCTCAAGGAGTCCCCGATGCCGATCATGGCCGCCCGCCACTATAATGAAGGAAAGCTCGTTCGCGAGCTCGGCCCCGACGACATCATCCCCGAGGATTGCGACGACAGCGATTTCTTCTGGCTCGGCCTTTACGAGCCCACCCCCGACGAACTTGCAGGGATCGCCAAAAGGTTCGGCCTCCACCCGCTCGCGGTCGAGGACGCGCTGAAATCGAAACAGCTTCCGAAGGTCGAGATCTATGGCGACCAGCTATTCGTCATCGCCGCGACCGCGCGGCAGGAGGGGGATACGATCCAGTCGGGCGAGACCGCGATCTTCCTTGGCCGCCATTTCACGGTGACCGTCCGCCACGGCTCGGCGCGCGCGCATACCGAGGTGCGCGCGAAGCTCGAAAGCCTGCCGCACAAGCTTATGCACGGGCCCGACTATGTCCTCTACGCGATTCTCGATTTCATCGTCGACGGCTATTTCCCGGTCATCGACGCAATCGAGGACCGGCTGCTGTTGGTCGAGGAAAGCGTGATGGACACGCCGCTCGATGCCGAACAGATCCGCCATCTCTATGGCCAGCGGCACGAAATCATCCGCTTTCAGCGCATCGTCGGGCTGATGAAGGACGTCGCGAACCGGCTGATCGGCGCCGACGACCTGCCGTGGATCGACGACGCGGTACGCCCCTATTTTCGCGATATATGGGACCACGTCCAGCGCGCCGAATTCCGGCTCCAGGGCCTGCGTGAAGTCGCCGCATCGGTCGTCGACACCAATTCGCTTCTCGAACAGCAGCGCCAGGGCATGATCACGCGCCAGCTCGCCGCCTGGGCCGCGATCCTGGCCGTGCCGACCGCGATCGCCGGAGTCTATGGCATGAATTTCGAGCATATGCCCGAACTCGGCTGGACCTTCGGCTATCCCTTCGCGCTGTCGCTCATGGGCGGAATCTGCGGCCTTCTGTACCGCCGCTTCAGGCGGATCGGCTGGCTCTAGCGCCGCACCCGCGCCGCCGCGGCGGATGCAACCCGTCACCGCGTTGCACGGGGGTTTCGCCGCACCATCTTTGCGGCCTTTGATAACCCTCTTTTAACCGTCTCACCCCAAAATTAGGATATGGTCATTTCCGGATATTTCCTGCCCCCGGCCGCCGACGCCGACAGTCGGTCGGCTGCACGCCGCAAACTCAGCCTGCTCGCGCGCGGCGCCCATCATGACGGCACCGAGATCGAGGTGCTGATCCACAATATCTCGGGAACCGGGCTGCTATTCGAAAGCGATATCGAGCTTGAGGCGGGCGACCGGATCGAAATCGAACTGCCGCATGCCGGCGACATCTCGGCGGTTGTAATCTGGGCCAGCGGCCGGCTCTTCGGATGCCAGTTCGAGGGGCCCGTATCGCCCGCGACACTGAGCGCGGTCGAACTCAAGAGCGTCGTGCCCCCCGAACCCGAGGTCGAGGAAAGCCAGCCGAGCCCCGCCGACGAAGCCTTCGGCGCACGCCTGCAGCGTTTCAGGATCATGGCCGGCCTCAACCAGGCCGACGTCGCCGAACGCATCGGCGTCAGCGCGCCGTCGGTTTCGGGCTGGGAAAAGGGCCGCGCCCGCCCCAAGCACGACCGCATGGACGCACTGGCCGCGATCCTGGGCGTGCAGGTTTCCGACCTGCTCGGCGGCTTCGCGCCCGAAGGACTGCACGACCTGATCGCGCGCAGCCGCGAGCAGATCGCGCGCACGGTCGGCGTCGCACCCGACAAGGTCCGGATCATCGTCGAGCTGTAAACGGCGGCCCGGTCTTGCCGAAACCGCCCCGCTTCCGGTATAGGGTTCACAGCAACCAACAGGGAGTCCGCAGGATCATGGATCGCAACTGAACGCATCGCCGCCACGCCGTGCCTTCAGGAAAGCCTTGTCCATGCCCTCCATCACCCTCGCCAACCTCGGTTGGTCCACGCCCGACGGCCGCCCCGTCCTCTCTGACATCGACCTTCGTTTCCAGCGCGAGCGCGTCGGAGTCATCGGCCGCAACGGCGTCGGCAAATCGACGCTGCTGTACCTGCTGACCGGCGAGCGCCGGCCCGCCTCCGGCTCGCTCGCGATCGACGGCAGCGTCGCAATGCTGCGCCAGACGGTGCAGGTCGACCCGGACGAGACGATCGCCGACCTGTTCGACGCCCGCGCCTCGCTCGCGCTGCTCCGCAAGGCCGAAGCGGGCGATGCGAGCGCCGAAGACATCGGCGACGCCGATTGGACGCTCGAGGCGCGGATCGACGAAGCGCTCGCGAAGGTCGGCCTCGCGCTTCCGGCGGATACCCCGCTGGCGCACCTGTCGGGCGGCCAGCGCACGCGCGCCACGCTCGCCGCTGCGATATTCGCCGCGCCCGACTTCCTGCTCCTCGACGAACCGACCAACAATCTCGACCGGGACGGGCGCGCTGCGGTGCGCGATTTGCTGCGTGGCTGGCGCAGCGGCGCTATCGTCGTCAGCCACGATCGCGAATTGCTCGAGGAGATGGACGCGATCGTCGAAATCACCAGCCTCGGCGCCGCGCGCTACGGCGGCGGCTGGAGCGCCTATCTCGCGCGCAAGGAGATTGAACGCGCGGCGGTCGAGGCCGAACTCGCCGACGCCGAAAAGCGGCTGGATACCGCCCGGCGCGAAGCGCAGGCCGCGAACGAAAGACAGGACCGGCGCGACGCCGGTGGCCGGCGCAAGGCGGCGCGCGGCGACATGCCCAGGATCATCATCGGCGGACAGAAGCGCCGCGCCGAAGAGACACGCGCTGCGGCAAGCCGCCTTGCCGGGCGCCAGCGCGACGCCGCAGAGGCCCAGCTAACGGCGGCACGCTCGAGGGTCGAAGTCGTCGATCCGCTGTCGGCGGGGCTTCCGCCGACCGGACTGGTCGCCTCGCGAACCGTCCTCGCTCTCGACGATGTGACGGCCGGCTATGCCCCGGGGCAGCCCGTCATCCGCGACCTGTCGCTGACGATCACCGGCCCCGAGCGCATCGCGATCACCGGGCCCAATGGTTCGGGGAAATCGACCTTGCTCGCCCTTGTGGCAGGGACGATCGGCCCATGGTCGGGCGCGGTACGCACGCAGGTGCCGTTCGCGATGTTCGACCAGCGTGTATCGCTGCTCGACCCGTCGCTTTCGATCGCCGACAATTTCCTTGTGCGCAGTCCAGGGGCGACGAACAACCAGTGCCGCGCCGCGCTCGCCCGCTTCCGCTTCCGCGCCGACGCCGCGGACCGGATCGTCGGCACGCTCAGCGGCGGACAGATGTTGCGCGCCGGCCTTGCCTGCGTCCTCGGCACTCCGCAGCCGCCGCAACTGCTGATCCTTGACGAGCCAGGCAACCACCTCGACATCGAATCGCTGACCGCGATCGAAACGGGGCTTGCCGCCTATGACGGGGCGCTGCTCGTGGTCAGTCACGATCCGGCCTTTCTGGACGCGATCGGGATCACCCGCGAAATTGCGCTGGGCTGATCGCTTTGGTCAGCCTTCGGGGACCGGAAATTTGAGGCCGTGGAGCGCGACGACATGGTCGCCCTCGCACACCGGCGCGGCGATCAGCCGGATCCACCGCGTCTGCGCGCGCGCCGGGCCGATCTCGACGTCGAGCGTGAAGCCGCGACGATGCGCGATGGCATGCGCGCGCAACCGTTCCATCGCGGCGCGCGATCCCTCGCAATATTGCGCCACCGCCGCCGCCCGCGCGACGTCCGAGCCACGCGGCAGGCCGAAGAGATCGTACACCGTATCGGTCCAGCTCAGCCGGTTGGTCGCAAGGTCGCAATGCCACACGCCCGCGCCCAGCCGCGCGATCGCCTCGGCATCCTCAGGCGTTTCGGCGCCGGCCCTGCCGGGCACCCGCACGCTCGTCCGCTCGCTCCAGCCGAGGTCGAAGTGGCGCGCGCGCTCATAGAGCGGCCAGCTATGGTGGAGCGGCAAAGGGTATCGGGCTTGCACGGTTCTGTTCCTCGCCACCAGGCTAGGCGGCGCTGCTTAAGATTATCTGACGGTGCCGGGAGAAAGATCAGGCGGCCGCCAGCACTTTCGCCATCATCCGCTCCTCCTTCTCGACCCACGGCGCGAGGCTGGGGCGCGACAGGATCGCTTCGCTCCATGCTGCGGTCTTCGGGTGTTTCGCCGCGTCGATGCACGCACCGCAATGGCGCAAATTCATCAGCGGGGACGCGGCCGCAAGATCGGCGAGCGTGAAGCGGTCGCCGACCAGATAGCCCGACGCGGGGATCGCGCTCTCCAGATAATCGAGCAGCTTCGGCAATTCTTCGGCCTCGGCCTGCGCGGCCGCCGCGAGGTCGCCCTCGCGACCGAGAAATTTGGGCGAGACGATGCGGTTGAAGAACATTTTGCCGCTGCACGCCGCAAACACCGTGTCGCCGAATTCATCCCACCAGATCACGCGCCCGCGCTGCTGCGGGTCGGCCGGGATCAGCACGGGTTCGGGGTGCTTGGCCTCGAGATAATGGATGATTGCGCTCGAATCGGCGAGCAGGAAACCGTCATCGTCCATCGCCGGCATTTTTCCGAGCGGCGAGGCGGCGCGAAACCCCGGATCGGGGTCGCCGATCCCGACGCCCTTCAGCTCGAAAGCGATGCCCTTTTCGCCCAGATAACCAAGCAATTTGCGCACGAACGGCGACACCACCGAGCCATAGATGATCATCCTGCAATCTCCCTTTATTCTGCTGTCATAGCATAGGTTAAGGGCGGGGCGACGCAA
Source organism: Sphingopyxis sp. Geo48 (assembly GCF_949769155.1). Classification (NCBI taxonomy): domain Bacteria; kingdom Pseudomonadati; phylum Pseudomonadota; class Alphaproteobacteria; order Sphingomonadales; family Sphingopyxidaceae; genus Sphingopyxis; species Sphingopyxis sp. Geo48. Next base: position 508,123 of record NZ_CATKPA010000003.1, on the reverse strand, counting down.
CCCGTGCGACGGATCCGGGCGGCAAAGAAATAAACTTGCCATCGACGCGCCGGCGTGAAACATCGGCGTTTGGAGGGGGGCGCTGCCGCGGCAGCCATCAGCAGGATGTTCGCAATGCGCCCCTCAACCTGGGCAGATCGGCTGATGGGCCTGCTCGCCCGCTTTATTGGCCTGGTCATCCTGCTCGCAACGCTCGTCGCCGCCGCCGCCAGCTTTTTCTACAACCAGTCCGAAGAGGCCGACCAGGCGGCGCGCGTCGCGATGCAGGTCAATATGCGGCTGCGCGACCATGTCTCGGTGCTCGAAGGCGTCCGCGCGCTTTACCAGTCGGACCCCAGCTCCAGCGGTCCCGGCATCCGCGCCTATCTCTCGTCGCTCCAGCCGCAGATCCGCACGCCGGGCATGGAGGGGATCGGCATCGCCGCCGCCTTCCCCGCCGACGACCCCCGACTTCCCCAAGCGCAGCTGGCGCAGAATTACGGCCAGGCGATTCGGGTCTGGCCCGCCGCCACCGACCAGAAGATCGGCTTCGCCGTGACGCTGGTCGAGCCCTATACGCCGCGCCGCCACGTCGCGCTCGGTTTCGACATGTACAGCGATCCGACCCGCCGCGCCGCGATGCGCCGCGCCTGGCAGACCGGCCAGCCGGCCGCGAGCGGCGTCGTCGTACTCGCGCAGGAACGCCTGGCCAGGAAGAAGGAGAAGGGCTTTCTGATCTATATCCCGGTCTATGCGCGCCTGCCCGCCTCGCCGCTGACCAACATCGCGACACGCCCCGGCGCGCGTCCGATCGAGGCCTTCATCTATGCGCCGTTCCGCGGCAAAGACATGATGACGGCGGTTCTTGGCGACCAGATCCGCGGCATCGACGGGATCGAGGTCTATGCCGGCGACGGGCCTAAGGCACAGCTTCTCTACAGCCAAGGCAAGGTCGGCTGGGACGCGCACGAACAAAAGCTGCGCGTTGCCGATCGCGAATGGACGATGCGCATTTCCTATGGCCGCTTTCTCGAACGGCTCGGCCGCCCTTTCGCCATCTTCGTCTTCGGCGTCCTGCTCGCCATCCTCGCGACCCAGCTCCACCGTGTCCAGCAACGCCGCGTCGGGGTGGCACAGGCGCTCGCCGCCGAGCAGGCGCGCCATGCCGAGGACCGCGAGTTGATGATCGGCGAGATGGCGCACCGCATGAAGAACGCCTTCGCCCGCATCGGTGCGCTCGCGCGCATCACCCTCCGCGAATCCGCCAGCCTGGAGGATTTCGAAACGAAATTCGACGGCCGCATGCGCGCGCTCTCCGACGCCAAACAGATGCTCGTCACTGGCGCGGTCGATACGGTCGAGCTCGGCCGCATCGTCCACCGCGAGCTGGAAATCGCCGGCTGGTCGGGCGAGCGTCTGGCGGCGCTCGACGGCCCCGTCGTTTGCCTCGATGACGAAAGAGCGCAGGCGATTACGCTTGCGGTCCACGAACTCGTCACCAACAGCATCAAATATGGCGCGCTGTCCGGACGCGGCGGCAATCTGGCCGTCGGCTGGTGCATCGAGGCCGGCCAGGTCGAATTTCGCTGGACCGAAACCGGCCTGGCCGCGCCGCCGCAGATCGACACCGAAAGCTTCGGCACCCAGTTCATCCGATCGCTGATCGAACGGCAATTGAAGGGCAGCTGGGATCGCACCGCCGTTGACAACAGCCTGACGATCCTCATCCGCTGGCCGTACGATGGCTCTGCACCCTGACGATCGCTGGCATATCTGGATCGACCGCGGCGGCACCTTTACCGATGTCGTGGCGCGCAGCCCCGACGGCACCGTCGTCACCACCAAATATCTGAGCGAAGATCCGGCGCGACCCGGCGACGCCGCGGTCAATGCGATCCGCGACCTCACTGGCGCGGGCAGCGGCCCGCTTCCGCGGCTCGCGATCCGCATGGGCTCGACCGTCGCGACCAATGCCCTCCTCGAACGCAAGGGCGGGCCGACGCTGCTCGCGATCACGCGCGGCTTCGGCGACGCGCTGACCATCGGCTATCAGGACCGGCCCGACCTCTTCGCGCGCAAACTCCAACGCACCCCGCCGCCGCACGCCGAGGTTGCCGAAATCGCCGAACGCGTCGGTCCCGAGGGTGCTGTCCTGACCCCGCTCGACGAAGAACAGGCCCGCACCGCACTGCAAGCCGCCCGCGACCGCGGGCTCGCCAGCATCGCCATCGTCCTCATGCACGGCTACCGCTACCCTGCGCACGAACAGCGCCTCGCCGCCATCGCCCGCGACCTCGGCTTCACCCAAATCTCGACCAGCCACGAGGTCAGCGCCCTCATCAAGCTGATCGGCCGCGGCGATACGACGCTCGCCGACGCCTATCTCTCGCCTGTGCTGCGCCACTATGTCGACCAGTTCGTCGGCCAACTCGGAGAGGGCATCGACCCGCAGTTCATGAAAAGCTCGGGCGGCCTCGCCTCTGCCGCCGCCTTCCACGGCCGCGACGCGATCCTCTCCGGCCCCTCGGGCGGGATCGTCGGGATGGTCGGCAGCGCCGCGCCGCTCGGCAAGACCCGCCTCATCGGCTTCGACATGGGCGGCACCTCGACCGACGTCAGCCACTATGCCGGCCGCCTCGAGCGCGACAATGAGACCATCGTCGCGGGCACGCGCATCCGCGCCCCGATGCTCCGCATCCACACCGTCGCCGCCGGGGGAGGCTCGATCTGCCGCTGGGACGGCGCGCGCCTGCTCGTCGGACCCGAGAGCGCGGGCGCGAACCCCGGCCCCGCCGCCTATGGCCGCGGCGGGCCATTGACGGTCACCGATTGCAACGTTCTGCTCGGCAAGATCCAGCCCGATCATTTCCCCAAGCTCTTCGGCCCGAACGGCGACCAGCCGCTGGACCGCGATATCGTCGTGCAGAAATTCGCGGCAATGGCGGCCGAGGTCGGAAACATCACCCCCGAAGCGCTCGCCGAAGGCCTACTCGCCATCGCGGTCCAGCAAATGGCGAACGCGATCAAGCGCATCACCATCGCGCGCGGCCACGACCTTACCCAAGGCTACAGCCTCGTCGGCTTCGGCGGCGCCGCGGGGCAGCACGTCTGCCTCGTCGCCGATGCGCTCGGCATCGACGAAATCCTGCTCCACCCGCTTGCGGGAGTGCTCTCGGCCTATGGCATGGGTCTCGCCAGGCCCTCGGCGATCCGCGAGCGCACGCTGGGCCTGAAGCTCGACGCCGATTGCGCCACCGCTCTCGCCGCCACCGAAACCGAGCTGTCGGATCAAGCCCGCGCAGATCTTGCCCCCGATGCCACGACCACCCGCGAAACCCTTCTTTTCGTTCGCCTCGCCGACAGCGACAATGCGATCGAGCTTCCGCTGGCGCCGCCCGCCGAGGTCGCTGAGGCCTTCGCCGCCGCTTTCCGCCAGCGCTTCGGCTACGCCCCCCACGACAATCTGGTGGTCGACCGCATCCGCGTCGAACTGACCGAGGCGGGCGACACGCAGGCGGCGCTGCCGCCCCCCGCACCCGGCCCTGAAACGCCCCCCGAAACCGTCAGCGCCTGGCTCGCAGGGGCAGCGCACAACGTCCCGCTCCACCAGCGTGGAGCCCTCGCGCCCGGTCGCACGATCGCCGGCCCCGCGATCATCATCGACGCACTTTCGACGACGGTGGTTGAGCCGGGGTGGAACGCAACGGTCGAGCAGGAGGGGACGCTGCGGCTCGCCAGGACAATCCTCCCCGTCGCGCAGCGATGGGGAGGTGGCAGCCCCGAGGGGGCTGACGGAGGGGCCGGGCGCGCAGCGCTCGCTTCGCCCGCAGCCCCTCCACCGTCCTTCGGACGGTCCCCCTCCCCATCGCTACGCGACGGGGAGGATCAAGAGGCATCCCCCGACCCGATCCGCCTCGAAATCTTCAACAGCCTGTTCATGGCGATTGCCGAGGAGATGGGCGGCGCGCTCCAGCACAGCGCCTCGTCGATCAACATCCGCGAGCGGCTCGACTTCTCCTGCGCGATCTTCGACGGCGAAGGGCGCCTCGTCGCCAACGCCCCGCATATGCCGGTCCACCTCGGATCGATGGGCGAAAGCGTCCGCACGATCCTCCGCCAGCGGTCCGGGGCGGACGGCCAGCCCGGCGACGGCCGCGGCATCCGGCGCGGCGACGCCTATGCGCTCAACGCCCCCTATGACGGCGGCACCCACCTCCCCGATATCACCGTCATCATGCCGGTGTTTGTGGAAAGCAGCACGCCAAGCTTCTTCGTCGCCGCGCGCGGCCACCACGCCGACCTCGGCGGCATCGCCCCCGGCTCGATGCCTCCCGACAGCAAGAGCATCGAGGATGAGGGCATCTTGTTCGACAATGTTCTGATCGTCGATGACGGCAACTTCCTCGACGCCGAGGTCCACGCCCACCTGACTGCCGGCGACTGGCCAGCACGCAACCCGGCGCTCAACATCGCCGACCTGAAGGCTCAGGTCGCCGCCTGCCAGCGCGGCGCGAGTGCGCTCGTCGACCTCAGCGCCGCCCACGGCGCCGCCACCGTCGCCGCCTATATGGCGCACGGCCAGCGTCAGGCCGAAGCCGCGGTGCGCCAGCTCATCGCGCGGCTCGATGATGGCGCGTTCACCTACGCGATGGACAATGGCGCCGAGGTTGCGGTCGCGGTGAAGGTCGACCGCGCCGCCCGCCACGTCACGATCGACTTCACCGGCTCGTCGCCGACGCTCCCCGACAATTTCAACGCACCGATGCCCGTCGTCCGCGCCGCCGTCCTCTACGTCCTGCGCACCATGCTCGACGACCCGATCCCGATGAACGAGGGCTGCCTCGCCCCCGTCACGCTGATCGTGCCAGACGATTCGATGCTCAGCCCGCGCCATCCCGCCGCGGTCGTCGCGGGCAATGTCGAGACGAGCCAGGTCATCACCGACGCGCTGTTCATCGCCTTCGGCGCGATGGCGGGTGCGCAGGGCACGATGAACAATTTCACCTTCGGCAACGAAGCGCACCAATATTATGAAACGATCGCCGGCGGCTCGGGCGCCGGGCCGGGCTTCAACGGCACCAGCGTGATCCAGACGCATATGACCAACAGCCGGATGACCGACCCCGAGGTGATGGAAATCCGCTTCCCCGTCATCGTCGAGGAATTCTCGATCCGCAAAGGCTCGGGCGGCGTGGGCCGCTGGCACGGCGGTGACGGCGCCACGCGCCGCATCCGCTTCCGCGAACCGATGGCCGCGAACATCCTCGCCAACCGCCGCCGCATCGCCCCCGCAGGCTTGGCTGGCGGCGAATACGCTGCACCCGGCCGCAACTGGGTCGAGCGCGCCGATGGTTCGGTCGAAGTGCTGGCGGCCACGGGCAGCGCGGATCTGGCTGCAGGGGATGCTTTCGTGATCGAAACGCCGGGCGGCAGCGGCTACGGGAAAGCGGGGGACGACAATTGACGGCAGCGGCGCAAATCCTCCTTCTCCCTCGATGGGAGAAGGATACGAAGCCTTATCGCGAAGCGATTAGGCGGAGTTGGATGAGGGTGAGGGCATGTCCAGGCATCATCGGCTCAGACCGAGACCGCACCCCCAACGAGGGGGAGGGAATTAAGCCATGCTCGTCCTGATCGGCATTCTCATCATCATCGCGGGCTTCCTGCTCCGCTTCAATCCGCTGCTCGTCATCATGGCCTCGGCGCTCGCGACGGGGCTCGCGGCGGGGCTCGACGTCGCCGCGATCGTCGCCGCCTTTGGCAAGGCGTTCAACGACACGCGCTATGTCTCGATCATCTGGATCGTCCTTCCCGTCATCGGCCTGCTCGAGGCTTACGGCCTCCAGCAGCATGCGCGCAGCCTGATCGACCGCATGAAGGGCGCGACGCTCGGCCGCCTGCTCACGGGCTACCTCCTGCTCCGTCAGGGCATGGCGGCGGTCGGCCTCACCTCGGTCGCGGGCCATGCCCAGACCGTGCGTCCGCTCGTCGCCCCGATGGCCGAGGCGGCCGCCGAAGCCGCCAACCCCGCGCTCAGCGATAAACAGCGCGAGGAGGTCAAGGCGCACGCCGCGGCGACCGACAATATCGGACTGTTCTTCGGCGAAGACATCTTCCTCGCGATCGGATCGATCCTGCTGATGAAGGGCGTGCTCGAAGGCTATGGCTATCAGATCGAGCCGCTGCACTTCTCGCTCTGGGCGATCCCGACCGCGATCGCGGCCTTCCTGATCCACGGCTTCCGCCTCCGCCGCCTCGAAAAGCGGATGCAAAAGACGGCGGCCGGCGCATGATCACGCTCGACTTCGTCTATATCTTCGCAGGGATCGTCTTTGCGCTTTTCGCGCTGCTCGGCCTCTATGATCGCCGCAACCCCCGACGGTTCGGCAACGCCGCCTTCTGGGGGTTGCTCGCGACCTCGATGATCCTCGGCGACTATCTGGGCGATTTCGGCAACGGGCTGCTCGTCCTCGCGCTCGTCGCGATCGCGGGCACGGGGCAGATCGGCCGCGGCCGCGGGGGAGACGTCCCCGCCGAGGTTCAGGCCGCGCGCGCCTTGCGCTACGGCAATTTCCTGCTCCTCGTCGCGCTGATCATCCCCGTCGTCGCGCTCGCGGGGACCTTTCTCTTCAAATGGATTCCCGGCCTCGCCGACCCCAAGCAGGCGACGCTCATTTCGCTCGCGATCGGCGTGCTGATTGCGCTGGCGGTCGGCATGGCGCGCCTCAAACCTCCCGCGCTCCTCCCGCTTCAGCAGGGCCGCCGCCTCCTCGACGCCGTCGGCTGGGCCGCGATCCTGCCGCAGATGCTCGCGAGCCTCGGCGCAGTCTTCGCGCTCGCGGGCGTCGGCGAGGTCGTCGGCGGCCTCATCGGCGCCGCGATTCCCGAGGGCAGCCTGTTCGGCGCGGTGCTCGCCTTCGGGCTCGGCATGGCGCTCTTCACCATGGTGATGGGCAACGCCTTCGCCGCCTTTCCGGTGATGATGGCCGCGGTCGGCCTGCCCTTGCTGATCAAACATTATGACGGCGACCCCGCGGTCGTCGCCGCGATCGGCATGCTCGCGGGCTTCTGCGGCACGCTGATGACGCCGATGGCGGCGAACTTCAACCTCGTCCCCGCCGCACTGCTCGAACTCAAAAGCCCCTATGGCGTGATCCGGGCACAGGTCGGCACCGCGCTGCCTTTGCTCGCAGTGAACATCCTCTTCATTTATATCTTCGCCTTCTAGCGCCGATCGCTCTTTCCTTTCGCATCGAGCGAAGTCGAGATGCCCGTCGGTCATCCATGCCGTCTGGGTGTCTCGACTTCGCCCGACACGAACGGATATGGAGGCCGCATGGAATTGAACCCCGACCACGCCGCCCGCTTCGCGACCGCCACCCTGTCGCACATCGGCCGCGAATATCCGTACAAAATGGACCTCGTCCTCAACGGACCCGAGGATGCGAAGCCCCCGCGCGCGCATCACCCGATTTTCCACGGCAGCTTCGACTGGCACAGCTGCGTCCACGGCTGGTGGCAGATCCTGCGGCTTGCGCGCCGCTTCCCCGACCTTGCCGTCAGTGCCGACACCCGCGCCCGCGCCGACGCGATGCTCGTGCCGGAGAAGGTCGCGGGCGAGCTGGCCTTCCTCGATCGCCCCTATTCGGCCACGTTCGAACGCCCGTATGGCTGGGCCTGGCTCCTCGCGCTCCATAAGGAAGCCGAGCGTCACGATGCCCCTTGGGCTGCCGCGCTCGAACCGCTTGCGCTCGCCTTCGCGCAGCGCTTTCACGCTTTCCTGCCGAAGATGACCTACCCGCTGCGCGTCGGCACCCATTTCAACATCGCCTTTGCGCTCCTCCTCGCACGCGACTGGGCAAGGATGCGCGACCCTGCGCTCGCGACGCTGATCGACGCGGCAGCAAAGGCGTGGTTCGCCGACGACCGCGACTGTCAGGCGTGGGAGCCTAGCGGCGACGAATTTCTCTCCTCGGCGCTCACCGAGGCGCATCTGATGGCCGTCGTCCTCGGCGAGGATTTCACCCGCTGGTTCGACGCCTTCTTTCCCCGCGCCGCGCACGAACAGCCCGCCACCCTCTTCACCCCCGCCACCGTCTCCGACCGCAGCGACGGCAAGATCGCGCATCTCGACGGCCTGAACCTCAGCCGGGCGTGGAGCTGGCGCGCCGTCGCCGCGGCGCTTGGTCCCGACCATCCCGTCTCCCCGGCCGCCGCAGCCGCCGCGCAGCGCCATCTCGCCGCCGCGCTTCCGCACGTCACCGGCGACTATATGGGCGAGCACTGGCTCGCGAGCTTCGCGTTGCTGGCGCTTGACGGGTTATAGAACTTCCGCGTCCCCGCGAAGGCGGGGACCCATCTCCGGGCGGTTCAAGATAACACCGGCAGGAGATAGGCCCCTGCCTTCGCAGGGGCACAGAACTTTGTCGACAATCCGCGAGAGCCCCGCATTGACAACCCCTGTCCTCGCGGCGAGAGACGGCGGAAAGGGGAGACCGACTGCCGATGAAAACGCTGCGCCCGACATCGTTCGACGTCGCCGAGCGCGCCGGCGTGTCGCAATCGACCGTCTCGCGCGCGCTCCGCAACTCGCCCGGTGTCAACGCCGAAACCCGCGCCCGCGTCTCCACCGCCGCACGCGAGCTCGGCTATGTCGTCGACCGCCACGCCTCGTCGCTGCGCCTCAAAAGCAGCGAGACGCTCGCGCTCGTCACCATCTGCCGCCCCGGCGAGGATCGCAGCGCGATCAACCCCTTCTATTTCGCGTTGCTCGGCAGCATCGCCGCCGCCACCTCGGCGCGCGGCTTCAACCTGCTCGTCTCCTTCCAGGAAAGCGCCGACAATTTCCGCGCCGATTTCGTCGCCAGCGGCCTCGCCGACGCGATGATCGTCATCGGCACGACCAGCAATCGCGCAGCATGGGACTATTTCGCCGAGGCGCAGCGCTCCGGGCTCGACTTCGTCTGCTGGGGCAGCCCCGGCGACCCCTTCCACTGGATGCGCAGCGACAACGACACCGGCGGCCGCCTCGCCGCCGAGCATCTGGTCGCGACCGGGCGCAAGCGCATCGCCTTCGTCGGACCGCAGCGTTCGCCGCAGCGCCAGTTCGACGAGCGCCGCGACGGGTTCGCCGCCGCGCTCGCGGCGCACGGCATCGCCCCCGTCATTGTCGAGCCCCCCGCCGCGGTCGACCGCCACGCGCAGGGCGTGGCCGCCGCTGCAGAGCTGCTCGCCTCGCATCCCGACGTCGATGCGATCTTCGCCGCGTCGGATATGCTCGCGCTCGGCGTCCTGCAGGGCCTGAAGGACGCCGGTCGCCGCATACCCGACGATGTCGCGCTGATCGGCTTCGACGGCATCCGCGCGGGCACCCTTGCCGACCCCGCGCTGACCACGATCGAGCCCGATCTCGACGCTGCCGGCGAGGCGATGGTCGCGATGGCGCTGGAGGACGATGATTTCACGCGCAGCGGCACGCGGATTCCCGTCCAACTTGCGCTCCGCGGCACGGCCTAACCGTTACACACTTCCGATTTTCCCATGTCCTTGTAACGACTTGTTATCCATGCGCGGGCACGATGCCTGACGGGGGTCGCAGGAAGCCGCATTGACGGGACAGCTTTTCATTTCACTGCTCAATCCGGGCATCGACCTGCTGTTCGCGGCTGCCTTTTTCTGGATGTGGCGTCAGCGGCAAGAACATTATATCGCCTATGCCGCCGCAGCCTATTTCTGTTCGGCGATCGCTTTCCTGATCCAGGACGTCGCGCCCGTGCTGCCGATGGAGGCGCAGCGGATTCCTGCCAATCTCGGCTTCCTGCTGACCGGCGTCTTTTTCGCTGCTGCGATCATCAAACGCTATGCGCTGCCCGTACCCTGGCGCGCGATGGCGATCACCGGCGCGATTTCGATGGGTGCCTTCCTGTGGTTCCTGCTCGGTCACCCCAGCATCAGCGCGCGCATCTATGCGATCAGCATCGGCGCCGGGCTGATCGCGTCGATGGTCGTGCGGGCGCTGTGGCCGGTCGCGAAGCCCTTCCTCATCGACAAGCTGCTCTTCTGGGTCGCGGGGCTGTCGGCGGTCAACCTGATCGTCCGTCCGGTCGTGCTTCTGTCGCTGCGCGGCGGCTTTGACAGCTATGTCGGTTTCCAGCAGTCGCTCTACTGGACCACGGTGCAGTTCAGCCAGGCGATGGTATCGATCGTCGCCGCGATCTGCCTGACCGTCGCGGTCGCGATCGACATGGTGCGCGAGCTCAAGGTCGAGGCGAATGCCGACGACCTTTCAGGCCTGCTCAACCGCCGCGGGTTCGAGGCCAATGCGACCACCGCGCTCCGTCGCTCGGCCGACGAGGGCCATGGCGTCGCGCTGCTGATCGCCGACCTCGACCATTTCAAGGAGGTCAACGATCGCCACGGTCATGCGGTGGGCGATACGATCATCGCTGCGTTCGGCGCGCATGTGCGACAGCTCGGTCCGGCGGACATGGTCGCGGGGCGCATCGGCGGCGAGGAATTCGCGATCCTGCTTCCCGGCGCCAGCATCGAGGGCGCGCGCCGGCTCGCCGAGATCATCCGCATCGGCTTCCCGACCTCGTGCGCCGAACATATCCCGCCCAGCCTCGTCCCGTCGACGAGCGTCGGCATCACCGCGGGCCGCGCCGACGAGGGACTATCCGAACTGCTGCGCCAGGCCGATCAGGCGCTTTACGAAGCGAAACGCGCGGGCCGCAATCGCGTGCGGGCGTTCAGTCCGGTGCCGGTCCGGCTCGCGGCGGGCGGCGGCTGACCAGCGGCAGCCCCCGGGCGTCACCGCGTCCGCAAGCGGTTCATGCTTCATGGGGTAATACCGAATAGCCGAGGCAATTTTCATCGCTCCCCTCCACAACGGCTTCGGGGACCAGGGGAGCAATGCGATGTTCGATGCCCTCGGCCACGGGCGCGTCCGGAGCGGCCTGCGGCCGTTCCCGGTCACGATGGCGATTTTCCTGCTCGGCAATGCCGGCCTCGCCGCGTCGGGCGGTGCCGGCTGGCTGATCGCCGCGATCGCCGCCGCCAATATCGCGCTCGCCGGCGTGGCGGTCGGCCGGCGGCTCGCCGTCCGCGACCTTCCCGGCCGCGACCGCGCACTGCGCCGGATCGAGCATCTCGCCTCGCACGATACGCTCACCGACCTGTCGAACCGCGCGCATTTCACCGACGCGCTCGATGACGCGGTCGACGCGGGCGAGCCGTTCGCGCTGCTCGCGCTCGACCTCGACCGCTTCAAGGCGGTGAACGACATCTTCGGGCACGGCGCGGGCGACGCGATATTGTGCCGCGTCGCCGACATGCTTCGCGCCGCGGTTCGCGGCACCGATATCGTCGCGCGGGTCGGCGGCGACGAATTCCTGATCATTCAGGTCGGCATCTCCGGCCCCGACGATGCACGCAAGCTCGCGAACCGCATTCTGGACACGGTGTCGACCGAGATGGACCGCGCGCGCGACCCGATGGCGGTGGGGGTGAGCATCGGCGTCGCGCTCTTCCCGCGCGACGGCGCCGATGCCGGGACGATCCGGCGCAACGCCGACATCGCGCTTTACCGCGCGAAAGCCGACGGGCGCGGCGGCGCCGCGCTTTTCGACCGGCAGATGGACAGGGTCGCCCGCGAACGCCGCACGCTCGACCGCGACCTGCGGCTTGCGGTCGCGCGCAACGAGCTTTACCTCGAATTCCAGCCGCTCGTCGCCGCCGCCGTGGGCTCGGTGGTCGGTTACGAAGCGCTGCTTCGCTGGCGCCATCCCCGGCTCGGCGAGATCGCGCCCGAGGCCTTCCTTTCCGTTGCCGAAGAAACCGGGGCGATCGTCCCGATCGGCGAATGGATGCTGCGCCAGGCCTGCACGACCGCCGCGACCTGGCCGGACACGCTAGCGGTCGCCGTCAAGATATCGGCGGTGCAGCTCCGCATACCCAATTTCGTCGCGGTCGTCCGCGACGCCCTCGACCGGTCGAGACTCGACGGCCATCGGCTCGAACTGGAGATTCCCGAGGCCGCGCTGCTGCGCAACCGTCAGCGCGCGCTGCAGACGCTCCACGAAATCCGCGCGTCGGGTGTACGCATCGCGATGGACGAATTCGGCACCGGCCCTTCGTCGCTCGGCAATCTGAAGGCCTTCCCCTTCGACAAGATCAGGATCGACCGCAGCTTCGTGGCCGCGATGCGCCATGATGCGGCCGCATCCTCGATCGTCCGCGCGATCGTCGGGCTCGGGCGCAGCTTCAACGTGCCGATCGTCGCCGAAGGGGTCGAGACCGACGAGCAACGGCGGATACTGCTTGACGCCGGTTGCCCGCAGGCCCAGGGCTATTTCTTCGGTCGTCCCGGCAAGGATCCCTTCGGCAGCACCGCGCAGCGTGACCTGAGCCCGGACCCCTGAATTCAACCTTAGCCCCTATCAGAACAGGAGAACCCACCCGATGGCGAAGCGATGCCTGCTGCGTGACGAAAAGGGCGCAACCGCCATCGAATATGGCCTGATCGCCGCGCTGATCTCGGTCGCGTGCATCGTCGCCTTCCAGTCGCTGGGTCTCAATCTCGAAACCATCTTCCTGACGATCGCGAACGCGCTGCGTTGATGAAAGCGCAGATCGCTGCACCAGCCAGCTTGAAATTGTTGTGACTGTTTCCGGGAAAAACTGGATGCCCCGTGACGATTATAACTTTAGTTTCACGGACGGTCATATCGCCTCTAACAACCTGTTATTATATATAAATTTTCCGGCGTTCATATCCTCAAGCGCGGGATCAACGTCGGCGGCGCCCGATGACCGGTCTTTCCGGTAGCAAGATCAGTGCCCGGCCGCCGCTCGAGCCCAGCGGATCAGCGAGGCGCGGTCCATCGCGCCGGATTGCCGCGCGACCTCGCGCCCGCCGGCGACGAGCACAAGCGTCGGGATCGAGCGTATCGCATAACGATGGGCGAGCGACGGTTGGGCCTCGGTGTCGATCTTCACGAGACGAATTTCCGGCTCGAGATCGCGGGCCGCCGCCGCGAAGGTCGGGGCCATCGCCTTGCAGGGCCCGCACCATTCGGCCCAGAAATCGACGAGTACGGGCAAGGTGCCGATGCGGATCAACCGGTCGAAGCGCGGCGCATCGAGTGCAAGCGGCTCGCCCTGGAATAGCGCCGCCCCGCACTTACCGCAGCGCGGCCCGTCGGCCAGCCGCGCGTGCGGCACACGGTTACCGGCATCGCAGTTCGGACAGATGAGGATTTCAGGGTCAGCCATGCCAGATTCCTCCCGGAGCATTGCCCATCGGCCTCCTGTCGGGAAGGTGGGCTGGCCGGACGAGTACTAGAGCCGCTAGAGGGGGCCGTCCTCGTCGGCAGGCGAGTGAAATTCATGCCATAGCCCGTTCAATATACCCACGCCGACCGCGAGGCCGAGACCGAGAACCCAGGTGAAATACCACATCGCTTATCCTCCGGTCAGTAAAAGTCGGGGTTGGTGCGCACCTCTTCGAGGGTGATGCGGCCAAACAGGATCTTCAGCACCCACGCCGTATAGGCGAGCACGATCGGCAGGAAGATCAGCGTCACGACCAGCATGATCCACAAGGTGAGGTGGCTCGACGAGGCGTTCCAGACGGTCAGGCTTGAGTGCGGGTCGATCGAGCTGGGCAGAATGAATGGGAACATCGACAGGCCGACGGTCGAAATGATCCCGAAAACCGCCGTCGCCGAACCGGCAAACAACATCGCCTGCCGCCGTCGCGCAATCGCGAGGTATGCGAGCGCGGGGCCGACGAAGCCGAAGATCGGCGCGAGCAGCATCCAGGGCTGCCGTTCATAATTTTCGAGCCAGGCGCCCGGCGCGGATGCCGCGGTCGTCCACCGCGGGTTCGACGGTCCGGCCGCGTCGATGGCGCCTTCAAGCCGGTATCCGATCGAGGTCGTCGCGACCATCATGCCGCCGATTGCGAAGAGGACAAGTACAAGCAGCGCAGCGAACTTGCCCAAGCGCCGGGCGCGTTCCATCACCGCGCCGTCCTCGACCTTGAGCGCAAGCCAGCCGGCGCCGTGCAATACGATCATCGCGACCGAGAGCAGCCCGGTGAGCAAGGTGAAGGGAGTGAAGAGCCCGAGCAGCGATCCCTCGTAGAAGGCCCGTAAATCGCTGTCGAGACGAAAGGGTGCGCCGATGAGGACGTTGCCCACCGCGACCCCGAACACGAGCGCCGGGACGATGCCGCCGATGAACAATGCCCAGTCCCAGCGGCTACGCCACGCGGCGTCGTCGTGCTTCGACCGATATTTGAAAGCGACGGGCCGTAGGATAAGCGCGGCCAGCACGAGGAATATCGCGAGATAGAAGCCCGAAAAACTTATCGCATAGACGAAGGGCCACGCAGCGAAGATCGCGCCGCCGCCGAGGATCAGCCAGACTTGATGGCCTTCCCAGGTCGGCGCGATGCTGTTGATCGCAAGACGGCGTTCCTCGTCGGTTCTCGCGACAAAGGGCAGCAGCGCCGCGACGCCGAGATCGTAACCGTCGGTGAGTGCGAAGCCGATCAGCAGGACGCCGAGCAAAAGCCACCAAATCAGGCGTAGGGTTTCGTAGTCGATGGGTATCGCCATGATCGTGCCTCCTTATTCGGCGGGAAGCGGGGCATAGCCCGCGCCGGGTTTGGCTGCGGTTTCTGGTGCGCCCCCCGCGAGGCGGTTCGGCTCGGGCCCCTTGCGGATACTCGCCAGCATCAACCGCATTTCGATAACGGCGAGGCCGCCGTAGAGCAGGGTGAAGGCGATGATCGTCGTCCAGAGTTGCGCCACCGTCAGGCTCGATGCGCCTAGGAATGTCGGCAGCACGCCCTCGATCGCCCAAGGTTGACGGCCATATTCGGCGAGCACCCAGCCCATTTCGATCGCGATCCACGGAAGCGGTATGATCAGAACGGCAAGGCGCAGGAACCATTTGACGTCGAAACGCCGCACGGTCGCGAAATAGAAGGCTAACGCGAAGAAGCCGATGAAGAAGAATCCGAGCCCGGCCATCAGCCGGAACAGCCAGAAGGTGACGGGAACATTGGGAACAGTGTCCCAAGCGGCCTGCATCACCTGATCGCGGCTCGCTGTCTGCGGGTCGGCGACGTAACGCTTGAGCAGCATCCCGTAGCCAAGATCGCCGCGATGTTCCTCGAACAGCGCGCGGGCCGCGGCATCGGTGCGATCGGCCTTCAGCCGCTCAAGCGCACCATAGGCGATCTTGCCGCTTTCGATACGCTCCTGCGCATGGAGGACCAGTTCGTTGATCCCCTGCACTTCGCCGGTGAGGCTGCGCGTCGAGATGAGCCCGAGCACGTAAGGCAATTTGATCTCATAATATGTCGTGCGATCCTTGACTGACGGAAAGCCGACCAGCGTCAAGCCCGCGGGCGCCTTTTCGGTGTGCCACATGGCTTCGATCGCAGCGAGCTTCATCTTCTGGTTGTCGGTCAGCGCATAGCCCGACTCGTCGCCTAGCACGACGACCGACAGCGAAGACGCGAGGCCGAAAGCCGCTGCCACCGTCAGCGATCTTTTTGCCAGCGGCGTGAAGCGGCCGCGCAGCAGGTACCAGGCCGAAATACCGAGCACGAAGACCGATGCCGTGACATAGCCAGCGCTTACCGTATGGACGAACTTGGCCTGCGCAACCGGATTGAACAGCACCGAATAGAAGTCGGCCACCTCCATGCGCATCGTCTCGGGATTGAACCGCGCGCCAACCGGATTCTGCATCCAGCCATTCGCGATCAGAATCCACAGCGCCGACAGGTTCGATCCCAGTGCGACGAGGAAGGTGACGAGCAGGTGGACCTGCCGCGATAATTTTTCCCACCCGAAGAACATCAGCCCGACAAAGGTCGCCTCGAGGAAGAAGGCCATCAGCCCCTCGATCGCAAGCGGCGCGCCGAAGATATCGCCGACATAGTGCGAATAATAGGACCAGTTCATCCCGAACTGGAATTCCATCGTCAGCCCCGTCGCGACGCCGAGGACAAAGTTGATCCCGAACAGCTTGCCCCAGAAACGCGTGATCGTGCGCCAGATTTCGCGCCCGGTGATGACATAGATGCTCTCCATGATGACAAGCATGAAAGAGAGCCCCAGGGTGAGCGGGACGAAGAGGAAATGATAAAGTGCCGTCAAGGCGAATTGCAGGCGGGAAAGCTCGACTACGGCCAGATCCATTGCGTCACTCCTGAACGGCGACTCGGACGGCGCACCGCTCTTGCCGGCGCGTCATTTAATGAATATAAGAATGTGTGAATATAAGCAAAATGTCAATCGGTCAGAATGTCTCACCTGAAAGCGTTCGGGCGTGCTCCGGAGCGGTTGTCGCGTGGATTGGCGATACGGCGGCCGCGATAATCTTCGCCCTGGCGCTGACGCGGTTGCTCGCGCCGATCGTCGCGGAAACAGGGCGAGACGATGCAGCGATCTGGATTCTTCTGCTCGTCGCAGCAGCAACGCTGCGGGGACTGGCGCAAGCGGGGGCGATGATGACCGGGTTGCGGCACGGCATGGCGATCGCCGACGCGGCGCGTGCGCGCCTCGCTCCGGCGCTGATCGCAAGCGCCGCCGGGCGCGGGCGGCTCGCCGGCGAGGATGCCGAACTTATCGTCGCGGGTGTGGACCGGATCGAACTTTATGTCGCGCGCTTCCTCCCGCTTCGCCGGGCGGCCATGCTCTCGCCGTTGCTGGTGGCGCTGGCGGCCTTCCCTGCCAGCTGGGTCGCGGCGGCGATCCTGCTCGCGACGCTCATCCCCTTCGCCATCGGCATGGCTCTTGCGGGCGGTGCTGCTCACCGTGCGAGCGAAGACCAGCTTGGCGCGCTGTCGCGGCTCGGCGGGCTGTTCGTCGATCGCGTACGCGCGCTGCCGCTGATCCTCTCCTGCGGCGCCGAGGATCGCGTGACGCGGCATATCGGCGTGGCGGCACAGGATCTTGCCACCCGCACACTCGGCGTACTGCGCGTCGCCTTCGTTTCCAGCGCGATCCTCGAATTCTTCAGCGCGCTCGCGGTCGCGCTCGTCGCGGTCTATTGCGGCTTTTCGCTGCTCGGCCTGCTCCCGTTCGCGGCGCCGGAACGCCTCGATTTCGCGCGCGCCTTTTTCGTCCTTGCGCTTGCGCCCGAATTCTATGTCGGAATGCGCCGGCTCGCGGCCGCTTATCACGAAAAGCAGCAGGGCGTGGCGGCGATGGCGGCCGTCGCCATGCGACTGGAGAGCTTCCCGCCCGCCCCCACGTCTATCGATACACCGAAACATGCCGCACGGCTCGCGCTCTCCAGCCTCGTCGTTCGGCATCCGGAAGGCGCCGCGATCGGTCCGGTGACCGCCGGATGGGACGGTCCCGGCCTGCATCTGATCATGGGGCCGAGCGGATCGGGGAAGACCAGCCTGCTGCGCGCGCTGATCGGCCAGGTGGCGATCGAGACGGGGGAAATGCGAATGGACGAGGTCGCCCTCGATCCCGCCGCGATCGCGCCGCATTGCGGCTGGGCGGGTCAGCGGGCGCTGTTGTTGCCCGATACGCTGCGTCGCAATCTGTTGCTCGATCAATCGGGAACGAGCGAGCACGAGGCGTTGGCTTTGCTCGACACGCTCGGGCTGGATGCGCTGATCGCGGCGCGTGGCAGCGGGCTCGACTGGACGATCGACGATCGCGGCAGCGGATTGTCGGGTGGCGAGCGGCGGCGCATCGGCCTCGCGCGCGCGCTGCTCGCGCCGCGCCCGATCCTGCTGCTCGACGAGCCGACAGCCGATCTGGACGCCGAAAACGCCGATGGCGTCGTCGCGCTGCTCGAAGGCGCCGCCGAAACGCGGCTGCTGATCGTCGCGACGCACGACCCACGGCTCGCCGCGATCGCCGACAGCGTCGTGGAGCTGGCATGATCGACGACCTCGTTCACGCCGCGCGACGCGGACAGCGCCGCGCCATCTTGCTCGGCATGGCGTCAGCCGCGCTCGCGGCGCTGGCTGCCGTTGCCCTGCTCGCGATGTCGGGGTGGTTCCTGACCGGCGCGGCGATCGCCGGGCTGGCCGGGGCCGCGGCGGTCAAGGCGTTCAACTATCTGGTCCCCAGCGCCGCGATCCGCGCGCTCGCGATCCTGCGCACGCTGTCGCGCTATGGCGAGCGGCTCTTCAGCCATCAGGCGATGTTGTTCGCACTCGCCGAGGTGCGCACACGCCTGTTTGCGCGCCTTGTCGCCGCGCCGCCGTCCGCTGCGCTGATCCGCGCGCGCGGCGATGTCGCAGCGCGGCTGGGCGAGGATGTGCAGACGCTGGAAGAGGCCCTGCTCCGCACCACGCTCGTCCCGTCGGGAGTCGCGACGCTGACGGGCTCGTGCGCGCTCGTCCTGCTGGCCGGCATCGTTCCCGCTGTCATATTATTCGTTGCGGCGATCGGCAGCGCGCTCGTCGCGCGCACCATCGGCGCCCGCAGCATCGCCCCCGCGCTCGCGGCCGAAAGTGCCGCGCTTGGACGGCTCAAGCAGCGCTATGTCGGCATGGCATCGGGCGGCGACGACCTTATCGTCTATGGGCTCGGTTCCGACGTCCGCGCCGCACTCGCCGATGCCGGGACACCGCTCCACACCGCGCGCGTCGCGCTGGCGCGGACGGACGCCGCCATCGGCGTCGTGCATTGGGCGCTGACCGGCGGCGCGGTCGCGGGCGTGATCGCGGCGTCGACCGCAAGTCCGCCGCTCGTTGCGCTCGCGGCGCTGGCCGCCGCGGCCGCGATGGAAATCGCCGGCGCCTTTATCCGGCTCGACCTCCAGCGCTGGAGGAGCCGCGGTGCGCGTGCGCGGCTCGACGCGATGTTTCCGGAACCGGGAACGCCGCGGGAGTATCCCGTGCCGAGCGACCGCAAGATCGAGATCACGCTCCACGGCGCGCGTCACTTGATCGAGCCCGGCTCACGCGTCGCCCTGACGGGCGCGTCGGGCAGCGGCAAGACGCGGATCCTCGAAACGCTCGCCGGCCTGCGCGACGACGCGCCCGAGCCGGTCGCGATCGGCGACGTCCCGGCCGCGCGGCTGCCACTCGCCGCCCGCCGCATCCTTTTCGCGCTCGCCGCGCAGGACGCCGCGATGATCGCGGGGAGCGTTGCCGACAACCTTTCGCTCGCGCGGCCCGGGCTCGGCCGCGCCGCGATGGCGGAGGCACTGTCGCTCGCTTGCGTCGACGATGTCGTCGCGGCGCTGCCCGGCGGGCTCAATTGCTGGCTCGGCGACGATGGCGCACGGCTGTCGGGTGGCCAGCGAAAGCGCCTGTCGCTCGCACGGGCGCTGCTCGCGGGACGCCCCTGGCTCCTGCTGGACGAGCCGAGTGAGGGGCTCGATGCCCCCACCGAAGCGCGGCTGGCCGGCAATCTCGGCACCTGGCTGGAAAGGACTGGTACCGGCCTGATCCTGGTCAGCCACCGACCGGCGATGCTCGGCCTCGTGAGCCGCCGCTTGCGGCTCTAGGGCAGGATCCTAGCGCAGGATACGCGCGAAATGGGCCGCGCTTGCGTCGCCACCGGCGGGCGGCGGCGCCGCGCGGTCGCCCAGGCGGTCGGCAAGCACGCGGATCGGTACCAACGCCTCGGGCCGCAGCCGATAGAAGATCTGCTTAGCCTCGCGCCGCGTGTCGACGATATCGGCCTTGCGCAGCACGCCGAGTTGCTGGCTGAGCAGCGGCTGGCCGATACCGGTCGCGCTTTCGATCTGGCCGACCGCTAGCTCCTGCTCGCGGATCGCGAAGACGAGCTTCAGGCGTACCGGATGCGCGAGGACACGAAGCAATTCGACCAAGGCGTCGTCTGTATCGGCACCGTCGGTCATGGCGCCCCGGCCTTGGTCGGCCGGTCTTTCGCGAGCTGATAGAACCAGCCGGTTGTGCCTTTCGCCGCCAGTGCCTCCCTGGCGAGCAGCGCGGGGGGCAGCAGGATATCGTCGCCGGGCATCCAGTCGGCGGGCGTCATCGCCGCGCCGTCGTGGGTGCGCTGAAGCGCCGCGATAGTGCGCAGCAACTCGGCGACCGATCGCCCGACCGACAGCGGGTAGATGGAGAGCGCGCGGATCACGCCGTCGGGATCGATGAAAAAGGCGGCGCGGACCGATGCGGCGTTGTTCGACGCCGGATCGACCATACCGAAGGCATGGGCGATCTCAAGCGAACTGTCCTCAACCACCGGGAAGGGAATCGCGACGCCCAGATCGTCGTGGATCGCGCGGATCCAGCCGAGGTGCGAGAAGAGGCTGTCGACCGAATGCGCGAGCAATTCGCAGCCGAGCGCGGCGAACCGATCCGCCGCGCGCGCGATCGCGACGAATTCGCTCGTGCACACCGGCGTGAAATCGCCGGGGTGCGAGAAGAAGAGCAGCCACCTGCCGCGATAGTCGCTGAGCCGCAGCGTTCCGGCTGTGCTGCGAGCGACAAAATCGGGCGCCATGTCGCCGATGCGAAGCGGTCGGGGTTCGGGGCGAGAGGCGTTGCTGTCGGGCACGGGACATCCTTTGCCGACCTGATATATATATTTCACGATATCGTGTAAATGAATGCTCGAAATCAGCCCGGCATCGCGCCCGCACCCCGGTAGAGCATATAGGCGGCGACTGCGAGCACGAGTAGCGCGAAGATCGTGTCGAGCCGCCCGCTGTGCCCCGACAGGCGCTGCGCACCCTTCAGGCCGAGCCAGCTCCCGAGCGCGCCGCCGGCGATAAACAGCCCGGCCAGCTGCCAGTCGACGAGCCCCGACCAGGCATAGTTGGCGGCCGTCGTCAGCCCGAAGGCGGTGACCGCGACGAGCGAGGTGCCGACCGCATTGATCGTCGGCATGCCCGTTGCGGCAACGATGCCGGGCACGATCAGAAAGCCGCCGCCGATTCCGAAAAAGCCGCTGAACGCTCCGCTGCCAAGGCCGTAGCCGAGCAATCGCGGGGCGTTTTCGCGGCTGATTCGCACCATTGGATCGCCTGTCCGTCCGCGCCTGCGCAGCATCACCACCGCGATGACAATCATCAGCAGCGCGAAGAGAAGGAGCAGCCTGTCGCCGTCGAAGCTTTTACCGAGTGTCGATCCCGCAAGCGCGCCGACGATACCGGCGCCGGCAAAAGTCAACCCGCACGGCCAGCGGACATGGCCGGCGCGCGCATGGTTGGCCAGACCGGCCGCGGCGTTGGCAGCCACGGCCAGCGCCGCGGTGCCGATCGCAACATGCGGTTGCGGCACGCCGACCAGATAGATCATCAGCGGCACTGCAAGTATCGACCCGCCGCCTCCGACCAGTCCAAGCGTGAAGCCGACGAGCACACCCGACAGCGCGCCGAGGGTCATCTGCGCGAGATCGAGCGTCGCGGGATCGGGCATCGCGCCAGCGCTCAGAGAATGTCGAGCGGCAGCTTGAGGTAGCGTGTGCCGTTGCTCTCGGGCTCGGGCAGGCGACCGCCGCGCATGTTGACCTGTACCGACGGCAGGATCAGCTTCGGCATCGCCAGCGTCCTGTCGCGCGCCTCGCGCATCGCGACGAAGACGTCCTCGCTCACACCGTCATGGACGTGGACGTTCGCGCTGCGCTCGGCGGCAATCGTCGTTTCCCACGCATGATTGTCGCGTCCCGGCGCCTTGTAATCATGGCACAGGAAGACGCGTGTCTCGCCCGGAAGCGACAGCAAGCGGCGGATCGATCGATAGAGCGTGCGCGCGTCGCCGCCTGGAAAGTCGGCGCGCGCGGTGCCATAGTCGGGCATGAACAAGGTGTCGCCGGTGAACAGGGCGTCGCCGATGATCCACGCCATGCATGCGGGCGTATGGCCCGGCGAGTGGAGTACGATGCCGTCGATTTCACCAACCCTGAAGGTGTCTCCGTCGGCCATCAGCCGGTCGAACTGCGATCCGTCGCGTGCAAAACGCTCGCCTTCGTTGAAGATCTCGCCGAACATCGTCTGCACGGTTCTGATATGCCGTCCGATCGCAATCCGGCCGCCCAGTTTTTCCTGCAAATAAGGCGCCGCCGACAGGTGATCGGCGTGGGCGTGGGTTTCGATCTGCCATTCGACGCTCAGCCCCTCGGCGCCGACATAGTCGACGATCGCATCGGCCGAGCCATGGCTCGTCCGGCCCGACGCCTGGTCGAAATCGAGCACAGAGTCGATGATCGCCGCCCTCCGCGTCGCAGGGTCGTGGACGACGTGCGTCGCCGTGAAGGTCGCGTCGTCGAAGAAAGTCCGGACGATGGGAGTGTGGCGGGCGCGCCGCGCGGTTTCGATCGTCGCGGCCGCCGTATCGCGGTGGAGGTCGGTCATCGGCAGTCCTTCGCTTTTCATTCGATCCCGCACAGGAGTCGCAGCCGCCATGCCGCGACCTGCACCGCCGCCCTCGCCTCGGCAAGGCGCGCAGTCGCCGCGATCGCCTCGCGCTCGGCGTCGAGCTCGGCGAGCGGCGGCCGGGCCCCCGAGCGCACTTCGAGCCGCGTGCCGCGCAGTGCCTCGCGCGCAGCTATATCGCCTTCGCGCGCAGCTTCCAGTCCGCGCTCGGCGCTTTCGAGGCCGCTCCACGCCTCGATCACCGCCTGCGTCACCTCGTCGCGCGCCTGCCGCAGCCGCGCCGCGCTTGCCGACCGCTGCGCCTCGGCCTCGCGCACACGCGCGCCGCTCGCTCCGCTGTCGAAAAAGGTCCAGCGGCCGCGCAGTCCGACGGTCATGCTGTCGGCGCGGTAATCGGGAAAGAATTGGTCGCGCACGCGCGCTCCCTCGGCAAAGACGCCGATCGTCGGGCGGTTCGAGGCCTTGGCCGCACGCACGCCGGCGTCGGCACCATCGACCGCCGCGCCGGCCTGGGCAAGCATCGCATTTGCAGCGATCGCCGCGTCGACGGCGTCGCCGAGCGATGCGGGAACTTCGGGGCGCGGCGGCAGTGGAGCGAGCACGCCGACAGTTTTGCCGGTCAACCGTTCCAACCGTGCCTCGGCTGCCGCGAGCCGGCCCTGCGCCTGAACAAGGCCCGCCTGTCCTTCGGCGCGGCGCGCCCTCGCCTGCGCGACCTCGCTGCTCGCTGCGTCGCCGACATCGTAGCGCAGCGCGGCGTCGCGCACGATCTCGTCGAGCGCGGCGACCAGCGCGGCATAACTCGCGACCAGTTCGCGTGCCGTGAGGACCTCGGCATAGCTCGACACCGTCGCGAGCGTCAGATTCTGCCGCGCCATGTCCGCGCCGATCTTTGCCGCGCGATGGCCCGCGACCGCCTGATCGAGGGCCGAGGCGATCCGTCCGCCGGCATAGAGCGGATATTCACCGACGAACTGGACCGCACTCGGCGTCACATCGTCGGCCGACAGGCCGAAATAGCCGCCGGGATCAAGCCGGCCATAACCGATGCTGCCTTCGATCCGCGCGGTCGGACCCGCCGCCGCGCGCGCCTGCGCAACCCTCGCCTCGGCGGCGCCGGCGTCGGCTTCGGCCGCGACTAGCTCGGGCGAATGCGCGCGCGTGTCGGCGATCGCCGTCGCCAGATCCTGCGCCCTCGCCCCGTGCGCCAGCGCGAAAGCTGCGAGGTTCACCGCGATCAGGACAGTTGCGCGCTTCACCGAAAGGCGGCGCCCGCACGCAGCCCGAGCCGCTTGAAGAGCATCGCGGCGGGGCAAAAGCCGGTAAAGCTTGCCTGGATCAGATTGAGCCCGGCAAAGGCGGCGAGCGCGATCCAGTATGGATGAACGAACCACGCGAGGCAAACCCCCAGCAGGACGATAAAACCGGCGAAGCGCAGTACGGCACGATCGAGATTCATCACATTTTCCTTTCGTCAGAAGCGGAGCTTGCGGATTCCCAGCGCGTGCATCGCCAGCCTTTCGTAGAAAGGCTCGCTCTCGCCCTTGCGGACCTTGCGCAGGAAATATTTCTCGAAGCCGATCTTCGCGAGATGGACCCATTTGCCCGACGCCGACCAATTGAGGTTACGCGGCGGGATTTGCGGCTGCGCGACGAAGGCGACGCCGCCGTCGCCGAAATCGGCGAGGCAGACAGCGTTCCACGTCGCCTCGTGCAGCGGCGGCTGCCCCGCGAGTTCGAGCTTCAGATTCTCCGCGATCGCGGCGACCATCGATTCGATCATGAAGCCTGTCTTCGGCACTCCGACGGGCACCGGCGTAGGGCCGACCGGCGGTATCGCGACGCAGACGCCGAGCGAATAGATGTTGATGAAGGTCGGATTGCGCTGATGCTTGTCGGCGAGGATGAAACCCCGCGGGTTGGTCAGCCCGTCGATCCCGAACACCGCATCGACGCCGCGAAAGGCGGGCAGCAGCATGGCATAGCCGAAGGCCAGATCATGGCTCGCCTTGACGCTGCCGTCCGCTGCGACTTCCTCGACATGCGCCATGCCGGGCTCGAATTTCGCGACGCGCGCATTGGTGATCCATTTGATGTGGCGATCGCGCAGCTCGCTTTCGAGCAGGCCCTTGGTATCGCCGACGCCGTCGAGCCCGAGGTGGCCGATATAGGGCTCGGCGGTGACGAAGGTCATCGGCACCCGGTCGCGGATCTTGCGGCGCCTGAGCTCGGTGTCGAGGATCAGCGCGAATTCATAGGCCGGGCCATAGCAGGAAGCGCCCTGCGCCGCGCCGACGACGATCGGGCTGGGGTTCTCGCAGAAGCGGTCGAAGGCCTTGGCAGCGGCAGCGGCATGATCGGTCGTACAGATCGAGACGGTATTCGCCTCGGGACCGAAGCCTTCGATCTCGTCGAAGGCGAGCTTCGGCCCTGTTGCAATGACGAGATAGTCATAATCGACGAACGACCCGTCATTGAGTTCGATCCGGCTTTCGGCGGGGTGGACGCGCCTGGCGCCGACCGCGGTGAAACCGATGCCCTTGCGTTTCATGACGGGAGGCAGGTGGACGCGAATCGCCTCGGGCTCGCGCCAGCGCACCGCGACCCATGGGTTGGACGGCACAAACCAGTAATTTTCCTGGTCGCAGACGACCATGACTTCGGCCTTGTCCTTCACGGCATCGCGTATCTCATAGGACGCGATCGTCCCGCCGAGCCCGGCGCCCAAGACAACGATCTTCGGAAGCGACATTCGCTTTCTCCTTGCTCCGCAGGGCAGCACTCCCTCGGGTTCGACACCCAAGCGGCAGGCGGGACTATGCCTGCCAGTCTCGATTGACGTCCATATTAGATTTTCCTAATATGCAATATACGTAATATTAGCAATATCTGAAACTACCGGCCGCTCCTAGGATGCCGATCAATCGAGGAGTTTCGCCATGCTGAGCCCATTCCGCCGTCCGCGATATAGGGGAATATCCGCACCCGGCCTCGCGGCTCTCGCACTGATGCTTTCGGCGTGCGGCGGCAACGCGCCGCCGCCAGCCGAGCGAGCGGTGGAGACAAAGGGCGAAACGCTGGTCCTTCGGCCTTCGACGGTCACCGAGTGGAAGGACGTCGGCGCGCTGGTGACGAGCGTAGACATGGCCGATGCGCGCGCGCGCATCCCCGGCATCCTCGAAAGCCTGACCATCCGCGAGGGCGATCTTGTCCGCAAGGGACAAGTGATCGGCCGCGTCGTCGACAGCAGGCTCGGCTACGAAGGCGCTGCTTATGGCGCGCAGGCGGCCGCGGCGCAGGCGCAGGTCGCGCAGGCAGAGGCCGAACTGGCACGCGTCAAATATCTCCACGCCAACGGCGTCTATACCCAGGCGCGGCTCGATCAGGCCGAGGCCGCGGCGCGCGCCGCGCGGGCGCAGGTCAACGCGGCGAAGGCGCAGCAATCGGCGGTCGGCGCGGTTGCGGGACAGGGCGCGGTCGTCGCTCCCTCGGCAGGGCGCGTCCTGACGGCGCAGGTTCCTGCGGGCTCCGCAGTCGCGGCCGGCACATCGATCGCGACGATCACCTCGGGGCCGATGGTGTTGCGACTCGAACTTCCCGAAACATTGGCGGGCAAGGTGCGCGTCGGAAGTTCGGTCCTGGCGACGGGCCTGACAGAGGGTGCAAAGGACGTTACCCCGCGCGCGACCGTCAGCCGCGTCTATCCCTCGGTGACCGGTGGGCAGATGGCCGCGGACGTCCAAATGCCGGGGCTTGCGAGCAATATGGTCGGCCGCCGGATCACCGCGCGGGTCGCGACCGGCGAGCGGCAGGCGCTCGTCGTCCCGAGACGCTTCGTCGAAACCAGCTATGGCATCGATTATGTAACGATCCGCGTCGGCAAGGATTCGGCGTCGCGCGTGCCGGTCCAGATCGCGCCGTCGGACGACCCGGCACGCGTCGAAATCCTCTCGGGCGCCGCCACGGGCGATACGCTGATCGCACCGTCGACCGGTGCGCGCCCATGAGCCTCGGCATCTCCGGGCGGCTGACGCGCGCGACGATCCAGAGCCCGCTGACGCCGCTGATGCTACTCGCGGCGATCCTTGTCGGGCTGCTCGCGATTCTGACGATCCCGCGCGAGGAAGAGCCGCAGATCAGCGTGCCGATGGTTGACCTGATGGTCGGCGCACCCGGCCTGTCGGCGAGCGATGCGGTCGAACTGGTCGGCAAGCCGCTCGAGACGATCGTCAAAAGCGTCGACGGCGTCGAACATGTCTATACGCAGGCCGAGGATGACGGGGTGATGGTGACCGCGCGCTTCCTCGTCGGTTCGGACCCCGACGATGCCGCGACGCGCATCAACGAGCGCTTGTCGGCGAACATGCACCGAATCCCGGCGGGCATCGAGCCGCCGCAGGTGACGGCGCGCGGGATCAGCGACGTGCCGATCGTCGTCCTCACGCTGTCGCCGAAACTCGGCGCGCGCGGCGAATGGACCGAACAGGCGCTGCACGCGCTCGCGACCCGGCTGCGCACCGAGGTCGCGAAGGTCGACGATGTCGGGCTGACCTTCATCGCGGGCGGGCAGGAGGAACAGCTTCGCGTCACGCCCGACCCCGCGAAGCTCGCCGCGCATGGGGTCTCGCTCGGTGCGCTGATCGACGCGGCAGCGCAGGCCAACCGCAGTTTTCCCCTCGGCACGGTGCGCGAAGGCGGTGCGGCGACGGCGGTGGTTGCGGGACAGAAAGTGCGCCGCGCCGCCGAGCTGGCGACGATCACCGTGCGCGGGGCGAACGGCAGCCCCGTCTATCTGCGCGACGTCGCGACGGTGACGCAGGGACCGGCCGAGGAGCAGGCGCGCGCGTGGCGCTGGGCGAAGGGCGAAGACGGACATTGGGCGATGGCGCCCGCGGTCAGCCTCGCCGTCGCCAAGCGTTCGGGCGCCAACGCCGTGAAAGTCTCGCACGCTGTCGTCGCGCGGGTCGAAGCGCTGCGCGGCACACTGATTCCCGCCGGGGTCGATGTCGCGGTGACGCGCAACTATGGCGAGACCGCCAACGAAAAAGCGAACGAGCTGATCTTCCACCTCGGCCTGGCGACGGTGTCGATCGTCATCCTGATCGGCTTTGCGATCGGTTGGCGCGAGGCGGCGGTGACCGCGGTGGTGATCCCGACGACGATCCTGCTCACCATGTTCGCCTCGAACCTGATGGGCTTCACGATCAACCGCGTCAGCCTGTTCGCGCTCATCTTTTCGATCGGCATCCTCGTCGACGACGCGATCGTGATGATCGAGAATATCTCGCGCCACTGGGCGATGGCCGACGCCCGCAGCCGCATCGATGCCACGGTCGATGCCGTCGCCGAGGTCGGAAATCCGACAATCATCGCGACGCTGACCGTCGTTGCGGCGTTACTGCCAATGCTCTTCGTCTCCGGGCTGATGGGCCCCTATATGGCCCCGATCCCGATCAATGCTTCGGCGGCGATGTTCTTTTCCTTTTTTGTCGCGGTGATCATCGCGCCGTGGCTGATGGTGCGGTTTGCGCGGAACACGCTCGCGCACGGCCACGACCACCATGCGACCGGCGGCAAGCTCGGAGTGCTTTACGGCCGCGTCGCCCGGCATGTGATCCGCGACCGCAAGAGCGCGCGCCATTTCCTGATCGCGGTCGGCGTCGCGACGCTCGTTGCCTGCTCGATGTTCTATTTCAAGGCGGTGACGGTGAAGCTGCTGCCCTTCGACAACAAGTCGGAGGTGCAACTCGTCCTCGACATGCCCGAAGGCACGTCGCTCGAAACGACCGGGCGAACGCTCGACGCCGCTGCGGCGATTGCGCGGCAATTGCCCGAAGCGCGATCGATGGAAGCCTATGCCGGCACCTCGGCACCCTTCAATTTCAACGGGCTGGTGCGCCATTATTTCCTGCGCAACCGCCCCGAGATGGGCGATGTGATGGTAACGCTGGCGCCCAAGGACGAGCGCGACCGGTCGAGCCACGCGATCGCGCTCGACCTGCGCGAACGTCTTCACAAGGCCCTGCTGCTGCCCCCGGGCGCATCGATCAAGGTTGTCGAAACGCCACCCGGGCCGCCGGTGCTCGCGACGCTGCTCGCAGAAATTTACGGCCCCGACGAGGCGACCCGCCGCAGAACCGCCGAGCAGGTCGAGAAATTGTTCCGCACCATCCCCTATGTTGTCGATGTCGACAACAGCTTCGGGGTGCCGCGCCCGCGGCTGCGCCTTGTTCCCGACCGCGCGCGGATGGACGCCTATGGCATTTCGGAGCGCCAGCTGCTCGACAGCATCGGCGTGCTGCTCGACGGGCAGACCGTCGGCTACGCGCCGCGGGGGCAGGGGCGCGACCCGCTCCCGATCCGCGTCGCGCTCGATCAGGCGCAGCGGACGTGGAGCGCCAGCCTCGCCGCGACCCCGGTCGCTAGCATGGGGCCGGGCGGCCGGCTCGTGCAACTGGGCGAGATCGTCGAGGCGCGCAAGGAAGCCGGCTCGCCCGCGCTGTTCCGCCGCAACGGCCGCGCCGCCGACATGGTCACCGCCGAGCTGGCGGGCGATTATGAGGCGCCGATCTATGGCATCTTCGCGGTCGACGATGCGATCGAGGCGTTCGACTGGAAGGCGCACGGGATGGAAAAACCCGTCATCCGTTTCAACGGGCAGCCCGAGAATGAAGCGGTGCCCACTTTGCTGTGGGACGGCGAGTGGGAGATTACCTGGGTGACCTTCCGCGACATGGGTGCCGCCTTTATGGTCGCGCTGCTCGCGATCTATGTGCTCGTCGTCGGGCAGTTCCGCAACTTCAAGATTCCACTCGTCATCCTGACGCCGATCCCGCTGACGCTCGTTGGCATCGTGCTCGGGCATATGCTGTTCGGTGCGCCGTTCACCGCGACCTCCATGATCGGCTTTATCGCACTCGCCGGGATCATCGTGCGCAACTCGATACTGCTCGTCGATTTCATCAATCATGCGAAAAATCCCGACAAGCCGCTGCGCGATACCTTGCTCGAAGCCGGGATGATCCGCTTCAAGCCGATTGTGCTGACCGCGGCGGCGGCGATGATCGGCGCCGCGACGATCCTGACCGACCCGATCTTCCAGGGTCTCGCCATCTCGCTGCTGTTCGGGCTTGCCTCCTCGACACTGCTGACCGTGCTGGTTATTCCCGCGATCTACATCGTCCTGCGCGACGATGGCCGCGAAGGAAGCCGCTCTCCATGACAAAGCCGACCGACCTCTCGATCCTCAAGCGCGATGCGCATGACATGGCGGGTTATTTGAAGCTGCTCGCGAACCCCGAGCGTCTGCTGATGCTGTGCCAGATGGACGAGCGCGAGGTATCGGTCGGCGAACTGACCGAGATTTCAGGGCTTTCTCAGTCGGCGGTGTCGCAGCACCTGGCGCGCTTCCGGAAACAGGGAATCGTATCGCTGCGCGGCGAGGCACAAACGCGATACTACACATTGGCGGACCCGAAGATGCAGCGGATCATCGCAGCGCTATGCGAGGCATGCAGCGAAGCATAGCCGGCAAGGGTATCCGGCCCAGGCTCACCACGCATACGTAACAGTCCTGATAAGGGGCTCCCGACCCGCCTGCTAAATCCGGGCCATGAAAGCCGCGACTCGTACCCTTTTGACTCCGGCCGCCACCGCCGACACAGTTGGCGATCGCGTGCCGACGGGACATGGATTCAAGATTCGCGGCCTTCCCATCGACACTTCTCCGGAAAACACGGCCTTCCTGCTGCGCGGTGGCGGCGACTTCGCGCCCGAGCAAAGCTATGTGAAATGTTCGCGGTGATCGAGGTCGAGACGGCGCCTCCGCTTTCAATTGCGGCGTAGCGCCATTCGATATTAGCTGAACTAGTGGCCGTCTGCGGTCAGTCTGCTTCTGGAGCCGGTAGGGTCAATTGCTGACCTTCGCCCTATCGTTCGATTGGCTGATCCCCGCGGACGCGAAGGCAGCAAGCGCAGCGACACCAAAAGCGATCGAAGCCGCTGCTCCGACGGGAGTGACGGAAAGCAAAATCGACGCAATCAGCGCCCCTGTAACTTGGCCCGAAAGCCTGGCAGTCCCCTGAACCCCTCCAGCCGAGGCGGCCCGGTCAGCGGGCGCGGCAAGAAACATCGTGCGATTATTGGGGGTCTGGAATAGCCCGAACCCGATTCCGCAGAGGATAATGCCCGATATATACACCGGAACGCTGAAGGCGAGCGGGGCCGCAGCCAAGGCCGCCAACCCGCACGCCAACACCAATGCTCCGACGGCGCACAGCCGCGCCGGATGAATGCGATCAAGAAGCCGAGCGGTAAACGGCGTGGTCAAAAACACCGCGAGCGGCCACGGGGTCATCATAAGGGCAGTGGCACGGGCCGTTAGCCCGAGCCGGTCGTGCAACGCGAAGGGCAGGATCAGCAGCGCCAGGCCCAGGGCCGTAAAGCAGGCCACCGACGCGAGGACCGATCGCGTAAAGCTGGGTGACCGAAAGAGCGTCAGCGGAAGAAATGGCGACGCTCGCCGAATGTCGCGCCGGACAAAAACCCCGAGGCCGGTCACGCCCGCCATCAAAACCAAAGCACCGAGAAGAACCGATAAGCGGGCAAGCCCGGCCGCAACCACGAAAGCGGGAACGAGCCCCGCGTAAGCCAATATGCCGATGGCATCGAGCGGCTTGCGCTCTTGGCGATGGGACGGCAGCCCGCGCGCGGCCACCAGCGCCACACCCGCCAAAAGCACGCTACCAGCGAACACGAAACGCCAGCTTCCCAGATCAAGCAATAACGCGCCGATCGTTGGTCCCGCCGCAGACAGGAGTGCAACCGTCATCGCGTTCCAGCCGATCGCCTTGCCAAACTCTTCCTCAGCGACGGTCTGGCGAAGCAGCGCCACGCCCAACGCCATGATGGACGCAGCACCAATCCCCTGCAGGATTCGGAAGATGACGAGCAAGACGATGCTGGGAGCCATGGCGGACGCCACGGCGCTGAGGCCGAACAAGGCGGAGCCGGCGACAAAGGTTGAACGGTAGCCGAAGCGCTCGCCGATCGCGGCGAGCGGCAACAAGCCTGCGACGAGCGCTCCCTGATACGCGATCACCAGCCAGGCCGCGAGCGATGGCTCGACATCAAGCGCACGCGCGATCGAAGGGAGCGCGATGTTGATGCTGGACGCATCGAGCACCGCTGCCGCCATCGCCGCAAGCACGCTGGCGATGGCAGCCCGTCGGCGCATACCGGCCGGCGGGACGGAGATCGTCGGCACAATGACGGCCTCAGGCCGCAGGAACCCAGGTCCCGCCGACATCGGCGTAGCGGACCATGGTGGTATCGTGGCGGAGATCGCGGGCCGTAAAGCGGAACTGGATCGCTGGCCCGTTGACGCAGAGCGTGTCGTGGATATCGCCGGGAAGATAGACCTGCACATTCCCGGGCCGAACGATCGTCGATCCTCGCTTCACTAGACGCGCGCCTTTGCCCGGCTCATCGACGCGCGCGTAGGTTCCCATCTCCATTTCACCGTGCAGGACACCATAGATGACCCAGCTCTGCCCATGATCGTGCGGAACGCGATAGCGCCCGTCGGCCTCGGTGTGCGCGAGCAGGACGAAGCCATGCA
Source organism: Sphingopyxis sp. Geo48 (assembly GCF_949769155.1). Lineage (NCBI taxonomy): Bacteria > Pseudomonadati > Pseudomonadota > Alphaproteobacteria > Sphingomonadales > Sphingopyxidaceae > Sphingopyxis > Sphingopyxis sp. Geo48. Next base: position 476,184 of record NZ_CATKPA010000003.1, on the reverse strand, counting down.
CCGGATCGCGAAAGAGCTCGCGGCTCTCGGGACGTTCGTGGCACAGGTCTGCGAGCCACGCCTCGGTCCGCGGCGTCTGAAGCAGCTCGGTCAGGCGCGCGCTGCAATCGGCAATCAGCCCGGAGGTTAGCGGCCCCCAGTTGTCGCGAACGCGTCCAGCGAAAAGATCGAGGGCCGTTTGGGTCATCTCAAATTCCTGTCTCGTTGATGTCGAGACCGAAAATAGACCGCCAAGGGCATGGCGGAAGACGCAGCATTTGCAATCAATCTTTGCGCTTGACGCTATGTCCGAGAGACAGCCTATGGTAAAGCCGGTCCTATGGGCGGTCCCGATCTCAATCTGCTGTTCACCTTGGACGCGCTGCTTCAGCAGGGCAGTGTTGCCGGCGCGGGACGCAAGCTCGGCCTCAGCCCCTCCGCGATGAGCCGTGCCCTCGCCCGCCTCAGGACGGTGACCGGCGACCCGCTTCTCGTGCGCGCCGGTCGCGGGCTGGTCGCAACGCCCCGCGCCGAAGCGATGCGCGACGAAGTCCACCGGCTCGTCGAGGATGCCCGCGCAGTTCTGCGACCCGCGGACACGGTGGATCTCTACCGCCTCGACCGGACCTTCGTGCTCAGGACGAGCGACGGGTTCGCCGAGTCGATCGGCCCACTCTTGATTCAGCAGGTTGCCGAGGAAGCGCCGCATGTTCGCATCCGCTTCATCCGCAAGCTGGACAAGGACAGCGCGGGTCTTCGCGAGGGAGACATCGACCTCGAGACGGGCGTCGTCGGACGCGCGATCGGCCCCGAAGTGCGCGCGCAGTCGCTGTTCGTCGATCGCTATGTCGGCGTCGTTCGCGCCGGGCATCCTCTGGCCAAGGGCAACATGACCGCCGAGCGCTATGCCGAAGGTCGCCATGTATTAGTGACACGGCAAGGGCTCGATCTGGGCGGGATCGACGGGAAGCTCGATACCCTCGGCCTCGCGCGGACGATCGTCACAACCGTCGACGGCTTTGCCGCCGCACTAGCGCTGGCCAAGGGATCGGACCTTATCGCCACGGTTCCCGAGCGGCACACCGCGGGTCTTCGAGGCGGGATGACAACGTTCACGCTGCCCGTAGAGACCGAGCCGTTCACGATATCGCTGCTCTGGCACCCGCGCATGGAAGGCGACGCCGCGCACCGCTGGCTGCGCCAGCTGGTCCGGCAAGCCTGTGAAACCGCCTTTCGCGGAACGCCGGGGATCTAGGAGAAGCGGAACATGGCGTCGGACGCACGAAGCAAATGCAAATGATGCAGCTTCCGCCGTTCCGGAGGAGGCGATATTGAGGCCGCACCGCCCGGAACCGGGGGTGCTCGTAACTGGATCGATCGCCAGGCGCAGGGAGGGACGCTCATCATTGTGAAAAGCAGATTGTTAGCGCCCTTGGTGATGGCGACCTTCGACCAGACGGCGTTCCCTGCCGGGCTCAATTTCGCGCTCATAACCTTCTTCCGCGGCAAGCTTGCCGCGCCCTAGCAGCGCGCTCACTCCCCGCTTTTCAATTCCGCACGAATGCGGTCGGCAACGACCGCAAAGGATCTTCCATGTCCAAAACAGCTGTACCGATTCCCGCCTTCCCTTGGTCTCTGACAAAGATTGCCCACAGAACCACGAGCCTCCTGGCCGCGCTGGCGGTCGCCGCATCTGCTGCCGCTGTATCGGCGGAGGAAAACACGCCTCTGCCGTTCGAACGCGCGCTTCGACGCACCGTCACGATCGAGGGTGCCGAAAGCCGGCGCTTCGAGCTCGCCGCGCGCATGGCACATTATCGCGTCCCGGGGCTGAGCGTCGCGGTTATCGAGGATTGCCGCATCGTCGATGCGCGGGGGTTCGGCTCGACGATGTGGGACGGGCCCCCGGTTACTCCCGAGACACGGTTCCAGGCAGGTTCAATCAGCAAATCCGTCACTGCGATTGGGGCGTTACGCCTGGTCGAGCGCGGCACGCTTTCGCTCGATGGAGACGTGCAGCTTCAGATGAAGGGCTGGTCTTACGACAAGGCGCGCGGCCCCGTCACGCTTCGGCAGTTGCTGAGTCATACGGCGGGCACAAATCTCGAGGGAATGAAAGGCTACCTCCCCGGCGAACCTCGACCGACGCTGGCACAGATCCTGCGCGGCGAAGCGCCGGCAAATACGCCCGCCATCGTCGTCGAGAGCAACCCCGGCAGCCGCTGGAATTATTCGGGCGGCGGCTACATCGTCACCCAGGCACTCATGGGCGAGGTGACGGGGAAAGAATTCGCGCCGCTGATGCACGAGTTCGTGCTGGAACCGCTCGCGATGGCGAGCAGCAGCTTCGAGCAGCCGCCTTCAGATGCCAATGGGACTCCATCGGCTCAAGGTACGAGTGATGACGGTTCGCCCCTGCCGGGCAAATGGCGTGTCTATCCTGAAATGGCGCCCGCCGGGCTTTGGTCGACACCGAGCGACCTCGGCCGCTTCGCGATCGGCCTCGCCCGTTCGGTGCGCGGCGAGTCCGGTGCGATCATTGGGAAGGATGCCGCGGCCCAGCTCATGACGCGCGGACCCGGCAATTGGGGTTTGGGCGTGGACCTCGGCCCCACCGACGGTGCGCGCCAGATCAGTCATACCGGGAAGAATGTCGGCTTTACCTCGATGTTCATCATCTATCCGGACAGCTGCCAAGGCGCGGTCGTCATGACCAACGGCTATGACGGCGGCTGGCTCATCAACGAGGTCGTGCGCGCGATCAGCGACGTCTATCGCTGGCCCGCCGCCAACAAACTTCCCGCCCGCGCAGCGCTGCCCCTTTCCGGCCCGATCATCGAGCGGTTCGTCGGCACCTACCGCCTCCGGGACTTTCCCGCTGAGCGCTTCAGCATCACACGTAATTCGGACGGTGAGTTGGTGTGGGCGCGCGAAGGCCATGTCGGACGCAGCTTGCTGCCCGAGACGGACGGCAAGCTCTTCTCACCTGACAGCGTCATGACCATCGAAGCGCTGTCACCGTCCGAACCGCGCGCCAGCGCGGTCAAGCTCAGCTTCGGGGGCGGCTCTAACATCGCCGAGCGAACAGATTGAACAACGTAATATATGCCGATTGGGCGCCCCCCAGTGCCTGGCTGAAAAAAGACGCAAGCCGGCGTCGGTTTGAGCTTGGGGGCATCTTTTGGCGCTGCCGTACAATTATCGGTCGGCCCGCGACGCTATCCGCGTCGTGCGACCCAGGAGAGCTCTTCCTTTCAGGAACACAGAGATCTTCATCTGACGCCCGCACGGTTTCGATCGCGCGGGCGTCTTTTTTGGCGCCATGCCATCAACCGTTTGGACGAACGTAATATCGGCGACCGCGCCCGACCTTCGACATGCCGTAGCGACGACCTGAACTATTGGCCGATTGCCGTCGGTCGGCTTTGAGGGCCGCTATCCAAGAAAGCGGACATGCTTTCAAAAGCATAATTTGGAGCTCAATAGGATCGCAATTTTGGAACAGTCGCCGCAAGGCGCGAACGGCGCTCGCTGTGACAACGGCGTAGCAACCCTCTGTCAATATCAGCAGAGGAGTTACAAACATGAAAACCTGGTTCATCACCGGCGCGTCGCGCGGCTTCGGCCTTCGGATCGCCAAACTCGCTCTCGAGCAGGGCGACAATGTTGTCGCGACCGCGCGCCGCGCCGACGCCGTGATCGAGGCGCTTGGCAACCGCGAACGGTTGCTTGCGCTTCCGCTCGACGTAACCGATGAGGCGCAGGCGAATGCGGCGGTCATCGCGGCTGTCGAAGCCTTTGGGTCGATCGACGTGTTGCTCAACAATGCCGGCTTCGGGCTCCTCGGCGCGGTCGAGGAAGCCAGCGCGGAGGATGTCGAGCGCGTCTATCGCACCAATGTTTTCGGCCTGCTCAACGTCACGCGAGCGGCTCTGCCAACAATGCGCGCGCAGCGGTCGGGGCGTATCCTCAACATTTCCTCGATTGGCGGCTATCGCGGCGCGGCGGGCTTCGGCGTCTACTCGTCGACCAAGTTCGCGGTCGAGGGTTTGTCCGAAGCGCTCCACGCCGAACTTGCGCCACTTGGCGTACATGTGACGGTGGTCGAGCCCGGCTATTTCCGGACCGATTTCCTCGATGCGACCTCGCTCACGGTCAGCGGCGGCGAGATCGAGGATTATGCCGAAACTGCCGGGCGCGTCCGGCAGGTCGCTGCTGACCTGAACCACGGTCAGCCGGGCGATCCCGACAAGCTGGCGCAGGTGCTCGTCGATTTCGCCGACGCCGCGAACCCGCCGGTTCGCCTGCCGCTCGGCAGCGACACGGTCGCGGCGATCGAGGCCAAACATGTGGCGGACGCAGAGATCGTCGCAAAGTGGCGCCCAATTTCGGTGTCGACCGATTTCGCGGCGGCCGAACGGACCTGATCGAATCATTCTTGCCGGGTCCAGCGCTGCGCCGCTCTCCTCCCTCGAGAGCGGCGCAATTGCGTTCTCTACAACCGCCGCCGGAACTCGCTGGGGCTCATGCCCACTATCTTGCGGAAGCTTGCCGCGAAGGAAGAGGGTGTCTGGTAGCCGACGCAGAGTCCGATTTCGGTCACCGGCATATCGGGGTCTGCGAGCATCTCCTTGGCGCGCGCAATGCGCATCATCGTCAGCGTTTCATGCGGATTGCGGCCCGTCGCCTTCTTGAAGGCGGTGCAAAAGTGAAAGCGGCTCAGATGAACAAGCGCAGCGAGCTCGTCGAGGCCGATCTCTTCCTCCATCCTGCTGCGCATATAGGTGGTGACGCGCTTGACCTGCCAGTCGGCCAGCCCGCCGCGCCGCGCGGCGGGATCGGCCAGCGCGCCAAAGGTCGAATGGCCGCGCACCAGCTGGGTGCAGAGCAGGTCGATGGCCTGTTCAACGAAAAGGCGCGAGCTTCTCTCGCCGGATGCCGCCTCGTTACTGAGCATCGTGACGAGATTGACGACCGTCGGATCCTCGAAAGCGACGCGGTGGAGCAGGTCGAAATCGCGTCCGTTTGTGAGCTCCTCAACCGTCGATTCCAGCCGGTTATGGGTGAGATAGACATGGCTGACGTCGGACTTGCCTGCGATGTCCCAGCGCCCGTCCTGCCCTCGCGGAATGATCACCATTGTACCGACGCGCGACCGGGCGCGGATATTGATTCCCCCTGAAGCGCGCAGTGCCATGTCGCCGTCGCCGCCGTGATGCGCGACGATGACATGCGTCGGGAGGGCGGCGAGCGTGTCGTGGACCGGCCCATGCTGCCAGCGGCCGGTCAGCAAGGTATCGCCGCGTAGTCCGTCCGACATGGTCACCGGCGGCCGGTCGAGGATGCGTGCCATCCCCGCGAGCGAACCCTCGGATTCCTTCATCACAGGTTCGGCAAGCGTTGCGTTCATTCTGCCCGAACCCCTCCGAAAGCAGCCCGACGAATCGATAAGCGGCCAAATCCTGCCACGAAGGCATCGTGATCGCAATTTCGGAACAATCGCCGCAAGCCGCGAACGGCGCAGCGCCAGCCGACGATCTATCTCCGACCCATCGGACGCACTCCCGCGCCGACAGGTGAAAGCCAAAGGAGATTAGACATGAGCAAGACCATCCTCATCACCGGTACCGCTGGCGGCTTCGGCAAAGGCGCCGCGATCGGCATGGCGCGCAACGGCCACAACATCATCGCGACCGTGCAGGTTTCGTCGCAGGTCACCCCGCTGCGCGAAGAAGTCGCGGCGCTGGGTCTCAGCGAAAAGATCCGCGTCGAACGCCTCGATCTGACCGATCCCTACGATATTCGTCAGGCCCAGAAGTGGGACATCGACATCCTGTGGAACAACGCCGGCATGGGTGAAGCCGGCCCCGTCTGGGAAATCCCGCTCGACCTGGTCCGCAAGAATTTCGAGGTCAATGTTTTCCTGCCGCTCGAGCTGACGCAGGGCATCGTCCAGCGCTGGGTCCGCGAAGGAACCGCCGAAGGCAAGAAGGTCGTGTTTACCTCGTCGATGGGCGGACTGTTCACCCCGGCGAACTGGGGCACCTATGTGTCGACCAAGCACGCGCTGGAATCGGTCGCCGAAGCGCTCCAGCAGGAACTCGCCGCCTACGGCGTCAAGGTCCAGACGATCAACCCCGGTGCCTATTACACCGGCTATAACGAAACGATGGCGGACAATCCGTTCCGCTGGCTCGACGACAGCGTGAATTTCACCAAGCGCGCCGATCTGCGCAAGGGCTTCGACGATTTCTTCGCCACGCCCGAAGGCAAGATGGACGCGCAGGAAATGATCGATCGCATGATCGAGGTCGTTCCCGCCGACGAAGGCAAGTTCCGCAACGTGATGCCGAAGGCGATCGAGGACATGCTGAAGCAGCACCAGCTTGACGCCTGGGAGAACCGGATCTGACCCCGACCTGTCGGCCGCGGCCTTCCACTGCCGCGGCCGAATCTTTCCTGAAAGGATTTTGACATGAGCGTTACCCAGGAACAGGCCGACACCGCAATCGCCGCCGCCCGCAAGGCGGCTGACGCGATCGGGGTGCCGATGAACATCGCCGTCTATGACGACGGCGCGAACCTCAAAGCCTTCCTTCGCATGGACGGCGCGTTTTTGGGTTCAGCCGACATCGCGCTGAACAAGGCGCGCACCGCTGCGCTTTTCGGCTTCAACACCGAAGCACTCTACGACTTCGTCAAGCCTGGCGTCACCTCGCCCGGCTTCGATCGCACCAACGGCGGGCTGATTGTCTTTGCCGGCGGCGTGCCGGTGAAGGACACGAACGGCAAGCTGATCGGCGCGATCGGCGTGTCGGGCGGCATGGTCGATCAGGATTTTGAAGTGGCAACCGCCGCCGTTGCGGCGCTCGATTGAGGAGAGAGACGATGACCAACTGGATCAGGAATGTCGGCCGCTTCGCTATCGCGCTTGCAGCCGTGGCGATGACGGCGAAAGCTGCAGCGCAGACGAACGACGTCGATGCCATCCGCGCAACGATAGCCCGTTCGATGGATGCCTGGGCGGCAGGGACCGGCGGTCCTTATGACCTGCTCGCCGAGGACGCGGTCTGGACGATTTCAGGCAACTCGCTCGCGAGCAAGACCTATCCCACGAAGGAAGCGTTTATGAGCGAGGTCATCCGGCCGTTCAACGCGCGGATGAAGGAACGGCTGATCCCCCGCGTTCATGCGCTCTATGTTGATGGTGACACGGTGGTCGCACATTTCGACGCTGCCGGAACCGCGCGCGACGGACAGCCCTACGTCAACAGCTATGCGTGGATTCTGACGCTGAAAGATGGGCGGATCGTGCGGGCCTTCGCATTCTTCGACGCCCACGCCTTCGACGATCTGTGGACGCGGGTCACGCCGGCTCCAAAATGAGTCTGCTCCCGAGCGACGGACAGCGATTCATGCTGTCCGTCGCAAAGGAGATTGGCCGCTAGCTGACTGGCAGCTTTTGGCGGCCAAATAGAGAGAGCGGACGTTCCGCGGCAATCCGGAGCGCTCGCTCTCTAGGATGTCGAGAATTGATCGTTAGATTTCGATGCCTTCCGCCAACGTCAGGGCATCTTCCACATCAACGCCGAGGTATCGCACCGTATTTTCGATTTTGGTGTGCCCCAGAAGAATTTGAACAGCGCGCAAATTGCCAGTCGCCTTGTAGATAATCGACGCCTTCGTTCTCCGAAGCGAGTGAGTCCCATAGTCTTCGCTTCGTAGGCCGACCGCCGTGACCCACTCATCAACGAGACATATTGCCGCGTGCTCATGTGCGCTGAGTGATCGATGCGGCTTGGGAACGCATAGTCCTCGATCGATCCACCGCGACGTTCGAGCCAGGCAAGGAGGCTTCCGCGAGCATCCGACATGATTTCGAACTGAACTGGTCGACCCGTCTTCTGCTGAATTACAATTGCCCGCGTTCGCAATTCTCCGCCCGTCACCAGATCGCCGATCTTGATCTTCACCAGATCACAGCCCCGCAGTTTGCTGTCGATCGCAAGATCGAACAGCGCCCAGTCTCGAAGTCGGTGCTCGCGATCGAGATGAAAGCGAATGGCCCAAATCTGACGTGGCTTCAGTGGGCGCTTTGATCCAACCTTCCTGCCGGCATTCCACGCCGGACGTGATATCGAATAGTCAAATTCTGACCTTCCCATGATCGTTCTCCTGAGGCCAACATGGCCAAACCGGCAACGCCCAGGTTGGACAAAGGCCTCTAGGGGATGGTTGGACAGGGCGGGCGAATACCGACCGTCCCGCCCAACACGACCAAATGGGATCAGAATCGGTAGGTCAGGCCCGCGAGGACACGATGGCGGTCATATTTGCCGTCGCCTTCGCTGAGGTCCGAATAGCGATATTCGAGGCGCGCGGAAACGTGGTTGACGAGCTGGCGCTCGACCCCGCCGCCAATCACCCAGCCGTCGCGGTTCTCGGCTTCGCTCGTCGTGCCCGCAAGATCGGTGATCCGCGTCGTGACGCGCGCATTGCTGTAGCCGCCGCGAACATAGACGAGCGTTTCGGGCTGGACGAGATAGCCCGCGCGCGCGGTCAGGTCGAACGAGTATTTCGGGTCGATCAGATAGGCGCCGCTGGCGCTCGTGCCGCGGAACTTGTCGTCGTTGGTGAGGTCGAAGCTGCCCTCGGCGCCGACGACGATACGGTCACCCAGGCGGCGATCATAGCCCGCGTAAATGCCGCCGGTTAGCGCCTGCTGCTTGTCGTCGATCGCGATCACGCCTTGCGGCATTTCGGGATTCCGCACATCGTCGCCGCTCCATCCGGCCTGGGCACCGACGTACGGCCCTTCGAATTCCTGTGCCGATGCCGTGCCGGCGGTGCCGGCAGCGATGATGGCGGACGCGACCACGGTCTTGAGGATCTGCATTCTATAAGCTCCTGATGCTTGATCATCCCGCTCCACAGCGGAGCTGGTGAGCGGCAGATGAGAGTTTCTCTTGAGTTCATCAACCGCGCGCTTGTTCAAGCATCATGTCTTCATGGTGCATGATTTTCGCACAGCCTGTACGCGCAAATCCCGACCCCCTGCCGCGCGCCGGAATGGCGAACTGCTGGGGGTCAGGTTCGTGGCGATCAATGCCGCCGGAGGAAATGGTGGATGGGGTGGCCGGCGCGAATGAGGGATGTCACGCGCCGAGCCGGTCAGGGGGGCCAGTTCCTTATCCGAGGCAAGAAGCCGCGGCGGCTCGCGACATGATCGAGGATTTGGCGAACGTCGCTTGGCGAGAGGCCTGCGTCCAGCGCGGCGGCAATGTCGCGTTCGCCGAGCTGGTTCCAATACCATGCCTTCACCGAAAAACGCCGCAGCGATTCAAGCCGCGCATTCGCCAACGGAAGCGCAACATCGCCGAATAGGACCCTTTCGATGCGCGCCAGAAGTCCCTTGGGTTTCAGACTCCGCGGGCCGTCCCACGCCGCCATTTCGACGATTTCCCAATCGGTACCGGTGAGCGACCCGCCGGCTGCGCATACCGAGCGACGGTTGCACGATCTGGCAGCGCAACCGGCCGCGCGGGGCGTGTGCTCTATAATCGTGGACATTGACTGCTTTCCGAAGGGCGATCCAATTTCGATGCGGACCGCGACGCGTTCCGGCATTCGCATCGCCGGATGGATCGATCAACCGTCGCCGGGTTCAGGGATCATGGCGCCACAGTTCATGATCGCGCGGTCTCGTCGCCGCAAAGTCGGGCAGCGCGCATCATGCGGTCCTATCGCGCCCCCATTCCATCGTTCAGCGGTACACAGGTTCCATTGATGAAGGTCGATTTCGAACTGGCGAGGAACAGGGCGGTTTCGGCGACTTCGCGGACGGCGTCGAGCCGATCGATCGGCGCGCCGCGACCGTCCTGCTTTCGCGCCTTCGATACCCCGGCGTTGCCGCGCGGGGCGTCGGCGCGGCTCGGGACGATGGCGTTGGCGCGAATGCCCTGCGCACCATATTCGGTCGCGATCGCTTTGGTAAGCGCGACCAGACCTTCGATCGTCGCCCTGCGGATGCCCGATCCCACTGCGACGCCGGTCGCAGGGACGCTTGCCACATTGACGATCACCCCGCCGCCCGATTCGAGCATCACGGGAATCTGAGCGCGCATCGCATAGAAGGTGCCTGAGATATTGTTCGCGGTCATCGCATCCCACGTCGCGAGCGAGATAGCCGCGAGCGGTGTCGACGGCGCACGGACGGCGACGCCATTGACGGCCATGTCGAGCCAACCGTAACGATGCTTGGCGAACGCGGCCAGGCCGACATGATATTGGGGGTCCGCCGCGTCGCCGGGAAAAAAACAGGCCCGGCCGTTCGCCGCTTCGATCGCCGCGACGGTCTCTTCGGCGCCGTTGCCATCGTGATCGGCGACAACGACGTTGGCGCCTTCCTGCGCGAACAGCATGGCGACAGCGCGCCCGATCCCCGAGCCCGCCGCGGTGATGATCGCGGTCTGGCCCTGCAGGACCGGCGGGCGGTCTTCATCGGCGCGAACGGCCTGAAACGGGAAATCCCGGTATGTCATGCGAGCAACCCTCAAAGAGAAATCGGAAGAGGGTGGCAAATGTCATAGCGGCTTACCGGCGATCAACGGGTCGCCGGTTCATGGTTTGTGTCCTGGCAGTGCGCGAAAGCGCGCTTCACGCTCGCGGGTGATCTGCGCAACGCGCGCGACGAAAACGTCGATGAAGGTGCGAACCTTTGCCGATAGAAATTTGCGGCTTGGATAGACTGCGTAAATCTTGGTCGCGATCTGGGCGATCCCCGGAAGCACGACTTCCAGACGGCCTGCGATGACATCCTCCTCGACGATAAGGTCGGGCAATATCGCCATGCCCATGCCATCGAGGGCGAGCAAACGGGCAAGCGTTTCGCTCCCGCATTCGAGCCCGGTCTGGAACTTGACGACCTCGCGGCCAGAGGGTCCCTCGAACGGAACCGTCGCGCCGATATGCATGCCCTTGCACAGAAGCAGCCGTGCGCCGTTGAGATCGGTCAGTTTGTCCGCACGCCCGATCCGGTCGAGATAGGCGGGCGAGGCCACAAGCGGAAAGGGCATGTCGACGATTGGACGGGCAATGAGGCCCGGATCGAGCAACCCCGGAACGGTAGCGCGGAGCAAGAGGTCGAACCCTTCCTCCACCAGATTCACAACTCTGCCGCTCAGGTCGATGTCGAAACGGACGTCGGGATAGAGCGAATCGAATTCGGCGAGCATCGCTGAAAAGCGGGCGTTGTCGAACCATCGCGGCACCGCCAGCCTTAACGTGCCCTTCGGAACAACGGTGGTGTTGCCGACCGCCGCCTCGACCTCGTCAAGCGATTCGAGCGTTTGCTTTGCCTGATTGAAATAGAGCGCGCCGGTCTCGGTCAGGCTGACGTGGCGGCTGGTGCGGTTCAGCAAGCGCGTCCCGAGGCGGTTTTCGAGCGCGCGGACATGCTTGCTCGCCATCGTCGGCGACATGTCGTGCCGATCGGCGGCGGCGGTGAAGCTCTTCAATTCGACGACGGTGCAGAACACCCGAAGACTTAGCAGCGTATCCATCGATCATGCACCTACAGGACATGCTGATTGAACTCAACCCTTGTTGATGAAGTATCAGGACATGTGCATTTGGCCCTCGTCGGCAGCCGCTGGATGTCCCCCCGGGCCGCGGCTGCCGACATCCGCTTCCTATTCAACAGCCCAGGACAGATCAGCATGGCCTCTCCCAAAGTCCAGCACAGCGCCGCGCGGTTTGGCCGCGCCGCATTGCTGCTCCCCCTCCTCTTCACGGGCGCTTGCGCGTCCATCCCCAATCTGGGCGACAAGCCCGAACCGCGCGCGGTCAGCGACTATGCGTCGGCGACGGTGCTGGCCGGCGAAAGCGCCGAATGGCCTGCCGACGGCTGGTGGCAAAACTATCGCGACCCGCCGCTTTCGGGCCTCATCGACGAAGCGCTGGCGGGATCGCCCGACCTCGCCGCCGCCGCGGCGCGCATGCGGACCGCACAGGGCTATGCCCAGGCCGCTGGCGCCGCGCTGAAGCCGACCATCGACGCCTTCGGGTCGGTCGATGCATCGAAGCTCAGCCAGAACGGCACGATGCCCGCGGCCGCGACCCCCGATGGGTGGAACGACAATGGCAGCATCGGGATCGGGATGACTCTCGACCTCGACCTGTGGGGCAAGAATCGCGCCGCGATGCGCGCCGCGCGCCTCGATGCGACCGCGGCCGAACTCGAACTCGACGAAGCGCGGCTCGCGCTGACGACAGGCATCGCCGCGACCTATGCCGATCTGGCGGCGCTCCATGCGCAACGCGACAGCCTTGAATCGGCGCTCGACATCCGCACCCAGACGCTGGAGCTCGTCAAGCAGCGCGTCGACGCGGGCCTCGACAACGACAGCGCGCTGCGGCTCGCGGAGGCGCGCATTCCCCAGACCCGGTCGGATCTGGCCGCCACCGACGAAGCGATCGCGCTGACGAAGAACGCGCTGGCTGCGCTGGTCGGCGCCGGCCCCGATCGTGCTCTGACCATCGGCCGTCCCCGGATCGCCGCGCTGCAGGCGCAGCGCCTTCCGGCCGCGGCGTCGGTCGACCTTCTCGGTCGCCGTCCCGACATCGCCGCCGCGCGGGCGCGGGTCGAAGCGGCCGACCAGCGGACCAAGGAGGCGCGCGCGGCCTTCTATCCCAACATCAGCCTGTCGGCGCTGACCGGACTTCAGTCGTTCGGCGTCGACAATCTGTTCCGCGACGGTTCGCACTTCGGAAGCTTCGGCCCTGCGATCAGCCTGCCTATCTTCCACGGCGGCGCGCTCTCGGGCCAGTATCGCGGCCGCCGCGGCCAGTATGACGAGGCGGTCGCGCTTTACGACCGGCAGGTCGTCCAGGCGCTGCGCGAAACCGCCGATGCGGTGACGAGTCAGAAGATGCTGGTTCAACGGCTCGCGTCGTCGCGCGAAGCGCTCGCCGGCTACGAGGACGCCCTGCGCCTTGCGCAGCTCCGCTACAAGCAGGGCCTCTCCACCTATCTCGATGTGCTCACCGCCGAAGAATCGGTTGTCGCAGCGCGCCTCAAGGTTGCCGAGCTTCAAACCCGTAGTTTCACCCTCGACGTTCAGCTGATCCGCGCGCTCGGCGGCGGTTTCGCAGCAGCATGACCCCAAAATCCAAGGAGACAGAAAATGGCCGATAGAGATCCGGGCACCTTGCGTGCCATCGAAGAAGTCCATGCCGACGAAATGGCCGATGCCAGGACGAAGACCAAACGCAAGCAGCTGTTCGGCGCGCTTGCCGCAGGCATCGCGCTGATCGGCGGCGGCTATACCGCCTATGACGTCCTGTCGGCGTCGAAGCACGCGGTCACCGACAACGCCTATGTCGGCGCCGATGTCGCGCAGGTCACCTCGCAGGTGTCGGCGCCCGTCGCCGCCGTGCTGGTTCAGGATGCGCAGCGCGTGCGCCGCGGCGACGTTCTGGTGCGCCTTGACGACACCGACGCGAGGATCGCGGTCGCGCGCGCCGAGGCCGATCTGCAACGCGCCATCCGCCGCGTCCAGGGCCTGATGGCGACCGACAATGGTCTTGGGGCGCAAATCAGCGCTCGCGACGCGGATATCATGCGCGCCGAAGCCGAAGTGACCGCCGCCAGGGCGAGCTTCGACAAGGCGAGGATCGACCTCGACCGCCGCAAGGCTCTGGTCACCTCTGGCGCCGTGTCAGGCGACGAGCTCACCACGGTCCGCAACGCCTATGACAATGCCGCGGCGAACCTTCGCGCGGCTCAGGCGGCGCGTGCCCAGGCCGCCGCTGCGCGCAACGTCGCCGTCGGCGATCGCGACGCCAATCGCGCAATGATTGCCAACACGACCGTCGACACCAACCCCGAAGTGCTCGCGGCGCGCGCCGCGCTCGACCAAGCACGCGTCGATCTCGAACGCACGGTCATCAAGGCGCCGGTCGACGGTGTCGTTTCGCGGCGGCAGGTCCAGGTCGGACAGCGCGTCCAGCCCGGCGCCACGCTGATGCTCGTCGTTCCGGTGCAGGCGGCCTATGTCGATGCGAATTTCAAGGAAGTCGAGCTGGCCAAGGTCCGCCCCGGACAGCCGGTCAAGCTGACCTCGGACCTCTATGGCGAGGATGTCGTCTATCACGGCAAGGTCGTCGGCTTCTCGGGCGGCACCGGCGCGGCCTTCGCGCTCGTCCCCGCGCAGAACGCCACCGGCAACTGGATCAAGGTCGTCCAGCGCTTGCCCGTCCGCATCAAGCTCGACCCGAAGGAACTCGATGCGCACCCGCTGCGCGTCGGCCTCTCGATGAACGTCGACGTCCAGCTCGCCAAATAAGGCCCGGCAAAGAGGGACACGCACATGTCCATATTCAAAGCCTTTGCGGAGGCGCGAGAGGCGCCTCCGCTCACCGGCATCAAACTCTACATCGCCGCCATCCTGTTCGGCCTCGGCAACTTTCTCGTCGTGCTCGACACGACGATCGCCAATGTGTCGGTCAATACCATCGCAGGGGCCCTCGGCGTCTCCGCGAGCCAGGGAACATGGGTGATCACCTCCTATGCGGTGGCGGAGGCGATCACCGTCCCGCTCACCGGCTTTCTGGCCAAGAAATACGGCGCACAGCGCACCTTCATCATCTGTTATCTCGCGTTCGCGGCGATTTCGCTGCTGTGCGGTCTGGCGGGTTCGCTCGGCATGCTGCTCGGCATGCGTGTCCTGCTCGGCCTGTTCGGCGGGCCGATCATGCCGCTTTCGCAAATGCTGCTGCTGCGCATCTTCCCCAAGGAGAAGGCGACGCTGGCCACGGTGATCTGGGCGATGACGACGCTGATCGGGCCGGTCGCCGGTCCGATCCTCGGCGGCATCATCTGCGACAATTATGGCTGGGAATGGATCTTCTTCATCAAGGTTCCGGTAGCCGCCGCAGCGGGTGTCGTTCTGTTCATGCTGATGCGCGGCCAAGCCGATCCCAGGTTCCAGGCGATGATCGACAAGGTCGGTCTAGCGCTCCTCGTCGTCTGGGTCGGCGCGCTTCAGATCATGCTCGACGAGGGCCGCAACCATGACTGGTTCGCCAGCCACGAGATCCGCGC
Source organism: Sphingopyxis sp. Geo48 (assembly GCF_949769155.1). Lineage (NCBI taxonomy): Bacteria > Pseudomonadati > Pseudomonadota > Alphaproteobacteria > Sphingomonadales > Sphingopyxidaceae > Sphingopyxis > Sphingopyxis sp. Geo48. Next base: position 461,102 of record NZ_CATKPA010000003.1, on the reverse strand, counting down.
CCTCGGCATCATCGCCGCCATCGGCTTTGCCGCCTTCCTGATCTGGGAGCTCACCGAGAAGAATCCGATCGTCAACCTCAAGGTCTTCCGGCACCGCGGCTTCGTCGGGGCCGCGACGACCTATTCGGTTGGCTTCGGCGCCTTCTTCGCCAGCATCGTGATCCTGCCGCTCTGGCTACAGTCCAATATGGGCTATACCGCCACCTGGGCGGGCTATGCCACGGGCATCATGGGCATCCTCGCCGTGCTCTGCGCTCCGCTGGTGGGCAAGGCCGTCGACAAGTTCGACCCGCGGTTGGTCGTCTGCATCGGCATCCTCGGCCTAGCCCTGATCATGGTCTGGCGCATGCTGACCTTCAGCAACGACGTCACCTTTCAGCAAATGGCCTGGCCGACGCTCCTCACCGGCACGTTCATGGTCATGTTCTTCGTCCCCGTCACGGGGCTTGCCATGGCGAGCGTCGAACCGCACGAACAGGCCGATGCGGCCGGCCTGTCGAACTTCATGCGGACGCTCGCCGGCGCTTTCGCCACCTCGCTGATCCAGAGCGGCTGGTCGAACGCGACGCGAGCCAACAACACCGAGATCGTCAATGCGATGCAGCACGGCGACGCGGCGGTCGGCTCGATGGTCGCCCAAGGCGTTCCCGCCGACACGGCAAGGACACTGCTGTCATATGTTATCGAAGGCCAGAGCGTCATGCTGGCGACGCTCAACATGTTCGGCGTGATCGCCCTTTGTCTGGGGGCGGCAGCGACGCTCATCTGGCTGGTGCCCAAGCCCAAGGGGCCGATTGACACGAGCGGCGCGCACTAGGCGGCCGATCCGAAGCGGCCCGACAATCCGCGGATACCGGCCCGGGGACAAGAGACCCGGTGCCGGGCGACAAGAACCGGCATCGTGCCCGATCGTCAAACCGACGTCGGCGCCCGATGCCGACCACTCCCCACACAAGAAACAGAACAGGAAATCCTCATGAATATCGTCAAAAGTCTCGCAATCGCTTTCGCTTTCGTAGGCGCCGCTATAACAATGCAGGCGGCCGCCAAGGTCGAGGTCATCCAGTCTTCGTCGCCGGCGCTGGCCAAGGGCGCGACCTTCGCCTGGGCGCCGATGCGTGCCTTCGGAACCGGCGTCCCCGATCCCGCGATCACGAACGAGATCGCCGTCGATCGGCTGCGCACGACGACCGAAGCCATGCTGGAGACGCGCGGCTATCGCCTGACCGAAGACCCGGCCGAAGCAGACCTGCTGGTCGCCTACACGGTCATCATGCAGCCCGAAACCGGTGGCAAGCTGAAGGCCGATGGCGCGGACTGCGGCTTGCCCTTCTGCCCGACAGCGGGCGATTATCGATTGGACGCGAGCCAGCATACGCAGGGCACGCTGGTGCTCGACCTGATCGAGCGCGAGACCGGCCGCCTCGTCTGGCGCGCCACGTCGAAGAAGCGCGTTACGGGCAAGGACGTGTCGGAAGCCAAGTTGACGGTGCTGCTGCGCGACATGACCAAGGCGCTGCCGACGCAATGAGCGGCACCGCCGCGAACGAGGGGCCAAGCCCCAAGCCCCTCGTTCGCTCGACTTTCAGGCCGTCTGACCTTCCCACCCAGGACGCCATTCGATTATCATGAGGCTTACAGATGCGCCCGTTTCGCGCAGCCCCATTAAACCGAGCCCAAGGCAATCGTTGCGAGCGGCATCGTCAGCGCGTCGATCGAACGCCCGCTTTTGTGTGGACGCCGATGAAGGTCGGAACGGCCGGCATCAGGCGCAATGCTGACAACCGATCGCCTTGGGATTGGTCAAAAACTAGGTACCGCGGGCATATGCGTCTCGGGCCATCGTCTTAAATGGAGCGAATAGCATTGGTGAAACTCGACGGTTGGCACCTTGAATCGCTGAATGCAGTCTCCGCCGGGCTCCCTAAATGGCATAAATCTGCCATCTACCCCACACCTCTGCAAATCTGAAAATTGCGGGGTAAATCTCAACGGGATAGGAGAGAATCGCTCATCTAAGAAATTATGAGCGGCTTCAGATGAAATCTGACATGGTTCTGGATGCCCCGTGAAACAGCACAGTCGAGTTTCACGACGTCTCGGACCATCTCACTGAGGCAACAAAACCCGCCGATTTACTCGCTTTTGTTGTCTCACATCGTCTCGAGACATCTCACGCCAACCGAACACATTTGTTGGGTAAGCGTTGGGTAAAAATTTGGCGATTGTATACTTTGAAAACCCGCGGACTCGACTCCCCGCGGAATCGGGATATTCTCACGTAATCGCTAAGACGGGAGGGTGGGATGCCGCTGTATCTGGCAACATATGATTTGGTAAAAGAACAAGACGGCCACGACTACAAGCCGCTAACAGACGCATTGAAGGAATTGGACGGGGTGCGGACACAGTGGTCTGCTTGGCTACTTGACCTCAGTTCCACGAAAGCGAAAATCTATCGATATTTGGCTCAATTTATCGATGAAAATGATCGCTTGATGATTATCGAGATCGAATCAAAGCCGGTTTGGGGCAAGGCGTTTCAGGGCACAAAAGACATGATAGACCGCTACTTTCCTTAGGCGGGTCCGCGCGTTTCACAATCTGGGCAAGCTAGCTTTCCAGCGCTCCGTGCTTTCGTCGGTACTGATCTTGCGAGCCCCATCTTTAAACTTGTCGGATTGACTCCTCGAGGACCCGGCGCTCGTATCAGCCATGACCAGCACAGCTCCTAAAATTGCGTTCTTTTGCGATGAGGCAGGAAAGGATACCGACCGCTACCTCGCCGTGGGTGGCGTTATCGTAACACATAGCGACGTCTCACGCATAAGGAGCGAGTTTTTGCGTCGGAAGTCGGCTCTGAACCTAACCAAGGAGGCGAAGTGGAACTCCACAAAAAAAGCCTCGCTTGAGAAGCACCGCGCGCTCGTTCACTGGATATTCTCGCTGATCCAGAAGCGCGAACTTCTCTTCCATTGCCTCTTGGTAGATTTTCAGCGCTTTGACCATGATTTGCGGACCGACGGCGGCAAGGCCGAAAGCATGAAGCGCATGTACTACCAACTGATCCTTCATCGCCTACTCAAGAAGCATGGAACCCAGTACGATTGCTATGCCCTGATAGACCAATGCAATGAACTTGACGGTCTTCCCAAGCTTCTCAAGGGCCTCAATTCCGCCGCTAGGCCATATGGCTGCAATGACGCCTTAAAGATCATCGAGTTTCGAGACTCACAAACCGAGCCGTTGCTCCAGATCAACGACCTGCTCCTTGGCGCGATCTGCGCCCACAAGAATCGACGATTCGAGGATCAAGACGCTGGAATCTATAAGGCCAATCTAGCGGGATATGTCCTCGGCCAATCTGGCCTCCCGCATTACGACGCGGACACACCCAAAACCGCCACAGACTTTTCAATCTGGAATCTGGATTCAAAGCATTTGAAGGGCGGCGCGGGCACCTAGCGATTGCAAGCCGACCTTACGTCAGAGGTTCGGGACCCGCGCCGTAGAAAAAATGTATACTCCATCAAATTGGAACTCAAGCTGAACAGCTACGGCCTGACTCGGTTTGGACTCAGTTCGCCGCAACAGGTCCCGCAGGTAATCGCTTGCCGACGATGCCCTTCATGCCCCGCTTAAAGATGCCGAAATGGCCCTGAGCGGTGTTGCTGCGGATGCTGCGATCCTCAAGCCTTGCCATAGCTCGTAGTGCCACGGGCGGCGAAGAAAGCGCAACAAAAGCTCACTCAGGCCAAGAAAGCGGATTTGTTGGGTAAGTGTTGGGTAAACTGGGTCACGGACGGCAAAAAACCATCCCGAGCTTCATCGCTCGGCTCCCTCCAACCGACGCTCAATAATGAAGGCCTCAGAGCGTGCGCCAGCACGAATCACCAATAAATCCGTTTGCAATTCGTTGCTGTGTGAGTGCACGGATAGAATCCGAAGAACAGGGGGTTGAATTGCTACTTACCCAACAATTGTTGGGTAAATTCCGGCCGTATGCCGACCAACCCCTTGAAAATAAAGGACTTTAGGAGAAATTGGATGCCCCGTGAGGATTCGAACCTCAATAGACGGAATCAGAATCCGTAGTCTTACCATTAGACGACGGGGCAACGAGGCGGGCGCAATATGATTGCGTGGCCGTCCTGTCAAGGCCGCTGCTTCGATTTGCAACAGCCCGCTTGCCCTCCGGCATTTCGCCGCTAGCATCGCGCCATAACAAGAGGGGCCGCGCCCTGGCGCAGACCCCGCACATGGAGGTGGGTTGATGCGTCATGTCGCGATCGTCGGGTCGGGTCCGGCAGGATATTATACCGCCGAAGCATTGCAGAAAGCCGACGATATCGCGATCGACGTCATCGACAGGTTGCCCGTTCCCTATGGCCTGATCCGCACCGGCGTCGCCCCCGATCACCAGTCGATCAAGGCGGTCTCGCGCCGCTACGAAGGCGTCGCGCTCACCGACAACGTCCGCTTCGTCGGCCATGTCTCGGTCGGCACCGACGTCAGCATCGATGAATTGACGAGCCTCTATGACGCCGTGGTGCTGGCGACCGGCGCCCCGCACGATCGCCCGCTCGACATCCCCGGCGCCTCGCTGCCGGGGGTGATCGGCAGCGCGGCCTTCGTGGGCTGGTACAACGGCCATCCCGATTTCGCGAAGCTCGATCCGTCGCTCGATGCCCCCGGCGTTGTGGTCGTCGGCAACGGCAATGTCGCGCTCGACGTCGCCCGCATCCTTGCCAAGACCCCGGAGGAGTTCGCGGGCAGCGATATCGTGTCGCACGCCCGCGCGGCGCTTTCCGACAGCGCGGTGCGCGAGATCCACATTCTCGGGCGCCGCGGCCCGCACCAGATCGCCATGACCCCCAAGGAACTTGGCGAGCTCGGCCATCTCGAGCGCGCCAGCCCGCGCGTCGACCCCGCCGACCTTCCCGACGAAGGCGACGACGCCATGCTCGAACCCGGGATGCGCAAGTCGGTGACACACCTCCGCAGCTTCGCCGCGAATCCGGTCGCGAAGCCCGTGACGATCGAGTTCGACTTCTTTGCGATGCCCGTCCGGATCGAGGGAGACGGGCGCGTCGAGCGCGTGATCGTCGAACGCACGACGCTCGACGCCGACCTGCGCAGCCACGGCACCGGCGAAACCTATGCGATCGACGCGGGGCTGGTGATCAGCTGCATCGGCTATCAGACCCCGCCGATCCCCGGTGTCCCCTATGAGCATGGCCGCGGCCGCTTCGCGAGCGACGAGGGGCGGGTGCTTCCCGGGCTCTATGCGGTGGGCTGGGCCCGGCGCGGCCCGTCGGGAACGATCGGGACGAACAAGCCCGACGGTGCCCGCATCGCCGAAATGGTGCTGGAGGACATCGGGCGCGGCGCGGGCAAGGCCGGGCGCGCCGGCCTCGACGCGCTACTCGCGAACCGCGATATCGTGCCCGTCACCTTCCGCGACTGGCGCAAGATCGAAGCGGCCGAGATAGCGGCCGCGCTCGACGGCAACCCGCGCGAGAAGTTCACCAGCGTCGAGGCGATGCTCGCCGCGATCGGACGGTGAGCCCCGGCCGGGACGGCATCCGCGCACTGCTGCGCTGGCTGCTGGCGCTTGCCTATGGCTATGCGGGCTATCGCCATCTCGCGACGCCCGCGCCCTTCCTTGCGATCACGCCGGAGTGGGTACCGCAGCCCCAATTCGTCGTCGCCGCGACCGGCGTTGCCGAGCTGGCGGGCGCACTCGGGCTGATGGTCCCGCAGACGCGCAAGGCCGCGGGCTGGGGCCTCGCCCTCTATGCACTCTGCGTCTGGCCCGCGAACTTTCACCATGCGCTTGCGAACGTCGCGATCAATGGCGAGACGCTGAGCTGGTGGTACCACGGCCCGCGCCTCGCGCTGCAGCCGCTGATCATCTGGTGGGCGCTGTGGGCGAGCGGCGCGACCGACTGGCCGTTCCGCCGCCGCTAGCCTCTATTTCGCGACCGGCGTCTCGATCGGCGGCTGGCCTTTCTGGCTTGCCGCATAGGCCTCGACCGCCTTCAGCACGCGCAGCATGTTGCCGCTGGCGATCTTTTCGAGATCGGCCTGCGAATAGCCACGCTTCGCAAGCTCGGTGAACAGCGCGGGGTATCCCGACACATCCTCCATCCCGACCGGCGCCGAATCCATCCCGTCATAATCGCCGCCGAGCCCGATATGATCGACCCCGATCATCGTCTTGATATGGTCGATATGGTCGGCGACCTTCTGCACATTGGTCTTCGGCACCGGGTTTGCGGCATCCCATGCCTGCAACGCGGCCTTCGCTGCCGCCGGATCGCCCGGATAGAGCGCCTTCAGCCGCGCCTCCTCGGCCGTGCGCGCAAGCCCCTGCGCGCGGACATCGGCGTCGAGGAAGCTCGGCAGCAGGACGACCATCACGATCCCGCCATTCGCCTTGACGAGCGGCAGCACACTGTCGGGGACGTTGCGCGGATGCGGGTTCACCGCGCGCACCCCCGAATGGCTGAACATCACCGGCGCCTTCGCAACCTCCAGCGCGTCCTTCATCGTGGCTTCGCTGACATGGCTCAGGTCGACGATCATGCCGATGCGGTTCATCTCGCGCACGACCTGCCGACCGAAATCGTTGAGGCCATCGAGCGCGGGCGCGTCGGTCGCGCTGTCGGCCCACGGGATGTTCTTCGAGTGCGTCAGCGTCATGTAGCGCGCCCCGAGATCATACATCTGGCGCAGCACGGCGAGTGACGAGCCGATCGACTGGCCGCCCTCCATCCCCATCATCCCGGCGATCTTGCCCGCCTTCATCGCCTTTTCAAGCTCGGCCGAATTGGCCGCGAGCGCAAGGTCGTTCGGGTAGCGCGCGACGAGCCGTTTGGTGACGTCGATCTGTTCGAGCGTTTGCTGCACCGCCTGCTGCTCGTTGCTGTTCGCGGGCACATAGACCGACCAGAATTGCGCCCCGACATGGCCCTTGCGCAGGCGCCGAAGGTCGGTGTGCATCGCGATCACCGGCGGATCGGCGTCGGGCTTCGCGGTATCGGTCGTGTCGACGAAGTCGAAATCATTGATCATGTTGGCAGCGCGGCCGCGCAGCGCCCAGGGCACGTCATTATGGCCGTCGAACACCGGCGCCTTTTTGAGCGCGGCTTCGGCGGTCGCCTCGGGCGACTTTTGCGCCATGGTGGGAGTGGAGATCAGGGCGAATGCGGCGAGGCCGACAAGCAGGGGGGCTTTGTTCATGGCGCGCGACCCTAATGCGTTGATCGGACGGCGCAAGCCCGAGGCGGAGCGGGAGGTCGCGAGGGCGTGCGGTTTGTTTCACGCAAAGGCGCAAATACGCGAAGAAAATAAAATCTCACACAAAGACACAAAGAGGGCGCGCGCCCACGCGGATGGCAGCTTGTCGCCGCAGGCGGCCATAAAGGCGCTTCGCGTGATTATGGCGCTGCGGTTGCTGGCGTCCAGCGCCCTCTTTGTGTCTTTGTGTGAGATCCCTTTTTTCTCTCTTCTTTGCACCTTTGCGCCTTTGCGTGCGATTTTTTCTGCGCCGCACCCACGGGTCAGACTTGCCTTGACGTTCGCGTAAACCCCGCGCAGCATCGCGCGATGACGGCCTTCGACGACTGGCGCGCGCGTTCGCCCTATTATGACGAAACCCACGACGCGCTGGCGCAAAGCGTCCGCCGTTTCGTCGCGCGCGAGATCGCGCCGCACATCGACCGCTGGGAGGCCGCGGGCGAATTGCCGCGCGACCTGCACCGGAAAGCCGCCGAGGCGGGCATCCTCGGCCTGCGCTATCCCGAACAATATGGCGGCCATTCGGAAGGCTTCGACAATTTCCACGGTCTCGTGCTAACCGAGGAACTCGCCGCAGTGGGCGCGGGCGGACTCGGCGCGTCGCTGATGACGCACGGCATCGGCTTGCCCCCGATCCTTGCCCTCGGTTCCGACGAACTGAAACAGCGTATCGCGCCTCCGGTCCTCGCGGGCGACAAGATCATCGCGCTCGGCATCACCGAGGCGGGCGGCGGCAGCGACGTCGCGAACCTCAAGACGACCGCGGTGCGCGACGGCGACTCCTACCTGGTCAACGGCGGCAAGATGTTCATCACCAGCGGCATGCGCGCCGACTGGCTGACCTGCGCCGTGCGCACCGGCGGCCCCGGCGCCGCGGGCATCTCGCTGTTGCTGATCGACATGGAGAGCCCCGGCGTCGAGCGCACGCGGCTCGACAAGATGGGCTGGCGCTGCAGCGACACCGCCGCGATCCACTTCAGCGACGTCCGCGTCCCCGCCGAAAATCTGATCGGTCCCGAGAATGGCGGCTTCATCGGCATCATGCGCAATTTCAACAGCGAGCGCCTCGGCATGGCGATGGGTTGCTGCGCGATGGCGCGCGTCGCGATGGCCGAGGCCGCCGAATGGGCGCAGCAACGCGAGACCTTTGGGCGTCCGCTCGTCGGCCACCAGTCGATCCGCATCAAGCTCGCCGACATGGAACGCCAGATCGAGGCGACGCAGGCATGGGTCGACCTTTGCGCCTGGCAGGTCAAGGAGGGCAAGGACCGCCCCGCCGACTTCGCGATGCTAAAGGTGCAGGCGACGCGGATGCTCGAAGCCGTCGCGCGCGAGGCGGCGCAGATTCTCGGCGGCGCCTCCTACATCACCGGCAGCAAGGTCGAACGCATCTACCGCGAAGTGCGCGTCAACGCGATCGGCGGCGGCAGCGAGGAAATCATGCTCGATTTGGCTGGGCGGCAATTGTTCGGAGGGAAGCGCTAGGCGGTGTGCGTCAAGCCTTGCTGGGGAGGGAAGCCGTAAATCAACTGGCCATTCTCGCAAACGAAGCGGGCTGGTATTTTGGGATTATTCAGGTCCCTCTTTCCTCGCTCCAACCAAGTTGCCTCCCACTTGGCAAAAAGTCCCTCAAGCTGAGGAGGAGACATGCGATAGACCGCAGACAACTCGATTCCACGATAGAAGGCGAACAGCCAATCGACTGACCTGAAGTGCCTCAAAATTGCATCGTTAAGATGATGGTGCGTCGAGAAGCTGCGGGTCAACGACAGGTTCATCGTCTTGATCTCAAACTCCCTTCCCGACCTGTCTATCGCGTCACTTCCCGCTCGACCTGCAACAATCGTCAAATCCAGCTCGATCAATAGCTGAAGAAGCTTCCCGCCGTTGTCCTGGAAAATGTCTGAAATCCCATGCGCGGAGGCGAGAGCCTGATACTCCCGTAACGCCGGGAACAAGCGATCGAGCCGCGCCTTGTCTTTATGTGGTTTCAGCATTCTTCTTGCCTTAGCAGTTCACTAACGCTGACGCCCAAAGCCACAGCCAAGCGCTCAATATTGTCCAGAGAGATGTTCCGCTCTTGCCTTTCGACCGAACCGACGAAAGTCCGATGCAAGTGAGCCAAATCCGCTAACGCCTCTTGACTCATACCCATCGATGAGCGCAGCCGACGCAAGTTCGTTGCCAGAATGTTCCTTGTGTTTCCACCCGATTTGTGCATGGTCACAGAGACGGCGCTTGATGCCTCTATGTCTACAGCATTTGAGTAGCAGTTAGGATGATTTTCGATGCAAAGTGCCTATCGAACTGAATTTGGTGAAGCTTTTTCAGGAGACTCACTAGATTTGCTTCGGCAGATGCAGAATGAAAGCATCGATCTTGTCATTACGTCACCCCCCTTCGCGTTACAGCGCGAGAAGGAGTACGGAAATAAAGATCAGGCAAGCTACATCGACTGGCTAACAGAGTTCGCCCAGCTTGTTTTTAAGAAACTGAAACCGAGCGGTAGCTTTGTGCTCGATCTTGGTGGCGCTTACCAAAAAGGCGCCCCTTCGCGTAGCTTATATAATTTCCGCGTGCTCATAAAGTTCTGCGACGAGCTTGGTTTTCATTTGGCTCAAGAATTTTTCTGGAACAATCCATCGAAGCTTCCGAGCCCCATAGAATGGGTGAATAAAAGAAAAATTCGAGTTAAAGACTCAGTAAATACAATTTGGTGGTTTAGTAAAACTGAATGGCCAAAGGCAGACATAAGCAAGGTTCTGGTTCCATATAGCGATCGAATGAAAAAACTTCTCGACAACCCTGATCGATATTATTCGGCTGCGCAGAGGCCGAGCGGCCACGGCATCTCAAAGGGCTTCGCTACGGACAATGGGGGTGCTATTCCGAGCAATCTCCTCAATATTGCAAACTCCGAAAGCAACGGTAACTATACGAAGGACTGTAAATTGATTGGGGCGCGGGTTCACCCGGCACGTTTTCCTGCCAAAATTCCAGAATTCTTCATAAAAATGCTGACGGACGAGAATGACTTGGTCGTGGATATATTCGGTGGTTCAAACACTACGGGTCGCGCGGCTGAAACTGAGGCCCGTCGCTGGATAAGCTGCGATTTGAACCCTGAGTATGTAGCCGCATCAGCACTGCGATTTTTGCCGAGCAGCATGTCCAAAGACGAAAAGTTCGACGTCTATACACGTATCGTGAATGGCGAGACTTTAGACTTACAGGACGATATGCCAATGGCTGCCGAATGAACGCTTCTAGTCCTTTTGTGGGGGACGCCGAAACTTTGCTCGGCGACCTCGTCGACCTCCGCCGCGCGATTCATCGCGAGCCCGAACTCGGGCTGCAGAACCCGAAGACGCTTGCGAAGATCAAGGATGCGCTCGCCGGGCTGCCGCTCGAATTTCGCGAGGGGCCATCGACGACCGGGCTGGTCGCGATCCTGCGCGGTCCCGCGAACGGGCGCACGGTGCTGCTGCGCGGCGATATGGATGCGTTGCCGCTGGTCGAGGAAACGGGGCTGGATTTCACGTCAGAGATCAGCGGCGCGATGCATGCGTGCGGGCATGATACGCATGTCGCAATGCTCGTCGGCGCGGCGAAGCTGCTCTGTGCGGCGCGCGACCGGCTGCCCGGCTCCGTGATGTTCATGTTCCAGCCCGGCGAGGAGGGGCATCACGGCGCGCGCTTCATGCTCGAGGACGGGATCATAGACCCGCTTCCCGACGCGGCCTTCGCGCTCCACATCATGCCCAATGCGCCGCACGGCATTTTCGCCGGGCGCGCGGGCCCGCTGCTCGCCTCGTCGGACGTGCTGTCGATCACCGTCAAGGGTGCGGGCGGCCATGCGTCGATGCCGCACGATGCGGTCGATCCGATCCCCGTCGCCTGCGCGATCGTCACCGCGATCCAGACGATGGTGACGCGCCGCATCTCGGTCTTCGATCCCGCGGTCGTGACGATCGCCAAGATCGCGGCGGGGACGACGAACAATATCATCCCCGAAACCGCCGAGATGCTCGGCACGATCCGCACGCTGTCGCCCGAACGCCGCGCGATGGTTGCGCGCGAATTGAAGCGCCTCGCCCCAGCGATCGCCGAAGCGCATGGCTGCACCGCCGAAGTCCAGATCGACGAGGGCTTCCCCGTCACCATCTGCGATGCACGCGCGGTCGCGTTCGGCCAAGCGGTCGTCGAGCAGACCTTCGGCGAGGAAGCCTGGCTGACGATGGACAATCCGGTGATGGGCGCCGAGGATTTCTCCTACGTCCTCGAAAAAGCCCCCGGCGCGATGTTCTGGCTCGGCGCGAGCGAGGCGGGGAGCGACTGGCGCCAATGCTGCGGGCTCCACAGCAACCATATGGTGCTCGACGAAAAGGTGATGGCGCGCGGCGCGGCGCTGCACGCGGCGCTCGCCGAACGGTTCTTGAACAAAGGATTCAACGCATGATCAACATCATCGGCGCGATCGTCTCGGGCCTGATCATCGGCGCCCTCGCGCGCTTCTTTTATCCCGGCGCGGTGCAGATGGGCTGGATCGCGACGATCCTGCTCGGCGTCGGCGGCTCGCTGCTTGCCGGGCTGGTCACGACGCGCGGCGTGCGCGGCGAGTTTCATCGCGCCGGTTGCCTCGCCTCGATCATCGGCGCGATCGTGCTAATCTTCGTCGGGCGGCTGCTCGGGATCGGAGGGTAGAGAGAAAGGAATTTCTCACACAAAGACACAAAGAGGTCGGCGATGACGGCAAATGTCGAGGATTTGGCGAAGTTTGTCGTCGACTGCGGGTTCCGGCTGCACCGGAATTTGGGACCGGGGCTTTTGGAATCGGCGTATGAGGCGATTCTGGCCGATCAACTGAGGCGGGGCGGAATTCTGGTCGAGCGCCAAAAGGCGATTCCGATCAAATATGATGGTGTCGAGCTGGCTTAGGGTTTTCGGGCCGACCTGTTGCTTGAGGGGCAGTTGCTCGTCGAATTGAAATCCGTCGAACGGCTTTCGCCGCTTCATAGCAAGCAGGTGCTGACATATTTGCGCTTGCTTAACCTGCCACTCGGCGTCCTGATGAATTTTGGCGGAGCCACATTCAAAGAAGGCGTACGCCGCATAGCCAATGGCGATTTGGGTCGATGAGCTCGCGCCCTCTTTGTGTCTTTGTGTGAGAATATTTCCCTAAACCAACCTCACGGCACCAGTACCGTATCGCGCGCCTCCGCGAGCAGCTTCGGATAATCGAGCGTATAGTGCAGCCCGCGGCTTTCCTTGCGGTGGAGCGCGCTTTTCACGATCAGGTCGGCGCACTGGAGCAGGTTGCGCAGCTCGATCAGGTCGGTCGTCACGCGGAAGTGGCCGTAATAATCCTCGACCTCGCCGGTCATCATCTTGATGCGGTGCTGCGCGCGTTCGAGCCGCTTGGTGGTGCGGACGATGCCGACATAATTCCACATGAAGCGGCGGATTTCGGTCCAGTTCTGCTTGATCACCACCTCCTCGTCGGAGTCGGTCACGCGGCTCGCATCCCACGGGCGGATTGCGGGCGGCACGTCGAGCTGGTCCCAGCAATGGATGATATGCTTCGCCGCTGCCTCGCCGAAGACGAAGCATTCGAGCAGCGAGTTCGACGCAAGGCGGTTCGCGCCGTGAAGCCCGCTTTCGGTGCATTCGCCCGCGGCGTAGAGTCCCGGCAGGTCGGTGCGCCCGTCGAGGTCGATCAATATGCCGCCGCAGGTATAATGCTGCGCGGGCACCACCGGAATCGGCTGCTTCGTCATGTCGATGCCGAGCGTCAGCAGCTTTTCGTAGATGTTCGGGAAATGCCCCGCGACAAAGTCGGGGTCGAGATGGCTGATGTCTAGATGGACATAGTCGAGGCCGAAGCGCTTGATCTGATCGTCGTTCGCGCGCGCGACGATATCGCGCGGCGCGAGTTCGGCGCGCTCGTCATAATCGGGCATATAGCGGTGGCCGGTGACGGGGTGCTTCAATATGCCGCCCTCGCCGCGCACCGCCTCGGTGATCAGGAAATTCTTGACCTCCAGATTATAGAGGCAGGTCGGGTGGAACTGCATCATCTCCATGTTCGAGACGCGGCAGCCCGCGCGCCATGCCATCGCGATGCCGTCGCCGGTCGCGCCTCTGGGCGCTGTCGAGAACTGGTACACGCGCCCCGCGCCGCCGCTCGCGAGGATCGTCGCACGGCCGACATGCGCGTGGACCTTGCCGCTCTTCTCGTCGAGCGCATAGACGCCCCACACGCGGCCCGAACCCGAATAGCGTTCCTCGTGCCGCCCGGTGATCAGGTCGATGCACGCCTGCCCCGGCAGCAAGGTGATGTTCGGATGCGCTTCGGCGGTCTTCAGGAGCGCCGCCTGCACCGCCCAGCCGGTCGCGTCGTCGACATGGACGATGCGGCGGTGCGAATGGCCGCCCTCGCGCGTCAGGTGCAGCGCCTCGGCCTCCTTGTTGAAGGGGACGCCCATCTCGATCAGCCGCAGAATCGCGTGCGGCGCATTTTCGACAACGAACTCGACCGTCTCGCGCCGGTTGAGCCCCGCGCCCGCGACCATTGTGTCCTCGATATGATTCTCGAACGTATCGCCCGCGTCGAGCACCGCGGCAATGCCGCCCTGCGCCCAGGCGGTCGAGCCGCCGGTGAGCTCGCCCTTCGCGAGCACCAGCACGCGGCAATGGTCGGCGAGCGCGATCGCGGCGGTCAGCCCCGCGGCGCCCGAGCCGACGATGATGACGTCGTGGGAGAGATTTTCAGCCATTGGATTTCCGTTCGTGTCGAGCGAAGTCGAGACACCTCGCGACCTTGAGTCCCGCCGATGGGCATCTCGACTTCGCTCGATGCAAACGGAAAGAGAGGCTAGCCATTCGCCGCGCGGGTCAGGTTGAGGAAGACGTCCTCGAGATCGGCCTCGCGCGTCGAGACGTCGACGATACCGTGGCCCATCGCATTGACCGCGGCGAGCACCTCGCCCGCGTTCATACGGTCCTTGTTGTAGCTGATCGCAAGGCCGCGCTCGCCCTCGCGCTCGACCTTCTCGAACGCGGGATGCGACGGCAGCACGGTCACATCGGCGTCGAGCGTCACGACGACGATCTTCTCGCGCGCCATGTCGACCAGTTCGCGCGTCGGCTTGTTCGCGATCAGCTTGCCATGGTTGATGATCGCGATCCGGTCGCAAAGCTCCTCGGCTTCTTCCAGATAGTGCGTCGTGAGCACCACGGTGACGCCGCGGTCGTTGAGCGACTGCACATATTCCCAGAGCTGCTGGCGCAGTTCGATGTCGACGCCCGCGGTGGGCTCGTCGAGCACGATGATCGGCGGCGAATGCACCATCGCCTTGGCGACGAGCAGGCGGCGCTTCATGCCCCCCGACAGCGTGCGCGCATAGGCATCGCGCTTGTCCGACAGATGCACCGCGGCGAGCAGCGCATCCGAAATCCGCTTGTCCTTCGGAACGCCATAAAGGCCCGCCTGATTTTCCAGCGTCTCGAACGGCGTGAAAAAGGGATCGAAGACGATCTCCTGCGGCACGATGCCGATCGAATATTTGGCGTTGCGGGGGTCGGCGTCGATGTCGAAGCCCCAGATGCTCGCATGGCCGCTCGTCTTGTTGACGAGTCCCGCGAGGATGTTGATCAAGGTCGACTTGCCCGCGCCGTTCGGCCCGAGCAGTCCGAAGATCTGCCCTCGCGGTACGTCGAAACTGACATTGTCGAGCGCCTGCTTGCCCCCGGCATAGGTCTTGGAAACGGCGTCGATGCGGATGGCGGCTTCACTCATGGCCGCCTCCATAGCCGCGCGCCTTGCAGCGCGAAAGCCCTCTCGCGGCGGCGAATTCGAGCCGATCGCCGCGTTAACGCTAAATTGGCGAGTCGCGCTTATCAGCGACGATGTGAGGACCAGCCACATCATTCGCCCGCTGCCGCTGCAGCAGGGTCTAGCCGCCATTGCGCTCCTGCTCGCGCCCGCCGCCGCATCGCCGGCGCTCGCGCAGACGAGTACGCTGGGCGAGGCCGAGGTGATCATCCTGCGGCCGCTTTCCTTCTTCCGGGTCAATGACCTCGATTTCGGCGATATCATCGCGTCGGGAACCGCGGGGACTGTGCGGCTCGCGCCCGACGGGACGCGCACCCGTACCGGCGGCGCGACACTCGCCGGAAACGGCGGCGAACCCGCACGCTTTGCCGGGCTCGGCACCCCGAACCGTCAGGTCAATATCTCGCTCGGGTCGAACACGATCTGGATTACCGGGCCGGGTCCGCGGATGCGCGTGCGCAATTTCGAGATCGGATCGACCCCGACCGCGATCCTGTCGACGACGCCAACGCGCTTCACGATCGCCAGCGCGCTCGGCAACTATAATTTCCCGGTCGGCGCGACGCTCGAGGTCGGGGCGAACCAGACGCCCGGCGACTACAGCGGCACCTTCACGATCACCCTGAATTACCTCTGACAGGCGATTGCGGGCGGGCATCGCGCTTGCTAAAGGCGCGTCGATGACCCAGCCCGCGCCCCCGCCCGAGACGATCCGCACGCCCAAGACCCGCATCGCCTGCGACGGGACCGGCGACGGCCTTGCCAACGCCGCGCTCGGCCATCCGCGCGTGTGGCTGGAGATCGACCCCGACCAGGGTTTCGCCGACTGCGGCTATTGCGACCGGCGGTTCGTTCTTATCGGCGGGGTCGCCGACCACGGCTAAAGCTTAAGCGCGGATTCACCATCCCCGCGCATCTTCGATTCACGCGCCGACGCTATGGCTCTGTTCCAGACAGGAGCAGAATCGTGGGGATTCGAGGGACCAGCCAATCGCGAGCGGCGCTCCGCCGCCTCGCCATCATTTCCGTTGTCGCGGCGACCACACTCGCATCCGCCCCGGCCCTCGCGGCCGACCAGACGGGCACGGCGGCGGTCGTCGTCGTGCGGCCCAACACGCTCGTCAAATCGGACGATCTCGATTTCGGCACGCTCGTGAGCGGCCCGACCGCGGGCACCGCGACGATCAATCCCGCCACCAACGCGCGCAGCACGACGGGGGGCGTCACCGCGGTCGGTACCACGGCGCAGCGCGCGGTGTTTCAGGGCACTGGCGGCATTTTCCTGATCACCGTCACCGGCGACAACAATGTCACCCTGACCCGCTCCGGCGGCGGCGGATCGATGACCGCGACCCTCGTCCGCGCGATCACGACGAGCGGCGGCGGAATATCGATCCTCGGCTCGTCGGCGACACTGCTCCCGAGCGGGGTCCAGACCTATTATGTCGGCGGCACGCTCACCGTCCCGGCGAACCAGCCCGCGGGAGACTATAGCGGCACGTTCCAGCTCACCGTCAATTATCTCTGAGCGCTGGCGCCGCGGGACAGGCGCCCCTATATCGGGCGTATGACTAGCCCGACCGATCCCCGCCGCTTCCTCTATCGCACCGACGCGCTCGACCCCGATCTGGCGCAGAAGCTCGCCCGCGAAGCGCTCGCCAAGGCCGACGACGGCGAGCTCTACCTCCAGTATCGCGCGACCGAGAGCTTCGGCTTCGACGACGGGCGGCTCAAGACGGCGGACTATTCGACCGACGCCGGCTTTGGCCTGCGCGCCGTGTCGGGCGAGATGACGGGGTTCGCGCACGCGAGCGACGTCAGCGCCGGCGCGATCCGCCGCGCCGCCGAGACGCTCGCGCTGCTCGACCCCGCTACGCAGGCCCCCGCCGGCCCGCCGCCGCGCACCAACCGCCACCTCTATGACGAGGCGAATCCGCTCGACCTCATCCCCTTCGCGAAGAAGGTCGAGCTCTGCCAGAAGGTCGACGCCGCGGCGCGCGCGCGCGATCCGCGCGTCGTGCAGGTCTCGGTCGCGCTCGCGGGCAGCTGGTCGGTGGTCGAGATCGTCCGCGCCGACGGCTTTCTTGCGACCGACATCCGCCCGCTCGTTCGCCTCAACGTCTCGATCGTGGTCGAAGAGAATGGGCGTCGGGAATCAGGCTATTTCGGCCTCGGCGGCCGCTATATGTACGATCATCTGTTCGAGGACGCGCAGTGGAACCGCGCGATCGACGAGGCGCTCAATCAGGCGCTCGTCAACCTGCGCGCCGTCGATGCCCCCGCGGGCGAGTTCACCGTGCTGCTCGGCCCCGGCTGGCCCGGCGTACTGCTCCATGAAGCCGTCGGGCACGGGCTCGAGGGCGATTTCAACCGCAAGGGCACCAGCGCTTTTTCGGGCCGCATCGGCGAGCGCGTCGCCGCATCCGGCGTCACCGTGGTCGACGACGGCGCGATGGAAAGCCCGGTCGGCGGCGGCCGCCGCGGCTCGCTCAGCATCGACGACGAAGGCACGCCGACCGGCGAGACGGTCCTGATCGAGGACGGCATCCTCAAGGGCTATATGCAGGACCGGCTCAACGCCCGCCTGATGGGGGTCGAACCCACCGGCAACGGCCGCCGCGAGAGCTTCGCGCACGCGCCGATGCCCCGCATGACCAACACCTTCATGCGCGGGGGCAACGACGATCCCGCCGAGCTTCTGTCGCGCGTCAAGAACGGCATCTTCGCCAAGAGCTTCGGCGGCGGGCAGGTCGACATCGTGTCGGGCAAATTCGTCTTCAGCTGCACCGAGGCGTACAAGATCGAGAACGGCAAAATCGGCGACTCGATCAAGGGCGCGACGCTGATCGGTGACGGGCCGAGCGTGCTCACCAAGGTCATGGGCATCGGCAACGACATGGCGATCGACGAAGGCATCGGCATCTGCGGCAAGGGCGGCCAGAGCGTCCCCGCCGGCGTCGGCCAGCCGACCCTGCTGGTCAGCGGGCTGACTGTCGGCGGGACGGCGTAACCCAATATCGTCATGCCGGGCTCGACCCGGCATTCATGACGCCATCGCCGCCATGGACCCCGGATCAAGTCCGGGGTGACGACTGTGGTGTGCGCCTGTGACCGCCCTCACTTGGCGCGGCGCGTTTCCCTGCTTATACCCCCTTCAAACACAAGAAGAATCGGGCCGCATCATCCGCGGGGGCAGCCTCCCCGCAACAGGGAGGATTTCATGCGTTCGAGCCTGCGTTTCGTTTCTGTCGCCACCATCGCCGCGATGCTCGCCGCCGTTCCCGGCTCGGCGCAAAAGTCGACCGGCCCCAAGGAACGCTATGAGATGGACGTCGCGACGATGTCGGGCTTTGCCGCGATGGCGGGCGGGCGCGGCGGCCTCGGCGGCGCGATGAGCATGGCTTTCGGCGGCGATCCCAACAACCGCGTCGCCTACCAGCTGCTGCTCCGCCTCGGCTCGGGCCAGGCGCCGACCGCGCCGCCGCCGAAGGGCGACCATTTCTTCCAGCCGCAGGCG
Source organism: Sphingopyxis sp. Geo48 (assembly GCF_949769155.1). Taxonomy (NCBI): domain Bacteria; kingdom Pseudomonadati; phylum Pseudomonadota; class Alphaproteobacteria; order Sphingomonadales; family Sphingopyxidaceae; genus Sphingopyxis; species Sphingopyxis sp. Geo48. The sequence continues at coordinate 442,449 of NZ_CATKPA010000003.1, read as the reverse complement.
AAGCTCGGCAAATCGGTGCCGCTGGTCGCGCCCGAACGCAAGGAAGGGACATATCCGACCGAATTCGAACGGCCTAAGGGCCGCCTGCTCCTCTACTGGGGCTGCGGAGCGAAGGCCGGTCCCGGCCAGCCCGTCGTGATCGACTTCGCCAAGGTCGCCGCCGGACAGGTTCCTCCGAACCTCTTTTCGAGCGCGGTGCCGGTGATCCGCGAGGTCAGCCAGGCGAACAGCAAATCCTACGTCGACTGGCCGAACAGCAAGGGTGGCAAGCAGCCCGGATCGGGATCGTCGCTGCTCGGCGCGCACCGCGTCGCGAGCAACATCGGCTCCGACATCAATTTCACCCTCGCACAGGACTATATGCAGGGGCTCAGCGCCTCGACCGCGATCCAGGGCGACCAGTCGGTGATGATCCGCTGGAATCAGGTGCCGAACGCGACCGGCTATGTCGCCTGGACGATCGGCGGCATGGACCGGCAGGAGAAGGGCGGCGACATCGTCTGGTGGACGAGCAGCGCGTCGCAGCAGTTCGGCGGCGGGCTGTGGGACTGGCTGCCGCCCTCGGTCGTGGCGAACCTCATCACCAAGAAGATCGTGATGCCGCCGACGCAGACGAGCTGCCAGATCCCGGCCGAGGTCAAGAAGGCGTCGGGCGAGATGATGCTCGGCAACCTCAACGCCTTCGGGCCCGAAGCGAATTTCTCCTATCCGCCCAAGCCCGCGGGCAACGCGGTGTGGAATATCGACTGGACCGCGAAGGTGCGCTTCCGCTCGCATACGATGCTGCTGATCGGCGCCGACTTCGGCGGCATGGGCAGCTCCGGCGGGGGCACACCCGCCGAGCCCGAGAAGAAAAAGAAGTGCAAGGGACCGCTCGGCATCCCGCTGCCGACCTGCTGACCGGCCGGACCGCGCGGCTAGGGTCAGAGCGCCAATCGCCGGTCATTCCCGGTTCATCGGACTTGGTGTATAAGGCGCGCGGGTAGGGTTATTCAGACAGGAGTCGCATCATGCGCCCCATAATCCTTGCGATCCTTTCCGCCGCTGTTCTCGCAGCCGCTCCCGCAGCAGCCTCCGCGCGCGAAAAGCTCGCCCCCGAAGACCAGCTCGCCAAGCTGCTCAAGGACCGCGTCGCGGGCGAACCGCAAAATTGCATCACGCTGTCGAGCGTCACGAGCAGCCAGGTGATCGACAAGACCGCGATCGTTTACAAGATCGGCGGAACCTATTGGGTCAACCGGCCGAAGGGCGCCGAATCGCTCGACGACGACGATGTGCTGGTGACCAAGACGACGGGTAGCCAGCTTTGCAGCATCGACACCGTCCAGCTCCACGATCGCTCGAGCCATTTCTGGACCGGCTTCGTGTCGCTCGGCGAGTTCGTCCCCTATCGCAAGGTCAAGACCGCGTCGGGCCAGTAAGCGCAGCATGGCAGACGAAACGCAGGGCGTCCCGTCGCCGCCCGCCGACTGGGCGGCGCGGCTGCTTATTTTCTGGTTCGACGACCACGGCATCGACGACTGGTACGGCGGCGGCCCGGCGTTCGACGAAGCGGTCCGCGACCTCGCAGGCGACTGGCACGATGCGCTCCGCGCGCTGCCCGCCGACCATTTCCTGACCGATCCCGACACCGCGCTCGCCGCGGTGATCCTGTTCGATCAGGTGCCGCGCAACATCTATCGCAACCACGCCGACGCCTTCGCGAGCGACGATCTCGCTCGCGCGATCGCACGCGGGATCGTCGCGCGCGACTGGGACCGGAGCTTGCCCGAGATCCGGCGGCCGTTCGCCTATCTCCCCTTCGAACATAGCGAGGATATCGGCGACCAGCGCGAATCGCTGCGGCTGATGAGCCAACTCGCCGACCCGATGTTCGGTACCTATGCCCGCAAGCATTTCGATATCATCGACCGCTTCGGCCGTTTCCCGCACCGTAACGCCGCGCTCGGCCGCGCGACGCGGCCCGGCGAGGAAGCGGCGATAGAAGAGGGCAAGAATTGGTGATAGGGCCGGAGGGATACGGAGAGCAGCCATGGCAGACTTCACCGATACGCTGACCGACAAGCATATCGCCTTCATCGAGAGGCAGCCGGTCTATTTCACCGCGACCGCTGCGAGCGAAGGACGGATCAATCTGTCGCCCAAGGGCTATGCGGACAGCTTCCGCGTGTTGTCCGACCGCCAGGTCGCCTATCTCGACCTCGGCGGATCGGGCAACGAGACCCACGCGCACCTCGCCGCCGACGGGCGCATCACGATCATGTTCTGCGCCTTCGACCGCACCGCGCTGATCCTGCGCCTCTATGGCCACGGCCGCCCGGTGCTGCCCCAGGACGCCGAATGGGATGCGCTGGCCGCGAATTTCACCCTGCTTCCGGGGACGCGCCAGATTTTCGTCATCGACGTCGAAAGCGTCCAGACCAGCTGCGGCTGGGGCGTGCCGATGATGGAATTGAGCCAGGAGCGCGAGACGCTGCAGAAATATCACCGCCAGGCCGACCCCGGCCTGTGGGTCGAGAAATTCCGGGAGCGCACGAAGAGCATCGACGGCCTGCCGACGCGCGCGACCGACCGCTATTTCGCAGGCGAAGCCTGATGGCGCTCGTCGAACTCGTCCGCCTGCCGAGCGGCGCCGAGGCCGAATTGCTGCGCGGCCGGCTCGAAAGCGCGGGCGTCCACGCCGTCTGCTTCGACGCGGGGATGAACATCGCCGAGAGCGTCGGACTGCTGATCCCGGTGCGCGTGATGGTTCTTGACGAGGATCTGGCCGACGCGCGCGCGTTGATGGCCGAATTCGAAGCGGTCGGGAACGGAAGCGCCGCCTGAGCGCTTGAAAAACAGGTCATGATCAAGGTCGCCTCCTACAATATGCGCAAGGGTATCGGGCTCGATCGCCGCCGCGACCCCGGCCGCGTGCTGTCGGTGCTCGGCGAACTCGACGCCGATATCATCGCGCTGCAGGAAGCCGATCGCCGGTTCGGCACGCGCGCGAGCGCGATCCCGCCGCACATGCTCGCTGAACACAGCGACTATGAAGCCGTCGAACTGACCGACCGGCCGCACAGCATCGGCTGGCACGGCAACGCGCTGCTCGTCCGCAAGGGCGTCGAAGTCGAGGAGAGCCACGCCCTCCACCTGCCGACGCTCGAACCGCGCGGCGCGGTCGCCGCGACCTTGCGGATCGGCGGGCAGCGGCTGCGTGTCGTGGGCATGCACCTCGACATTTCGGGGCTGCGCCGCCGGCAACAGGCGCGTGCGATCCTCGACCATGTGGGCGCAGGCGAACCCTTGCCGACGATCCTGATGGGCGACTGCAACGAATGGCGGAACCGCGGCGGCTGCCTCGCCGACTTCGGGGCGCAGCATCACCTGGTCGACACCGGCCACAGCTTCCACAGCCGCAGGCCCGTGGCGAAGCTCGACCGCATCTTCGCCTCGCCCGAGCTCGAGCCCGTCGATGCAGGCGTGCACCGCAGCGCGCTCGCCGCGCGCGCGTCGGACCATCTGCCGATCTGGGCGCGCTTCAAGGCCCGATAATGCCCATAATTTAGGCAAAGTCCTGCCTCACCTGCCCAATCCGCGAACGATTACGTCTCTCGCGGACTCCAAAACCGTCACAAAATGTTAACTTTTGCGCACCCCGCGCAATCTGGCACGGCTGTTGCACCGCAACATGAGCCATAAGCAAAAGGGGGCATCATGAAGCTGATCCTGGCTATCATCAAACCGTTCAAGCTCGACGAGGTGCGCGAAGCACTGACCGGGCTCGGCATCGCCGGCATGACCGTTACCGAGGTCAAGGGTTTTGGCCGGCAAAAGGGGCAGACCGAAATCTACCGCGGTGCCGAATATGCAACCAACATGGTCCCGAAGGTGAAGATCGAGCTCGTCTGCGACGACGCGCTCGCACCGCGGGTCGTCGAAACGCTGCAGCAAAGCGCCGGGACCGGGTCGATCGGCGACGGCAAGATCTTCGTCCTCGACGTGGGTCAGGCCGTGCGCATCCGCACCGGCGAGACCGGCGAGGCGGCTCTCTAATGACGAAGGGGGAAAATATGACGTTCGCAAACAAGATTGCGGCGAGCGCGGGGGCCGCGGGCCTCGCGCTGTTCGCCGCGCTGCCCGTATGGGCGCAGGAAGCGGCGACGGCGGTCGCGGCGCCTGCCGCGCCTGCCGCCGAAGCGGCAGCGCCCGCCCCGTTCGTGCCGACGGCCGAGATGGTCAACAAGGGCGACGTGGCGTGGATGCTCGTCGCCTCGGCGCTCGTGCTGCTGATGTCGGTGCCTGCGCTCGCGCTCTTCTACGGCGGCCTTGTGCGCGCCAAGAACATGCTTTCGGTTCTGATGCAGGTGCTGACGATCGTCTGCGTCGCCGCGCTGGTCTGGTTCAGCTGGGGCTATTCGATGGCCTTCACCTCGACCGGCTCGCCCTTCCCGGCGCTGTTCGGCGGGCTCGACAAGGCCTTCCTTGCCGGCGTCGACGTCAACACCTTCGCCGCCACCTTCTCGAACGGGGTCTATCTCCCCGAATATGTCTTCGTGATCTTCCAGATGACCTTCGCCTGCATCACGCCGGCGCTGATCGTCGGGGCGTTTGCGGAGCGCGTGAAGTTCACGCCGCTGATCATCTTCACGGTGCTGTGGATGACCTTCGCCTATTTCCCGATCGCGCACATGGTCTGGTATTGGGCCGGACCGGACTTCCTCCACGCCGCGCCGACCGATTACGGCCTGCTGTGGGGCTGGGGCGCGCTCGACTTCGCTGGCGGCACCGTCGTCCACATCAATGCCGGTATCGCCGGTCTGGTCGGCTGCCTCGTGATCGGTCCGCGCATCGGCTACAACACCGAACCGATGCCCCCGCACAATCTGGTCATGACGATGATCGGTGCCTCGTTACTGTGGATCGGCTGGTTCGGCTTCAACGCCGGCTCGGGTCTCGAAGCCAATGCCTTCGGCGCGCTGGCTTTCATCAACACCTTCGTCGCCACTGCGGCGGCAGGCGTGGCCTGGGCGGTCATCGAGCAGATCGTGCACAAGAAGCCGTCGCTGCTGGGTGCGGTTTCGGGTGTCGTCGCCGGTCTGGTCGCGATCACCCCGGCGGCGGGCTTCGCCCACCCGGGCACCGCGATCATCCTCGGCGCGGTCGCCTCGCTGGTCTGCTTCTTCTTCGTCACCACGGTGAAGAAGAAACTCAATTATGACGACTCGCTCGACGTGTTCGGCATCCACGCGATCGGCGGCATCGTCGGCGCGATCGGCACCGGCTTCGTCGCCAACCCGGCCTGGGGTGGCCAGGGCTGGATCGACTATACCGCGCCCGTCGCCAAGGCCGGCGAGTTCGATCTCGCGGGTCAGGTGATGACGCAGATCTGGGCCGTCGGCACCACCGTGCTGTGGACCGGCACGGTCAGCGTCGTGCTGTTCCTCGCGCTCAAATATACCATCGGCCTGCGCCCGTCGAAGGACGTCGAGCAGGAAGGGCTCGACCTCGCCGAACACGGGGAGCGCGCCTACAATATGTAACGAGACAGGATACCCGCCGCCGCTCTCTCTCCTCTTTCAATCGGCGGCGGGATCCTACCCGGGTTCCTCCTGCGAACCACTGGCCGGGACTTGTTCCCGGCCATTTTTTCGATTGTGGCCGGCCGTTCACTGGCCGGCCTCTTTTTGCCCGGCCCTTTTTGACCGTGGCCGCGATGCAACAGCCCCCGGCCATTTTTTCGGGCCCGATTCGTCCCCCATTGCCTTGCTCTTCGCAAAAGCGCAGCATCGTTACACGCCGGGGCAACATAGCCCCGCGGAAAGCAACTGGGAGGACATCATGGTTCGCACGACCCTGCTGGCGGGGCTTTCGACGCTCGCGCTCGCCATCACCACCAATGCGGCGGCGCAAGAGACACCCGCCGAAACCTATGGCAACGACATCATCGTGACCGCGACCAAGCGCGACACGAGCATTCAGGACATTCCCTTCTCGATCAACGCGCAGACCGCCGAAGACATCCAGAAGTCTGGCGCGGTCACACTCGAAGACCTGTCGCGCAATGTCGCTGGTCTGTCGGTCCAGAACCTCGGGCCGGGGCAGAGCCAGGTTTCGGTCCGCGGCGTCTCGGCGGGGCAGGTCGTGCGCGACCAACCGGGCGTCAAGGAGCAGGTCGGCGTCTATCTCGACGAAAGCGTGATCTCGCTCTCGCTCTTCACCCCCGACCTCGACCTGTTCGACCTGAATCGCGTCGAAACGCTGCGCGGTCCGCAGGGCACGCTCTTCGGTTCGGGTTCGGTGGGCGGTACGATCCGCTACATCACCAACCAGCCGAAGCTCGGCACGGTCGAGGGCGCGGTCGAGGGCAATATCAACCTCGTCGACGGCGACGATATCGGCGGTCACCTGAAGGGCGCGATCAACCTGCCGCTCGGCGACAAGGCGGCGCTCCGCGCGGTCGGCTATTACACGCGCTACGGCGGCTTCATCAACGCGATCGGCCCGGCGGGCGGTGACGATATCAACAGCGGCGAACGCTATGGCGGCCGTCTCGCGCTGACCTTCGAGCCGAGCGACAATTTCTCGATCACCCCGCGCATCGTCTATCAGAAGGTCAAGGCCGACGGCTTCAACCGGCAGGAGATCTACAATCTCTATGCCAATCAGTTCACCACGACCCGGCCGCAGGTGACCTTTGACGAGCGCGAGCAATATCTGTTGCTGCGCGAAGCGTTCGAGGACGAAACCTTCCTCGCCGACCTCAAGATCGACGTCGGCCTCGGCGGCGCGAAGCTGACCTCGGTGACGAGCTACATCAACCGCGACATCCTCGTCAGCCGCGACGCGAGCGCGCTGACCGGATCGGTGTCGGTCGACCTCGGCTTCCCCGATGCCGCGGTGCTGCTGCCGTCGAACCTCGTCGATACGACCGACCTCGAAACCTGGACGCAGGAAGTCCGGCTGGCGTCGGACAATGACAGCCCGTTCCAGTGGGTGGTCGGCGGCTTCTATTCGAAGATCGACCGCGTCTATATGCAGCGCCTGCCCACCCCGGGTTACGACGCCTTCACCGACGCGACGCTCGGCGCCGGCACCTCGGCGGCGGTCGCGAACGGCTTCCCGGCCAATTCGCCGTACAACGCCGACCTGCCCTATGACATCAAGCAGTTCGCGATCTTCGGCGAGGTCAGCTACGACATCACCGAAGCGCTGACCGCGACGGCGGGCGGCCGCTATTACGACTTCAAGGAAACGCGCAGCTTCACCTCGGGCGGCCTGTTCGCCAACGGCGACCGCCGCACCGACAGCACCAAGTCGGACGGCTTCACCCCGCGCTTCCTGCTGTCGTACGACGTCGCCGACAATGTGACGGTCAACGCGCAGGCGTCGAAGGGCTTCCGCCTGGGCGGCGTCAACGACCCGCTCAACCTGCCGCTCTGCTCGCCCGCCGACGCGGCGCTGTTCGGTGGCTTCCAGAGCTATGACGACGAAAGCCTGTGGAACTACGAACTCGGCGTGAAGTCGGGCGGCCGCGGCTTCACCTTCAACGCCGCGGGCTTCTACAACGACATCAAGAATCTGCAGGTCACGCTCGACGCCGGCAGCTGCTCGTCGCGCATCGTGTTCAACGTGCCGAAGGCGCATTCGATGGGCCTCGAATTCGAACTGGGGCTGAACCCGACCGAAGGGCTCGATTTCAACCTGTCGGGCAGCATCATCGAAGCCGAATTCGACACCACCCTGCCCGGCGCGCTGACGACCGCGACCGGGATCCGCAACGGCAACCGCCTGCCATCGGTGCCGAAGTTCCAGTTGTCGGCCTCGGGCAGCTATGAATTCCCGGTCTCCGACACGGCGAAGGCCTATGTCGCGGCGTCGTTCCAGCATGTCGGTACGCGCTACACGCAGCCGGCGGACCAGGAAAACAACCCGCGCACCTTCGTCCATGGGCTGCCCTTCGGCGGCGCGCCGGCGAATGCATCGACCACGGTCGATCTGCAGCTGCCCGACTATCAGCTGGTGAACCTCAGCGCCGGGGTCGATTTCGACAATGGCCTGTCGCTGATCGCGTACGTCAACAATGTGTTCGACGAAAACGCCCTGCTCTCGTTCGATCGCGAACGCGGCGGGCGGGCACGCCTCGGCTACACCGTCGGGCAGCCGCGGACCTTCGGGATCACCGCGCGCAAGACCTTCTGAACGGGAAAGGGAGCGGGCTTTCGCATGCGAAAACCCGCTCCCGAAACTGCACAAAAGACTGCACAATTTTTAGGCGCGGGTGCCGCAATTTTAGCCTTTCCAACATGACATTAATATGGCATTCATTGCGTCAACAGTTTCAGGAGGGGAGAGCCTGAAAGGCTGGGCCGGGACGAAAGTTCCGGCCCTCTTTTTTTGTGCGCACCAAATTGCTGCGCTCCAAACTCGCTATTTTCAGCCATTTGTGCGGCGATAGCGCAGCATGGCGAATAGCCGCCAGCTCCCGTCTTCCTGCAGAATCGAATCGCTGACGGTCAGTATTCCGCCCTCTTCCAGAACATAGGTGGAGCGCCCGATCTCGACATCGGCGCTGCCCCATTGCGTCCACCATGTTGCACCCGAAATTCCGCCCGCGACGGGCCGGGTCCGGCCATAGCTGTCGGCCCATTTTCCGCGCACTCGCCGCTTGGCGTCGACCGCATAATTTGCGTCGGCGGAATAGCCCAGCGGCGGCGGACCCGCGATGCTCAAGCGATAGGCAAGGCGCGTCGCCCCGCCTCCGTCCGGCGCAATGTCGAGCGTTGCCGTCGCGGGCTTTCCGAACGCCTGCCCCTCCCCCGTCCAGTGGCCGTGCCAGGCGGCAAGCGACGGCGCTTCAGCGGGTACGGCGGGGGCGATGAGCGCGGCGGCCCACCAGAGCGACATCACGCCGCCATTTCCGACTGCGAGAACATGAAGGCATTGCCATCGGGGTCGTAAAAGGTGAGCAGCTTCACGAGGCCCGGAATATGCTGGATGTCGCCGTCCTGCCGGACGCCTTCGCCATCGAGATGCGCCTTTGCCGCCTCGATATCCGCGACCTCGAACACGTTCGTCGCGCCGCCGCCCTGCGTCACGGCTTCGATCTGGCTGAGCCCGATGTTCACCCCGGTCATCGGCGTCGCCAGTTCGCACCAGCCGATCGCGTCGGCGCGGTAGAGCAGCTTACACTGCAGGACGCGCTCGTACCATAGGATCGACGCGTCGATGCTCGTGACGCCCATCGAACAGGTGAGCTCGGATCCGATCTGAAGCGCCATGTCATTCCCTCCCTTGCCGAAGCCGCGCGCCGACCGGAGAATCGCCCCGGCCATATCGCTTGCCTCTATAGTCCGGTTTGTATAGTTAGTTGTAAATGCGGTCAAGCAAGCCCGACCCCCTGCTCGCCCAGCTCGGCAGCCATCGCTGGCTGGTCCCGTTGCTCGCCGACCTCGCGGCGCACAAGGGCGCCCGCTTCGTCGAGCTGATCCAGCGGCTCGGTCTGTCGCGCGACAGCCTGACGCGCACCCTCGACGCCGCAGCGGCGATCGGCTGGGTGCAGCGCAACCCCGGTCACGGCCATCCGCTCCGCCCCGAATATATCCTTACCGAACAGGGTCAGGCGGCCGCCGCGCGCGCCGCAACGATTGCCGGGGCGCAGGGTGCGATCGGCCTGCCGCCGGGCGCCGCGACGCGCTGGGGACTGCCGCTCGTCGCCGGGATCGGCGCGGGACACGACCGCTTTAACGCGCTCTCGCGCCTCCTCGCGCCCGCGACCCCCCGCGCGCTGTCGCAGGGACTGACCGCGCTCGGCAGGCATGGGCTGGTGACGCGCGAGGTCTTGGACCTGCGCCCGCCGGCGAGCCGTTATAAGTTGACGGGGCGTGGCCAGATACTTGCCAGCGCGTGTCGCTAGAAATTCGGCAGCGAGCGCCGGCTATCAGCTACAATCGCCGAGCCGTTTCGCAGTCAGCCGTATATCGAGCTTTTCGATCATCTCTTCCATGTTCTTCATCTGCGCGGCGACACCCGGGTCCATATTGGCCAAACCGGATGCGGATAGCTCGACCTTGATATTGCTCTTCATTTCGATGGCATCAGGCGAGAGCGCGCCATTGTAGTCGACGACGAAGGAGCTTCCCGGCATTCGCTGCTGATCGGTGGCGCAGGTCAGCGAACCGCCGACGGCATTGCCTTTGCGCTCAGTCGGTTCAAGCGAACAATTGTCGCCGAAGGACAGATATTTGCGCACGAGCGCTTCGTGGAAATGGGCTGCGTCGCCGCCGGAAACGCAGATACGATCGTCAACACCCCCGGGGCCGTCGGATTTGCCGAAGGCAGCGAGCTGGCCAAGACCCCCGCCCGCCAACGTGACATGATATTCGCCCGGCGTCAGATCGACGGCTTCCTCGTTCGCGGCATCGCGCGATGCACAAGCGCTGGCTGACACAAGGATGGCGGTCGCAACCGCAGCGCAACGTAAGACGGACAAGGATAACATCGAGACCCTCCAGAACACAGGCCGCTGATTTATCGCAAATATCCGTTGAAAAAGTTAATCGGTTTCAGTTCGCTAACGCCGCCTTCACGAAATCAGCCGCGCGTTCGCCGATCATGATGCTCGGGGCATTGGTGTTCCCCGAAACCAGCCGCGGCATGACGCTCGCATCGGCGACCCATAGCCCGTCGATGCCGTTCAGCTTCAGCGTCGGATCGACCACCGCATCGGCGTCGCTCCCCATCCGGCACGTCCCGACGGGGTGATAGACGGTGTCGGCGCGGCTGCGGATCAGCGCGTCGAGCGCGGCATCGTCATCGATATTGACCGGATGCCGGTCGATCCCCGCATAGTCGCCGAGCGGCGGCGCCGCGACGACACGGTGCATCATCCGCACCCCTGCCCTCAAGGTCGCGACATCGCGTTCGTCGGTCAGGAAGCCCGGATCGATCACCGGCGCCGCCGCCGCATCGGCCGACGCAAGCGTCACCGACCCGCGGCTCTCGGGACGCAGCACGCAGGCATGGACCGAAAAGCCGTGACCCTTCACCTTCGTCCGCCCGTGATCCTCGAGCATCGCGGGCACGAAATGATACTGGATGTCGGGCGCGGGCAGGTCGGGCCGCGACTTCCAGAAGCCGCCCGCCTCGGCAAAGCACGTCGTCATGATCCCGGTACGCTTCGTGCGATGCTCGAAGATCGCTTTCACCATCCGCCATGTCCCGCCGAGACTGTCGCCGAGCGGATCGGTCGAGCGCGTTTCCCAGCTCGACACATAGTCGATATGGTCCTGCAGGTCGGCGCCCACCGCCGCGCGGTCGGCTACCACGTCGATCCCCTTGTCCTTGAGATGCGCCGCGGGGCCGATCCCCGACAGCATCAGGATTTGCGGGCTGTTGAACGCCCCCGCCGACAGGATCACCCCGCCCCGCGCGCACAGCGTCTCGCGCTTCGATCCGCGCCGGATCACCACGCCGGTCGCGCGGCCGTCCTCGACGACGATCTTCTCGACCAGCGCCCCGGTGCGCACCGCAAAATTGGCCTTCTCGCGCAGCGGCTCGACATAGGCGCGCGCCGCCGACCAGCGCTCGCCCGCCTTCTGCGTCACCTGATAGAGGCCGAACCCCTCTTGGTTAGCGCCGTTGAAATCGGCCGTACGCGGCAGTTGCAGCGCCGCCGCGCTCTCGACGAAGCGCTTGCTCGTCACATTGGGCCAGCGCTGGTCCATGACGTTGAGCGGGCCGTCGGCGCCGTGGAAGTCGTCGGCGCCGCGCTCATTGCCCTCGGCGCGTTTGAAGTAAGGGAGCACATCGGCATAGCTCCACCCCGTCGCGCCGAGCGACGCCCACTGGTCGTAATCGAAGGCATGGCCGCGGATATAGACCATCGCGTTGATCGCGCTCGACCCGCCGAGCCCGCGCCCGCGCGGCTGGTATCCGGTGCGTCCGTTCAGCCCCGGCTGCGGGACCGTCTCATACCGATAGTTCGACGCGTCGGGGATGAAGGGCATGAAGCCCGGCGTCTTGACCCGCACCGTGTCGTTGCGCCCGCCCGCCTCGACCAGACAGACCGTGCGGGTGCCATCCTCGGCGAGCCGCCCCGCCGCCGCACTCCCCGCGCTGCCGCCGCCGATGACGATGATGTCGAACTGATCCATGCTATCGACTCTCCCTCGTGCCGCCTGCAGCGGTCACCCGGATGCTTACATGAATGTCATTAGCGAGCGAAGCAAGCTGCGAGATGCAACGGCTTCAGATGCAGCTGCCGAATGTACAGACCGCAACCAAAAGAAGCACAGGCGCCATACTTGTCGCAAGGAACACGATGCCCGCGACGATCAACAAGCGATTTCCCGTACGCCAACCCATCACCGTGCCCGCAAGGACCAGCGGCACGCAGACCCAGGCGGTCAACCACACCAGCGTTCCTACCGAGCCGGCGAACATGAAGAACGCTTCGCCGCGCGTGCCGAAAGCACCGACAAATATCGCTAGAACAAGCGGCACGGCGCCTGCCGCGAACACCAGCACATCCCAATATGGCCAGCGCTCCTTCGTCACTCCGCAGCTTCCTCCACCGGCCGCCCCGCGGCCCAGCGTTCCTTGATCATCGCGCTCGTCGCGCGGCTGCCATCGTGGCTCCAGCCGGGCTCGCGCCACATATAGGAGAGCTTGTGCCGCCACGGCGCGCGCCAGACATCCTTCGCGATCCCGACCCATTCATGCACCGCCGCCCACAGGATGTTGAAGCTGCCGAGCTGCTTGACGATGCCATAGCGCACCGGCTCGTCGTCACGCTCGGCGACGAAGCTGCCGAACATCCGGTCCCAGATGATGAAGACACCCGCATAATTGGCATCCAGATAGCGCGGGTTCACGCCATGATGGACACGGTGGTGCGACGGCGTGTTCATCACCGCCTCGAACCATTTCGGCATCCGGCCGATCGCCTCGGTATGGATCCAGAATTGATAGATGAGGTTCAGGCCCGCGCAGAAGAACACCATCGCGGGCGGAAAGCCGATCAGGAACAGTGGCAGGCGGAACAGGAACCCCAGGCTGAGGAAACCCGTCCAGGTCTGCCGCAGCGCGGTCGACAGGTTATAGTGCTGCGAGCTGTGATGGATGACGTGGCTCGCCCAGAACCAGCGCACGCGGTGCGCGCTGCGATGGAAGACATAATAAGCGAGATCGTCGAGGAAGAAGCAGAGGATCCACGCCCACCACCATGTCTTGAAGTCGATCCCGATGTCGAACAGGCGGTACTGGTGCAGCCACACCGCCATCGCGACGACCATCCCGCCGACGAGCGCGCTCGCGACCTGGCTCCCGGTGCCGAGCAGCAGCGAGGTCAGCGTGTCGCGCGCCTCGTACCGGCTGCGGTCGCGACGCAGCGCGACGACCATCTCGGCGATCAGCAGCAGGATGAAGGCCGGGATCGCGTAGGTGACCGGATCGGGCAGCTTATCCATGCCTCAACTCGCGCATCCGGCTCGCCCACATCCCCGCGTCCTTGCCCAATTGCAACGTCACGGCGCCGAAGGTCTTCTCCGGCATCGTCAGCGTCAGGAAATCCTTGTCGAGCCGTCCGACCGTCGCCGCGTCGACCGGGCGCGCCGCGAAATGATTGCCGTGCGCGCGCACCAGCATCATCCGCCCTTCGGCGTTGCGCACGATCGCCGCGAAACCCGCGCGGTCGCGCGCGACCTCGGTGCCGCCAAACCCCGCCTCGGCCTCTTCGGCGAGGCGGATCGCATGCGCCGCGTCCTCGATCCGCGGGTCGGCGCCCAGCCCCATCCGCCCGACCAGCCAGGCGATAAACAGCACCGCGACCAGCGAGGCGCCGGTCTGGATCAGATCGGTCGCCGTCATTTTTCGCCTGCCAACGCGTCCAGCATCGGCCGCAGCCCGGTGAGGTCATAGCCCGCCTTCGCGGCCGCATCGACGATCGCGCCAACTTCCGCGCCGCCGCGCGCCTGCGTCAAGGCCCACAGATGCGTCGAGCGCGTGCCCGACCGACAATAGGCCAGGATCGGCCCCGTCGCGTCGGCCAGCAGCTTGTCGAGCGCATCGATCTGCGCATGGCTGAACCCCGAATGGCCGATCGGGATCGCGGCATAGGCGATACCCTCGGCCGCAGCGGCGTGGGCGATATCGCCCCCTTGCGGCGCCGAAGGCTCCTCGCCGTCGGGACGGTTGTTGACGATCATCGCAAAGCCCTGCGCCTTGGCCTCGGCAACATCCTCGATCGAGATTTGCGGGGCGACACTGAAGCCGGCGGACAGGGGTCTGAAATCGCTCATCGCTGCGATCTACTCCCGCCGCCCGCTTGCTGACAAGCGCGAAGGCGCGTTGTCACTTTTCTTGCCTCGCGCATCGCTTATGCTCGACGCCATGGACGATCATTTCAAATGGGCCTTCGGCTATTGCTCGGCGCGCGGATATGCAGAGCCGGTTGAGGCGACCAATCCCCCGGCCCTGTGGTTCGAGGCCGGCAAGCCGGACCAGCTTGGCCGTTTCATTCTCGGGAACGCGTCGGGCGAAACCGCGGCCGCAGCCTTCGCCGCGGTCGATGCGCCGCATACCTATGTCGATATCGCGGCACCACGCGATGCGATTCTCCCTCACGTTCCGCGGCACTGGCACGCGCGCGATCCGATGTGGCTGATGGTGACCGGCGCCGACGTGCCGACAGCACGGCCCACGCCCGATTTCATGATCGAGGTCGAAGAAAGCGCCGACCGTTTCGAGGCTACCGCCCGGCATAGCGACGGATCCCTCGCCGCGCACGGCGTTCTCGGTATCCATGGCGCCACCGCCGTCTATGACCAGATCGTCACCGAACCCCGGTTCGGCCGGCGCGGACTCGGCTCGGCGATCATGGCCGAACTCACTCGCTGCGCCATCCAACGCGGTGCCAACGAGTGCCTGCTGGTCGCTACCGCCGACGGCAAGGCGCTCTACGAACGGCTCGGCTGGACGCTGCGCAGCGACATCGTTTCGGTGATTTCGCCCTCGGACGCCTGAAGATGTCCGGCGCCGACGGGTTCGCGCGAGACGACCTCGTGGAACCGCTCGGCATATCTGGGATGCTCGGTCCCCATCCATTTGTCCCACCAGGTGAAATAGAGGCCGTAATTGGTGTTGAAGCCGCCGCTGTGATGCAGATCGTGGTGCGTGGTCGTGTTGATCCAGCGCGTCGCCGGCGTCGACAGCCACCAGCGCGGGTGCAGCTCGAAACCCGCATGCCCCATCGCGTTGCGGATGATCTGGAAGTTGATCCACAGGAACATGACCCACACCGGCGTCGCTACGAAAAAGAGCCAGATCGGCACGAACAGGATCATCACGAACGCCTCGGGGATGGCGAAGCTGTAGGCGGCCCAGGGCGTCGGGGTGATCGAGCGATGGTGCGCGCGGTGGAAATGTTTGAACAGTCTGGGATGGTGCATCGCGCGGTGGACCCAATAGAAATAGGCGTCGTGCGCAACGACGATCGCCGCGAGCAGCGCCATGTCGCCCCAGATGCCGTAACTCCCCTCGAAACGGTGCAGCACCCCTGCATCGACGCCCCAGACGATGAACAGCGCGACGAACAGATAGACGCCGACCGTCTGCAGCGATTGCAAGAACTCGCGGCGCTTGTCGGCGGCACTCGCCTCGCGCGCCTGGATCTTGCGCGCGGCGATGCTCGACCGGCGCAGCCCCCAGACGATGGCGCTGGTGACGCTCGCGGCGACAAGGTAGCGGCCGAAATCGAAAGCGAACATCGCCGGGCCCTTTTCGAGCAATATGGCGAGGGGAGGAATGGATGCGATCATGGCGTCGTCCTTTTCGGTGGATGACCGGCATGAAGCAGTTCTGCGCTGCGCCAGCCGCGCACAGTCGAAAATCGGCTAGCCGATTCCGGAATCGGCTAGGTGCACAGACCTGTACTCGCTCGGCGTCATCCCCTCGGCGTCGCGAAAGGCGCGGTTGAACGGGCCGAGCGAACCAAAGCCCGCGTCGAGCGCGATCGTCAGGATCGGCACCTCGCGCTGCGCCGGATCGGCGAGCGCCGAGCGCACTTCGTCGAGGCGAAAGCCGTTGAGAAAGGCCGTGAAGTTGCGATGCCCCATCTCGCCGTTGATCGCGCGCCGCACGCGATATTCGGGCTCGCCGAGCCGCGCCGCGAGCGCTGCGATGCTGAACCCTTCGGCGCGATAGGCGCGCTCCTCGGCCATCACGACGCGAAGCCGCTGCGCGAGCGCCGAAGGCTCGGCGGGCCGCGCGGCCGGAGTCGGCGCGGCGTCGGGCACCGCGAACAGCTCGGCCGAGCGGAAGCGATAGAGGCCGATCGAAACGATGAAGGTCACGACGAGGATCGCGGCAAGCGTCAACGTCCGCGCCATATCGTGGCTCATATCGCGATAGTGAAACATCTCGAGGAAGCTGACCCAGATCACGAAGCCGCCGATCGCGCCGACGACACCGAGGCGGAAGCTGCGCCGCGCCTCGATTAGGTCGTTCGCGCGCCCACGCCACGCAATCCACATCCCCGCGATCGCAAAGGCGAACATGCCGATGCGCACGAGGATCCAGATCGCCGGGCTGAAATCGCCCGTCGCGGCGATCAGCACGACCTGGATCAGCGGCAGCGCACCGAACGCCGAGACGAGCGCCCAGCTTCGCCAGCCGATCCGTCGCCGGTCGTCGAACCACAGCCGCGCGAAGAGCCAGAACAGCGCGGGCACCATCACCGACAGCGCATCGGCGATCACATAGGGGAAAAGCGTCGCGCCGCCAGGATGCAGGACACGCGCCAGCAGGTAGGCGATGATGGTCCCGTTCATCGCGATCGCCACCCGCGCCGCAGGTACGGCACGATGGTCGCGCCACAGGATCGCGATCCACAGCAGGAAAAGCGCGGTTGCACCGCCGCGAATCATCGGGTCGATTGTATCGAGCGCCCCCATGCGCGCGGTGCTAGCTCAAAACTGGCGGATCACCGACAGGAAAGCATCGCCCCACGCCTCGAGCTTTTTCGTGCCGACCCCCGGAATGCCGCCAAGTGCGCTCCGTGTCGCCGGGCGCTCGCTCGCCATCGCGCGCAGCACCGCGTCGTGGAAGATCACATAGGGCGGCACCCCTGCCTCGATCGCCAGCTCGCGCCGCGTCGCGCGGAGCGCGTCGAACAGCGGATCGCCGACAGGGTTCGCCGCCGCGCGCTCGCCGCGCGACGCCCGGGTGAGGCGCCGTGCCGGCGGCTCGGCGATCAGCACCGGCACCTCGCCCTTCATCACCGCGCGCCCGGCGGGACCGAACATCAGCCCGCCATGCTCGGTCGTCTCGAGCGCCTCGCGCGCGACGAGCGTGCGGACCAGCGGCTTGATCAATCGCGCCTCCTCGCCCGCGACGATCCCGAAGACCGAGAGCTTGTCGTGCCCCCGGCTCGCAACGCGCTCGTCGGCGCGGCCCGTCAGCACCGCCTCGACATGCCCCGCGCCATAGCTTTGCCCGGTGCGATAGACCGCGCTCAGCAATTTCTGCGCCAGCACCGTCGCATCAACCTGGCTCGGCGGGTCGAGGCAGGTATCGCAATTGCCGCAGCGTTCGGGCGGATTCTCGCCGAAATGCCGCAGCAGCAGCGCACGGCGGCACTCGACCGTCTCGACCAGCGCGGCGAGCGCGTTGAGCCTCGCGCGTTCGCCCGCGATCCGGGCGTCGGGCAGTTCGGACAGCCGCATCCGCGCACGTGCGAAATCCTCGGCGCCCCACAGCATCAGCGCCTCGGCGGGGTCGCCGTCGCGGCCCGCGCGGCCGGTTTCCTGATAATAGCTTTCGATCGATTTCGGCAGCCCGGCATGCGCGACGAAGCGCACATCGGGCTTGTCGATGCCCATCCCGAAGGCGACCGTCGCGGTGACGATGCCGTCCTCCGACGCGACGAAATCATGCTGCACCCGCGCCCGCGTTTCGGGGTCGAGCCCGGCATGATAGGCCGCCACGCTGCGTCCCGTCGCGGCGGCGAGCTTCGCCGCCATTCTCTCGGCCCCGTCGCGCGTCGGGCAATAGACGATCCCCGGCCCCGGATTGGCGGCGATGAAATCGGTGAGCTGCTTCGCGGGGCTGATGCGCGGCGTCACGCGGTAGCGGATATTCGGCCGGTCGAACCCCGCGAGCACCAGCCCGTCGCTCGGAATGCCGAGCTGGACGAGAATATCCTCGCGCGTGTGCTTGTCGGCGGTCGCGGTCAGCGCGAGCCGCGGCACGTCGGGAAAGGCGTCGAGCAGCGGCCGCAGCAAGCGGTAATCGGGCCGGAAATCATGCCCCCATTCGCTGACGCAATGCGCCTCGTCGATCGCGAACAGCGCCGGACGGCGCGCCTCCATCAGCGACCGGAACCCCTCACCCGTCGCGCGCTCGGGCGCGATATAGAGCAGGTCGAGCGCGCCGTCGCGATACGCCTGCCGCGTGTCAGCGAAATCGGCATCGACGCTCGTCAGGCTCGCCGCGCGAATCCCCGCCGCGCGCGCGCCGCGCAGCTGGTCGTGCATCAGCGCGATCAGCGGCGACACGACGACGACGCAGCCGTCGAGCGCGACTGCGGGAAGCTGATAGGTCAGCGACTTGCCCGCACCCGTCGGCATCACCGCCAGCGTCCGCTCGCCCGCCATCACGCGATCAACGACCTCGGCCTGACGCCCACGGAAGGCGTCGAAACCGAAGGTGGATTTGAGCAGCGGGAGGAGAGCGGCGGCGGACATTGCCGGGTCGCGATAGGCAAAGTCGCGGGGCGGGGGAAGTCCCAAACCCGTCCGATCCCAAAGACAAAAGGGCGGGGCCCGCAGGCCCCGCCCTCTCGGCTCGCCGGGCGATCGATCAGCTGCGCGTGATCGATGCCCCGCCGTCGACCAGCGATGCGGTGCCGGTGACGAAGCTCGCATCGTCGGAGGCAAGGAAGAGCACGGCCTTCGCGATCTCGTTCGGCTGGCCGACACGCTTCACGGCGTGCAGGTTGGTCACGAAATCCTGCTTTTCGGGGCTGTCGTTGACCGCCTCGAACATGTCGGTCGCGACCCCGCCGGGGAGCACCGAATTGACGCGGACATTCTGCGGGCCATATTCGGCTGCCAGCGCCTGCGTCAGCCCGATCAGCCCGGCCTTGCTCGCCGAATAGGCCGCGCTGCCGGGGAAGGAAAAGCTGTAGCCGACGAAGGTCGAGGTGAAGATCACCGACCCGCCGCCATGCTTGACCATCTCGGCGATCTGATGCTTCGCGGCGAGGAAGGAGCCGGTGAGGTTGACCTGCAGCGCGTCGTTGAAACCCGCTTCCGATACCTCGGTGCTCGGGCCGGCTTCGCCGAAGACGCCGGCATTGTTGAACCCGATGTCGAGCCGGCCGAAATTCTTCACGGCCGCAGCGACCAGCGCCGCGTGGAAAGCTTCGCTGCGGACGTCGCCGGCAACCGCCACGGCCTTGCCGCCCGCGGCGGTGATTTCGGCGACGAGGCTGTCGAGTTCGGCCTGACGGCGCGCGCCGACGACGACGCTGGCGCCCTCGGCGGCAAAAAGTTTCGCGGTCTCGCGGCCGATCCCCGAGCTGGCGCCGGTGACGATCGCGACCTTGTTCTGCAAACGGTTCATGACTTTTCTCCTGTTCGGCGGCGGGCCCGATGCC
The DNA here is from genome assembly GCF_949769155.1 of Sphingopyxis sp. Geo48. Classification (NCBI taxonomy): domain Bacteria; kingdom Pseudomonadati; phylum Pseudomonadota; class Alphaproteobacteria; order Sphingomonadales; family Sphingopyxidaceae; genus Sphingopyxis; species Sphingopyxis sp. Geo48. Next base: position 422,810 of record NZ_CATKPA010000003.1, on the reverse strand, counting down.
CGTGGTCGATGCGGAGTAAGTGGACTTTGCACGTCGTTCGGAATAGACAGCAGCTCTTGGTTCTATAATTCGGAATTACCGAACAATGGACGAAATGCGCCTTCCGCGGCGAAAAGCTGATCCCCGGCGAAAGCCGGGGCCCATATCTCGACCATGATCCGCATCGAGGGAATCGCCGCCTTCGTCGCAACGGTCGAGCATGGCTCGATCAGCGGCGCCGCGCGCCAGCTTCGCCTGTCGAAATCGGTGGTGAGCGAACGCCTCGCCGAACTCGAACGCTCGCTTGGCAGCGCGTTGCTCCATCGCACCACCCGCAAGCTGAGCCTGACCGAGGACGGCACCGCCTTCCTTCCGCGCGCGCAGCGCATCGTCCGCGACGTCACCGAAGCCGCCGCCGCCATCGCCGAACGCCGCGGCACGCTCGCGGGCCCGCTGCGCATCGCCGCGCCGGTCACCTTCGGCCATATGCACCTCGGCCCCGCGCTCTATCCGTTCCTCAAAGCCCATCCCGAAATCCAGCTCACGCTCGACCTCGACGACCGCCGCATCGACGTCGCGTCGAGCGGCCACGACGCGATCATCCGCCAGGGGGTGATCGACGACACGCGCCTCATCGTCTGGAAACTCGCCAAAAGCCGCCGTATCCTCACCGCGTCCGCGGCGTATCTGGCGGAGCATGGCACGCCGCAGAGCCTCGAAGATCTCGGCGACCACCGCGGCATCTTCTACACCAATCGCGGCGTCGCCGACTGGCACTTTCGCACCGCCGACGGCCCGATTGCGATCCAGGCCAGACAGGCGCTCGGCGTCAACAACGGCGACATGATCCGCGACGCGGTGGCGGCGGGCCTCGGCATCGCGATGCTCCCCGCCTTCATCGCCGGCCCGGCGATCAAGGCAGGCACGCTCGTCGCCATCCCGCTCGCCATCCCCCCCGACGAGGAATGGATCTACATGGCGCATTCGCAGGGCCGCGACCCGTCGGCAAAGCTGCGCGCGCTGCGCGATCATCTGAAAGACGCGTTCGGCGACCCGCCTTATTGGGAGGTGGCCTAGACCGATCCGGGGTCGCGAATTGTCATGTGAAGCGGGCCGCCTCCACCCGATCGCGAACGACCATCGCCGACCTCAATAGCCCGCCGTGGCCTCGAGGAACCAGATCCGCTGCTGCGTCTCGTCGGCCCAGGCATCGACCAGTCCGCTCGTCGCGATATCGCCCTCGGCCTCGGCCGCCGCCTTCACGTCCTTGAGCTGGGCAAGCAGCGTCCGGTTGTCCTCGGCCAGCGTCCTGACCATCGCATCGGCGGTCACCGACGTGGCATCGTCGTCCTTGATCGACTGGCGGCGCGACACGTCGCCGATCGAGCGCAGCGTCGCCGCGCCATTCTTGCGAACGCGTTCGGCGATCAGGTCGGTGATGCCAAGGATCTGCGTCGCCTGTTCGTCGAACAACAGGTGCAGTTCGCGGAAGTGCGGCCCCTGAACGTGCCAGTGATAATTTTTGGTCTTGAGATAGAGCGCGAAGCTGTCGGCGAGCAGCGCGTTGAGCGCATCGGCGACGGCGGGCTGATTGTGATTGTCGGGCATGGGATGATCCTTTCGTTGACCCCTACCATGTAGGGCCGCGAACAGGAATTTTCCCATTGAACCTTTTGGTGGCTTTCATCGAATAAACCGATGAAACCAACGGTCATAAACGAGGCTCTGCTATAAGCCGAAAGCGGCCATTCCTGCGCGAACGCCCCACAGGACCAGGATCGCCGCGCCGGCATAGCGCAGGACTTGTACCGACCGCTGCGCCGCGAGCGCCGGTCCGAAGGCGAGGAAAGGGAGCAACGCCAATATCCACCCGACCAGCCCGCCCGCGGCTGCCCAAAGCCCCGCGCCGCTCGTCGCGGCGAGCGCGCCGATCAGGAAATGGCTGCGATTGCCGAATTGCAGCGCGAGCATCCGCACCGCGAGCACCGCGGGCGCCGCATCGGACATCTCCTCCGCCGGCGGGCCGAGCCGCCCGCGCCACAGCAGCGCGGCCGCCGCGCTCAGCGTTGCAAAGGCGATCAGCAGCGAAACGATCCCCTGCCCGACCATCCGGTTCAGCGCCGCGCCCGCGATCGCGGCGATCAGCGCATTGGCGATGAACGCGCCAAAAGCGATGGCGACGACGCGCCGCCGGTCTTTCCGCGCGGCGAGCAGGTCCGAAAGGAGGAGTCCCGTCCGCCCGTCGGCATTGGCGAGCGCCACGGCGACGAGGGCGAGCATGATCGCATCCATGACAAACCGCCTGCGCCGTCAGGCGCGGCGCGTCAATGCCCGAGCCGCATCGCCACCGACGCGAGCCAGGCTTCCTGCGCAGCGACGGGCAGCGGCCCGCGCGGCGCCAGCACCGCGTCGCTCATCGCGTCGAGATAGGTCAGGATCGCGGCGCGATAGCCGCCGCCCGCGACCGCCGATTCCAGCCGGCTCGCCAGCATCTCGACGGCAGCAAAGCCATTGTCGCGCGCGAGGCAGCGAATATCGTCGACCCCCTGCACGATCTGCGCGAGCGCGCAATGCGGCAGCGCCTCGGCAAGCGCTCCGATCTGTCCGCCGATACGGTCCTGGATTTCCTGATAATGGTCGGTCTGGATAGCCATCGTCCGCCCCCTGGTTCCCCAGGGAGCAGCATGCGCCCCAATGGTTAATCGGTGGTTAGGGTCAGGACCCTAGCGGTGGCGTACCGGAGAATCGGCGTCCTGCGACTGTTTGCTGCGGTACATGTCGCGGTCGGCGGCGGCGAGAATCTCGGACTCGGTCGCCCCCGCCTCCAGCATCGCGACCCCGAAACAGGCCGACAGCTGGATCGCGTGCCCGTCATAGATCGCCGGCTCGGCGCTCAGCACGTGGCGCAGGCGATTGACCTGCACGCGCGCGCCCTCTTCGGTCGACTGGTCGAGGATCAGGCCGAATTCGTCGCCGCCGATACGCGCCGCGACGTCGGTCGCGCGGATCGATTCATCGAGCCGCGTCGCGATCTGGAGCAGCGCAAAGTCGCCTGCCGCATGGCCGAAACTGTCGTTGATATATTTGAGCTGGTTGACGTCGATGAACACCACCGCCGCGCTTTCGGCGTGACGTTCGAAGCGCGCGAGGCGCTGGTGGATCGCGGTCAGGAAATAGCGGCGATTGAACAGCGGGGTCAGCGTGTCGCGTTCCGACACGCGTTCGAGCTCGGCGACCGCAATCTTCAGGATGCGGTTCTCCCGGCGCAACGCGTCGCGTTCCCTGCGCAATTCGCGCAGCTGGTCCTCGATGGAGTCAACGGATGCGAAGCCGGTCCGGTCGACCGCTATCCGTGCCCCCCCTGCGATATCCATTCCCTATCCCCGACGCATACCCTCTGGTCCGCCGGCACGATGCCGACACGATATGCGACGGAGACCCTAGCCGCCGAGTGGATACCAATCGGTAAACGCCGCCCATGGCATTTGGATGGCGTTGCCAGCGCGGCGGACAGACTCTAGGGGGATAGCAGGATGGGGATTCGGAGGGCTCTTGTGAGCGACGGGACGCCGCAGGTAGGGGTGATCATGGGGAGCCAGTCGGACTGGCCGACGATGGCGCACGCGGTTCAGATGCTGGAGGAATTCGGCATCGCGCACGAGGTGCGGATCGTCTCGGCGCACCGCACCCCCGACCGCCTCGTCGACTATGCCAAAAGCGCAGCCGCGCGCGGTTTGAAGGCGATCATCGCGGGCGCCGGGGGCGCCGCGCACCTGCCCGGCATGGTCGCCTCGATGACCCGCGTCCCGGTGCTCGGCGTGCCCGTCCAGTCGGCCGCGCTTAGCGGTGTCGACAGCCTCTATTCGATCGTCCAGATGCCCGGCGGCATCCCCGTCGCGACCTTTGCGATCGGCAAGGCGGGCGCGACCAACGCAGGCCTGTTCGCGGTATCGCTGCTCGCCAACGAATGCTCCGAACTGGCACAAAAACTTGAAGACTGGCGCGTAAAGCAGACCGACAGCGTCGCCCCGACGCCCGTGCGCGAGGGCTGAGCCCTTGCTGCCACCCGGTTCGACGATCGGCATCTTGGGCGGCGGCCAGCTCGGACGCATGCTCGCGGTCGCGGCGGCGCAGCTCGGCTACAAGGTGCATATCTACGCCCCCGACGCCGAAAGTGTCGCCGCCGAAGTGACCGCGCACCACAGTCAGGCGGCATGGGACGACGAACCGCGCCTCGCCGCTTTCGCTGCCGCCTGCGACATCGTCACCTTCGAGTTCGAGAATGTCCCCGTCGACACCGTCCGCTTCCTCTCGGGCCATGTCGCGGTGCATCCGGGCGCGAAGGCGCTCGAGATCGCGCAGGATCGTCTTGCCGAGAAGACTTTCGTCGCCGGGCTCGGCGGCCGCACCGCGCCTTTCGCATCGGTCCCCGACCGCGCCACGCTCGATGCGTCGCTTGGCGAAATCGGCGCACCCGCGATCCTCAAGACCGTGCGCATGGGCTATGACGGCAAGGGGCAGGCGCGGCTCGGGACAGCCGCCGACGCCGACACGGCATGGGAGACGATCGGCCGCCACGCCGCGATCCTCGAAGGCTTCGTCGCGTTCGAGCATGAATTTTCGGTGATTCTCGTCCGCGGCCTCGACGGCGAAGTCCGCTATTGGGATTCAACCGTCAATGTTCACGAAGGCGGCATCCTCGCGACCGCCAGCCTGCCAGCGCCGCCGATCGTCGCAGCCCAACAGGCCGAAGCGCGCGCGATGATGGCCGAGATCGCCGCCGCGCTCGACTATGTCGGTGTCCTCACCGGCGAATTCTTCGCGACCGACGCCGGGCCGGTATTCAACGAAATGGCGCCGCGCGTCCACAACAGCGGCCACTGGACGATCGAGGGCGCGGTCGCGAGCCAGTTCGACAATCATATCCGCGCGATCGCCGGCCTGCCGCTCGGCAGCACCGCAACGCGCCAGCTTCCCGTCGTCATGCGCAACCTGATCGGCGCCGACATCGCCGCGATCCCCGCGCTGCTCGCCGACGAGAATTGCCACGTCCACCATTACAGCAAGACCGAAGTCCGCGATGGCCGCAAACTCGGCCACGCCACATGGGCGGGTGCAGCGCCCGGAGCACCTCCCGCATGAACCGCCCCGAAATAACGCTGATCCTCGCGCGCGCCGCCAACGGTGTCATCGGCGCCGACGGCAAGATGCCCTGGCACCTGCCCGCCGATCTCCGCCGCTTCAAGCAGCTCACGATGGGGCGTCCGATGATCATGGGGCGCAAGACCTTCGACAGCCTTCCCGCGATCCTCGAGGGCCGCCGCCACATCGTCCTCACCCGCGATCGCGACTGGCAGGAAGAGGGCGCCGAGCCCGTCGCCACCGTCGAAGAGGCGCTGAAACTGGCCAATGCGCCGCATGTAATGGTGATTGGCGGCGCCGAAATCTACCAGCTCTTCCTGCCGCTCGCCGACCGTATCGAACTCACCGAAGTCGCGCTCTCGCCCGCCGGCGACGCGTCGATCGCGGCGCCCGACCCGGCCGAGTGGCGCGAAATCGCGCGCGAGGACCATCCCGCCGCCGACGGCCGCCCGGCCTTCGCTTTCGTCACCCTCGCCCGGAAGCGCGGATGAAGCGTTGGCTCCTCGGCCTCGCGATCGTGCTGATCGTCGCCGCGGGGGCCTTTTTCGGCCTCGCGCCCGGCATGACCGAGCGCAGCCTCAACAAGATCGACGGCAAGCCGCTCGCCGCGGTCTCCGACCATGCAAGGGCGCTGCACAAGACGCTGACCATCGTCGACCTGCACAGCGACACGCTGCTGTGGCAGCGCAGCCTGCTGACCCGCGCCGGCCGCGGCCATGTCGACCTGCCGCGGCTCGAAGACGGCAATGTCGCGCTGCAGGTGTTTTCGAGCGTCACCAAGACGCCGAAGGGCCAGAATTACGACGCGAACGGCGGCGATACCGACAATATCACCGCGCTCGCTATCGCCCAGCTCCAGCCGGTGCGGACATGGACGTCGCTCCTCGAACGCTCGCTCTGGCATGCCGAGAAGCTGAACCGCGCGGTCGCGAAGGCCGATGGCAAGCTCATCGCCGTCGCCGCGCCCGCCGACATCGACGCGCTGCTCGCCGCACGCGCCGCCAAGACGCCTCCGGTGGGCGCGATGCTCAGCATCGAGGGGCTGCAGGATCTCGAAGGCGACATCCGCAACCTCGACCGGCTGCACGCGGCCGGCTTCCGCATGGCGGGGCTCGCGCATTTCTTCGACAACGACATCGCGGGCTCGATGCACGGCCTCAGGAAATACGGCCTGACTCCGCTCGGCCGCAAGGTCGTGCCGCGGATGGAAGAGCTCGGCATGATCGTCGATATCGCGCATTGCAGCCGCGCCTGCGTCGCAGACATTCTCAAGATCGCACGCCGCCCGGTCGTCTCGAGCCACGGCGGGGTACAGGCGACGTGCAAGGTCAACCGCAACCTCGACGACGACCAGATCAGGGGCGTCTCAGCGACCGGCGGCCTCATAGGCATCGGCTATTGGGACGCCGCGATCTGCGACACCTCGCCCGCCAGCATCGCAAAGGCGATGAAGCATGTCCGCGACCTCGTCGGCATCGACCATGTCGCGCTCGGCAGCGACTATGACGGCGGCACCACGGTCCGCTTCGACACGTCCAAGCTGGTGCAGGTGACGCAGGCGCTGATCGACGCGGGCTTCACCGACGACGAGATCCGCGCCGCGATGGGCGGCAATGCAATCCGCGTCCTGCGCGCTGGTATCGTCCCGATGAAGGCGGCGTCATGATCCGCCTCGACGGCCATGACCGTATCGAGGGCGCTTTGCGCGGCGGCGTCATCGCGCTCGGCAATTTCGACGGTTTCCACGCCGGGCATCAGGCCGTCGTCGGCCGCGCGGTGCGCCATGCCAAGGACGAGGGCCGCCCCGCGATCGTCGCGACCTTTGACCCGCATCCGGTGCGCTTTTTCAAGCCCGACGTCCCGCCCTTCCGCCTGACCACGCTCGCACAGCGGCTCGAACTGTTCGGCGCGGCGGGCGCCGATGCGATGCTCGTCCTCCCCTTCGACGCGACGCTCGCGGCGACCACCGCCGAGGATTTCATCACCGAGCTCCTGCTGGGTCGCTACGGCGCGGCCGGCGTCGTCACCGGCGCCGATTTCACCTTCGGCAGGGGCCGCGGCGGCGATGTCGTGACGCTCGCCGACCATGCGCGCCGCCTCGGCTTCTTCACCGAGATGGTCGCCCCCGTCGACGATAGCGAGGAGGTCGTCTCGTCGAGCCGTATCCGCGATGCGCTCCGGTCGGGCGACTGCGCCACCGCGACGCGCCTCCTCACCCGCCCCTTCACCGTGCGCAATGTGGTGCAGCATGGCGACAAGAACGGCCGCCTGCTCGGCTTCCCGACTGCGAACCTCGACATGGGCAATTATCTTCGCCCGCGCTATGGCATCTACGCGGTCACCGGCCGCCTCCCCGACGGCCGCATCCTGAAGGGCGCCGCGAACCTCGGCATCCGCCCCAGCTTCGATCCCCCGAAGGAATTGCTCGAACCGCATTTCTTCGATTTCGCCGAAGATCTCTACGGACAGGAAATCGACGTCGCCTTCCACGCCTTCATCCGCCCCGAGGCGAAATATGACGGGATGGACGCACTGATGGCGCAGATCGCGGCGGACTGCGATGCGGCGAAGGCGTTGCTGGCCGACATCTAGGCGAAGCGAGACCTTCGACGAAACATGTCCAGACTGGCGTTAATTGCTCCCCGGCGAAAGCCGGGGTCCAGTAGCAACGGCGTGATGATAAAACAGGGCTGGGTCTACATCCTGACGAATAAGCGTAACGGCACGCTCTACATCGGCGTAACCAGCAACCTCCCCCAGCGCATCTGGCAACACCGCGAAGGCCTGATCGAGGGTTTCACAAAGACATATGGCCTGAAAACGCTCGTGTGGTTCCAGTATTTCGAAGATCTTCAGGACGCTCGCCGCCGCGAGGTACAGATGAAGGAATGGAAACGTGCCTGGAAGATCGAGTTGATCGAGGCAATGAATCCCGATTGGCGCGACCTCTACACCGACCTTATCTGACGCCGCATGGGCCCCGGCTTTCGCCGGGGATCACATACTGCCATCCCCCCTCGTGATCCCCGGCGAAAGCCGGGGCCCAGCACGCCAACGCATAATCGTGAAGGTTTGCTCCCACGCGAATCTGCGCTAAGCGCCGCCACCATGACCGATACGCCAACAGCCGAAGCACGCGACTACCGCGACACCGTCTTCCTGCCCAAGACCGACTTCCCGATGAAGGCCGGCCTGCCGCAGAAGGAGCCGCAGATTCTGGCGAAATGGATCGAGGGCAATCTGGAAAGCCAGATTCGCGAAAGCCGCCGCGGCCGCGAGCAGTTCATCCTCCACGACGGCCCGCCCTATGCCAATGGCGACATGCATATCGGCCATGCGCTCAACCATATCCTGAAAGACATGGTCGTCCGCACCCAGACGCTGAAGGGCAAGGATTCGCCATACGTGCCCGGCTGGGACTGCCACGGCCTGCCGATCGAGTGGAAGGTCGAGGAGCAATATCGCAAGAAAAAGCTGAACAAGGACGAGGTTCCGGTCGAGGAATTCCGCGCCGAATGCCGCGCCTATGCGCAGCATTGGGTCGACACCCAGCGCGAGCAGCTGAAGCGCCTGGGCATCGGCGGCGACTGGGATCATCCGTACCTGACGATGGATTATGAGGCCGAAGCGACGATCGTCCGCGAGCTGCTCAAATTCGCCGCCAACGACATGCTCTATCGCGGCGCCAAGCCGGTGATGTGGTCGCCGGTCGAAAAGACCGCGCTCGCCGAGGCCGAGATCGAATATGAGGATATCGTCTCGACGCAGATCGACGTCGCGTTCGAGATCGTGGACTCGCCGATTGAAGAGTTGAAGGGCGCATACGCGGTTATCTGGACCACGACGCCGTGGACGATCCCGGTCAACCAGGCTTTGGCCTATGGGCCGGAGGTTGAATATTCGTTTTTCAGCGCGATCAATGACGACAAAGAAATCAAGGTCCTCGTAGCCAGCGAGCTTTTGACCGGATTCCTAAACAGGACGGGCCTGCAAGTTGCGTCTGCTCCGTTGGAACGGGGTATTTTCAAAGGCTCCGACCTCGCCGGCACCATCGCCCGCCACCCGATGCACGCGCTCGGCGGCTTTTTCGCACGCCCGCGTCCCTTCCTCGCGGGCGATTTCGTCACCACCGACAGCGGCACCGGCCTCGTCCATATGTCGCCCGACCATGGCGAGGACGACTTCGACCTGTGCAAGGCGAACGGCATCGACCCCGTCTTCGCGGTCGAGGGCGACGGCAAATATCGCGCCGACTGGGGCTGGCTCGGCGGTCAGGGCTCGGTGATCAACCCCAAGTTCAACGCCCCCGACGGCCCGATCTGCACGGACCTCAAGGAAGCCGGCGCGCTGCTCGCCGCCAGCGCCGACTACAAGCACAGCTACCCCCACAGCTGGCGCTCAAAGGCCAAGGTCATCTATCGCTGCACCCCGCAATGGTTCGTGCCGATGGACAAGGTGATGACCCACATCGAGCCCAAGACCCCGCGCGAAAAGCGCTGGGAGAATGAGGGCGGCGCGATCAACCCGCATGAGGAGGATCTCTGCGACGCGCCGACGCTGCGCCAGGCCGCGATGCACGCGATCGAGCGCACGCGCTTCGTCCCCGAAAAGGGCCGCAACCGCATCGGCAGCATGGTCAAGGACCGCCCCGACTGGGTGCTGAGCCGCCAGCGCGCGTGGGGCGTGCCGATCACGCTCTTCGTCGATCGCAAGACCGGCCAGTATCTCAATGACCCGATCGTCAACGACCGCATCGTCGCGGCGGTGAAGGCGGGCGGCGTCGACGCATGGAACGACGCGCGCGCGCAGGAATATCTCGGCGATCAATATGACGCCGCGAACTACGAACGCATCACCGACATTCTCGACGTCTGGTTCGATTCGGGCTGCACCCACGCCTTCGTCCTCGAAAGCGGCCGCTGGCCCGCGCTCGTCCGCCACGACGGCGGCACACACAGCGCCGACCTTTATCTCGAAGGCAGCGACCAGCATCGCGGCTGGTTCCAGTCGTCCTTGCTCGAAAGCTGCGGGACGCGCGGGCAGGCGCCGTACAAGGCGGTGCTGACGCACGGCTTCACGATGGACAGCAAGGGCTTCAAACAGTCGAAGTCGCTCGGCAACACCACCGATCCGGTCAAGGTGATGGAGACCAACGGCGCCGACATCATCCGCCTGTGGGCGCTGTCGGTCGACTTCACCGAGGACCACCGCATTGGCGATGAAATCCTGAAGGGCGTCGCCGACCAGTATCGCAAACTCCGCAACACCTTCCGCTACCTGCTCGGCGCGCTCGACGGGTTTTCGGAAGAGGAGCGCATCACCGACGTCGCGGCGATGCCCGAGCTCGAGCGGTACATGCTCTCGCTGCTCGCCGACCTCGACGCGAAGATGGCGCAGGCGGTCGATGATTTCGACTTCAACAGCTACACGCGCCTGCTCGCCGATTTCTGCAACGAGGATCTGTCGGCCTTCTATTTCGACATCCGCAAGGACGTCCTCTACTGCGACCTCGGCCCCGCCGCCCCGCTCGGCACCGACACGCGGCGCGCCTACCGCAGCGTGCTCGACATCCTGTTCCACGCGCTCGTCCGCTACGCGACCCCGGTGCTGGTGTTCACCGCCGAGGAAGTGTGGGGCACGCGCTATCCCGATGCGGGTTCGGTCCACCTCCTCGAATGGCCGGTGCTGCCGTCGTTCGAGCACAACAAGGAACTCGTTCTACGGAATACCGAACTGCGCGAACTGCGTAGCAAGGTGACCGAAGCGATCGAACCTTTGCGTCGTGAGAAGATCGTGCGCTCCAGCCTCGAAGCAGAGGTCACGATGAGCGACCTCGAAACGATCCTGCGCGATCTCGATCCCAGCTATCTGGCTGAAGCTTTCATTTCGGGCGCCGTGCATCTTGTACCGGGGCATGACGGGATTACGATCACGCCCACCCAAAACCACAAATGCGGCCGCTGCTGGCGCCACCTCCCCGAAGTGAGCGAGGACGGCGCCTTGTGCAATCGCTGCGAGACGGTATTGGACGCCCGATGAGCACGCGTTCCCCCCATCTAGGTTTCGGTCTCGTCATCGCGGCGATCGCCTTCGTCCTCGATCAGGCCGCGAAGTGGATCGTCACCGTTCCGCTGTCGCTCGAAACCAAGCCCTATGGGCAGATCGAGCTGCTGCCCTTCTTCAACCTGACCTGGGCGCAGAATTACGGCATCTCGCTGTCGATGTTCTCCGACCAGTCGCCGACGACGCGCTGGGTGCTCGTCGCGGTGACCGGGATCGTCGCCGCCGCGGTCGCCTTGTGGATGACGCGCGAAAAGGCGAAGGGCGACGTCATCGCGCTCGCGCTGATCCTCGGCGGCGCGCTCGGCAATATCGTCGACCGCATCCGCCTTGGCTATGTCGTCGACTATGCCGACCTGCATTTCGGGGATTTCCGCCCCTTCATGATCTTCAACGTCGCCGACGCCTGCATCAGCATCGGCGTGCTTTTGCTGGTTGCGCGCGCGCTGCTCTTGGGCGAAAAGGCCCCTCCGGCGGCCGAGAGCGCAGGCGATCTGGCCGCCAAAGAGTAACGGGGCGAATTGGGAGTATTTTGTAAAGTGAACCGGACCACCGCCATTCTCGCCGCCTCGATTCTCGCGACGACACTTTCGGCCTGCGGGTCGAACAATCTGTTCAGCCGCGACCGTCCCGACGAATTCGCGGTGTCGCGTCAGGCGCCGCTCGTCGTGCCGCCCGATTTCTCGCTGACACCACCGGCGCCGGGCGCCGCGCGCCCCGGCAATGAATCGACCGCCGAACAGACGCTGAAGGCGCTCTTCGGCGGCCCCGCGCAGCGCAGCGCGACCGAGAACCAGATCATCGGCAATGCCGACGGCCAGCGCGGCGACCCCGGCGTGCGCAGCAACGTCGGCAGCCCCGACACGCAGGTCGTCGACAAGGGCCTCGTCACCCGCGACATCATCTTCGCCCCCGAAGGCGACGGCCGCGACGCGCAGGCGGCGATCCCGGGCGCGTAAGCCGCAGCCAGGGTCGTGACCCTAGTCCGCCTCGGGCGGGCATAGCGCAACCGCCTTCGTCCGCTGGTCGATCAGCAGCGCAAAATGCTGCAGCGCATGGGCGCCAGCCAGCAGTTCGGGGTAGTTTTCCGACACGCGCACCTCGACGTTCGACAGCTCGGCACCGCCGATCCGGAACGGGCCGGCGACCGTCGCGCGTCGCGTGTCGACGGTCGAGTTCGTCAGGCGCCCTTCACCTGCCGCCGCGACCGGGCCGCCGCCGACGCGGTCGAACAGCGCCTTCGGCAGGACGAAGGCGACATTGGCGCCGGTATCCAGATTGGCCTCGGCCGCAATCCCGCCGATCGTCGCGGGCACCCGGAAGGCGCGTTCATAGGCGAGGACGCCCGGCGCACCCCGCGCCAGCTCGGCCTTGCGCGTGAAGCGCAACATGCGCGACGGATAGTCGATGATCAGCAGGCCATCGCCGAAGAAGTCGCGCCCGATGATGCCGTCGAACCCCGCCTCGACCGACAGGCGCGACGCATAATCGCGGGTAATCACCTCGAGGTCGCGGCGGACGAGCCCAGCCAGATCGAGCGACGCCAGATGCACCGTGTCGACGCGCGCCGAGGCGACCCCGTCCGACGTCTCGCCGCTGCCGTGGACAGGCAGGCCCAGCCGCGCAACCAGCCGGGCATCGGCGCGCGCCATCCCGCTCGCCCCGGTGTCGACTGCGAAGACGAAGGGTCCCTGCCCGTCGACGCGCGCCTCGATATAGATGCGGCCGTCGACGGTACGGAAGGGAATGCTGAACAGCGCGTCGGCGGCGGCCGATTGCACCAGCGCGCACGCGCCGGGTTCCGCAGCCTGCGCCCCCGTGCCCGCCATCGCCAGCATCGCGGCGGCCATCCCGCCCCAATTCCATCCGCCCATGTCAAACTCCCGCCGGGTCAAAGTGTGTTGTATTGATAATACACTTTGACCCGGCGGGTCAATCAGGCGAACAGGCTCGACAGCAATGTCATCGCAACCAGGCTTTCGACCATCGCGCGCGAGGCATGGCCAAAGGCCTTGAGCCGCCCGCATTTCAGATGCTGGTTGAACCAGGCGGTCTGGAAAAAGCCGAACCAGAGCAGCCCGAAAACCGCCGCCGCCCCGCCCGCCAGCACCGACCAGTCGTGCGCCAGCTTGATCAGGATCACCCCGGCGCCGAGCAACATCGCCAGCACCGCGGCGACATAGCATTGGCTGTAGAAGGGCGCGCGCAGCGTGTCGCGATTCACCTGCAGCCCCTGCGCCCGCACCAGCCGCGTCGCCAGCATCACGGGAAACAGGCTGAAACTGACGATGCGCAGGATAATCAGGTCGGTGTTGTTGCTGACAAACGCCGCCAGCCCGACCTTGCTGGCGATCATGGCATCATCGCCGACCAGCGCGATCTCGGCCGCGTGGACGAGGATCAGCGACAAGAGCAGGAACAGCGGCGGTGACAGCGTATCGGTATATTGCTCGTCGGCCGCGTCGCCCTGCTCGATGTCCGAATAGTCCATCATCTGCAGGGGACGGACCAGCGTGCGCCACAGCGTGACCGGATAGAAGACCAGCCACGACATCACCTCGTACAGCAGGTCGTCGAGCGACTGGATGAGGTTGAAGAAGTTCATGCCGCCCCCGTTCGCGTGCGGCTACCGGTTCACGCTCGCGCGCCCGCTTCCTCGACGCCGGCGCTGTTGTGGCGCAGCGCCTTCAGCACGCAGTCGACGATCTGCGGCGCGTTGAGCCCCGCGGCGTCATATTGCGCCTGCGGCGAATCCTGGTCCTGGAAGATGTCGGGCAGGCGCATCGTGCGCAGCTTGAGCCCCGCGTCGATCAGCCCTTCGTCGCTCGCCAAGGTCAGCACATGCGCGCCGAGCCCGCCGATGCTGCCTTCCTCGATTGTCACGCACACCTCATGGGCGGCGAGCGTCCTGCGGATCAGCTCCTCGTCGAGCGGCTTCGCGAACCGCAGGTCGATCACGCTCGTCGAAAGCCCGCGCGCCTCCAGCGTGTCGGCCGCCTTCAGTGCTTCGGCGAGACGCGTGCCGAGCGAGAAGATCGCGACGGTCTTGCCGGCCCGCACGACGCGGCCCTTGCCGATCGCCAGCTTCTCGGGAACCTCGGGCAGCGGCACGCCGGTGCCGTTGCCGCGCGGATAGCGGAAAGCAATCGGGCCGGCGTCATATTCGGCCGCGGTATAGGTCATATGGACCAGTTCGGCCTCGTCGGCCGCCGCCATCACCACCATGTTCGGCAGCGTCGCGAGATAGGTGACGTCGAACGACCCGGCGTGGGTCGATCCGTCCGCCCCGACGAGCCCCGCGCGGTCGATCGCAAAGCGCACCGGCAGGTTCTGGATCGCCACGTCGTGGACGACCTGATCGTAAGCGCGCTGGAGGAAGGTCGAATAGATCGCGGCGAACGGCCGCATCCCCTGCGCCGCGAGTCCCGCGGCAAAGGTCACCGCATGCTGCTCGGCGATGCCGACGTCGAAGCTGCGGTCGGGGTGGGCCTTCGCGAATTTGTCGACGCCCGTCCCCGACGGCATCGCCGCGGTAATCGCGACGATGCGCGGATCGCTGTCGGCCAGCTTCGCCAGTGTCTCGCCGAACACATTCTGGTACGACGGCGGCCCCGGGGGCGCCTTCGCCTGTTCGCCGGTGATCACGTCGAACTTCTGGACGCCGTGATATTTGTCGGCGGCGGCCTCGGCGGGGGCATAGCCCTTGCCCTTCATCGTCACCGCGTGGATCAGCACCGGACCATGATCGCTGTCGCGTACATTCTCCAGCACCGGGATCAGATGATCGAGATTATGCCCGTCGATCGGCCCGACATAGTAAAAGCCGAGTTCCTCGAACAGCGTCCCGCCCATCGCCATGCCGCGCGCGAACTCGTCGGTCTTCTTCGCCGCCTTGTGCAGCGGCTCGGGCAGTTTGCGTGCAAAGCGCCGCGCGATCTCGCGCAGCTCCACGAACGGCCGCGACGAGACGAGCTTGGCTAGATAGGCCGAGAGCCCTCCGACCGGCGGCGCGATCGACATGTCATTGTCGTTCAGAATGACGATCAGCCGGTTGCCCGCCTGCTTCGCGTTGTTCATCGCCTCATAGGCCATGCCCGCCGACATCGACCCGTCGCCGATCACCGCGATCGCGCGGCCGGGCTCGTCCTTCAGCTTGTTCGCGATCGCAAAGCCGAGTGCGGCACTGATCGAGGTCGACGAGTGCGCCGCCCCGAACGGGTCGTACTCGCTCTCGCTGCGCTTGGTGAAGCCCGAAAGCCCGCCGCCCTGCCGCAGCGTGCGGATGCGGTCGCGGCGGCCGGTAATGATCTTGTGCGGATAGCATTGGTGCCCGACATCCCACACGATCTTGTCGCGCGGCGTGTCGAACACATAGTGAAGCGCGACGGTCAATTCGACGACGCCCAGCCCCGATCCCAGATGCCCGCCGGTGCTGCCGACGGCCGAAATCGTCTCGGCGCGCAGCTCGTCGGCGAACTGGCGGAGGTCTTCGGGCTTCAGCTTGCGGAGGTCGGCGGGGACATCCACCGTGTCGAGCAGCGGCGTATGCGGACGGTCGGTCATCGCGCCGTCATAATGGTAACCGCAGAAACTGTCGAACGAAAAGGGGCCTAATCGCCGCTCGCCGTGCCACCTTCCTCTTCGCGCGCCTTCGCCGCATCGACCTGCGCGTAAAGCCCGCGCACCATCAGGTCGGTGAACACCAGCATCACCCCGACCATCCCGACCAGCAGCGCGACCGCCGCGACCGGAAACGGGCCGATCGCCGCAATCGCGCCGCGCCGCATCGCGGCGGCAAGCAGCACCGCGACCGCCATCAGGGCATAGCCGACAAAGCGCCATGCGCGGGTCATGCTGAACCGGACCGTGCCCGCAGGCTAATCAACGATATGAAAGGATATTGGTGCATGAATGCCACGATGCAGGGGAAAGCAACCTCTCGCAAGACGAAGACGTTGCATTGATGTGACATTCGCCTACACCCCTTCGTAGAGGGGCAAGATAACAGGACAGCCATGCCCGCTTGGATTTCGCTCTTTCGCCTCTCCCGGTCCGCACCGATCCTTGCTTTCGTCTGCGCGTTCGCCGCGCCCGCCGCGATGGCCGAGGAAACCTCGCTTCCCTATGATATCGTCGAACCCGCCGACAGCGGACTCCCCGGCAGCGGCGAAGTCCCCGAACCGCCGTCCGTCGGCTATCTGCAGCGCGGCGACATCGACGACAATATCCTCCTCCCGACCCGCGGCGACGACATCGACGACGATGACGAAAGCCGCAAATGGGCGCGCGACTATTTCGCGGTGGCGGCGGGGGTGATGACGACGCCGAGCTACAATGGCTCGGACGATCGCACCCTGCTCCCCGCTTTCTACATCCGTGGCCGCGTCAGCGGTTTTTCCTTCTCGACGCGCGGCACCAACCTCCAGGTCGACCTGCTGCGCCAGCGGCGCGGGGCAAAGACCGACGTCAAGTTCGGCCCGATCGTCAGCCTGCGCAGCGACCGCACCAGCCGCATCAAGGATCCGCAGGTCGAGGCGCTCGGCGAAAAGAAGCTGGCGGTCGAGGTCGGCGCGATGGCGGGGATCAGCCACACCGGCGTGATCACCAGCCGCTACGACCAGATCGCCTTCCGCGTCGTCGCGCTCAAGGACGTGTCGGGCCGCCACGGCAGCTGGGCCTTCTCGCCGACGATCGACTACGGCACCCCGCTGTCCAAGCGGCTCTATGTCGGCGTGTCGGCGTCGATCAATTTCTACGGCAAGGGCTTCGGCCGCTATTATTTCGACATCGACCCCGCGGGCAGCGCCGCGAGCGGGCTTCCCGTCTATAACCGCGCGGGCGCGAAGGGCGGAGCGGGCAAATATACGCTCGGCCTCGCGAGCGCCTATGCGCTGTCGGGCGACCTCCGCAAGGGCTTCGTCCTGATCGGCGGCGCGCAATATGGCCGCATGCTCGGCCGCATCGCCGATTCACCGATCGTCAGCATCGCCGGCAGCCGCAACCAGTGGCTCGCGGGCGGCGGGATCGCGTATCAATTCTGACGGGTGGGGGCGATCGTAAGATCCTCCCTGTTGCGAAGCAATGGGGAGGGGGACCGCCCGCGAAGCGGGTGGTGGAGGGGCCGAGGCGTTGGCGCAAACGCCCCTCCGTCAGCGCTGCGCGCTGCCACCTCCCCATGGCTGCGCCACAGGGAGGAGCTTACGCCCGCACCCCCCAAAAAAGCGACACACGCCCTCAAACCAGCCCCGTCATCCGCATCCGCGCCTTCATCGCGGCGATGAACAGCCGCACCGACGGCAGCGCCGCGCGCGACGGTTCGAACAGCAGGTGGACCGGCAGCGCTTCGGGCTGCTCATCGGGCAGCAGCGACACCAGCCGCCCTGCATCGACCGCCGCCGCGACCTGGTAACTCAGCAGGTTCGCAATCCCGACCCCCGCCTCGGCCGCCGCCAGCGCGGCGTCGACGGTGTTGACGACGAAGCGCGGCCGCCGTTCGAAGCGCCAGCGGCCGCTCGCGAGCTGCCATTCGTTCGTCGTGCGCGGCCCCTCCATCCCGATCAGCTCGTGCCCCGCAAGTTCCGTCACCACCCCCGGCGCCCCGCGCCGCGCCAGATAGGCGGGGCTCGCGACCAGCATCTGGCGCACCCGGCCGATCCGCACCGCCTTCAGCCCCGAATCGGCGAGCGGCCCGATCCGCACCGCGACGTCGATCCCCTCCTCGACGATGCGGACGTTGCGGTCGATCAGCATCATGCGCGCGCCGAGCGCCGCATGTTCGATCAGCAGTGCATCGACGACAGGCAGCACATGCAGCCGCCCGAACATCACTGGCGCGGTGAGGTAAAGCTGCCCGCTCGGCACCGCTTCGACCCCGCGCGCCGCGCGCTCGGCATCGGCGAGTTCGCCAAGCAGCCGCCGCGCCTCGCCCAGAAAGGCGCTGCCCGCGTCGGTCAGCGACACCGCGCGCGTCGACCGGTGGAACAAGGCGGTGCCGAGCCGGGCCTCGAGCGCCGCGATCCCGCGCGTCACCGCGGGCGGCGAGCTGCCGATCTTGCGCGCCGCCGCGGCAAAGCCCCCTTCGCCCGCCACCGCGACGAACATTTCCAGCGTCAGCAGTCGGTCCATGATTATTCCATTTACCGGAATTAACTTGTTCGATCTTCCCTGATTATCACAATGTACGCAACGGCCTAAATCGGTGCGGCGAACGGAAGCATGCCCCCTCCAGCTTCCGTTCGCGCTCTGGGAAGGACGGCAGATGGCGCAGAATTACCGGCATATCGTTTTCAGCGACGCGGCGAAGGCGCTGCAGGAACAGCATGGGTCGCGCATCTCCTATGCAAAGCTCGACACGCGCCCCGTCGGCGAGATCGACGGCCTGACCGCGAAGGAGATCGACTATATCGCGCTCCGCGACAGCTTCTACATGGCCAGCGTCACCCCCGACGGCTGGCCCTATATGCAGCATCGCGGCGGCCCTGCCGGTTTCCTCAAGCATGTCGGCGGCAACCGCATCGGTTTCGCCGATTATCGCGGCAACAAGCAATACATCAGCACCGCGAACCTCGCCGCGAACGACCGCGTCTCGTTGTTTCTGATGGACTATCCGAACCGCGAGCGGCTCAAGATCGTCGGTCACGCACACAGTGTCGAGCTCGCCGACGATCCCGCGGCGGTCACCGCGTTGATGCCCGAGGGGTATCGCGCGGTGCCCGAGCGCGCCTTCTTCATCGACGTGATCGGCTGGGAGTGGAACTGCTCGCAGCATATCACGCCGCGCTTCACCGAGGCCGAAATTTCGGCGGCGATCAAGCCGATGGCCGCCGAACTCAACCAGCTGCGCGCCGAAATCGCCGCGCTCCGGGCAGAAAGGGATGACCAATGACGACCGCTTGCACGCAGGGCGCCCATCACATCGGCCTCGCCGTCCGCGACGTCGCCGAAGCGCGCGACTTCTTCGTCGAGGCGCTCGGCTTCGACGTTGCGGCCGAACGCCCCGACTATCCCGCGATCTTCGTCACCGACGGCGCGACGCTGCTCACCTTGTGGCAGGTCGCCGATCCGGCGGGCGCGACCGCCTTCGACCGCCGCGCGAACATCGGCCTCCACCATCTCGCGCTCCGCGTCGCCGACCTCGACGCGCTGCGCACCGTCTTCGCGCGCATCCAGAACCATCCGGGCACGGTCATCGAATTCGACCCCGAACCGATCCGCGAGGGTGCGACGACGCATCATTTCATCTGCGCGATGCCCGGTGGTATCCGGATCGAATTCGCGACCCCCTTCGCCTGAAAGGAAGACCGATGTCCCGCCCCCCGCTCCCGCCATTCGACCATGACAGCGCGACGCTGAAAGTCCGCCTTGCCGAGGACGGCTGGAACAGCCGCGACCCCGCTCGCGTCGCGCTCGCCTATACCGAAGACAGCGTCTGGCGGAACCGCTCGACCTTCGTCACCGGCCGCGAAGCCATCGTCGACTTCCTCGCCGGCAAATGGCAGCGCGAGCAGGATTACCGGCTGATCAAGGGGCTATGGGCCTTCACCGGCAACCGCATCGCGGTGCGCTTCGCCTATGAATGGCACGACGAGGCGGGCCAGTGGTGGCGCTCGTACGGGAACGAGAATTGGGACTTCGCCGACAATGGCGAGATGCAGCGCCGCATCGCGAGCATCAACGACCTCGCCATTGCCGAATCCGACCGGCTGTTCCACTGGGATCGCGGCGACAGCGGCCGCCGCCCCCACGACCACCCCGGGCTCGAAGAGCTCGGCCTCTGACATCTCCGTCCGCGAAAGGATCCCGGCCATGCCCTATGTCAACATCCAGATCACCCGCGAGGGCGCGACGGCCGCGCAAAAGGCCGAGCTGATCGGCGGCGTCACCGAGCTGCTACAGCGCGTCCTCGGCAAGAATCCGGCGACCACCGTCGTCGTGATCGACGAGGTCGACACCGACAATTGGGGAATCGGCGGACTTCCCGTCCTCGACTATCGGGCGAAACAGGCTTCGGGGGGACCGGCGCGATGACGAGCGGCAACGCAACCGGATTCGCTGTCATCATGTTGCTCACCGGTATCGGCATCCCGATCCTCGCCGCGCTCAACGGCGGCCTCGGGGTCCGGCTCGGCGCCCCGATGGCGGCGTCGATGATCCTGTTCGGGCTCGCCTTCCTGATCGCGACCGCGGGCGCGCTCGCAACCGGTTCGATTGGGCAGATCCGCTTCACCGCCGACATTCCGTTCCAGTTCTACTTCGGCGGCTTGTTCGTGGCCTTCTATGTGATCGCGGTGACCTTCATCGCGCCCAGGTTCGGGGTCGGCAACGCGATCTTCTTCGTCCTCGTCGGCCAGCTGATCAGCGCCGCGACGATCGACCATTTCGGCCTGTTCGGCGCGATGCGCTCGGCGATCGACGTCAAGCGCGTCGCCGGGATCGCGCTGATGGTCGCCGGGGTGTATCTCGCGCGGCGTACCGCCTAGCGCCGCGTATAGACCCAGCGCCGCGCCTTCGACCCGTCGAGCAGCGAAATCGTCGCGGTCAGCGTGTCGCCCTCGCGCGCATAGGTGATGCGCTGCGGATAATCATGCGCCGCATTCTCGAAGGTCGCGCTCGTTGCATCGCGCGCGGACAGCCGGAACGCCACCGGCGCCCCGCCGCCGGGCTGCGCCAGGTAGCTGACGGCCCCGTCGGCGCCTGCCTGCAGCCGCAGAAACTCGAATTCGCGCAGGCTTCCGTCGCGCCCCGACCGGCTCGCGCCCAGCATCACCCCGCCGCGCGGCACCGTCCAATATTCCTCGGTCCAGCGGCCCCCGCTGTCCTCGCCGCCCTCTTCGATCCACGATCCCGCCATCCAGCCGAGATCGTCGACCGTCGCGGCGGGCGCCGCCGCGGCCAGCAACAGCGCCGCCAATCCTGCGAATAATCCCGTCATACGCGCCTCCCTCCCGTATCTAGGCCGCCTCGCGCCCCGCAAAGGCTGCGCGTGCCGCGAGCACCGCGTCGAACTCGCGCTCGATCCATTCGAACAACGGGGTCAGCGAATGGCCGAGCGAGGTGCCGAGCGGGGTCAGATGATATTCGACGTGCGGCGGCACCGTCTGGAAATCGCGCCGCTCGACGAGGCCATTCGCCTCGAGCGCGCGCAGCGTCTGCGTCAGCATTTTCTGGCTGATTCCGCCGATCCGCCGCTTGAGCTCGCCGTTGCGGTGATGGCCCTGCGCGATCACCAGCAGCAGCAGCAGGCTCCAGCGATCGCCGATCAGGTCCAGGATGTCGCGCGACGGGCATCCCGCATCGCACGGATCAACCTTGTCTATCCAGTCGGGAGCCTTTTCTTTCATAGTTACCTCAAGGTGCGTACTACACTTTTGGTTCCTACCCCATCATGTTCGCTTTCGCAAGCCGGGGGCTCTCCCCTCTCCCTCCGCCCCCGGCTGCACAGGTTCAGGAAGGACAGAAACATGACCCAGGTTGCCATCGTCTATCATTCGGGCTTCGGCCATACCGACGTCATCGCCGCCGACGTCGCGCGCGGCGTCGAGGACGCGGGTGCGCGTGCGATCGCGCTGAAGATCGAGAGCGGGCAGACCGACTTCGACGCCTTTTTCGCGACGATCGCCGAATCCGATGCGATCATCTTCGGCTCGCCGACCTATATGGGCACCGTCTCGGCGCCGATGAAGGCGTTCATGGATGCCAGCGCCGCGGTCTATTTCACCAAACAGTGGAAGGACAAGCTCGGCGCCGCCTTCACCGTCTCGGGCTCGCCCTCGGGCGACAAGCTGAACACGCTGACCACCCTCGCGATCTTCGCGGCGCAGCACGGGATGCTGTGGATCGGCACCGGCCAGAACCCCGGCAACAATGACGACACCTCGGCGGCGACCGACGCCGAAAACCGCCTCGGCAGCTTCCTCGGCGCGATGGCGCAGGCCGCGAACGACAGCCCCGAGGTCACCCCGAAGGCCGGCGACCGCGCCACCGCGGCCTCGCTCGGCAAGCGCGTCGCATCGGCCGCGGCGCGCTGGCGTGCCGGCGCCCGCGAGGCCATCGCCGCCGCCTGACTTTCCGCTGCGGCGCGCTGTCTTTCGATGGACAGCGCGCCGCCGCCCGGCTAAGCATCGCTCATCCCCGGGGAGCCGCGTCTGTGATGGCCGGTTGAGAGCGGAATAGACCGCGACCCGTTGAACCTGATCCGGGTAATACCGGCGGAGGGAGGGTCGGCTTCACCCCAAAGCGAAACAGGGGCGTGAAAACCGTCTTTCGCTCCGGCTAACTGGAGCGACTGCACATGGCCGACATCGATTCCCGCCTCGACAAAGCGCAAGCCGAACCCATCGGGGTGACGACCGGACCCATTCGTGGCAGCCGCAAGGTTCATGTCGCCTCGCCCACCGGCAGCGGCATCCGCGTCGCGATGCGCGAGATCGACCTCGACCCGCACAGC
This sequence comes from Sphingopyxis sp. Geo48, assembly GCF_949769155.1. Taxonomy (NCBI): domain Bacteria; kingdom Pseudomonadati; phylum Pseudomonadota; class Alphaproteobacteria; order Sphingomonadales; family Sphingopyxidaceae; genus Sphingopyxis; species Sphingopyxis sp. Geo48. Next base: position 400,183 of record NZ_CATKPA010000003.1, on the reverse strand, counting down.
GGCGAGCCCAGCGTCCGCGTCTATGACACTTCGGGCCCCTACACCGACCCCAATGCGAAGATCGACATCGCCGCCGGCCTCCCCGAACTGCGCGCCAGCTGGATCCGCGCCCGCGGCGACGTCGAGGAGGTCGCGCAGCGCGAGGTCCGGCCCGAGGATAACGGCCAGCTCGGCCCCGACCGCTCGGGCGGCGTCCCCGCCTTCCCCAACGTCCGCAAGACCGTGCTGCGCGCCAAGCCGGGGCAGAACGTCAGCCAGATGCACTATGCCCGCCGCGGCATCATCACGCCCGAGATGGAATATGTCGCGACCCGCGAAAATCTCGGCCGCGAGCGGCTCGCCGAATATGTCCGCGACGGGCAGGACTGGGGCGCCAGCATTCCCGATTACGTCACCCCCGAATTCGTCCGCGAAGAGGTCGCGCGCGGCCGCGCGATCATCCCGTCGAACATCAACCACCCCGAAAGCGAGCCGATGGCGATCGGCCGCAACTTCCTCGTCAAGATCAACGCCAATATCGGCAACAGCGCGGTCGCCAGCGACGTCGCGTCGGAGGTCGGCAAGATGGTCTGGTCGATCCGCTGGGGCGCCGACACCGTCATGGACCTGTCGACCGGGCGCAACATCCACGACACGCGCGAATGGATCATCCGCAACTCGCCCGTCCCGATCGGCACCGTCCCCATCTATCAGGCGCTGGAGAAAGTCGGCGGCATCGCCGAGGAACTGACGTGGGAGATTTTCCGCGACACGCTGATCGAACAGGCCGAGCAGGGCGTCGATTATTTCACCATCCACGCCGGCGTCCGCCTGCCTTACGTTCCCTTGGCGGCGAAGCGCGTCACCGGCATCGTCAGCCGCGGCGGCAGCATCATGGCGAAATGGTGCCTCGCGCATCACAGGGAAAGCTTCCTCTACGAACGCTTCGACGAGATTACCGAGATCATGAAGGCCTATGACATCGCCTACAGTCTCGGCGACGGCCTCCGCCCCGGCAGCATCGCCGACGCCAACGACGAGGCGCAGTTCGCCGAGCTCTACACGCTCGGCGAGCTCACCAAGCGCGCGTGGGACCAGGATGTGCAGGTGATGATCGAGGGGCCGGGCCATGTCCCGATGCACAAGATCAAGGAGAATATGGACAAGCAGCTCGAGGCCTGCGGCGAGGCGCCCTTCTACACATTGGGGCCGCTCACGACCGACATCGCGCCGGGCTACGACCATATCACCAGCGGCATCGGCGCCGCGATGATCGGCTGGTACGGCACCGCGATGCTCTGTTACGTCACGCCGAAGGAGCATCTCGGCCTCCCCGACCGCGACGATGTCAAGGTCGGCGTCGTCACCTACAAGCTCGCCGCCCACGCCGCCGACCTCGCAAAGGGCCACCCCGCCGCCAAGGTCCGCGACGACGCGCTATCGAAAGCGCGCTTCGAATTCCGCTGGCGCGACCAGTTCAACCTGAGCCTCGACCCCGACACCGCCGAGCAATATCACGACCAGACGCTCCCGGCGGAGGGCGCCAAGACCGCCCATTTCTGCAGCATGTGCGGCCCCAAATTCTGCTCGATGAAGATCAGCCAGGAAGTGCGCGAGTTTGCGAAGCTGCAAAATCAGGACAGCGCGGGCTTCATCGCCGCCGAAGAGGCCGAGAAGGGCATGGCGGAAATGAGCCAGGTCTATGAGGACACGGGGCGCGAGCTGTATATGGGTGCGGGTGGCCGGGAGCATGATTGAATAGTTGGCAATCCTCAACAGCCAGTAATCATAATTGTATTTGGGGCTAAGGGTCTCGACTCTTGGAGGGGCAATCCCCATCCAACTCCCGCCAAACATGCTTGCGTGAACGGCTGGGGGCGGGGCTCCGGCTCGCCCCTTATTTTCCGATTACTCCCCGCAACGACCAAAGCTGCGATGCTATCCTGCTCGCAGATCGGAGATCACCATTCTAAGTGCGCGGCTATAGCGTTCAAATTGCTCTACTAACTCTTCTTGCGAAAGGCGGTTGTATTGCGTTGCACGCCAGCCTCGTTCGTAGCGCACCTTTGTTCGTGAAATTCTCGGAAAAGCGATAATTTCTGCGTCTGAACCAATGAAATCCTGTTGGGTCAGAATGGCGTCACATACGATTGTCGAAAGCAGATATTTCTGAAATTCATTCAGTGTGAAATCGACCCACGGTATTACGAAGACGGGTACCAATCGGTCATTTCTAACACCGACAAATGTAGGTTTGATTGGCACCAGCAACGGCTCATCGTCCGGCCGCTTACCGATAATATACATCGCACGGAACGATCCGAACTCGGGTAGCCCTTCAATTCCCGATTTTTCGAGATATTGGCAGAATGCTGGCAAAACTTCGCGGCCTGCATTTCGGGCCGCCTGCATCGGAATTTCCTCGGCCTTTTCCAGGGCAGTTGCTGGCGTAAGATGCCCGTATGCGATCCCCGCGCAAAGCTTCTGGACCGGCTGCAGCGAATGTCGGGGAGGGTTGGCGACAAACTTCTGCAACTGGAGAACGGTGTCGTCCAAACGCCTTTTATTGTGGCGAACCCAATTCACCAAATTGGGCAGCCTCATGAGAGATTTAATTTTCTTCTCAGTATCTTCCATCAAGGTCACGCCGCTCCGGCGCTGAAGCAAGGATCAATTCGATTGAAATGACCATTCCAGGATTCACGGGCGCGGCAGACTTCCAAACCCGGTCCCATGGACCATCATCTCGATGAGAAATTCTTCTCAGTTCGGCCGCCGTGAAATCCTTATAATCGTCAATTACCGATTTGAAAAAATCCATATCATCAGCAGAAAACTGCTCTCTGGCTTCTACCATTTCACGGTCACGAACCGAATATCTTGAAATTCGATCTGATATCGGCTTGTCATCGTTATCTTTCACGGCGTGATACACTTCACGGAAAACTGGACCGTGATTCCATGCTTCTACTCGTGCCGGTGTGTATAAAATATGCCTCTCAACTAGACCTCGCTCAAAAATGAAATAAATCAGCTTGTTTAATGACATGTTTGAAGCATTTATACGCATCTCAGACAGATAGTCCAAAATCCAATTTGCAATAGCACGTACGTCATAGCCGCGTTCATCGAGGGAAACGGTAGAAAAACGTCCTCGAATAGCGCGATTCCAGTCTGTGACTTCCGGTGCATCCGACGTGTCAATTTCATCATCGGGCATAAGAGCCAAACGACTGAGCTCCGCGGCAATTTTTGGATCGATAGGTTTTTTAGCCATTATGATATCCGCGTCTTTCAGTACGCGTCGCCTTTCGTGCACTTATGATACGCCCCACAAGCGCAGTTGATCCGGGTTCCTGTTGAGGTTCAGTATGCACTACAAAAAGCAGAACGCCCAGCACCATGCCGATCGTCCTCCATCGTGCCTCGGTCTCACACGGATCGAGATCAGACAGAAGGCATGGGTCATCAAAAACTAAAACGGCAGTCTCAAAAGACACGCCATGTTTCGAGCGGTTGTCATCCGCTTTTTGGGGATCCCAAGTCCATACGACGTCAGGCACAAAATTTTCGTAGCTTAAACTACGCTATGTGTGAAGTTGAAATACCCGATATACGAAACAGCAATTTAAGCAAGGCGGTTGAGACATACAAAGCATAGTCGCACAATTTCATTTTTCAGGTAAACATGGCAGCAATCCACTCCAGCACCATGCTACACCCCCACCCGTGCCCCCGGGACACCCCTCACCATCATGGCCAAGCCGCCGCCGGAGGTGCAGGCGCAGATCGCCGCGCTGCCGCTTCGGCGGCCCCACCCGCGAGAAAAGGCTTTCCTACATTATCCCGCCATGCTTCAAGCGGCCCGGAAAGCAGCATCCTTCCCTTTACGGCGCGCCATCCTTCCGCAGCGGCCCGGCAAGCGATCGCCATTGGGCTGAACTTTCCTGAACTTTGGATGCAGGGAGCGCGCCCTGCATCCCCGGAATCGGTGGCCGTCCGCGCCCGGTATCGCATGCGAAGGCGGAGCCACGTCAACGTGACCGGGCGGCGCGCAATAGCGCCGATCGCGGGAGATCGACGCCCGCGTCGCGGCTTATCGACTATGGATGGAGGCCCGAGCCGGAATCGAACCGGCGTATACGGATTTGCAGTCCGCTGCGTCACCACTCCGCCATCGGGCCTCAGGCGCAGAATTGCGTGGAGACAGCGCCCCTAGCCGCTTTGTTTCGCAGTGGCAATCCGTTCGTTTCGCAATCTGCATCATCCGGCACGCCCTTCGATGCGCACTTGGCTCCATCCCCTTTGCCCGCTATGCGCGGCGCGGCGGGGTCTTATGGCTGTATTACTATTGCAATACAGCCATGCTTGGGCTAGAACCGCGCGATACAGGCTTGGGCCCAGGGAATCGGATAGAGACGGATGGCAACGAAATTGAGCGAGACGGGTGCGGCCGCGATGCGCGCCGCGATGATCGACAGCCAGCTGCGCACCAACGACGTCATCGACCCCGACGTCGTCGCCGCGATGGCCGCGGTGCCGCGCGAGGCGTTCGTGCCCGCCGCGCTTTCCGGCGTCGCCTATATGGACCGCGCGATCGCGCTCGGCGATGGCCGCGCGCTCAATCCGCCGCTCGTCACCGGCCGCCTGCTCGTCGAGGCGGCGGTGCGGCCCGGAATGCGCGTGCTGCTGGTCGGCGCCGCGACGGGCTATACCGCCGCGCTGCTCGCGAAGCTGGGCGCCGAGGTTCATGCCGTCGAGGAACGCGCCGACCTGATCGAGGCCGCGCGCGCCGCGGCGGGCGATCCGGCGATCGCCTGGACCCAAGGGCCGCTGGCTGCCGGCGCACCGAAAGCCGCGCCGTTCGACCGCATCATCGTCGAGGGCGCGGTCGAAGCGCTGCCCGACGCGCTCTTGGCGCAGCTTGCCGAGGGCGGGCGGATCGTCGCCGCGCGCCGCGATGGCAGCGTCTCGCGGCTCGTCCACGGCGTGAAGGCGGGTGGCACCGTCGCGCTGCGCGCCTTCGCCGACATGGACGTCGCGCCGCTGCCCGGATTTGCCGCGCCCAAGGGCTTCCGGTTCTGAGCGTTGCCCGCCCCCTCCCCCGTTTCAGGCTGAACAAGACGATGCATGACAAGATGACTATCGCAACCGGTCGCCGCGCCCGCTGGCTTGCCGGTCTCGCCTTCGGCGCGCTGGTCGCCGCATCGCCCGCGCACGCCGAAACGCTGCAGGGCGCGCTCGCCAAGGCCTATGAGAACAACCCGACCTTGACCGGCGCCCGCGCGGGGCAGCGCGCGAACGACGAGAATGTGCCGATCCAGAAGGCGGCCGGGTTGCCCTCGGTCGGCGCCAGCGTCGACTATCAGGAAAATCTGGTCGTCCCCGGCAACAGCTTCTTCACCCCCGGCCGCTCGGTTTCGACCGGCGCGCAGCTGTCGGTCCCGCTCTATCAGGGCGGCGCGGTGCGCAACGCGGTGAAGGCCGCCAAATATCGCGTCGAGGCGGGGCAAGCCGACCTCCGCGCGACCGAGGCGAGCATCTTCTCGCAGGTCGTCGGCGCCTATATGGACGTCATCCGCGACATCGCGATCGTCCAATTGAACCAGAAGAATGTGTCGGTCCTCAGGACCAATTTGCAGGCGACGAGCGACCGGTTCGAGATCGGCGACCTGACGCGCACCGACGTCGCGCAGTCGCAGGCGCGCCTCGCGCTTGCCGAGGGCGACCTGCGCACCGCCGAATCGAACCTGATCCGCAGCCGCGAAGCCTACATCCGCCTGGTCGGCGACGCGCCGACCGACCTGCAGGCGCCGCCGGTGCTGCCGAACCTGCCGACGACGGCCGAGGAAGCGGTGGCGATCGCGCTCACCAACAATCCCGACATCGACGCCGCGAACCAGCGCCTCAGCGCCGCGCGCGCCGACATCGGCGCCGCGCGGGCGACCCGCGCGCCCAAGGTTTCGGCGACGGTCAGCGGCGGCTACAACAACAACCTGAGCTCGATCCCCGCCGGCAACACGACGTCGGACAATACGACGACGAGCACGATCGCCGGCGTGTCGATGACCCTGCCGATCTTCCAGGGCGGCCGCGCCTCGGCGCGCGTGCGCCAGGCGCAGGCGCAGACCAGCCAGGCGATCGAGAATTATGTCGCGGTCGAACGCGACGTGATCGCCCAGACGCGCGGCGCCTATGCCGCGTGGCAGGCGAACGAGCGGATCATCGCCGCGACCGAACAGGCGGTCGGCGCCAACGGCCTGTCGCTCGAGGGCGTTCGCGCCGAAAACAGTGTCGGCACCCGCTCGATCCTCGACATTCTGAATGCCGAACAGGAATATCTGAACACGCAGGTCCAGCTCGTCTCGGCACGGCGCAACAGCTATGTCGCCGCTTTCTCGGTCCTCGCCGCGATGGGCAAGGCCGAAGCGCGCGACCTCGGGATCGAAGGCGGCGCGCTCTATGACCCCGAGGTCAATTATCGCCGCGTGAAGGGCCAGCTCTGGGACTGGGCCGATGATCCGAAGCCGCAGCAGCAGGCAACCGACACCAGGACGGTTCCGGCGCCCGACGCCGGCGTCCCCGCCTATGTCGAAATGGGTCCGAAACAATAAGGCTTGGCAAAGGCCGCCCCCGGCCGGTAAGATGATGGTTAACCGCCTGGTAGGGCGACCCTGATATCGTGGGGCCCGGAATGGGCAAATGGGGGCAGTAATGGGCGATCTGTCGCGGGAACCATCGATGGAAGACATCCTGTCGTCGATTCGGCGCGTCATCGCGCGCGACGAGGCTCCCGGTGCCCGCGCCCAGCGCGTCGCCGCCGCGAACGAGGATGTTCTCGACCTTCACGAAGGGGAAGCGCCAGATGATGCGATGGCCGATGCACCGCCCGTGATCCCGACCGAGGAAGAGCTGCTCTCGGCCGCCAGCGCCGATGCCACGCGCCAGTCGCTCGAAGCGCTGACCGCCGCGGTCGCGCCCGCGGTCACCGCCGCGATCCCGGCCGCCGCGACCGGCGGCCGCACGATGGAAGACGTGGTGATCGAGGCACTTCGTCCGATGCTGAAGGAATGGCTCGACGCCAACCTTCCGACGATGGTCGAGGCGATGGTCGCCAAGGAAATCAGCCGGATCACCGGCAAGAAATTCTGACAATCTCCCTTCTCCCTTGATGGGAGAAGGATATGAAGCCTTGCCGCGCAGCGGCTAGGCGGAGTTGGATGAGGGTGATCGCGCGTTTCTGCGCCGTCGCTCCGGAACGAGACCGTACGGGAAGCTACCCCGCCCAATCCTCCAGCAAATAACGCGCGATCGCCAGCGGCGGCGGCGCCATGAAGCTCGCCCCCATCTCGCCGGAGAGCGCGGCCCGCACCTCGGCGCGGTCGACCCACATCGCCGCCTCGAGCTCGGTCGTATCGATCGTCAGCGCCGTATCATGCGCGACCGCGCGGCAGCCGATCATCAGCGACGAGGGGAAGGGCCAGGGCTGGCTCGCCACATACACCACGTCCGACACCTGGATCCCCGCCTCCTCGAACAATTCGCGCGCCACCGCCTCTTCGAGTGATTCGCCAGGCTCGACGAACCCCGCGAGCGCCGAGAAGAAGCCCGGCGGAAAGCCCGGCTGGCGCCCGACGAGCACGCGGTCCTGATATTCGGCGAGCATGATCACCACGGGATCGACGCGCGGGAAATGCTCCGAACCGCAATTGCCGCACTTCCGCCCCCAGCCGCCCCGAAAAATCCCGGTCGGCGCCGCGCACACCGCGCAGAAACCGTGCCGCGCGTGCCAGTCGACCAGGCTGCGGGCGCCGCCGTAAAGCGCCGCCTCCTCGGGCGACAGCAAGGGGATCAGCCGCATCACCGTCCGCGAGCGCGCGTCGATGCGCGCGCCGGGCGCGGGCGCGCGGACGAAGCGCGGCGCCCCGGCATCGTCGATCCCGAGCAACAGCAGCGCGCGCTCGTCGGCGGGGTCCAGCGGTTCCCAGATCAACCCGCCCCGCTCGCCGGGGACGGGATCGATCCCGTCCATCGCGAGACAGGTCGCGCGCGGATCCTGCGTTGCCGCCGCAAACGCTTCCGCATCGGTACGCAGGCGATCGGCGCGGTCGAGCCGCGCTCCGGTGAAACCAAGCGGCAGCGGCATCAGGCCATCACATCCTTGTAGAAATTCTTCCCGAAATCGCGCTGGAAGGGCAGCGCCTCGGCGGGCATATATTGCGCATAGCCACCGACGCGGCAGCCGCGCTTGCGATCGACGAAGCCGATCGTTCCCGCCGCGCCGCCCCAGCCGAAAACGCCCTCGCCCGTCGGCGAGGTCGGCAGCGACACGCGCCCGCCCGCGCCGAACCCTTCGCCCTCGACGAAGCTGTTCTTCGTCGAGGCGCCCGCGGGCAACAGGTTCGACATCGCGAGCCTGGCGGTCTCGGGCTTCAGGATCCGCAGGCCGTCCGTCTCGCCTTCGCCGAGCAGCATCGCGAGGAAGCGGTCATAGTCGCGCGCGGTCGAAACGAGCCCGCCGCCGCCATAAGGGATCGGCGGCTTGTCGAGATAGATCGAGCTCGTCGCGGGATCGATCGGCAGCAAGGCGCCACCAAAGGGGGCATAGTTGGTCGAAAGCCGGCCGACGTCGGCCGCCGCGACCTGAAACCCCGTGCTCTTCATCCCCAGCGGATCGAACAGGCGCGCCTTCAGGAACAGGTCGAACGGCTGCCCCGATACGACCTCGATGACGCGGCCGAGCAGGTCGAGCCCGACCGAATAGCTCCACTGCGTGCCGGGTTCGTGTACAAGCGGCAGCTTGGCGAGCCGGTCGGCGAATTCGGCAAGGCTCGGCGCGGGCTTCGACGCCGGCAAGCCCGGAATCGGCAGGCGGCTGACCTGCCCGCCCAGAATCCCCTGCTCGTTATAGGCGTCACGCAGCGGTCCCTTCTGGACGATCCCGTAGCCGAGGCCCGCGGTATGCGTCAGCAGGTGGCGCACGGTGATCAGTGTCGTCACATCGCGCACGTCGGTCAGCGAGCCGTCGGGGGTGTTCTGAACCTTCATCTTCGCAAAGGCGGGCAGGATGTCGGCGATCGGCTGGTCGAGCTTGAGCTTGCCTTCCTCGATCAGGATCATCGCGGCGATGCCGGTGACCGGCTTGGTCATCGAATAGAGGCGCCAGATCGTGTCGCCGTCGACCGCCCGCGCCGAATCCATCGCCTGCGTGCCCGCGCCAAAGACGTCGAGCGCGCCCTGCCCCTTGCCGATCGCGGCGAGCGTCCCTGCCAGTTCGCGCCGGTCGACGAAGCCCTCGATAAAGGCCGCGGTCGCCGGATAGGCCGCGCCGCCATCGGCTTTCCACGCGAGCGCCGCCCCCGGCAGCATCAGCCCTGCGCCGCCCAGCGCGAAACCGCCCAGCAGCGCCCGGCGCGAAACCATCATGGTCATGAAATTCTCTCCCGCATCTTGTCGGTCAGTTTGCGATAGAGCGTCGGCAATCCGGCCGCGTCAAGCGCCGAAAGCGGCCACCACTCGCCTTCCCCTGCGGCATCCTTGCGTTCGCGGGCAACGAGCGTCAGGCGAAGGTCGAAATGGGTGAAACCATGATCGACCTGGACGATACCGGACTCGGCGGGCGGCACGTCGGTCCAGGCACCGCCGGGCAGCGCGCGCATTCCGCCGAGCATGCCCTTGTCGGGACGGCGGACGAGCCAGATGGCATCGTCGCGCTCGATCCAGTGCGCGACGCCATAGCGCTGCGGCTTCGCCTTTTTCGCGGGCTTGACCGGCAGCCGCTCGATATCGGCGCGGCCCCGCGCACGGCAGTCGGCCATCACCGGGCAGATGCCGCAAGCGGGCGCGCGCGGCGTGCAGATCGTCGCGCCGAGGTCCATCAGCGCCTGCGCGAAGTCGCCCGGCCGGTCGCCGGGAAGCAGCGGCGCCAGCTCGGCGCGAATTGCGCGCTTGGCGGCGGGAAGCGGGGTTTCAATGAGCCGGTGCCGGGCGATCACGCGTTCGATATTGGCGTCGATCACCACCGCCGGGCGCCCGAAGGCGATCGCGGCGACTGCCGCGGCCGTATAATCCCCGACCCCCGGCAGCGCGCGCAGCCCCGTTTCGCTATCGGGAAAATGCCCGTCATGCTCGCGGGCGACGGCGCGCGCGCAGGCGAGCAGGTTGCGGGCGCGGGCGTAATAGCCGAGCCCCGCCCAGGCCGCCATCACGTCGGCGTCGTCGGCCGCCGCCAGATCGGCGACCGTCGGCCAGCGCGCGACAAAGCGCTCGAAATAGCCGGCGACCGCCGCGACCGTCGTCTGTTGCAGCATGATCTCGGCCATCCACACGCGGTACGGATCGGGCACCGCATCGCTCCCCGGTGGAATGCGCCACGGCAACGCGCGCGCCGACCGGTCGTACCAGCCGAGCAGACGCGCGGCGAAACTGTCGATGCTGCCTGAAGTCTGGACGCTCACCCCCCGCCTATGGCATGGCGGCGGCGATGGCGAAAGCGGACACTCCCAAAGGCGAAAAGCCGAAGAAGAAGGCGGCAAAAAAGCCCGACGCCAAGCCCTATGAGCGCCCGCGCGGCGGCGAGGCGCGCTCGATCGCCGACCTCGTCCCCGAAATCGGCCGCACCGCCTTTCGCAAATTCGGCTTCATCCAGTCGTCGGTGGTCAGCCGCTGGCGCGAGATCGTCGGCGACCGGCTCGCCGACGTCACCCAGCCCGCGATGATCCGCTTCCCCGCCGGGCAGAAGGCGGGCGGCACGCTGCACCTGACGATCAGCGGCGCGCACGCCCCGATGCTCCAGCATGTGTCGCCCGACATCATCGCCGCGGTGAACCGCTTCTTCGGCTATGCCGCGATCGCCACGGTGCGGATGACGCACGGTCAGGTGACCCCCGCCGCCCCCGTTCAGCCACCCGCAATGCTCAAACCCGTACCCGAAGAATTGGGGGATAGCCTTCGCGATATCGGCGACCCGGAACTGCGTACCGTGCTCGAACGCATGGCGGCGGGGCTGGCGTCGGCACCGAAGCTCCCCCGGATCAGTTGAAGGCCACGCATGTCCCGACTTCGCCCGACCTCGCGCCGCATCGCCGTCGCAGTTGCCGCCACCGCCGCGCTCGCGCTGTTCGCCGCCGCCACGCCCGCGCAGCCCGTCCGCTGGTCGGCGAAGGTCGAAACCAGCCCGATCGGCGCCTATATCGTCGGCAACCCGAACGCGAAGGTCCGGCTCGTCGAATATTTCAGCTATACGTGCAGCCATTGCGCCGAATTCGCCAAGGCGGGCTCGGCCCCGCTCCGCACCCTCTATATCGACAAGGGGCTGGTGCTGTTCGAATATCGCAACCTCGTCCGCGACCCCGTCGACATGACCGCCGCGTTGCTCGCGCGCTGCGGCGCGCCGGCTGCCTTCGCCGGAAATCACGACGCGATCTTCGCCGCGCAGCCGGTCTGGCTCGGCAAGGTCGCCAAGGCGACCGAAGCGCAGAGGAAAAGCTGGTATCAGGGCAGCCTCGGCGACCGCGCGCGCAGGATCGCCGCCGACACCGGGCTCACCGCGATCATGCAGAAGCGCGGCTATACTACGGCGCAGATCGGCACATGCCTCGACAGCGAGGTCGCGCAGGCGGAGATCGCGGGGATGACCAACATCGGCCAGAACGCCGATCGCGTCGCGGGCACCCCGACCTTTTTCATCAACGGCCGCAACGCCGCCGTGGTCCAGTGGACCGCGCTCAAAACGAAACTCGACGCCGCCCTGAAGGGCTCCTAAGAAGCCACCATATCCCCTGTCCGGAGAGAAACCGACCATGACGAAGGCCCCGCTGCGTATCCTCCTCCTGTCCTCGCTCGGCGCGCTCGCGCTCGCGGGTTGCGGCGAAAGCAAGACCGACCCCGCCAAGGAACAGGATGTCATTGCCAAGGTCGCGGCGCCCGCGGGCAAGAGCTGGTCGGCGACGGTCAGCCAGACCGCCGACGGCGGCTATCTGATGGGCAACCCCGACGCGCCGATCAAGATTATCGAATTCGCCTCGCTGACCTGCTCGCACTGCGCCGAATTCTCGAAGGAAAGCCACGAGGAGATCAAGCGCGACTTCATCGACACCGGCCGGGTGAGCCTCGAGGTCCGCAACTTCATCCGCGATCCGCTCGACGCGATGGCGGCGGCGGTCATCCGCTGCGGCCCGGTCGACCGCTATTTCCCGCTGCAGGAAAATGTCTTCGCCTCGCAGGCCGACCTCTTCGCGGGCGCGCAGGCGAATGCCGCGGGCGGCGAAGCGGCGATGAAGCTGCCCCCGGCGCAGCGGTTCCCGGCGCTCGCCAAGGCATGGAAGCTCGACGCCTTCTTCCAGTCGCGCGGCGTCACCGCCGAACAGATCAACGCGTGCCTCGGCAATATCGACAATATCTCGAAGCTCGAACAGGGCACCAACGCTGCGGTCGAGAAATATACGATCCAGGGCACCCCGACCTTCGTCATCAACGGCCAGGTCGCCGAGGGTATCGCGACCTGGGGCCTGCTGCGCGACCGCCTGCGCACGATGGGCGCACGCTGAACGCCGGCGATCCTCCCTGCGGCGAGCCCGCGGGGAGGAGCCTTTCTAACCCCTTGCGACTCCCCCTCCGGCGCGTCATGACGGTGCGAGGGGGAATTGTGACGCAAAGGTTGCAACAGCCGCGATTCGACGACCTGCACGGGAGCTTTCCGTGCAGATAAAGCGGCTGCGCCTGACCGGTTTCAAAAGCTTCGTCGAACCCACCGAACTGCGCATCGAACCCGGCCTCACCGGGGTCGTCGGCCCCAATGGCTGCGGCAAGTCGAACCTGCTCGAGGCGATCCGCTGGGTGATGGGGGAATCCTCGCCGAAGTCGATGCGCGGCGGCGGGATGGAGGATGTGATCTTCGCGGGCACCACGCGGCGCCCGCCCCGCGATTTCGCCGAGGTCGCGATCCATTGCGATACCGAGGGGGGGGTGGTCGCGGGGCTTTCGGACGCGAGCGACGGCCACGAGATCGAAATCATCCGCCGTATCGAGCGCGGCGCGGGCAGCGCCTATCGCGCCAACGGCCGCGACGTGCGCGCAAAGGACGTCGCGCTGATCTTCGCCGACGCCGCGACCGGCGCGCACAGCCCGGCGCTCGTCAGCCAGGGCAAGATCGCCAATGTCATCGCCGCCAAGCCGACCGACCGCCGTGCAATGCTCGAAGAAGCGGCGGGCATCGCGGGCCTGCACGTTCGCCGCAAGGACGCCGAGCAGAAATTGCGCGCGACCGAAACCAATCTCGGTCGCCTCTCCGAAATCGTCGCCGATATGGAGGTGCGCGCGAACGCGCTCCGGCGTCAGGCGCGCGCGGCCGAAAAATACAAGAAACTGTCCGAGGATATCCGCGTCGCCGAAGGACGGCTGATCTATGCACGCTGGCGCGACGCCGCCGCCGCCGCCGATCAGGCGCGCCGCGACGCCGACGCCGCCGAAGCCGCGGTGAAAACCGCGCAGGCCGAACTCGAGACCGTCACGGCGGCGCAAGTCGAGGTCGCGACGCGCGTCGGCGCCGCGCGCGCCGAGGCGCAGGCGCGGCGCGATGCGCTCGCCGAGGCGACCGCGACGCTCGTCCGGCTGCAGGGCGAGGAACGCGCGGCGCGGCAGCGTCTGGAAGATCTGGCGGCGCAACAGGCGCGGCTCGCCGACGACCGGACACGCGAAGGCGAATTCGCGCGCGAAGCGCACGCCGCGCTCACCGGCCTCGACGCCGAGAGCAAAACGCTGGAGCGCGACATCGCCGCGCACGACGCAAACAAGGCCGCGCTCGTCGAGGCCAATCAGGCGGCGCAGACGCGCCTCCGCGATGCCGAGGTCGCGTTGGCGCAGGCGCGCGCCAAGGCCGCGAGCGAAGCCGCCGACCGCCGCATCGCCGTCTCGGCGCGCGACACCGCCGAAGCCGCCGTCCGCCGCGTGGCGCAGGACAAGACGCGCGTCGATGCCGAAATCGCCGCGCTCGGCGACAGCGCCGCGCTCGCCGCGACCGAGGCCGAAAGCGCCAGGGCGGCCGAAGCGGCCGAAGCCGCGATCGCCGAGGCCGAAGCCGCCTTGCAGAACGCCGAAGCCGACCGCGAAGCGACCGCCGCCGATCTCGCCACCATCGAAGCCGGTCTCGCCGAAGCCCGCGCCGCGCTCGCCGCGCTGGACGGAGAGGCGGCGACGCTCGAACGCGCGCTCGCCGCCGCGAAGAGCGACGACGACCGCATCCTCGATCAGCTTCGCGTGACGCCGGGCTATGAAGCCGCGCTCGCCGCCGCGCTGGGCGACGATCTCGATGCGGGCACCGCGAAGGACGCGGCGCGGAGTTGGGGCGGCGCCGACAAGGGCAAGAACGATCCGGTGCTTCCCGCGGGAACGCAATCGCTCGCCGATTTCGTAACCGCGCCCGCGGCACTCGCCCGCCGCCTTGCCCAGGTCGCGGTTGCCGAAAGCGACGGCGGCCAGACGCTCGCGGTCGGCCAGCGCCTCGTCACGACGGGCGGCATGATGCGCCGCTGGGACGGCTTCGTCACCCGCGGCGACGGCGCGACGGCGACCGAGCGGCTGCAACGCCAGAACCGCCTCGACGCGCTCGCCGCGCAGCGTCCGCAAGTCGAACTCGGCGTGCAGGAACTGAAGGATCGCCGCGATACCGCGGCCGCCAGGGCGGGCGAACTCGCCGAAGCCGCCGCGGCAGCCCGCAAGGGGCTCGCGCAGGCCGACGAGGCTCGCCGCGCCGCGCTGCGCGCCGCCGACCAGGCACAGGCCGCGCTCGATCGCCACCGCGACGCGACCGCGATGTTCGATCGCCGGCTTACCGAGGTCGCCGCGGCCGCGAAGGAAGCCGCCGACGCGCTCGCGGCGCAGGAAGCCGCGCTGGCAGCATTGCCGGACGACAGCATCGCGCGCGCCGCGCTCGATGCCGAGGAAGCCGCGACCGAGCGCGCGCGCACCGACGCCGGCGAAGCCCGCGACGCGCTGGCGGCACACGAACGCACCCTCGCGGCCTTGAGCGAACGGCAGGCAGTCGTCAGCGCCGAGATCAAGAGCTGGAAAGCGCGCGCCGGCGAGGCGGCGCGCCGCGTTACCGAAATGGACAAACGCGCCGAAGCCCTCGCCGCCGAAGCCGCGAAACTCGCCGACGTCCCCGAAAAGCTCGCCGCCGAACGCGGCGCGGCCGAGACACAACAATCCACCCTTCGCGAACAGGTGAGCGCCGCCGAATCGCGCGAGCGCGAAGCGGAAGCCGCGCTCCGCGAAGCCGAAACCGCGCTCACCGCGATCCGCGAGCGCGTCGCCGCGGCGCGCGAAACCCGCGCGGGCGCGGTCGCGCGCTCCGAAAATGCCGAATTGCGCCGTGTCGAGATGGGCCGCCTGTCGGGCGAGCGTTTCGAATGCCCGCCGCCGCTGCTGCCCAGGAAGGCCGGATTCGAGGAAGACAGCGTCGGCGACGCGATGCACGAATCGGCGCAGCACGACCGGCTGATCGCCGAGCGCGAGCGGCTCGGCCCGGTCAACCTCGTCGCCGCCGACGAACTTGCCGAACTCGACACCGAGCGGACACGCAACGCCGCCGAGATCGAGGAACTGACGCAGGCGGTGAACCGTCTGCGCGGCTCGATCGGCAATTTGAACCGCGAGGGCCGCGTCCGCCTGCTCGCGGCGTTCGAGACGGTGAACGAGCATTTCCAGCGGCTATTCACGACGCTGTTCAACGGCGGCCAGGCGCATCTCGAACTCGTCGATTCGGACGACCCGCTCGAAGCCGGGCTCGAAATCATGGCGCAGCCGCCGGGCAAACGGCTCGGCACGCTCACCCTGCTCTCGGGCGGCGAGCAGGCGCTGACCGCGGTCGCGCTGATCTTCGGCCTGTTCCTCACCAACCCTGCGCCGATCTGCGTCCTCGACGAGGTCGATGCGCCGCTCGACGACGCGAATATCGAGCGTTTCTGCGATCTGCTCGACCGCATGACGCGCGAGACGAACACCCGCTACCTGATCGTCACCCACAATGCGGTCACCATGGCGCGGATGCACCGATTGTTCGGGGTGACGATGATCGAGAAGGGCGTCAGCCGCCTCGTCTCGGTCGATCTCGGCGGCGCCGAGGAACTGCTCGCGGCCGAATGATTAGGGCGCGCTGCCGACCACCAGCATCGCCGCGAACACCAGAAGTCCGGCAAAGCGATTGCTGCGGAACTTGGCGAGCGCGTCGGCGCCATCGGCGGGGCTCAGCGTCACCACCTGTCCCGTCAGGTGCAATGCTGCTGGGACGAGCGCGACGAACACCAGCGGATCGGGCCGCACGCTCCACAGCGCGCCCGCCCAGCAGGCGAGCGCCGCGGCGTAGCAGAAACCGACGCCGCCCTTCACATGCGCGCCCATCGCGCGCGCGCTCGACTTCACGCCGACCAGCGCATCATCCTCGATATCCTGCAGCGCATAGATGGTGTCATAGCCGATCACCCATGCGATGCAGCCGGCATAGAGAAGCGGCAGCCCGAGCCCCCCGTCTGCATTATTGGCGCCGCCGCCGACCGCGATCCAGCCGACGAGCGCGCCCCAGCTGAAGACCAGGCCGAGCCAAGCCTGCGGCCACCAGGTGATCCGCTTCATGAACGGATAGGCGGCGACGAGCGCGAGGCTTCCCAGCGCGACAATCTGCGCCCCGCGCGGCAACTGGACGAGCACCAGCAGGCCGACCAGCGACAGCAGGATCGTCCACAGCAGCGCGTTGCGCACCGACACCGTCCCGCTCGCGACGGGCCGCGATGCGGTGCGCGCGACCTTTGCGTCGAGATCGCGATCGACGATGTCGTTATAGACGCAGCCCGCGCCGCGCATCGCGATCGCGCCGAGCAGCAGCCAGAGGAACAAGGGCCAGTGATGGAGCGCGCCGCCCGCGAGCGCGAGGCCGAAGGCGCACGGCCAATAGAGCAGCCACCAGCCGATCGGCCGGTCGAAGCGCGCGAGCAACGCATAGGGCCGCGCGCCGGCCGGCAGGAGGGCGACGAAACCCTGGAACTGGCTGTCGGGTGGCGCGGCGGTCATCGGCTCGCGCCCTAGCAGGCGGCGCGAGCCGGATAAATGATTGATTGGATGGACCCGGCCGCGATCAGGTGCATCTGGCGACCGTGCCGGTCGGGGTCGGGTTGAACCCTTCCCTCAGGTCGCGCGCTTCGCGGACGTTGAACGCGGCCGTCGTGTGGATGCGCTGCGATCCCAGCCATTTGCCATAGAGCAAGGGCTGATAGTCGTAATAGACTTCGACGAACATCACCGCGGTCCCTGCGGCGGCGGTGACTTCCTTGCCCGTCGGGCCCATGCCCGGAAAGGCGTTGCCCGTCGCGCCGTCGCCGGCGGCGCCGAAGCTCGACTGAACCCCAAGGTCGCCGTAGCAGCGCTGCCAGTGAATCCACTGCCCGCCGTCGGTGTTGCGTTCGAGGCTCGACAGGATGACGCGGCCGCGGCGTTCGAAATCCATGTTGCGTGCCTGTTTCTCGACACCCGAAAAGACTTCGTTGATGTCGATCTCGCGAATGATCGGTTGCGACAAGGAGTCGCCCGTCGCGATGCGCGATGCATTGTCCGCGGCGCCGAGCGCGATCTGGCTGACCCGCGTATGCACGAGCACGAGGTTGGCGATCTCGATTCCCCCGAAGCCGAGCAGGACGAGCAACGGCACGGTGAACGCCATTTCGACGAGCACGGCGCCGCGGCGATCGCGGCGCAGCCGCCGCATGATCGCGCGCGCGATGGTCCGCCGCGCGCTCATGGACAGCGCACCGGGCTGGCATCGGACCCGACGGCGAAGGGCTGGTTGCGTAGCACCGTTGTCTCCCTCAACGTGGTTTCCTGTGGCTGGCCCAGCATCCGCCATACGGGCAGGACGCGATCGAACTTCATCTCGACGGTGTAGAGGATGACGTCGTCGGCGCCGCCGTTGCCGCCGCGCGCGCGGTCGCTGTCCCAGACGCCGTTCCCGTTCACATCCTCGAAGCATTCGGTGTTTTGGTGCGCGCCGTCGCCATTGTCGTCGTTGAACGGTTCGGGATTCCCGACCTCGCTGAAATTGTCGTAGGCCCGGCGGGCAAAGGTCACTTCGGCGTGGGGGAATACTTTCACCACCGCCGTCTCCACCGCATCGTCGAGCGCCGTCTGGCTGGCGCCGCCCGTTTCAAGCGTCGAATCGCGCGCCGCCTTTGCGACGGCGCCTTGCAACACCTGCTTTGCGTACATCTGCCAGCTATAGTCGAAGATGCCCATCAGCAGCAGGATGAAGAGCGGCCCGGTGAAGGCGAACTCGACGAGAGCCGCGCCACGCTCGCTGTCGCGAAGCCGGCGGAGCAGGCTGGACCGGCGCGTCATTGCGACAGCCTCAGGCGCGAAATCTGCTGCGCGATCTGCGAGAAGATGCTGGCGAGCTGCGCGCTGCTGCCCGCTTCATAGGCCTTGCCCGACGATGCACAGGCGACAAGCTTCGCATTCTTGGCGTCGTCGAGGTCGACGCCAAAGCCGATGATCCAGACGACGATGCCCTTCTGCTTCGCAGCCGCGCACAGATAGCTGAGGCGGTTGGTGTGGCGCGCGATCGCATCAGAGTTATCGGTCGCACCGATGCGCTGCATCACTTGCTCGAGGCCCTGATGCGAATAATTGCTGCGCGGCGTGTTCATCTCGCCATCGGTCATGAAGATGATGTGGCGTCCGACCGGGCGGCCCATGTAATTGCCATTCTCGGCAGCGAACAGACCGTCGGGCGAGATCAGCCGTGCGCCCCACGCCATGCCGCTGTCGTGATAGGTATAACCCTGGGCTTTCAGGCCGTTGATCTTGGTGGTGAACGCGGTCTTGCCCGCATCATCCATGTTGGTCAGCTTCATGACCGGCACCGGACAGGCGCCCGTGTCGCCGAAATTCTCCGACTGCTTGCCGAAATTGGTGCTGTTGGTGGTCGAGTTCACATTGGTCGGCGACGAACGCGAATAGACGAAATAGGGAATGAACATCCGCCACTTGGTGTCGTCGTTCGCCGTCGGCACCAGGTCGATATCCATGTCATAGGTGTTCGCAGGCGGCGCGGCGTTCGACGCAAATGCGTTCGTGGCGCGCTCCATCACGCAGCCGGTCCACGGCGCGGACTGGCTCGCCCCGGCCGTCCCGGTGTTGAACGAAAGCGACGTGGACATGTTCTTCCCCGACGACACGTCGAAGGTGCGGTCGAGATAGGTGTAGGTATATTTCTCGGTCTTCGTCTGGACGGTGCTGCTCGAGTAGGTGCGCGAGCGGTATTGGCGCGTGCAGACCTTGGTCGAACTGTTGAACGACTGATTCCGGTACTGATAGTCGGTGTAGGGCGTCGTCGTCGTCGTCGTCGTCGTGCGCGTGTCGCCCGAGGTGTTCGGGCCGTTGACGGTCGTCGACGCGGTGCCGGTGATCGTCTCGCTGCCTTTCGTACAGTTGGCATTCGTCGTATTGTTGATCGTTTGCGTGGCCGACCAACCCGACCAGCTCGACGGATTCGTACTGCTGTTGTTGCTCGTGTTCCCCGTCGTCGTCCACAGCGCGGCGGTGTTCGGCTGCCGCGAGGGAACGGTGACGGTGTCGGCGATCCAGCTCGACTGCATGATCGCCCCGACGTTGACCGTGCCGCTGTAGGGCACGACGCCGATGCGCAGGCGGCCATCGCCGCGTTCGGCCGAGGTGATCGTCGTCATGAAAAGATTGGCCGCGTTCCGCAGCGCCGCGATTTTCGCGATCGTCGCGCCGCCGCCGGCATCATTGTCGGCAATCGGATCGTCCATCGACCCGGTGACGTCGAGCACGAGCATCACGTCGGTGCTCGAGATTTCGAGTTTCGCCTCGCAATTGACCGATAGCGCGAAATTCTCCTTGCCGAACATCGTCATCACCAGCGTCGGCAGCGTCGCCGCCGCGGTGCCGCCGACCGACGACGTCCCCACTGGCACCGACGAGAAGGATATGCCCGTGCTGCCGTACATCGCAGTCGGGTAGTTGAAGTTGAACATCTTGTTCGCTTCGGCCTTCTGCGTGTCGCCATAGCTGCCGCCAGCCATCGCGCGGCGGCCGGCGAGCACGCCGGCGTCGCACGCCTGCTGCAGGCGGAGCTGCGCCATATAGGCGCGGCCGATATCGACCGCGGAACCGACGATGCCGATCACCGGGATGATTGCAGCCGCCGTCAGCATCATGGCGTTGCCGCGCTGGTCGCGCAGAAGTTTCGAGGCGCCGGCCCTGAGGCCGTTCAAAATGGTCCCTCGCATGGTCTAAACCCCTCTTGGTCCAGACGCACCACCCACCCAGATGCGCGACTGGTATCCTCGCACCTAGGGGGAAACTGCTTACCAAATCGCTAATCGGCCCCCTCGACATGCGCGCATATCGGCGGGAATTCTGGCCCGTATCGGGACAGGTCGGCGATCCGGGCACGGCGCCAACGTGGCAGATGCGCCGCGCCGCGCGCTCTGCTATCGCGGCGCCATGCCCGCGACACCCGCCTGGCCGCCCGCCAGCACGCCCCGCCTCTATATCGACCAGCCGCTCGGCCCCGAAGCCGCGCCGCACATCGACGGCGCGGCTGCGCACTATCTGCTGAACGTCATGCGGCTGAGGGTGGGCGACCCGCTGTTGCTGTTCGACAATCGCAGCGGCGAATGGCTCGGGCGCATCGCCGACGCGGGCAAGCGCTCGCTCGACATCGCCATCGAGGCGCTGATGCGCCCGCGCGAGGCGGTGCCCGATCTCTGGCTCTGCTTCGCGCCGGTCAAGAAGGCGCGGCTCGACTGGATCATCGAAAAGGCGACCGAACTCGGCATCGCGCGGCTGCAACCGGTAATCACCGACCGGACGATCGTCGAACGGGTCAAGCAGGAGCGGCTCGAGGCGCAGATCGTCGAGGCGTGCGAGCAATGCGGGCGCACCGCGCTTCCCGAACTCGCCGAGCCGGTGAAACTGCCGCAGCTCCTGAAAACATGGCCCGCCGGGCGGTCGCTGCTCTTCGCCGACGAAGCGGGCGGCGAATCGCTCGCTGTCGCCCCGGCGCCGCCGCCCGCCGCGATCCTGACCGGGCCCGAGGGCGGCTTCACCACCGCCGAGCGCAATCTGCTGCTCGCACACCCCGCGGTCCGGCGCATCGCGCTCGGCCCGCGCATCCTGCGCGCCGAGACCGCGGCGATCGCGGCAATCGGGGTTTGGATGGCGGCAAACGGCGATTGGGCCTAACTGTACCAAAACTGGACATTATTGCTGCCAGTCTGGCAGTTATTAACTTCAAATTAGGGATATCGGCCGCAAAGCCTGCTCATGCAACGGCGGGACCAGAGCCGAGATCGCTGGCGTGGGGGCCAGCGGGCGCTGCTGAGGCGGGCGGCGACCATGCTTGCCTGGCTGGCGCTGGCTCTCGTCGTTGCACCCGCTGCGGCGCAGACCAGCGCGACCTACAGCAACACGGCCGCCGGCACGATCAGCGAAACCGCCACCCCCTGTACCGGGCCGATGGTGCGCACCTTCACCGTCGCGGCAAACACGCAGGTTACCGACGTCAATATCGGCGTCCAGCTCGGCCACAGCTATCGCGGCGACCTTCGCGTCACGCTGACCTCGCCTGCGGGAACCGTCGTCAATCTCATCACCAATGTCGGCACCGGCGCCGACAATCTGAACGTGCTGTTCGACGACAGCGCGGCGGCGAGCATCTCGACCCACACGGCGAACGACAACACGTCGGCGGCGCCGCCGTACCAGCGGACCTTCCGCCCCGAGGGCGCGCTCGCCGACTTCAACGGACAGGGAACCGCGGGAACGTGGCAATTGCAGATCTGCGACTCGCTGAACGGCGACAGCGGCAGTTTCACGCGCGCCGACCTGACCCTGACCAGCGTACCGCTGTCACCCTATGCCGACCTGTCGCTCGCGAAATCGGTGAGCAACGCGAACCCTTCGTCGGGCGCCAGCATCAGCTATACGCTCAGCGTGACCAATGCCGCGGCCTCGGCGCTCACCGCGACGGGCGTGACGGTGCAGGACATGCTTCCCCCGGGCGTCACTTTCACCGGCGCGTCGGGGTTCGGCAGTTACAACAGCACCACCGGGGTCTGGACCGTCGGCAGCATCCCGCCGGGCACAACGCGCACGCTGACGATCAGCGGCACCGTCTCGGCAACCGCGGGCGCGACGATCACCAATGTCGCAGAAGTCAGCGCCTCCTCGGCCTATGATTATGATTCGACCCCCGGCAACGGCGCCGCGGGCGAGGACGACTATGCCGCGGCCAGCTTCACCGTCGCCGGAACGCGGACCGCGGGAACCCCGCCGACGCTCGTCTGCCCGGCCGGGACGACGACGCTCGACTGGGACAGCGTGACGTGGAGCGCGGGGACGACCAGCGGCAGCTATGCGCTGACCGCGATCGGCACGACCGGCTTCAACATCGCGATCAGCGGCGGCGCCTTCCTCAGCAACGCGACCTATGGCGGCCAGTCGCCGACCCGGCAGAATATCGTCACCGGCGCGCTGTCTCCGGCGCAATATTCGATCTTCGAGCTGGTCGATTTCACCAGCCAAGCGGGCTCGGTCACCTCGACGATCACCCTGCCCACCGCGGTCCCCGGCGCGCAGTTCCGGCTGTTCGACGTCGACTATGCAGCGGGGCAGTTCGCCGACCGCGTCACCGTGACGGGCAGCTTCAACGGCACGAACGTCACGCCGGTGCTGACGAACGGCACCGCCAACTATGTCATCGGGAGCACCGCCTATGGCGATGTCCTGTCGGCCGACGCCAGCGCCGACGGCACCGTGACCGTGACCTTCGCGGCGCCGGTGGACAGCATCACGATCGACTATGGCAGCCACGGCCTTGCTCCGGCCAATCCGGGGCAGCAGGGGATGGCGATCCACGACTTCCTCTTCTGCCGCCCGGTCGGCAATCTGCTGATCGCCAAGACGAGCAGCGTCGTCAGCGATCCGCTGAACGGCACCACCAACCCCAAAGCGGTCCCCGGCGCGACGATGCGCTATTGCCTGCTCGTCACCAACGGCGGCAGCGCGACCACGACAGGCATCCTCGTTTCCGATCCCCTGCCCGCCACCACCACCTTCGTTCCGGGGTCGCTGCGCAGCGGGACGAGCTGCGCGGGCGCGACCACGGCCGAGGACGACGATGCGGCGGGAGCGGACGAAAGCGACCCCTTCGGCGCGGCGATCGCGGGAACCACCGTGTCCGCCAGCACCGCGACCCTGGTCCCCGCGGCAGCGATGGCGGTGACGTTCGACGTCACGGTGAACTGACACCGTCGGCGCCCCTCATGACCCCGATTGCATTCTATACCGAATAGTCTAGATGGCGCGAAATGAGCACGCGCACCGCTTCCGACAGCAACGATCCGATCATCGAAAGTCGCGACCAGCTCGCGGCGCCCATGGCCAGGGGCGAGAAGCCGAGCGATCGCTGGCGGATCGGCACCGAGCACGAAAAATTCGTCTATCGCACCGCCGACCACCGCGCCCCCTCCTATGACGAGCCCGGCGGCATCCGCGACCTCTTGATGGCGCTCACGCGCTTCGGTTGGGAGCCGGTGATCGAGGGCGGGAATGTCATCGCGCTTGCCGGCAGCGACGGCACCGTCAGCCTCGAACCCGCGGGGCAGTTGGAGCTTTCCGGCGCCCCGCTCGAAAATCTCCACCAGACCTGCGCCGAGACCGGGCGGCACCTCAAGCAGGTGAAGGAAGTCGGCGCCGAACTCGGGCTCGGTTTTCTGGGGCTCGGCATGTGGCCCGACAAGACGCGCGCCGAGCTGCCGATCATGCCCAAGGGCCGCTACAAGATCATGCTGGAGCATATGCCGCGCGTCGGCAGCATGGGGCTCGACATGATGCTGCGCACCTGCACCATCCAGACCAACCTCGACTATTCGTCCGAGGCCGACATGGTGCAGAAATTCCGCGTCTCGCTCGCGCTCCAGCCGCTCGCCACCGCGCTCTTCGCCAGCTCGCCCTTCACCGAGGGCAAGCCCAATGGCTATATGTCGTATCGCAGCCATATCTGGACCGACACCGACCCCGCGCGCACCGGCATGTTGCCCTTCGTGTTCGAGGACGGCTTCGGCTACGACCGCTATGTCGACTATATGCTCGACGTGCCGATGTATTTCGTCTTCCGCGACGGCCGATATATCGATGCTGCGGGCCTCAGCTTCCGCGATTTCCTGAAAGGCGAGCTGTCGGCTCTTCCCGGCGAACTGCCGCGGCTTTCCGACTGGACCGACCATCTCTCGACCGCCTTCCCCGAGGTGCGGCTCAAGAGCTTCCTCGAAATGCGCGGCGCCGATGGCGGCCCGTGGAACCGCATCTGCGCGCTCCCCGCGCTGTGGGTCGGGCTGCTCTACGACCAGGGCGCCCTCGACGCCGCCTGGGATCTCGTCAAGGGCTGGAGCATCGAGGAGCAGCAGGCGCTGCGCGATGCCGTCCCCAGCGAAGGGCTCGACGCCCCCGCGCCCGGCGGCGGCACCGTCGGCCAGCTCGCGCACCGCGTGCTCGACATCGCCGCGGCGGGGCTCGCCGCGCGCGGACAGGTCAATTCGATGGGCGACAACGAGGTCGGCTTCCTCGAACCGCTGCGCCGCATCGCGGCGACGGGCAAATCGCCCGCCCACGACCTGCTCGACCGCTACGAGGGGCCGTGGGACCACGACCTGTCGAAAATCTACGACGAGCTGAGCTTCTGATCGCATCGTCCCGATCGGATGGGGACCTGCCATTTGAAGCGGGCCTGTATTTCCCCTCCTGCCTGCGGGCAGTGAGATAAGGGGCAGCCATCGCTCGCAACGCGGCGATCGCCTCAGTCGGGCCCGGCCATCTCGAACTGTTCGATGACCCAGTCCTCGGCCTGCGCGCCGCCGATCCATTCCTGCATACAGGGGTGGCTGATCACCGCCTGGCAATAAGGGATGGCGAAGCGCGGGAGCGGGATCGAGTAGGTGAGGAAGCGCGTGACGACGGGGGCGAACATGATGTCGGCCGCCGACCATTCGCCGAACAGATAATCCCCCTCGCCGCCGAAGCGCGCGCGCGCTTCGGCCCAGATCTGAAGGATGCGGATGACGTCGGCCTGCACCTCGGGCAGCAGCTCGGCGGCGGGGTAGATGCGGCGGATATTCATGCTGTGGTTGCGGCGCAGCGCCGCGAAGCTCGAATGCATTTCCGCCGCCATCGACCGCGCCATCGCGCGCGCGGCCATATCGTCGGGCCAAAAGCCGCGGGTGCCGCCGGTCTTTTCGTTGAGATAGTCGATGATCGCCAGGCTGTCCCAGACGACGATGTCCTCGCCGTCCCACAGGATCGGCACCTTGCCGCCCGACGGCGCGAATTCGTCGCCCTCGCGGCGTTTCGACCAGTCCTCGTCATAGAGCGGGACGGTCACCTCCTCGAAGGGCAGGCCGCTGTGCTTCGCGGCGAGCCAGCCGCGCAGGCTCCAGCTCGAATAGGCCTTGTTGCCGATGAACAGTTTCATGGATTCTCCCTGCCCCTTTCTTCGAGGGAGGGGCGACAAAGGTCAACTCTCGACCGCCTCCAGCACCGCGGTACGCAGCTCGGCGATGCCCATGCCCTTTTCGCTGCTCGTCGCGATCACCTCGGGGTGGGCCGCCGGATGCTTGCGCGCCTCGGCCTCGGTCGCGGCCTGGACGGCGGCAAGATCGGTCGCCTTGATCTTGTCGGTCTTGGTGAGCACGAGGCGGTAACTGACCGCGGCGATATCGAGCATTTCGAGCACCTCGCGGTCGACGTCCTTGATCCCGTGGCGGCTGTCGATCAGCACCAGGGTGCGCTTCAGCACCTGCCGGCCGCGGAGGTAATCGTTCACGAGGAAGCGCCATTTCCTGACGACATCCTTCGGCGCCTTGGCAAAGCCATAGCCCGGCATGTCGACGAGCCGGAACACCAGCGGTTCGCCGACGTCGAAATAATTGAGCTCCTGCGTCCGCCCCGGCGTCACCGAAGTACGCGCGAGCCCGTTGCGGTTCGTCAGCGCGTTGAGCAGCGACGATTTGCCGACGTTCGAGCGGCCCGCGAACGCGATTTCGGGTACGCTGGGCGCCGGCAGATGCTGGAGCGCGGGCGCCGATTTCAGGAAGGCGATCGGGCCCGCAAACAGCTTGCGGGCGCGTTCGGTTCGGTCGGGATCGATGTCGTCGGTCATAAGGCCTGTGCCCCTGCGCAGGCAGGGGCCCATCTCCTGTTGTCTAAGTCCGAAACCACCGGAGATGGGTCCCCGCCTTCGCGGGGACACACACGCCAATGGGGCGGTTCTATTTCGCCGGCGCCGCCTTCAGCGCCGGGAACTTGCGATACATGAACTGCTGCTGCGCGATCGACAGGCAGTTGTTCGTGATCCAGTAGAGCAGCAGGCCCGCTGCGAACGGCGCCATGATGAACATGAACATCCACGGCATGATCTTGAACACCTGCTGCTGCACCGGATCGGTCGCCTGCGGGTTGAGGCGGAACTGCAGGAACATCGTGATGCCGAGGATCAGCGCGAGCGGCCCGATCGCGAGCAGCGAGGGCGGGGTGAAGGGCAGCAGGCCGAACAGATTCAGGAAATGCAGCGGATCGGGCGCCGACAGATCCTTGATCCACAGCGCGAAGGGCTGGTGGCGCATTTCGATCGTCAGCATCAGCACCTTGTAGAGCGCATAGAAGATCGGAATCTGGATGACGATCGGCAGGCAGCCCGCGAGCGGATTGATCTTCTCGTCCTTGTAGAGCTTCATCAGCTCCTGCTGCTGGCGCGGCTTGTCGTCCTTGTAGCGTTCCTGCAGCGCCTTCATCTTCGGCTGGACGAGGCGCATCTGCGCCATCGAATGGAACTGGCGCTGCGCGATCGGGAACATCAGGCCGCGGATGATCAGCGTCAGCAGCATGATGGCGACGCCGAAGTTGCCGACCATGCGAAACAGCCAGTCGAGCAGCTTGAAGATCGGCTTTTCGAAGAATTCGAACCAGCCCCAGTCGATCGCGTTCGACAGGCGCGGGATGCCCGCCTTGTCCTGATAGTACGACAGGATGCTGACTTCCTTGGCGCCGGCGAAGATGCGGCTGGTCGTGGTGACCTGCTTGCCAGGCGCGACCTGCGCGAACTCTCCTGCGAACGCAGCGCGGAAACCGTTGCCGGGCAGGCCGCTGAACGCCGCCGACGCCTTTTGGCCAGTGGCGGGGATGACCGCAGCAAGCCAATATTTGTCGGTGAAGCCGAGCCAGCCGGCCGAGGCGAAATCGATGGTGCTGCTCGGCGCCTTTTCGACCTCATCGTAATTGGTGAAATTGCTCTTGCCGTCGAGCAGACCCGTCGGACCTGAATGAATCGTGGTCGTGTCGTGATCTTCGGGATTGGTCGGACGGCCGCCACGATCGATAAAGGCGCCGGTTCGCGCCTGCACCGGCGCGGCGCCGGTATTGGCGATCGTCTGTCTCGCGGTGATAAGATAATTGGCGTCGATGCTATATTCGATGCGGAAGGTCTGGCCGGTCGTGTTCGACCAGCTCAGCGTCACCGGCGTCGTCGGGGTCAGCTTGGCGCCCGACGCGGCCCAGACCGTCGCGGGGCCCGGAACCTCGATGCCCTGCGCGGCCCAGCCGACGCTCGCGAAATAGGCGGCCTTGGTGTTGCCCGGCGCGAAGAGGCGCACCGGCGGCGCGTTCTTCTTGATCGTCTGGCGATATTTGGTGAGCGTCACATCGTCGATGCGCGCGCCGGCGAGGTTGATCGAGCCCGCGAGCGCCGGGGTCTCGATCGGCACGCGGTTGGCCGAGGCAACGGCGGCTTCGACGGGGACGATCGCCTGCACGGCGGGCGCGGCGGGGGTCGCGCCCGTTGCCGGCGGCGTGGCGGGCGTGCCCGGCGTGGCGGTCGCCGCGGTCGGCGAACCCGCGACGGTCTTGGTCACGTCGGGCTTCGTCGGAGTCGGGAAGAATTTCTGCGCGACGAAGTTCCAGCCCAGCAGGATGGCCGCCGACAGCAAGATTGCCGTGATCCAGTTACGCTTGTCGTCCACGCTCTTCGGTCTCTCTTCGTCTCAAAATATCGGGATAGGCCGCGCTCAAGGCACGGGGTCGTAGCCGTGACCGCCCCAGGGATGGCAGCGCAATAGCCGCTTTGTCGCGAGCCAGCCACCCTTGATCGCACCATGGCGTTTGAGCGCGACGATCGCATATTCGCTGCACGACGGGGCGTAGCGGCAGGTCGGCGGCAGGATGCGCGACGGGCCGAGTTGCCAGCCGCGGGCGATCAGGATGAGCAGCTTTGCGATCATGAACAAAGACCGGAAAACTGCCGAACTTCATTCGCGATTGCCCTTTGTTCGACACCCCGGACTTGATCCGGGGCCCATGCGACCGCGGTGGTTATGGACCCCGGATCAAGTCCGGGGTGACGATAAGGGAGAAGGGCAACGCTCATAACGCCTTCGCCGCCAGCTTCTTCGCCGCGCGCCTCAGCGCCGAATCGAGATGCTCGCCGAGTTCGGCAAAGGCGATGTCGTTGCCGCCGGGGCGCCCGATCAGCACATGGTCGGCGCCCGCGATGCCCGATTCGCGAAGCGCGGCGCGCGCAAGTTCGCGGAAGCGCCGCTTCATCCGGTTGCGAGTGACGGCGTTGCCGACCTTCTTGCTGACCGTAAAGCCGACGCCCGGCTCATCGTCGCCATCGCCGCGCGGGCGGACGAGCAGGACAAAGCCGGGCATGGGGAAGCGAAGGCCGCGGTTGGCGGCCAGAAATTCGCTGCGTTTCGATAGCGTTCGCACCAGACGGGCTGGCGCAGAAGCGCCGGCGCTTAGGCCGACAGCTTCTTGCGGCCGCGGGCGCGGCGAGCGGCCAGAACCTTGCGGCCGCCGACGGTGGCCTTGCGGGCGCGGAAGCCGTGACGGCGCTTGCGCACGAGGCGGCTCGGTTGATAGGTGCGCTTCATCGCGGTTTTCCCTAGATCTTGTCAAATGCCGTAACAGAAAAGGGCCGCCAGACGTGGGCGGCCACTGTTGGACGCGCCGATAAGCGGGATTCGGTGCAAAGTCAATCGCCATCAAGCGACTCCAGGGCGGCCCGTGCCCGCCGCCGCGCGGCGCTGACGCGGCGCATGATCCCGTCGGCGCGCTCGCCGTAGCGCGGGTGGCTGCGCTTGAAGCGGACATAGCGCCGCTTCGCCCACGCGCTGTTCTGGAGGCAGAGCATCAGGCCGACGGGGAAGAGGATGATGAAGCCGGGGCCGGGAAGCACGCCGACGACCGGCGCGGCGACGATCAGCAGCACGCCGAGCAGGAAGAGCGCGAGGCGAACCTGCGCATTACGCCGCAAGCGCTGGTAGAGGCTCCGTTTCGCCATAGGGGCGATGTGGGGAGCCTGCGGCGTGTTGCAAGGATAAAGCAGTTCGGCACGCGCGCGCCGACGATCGCGCATGTCCGCTTTGGGGTGGGAAGCGGACGTCAGCTTATGAGATACAGCACGATTGAAACGGGTATGCCTATCAGGATCGAAATGCTGACAATCGCGACGACCCAAGCTGCCGCGCGGCCATGGCGGTCGTCCACATGCTCAATAGCCGTTCGCGCAAGATCTACGATCAAGATTTCCATATCGACATCATACCGGGACCAAACATGCCCGCAATCGGTCGTTAGCAGTCATCCGCTCCAGATCGGCACGAATGGCGGCTAACGACCGGAAGCTGCCCTATCCATCATCGTCACCCCGGACTTGATCCGGGGTCCATGACTTCAGCGCTGCGGTGGATCCCGGATGAAGTCCGGGATGACGAATGACAGCATACGGCCGAAAGCGGACGTAGCTACTCCGTGCCTGCAATGGGTTTGAAATCGTAAACTTGGCAGCTGAGGCCCCGGCTCTTGAGAGGCAGAGGCGGGGTTGCCCGCTTTATCCACTTGTTCCGAAACCAGAAATCGAGCGTGCAACTATCCACGAAATCAATGACCGGAAGATTGCCTCGGAAGGCCAACACTCCATACTCTCCTGCCTCGGGGAAGACAGCACGATAGATCGGACAATTTGCTCTAGGGATCGCGAAATAGTCGACGGACCAAGCATCCAACTGCTCGTCGACCTTCAATGAACCTGCATAAACATGGATCACCCTAAAATGTGCTTTCCCGCCGTTTTTTGGCGCGTCGGTGATGACACCGTAGACAATGTTATATGAGTTTTTGAACCGCTCGGTCGCCGCTTCGCGCGCTTCCGCTCCAAGGTTACGATCGGGCGGAGGAGGCGGTAGCGGGGGGCAAGCTAGGGCCAAAGATGCACGAAACATCAGAATTGCCGTTAAGATCTTTATTCCGAGAATCCTCATCGTCCAATTCCCTGCTTGCGGGTCAATCCAATCTTGCCCTTGCCAATAGGCTCTTCTGATTTACCTGCGCCGCCTCCCTGGAATACCGAGCATTGCCGATCCGATTAGTCTCTGTGAACGAAGG
Source organism: Sphingopyxis sp. Geo48 (assembly GCF_949769155.1). NCBI lineage: Bacteria > Pseudomonadati > Pseudomonadota > Alphaproteobacteria > Sphingomonadales > Sphingopyxidaceae > Sphingopyxis > Sphingopyxis sp. Geo48. The sequence continues at coordinate 369,697 of NZ_CATKPA010000003.1, read as the reverse complement.
AGTTTAACGACGGCTTTCCACCCCATCGCGGTCATCAACGCCGCAGAGCCCCGGTGACGCACTCCGCCACCTTCAGGCCGCCAGCCGCCACCCCGTCGCATCACCCTCCCCCGCCGAGCCCGCGTCTCCGCCCGGGGCCACCGCCAGCTCGCGCCGCGCGATCCCCGACAGTTGCAGCGCCAGCTTCGCCTTGAACGGCGGCACCCGGTCGAGTGCCCGCAGCAACAGGTTGCGCACCCCGCGCCGGACCCGCCCGCGAACCAGCGCCAGTTTGGTGAGCCGTCCCGCCAGCCCCAGCACCGCCTCGGCGGCCGGACGGCGCCGCGCGCCATACGCATCGAGCAGGCTTTCGGGCGCGCCGCGCACGACGCGCGCCAGCAACGGTGCCAGCAGCATCGCATCGACGATCCCGGTGTTCATCCCCTGCCCGCCCGCGGGGCTGTGGACGTGCGCGGCGTCGCCCATGACGAGCAGCCGACCGTCCCGATAGGTGTCGGCGACGCGGTGGTGGACGCGGAACGCCGAACTCCAGTGGACTTCGGCGACGACCGGGACGACCGCCGGCCCGCCGCGCTCGGGGCCGCGCGTGTCGAGCAAATGCTGGATCGCGGCGCGATCGGGGCGCTCGCCTTCGTGGCGGTGCGTCGCGACGATACGATGGCGTCCGCCGGGCAGCGGTGCGACGACGACCATCCCCGCGGGCGAGAAGAACAGCGACACCTCCCGCTCGCGCGGGGGCACCGCGAAGCTCACATCGGCGAGCACGAAGCTCTCTTCGTAGCGTCCGCCCTCGAAGGCGATGGTCGACGCCTCGCGCACCTTGCTGTGCATCCCGTCGCCGCCGACGACGTAGCGGGCGCGGATCGTCCGTTCGCCACTCCCGGTCGTCACGCGCACCGTCACGCCGTCCGCATCCTGCGCAAGGTCCAGCGCCTCGACGCCGCGATGTACCCGGCCGCCGAGCGCGGCGAGCCGCTCGGCCAGGATGCGTTCGGTGACGTCCTGCGGCAGCATCAGCACGAAGGGATAGCGCGACGGCAGCCGGTCGAAATCGATCGACAGCAGCCGGTGGCGCCGGTCGCGCACCGCAAAGCGCGTCATCTTCAGGCCCGCGGCCAGCATCTGCGGCACGACGCCCAGCGGTTCGAGCATTTCCAGCGTGTGCGCATGGATCACCCCGGCGCGCGACAGATTGAGGCCCGCTTCCAGCCGGTCGATCAGCAGATGGTCGATCCCCGCCTGCTGCAGCGCGGTGGCGAGCGCGAGCCCGGTGGGGCCGGCGCCGACGATCAGCACGTCGGTCTTCGTCTTCATCGTCTCGACTCCTTTTGTCAACATTTGTTGACTTTTCTCACATGGTCTTGTTTTTGTCAACAGTCGTTGATAAATGTTGCGCCATGGTCGACAAGCCGTTGAAAATGAAGAAGTCGGAACGCACGCGCGCGGCGATCGAAGCGGCTGCGCGGCGGCTGTTCGCCGAGCATGGCTATGAGCGGACGGGGATTCGCGACATTGCCGCGGCGGCGGCGATCGATCCCGCGATGGTGATCCGCTATTTCGGCAGCAAGGACCGCCTGTTTGCCGAGGTCGCCGATTTCGACCTGGGCCTGCCCGATGTCGCCAGCATCGATCCCGCGCATGTCGGGCGGACGCTCGTCGCGCATTTCCTCGCGCTGTGGGAGGGCGACAGCGCGAACGGCGGCCTGCCGGTCCTGCTCCGTTCGGCGGCGTCGAACGAATTCGCGTCGACGCGAATCCAGCAATTGTTCGCGGCCCAGGTGCTGCCCGTGCTGTTGTCGCTCGGTCCGCCCGCAACCGCGTCGCAACGCGCCGGGCTCGTCGCCAGCCAGATCCTCGGCCTCGCGCTCACGCGCTACGTCCTCGCGCTGCCTCCCGTCGTCGCGCTCGACCGCGAAACGATCCTCGCCGAGGTCGGCGCGACGGTCCAGCGTTACGCAACCGGCGGCTAGGGCAGCAGCGCGGCCAGCGCGCGTTCGACCATCTGCGCCGCGGCGTCGGCGCCGAAGCTCGCGGCGTCGAGCGAGAGTTCGAGCCACAGGCCGTCGACCATCGCGGTCAGCATGATCGCCAGCCGGTCGGGATCGCGCGCGCCGCACGCGACGAGCAATTCGCCGAGGCGCGCGCGATAGCCGGCGTAGCTCGTCGCGTGGATCGCTGCCATCCGCGCGTCACTCCGCGCCAGCGCCCAGAAGGCGGTCCATGCGCCGAGCAGTTCGGGATCGGTCACCGGCGCGCGGAAGCTCGCGGTAAGGTAAGCCGACAACCGCGCGCGCGGATCGGCGCCGGCCCCTTCCACCGCGCCCGCGAAGATCGCGTCCATCCGGTCGCTCGTCGCCTGATAGGTCGCGGCGACCAGGTCGTCGATTCCCTCGAAATAATGGCGCAGCAGCCCGGGCGACACCCCCGCCTGCGCGCAGATCGCGCGGACGCTCGTCCCCGCGAGGCCATGTTCGGCCAGCACCGCCGCGGTCGCCTCGATCAGGTCCGCCCGGCGGGCATCGGCGCTTTCGCGCGTAAAGGCTTGGCGAGCGGCGGTCATGTTGTTATACAATCGTACAACAAGGAACGAACCATGGCAACGCTGCGCGACACCTTCGACACCATCGACCCGCTCCCCACCGATTCGCTGGACGGCTGGTCGCTCCCCGCCTGGACCTACAGCGACCCCGACTTCTACGCCGCCGAAATGGACCGCATCTTCCGCCCGAGCTGGCAGGTCGTCTGCCACGACAGCGACATCCCGAACACCGGCGACTGGCATAGCATCGACTATTGCGGCGAGAGCGTGATTCTCGCGCGCGGCACCGACCGCGTCGTGCGCGCCTTCACCAACGTCTGCCGCCACCGCGGCTCCCGCCTCGTCGATGGCGCGACGGGCTGCGCGAAGAAGCTCGTCTGTCCCTATCATGCCTGGACCTACGAACTCGACGGGCGGCTCTCTGGCGTACCCGACAGCGCGAGCTATCCGACCCTTGACAAGGACAAGGCCGGACTCGTGCCCGTCGGGCTCGAACAATGGCGCGGCTTCTGGTTCGTTCGGCTGGAGGACGATGGCGGCCCGTCGGTTTCTGGCATGATGGCGCCCTATGAGGCGATGATCGACCCGTACCGTTTCGAGGAACTCGGCGCGCTGGGCCGGGTCACCATGCGCCCGCGCGCGGTGAACTGGAAAAATGTCGGCGACAATTATTCCGACGGTCTCCACATCCCGGTCGCGCATCCCGGCCTCACCCGCCTGTTCGGCAAGAGCTATGGCGTCGAGGCCGAGGATCGTGTCGACCGCATGTGGGGCGATCTGATCGACCGCCCGTCGGTCAACTGGTCCGAACGCATGTACCAGCGGCTGCTGCCGCCGGTGCCGCACCTACCCGAAACCCGTCAGCGTCACTGGCTCTATTTCAAGCTGTGGCCGAATGTCGCTTTCGACATCTATCCCGACCAGGTCGATTTCATGCAATGGCTGCCGACCGGACCGACGAGCTGCCTGATCCGCGAAATTTCCTATGTGCTCCCCGATGAGCGCCGCGAGATGAAGGCCGCGCGCTATCTCAACTGGCGGATCAATCGCCAGGTCAATGCCGAGGACACCGAACTGATCACGCGCGTCCAGATGGGCATGCAGTCGAAAAGCTTCTCGATGGGCCCGCTCAGCGACAAGGAAGTGTGCCTCAAGCATTTCTGCTCGCGGATGCGCGACCTGATCCCCGAAGCGCGGCACGAGCAGGCTCCGCCGCCGGGGTGGAGCCGGGCATGACGATAATTTTCCCGTTCGCATCGAGCGAAGTCGAGATGCCCATCGGGAGTGCGCTGCCTCACGGTGTCTCGACTTCGCTCGACACGAACGGAGACTGATATGGCTGACGTTCGCCGGGTCATCATCGTCGGCGGCGGACCCGCCGGCATGGTCGCGGGGCTGCTCTTTGCCCGCGCCGGCGTTCCCGTCACCATCCTCGAAAAACATGCCGATTTCCTCCGCGATTTCCGCGGCGACACCGTACACCCCTCGACGCTCGAGCTATTCAACGAGATCGGGCTGCTCGAAGAGTTGCTGAAGGAACCGCACGCTGCGATCGACACGATGACGCTCGATCTGCTCGGCGGTCAATATACGATCGCGACGATGAAGCATCTTCCCGTCGCGGCACGCTTCGTCGCGATGATGCCGCAATGGGATCTGCTCGATTTCATCGCCGGACAGGGCAAGCGCTACCCGACCTTCGACCTGCGCATGTCGACCGAGGCCACCGGGCTGACTAGTGATGCCGCGGGTCGGGTCAGCGGCGTGACGCTCGCGACCGGGGAGACGCTGCCCGCTCGCCTCGTCATTGCCGCCGACGGCCGCCGCTCGGTGCTGCGCGACGCCGCCGAGCTGCCGCGGGAGGATCTCGGCGCGCCAATGGACGTGCTGTGGTTCCGCGTCCCCGTTCCCGCGGGCATGGATATGTCCGAGGTCGCGCTCGGCACGATCGACAAGGGCGGCATGGTCGTCGCGATCCCGCGCGGCGACTATTGGCAATGCGCGCAGATTATCGAAAAGGGAGGCTTCGCGCCGATCGAGGCGCGCGGGATCGCCGCCTTTCGCGATCGTATCGTCGAGATTGCGCCGGGCCTCGCCGCCGGCATCGATGCGATCCAGAGCTTCGATGATGTAAAATTGCTCTCGGTTGCGCTCGACCGGCTGACGCGCTGGTCGCGTCCCGGCCTGCTCGCGATCGGCGATGCGGCGCATGCGATGTCGCCGGTCGGCGGCGTCGGGATCAACCTCGCGGTACAGGATGCCGTCGCGGCGGCGAACATGCTCGCCGCACCGCTCGCCGCAAACGCCGATCCCGATCCGCTGCTCGCGACGGTGCAGGCGCGCCGCTGGACGCCGACCACGCGGATGCAGGCGATCCAGCGTTTCGCGCACCAGCGCGTCATCGAACCGATGCTGCGCGGCGAAATCACCCGCGTGCCCTTCGCCGTCCGCCTGCTCGATGCCATCCCCCTGCTCCGCCGCATTCCGGGCCGTATCCTCGGCCTCGGCTTCGGCCGCCAGCATGTCCAATCCCCGCTTGCGAAAGAATTTTCATGACCAAAGCCTATGACGCCCTGATTATCGGTGCCGGCCACAACGGCCTCGTCTGCGCCTTCTATCTCGCGAAGGCGGGGCTCAAGGTCCGCATCGTCGAGGCGCGCGACGTCGTCGGCGGCGCCGCGGTGACCGAGGAATTTGCGCCGGGGTTCCGCAATTCGGTCGCGAGCTACACGGTCAGCCTGCTCCAGCCGAAGGTGATCGCGGACATGAAGCTCGCCGATCATGGCTATCGCGTCATCGAACGCCCGATCAGCAATTTCTTGCCGCAGGAGGATGGCGGCTATCTGAAGCTCGGCGGCGGGCTCGAACGCACGCAAAAGGAATTTGCGCGCTTCTCGGCGCATGATGCCGCGCGCCTGCCCGAATATTATGACATGCTCGAGGGCGTCGCCGACGTGCTGCGTGACCTCGCGCTCAAATCGCCGCCGAATGTCGGGGATGGGTTCAAGACATTGCTCGACGCCGCACGGCAGGGGCGCGGGCTCACCAAACTCAGCCTCTCGCAGCAGCGCGACGTGCTCGAACTGTTCACCAAGTCGGCGCGCACCTTCCTCGACAGCTGGTTCGAAAGCGAAGCGGTCAAGGCCGCCTTCGGCTTTGACGCGGTCGTCGGCAACTACGCCAGCCCCGATACGCCCGGCAGCGCCTACGTCCTCCTCCATCACGTCTTCGGCGAGGTGAACGGCAAGAAGGGCGCGTGGGGCCACAGCGTCGGCGGCATGGGCGCGATCACCCAGATGATGGCGAAGGTGTGCACCCAGCTCGGCGTCGAGATCAGCCTCGAAAGCCCGGTCGACAAGGTGCTGGTCGACGGCGGCAAGGCGGTCGGGGTCAAGCTGGTTGGCGGCGAGGAAATCGCCGCCACGCGCGTAATAGCCAATGTCGGGCCGAAATTGCTCTACGAACGGATGTTCGACGAAGGCGATATCGCCCCCGAGTTCCGCCGCCGCATCAAGGCGTTCAAGGCGGGCAGTGGCACCTTCCGGATGAATGTCGCACTCAGCGAGCTGCCGAAATTTACCTGCCTGCCCGAGCCCGGCGAGCATCACCAGTCGGGGATCATCATCGCCCCGACGCTCGACTATATGGACAAGGCCTTCCTCGACGCGAAAGAGCGTGGCTGGTCGAAGAAGCCGATCGTCGAAATGCTCATCCCCTCGACCGTCGACGACAGCTTGGCGCCTCCGGGCCAGCATGTCGCGAGCCTTTTCTGCCAGCAATTCGCGCCCGAGCTTCCGGGCGGCCGCGACTGGGACGCCGAGGAGGGCAAGGCCGCCGATACGATCATCGACACCGTCGAGGCGCATGCTCCCGGCTTCCGCGCGTCGATCGTCGGGCGCCAGATCCTCAGCCCCAAGGGGCTCGAACGCAAGTTCGGCCTCGTCGGCGGCGACATCATGCACGGCAATATGAGCCTCGACCAGCTCTGGGCCGCGCGCCCGGTGCTGGGCAACGGCGGCTATCGCGGACCGGTCAAAGGACTCTATATGTGCGGTGCGGGCACGCACCCGGGCGGCGGCGTGACCGGCGCACCGGGGCACAACGCCGCGCAGGTGATCCTACGCGATCGGGGCTTCTTCGCGCCACGCTGGCGCTGAGCGACGCATCAGGAAATAGATGGGAAGCCCCGCCGCGGTCATCGCCAGGCTCCACAAGCTCGCCTCCAGCCCGGCGCCGTAAAAAGCCCAGCAGCTATAGGCTGCACCGACGAGCGTGACCGCCGCGAAGCCCGGCGACACGCGCAGCTCGCCGCGATGTTCGAGCTTCAGTGCGGCGAGGCTGCCGACGACATAGAGGATGATCGCCGTCGAGGTCGTTACCAGCACCATGAAGGTGAAGAGCCCGGCCAGTCCGCGCGAATAATTGGCGTAAACGACGAAGCTCGCGAGCGCGCTCGACAGGATCTGTGCGGCGAGGGGCGAGCCGAACCGGTTGTCGTGGCCGAGCAGCGACGGGAGAAGACGGCGGTGCGCCAGTTCGCGGGGAATCTCGCCCTGTAGCAGGACGAAGCCGTTGAGCGCGCCGAGCGCGGCGATCGCAGCGAAGATCGCGACGACGTCACCCGCCGTCGGGCTTACAAAGGCGCCGAAGAAGGTCGCATAGGCCGCGTTGGACTGCTGGAGCGTGTCGACCGGCAGCAGCAAGGTCACCGCGGTGCAGGAGAGGAGGTAAAGCAGGCCGGTCGCCGCCGCCGCGATTAATGTCGCGCGCGGGATCGTGCGTTCGGGATCCCTTACGCGATCGCCGACAATTGCCGCGCTTTCGAAGCCGAGCAGCGCGAACAATGTCAGCGTCGCGGCGCCGCTGATCGCCGACAGGCTGACCGGCGCGGTGTGTGCCATCCCCTCGACGCGCGCCTCACCCGTACCGAGCAGCCATAGCGCGACGCCGATGGCTCCGATAACCGGCACCAGCTTTAGCAGGAGCGTGATTACCTGCGTATTCCCCGCACGCCGCACGCCGGTGAGGTTGATCAGCGTAAAGAACCACAAAAAGCCGATCGCAAGCAGCGCCGCGAGTGGCCCCTTCTCCCCCAGCCGCGGGGCAACGACGGACAGGTTGCTGATCGCCGCAACCGCCAGCGTCGCGTTCGCGGTCCAGCAGCTGATCCAGTAGCTCCACGCGACGATGAAACCGACCCCGGGACCGAAGGCCGCATTGGCATAGGTGAAGGCCGCACTGCCGCCCGGCAGGCGGCGCGACAGGCGCGCAAAGATCAGCGCGAGGCACAGCGTTCCGGTGATCGTCACGCCCCAGCCGATCACGGCGTTCCACCCGAGCGGGGCAAGGTCGCGCGGGAGCAGGAACACCCCCGACCCGATCATATTGCCCATGCCGAGCGCGATGCACATCAAAAGGCCGAGCTTTTGGCCCGGCCTTTCGATTGGGTTGGCGGTTTGCACGGCGATCAGAACTTGGCGCCAGCCTTCAATCCGAAAATTCTCGGCTTCGTAGGATAGAGCCTGGCGTAGGAACCGCAGATGCTTGGCGCGCAGGTGACGTTTTTGCTGAGAATTCCCCGTTCGTCGAAGATGTTCTGAACATAGGCGCCGATCGAATAGTTGCCCCATTCGTAGCCGAGAGAGAAGTCGGCGGTCACGAAGCCCTCCGTCGGTCCGATCGCCGTTGCGTCGGCGGGCACCAGGGATGAGATCGTCCCGCTTTGATAATTGACCCCGGCCTGGACATAAGCCTCGTTCTGGCCGAACCGGAAGACATAGCGGGCACTGCCGTTAACCTTCACCTTCGGCGTAACCGGCAAGCGCGAACCCGACGCCGCGATGATCGAACCACCATTCGCGGGATCGCACCCGTTGATGACATCGCAGAACGGCTTGGTGAGTTTCGCGTCGACATAGGTGCCGGATGCGGCAAGCGTCAGGTCCCCGAGCCGCCAGTTGATATCGGCTTCGATCCCGCGCGATCGTGCCGCCCCCGCGTTGACGGTGTAGAAAATACCCAGAAGACCGGGAAGGCTATATTGAACATCCTTCCACTCTTCCCAGAAGAGCGCACCGTTGATTCGGAGTTTCCGGTCAAAAAATTGCGTTTTCCAACCGATTTCATAGTTGGTCAGCGTGTCGGCCTGGTAAGGCGGGATGCTTTGAAGCTGCCCCAGTGCGAAGGCGTCGCGGTTGTTGCCGCCGGGCCTGAAACCGGTCGAATAGGTCGCATAGAGCATCCGGTCGTCGTCGACCTTCCACGTCAGGTTGACCTTGTGGGTCTCGCCGCTTTCGACATATTTCTTGTCGATGTTGGGGCATTCCTGCGCCGTCGTGCCGGTGCATCCAAAGACGGTGATCTGGCGGTCGACGGCGCCCGCACCGCCCGAAAACCCTTCGAGCGTATTGTGCGCGATGAAACCGCGGATACCGCCGAGCAGGGTGAGGTTGGGCAGAATGTCGAAAGCCGCCTCGCCGAACACCGCATAGTCGCGGTCGACGCGGTGAATTTCGGTGTAGAAGACATCGTTTGGACCGCCGCCGGGGACTGGCGGGCTGAACGGGGCAACGGCGTCGCTGAGCCCCTCCGTAATATATTCGGCGATGCGATCGTCGACCTGGCGCTGCATGAAGATGCCGGCCGTCATGCGGAAACGATCCGCGGCGGGCGAGCTTACGCGCAGTTCATGCGCCATTTTCTCATATTTGTCGAAGCCGCGAACCGTCTGGGTCGGATCAATGTCGTTGCCCTGGCTGTCGACCAGATAATTATAGTCGACATAACTGTCATAGGCGACGTTGAAGTAGGAATAGTCGGCGAAGCTGTCGAACTTGCGGTTGAAATAGGACCCCGAATAGGTCACGTCCCAGTCGCTGAGCTTGCCCTGGATCGTGAGCGACGCGAGATACCATTTGTCGAGCGTCCGGCTGGGCACGAAGTCGTGGTTTTCGAGATCGCCCGCGCGCGGATCGAACAGGAACTGGCCGTTCGTCTTTTGATGCTGATAGATCAAGGCCGGCGTCACCGTCCAGTCATCGTCGAGCTCGATTCCCAGAGCGGCGCGGCCGCCATAGGTTTCGACATCATTGTAATCATCCTCGGCCAAGTCGGCGTTGGAAATGGTCAGGGGCGCGTCGCCGCCGGTCGTCGTGTTGGGGCGCAAATAGGTTCGGGTGGCGAGGGTGTTGTCGATATAGCCGCCCTCGCGTTCGTAGAAGCCCATCACGCGCAGCGCCATGCGGTCATTGAGTGGCAGGTTTACATAGCCTTCGAGCGAGCCGCCGAAGTCGCCATCGCCATATTTGTTGACTTCGGCGTCGACCGAACCCGAGAAGCCGCTTGTATCGGGCTTGTTGGTGATGAGCCGCAGCGTACCGGACAGCGAACTGGCGCCATAAAGCGTACCTTGTGGGCCAGCGAGCGCTTCGACGCGCGCCATGTCATACGCGTGGATGTCGACCGAGCTGAAGATGGTCGTGACGGGAATTTCGTCGATGTAGAGACCGCTGCCGGGAAGTGGTCCCGAAGCGAGGCCGTCGCCGCCGGTTGCAATGCCGCGGAAATAAAGCTGCGACTGTCCGGGGCCGAAGGACTGATAGCTAACGCTGGGAAGCAGCTTCACATAGTCGTCGAAGCGCGAAACCTGATTTTGCTCAAGCGCGTCGGACGTCAGCGCCGTGATGCTGATCGGTACGTCCTGAATATTCTGTTCGCGCTTGTTCGCGGTGACGACAATTTCGTTGCCGTCGTCGGCATTGGCCTGCTGGGCCATGGCGACGCCCGATGTGCAAAGCATCGTCGTAGCCAGCAGCATGCCGCCGGCTTTTGTAATAGTCTTGTTGGACAATCGCATATCAGACCCCCTCGCATACGCCGATGCGTCATTAGCCGCGAGGTCTTGATCGAACGCAAGGATTGTTCGATCAGCAACTTATGGTGCGGCGCGAAATAATATGCATTGTTGCCGAATAGCAACAATTTTGCGGCGCACTTGTGACCGGAAGAAACGGCTCAGGCGGGATAATCGTCGACCACGTCGCCCAGCGCATCGCGAAGGGGCTGAAGGTAGGCTCGGTACCGTTTCCAGGCACCGACGCCTTCGCGGTTGATCGGCCGCCGCACCTGTTCGGAACTGGCCGTCTGGACGGCACGGCCATTTTCGTGGAACCGCAGGCATGCAGGGTCGTAATCGAGCCCGATGTGGGCAAGCAGCGACCGCACTTCCGCCTCCGGATCGTCGAGCAGCCGTTCGTGAAAAACGCGATGGATACGCCCCGGAAGCACCGCGTCGAAATGATCCATCAGCGCGACATAGTCGGCATAGTAACGGCCAAGATCAACGAGGTCGTAGGAGAAGCCCTGGCCGCGCGCGAAATGCTGCCGAAAGTTGGAGAAGCAGCAGTCGAGCGGGTTACGGCGCGCGTCGATGATTCGCGCGTTCGGCAGGATGAGATGAATGAAGCCGGCATGAAGCCAGTTGTTCGGCAGCTTGTCGATGAACAGCGGCTTGTCCGATTTGCGATGGACACGCGTGCGATCGAGATATTCCGAGCCGAGAGCGGCCAGCGTCGCCGCATCCATGCCGACGATCCCGCCATGCGCGGCCTTTGCGCGCGCTGCGATGACGGGGAGGTCGGGCAACTCCATGGTGCCTTCGATCGCCGGGTGGCTCGCCAGTATCTGTTCGATCAACGTCGATCCCGCGCGCGGCATGCCAAGCACGAAGATCGGATCAGACGCGGGCGTCCCGACGCCCGCGCGGGCCGACAGAAATTCGGGTGTGAACAGGCCGATCGCCCGATCGACCTGTGCGCGCGTATCATCGCGATCATAGTCGACCAGCGGTCGGCGGAGACGGTTGCCTTCGGCATAGTGGGCAAAAGCTGCGGCGACATCGTCCGCATCGTCATGGGCCTTGCCCAGCGCGAAATGGAGATGGAAGCGATCTTCGTCGGTCAGGGTGGAGCCAGCGAGGGCGTCGGTCATGGCCGCGATGTCCGCCGCGCTGAATCGCACCGTCTTCAGATTGGCCAAGCTCCACCACGCTTCACCAAGGCCGGGTTGCAGGTCGATCGCGCGGCGATAGGCCGATATGGACTCCGGCTGGCGACCGACGGTTTTGAGCATGTGTCCGTAAGACATCCAGATCTTCGGATGGTCGGCGCGCTTTTCGAGCACCGATGCATAGATTTCCAACGCCTCGTCATATTCGCCGATCCGGCCGAGTGCCGCGGCGCGCAGATTGGCATTTGCCATCCGGCCCGGGTCGGCGGCCGCGATTTCGTCGAGGATGGGGATCGCTTCCGCCGACCGCGCCTGTTTGTGCAGGACCATCGCGAGGTTCGACTTGGCGGTCAGGAAATCGGGTGCTAGCTCGACGGCCCGGCGAAGCAGCTTCTCCGCGTCCTGCATGCGGCCGATTCGCCCTGCCAGTTCAGCCAGCATGCGCATGGCGACGACGTCAAACGGATTCTGCCTGAGCCGGCCCTTGAGAAGCGGCTCGGCATCGTGGAGGCGGTTTTCGGCGAGCGCCTCGGCGGCCGAAAGCATCGCCGGGTTGCGCATCGCGGCGTCAATGGCTTGCTGCGCGGTGGTCGCGCCGATCATGCCTTCGATCGCGCCTTGGCGATCGCGCGGCGCAGCGCGTCATAACCGACCTGGCCCTGGAACAGCTGGTCGCCGACGATCCAGGTCGGGGTCGCGTTTAGCTGCAACTGCGTCGCGAGCGCGAGGTTCGAATCGATCTCGCGCTGGAACAAGGCCTCGTTCGCGGTCGCGTCGGCGCTGCCGTCGGTGACTACGCCGGCGCGCGAGGCGGCGGACGCGATCGCCGACGGGTCGAGCGACGACGCCTGGAACATTGCGTGGTGGAAGGCGTCATATTTGCCTTGCCGCGCGGCGGCGAGCGCCATGATCGCGGCGTCGCGGCTCTGCGGCGAGATGATCGGCAGTTCGCGAAACACGACCTTCAGCCGCTTGTCTTCGCGGATCAGCCGGTCAACGTCGGGAACGCTCGCGCGGCAGAAGCCGCAGGCATAATCGGTGAAGACGACGAGGGTAACGTCGCCGTCGGCATTGCCCGCCCAGGCACCGGCATAGGGCTTCTCGAGCGCCGGACGCACCGCGTCGACGGCCTTCGCCATTTCCTTGTTCCGCTGCGCCTCGAAGGCTTCGGGCACGATCTCGGGGTGCGCGCGAATATAGTCGGCGACGATCGTCTCGACCTCGCTCTTGCTCATGCCTCCGCCGAAGCGGCCGCCGAGCCAGAAGGCCGCACCAAGCAGCAACAGCGCGCCGAGCGCAACTGCCCAGAGCGGTGCAGGCAGAGTGGGCGCCGCGGCGGCGGGACGCGACGTTGCCGGACGATAGGGCGTTCGCTCGTCATCGGCCGGCCCCGAAACCGACGGCGGCGGCGCTGCCGAAGCAGCCTTGGTCCGCGCTGATTTCGCGGGACGCCGCGCAGCTGCCTCAATTGATTCGCCAGCGAACAGCGGCAGATCGGGAGCCGCTGCCGGCGCCTCGGCGATGCGAGCCCCCGCTTCTTCGCGGGCGAGCAGTTGCTCGAGCCCCGACGGCGGCGGTGCCAGTTCCTCGCGCGGTGCGGGCCGCAGCTTGGTCGCAGCACCGCCGATCCCGTCGCGGATCGTTTCGCCGCCGGCCCGCGCGGCGTTGCCGATGCCGGCCTTCGCCTTGTCGGCAACCTCGCCGAGCCCGCGCCCGGCCTCTCGCGACAATCGCGAAACCTTGTCGCCGATCGCCATCTTGTCCCACGCCTCGCCGCTCGCGCGGGCGGCGGCACGGCTCGCTTTCGCCGATCCACGCCCCACCGCGCGGGCGGCGCGGGCGATCAGTTCACCGGTTTTCGCGGCAAGTTCGCGCGAACGGCGCGGGATTTCCATCGCTTCGACACGTGCAGGAATGTCGGCCCGCTCGCCGACGTCGATCGTCCAGTCGGCGAAGGCTTCGGCGCCGTCGCGGATGCGGTCCCACAGGTTCGCGGCCCCTGCCTTGATCGTTTCGGGTTTGACTAGCGGGTCACGCGGCTTGTCGCCCGCCCTGTAGCGCGCGAGGTCGATGCCGACCGGCGGTTCGTCCTTCGGCTTTGCCAATCCGCCCTGGTCAAGCGTGTCGCGCATGGGTGCGCTCCCTGGCGTCGGGGCCGGGTCGCGCAGCCACGGCTGGTAATAATCGTCTTTCCTGTCAGTCACTTGTCGCCCTTGTGCATCGCCGACGGCGATGCGTCCCCATCGTATCTCGTTCGAATCTAGCGTCTTTTGCGCGCCTGTTCCACCTCGGCGCGCGACACCAGCGCAATATCCTGTGCACGGATCCAGTCGGGCGACCCTTCGGCCAACCCCTGCATCGCGGTTTCGGCATTACGCAGCGCCAGCGCCGACTGTCCACCCTCAAGGCTGTAACGCTCGGCCGAAGCGAGCGCCGCGCGCGGCTGGTCGCCCTTGTTCGCGTAGACGATGCCGAGTTGGTACCAAGCGAAAGGATTCTGGTTGTCGAGCGCGACCGCGGTCTTGAGCACCTTTTCCGCTTCGGCGAAATTTCCGGGATCTTCGGTCGCGATAAGTGCGTGGCCGAGCGTTGCGGCGATCAGCGGTTGCGAGCGCGAGTTGGCCACCGCCTCGCGCAACGGCGGAATCGCGTCCTTCGGCCGCCCCGATTCAAGCAGGACCTGTCCTTCGAGCTCGAGGAAATAGGGGTCGTGCGGGTTGCTTTTCAGCAACCCTTTGACCTCGCCGAGCGCCTTGTCCGGGTAAGCGCTCTTGTGCCAAGCATAGGCGCGGGCGTAGCGCGCCGGGATGCTCGTGTCGCTTTCAGGATATTTGCGCAAGGTACGGTCGGGGTCGGCGATATAGCCCGACAGTTTCGCCTTGATCCGCTGGAAACGCCCCTCGATCGCAGGGTCGGCGGGTTTGCTCCACGCCGGGTCGACGACATAGACTTCGCGTAGCGCCTGGATGCGATCGCCCGACATCGGGTGGGTACGACCATAGGCCTGATCGTCGTCCTGCTTGATGCCATAGCGGAACTCGAGATTCTGAAGCTTCTTGAAGAAGGCGAGACTGCCGCGGCCGCTGATCCCGGCCTTCGACAGATATTGCGCGCCCGCCGCGTCGGCGGTCGATTCCTGGACGCGGCTGAAGGCGAGATATTTGCCGAGCGCGGCCTGCTGGCCCGCCATCAAGATACCCATGCCGGCCTCGCCGCCGCCCGCCGCCATCGCCGCTGCGCCGAGCAGCAGGCTGAGAAGCGAAATGCCGGTCGCGGTTTTCGCGCCCTCGCTCGCCCGGATCGCGTGGCCGCCCATGACGTGCCCGAGTTCGTGCGCGAGCACGCCCTGCACTTCTTCGGCGCTGTCCGCAGCCTCGATCAGCCCGCTGAAGACATAGATGTCCTGGCTGCCCGCGACGAAGGCGTTGATGCTGCGGTCGCCGAGCAGGTGAACACGCACCTGCCCCGGCTGGAGCCCCGCCGCGACGAGCAGCGGATCCATCATGTCCTGGAACAGCGCCTCGGTCTCGGCATCGCGCAGGATCGACTGCGCCATTGCGGGGCGCACGGCAACGGCGACCATCGCCACCAAGGTCAAGAGGATGCGCGGCAACGCACGAAGGCCATGCGCCCGGTGCGCCTTGTACGACGGGGAAGCGGTCATTGCCGACTGTCTCGCGCCGCGCGCCTGAACCTCGAGTGAAGCCATGGAAGGCTTATTGGGGTTCAGCGCGCGCGGACGCAAGGTCAGCGTGTCGTTTCTGCGGTCAACCGCGTCGATCAGTTGCCAAAGGTGCGCTGCCACCAACCGCGACGAGGTTCGCCGTCGGGGCCGGTGCTGTCCTCTTGACCATCTGCGGCAACCGTTTCCCGGTCGCTCGTCGTCGCTTCCTCGGGCGCAGCCTCGACCGCGACGGCCTTCTTCGTGCGGCTCGCACGCTTTTTGGGCGCGGGCTTGACGATTTCGGCATCATCCTCGGGTTCGACCGCCGGTGCTTCGGCAGCGGGCGCCTCGACGGCTTCGGGCACCTCGGCCTCGGCAGCCGCAGCAGCCTTGGTCTTGCGCGGTGCGCGCTTGCGTTTCGGCTTCTCCTCGGCGGCGGGCGATTCCTCGACAGCCGGCTCGGGCGCAGCTTCGGTGGGGGCAGCTTCTTCCTCGCTCCCTGCCTCGGCTTCGACTTCCTCGACCTTTTTGCGACCGCGTCCGCCGCGACGGCGCTTGGGCTTCGCCTCTTCCCCTTCGGCCGCTACCGGAGCAGCCTCTTCGGCGGCCGCTTCGCGGGGATCTTCGCCAATGTCCTCGCCATCGGCAGCCTCACCCTCGGGCGCTTCGCTGCCTTCCTCATCGCGGCGACCGCGACGTCCACGGCGACGACGGCGGCGGCGCTTGCGGCCCTCGCCATCCTCGCCCTCTGGGCGTTCCTGTCGTTCGCGGCGTGCGGGGCGCTCCTCGGCTTCGGCCTCCCCGGCCTCTTCCTCTTCTTCCTCGTCCTCATCGACGAAATCGTCGTCGTCATCCTCGATCGGGGCGATCGGCGCGAAGCTGCGGCGGGCGACGGGCGGCGGCCCGCCAACCTCGATCGCCATGCGCGCGCCCTCGGTCTCGCCATCGGGCAGGATTTCGACGCTGACGCCGTAGAGTTCCTCGATCTCGCGCAGCTCGCGACGCTTTTCGTTGAGGAGGTAGAAGGTCGCCTCCTGGCTGGCGCGCAGGATGATCTTGCTGCCCTTGCCGCGTGCGGCTTCCTCTTCGATCAGGCGCAGCGCACTGAGGCCAGCCGAGCTGGCGGTCCGGACGAGGCCCGTGCCCTCGCAATGCGGGCAGGGGCGGGTCGAGGCTTCGAGCACGCCGGTGCGCAGGCGCTGGCGGCTCATCTCCATCAGGCCGAAGCCCGAAATGCGGCCGACCTGGATGCGCGCGCGGTCGTTCTTCAGCGCATCCTTCATCGCCCGTTCGACCTTTCGGACGTTCGAACCATGATCCATGTCGATGAAGTCGATGACGATCAGCCCGGCCATGTCGCGCAGGCGGAGCTGGCGCGCGATCTCGTGCGCGGCCTCGAGATTGGTGTTGAGCGCGGTCTGCTCGATATTATGCTCGCGCGTCGACCGCCCCGAGTTGATGTCGATCGACACCAGCGCCTCGGTCGGGTTGATCACCAGATAACCACCCGACTTGAGCTGGACGACGGGATTGAGCATTCCCGCGAGCTGGTCCTCGACGCCGTAGCGCTGATAGAGCGAGACCGGGTCGGCATATTGCTTCACGCGCCGCGCGTGGCTCGGCATCAGCAGTTTCATGAACTGCTTGGCCGCCTTGTAACCCTCGTCGCCCTCGACGAGCACTTCCTCGATATCCTTGTGATAGATGTCGCGGATCGCGCGCTTGACGAGGTCGCTGTCGGAGTGGATCAGCGCCGGAGCGCTCGACCCCAAGGTCTTTTCGCGGATCTCGTCCCACAGGCGCGCGAGATAGTCGAAGTCGCGCTTGATCTCGACCTTGGTGCGGCTCATCCCCGCTGTGCGGACGATGCAGCCCATCGTCGGAGGCAGGTTGAGTTCGTCGATCATCGCCTTCAGCTTGCGGCGATCGGCGCCGTTCGAAATCTTGCGGCTGATCCCGCCACCGTGCATCGTGTTCGGCATCAACACGCAATAGCGCCCGGCAAGCGACAGATAGGTGGTGAGGGCGGCGCCCTTGTTGCCGCGTTCTTCCTTCACGACCTGGACCAGCATCACCTGACGGCGGCGGATGACGTCCTGGATCTTGTAGCGGCGGCGCAGCGACATGCGATTTTCGCCGTCTTCGTCGTCGCCCCGGCGGCCACGGCCACCCTTGCGGCCATTGCGTCCGCCCTTGCTCCGCCCGCGGCGGCGATCGCCGCGGCCGTCCCTGGCCTCTTCGCCCCCGTCTTCGCCGTCGGCCTCGCCATTGTCTTCGGCGTCGTCATGCTCATCGTCGCCGTCTTCGCCCACCGTTTCGGGCGCGCGCGGGGCGTCGCCATTATCGTCACCATTATCGTCGTCATGATATTCGACATCGGCGACGTCGCCTTCGAGCTCGTCGAGGTCATCCTCGGCGCGCTGCGCCGCCGCGGCGGCATGTTCGGCCTCTTCGCGAAGCAGCGCCTCGCGATCTTCCTTCGGAATCTGGTAATAGTCGGGGTGGATTTCGCTGAAGGCCAGGAAACCGTGGCGATTGCCGCCATATTCGACGAACGCCGCCTGCAGGGACGGTTCGACGCGGGTAACCTTGGCCAGATATATATTGCCCTTGAGCTGCTTGTGCTCGGCGGACTCGAAATCAAACTCCTCGATGCGGTTTCCCTTGGTGACGGCGACCCGGGTCTCTTCCCGGTGCCGCGCGTCGATCAACATGCGCGTGGTCATTAGTATCACTCCAGGCGCGCAGTGGCGCGCCAAACAGAAAGGCCGCGACCATCCTTGGCGGACGGCGGCGGTCGATAGGGTTCAAAGAAAAAAAGACGTTATTGCCGCGCGGGGCCCGCGTCCGGTCGTGGACGCGCATGCGGTCTTTCGCCGCGACACATGCGGAAGCAAAAGCCTCCGCGTCGCGATCGAAAGAGGGCATGGCAAGCCTCATACGGCATCAACCTGTTTCGGGGCGGACGGGAAGCCGGGGCAATTTTTCGTTGGAAAAATCGCGTCAGCCGCCCGATCAGCCGGGTGGATCGACGGAGCGAGATTTTCGGCAGGTCCGGCACCGGGGCGGCCATGATCCGCGATTCGCGAGATCAGGCCTCTTCCCCTCAAAAGGCCGGACGGAGCCGGAAAGTCCTCCGTCGTGGCAGGGTGCTAGCATCGGCATGGGCCGACGGCAACCTCCACCACCCGATAAAGATGGGAGAGTGTGACCACATTGCAACCATCTCGCCGCATTCTCCCGTCTTTGCCGCACGCGTCCGGCGTGGTTAACCGCCGTTTGACACAGGCCGGCTAATAAGGGATTTGCCCTGTTGGATTGCCCCGGCACCATGGAATGACGATGATCCTGCCCTTTCTCCTCGTGGCAATCGCACCGGCCCCGGCGCTTCCGGTCGAAGCCGCGCTGCATCCTCGCCGGAGCGAAGCGGCGCGACACGCCGGTTTCTTGCGGGCCGATCGCCCGAAAAAGCGCTACAGCGTCACCGTTCCGATCGGCAAGCCGAAGCCCGCGGTGTCGCTGCCGCGGATCGAAGGCCCCGACAATCCGCGCCTGCCGCTCGTGGTGATCGACGCCGGGCACGGCGGACACGATCCCGGCGCAACTTCTCCCTACAGCGGCAAGCGCGAAAAGGATCTGACGCTGGAACTGGCGCGCGCGATCCGCGACGATCTGGTCGCCGGCGGCCGCGTGCGCGTCGCGCTCACCCGCTCGGACGACCGCTATCTCGTGCTCGAAGAACGTTACGGCATCGCGCGGCGGCTGAAAGCCGACCTGTTCCTGTCGATCCACGCCGACGCGGCGGAGAACAACCAAGCGAACGGCGCGTCGGTCTATACGCTCTCAGAGGTCGCATCCGACCGCGAGGCGGCGCGGCTCGCGGCGCGCGAGAACAAGGCGAACATCATCAACGGCGTCGACCTTGGCGCGCATAGCAACGACGTATCGTCTATCCTGCTCGACCTCACGCAGCGCGAGACGATGAATGTCGCGTCGGATTTCGCAAGACTGCTGCAGCGCGAGGCAGCGGACGAGATGACCTTCCGGACGACCGCGCACCGTTTCGCGTCGTTCGTCGTGCTCAAGGCGCCCGATACGCCGTCGGTGCTGTTCGAGACGGGCTTCATCTCGAACAGGGGCGATTCCGACTTTCTGACGTCCAAGAGCGGGCAGAAAAAGGTCGCGCGCGGAGTGCGCGACGCGGTGCAAATTCATTTCGCGCGGAAGATCGCCGCCGCGCGCTGAAACGCCTTGACCATCGCGCGGCGCGCCGACAGCTTGCCGGCGACGGGAGAGATCGATGGGGTGGAGCAACTGGTCGGGCAGCGTGACCGCGCGCGCCGAGGTCGCAAGGCCGCAAAGCGAAGACGAACTGGCCGCGCTCGTACGCCGCGCG
Source organism: Sphingopyxis sp. Geo48 (assembly GCF_949769155.1). Lineage (NCBI taxonomy): Bacteria > Pseudomonadati > Pseudomonadota > Alphaproteobacteria > Sphingomonadales > Sphingopyxidaceae > Sphingopyxis > Sphingopyxis sp. Geo48. The sequence continues at coordinate 350,092 of NZ_CATKPA010000003.1, read as the reverse complement.
CGCAAGGTCCGCGCGACCGGCGCCGGGCACAGTTTCATGCCGCTCTGCCAGTCGGACGAGCTGATCCTCGGCCTCGACCGGCTGGCCGGAGAGATGCGGATAGCCGCCGACCGGACCACCGCGCACATTCCGGCGGGCTGGACCATCAGGAAGCTGACCGCAGCGCTTTGGGAGGAGGGGCTGTCGCTCGCCAATCAGGGCGACGTCAATCCGCAGTCGCTGGCAGGCGCGATGGCAACCGGTACGCACGGCACCGGCGTCGACCTTGGTTCGCTGGCGACGATGGCGCGCGGTTTTCGTCTGGTCGGCGCCGACGGCACCGCGCGCTGGTGCGATGCCGCGACCGAATCCGAGCTCTATCAGGCGCAGCGGCTGTCGCTCGGGATGTTCGGGATCGCGACAGAAATCGAGGTCGCCGTCGTTCCCGCCTATCATCTCGAGGAGCGGATCGAGAAAAGGCGCTGGAGCGAGGTGCGCGAAAGCTATGACGAGCTTGCCTCGCAGCACCGCCACATCGAATTCTGGCTGTTCCCGCACGCCGACGACGTGATCCTGAAGACGCTCACGCCGTGCGATCCTTGCGATCCGCCGCCATCGACGACCGACATGGAGGAAAGCGCCTTTCGCCGCGTGCTCCATGTCGCTGCAAAACTGCCCTTCCTCACCCCCTTCCTGCAGCGCGCGATGATGCGGACGCGGTTCGACGGCCATCGCCGCGGCCCCGCCCACGCGATCTTCCCGTCCGACCGGACGATCCGCTTCGAGGAGATGGAATATGAACTGCCGCGCGCGGCGGGTCTGGCGGCGCTGGACGAAGTCGTCGGCTGGATTCGCAAGAAGCGGCTGCCGGTGACCTTCCCCTTCGAATATCGCACCGTCGCGGCGGATGATATCTGGATGAGCCCGATGAACGCCGGACCCGTCGCGGCGATTTCGATGCACCAATATGCCAGGATGCCGTGGCAAAGCCATTTTGCGGGCGCCGAGGCGATCTTCCGCAGCTTCGGCGGACGGCCGCACTGGGCGAAACGCCACACGCTGACGCGCGATGACGTCGATGCGCTTTACCCGATGGCCGAGCACTATCGCACCGCACGCCGCGCCGCCGACCCGCACGGCAAATTTCTCAACGCGCATCTGGAGAGCCTGTTTTCATGAGCGACGATTTGACCCTGCACGCGCATCTGATCGGTCGGCAGCGGTCGCGCGCCGACCTCAACACGCCCGTACTCGTGCTCGACCGGGGAGCGCTCGACCGCAATATCGCCGCGATGGCCGAACTGGCGGCGCGGCATGGCGTGGGGCTCCGTCCGCACGCGAAGACGCACAAGAGCGTCGACATCGCGCTGCGCCAGATCGCCGCGGGCGCACTTGGCGTGTGCTGCGCGAAGATCGGCGAGGCCGAAGTCCTGTGCGATGGCGGGATAACCGGCATCCTGATCACTTCACCCGTCGCGGCGCCGCGTGCGACAGAACGGCTTGCCGCGCTCGCGGCGCGTGCCGTGGGGCTGATGGCGGTCGTCGATCATCCCGCCGTCGCCCGGCGAATCGACGCAGCGCTTGCGACGGTGGGGACGACGCTCGACGTCATCATCGACATCGATCCCGGTATCGCGCGCACCGGTGTGGCGTCGGCGGAGGCAGCGGTCGCGCTGGCGGAGGCGATTGCGGGGCTGCCGAACCTCAATGGGCGCGGCGTGCAATTCTACTGCGGCTCACAGCAGCATATCGAGAATTATGCCGAACGCCGCGCGGCGATCGTCGAACGCACCGGCTATCTGAAGTCGGTGGTGGCGGCCCTGACCGAGGCGGGATTCAAGCCCGATATCGTCACCGGATCGGGCACCGGCACGCACCGGATCGATCTCGACCTCGGCGTCTTCACCGAGTTGCAGGCCGGCTCCTATGTCTTCATGGACAAGCAATATCTTGACTGCGACCTGACCGGCGACGGCAGCACTCCGTTCGAAACCGCGCTCGGCGTCGACGCGCGCGTGGTCAGCGCCAATCATTCGGGACTCGTGACGATCGACGCCGGATTCAAGTCGCTTTCGACCGACGGCGGCGTTGCGGTGGTGCGGCGCGGCGCACCCGAAACCGCGTTCTTCACCTTCATGGGCGACGAACATGCGGCGCTGATCGCGCCGGGCATCGGCGAGCAGCTCATACCCGGCGATCCGGTGACGCTGACAGTGCCGCACTGCGACCCGACCGTGAACCTCTACGATCATTATCATGTCGTCGAGGGCGACACGCTGGTTGCCATATGGCCCGTGAGCGCTCGCGGCAGAGCGCGGTAAGGCAAACCGCCGCAACGCAGCTTCCCTTTCGTTCACGCAGGCTTTAGAGGCTCTTCGCATATGGCTTCCGAGACCGCGTCCCATTTCCGCCTGCGCCTGCGCCGCGACAGCAATGCCGTCATCGCCTGGTTCCGCGAGATGTGGACACGGCGCTGGTTCCGCATCCTCGGCTATCTGGCGGGCGCGGGGCTGCTCGCCATGCTGCTGATCTGGGTGGCTTTCGCGCGCAACCTGCCGTCGGTCGACCAGCTGCGCGATTATCAGCCGCCGCTGCCGACGATGGTCCGCGACGCCGAGGGCAAGCCGGTGCACAGCTATGCGCGCGAGCGGCGCGTCCAGCTCGAATATGCGGAATATCCGCAACTGCTGGTCCGCGCCTATCTCGCGGCCGAGGATCGCACCTTCTTCGAACATGGCGGGATCGACTATCCGGGCATCATCACCGCGATCATCACCAACCTCACCAACAGCGGCCGCCCCGTAGGCGCCTCGACGATCACGCAGCAGGTCGCGAAGAACCTGCTGCTGACCAATGAGGTCAGCTACACGCGCAAGATTCGAGAGGCGATCCTCGCCAAGCGCATCGAGGCAGCGCTGACCAAGGAGCAGATTCTCGAACTCTATCTGAACGAAATCCCGCTCGGCCGTCGCAGCTTCGGCGTACAGGCCGCGGCGCGCGCCTATTTCGACAAGGATGTCGACCAGCTCGCGCTCCATGAAATGGCGTTTCTCGCGATCCTGCCGAAGGCGCCTGAAACCTATGGCCGCGCGCGCAATGCCGACAAGGCGATGGCGCGACGCAATTTCGTGCTGTCCGAAATGTACCGCAACGGCTGGATAACGGCGGCGCAGCGCGACGCCGCGCAGGCGCAGCCGCTCGGCCTTACCAACAGCGGCAACACCGCGATCGCGCAGGTCGGCGGCTATTATATGGAAGAGGTGCGGCGGCAGCTGATCGACCAGTTCGGCGAAACCCCCGAGGACGGTCCGCTGTCGGTCTATGGCGGCGGTCTGTGGGTGCGCACCGCCTATGACGGCAAGATGCAGCAGGCGACGACCAACGCGCTGCGCCGCGGCCTTATCCGCTACGACGCAGGCAAGGGCTGGTCGGGGCCGATCGCGACGATCGAAGCCGACGACCAGTGGCAGAGCCGCCTCGCGTCGAGCTTCATCGGCATTGATTACGACCAGTGGCGGATCGCGGCAGTGCTGTCGAAATCGGCAAGCGCCGCGCGGATCGGTTTCGCCAATGGTGACACGGGCAGCCTGCCCGCGAGCGCGGCGCAGCTCGGCTATCGCAAGAGCGGCGGCCCGGCCTTCTCGGCGCTGCGCCCGGGCGACCTGATCGCGGTCAGGGCGACCGCACCCGGCGTCTATCAGCTCAAGAATATCCCCGAAGTGTCGGGCGGGATGGTCGTCGAAAGCCCGCATTCGGGGCGCATCTATGCGATGCAGGGCGGCTTCGACGTCCGCCTGTCGCCCTTCAACCGCGCGACGCAGGCCGAGCGCCAGCCGGGTTCGACGATCAAGCCCTTCGTCTATGCCGCCGCACTCGACAACGGGATGACCCCCGCGACGATGATCGTCGACGGGCCTTTCTGCGTCTATCAGGGCGCGCGGTTCGGCAACAAATGCTTTCGCAACTTCGGCGGCAGCGCGGGGTCGGGCGAGCATACGATGCGCTGGGGCCTCGAACAGTCGCGCAACCTGATGACGGTGCGGACCGCGAGCCAGATCGGCATGGAACCGGTCGTCGAGACGATCCAGACGATGGGCATCGGCAAGCACGAACCCTATCTCTCGACCGCGCTCGGCGCCGGGTCGACGACGGTCGAGAAGATCACCAATGCCTATGCGATGCTCGCGAACCATGGCCGCGAACTCAAGCCGCGCCTGATCGACTATGCGCAGGACCGCCGCGGCAAGGTCATCTTCCCGAAGAATTGGCGGCCCTGCCAGGGCTGCAACATGAAGGACTGGGACGGCAAGCCGATGCCGCGCTTTGCCAAGACCGGCAAGCAGCTGATGGACCCGATGACGGCCTATCAGGTCGTCCACATGCTCGAGGGCGTCGTCCAGCGCGGCACCGCGGTGCGCCTTCGCGACCTCGGCGTCCCGCTGTTCGGCAAGACGGGGACGACCTCGGGGCCGAAGGACGTCTGGTTCGTCGGCGGGTCGCCCGACGTGATCGCGGGCGTCTATATCGGCTTCGACCAGCCGCGGAACATGGGCGGCTATGCGCAGGGCGGCAGCCTTGCGGCGCCGATCTTCAAGGAATTCTTCCAGGGGTCGCTGATGGATGCGCCGCCGGTGCCCTTCACCGCGCCGAAGGGGATTCGCATGGTGCGTATCGACCGCCAGTCGGGCCGCCGCGTCTATGGCAGCTGGCCGGGCACCGACCCCAAGGCCGCGATCATCTGGGAAGCCTTCAAGCCCGAAAGCGAACCGCGCCGCACGATCCGTGAGGACGAAATCAAACCGATCAAGACGCCGAAACGGTCGACCGGCCCTGCGCAGAAGGGATCGTCGGGCCGCACCGACACCGACTTCCTCGACGACCGCGGCGGGATTATCTGACGCCGGTAATCTGGCTTGTCACCGGCGCCCGAGCCTCTATGGCCGGTCGCATCGGATTTCAGGAGCAAAGACCATGCGCGCCGAAGCGCAGGATCATGTCGATACCATCAATGCCGCCCTCGCGTTGCTGCGCCGCTTCCTCGACTGGGACCGCGCGGTGCGCCGCCTCGACGAACTCAACGCGAAGGTCGAGGACCCGACGCTGTGGGACAATCCCAAGGCGGCACAGGACGTCATGCGCGAACGCCGCCGCCTCGATGAGGCGATCGCCGCGACGCGCGCGATCGAAAAGGAGATGGGTGACACGGTCGAACTGATCGAACTCGCCGAGATGGAAGGCGACGAGGCGCTGGTCGACGATGCCGTCGCCGCGCTGGCGACGCTCGCCGCGCGCGCCGAAGACGACAAGATCAAGGCGTTGCTCGCGGGCGAGGCCGACAGTTACGACTGCTATATCGAGGTCCACGCCGGCGCCGGCGGCACCGAGAGCCAGGACTGGGCCGAAATGCTCCAGCGCATGTACAGCCGCTGGGCCGAGAAGCGCGGCATGAAGGTCGAGCTGATCGAATATCAGGCGGGCGAGCAAGCGGGGATCAAATCGGCGACGATGCTGGTCAAGGGCGAGAACGCCTATGGCTATGCCAAGACCGAAAGCGGGGTCCACCGCCTCGTCCGCATCTCGCCCTACGACAGCTCGGCGCGGCGCCATACCAGCTTCTCGTCGGTGTGGGTCTATCCGGTGATCGACGACAATATCGAGATCGAGATCAAGGAAAGCGACCTCAAGATCGACACCTATCGCGCCTCGGGCGCGGGCGGCCAGCACGTCAACACGACCGATTCGGCGGTGCGCATCACCCACATGCCAACCGGTATCGTCGTCGCGTCGCAGATCGACCGTTCGCAGCACAAGAATCGCGCGACCGCGATGGGAATGCTGAAGGCGCGCCTTTATGAAGCCGAGCTGCAGAAGCGCGAGGCCGAAGCATCGGGCGAATATCAGGCGAAGACCGAGATCGGTTGGGGCCACCAGATCCGCTCCTACGTCCTTCAGCCCTATCAGCTGGTGAAGGACCTGCGCACCGGGGTTACCTCGACCGCGCCGGGCGACGTCCTCGACGGTGCGCTCGATCCGTTCATGGCGGCGGCGCTGTCGCAGAAGGTGACGGGCGAAAAGGTCGAGGTGGAGGACATCGACTGATGATGCGCGGCGTCCTCGCGGCGCTGGCCCTCGTGCCGCTGCTTGGCGGCTGCGACGGCCCGTGGAACGAGGACAGCGATCGTATCGAGACCGCGCGCGAATTCCCGCCTGCAGATCGACCGGTTGCGCCGATCACCTCGACCAAATGGTCGACCGAGGAAGCGCGCGACCGCGTCAACGAAGCCGATGACGTGATGGATTCCGCCGACGTCCGCCCGGGAATGACCGTCGCCGACATCGGCGCGGGCGATGGCTATTACACCGTGCGCCTCGCCCCTCGCGTCGGTGCGACGGGCCGCGTGCTCGCGCAGGATATCCAGCCCGAAGTGATCGAGCGCCTCGCCGATCGGGTCGCACGCGAGCGGCTCGACAATGTTTCGCTCAAGCTCGGCGCGGTCGACGATCCGCGACTGCCCGCGAACAGCTTCGACCGTGTGTTCATGGTCCATATGTATCACGAGATCGGCGAGCCCTATGCCTTCCTCTGGCGATTGCGCCCGGCGCTGCGGGCCGGCGGGCAGGTGATCGTCGTGGACGGCGACCGTTCGATCGCGCAGCACGGCACCCCCTTCCGCCTGCTCGTCTGCGAGTTCGAGGCGGTGGGCTACAAGCTGGTGTCGTACAACGACAAGGCGCACGCCGGCGGCTATCTCGCGCGCTTCGTGCCAGAGGGCAAACGCCCCGCGCCCGACGCGATCACAGTCTGCAAAAATCCCTAATAGGTCAGCAGCTGGTCGCTCGGCCCACTGTCGGCAAGAAAACTGACGAGACCACCCGCGCGGACCTGCGGCACCAAGTCGCTTGCCGTCATCCGCACCAGCGCCATGCCCGACTGACAGACGGTCAGCCGAACGTCCATTGCCATCGCCTCGGCGATCAGCGAGACGAGATCGGGTTGTCCCGCGGCGCGCCGCGCGGGGTCGCCGTCGAACGCGACGGGTGTGCGGAGCAGCGCCGCGGCTTCGCCCTGCAGGAAGATGCGCGCCGATCGGCCGAGCGCCGCCGCCGCCGCCGCAACTTCGAGCGCGGCATAGAAGCGCTGGCCATCGGCCGAGGCGACGATGATGCTCAGCCCCGGCATATCGGACACTCCGGATCCTTGGGCACCGCCACTTCGCGCCAGCGTCGGTCGAGCATGTCGATGATCGCGAGCTTGCCGGTCAGGGGCTGTCCCCATCCGGTGAGCGCGCGCACCGCTTCGAGCGCCGCCATCGTCCCGATCATCCCCGCAAGCGCGCCCATCACCCCCTGCTCGGCGCAGTTGATTCCGGGCCGGTCGGGGTCGTCCCCGACGAGACAGGCATAGCAGGGGCTGTCCTCCCGCCAACCTTCGTACAGCGCGACCTGCCCTTCGAACGCGCCGATCGCGGCCGAGAGCAACGGAATTCCGAGCGCAACGGCGGTGCGGTTGACGGTCAGCCGCGTTTCGAAATTATCGCAGCCATCGAGGATCAGGCCGGCACCGGTCAGCAGAGCATCGGCGTTGCCCGCATCGAGCCGCCGGGGAACCGCGACGGCCTCGACATGCGGATTGATCCGCCGCGCCGCGTCGGCGGCGACGTCGGCCTTGGGGGATCCGATATCGGCGTCGGCAAATAGAGGCTGGCGCTGGAGATTGCTGCGCTCGACGACATCATGGTCGATGATCGTCAGTTGACCGATGCCCGCCGCCGCAAGATAGGTAATCGCCGGACAACCGATCCCGCCCGCACCGATGACCGCGACATGCGCGGTCTTCAGCTTCGCCTGCCCCGCGCCGCCAAAGGCGGGCAGGATGATCTGGCGTGCATAGCGGTCGAGTTCGGCGTCCGACAGCAACGCCTATTCGCCCGGCTGGCGGAGTTTCATCGCGGACAGCGAGCCGACATTTTCGGGGATATTGTCATCTTCGATCGCGTCGTCACCGGTGCCGCTCGCGACGCCGGTCGACCCAAAGCCTCCGGCCCCGCGGGCGGTTTCATCGAGCGTCTCGACCTCGGCAAAGACGGCGCGCTGGACGGGCGCCGGGACGAGCTGCGCGATGCGGTCGCCACGCGTGATCTCGAAATTATCCTCCGACAGGTTGGCGAGGATCACCTTCACTTCGCCGCGATAGTCGCTGTCGATCGTGCCCGGCGTGTTGAGACAGGTGATACCGTGCTTGAGCGCCAGACCCGATCGCGGGCGAACCTGTACCTCATAACCGGGCGGGATCGCCATCGCGAAGCCGGTCGCGACCGCGTGGCGCGTGCCCGGCCGCAGGGTCAGCGTTTCGGCGGCGACGACGTCCATCCCCGCTGCGCCGCCCGACGCATAAGCGGGAAGCGGCAGGCCGCCGCCGTTCGGCAGGCGCTGGATGGCGATCTCAATCGGAATTAGCGGGTGCACGGGTTGCGAGTTCATCGGCGATCTTTTCCATCAATTTGCGGGCGACCGCGTTTTTGGGCAGCCGGTCCCAACTATCTACGCCTGCTTTGCTAACGATATGTGCCCGGTTCGTCTCGCCCCCCATCGGGTCGACGGAGACGTCGTTGGCGACGATCCAGTCGCAGCCCTTGCGTGCGAGCTTGGCCTCGGCATGCGCGATCACATCGTTGGTTTCGGCGGCGAAGCCGATCAGCAGCGGCGGGCGCTGCGGGCTTTTCGCGACGCTGGCGAGAATATCGGGATTCTCGGCGAGCGCCAGCGGCGGCACGGCGCCGCTGCCGTCTTTCTTGATCTTTTGCGGCGCGGTGTCGGCCGCACGCCAGTCGGCGACCGCAGCAACCATGATCGCGGCGTCGACCGGCAGGCCCGCTTCGACCTCGGCCGCCATCTCGCGCGCGGTCTCGACATCGACCCGGATCACTCCGGGGGGCGTCGGCAGATCGACGGGGCCGGCGATCAACAGCACCTCGGCGCCCGCTTCGGCGGCGGCGGCGGCGATCGCGAAGCCCTGCTTCCCGCTCGAGCGGTTGGCGATGTAGCGCACCGGGTCGATCGGCTCGTGCGTCGGGCCGGCGGTTATCAGGATGCGGCGGCCGAACAGCGGGCGATGGCTCGCGGGCGCGAAGTCGGGCTGGCCGGCGAGCGGGATCGGGGCGGGCGCGTTGGCGAGCGTCCGGTCGATCGCCGCCTTGATCGCTTCGGGTTCGGGCAAGCGGCCCGGGCCATATTCGCCGCACGCCATTTCGCCCTCGTCGGGCTCCATCACGGTGACACCGTCGCCGCGCAGCGTCGCGACGTTGCGGCGCGTGGCGGGGTGCAGCCACATGCGGACGTTCATGGCGGGCGCCGCGAGCACGGGCTTGTCGGTCGCGAGCAAAAGCGTCGTTGCCATATCGTCGGCGATGCCCGCCGCCATCTTTGCAAGCAGGTCCGCGGTCGCCGGCGCGACGACGACCAGGTCGGCCTCGCGGCTCAGCTGGATATGCCCCATTTCAACCTCGTCCTTCAGGTCGAAAAGATTTGTATATACTTTATTTTCGGACAGCGCGGCGAGCGTCAGCGGGGTCACGAACTGCTCGCCCGCGCGGGTGAGCACGCAGCGCACGACATAGCCCGACTTGCGAAGCAGCCGGATGAGTTCGATGCTCTTGTACGCAGCGATACCGCCACCGATGATGAGCAGGATGCGGGGATTGGCCATCGTTTCAGTATCCCGTCAGCAGGACGTCGAGCGCCCCGACAATCGTGAAATGCTCGCTTTCCAGATTGGCGATCGGACGTTGCAGACGGTCTCGCGGGATCGCGAAGATCAATTGGGTGGCCATTATCAGTTCCTCGCCATTGATGGCAAAGGCCGGGTTGAGCCGGGGAACCGGTTCAAAACCCTTCGCCGGCATGAGCGGCACCACGACACGCGTTACGAGATCGCCAAGCAATTCGCTCTGACAATCGAGCAGATAGCCCAATCCGCGCGAGCCCGGATAAACGTCGTACCGCGCCATCAAAACTGCCGGTATTTGTCATAAGGCATGCCATTTTTGCGGATATATTCGTTCCAGCTCTCGATGGCCGCGCGGTTTTCCTCTTTCCACGCGGCGTCTCGCGCCTTCTTGACCTCGGCGGCAAGGCCGGACTGGCAGGCATCGCTGACGTTGATGCCCAGCTTTTTCGCTTCTTCGACAAGCTCGGCATTCAATGAAACATTGGTTGCCTTTTTGGGCCCTTCGAATCGCGCTGGACGGTTCACCACCATTCTCCTTGCGCATAATCTATGCGCAGATCGCTCCCCGTTCAACCCATCCAGTTCAGAGCCGCCGCCCCGGCCGCCGCGCCTGCCAGCGCGGTCAGCGCATACCGCCACCAGCGCCGCGTCGCGCGCTTTTCCCACATCAGGGGAATGTCGGGCAGCGGCGGTGCGGGCGGCGCGGCGCCTTTCTTGGGCAATTGCTGATCGAGGCGGCGAATGATGTCGGGGATCAGCGCCAGCGTCTTGCCCTGTTCGCGGAGGCCATCGGCGAGCGCGGCTTCGGGGCCGAGTTCGTCGCGGATCCATTCGCTTACAAACGGGCCGGAAACGTCCCACATGTTGATCTTCGGATTGAGCATCGTCGCGACGCCCTCGACCATCACCATCGTCTTTTGAAGAAGGAGGAGGTGCGGCTGCGTCTGCATGTCGAAATCGCGCGTGATCGCGAACAGCCCGTCGAGCATCTGACCGACGCTGAGCTCGCTCACCGGCTTGCCACGCATCGGCTCGCCGACCGCGCGCAGCGCCGTCGCGAACTCCTCGACGCTGTGATAGTCGGGCACGTATTGCGCCTCGAAATGAATCTCGGCGACGCGGCGGTAATTGCCCGTTGTCAGGCCATAAAGGATTTCGGCGAGCCAGTAGCGCGCCTGCCGGTTGATCCGCCCCATGATACCGAAATCGACCGCGGCGATCGTCCCATCGGCCTTCACGAACAAATTGCCCTGGTGCATGTCGGCGTGGAAGAAGCCCTCGGCGATCGCCTGCCGCAGAAAGGCGTTCACCAGATTGCCCGACAAGGCCTCCATGTCGTGCCCCGCCGCGATCAGCTGATCGCGGTGCGAAATCTTGATGCCGTCGATCCAGTCGAGCGTCATCACGCGATTGGCGGTGCGATCCCAGTCGATCGCGGGTACCTCGTAAGTCGGTACGGCCGCCATCGCGTCGGCGAGCTCCGACGCCGAAGCCGCCTCGCGGCGCAGGTCGAGTTCGCGCAGCGTCCAGCGGCGGAAGTTGGCGATGACCTGCCGCGGGCGGAGGCGGCTCGCCTCGCCGCCGAGCGCCTCGAGATGCGCGGCGGCCCATTCATAGGTTTCGATGTCGCGCGCGAACTGCTTGTCGATGCCGGGGCGGCGGACCTTGACCGCGACCCTGCGGCCGTCGGTCGTCACCGCCCGGTGGACCTGGGCGATCGAGGCCGAGCCGACGGGTTCGGGTTCGAATTCGCTATAGAGGCTTTCGAGCGGAGCTTCGAACGTCGATTCGATTTCTTGCCGGATGCGGTCGAAAGCGACGGGCGCGAGCGCATCTTGCAGGGTCAGCAGGTTGCGCGCGGCTTCCTCGCCGACGAGATCGGGACGCGTTGCGAGCGTCTGGCCAAGCTTGACCGCGGCGGGGCCGATCGCCTGAAAGGCCGCGGCATAGTCGGGCACCGCGGGCTGGATCGTCCCGAAGCGCGCAATGCGGCACAGGCGCTTGACCCCCGGCGGGGTCTGCGGCGCGCTCTCGATCCCGCGCAGCGCGCCGTGGCGCGCGAGGATGCGTCCCCACTTCAGCAAGCGGGCAATATGGGTGATCGGTCGGGTCAAGCTTTCCACCCACTGTGGATCGCGACGAGGCCGCCCATGATCGGCTCGACCTTCACCGCTGTGAAGCCCGCCTCGCGGATCATCCGCGCGAATTCGGGCATCGGCGGGAAGCGGCGGATCGATTCGATCAGGTAGCGATAGCTGTCCTCGTCGTCGGCGATCAGCTTGCCGAGCTTCGGCACTAAATGATGCGAATAGGCGTCATAGACCTGTGCGAAGCCCGGCCATTCATTGGTCGAAAATTCGAGGCAGAAGAAACGCCCGCCAAAGCGCAGCACGCGGTGCGCTTCCTTCAGCGCCGCAGGGATGTCGGTGACGTTGCGGATACCGAAGGCGATCGTATAGGCGTCAAAAAACTGGTCGGGAAAGGAGAGCTTCTCGGCATTCTGTTCGGACCAGACGAGCGTGTCGATCCCGCGCTCCGCCGCGCGCTCCATGCCCACGCCGAGCATGTCCGGGTTGATGTCGGCGACAGTGATGCTGGCGCCCGACCGCTCCATGCGGAAGGCGATGTCGCCGGTGCCACCCGCCATGTCGAGGATCGTCTCGCCCTCGCGCGGTTTGACGCGGCGCACGAAGCGATCCTTCCACAGGCGATGCATGCCGCCCGACATCGCATCGTTCATGATGTCATATTTGCGCGCGACGCGGCTGAACACTTCGCCGACCATCGCGGTCTTCTCGCCCGCGGGGACTTGCTCATAGCCGAAGCTGACGGTTTCCGGAGTGGCCATGCGATTGCGCTTTCATGCGGGGAGAAACAAAGTCTGACCGGCCTTTAGCCAAGGGTTGAAGCGCAAGCAAATGGCGCGTAGCCGGTTCGTCGATATGCCCGAACTTCCCGAAGTCGAAACCACCGTTCGCGGCCTCACGCCCTTCCTCGAAGGGCAAAGGCTGGTCGCTGTCACGACCTTCCGCCCCGACCTCCGCCGTCCCTTTCCCGCCGACCTTGCGCAGCGACTGAGCGGCGCGACGGTCACCAGCCTGTCGCGGCGCGCCAAATATGGCATCGTCTCGACCGACCGCGACGACCATATGATCTTCCACCTCGGCATGTCGGGGCGCTGGCGGACCGAGGGCGGCGAGGCGGGCAAACATGACCATCTGCTGCTGGAGACGGCCGCGGGACACCGGCTGTTCCTGCACGACCCGCGGCGGTTCGGATCGGTCGACCTGGTGAACGGCGACCCGCTCGCGCTGTTCCCGTCCTTCGTGTCATTGGGCCCCGAGCCGCTGTCGGACGATTTCGATGCCGCCTATCTGGCGCGCGCGCTGGCGGGACGCCGGGCGCCGATCAAGGCGATGCTGCTCGACCAGACAATCGTAGCCGGGCTCGGCAACATCTATGTCTGCGAGGCGCTGAACGTGGCGAAGATTTCGCCGCTGAGACCAGCGGCCGATGTGTCCAGGGCGAAACTGGCCGCGCTCGTGCCGGCAATCAAGGACGTCCTGATCGCGGCGATCGCCGCGGGCGGATCGACCTTGCGCGATTTCCTGAGCCCCGAGGGCGATCTGGGCTATTTCGCCAAGGACTGGCGCGTCTATGGCCGCGAAGGCGGGACGTGCGAATGCGGCGGCAAGATTGAACGCACGGTGCAGAGCGGCCGCTCGACCTTTCATTGCCCGAAATGCCAGCGTTAGGGGCGTTTCGCGGTTGACCCGAAATGACAATCTGGCTATGGGCGCACCCTTCGAGCAGGGTCCGGTCGTCCGGAACCGGCCGCATCCGGACATTGATTCGCTGCTTTCGCGCGATTCGGCTGCTCCGCTGAGGCTGTGCTCCGACCATGTAGACCGTTTGAAAGACTAGAGGAATTTATGGCCAATACGCCGCAGGCAAAGAAGCGCATCCGCCGCAACCAGGCGCGTGCCACGATCAACAAGAATCGCGTTTCGCGCATCCGCACGCTGGTGAAGAAGGTCGAGGCCGCCGTCGCTTCGGGTGACAGGGACGCTGCGGCGACCGCGCTGAAGGCGGCACAGCCCGAAATGGCGCGCGGCGTTGCCAAGGGCGTGCTCCACAAGAACACGGTCGCCCGCAAATATGCGCGCCTGACCAAGAGCGTGAACGCGATCGCCTAACCGCGCGATCGCCTGAACCCATTGTCCCGAAAGGGAACAAAAAGGACCCGTCGGCACCCAGTCGGCGGGTCCTTTTTTATGGCCCACTTTGTGACTCGGCGATGGCATTTGTGTTGCAGCGCGGTAAGTCACGGAATTCTCGCGATTCGCTAGCGTCACAAACGATGTCACAAATAATATATTGAAATTATTGAATAAAAATTGATCTTGGCGCGATTCCTGACCCCATCGGGAGTCAAGATTTTTATTTCAGTATTTTTACATGAGCGCCCCTTGATCGACTCGGCACCGCCTGCCTAGACAGGGGTGTCGTCGGCCTTCGCTGGCGGCCGCCACATCGACATGATTCGTTCTTTTTCGGACTGCGTGTCCGGGACAGGAGGCTTGCGCCCTAGGCGTGGGCTGTGACGGACCAGTATGTGCGCAGGCCGCGCGAAGCGTCTGGACGGTGGGGGACTTCAGGGGGCGACACGGGTGATACAAAGCAGGAATCGGCATGGGATGGACGCAAGGGATGGGGCTGTGAGCGGTGGAGACGCCGCTATGCTCTGGCCGCGCGTTGCAGAGGGGCTGCGCCGCGACCTCGGCGCGCGCACCTTCGACCATTGGCTGAAGCCGGTCCGCTTTGCCGACTATTGCGCACTTTCGGGCGTCGTGACGCTCGAGACCGCCAGCCGCTTTTCGGCAAACTGGATCAACGAACGCTTTGGCGAACGGCTCGAACTCGCGTGGCGGCAGCAATTGCCCACGGTGCACGGGGTAACGGTGCGCGGCGGCGCAGCGGCCGCCGACCGTGCGACCGCCCTTTCGTCGCAGCCGCTCCCCGCGTTCGAGGCGCCGCAACCGGCCCCCACCGCGAACCCTGCCCTGCTCGGTTTCGATCCGCGCCTCTCGTTCGACCGTTTCGTCGTCGCGCGCTCGAACATTCTCGCCGCCAATGCCGCACGGCGCATGGCGATGGCCGAGACACCGCAGTTCAACCCGCTCTATCTCTGCTCGGGTACCGGTCAGGGCAAGACGCATCTGCTTCAGGCGATCGCGCAGGATTATGCCGCGTCGCACCCGACCGCGAATATCATCCTGATGTCGGCTGAGAAGTTCATGCTCGAATTCGTCGGCGCGATGCGCGGCGGCGACATGATGGCGTTCAAGGCGCGGCTGCGCGCCGCCGACCTGCTGCTGCTCGACGACCTGCAGTTCGTGATCGGAAAGAATTCGACGCAGGAAGAGCTGCTTCACACGATCGACGACCTGATGACCGCGGGCAAGCGCCTCGTCGTCACCGCCGACCGGCCGCCGGCGATGCTCGACGGGGTCGAGGCACGGCTCCTGTCGCGCCTGTCGGGCGGGCTCGTCGCCGACATCGAGGCGCCCGAGGATGATCTTCGCGAACGGATCATCCGCCAGCGGCTCGCCGCGATGCCGATGGTCGAGGTCCCCGACGCGGTCGTTGCCTATCTGGTCAAGCATTTCACCCGCAACATCCGCGAGCTCGAAGGCGCGCTCAACAAGCTGCTTGCCTACGCCGCGCTCACCGGCACGACGGTCGACCTCGCGCTCGCCGAAGACCGGCTGGCGGAGAATGTTCGCAGCGCTCGCCCGCGGATCACGATCGACGAGATCCAGCGCGCAGTGTGCGCTCACTACCGTCTCGACAAGTCGGAAATGGCCTCGAAGCGCCGCGTCCGCGCCGTCGCCCGCCCGCGTCAGGTCGCGATGTATCTCGCAAAGGAACTGACGCCGCGCTCTTATCCCGAGATCGGTCGCCGCTTCGGCGGGCGCGACCATTCAACGGTGATTCACGCCGTACGCACGGTCGAGGCGCTGCGCGTCGCCGACAGCGAACTCGACGCCGAAATTGCCGCCATCCGGCGCAGCCTGAACAGCTGATTGGGTCGCACCAAGGAAAAGGCCCGGCTTCCCTGGGGAGGCCGGGCCTTTTTTCTTGTCGCCTGTCGCCGGGATCAGCCCTTTTCGGGGGGCGCCACGGTGATGCGGACGCGCTCGCCCGAATTGCCGGGGAAGCCCGTGAACATCGCCTCGACGAGGTTCGGGACGATCGCCTGCAGATTATTGTCGCGCGACTGCGCTTCGGCATGGCCTTCGAACAGGCGATAACCATCGGCGGCGCGGTTGATCTGGAGGTTGAGGCCGCTGGTGTAGACGGTGTAGCTCGACACGTCGTTATAACCCCAGCCGGGTCCGAAACCGCCCCACAGGAAGGGGTCGCGATAGCCATAGACATAGCGGCGGCCGCCCGAACCGCGGACGATCACGGGGCGATAATAGGAAGGGCCCCAGCCGCCGTACCATGGATCGCCGAAGCCAGGGCTCGAGACGACCTTCTCGCGGCCCTTGTCGACGCCATAGTCCATGCGGACGACAAGATCCGGGCGCTCCCCGCCGCTCACGGGTCGATAGCCGTAGCGGGTGAGTTCGCCCGCCACGAGATTGGCATATTGGCCGAACTCGATGCCGCCCTGCAACGCGGGATTGCTCGCCTCGATCGCAAAACTCTGGCCCTGCGGCGCGGGAAGCTGCGTCTGGAAGCGCGCGACATCGGCCTTGAAAGGCGTCGCGCAGCTTGCGAGCGCCAGTGCGGCACCCGTCATGGCGGCCAGGCCGAGATGCCGGAAATTGATCTTGCTCATGTCTCTGCTCCGTGATTCGGATCGGCACACACGGCGCCTTTTATAGCATGACTATATCGATGCGACTTAACCTTGGTTGAACCCGCTTCGTCGCGCGGCGGTTCCATCTCCCCGATATGGGGAGGTGGAACCGGCAAACAAGATTTTTCATAATGAGACGAAGGTTTAACGGCAGAGCCCAAGCGCCGCATAGGCGGCATCGAGCGTCGGCTTGGCCAGCGCCGCGGCGCGCGCCGCGCCGGCTTCCAGCGCCGCGTCGATCGCTGCCGGATCGGCCTTCAAGTCGGCAAAGCGCGTCGCGATCGGCCGCAGCGTCTCGACGAGCAATTCGCCGAGTGCCGGCTTGAACGCCCCGAACCCCTGCCCCGCAAAGCGCGCGAGCACCTGATCGACGCTTTCATCGGCCATCGCGGCATAGATCGAAACGAGATTGGCCGCCTCGGCCCGGCCTTCCAGCCCCGCGGCTTCGGACGGCAGCGGTTCGGGATCGGTCTTCGCCTTGCGGATCTTCGCCATGATCGTATCGGGATCGTCGATCAGGTTGATCCGGCTCGCGTCACTCGGGTCCGATTTCGACATCTTCGCCGTACCGTCGCGCAGGCTCATGATCCGCGCCGCGGTCGGCGGGATCGTCGGCTCGGGAAGCGTGAAGGTCTCGGTCCCGGTATCGAGGTTGAACTTGGTCGCGATGTCGCGCGCGAGCTCGAGATGTTGTTTCTGATCGTCGCCGACCGGGACATGCGACGTCTGATAGAGCAGCACGTCGGCCGCCTGCAGTACCGGATAGGCATAGAGGCCGACGCTCGCGCCCTCACGGTTCTTGCCCGACTTTTCCTTGAACTGCGTCATCCGGTTGAGCCAGCCGATCCGCGCGGTGCAGAAGAGCAGCCAGGCGAGTTCGGCATGCGCGGGGACGCGCGCCTGGTTGAACAGGATCGCCTTGTCGGGGTCGATACCGGCCGCCATCAGCGCCGCCGCCATTTCGCGCGTGTTCGCGGTGAGCTCGGCCGGGTCGTTGTGGACGGTGATCGCGTGAAGGTCGGCGAGGAAGTAAAGCTTTTCCCCCGGCATATCGTCCTGCATCCGCACCCAGTTGCGAATCGCGCCCAGATAATTGCCGAGGTGCAAATTTCCGGTGGGCTGGATGCCCGATAGCGTCCGCATGTCTTATTCCTTCGTGGCCACCGCGCCATTGCGGCGCCGCCGCGTCAGCATGGCGAGCAGATCCTTGTCAAGCGCGCCGGTCGCGAAGGCGGCGGCGAAAAAGACCATGCCGCCCGCGGCGACGAGGATGGCGAGCGACCAGATGCGCTCGAAGGCACTGCCGCCGTAAAAGGGCTCCATCAGCGGCATCATATAGAGGAGCAATGCCGCCATCGCCGCGACCGCGACCAGCTGGCGCGCGATGCGCCCGGCGAGCTTCGCCGTGAAATGGAACCAGCCGCGACGATGAAGCACCGTATAGAGCAACAGGCAATTGACCGACGCCGACACCGCGGTCGCTCCGGCGAGCCCGACGATGCCATAGCGTTCGACGACATAGAGGTTGATCGCGATGTTGACGAGCAGCGAGGCAAGCGCGGTCCACACCGGCGTCTTGGTATCCTCGCGCGCGAAGAAGCCGGGATTGAGGATTTTCACGATCACATAGGCGGGCAGGCCGCAGATGAGCGCGACGACGATTTGCGCCATGATCACGCCGTCGCCGGCCGTAAACTTGCCCCCGACGAAGAAGGCGGTGACGAACGCCGGAGCGCAGATCGCGAGCGCGGCGGCGGCGGGGAGCGTCAGCAGCGTGGCGATTTCGAACGCGTTCGCCTGCAACCGCTGTGCCTCCGATGCGTCGCCGCTGTGGATGTGGCGCGAGAGCATCGGCAGGATCGCGGTGCCCAGCGCGATGCCGACGATCCCGAGCGGCAACTGGTTGAGCCGGTCGGCGAGCTTGAGCAAAGTCAGCGACCCCTGCGGCAGCGAGGTCGCGAAGAAGGTGTCGACGAACTGGCTGACCTGATAGATGCCGGCGCCGAAGGTCGCGGGCAGAATCAGCGCCCCAAGCCGCTTCACCTCGGGGGTGAATTTCGGGAGGCGCCAGTGGAGCGTCAGGCCCGCGCGCCGCACCGCCCACACCATATAGGCGAGCTGAACGACGCCAGCGAGGCTCACCGCGATCGCGAGCGCTTCCGCAACGATCCGGTCGTCGCCGCCGGGACCGCGCAGCCACCAGCCGGTGACGATCCCGCCGATCAGCACGATGTTGAGCAATACCGGCGCAAAGGCGCCGGGCGCGAAGCGCGAGCGCGCGTTGAGCAGGCCCGAGAGCATCGCGACGAGGCTGATGAGCGCCAGATAGGGAAAGGTCACGCGGCTCAGGAACACCGCGAAGTCGAACTTGCCCGGCACCTGCTGGAAATCGCGCGCGAGCAGCCACACGATCCCGGGCATCACAACCATCATGATCGCGGAGAAGCCGAGCAGCACCCAGAGGAAGACCGAGAGCACATCGTCGGCGAATTTCGCCGCCGCTTCCTCACCGCCCGCTCCGCCTTGTCCCGTTCCGTGCAGCGCGCGGCTGTACATCGGCACGAAGGCGACCGAAAAGGCCCCTTCCGCAAACAGGCGGCGGAAGGTGTTGGGCAGGGTGAAGGCCAGCTGGAAGGCGTCGGCGGCGAGCCCGGCGCCGAGGACGCGGGCAAGCAGCATGTCGCGCGCAAAGCCGAAAAGGCGGCTGACCATCGTCAGGCCGCCGATCGTCCCCACGCTTTTGACGAGGCTGCTCAACCCCTTCGCCTGCCCCCGTCGCGGGGTTTAGGCCTGACCGACCACGACGTCGCCGGCCGCCTCGGCCTGCATCGCCTGCGCCTGTTGCATGAACAGGCCGTGGAAATCGATCGGTTCGAGGAGCAAAGGCGCGAAGCCGCCGTCGCGCACGACGTCGGCGACGACGCGGCGCGCGAAGGGGAAGAGGATGCGCGGCGCTTCGGCCAGGAAGAACGGCTGCAGCTGGTCGTCGGGGACGTTGCGGACGCCGAACAGGCCGGCATATTTCAGGTCGACGATGAACGACGTGCCCTCGTCGGTCTTCGACGTGATGTCGATCTTCAGCGACACTTCGTACAGATTTTCGCCGACGTTGTCGGCGCCGATGTTGAACTGGACATCGACCTGCGGCGCCGACTGCCACTGGTAGACGGCGGGCGCGTTCGGATTCTCGAACGACAGATCCTTCACATATTGCGAGATCAGGCCGATCGCGGGCGCGGTATCCTCGCCGTTCGGCTGCAGGGCGGGGTTGAAGTCGCTGCTGGTCTCGTCAGCCATGATCTTAACGCTTTCGTTGGAAAAAAATGGGAAGGATCGGCCGCGAAGGCGGCGCGTTGCCGCGGCGCTTAGCAGCGGCGAAGCGTCAGCACAATGGGCGCGAATCGTTGACCTGCCGCAAGCCTGCGGTCATGGTGATTTGAAACATGGCCGCGGATCGCCTATGTTGAACCAAGATTTTCCATCGTCCGCACTGGATATTTGCCTGTGACCGCTTTTTCGATCGTCCTGCTCGCCATGATCGCTGCCTTTTTGGGTATGCGGCTCTACTCGGTGCTCGGCAAGCGAACGGGGCACGAGCAGGAACCCGTGCTCCCGCGCCGCGACGACCGTCCAACCTCGCCTTCTGCCTCCGCGCCGGTTCGCCTCGACGACGCCGACACGTTGAGCGCGCCGCAGGCGGCCGCGCCCGGCGGGACAGGCCTCGTCTATGAACCCGCCGCCGAAGCGGGCCTTCGCCAGCTGCTCGCGAGCGATCGCAATTTCGACGCCGGCCGCTTCATGGAGGGCGCCGAGGCGGCGTATCGGATGATCCTCGAGGCCTTCTGGACCGGCGACCGCGACACGCTCCGCGACCTCTGCGACGACGACAGCTACGATGGTTTCGTCACCGCGATCGAGGCGCGCGAGGCGCGCGGCGAGAAACTCGACAACCGCCTGATCGGGATCGATTCGGCAAAGATCACCGCGGTCGAGATCGACCGCCGCGAGGCGCGGATCACCGTCCGCTACCAGGCCGACATCAGCGCCGTCACCCGCGACGCCGACGGCAAGATGATCGCGGGGTCGATGAGCGACGCGTCGCAGACCGACGATTTCTGGACCTTCCGCCGCCAGCTCGGCAGCAGCGATCCGAACTGGCTGCTCGACGAAGTCGAAGCCGCCTGATTTCCGTGGCTGACGCGAAGACGCACCGGGCGCCGCTGGCGCGCCGATCCGGCTTCGCCCTCTTGGCCTTCCTGCCGTTGCTGTCGGCCTGCACTTCGGTGATCCCCGAAGCGGGCCCGCGTCCGGCCGCCGCGACGCCGGTCCCCACGCCTGCGCCTGCGCCCGTCGGTTCACCGCGCCCCTATACGCCGCGCCCATCGGAAACCGGGAGCGTCGCCGCGCAGCCGGTCCCTGCGACACCCAATCCGCCGCTACCGGCCCCCGCCCCGTCCGCGACAGCGACGACCGCGGCCGAGGCAGGCGTGATCGTCGGGCCGGAATATACCGAGCTGGGGATCGGCGCCGAACAGGCGACCGCCGCGCTGAAGGCGTTTCGCCTGAGCTGCCCGTCGCTGCTCCGCCGCACCGACACGAGCGGTCTCACCCAGAACGCCGAATGGACCGAAAGCTGTGCCGCGGCGAAGGACTGGGCCGACCGCGACGCGACCAATTTCTTCAGCCGCTATTTCGGAACCGTGCAGGTCGGCGCGGGCACCGCCTTCGTCACCGGCTATTACGAGCCCGAAATCGCCGGATCGCGGACCCCGCGCCCGGGCTATGACGTGCCCATCTATCGCCGCCCCGCCGACCTGGTCGACGTCGACCTCGGCCAGTTTTCGGACGACCTCGCGGGCAAGAAGATCCGCGGCCGCGTCGAAGGCAGCAATCTCATTCCCTATTACGACCGCACCGCGATCGAGAGCGGCGCGCTCGCGAACCGCGGGCTCGAAATCGCCTGGGCGGCCGACGCCGCCGAATTCTTCTTCCTGCAAGTTCAGGGGTCGGGACGACTCCGCCTGCCCGACGGCGGGATCATGCGGATCGGCTACGACAGCCAGAACGGCCGCGATTATGTCGGCATCGGCAAGCTCCTGCTCGACCGCGGCGAGTTGCAGCGAGGACAAGCGTCGATGCAGGGCATCCTCGACTATCTGCGCGCCGATCCGGTGCGCGGCGCGGCGGTGATGAACGAGAATCCGAGCTGGGTCTTCTTTCGCGAAGTCACCGGCCCCGGACCGCTCGGCGCGCTCGGCGTGCCGGTGACCGCGCGCTCAAGCCTTGCCGCCGATCCCAAATTTGTGCCGCTCGGCGCGCCGGTCTTCCTGTCGCTCGACCGCGCCGAACCGAACGGGCTTTGGATCGCACAGGACACCGGCGGCGCGATAAAGGGCGCGAATCGCTTCGACAGTTTCTGGGGCGCGGGCGATCAGGCGCGCGCGATCGCCGGCGGCATGGCGGCGCGCGGCGCGGCGCTGCTCCTCCTGCCGCGCGCGAGCGTCGCGCGGCTCGCCCCGCAACCCTGACATGGCACGCCGGCTCGATCCGCACGAAACGGCGCTCTGGAAAAGGGTCGCGGCGACCGTCGAGCCGATCGTCAAGCGCCCCGCAGCACCCGAACCCAAGGCCCCGCCGACCGTGCGCCCGCCGAAAGCCACGCCGCGAAGCACCGCCGTGCCTGCCGCTACACCTGATCCGGTCCGCTTGCCGCCACGGCGGCGGACCTGGTCGGGCGCGACCCTCGACGGCCATTGGGACCGGCGCCTGCGCAAGGGGCTCGTGCGCCCCGAGATGACCATCGACCTTCACGGGCACAGCCTCGCCTCGGCGCAGGCCCTGCTCGACGAGGCGATCGGGCGCGCACTGATGCGCGGGGCGCGTGTCCTGCTGGTGGTTGCCGGGCGATTGCGCCCCGGCGCCGACCGCTTGCCGCTGATGCACGGCGATCCGCGTCCGCGCGGCGCGATCCGCGCCTCGCTGCCCGACTGGCTGTCGGTGTCGCCCTATGCCGACCGGATCGTCGCGCTGCGCCCCGCGCATATCAGCCACGGCGGCGGCGGCGCGGTCTATGTGATCCTGCGCCGCCCGAGAGAAGACTAAAGGAAGGCGCGCATCAAAATGCCGCGATAGATGGCGGTCAGCTTGTGCAGGTCGTCGACCGCAACCGCCTCGTCGAGCTTGTGCATCGTCGCGTTGGTGAGGCCGAATTCGACCACCGGGCACAGCGCGTGGAGGAAACGCGCGTCGGAGGTGCCGCCGGTCGTCGACATTTCGGGCGTCAGGTCGGTCTCGGCATGGATCGCCTCGGCGACAAGCCCCGACAGTTCGCCCGGCGGGGTCAGAAAGGCTTCGCCCGAAATCCTGCCCACGACCTTCGCCAGCGGCTCCACGTCCTGCGCCAACCGTTCGACCATCGCGACGAGATCGGCGCCGCGATGCTGGTCGTTGAAGCGGATCGACAGCCGCGCGCGCGCCGAGGCGGGGATGACGTTGGTCGCGCCATTGCCGACCTCGATGTCGGTGAATTCGATGTTCGACGGCTGGAACCAGTCGGTCCCGGCGTCGAGGCTGACCGCGTCGATCGCCGCCAATATCCTGACCAGCTTGGGGATTGGATTGTCGGCGAGGTGGGGATAGGCGACATGGCCCTGCGTCCCCGGTACGTCGATCCAGATATTGACCGAGCCGCGCCGCCCGATCTTCACCATATCGCCGAGCCGGTTGACCGATGTCGGCTCGCCGACGACGATCATGTCGGGCCTTATGCCGCGCGCGTCCATATGCTCCATCAGCGCACGGGTGCCGAAGATCGCGGGCCCCTCCTCGTCGCCGGTGATGATCAGGCTGATCGTCCCCGCTTCGGCCGGGGTCGCAGCGGCGGCGGCAACGAAAGAGGCGATCGCGCCCTTCATGTCGACCGCCCCGCGGCCGTAGAGCAAATCACCACGGATCTCCGGCACGAAAGCGTCGCTCGTCCAGCCGACGCCCGGCGGCACCACATCGAGATGCCCCGCGAAGCCGAAATGCACCGGCCCCTTGCCAGCACGCACCGCGAGCAGATTCTCGACCGGCCCGTCGGGTTCGATGCCGTCGATGAACCGCTCGACCGTGAAACCAAGCGGCGTCAGCGCTGCCTCGAGCACGTCGAAAACGCTGCCCGTGGCGGGCGAGATGCTCGGCGCGGCGATCAGCGCCTGCGCGAGGGTGACGGGATCGACGGCGTTGCTCATGCCGCTCCCTTACCCGCTTGCGCCGCACCAAGTCGAGGCTTTGCATCGGACCCGCGTTGTGCGAAACAAAGGAAGAACAAGGAAAGGGACTGCCATGCCCAAGCTCGATCTCGACGCCATCCCGCAGACCAATGCCACCGGCTATCCCGCGCCCTATGATGCGCCGGTGCGGGGGCGCTGGTATCGCCGCCTCGCGCCGCCCGGCGGGATCAGCGACTTCGCGGCGAGCCACGTCGTGCTGAAACCCGGCGCCTGGTCGTCACAGCGCCACTGGCACGACGGCGAGGACGAGATGCTGGTAATGATTTCGGGCGAGGCGGTGCTTGTCGAGGACGACGGCCGCTGGCCGATGCGCGCCGGCGATATCGCGGTGTGGCCGAAAGGCAGCACCAACGGCCATCATCTGATCAATGAATCGGATGCCGATTGCGTGTTCGTCGCGCTGGGCGGCGGCAAGAAATATGATACCGGCGGGGGCTATTCGGACATCGACATGGTTTTTACGCCCGACGGCTATTTCCACAAGGACGGCACGCCCTATCCGGCGAAGCGGATTCCATGATGCCCAGGCAGCAGCGATGGGCCGCTTTGCGGCGGGGAGCAGACAGTGCTTCATCATCCTCGGTCATCGCGTGCCCAGCCCGGGAGTGACGATGAAACAAGCATCGCCTTCGGCCGGACCCTAGCCGCTTTCCTATTCTACCCGCCGCCCTATATCCTGCTCGCTTCATGACCCGCGCCCGCGTCCTCCTTTTGACCGCCGCCCTCGGCCCGCTCGACTATCGCGTGCCCTATGGCAGCGAAGCCCCGCTCGGCAGCGTCGTCGTCGTGCCCTTGGGGCCGCGGCGGATGGGCGGCGTGGTGTGGGAGGACGCCAGTTTCGGCGCCCCCGAGCCCGTCGGCGACAACCGCCTGCGTAACCTGCTCGAGGTCGTGCCGGTCCCGCCCGTCGCCGCGCCGCTGCGCAAGCTGGTCGAATGGACGAGCGACTATTATCTCGCACCGCCCGGATCGGTGCTGCGCATGGTGCTGCCCGGCGCGGCCTTTGCCGACGCGCGGCGCCCGATCGTCGAATATCGCGCCACCGGCGAATTGCCGGCGCGGATGACCCCGCAGCGCACCGTCGCGCTCGAAAAGATCGGCACGCGGCAGGGCATCGTCCGCGAACTCGCCGCCATGGCCGAAGTCAGCGAGGCGGTGATCCGCGGGCTCGTCCAGACCGGGGCGCTCGAAGCGGTGAGCATGTCGGCAGACCAGCCCTATCCCGAGCCCGACAGCGACTTTGCCCCGCCCGACCTCTCCGACGAGCAATCCGCCGCCGCGCAGCAACTGAGGGACGCGGTCGCCGCGGCGAAATTCGAGACTTTGCTGCTCGACGGCGTCACCGGATCGGGCAAGACCGAAGTCTATATGGAGGCGATCGCCGCCGCGGTCGAGGCGGGCAAGCAGGCGCTGGTGCTGCTCCCCGAAATCGCGCTCACCGAGCCGATGCTGACGCGCTTCGCCGCGCGCTTCGGCTGCGAACCCGTCGCCTGGCACTCGGGCCTGCGCTCGACCGAGCGCCGCCGCGCCTGGCACAGCATCGCCGCGGGCGAGGCGAAGATCGTCGTCGGCGCACGCTCGGCTCTGTTCCTGCCCTATGGCAACCTTGGGGTCATCGTCGTCGACGAGGCGCATGAGACGAGCTTCAAGCAGGAGGACGGCGTCCATTACCACGCGCGCGACGTCGCCGTGATGCGCGGGCATTTCGAGGGGCTGCCGGTCGTCCTCGCGAGCGCGACCCCGGCGCTCGAAAGCCTCGCGCAGGTCGAGGCGGGCCGCTACCGCCACATCGTCCTCCCTGCGCGCTACGGCGGCGCGACGATGCCCGACCTCGCCGCGATCGACATGCGGCAAGATCCGCCCGACCGCGGGCGCTGGCTCGCGCCGCCGCTCGTCGATGCACTCGCCGACCGGCTTCACAAGGGCGAGCAGAGCCTGCTCTTCCTCAACCGCCGCGGCTTCGCGCCGCTGACGCTCTGCCGCACCTGTGGCCACCGCATCCAGTGCCCGAACTGCACCGCGTGGATGGTCGAGCACCGCCTCGTCCATCGCCTCGCGTGCCACCATTGCGGGCATGTCATGCCGCCGCCGCGCCTCTGCCCCGAGTGCGAGGACGAGGACAGCCTGGTCGCCTGCGGCCCCGGGGTGGAGCGTGTTGCCGATGAGGTGAGCTTACGCTTTCCCGAAGCGCGCACCGCGATCGTCACCTCGGATACCCTGTGGTCACCCGCGAAGGCCGCCGAATTCGTCGATGCGGTCGAGGCGGGCATGGTCGACATCATCATCGGCACCCAGCTCGTGACCAAGGGCTATCATTTCCCGAACCTCACGCTCGTCGGGGTGGTCGACGCCGACCTCGGGCTCGACGGCGGCGACCTCCGCGCATCCGAGCGCACCTTCCAGCAGATCGCGCAGGTCGCGGGACGCGCAGGTCGCGGGGTCAAGCCCGGCGAAGTGCTGATCCAGACGCGCGTCCCCGACGCCCCCGTCATGGCCGCGCTCGTCGCGAACGACCGCGAGGGATTCTACGCCGCCGAGGCCGCGGCGCGAAGGCAAGCCGGCGCGCCGCCCTATGGCCGCTTCGCCGCCCTCGTCATCTCGTCCGAGGATATCGAGGTCGCGCGCGGCGTTGCCAAAAGGCTGGGCGAGAAGGCGCCGGTCGCCGACGGACTCGCCATCTACGGCCCTGCCCCCGCGCCGCTGGCGATGCTCCGCGGCCGCCACCGCTTCCGCCTTTTGCTCCACGCGCCGCGCAGTTTCGACCTGCAAGGGGCGATCCGCGACTGGGTCGGCCGCATCGACTGGCCGGCGAAGGCGCGCCTCGCGATCGATATTGATCCATATAGCTTTGTATAGGCGTACCAGCCCTTTACACCGTCGGAGGGTGCTGGCAGCATTGCGGCATCAGGGGACGGGGGCGCATAATGAAGAAAGCCGGTTTGGGCCTGTTGGCCGGAATCGCGATCATGGGCGGGGCAGACAGGGCTGAGGCCAAATGGCTGCGCGCCGATACCGACAATTTCATCATCTACAGCGAGGGCAGCGAGAAATCGCTGCGCGACTTTGCCGACAAGCTCGAACGCTTCGACGCGACGCTCAGCCTGCGCTTCGGCATTTTGCGCGTGAAAGAGCCCAACCGCCTGACCATCTATCTGGTCGAGCGCTCGGAGGATGCGGGAAGGCTCACCGCGGGCCGGCTGGGGCCATCGATCGCGGGCTTCTACAGCCCCGATCCCGAAGGCAGCTTCGCGGTGTCGAACCGCGAGAGTACGGTCATCAAGGGCACGCCCGAATGGCAGCAGACGCTGTTCCACGAATATGGGCATCATTTCATGCGGCGCTACCTGCCCGCCGCCTTTCCTGCCTGGTTCATCGAGGGCTTTGCCGAATATTATTCGACCACCGATTTCACCAAGGACGGAAAGGCGGAGATCGGCAAGCCACCCTACGGACGCGCCTATGGCCTGCTCGAAATGCCCAAGATCCCGGCGGAGACCCTGCTCTTCCAGCGGCCGGGCACGATGCGCAATTCGGGCCAGATGGACGTCTATTACGGGCGC
The DNA here is from genome assembly GCF_949769155.1 of Sphingopyxis sp. Geo48. NCBI lineage: Bacteria > Pseudomonadati > Pseudomonadota > Alphaproteobacteria > Sphingomonadales > Sphingopyxidaceae > Sphingopyxis > Sphingopyxis sp. Geo48. Next base: position 322,684 of record NZ_CATKPA010000003.1, on the reverse strand, counting down.
GCGTGGCTGCTCACCCACATGCTCTACAGCAGTGCCACGCGCTCGGGTCAGCTCGGCGCCTATCTGGGCGCGATCAACAAGGGGGTGGAGGCGAAGAAGGCCGCGACCGACGCCTTCGGCGACCTGGCGCAGCTCGACCGCGACCTCAACGCCTATCTGAAACAGCGCCTATCCTATCGCACCACGGGCGAACCGATAGCCGTTTCGGCCACCGTCACGATCACGCCGCTGTCACCCGCCGACGATGCGATGCTGCCGCTGCAGCTCGAGCGCAAGAGCGCGAGCGGTGACGAGGAGCGGCTGAGCAAGGTGCGCGATGGCCTGGCGAAGCTGGCGGCGCAGTATCCGGGCGATGCCGACGTCTGGTATGAACTGGCGATGGCCGAATGGGACCGGGGCAAGGAAAAGCGCGACCCCGGCGCCGCGCGTGCGTCCGTCGACAAGGCGCTGGCGCTCGACCCCAAGCATGTCCGCGCCAATGTCCTGCTCGGGCGCATCATGCTCGACGCGCTGCGCGAGAAGGCCGATCCCTCGGCGGCCGACTGGAACGCCGCGCGCAAGCCGATCATCCTCGCCAATCAGGCCAACCCCGACGATCCGGTGCCGCTGCTGGCCTATTTCCAGAGCTTCGCCCCCCAGGGCCGCGAGCCGCCGTCGATCGCAGTTGACGGTCTAGCGCGCGCATTCGAACTTGCGCCCGAAAATGGCGAGGCGCGGATCAACTACGCCTTTGCGCTTGCGAATCGGGGCAAGTTCGACCGCGCCATCGCCCTCGCCAAGAGCATCGCCTACGATCCGCATGGCAATGGCGATGGCCCGGCGCTGCTCGACCAGCTCGAAGCGATGAAGGCAAAAAGCGAAGGCAAGGCCGCGGCCGACGACGAAAGCGCCGACTGACCCTGCCTCAATAGTCTGGCTCTTCGCCCCCCAGCACCTGCACCGCTTGCCCCGTCAGCCACGCCATCGCCCCTGCCCACGGCTGGTGCCCGTGGCTGATCCGCGCGACGCCGAGCGCGGCCAGTTCCCGGTGCGTCGGGCCGCCCCTGCCGCGCAATATGTTCACCGGCAGCGGCGAGCCTTCGCAGATCGCGCCGATAGATTTCGGGTCGAGCAGGAAAGGCACGAACAGCGACCCCGCGCCCGCGTCGGCGTAGGCACGCGCGCGTTCGAGCGTCGCGGCGACCAGCGCCGCGCCGTCCTTTGCGACGTCAGCCCCGCGAAACGTGTCGCAACGCGCATTGACGAAGATGCCGGTGTCGGCCGCGGCGCGATAGCGCGCCACCGCCTCGGCGACCGGCAGCAGCGCATTCTCGCCGGGCAGCCGGTCCTCCATATTGATCCCCGCCGCGCCCGCCGCCTTTGCGCGGCCGACCGATGTGCCGACCGCCGCGGCATCGGCGCCATAGCCCGATTCCATGTCGATCGTGACCGGCAGGTCGGTCACCGACAGGATACGGTCCAGATTTTCGAACACATCCTCGAGCGGGAAATCCTCGCCGTCGGCGCGGCCCTGCGCGCCCGCGACACCAAAGCTGCCCGTCGCGATCGCCTTCGCGCCCGCGCCGGCGACCGCGCGCGCGCTCCCGGCATCCCAGATATTGACGAGGATCAGCGGGTTGCCCGGAACATGCAGCGCGCGGAACTCAGCCACTTTATCGGTCATTTGCTTTCCCTCTTCAGAAGCTCGCGCTTGATCGGCAGGCCATAGGCATAGCCGCCGAGCGACCCGTCGCTGCGTACCACGCGGTGGCACGGGATCAACACCGCGACATTGTTCGCGCCGTTGGCGCTCCCCGCCGCGCGCACCGCCTTGGGCTTACCGACCGCGGCCGCGATATCGGCATAGCTGCGCGTCTCGCCCGCCGGAATCTTGCGCAGCTCGCGCCACACCGCCTCCTGGAAAGCGGTGCCCTTCACGTCGATCGGGATATGGTCGAAGCCGGCCGTCGGCGCCTCGACCGCGTCGACGACCTCTTTCAGCAGCGCCGAAAACTCGTCACCGCCTTCGACCAGCTCGGCCGCGGGAAACCGCTCTTCGAGCGCCTCGCGCCCCTCGTCGAAGCTCAGGCGGCACACGCCTTTATCGGTCGCCGCGACGAGCATGTCGCCAAGGCTGGTCGACACGACCGCCCAGTGGATCGTCGCGCCCTTGCCGCCATTCACCCACGCCGAAGCCGTCATGCCCATGCGTCCCTCCATATTGTCATAGAAACGCGAAGGCCCCGAAAAGCCCGCGTCGTAAATCGCGTCGGTCACCCTTGTCCCGTCGCTCAGCGCCTGCCGCGCGCGCTCCTCGCGCAGCGCGCGGGCGTAAGCGGCGGGCGACAGGCCGGTGTGGCGAGTGAAGACGCGCTGGAAATGCGTCGGCGAATAGCCGGTGCGCGATGCAAGATCGGCGAGCGCGAGCGGTTCTTCGCTCGCCTTGATCGCCTGGATCGCGGCGAGCACCGCCCCCTCGTCGCGCGCGACATCGTCGGGCAGGCAGCGCTTGCAGGGGCGAAGCCCCGTCTCGCGTGCCGCGGCGCCGTCGGCGAAGAAGCGGATATTCTCGCGCAGCGGATGGCGGGCGGCGCAGCTCGGCCGGCAATAGATGCCGGTCGTGAGCACGCCGGTCACGAAACGCCCGTCGAGCGCGCGGTCGCGGCGCAGCACCGCCGCCCAGCGATCGTCGTCGGTCATCAGATCGCCGGTCATGCTGCATCCCTTTCGATCCGCGCGGCAAAGCAGCCATACGCAGCGTTGTGAGCGTGAATATAGGCAATGCCATCGTCGGCGAACAGGTCGCGGATCGCCGTGTCGGCCTCTCCCGGCGCCGCGAGCCGCGCGGCCTGCAGCATCCCGGCAGAGTCGAAGGCGCGCAGCGCGAGCGGGCGGCCCTCGAACACCGGCGGCGTCCGGGCGCGATAGGTCGCCGCTTCGACGCCGGGCCGGACATAGATCGCATAGGCGCTCCGATAAGGCGTCGCGACGTCGTGGCTGGTGTGATGCAGCAGGATCAGCTCCTCCCCCGCCCTCGCATCCTCCAGGCTGATGCGGCAGGGAAAGCCGCGGTCGGCGGTCGCGGTGACGCGGCGGGCGTTCAGGGCATCGAGGTCGGCCTCATCGAGGTCGAACAATCGGGAAAAGGGTTCGGGGTCGAGCCCCCGGATCACATAGGTCATGGCTTGTCCTTTCTCTTGCCTGGACCGCCAATGCCACGCCTCGATCCCGGCCGCGTCCCGATGCTTGCGTTCAAAATATCGCAGCGAACTGTATTACTGTATTATATCATTGACTCACTTCGGCAACAGCGCCATTCTCCCAACAATTTCGGGGAGTCTGCCATGGCGACAATCGACGCATCCCTCGCATCCGCCCCGCCCGGGCGCCGCGCCGACTGGCTGGGCCGCGCCGCGACCTTTTGCTATCTGTCGATCGCGGCGGGACAATTACTCTTCGCCGCTTTCATCCTGCTCTTCTATTACCCCTCGTCGCTGTCGGGCGATTTCGCGGCATGGAACGCCAAGCCGCTGATCAAGGGCTTCGTCGCGGGCGACGCGAGCGGCAATCTTTTCTTCGCGGCCCATGTGCTGATGGCGGCGGTGATCACCTTCGGCGGGCTGGTCCAACTCGTCCCGGCGATCCGGGGTCGCTGGCCGCAGGTCCATCGCTGGAACGGCCGCCTCTATCTGGCGAGCGCGCTCATGCTGTCGCTCGGCGGGCTGTGGCTGACATGGGGCCGCGGCACCTGGCTCAACCTGATCGGCGCGGCCGGCATCACGCTTGACGCGCTGCTCATCCTGGCATTTGCGGCGATGGCGTATCGCGCCGCCCGCGCACGCCGTTTTGCCGATCATCGCCGCTGGGCGCTGCGCCTGTTCGCGGTCGCTTCCGCCGTCTGGTTCATGCGGGTCGGCTATATGGCGTGGGGCGTCGCGACCGGCAGCGCGGGGATCGGCAAGTCGATGGACGGACCGTTCGACATCTTCCTTGCCTTCGCCAACTCGCTGCTGCCGCTGGTCGTGACCGAACTCTATCTCCGCGCCGGCGCACGCGGGACGCCAGCCGCCAGGAATGGCGTCGCCGCGCTGCTGGCAATCGGCGGCGTCGTCATCCTCGCGGGCAGCGCGGGCGCGTGGATGATGATGTGGAGCCCTTATCTGTAACTGGCTGACTATAAAGTCGTGCTCGCGCCATCCCGCTTTGACTCCTCGGGAGCCGGATTCCCGCCTTCGCGGGGACGCAGGACATTTCATGTCCAGCGGCTTGCCTTCGTGGCCTCAACGGCTAGGTTCGCCGCCATGACCCGCTTCCTCGCGCTCCTGCTCGCCCTCCTCACCGTCACCCTCCCCGCCCGCGCCGCCGACGATATCAGCGCCGTTTCGCGCAGCGTCGTGCGCGTCGTCACCGTGGCGATGGTCGATGGCGAGGTCGTCGGCTTCGGCCACGGCAGCGGCATCGCCATTTCGCCGACGCGCATCGTCACCAACGCGCACGTCGTCGAATCGGCGGCGCGCTACCCGGGCAATGTCGCCCTGGGTGTCGTCCCGTCGGAGGGGCAGAAAAGCTATGCCGCGAAACTGATCGCGATCGACACCGAGCGCGACCTCGCGCTGATCGAGATGACCGAGGGGCGCGTTCCCGCCGCCGCGGTCTATTCGGGGCCGATCGAATCGGGGGTCGACGTCGTCGCCCTGGGCTATCCGGGCAACGTCGATCTCGCGACCGCGCGCAGCGCCGCCGACTATATCACCCCGCGCACCCCGGTGCGCAGCGAGGGCAATGTCTCGAACCGCCAGCTCGTCGAGGGTGTCGATTCGCTCGTCCATACAGCAAAGATCTCGCGCGGCAATTCGGGCGGGCCGCTCGTCGACCAGTGCGGCCGCGTCGTCGGCATCAACGCCGCGATCACCCGCGCAGACGAAGGCGATTCGCCTTTCGCCTTCGCGATATCGACGCGCGAGCTCGCGCGCTTCCTCGCCGATGCGAACCAGCCCTACAGCTCGATCGGGACGCCCTGCCTGTCGATGGCCGAGGCCGATGCGCGCGACCGCGCCGCGCTCGACGCCGACGCACGCAAGGCGGCCGAAGCCAATGCCGCGAAGGAAGAGGCCGCGGCGCGCGACCGCCAGCTGAGGCAGGAGCGCGCCGATGAGGAAGCGCTTGCCGCGCGCGAGAACCGTATCGCGCTGGCCGGAGTGTTGTTCGTCATCGGCGCGCTGTCGGCCGGCGCGGGCCTGATGTTCCATGGCCAGGAGAACGCCCGCAACGCAAAGATCGCCGGCGCCGCCGGTGCGGCGCTGATCCTGGCCGCGGCGGTCGTCTTCATCACCCGCCCCGACGCCCATGCCGAGCCGCCCGCGGAGAAAGCGAAACCTGTATTCGCCGATGCGCCGACGGTCGCCGAGGGGCAGTTCCTCTGCACGATCCGCGCCGACCGCAGCCGCATCACCGTCTCATCGACCACCGACGTGCCGATGAAGGTCGCCGCGAACGGCTGTGTCAACGACCGCACCCAATATGCGCAGGGGGCCGACGGCCATTGGCAGCGCATCCTCGTCCCCAACGACGACGCGACCGTCACCGTCGCCTCGCTCGACCCGACGGGGAAGGAGTATCGCGTCGAACGCTATCTGCTCGACGCCGACACGATGACGCGGGCGCGCGAGATTCGCGCCGGGGTGACGCTCAAGAGCTGCACCGCCGACCCCGACGCACTCGCGGGCCTCGCGACCCAACAGGAGGCGATCCGCGCCGTCCTGCCCGCGAGCCCGAACGAGCGCCTCGTCTATCAGTGTCAGAAGGCAGCCGCGAGCGCGGCCGCGCCTGCCCCCTGATCGGGGAAACGACGGCCGGGGAGCGGGCGCGAGCGGCCGCGCGCTATTTCGACAGGTCGCGCAGCAGACTGTCCCAGTGCGCCAGCGCGGGGGCGATCGCGTCGACGGGCACGCGCTCGTTGAGGCCGTGCGCGTAGCTGTCGCTGGCTTTCGAGAAGAGCCCCGCGACGCCGTAGCTCGGCACGCCCTGGATGCGGAAATGATAGCTGTCGGTCGCGCCCGCGCTCATCGACGGGATGATCGGCAGGCCCGGCGCGCGGGCATGGACCGCCTTCGCCACCGCCGCCATCACGTCTGCGCGCAGCGGCGAGGCGTCGCTGGCGCTGGCGTCGGGATCGGGGTTCACCGTCACGCCGGGGTCGCCGATCACCTTCACCAGTTCGGCGCGCACCTCTTCGACCGGCACGCCCGGGAAGATGCGGCAATTGATGTTCGCGGTCGCGCGCTGGGGCAGCGCATTTTCGGCATGGCCGCCCTTGACGAGCGTCGGCACGCAAGTCGTGCCGATCTGGCCGACATATTCGGGGTCGGCGCGGATCGCGGCGATCGCCTTCGCATCCGACGGGTTCGCGGCAAAGGCTTTCAGCGCCGCGCCGATGTCGCCGCCGACCTGATCGGCGACGATCGGCATACCGACCTTGGTCAGCTCGTTCTGCTGCGGCGTAAAGCGATAGGCGCCGATCCTGGCGAGCGCCTCGGACAGCTCGGCGATCGCATTGACTGCGCCGGGGCGCGAGCTGTGGCCGCCGGGATTGGTGACTTCGAGGGTGAAGTCGGCATAGGTCTTCTCGCCCGCCTGCAGCCCGTAATATTTGGGCTTGCCGTCCTCGCCGATCAGCCCGCCGCCGCCGTCGCCGTTGAGCGCGAACTCGGCGTTCTTGTATTTGGCGGCGAGCGCGCGCGTCGTCGTCATCGAGGTTTCCTCGTCGCCCGACAGGAGCAGGATGATCGAGCGCTTGGGCTTGAAGCCGTCCTTCTTGAGCTGCGCCATCGTCGCGACCATCATCGAGACGTCGAACTTGTTATCCTCTGACCCGCGGCCGAAAATATAGCCATTTTCCTCGACCGGAACGAAGGGATCGCGCGTCCAGTCCTTCGGATCGGCCTCGACGACGTCCATATGGCCGAGCAGGACGATCGGCTTTTGCTTCGTCGTGCCCTGCAGGGTCGCGGCGAAGGTTGCGGTCTCGCCCATCGGGGTGATTTCGATGTCGGCGTCGGTGTAGCCCGCCGCCTTGAGCACGCTCGCGTAATAGGCCGCCAGCTCGGGAACCTTGCCGCGGCCCATCACCGTCGGGATCGCGATGCTGTCCTTCAGGATCTTTTTCGCCGCGTCGGTGTCGGCGGGCTTGGCGTGGACGGGCGCGGCGGCGAGCAGGGCGGCGGCGAGGGCGATGGGGGCGGTAAGGTTTCGCATGGAAACCCAACCTAGCCGGCCGGCGCCGCGGCGCAAGAGATAGAAATGGATCACCATCGCGTCGATGCCGATCCGCATCGCAGCAACCTATTCGCTCGTCTCGGCCTTCGGCTTGCGGAATTCACTGACCAGCAATTTGTCGATCTTGCGCCCGTCCATATCGACGATCTCGAACTTCCAGCCGCGATCGGTGAAGCATTCGCCTTCCTTGGGCAGATGTTTCAGGATCGCAAGCGCATGGCCCGCCGCGGTTGCATAGTCGCGGTCGTCGCCAAGCTCGATCCCAAGCCGCTCGGCCATCTGGTCGGCGGGCATCGATCCCGCGATCAGCAGGCTGCCATCCTCGCGCTCGACCACGAAGGGCTCGCTGCCGATATCCTGGTCGGACGCGAATTCGCCCGCGATTGCGGAGAGCAGATCGGCGGGGGTCACCAGCCCGTCGAAATGGCCATATTCGTCGTGGACGAGCAGCATCGGCACCTCGGCCGCGCGCAACCCCTCGAGTGCGTCCATCGCGTCGAGCTGGTCGTGGATGACCTTTACCGGCCGCATCAGCTGCTCGAGGTCGATCACGTCGCCGCGAAACAGCGCCGCCACTATATCGCGCGCCTGCACGACGCCGACGATGTCGTCGACCGACCCGCGTGCGACCGGCAATCGGCTGTGCGGGGTGTCGAGCAGCTTGTCGCGCACTCCGCGCGCGTCGAGCGACGTGTCGATCCAGTCGACGTCCTTGCGCGGGGTCATCACCTCGCGCACCGGCCGATCGGCGAGCCGCACGACGCCCGAGATGATCGCACGTTCGCTTTCCTCGATCAGGCCCGACTTCGACGCCTCGGCGACGATCAGGTGCAACTCCTCGGCGGTCACCCGGTCCTCGGATTCGCGGCTGAGCCCGAGCAGGCGAAAGACGAGCGCCGAGCTGTTGTCGAGCAGCCAGACGAGCGGCGCCGCGACGCGCGACAGCCAGACCATCGGTCCCGCCATCGCGATCGCGATGCGTTCGGGCGCGCGCAGCGCAAACTGCTTCGGGACCAGCTCGCCCGCAATCAACGAGAAATAGGTGGTGATGCCGATGACGACCGCGAACCCCGCAGCCTCGGCATGTTCGGCGTCGAGCCCGAACCAGGCGACGAGCCGGTCGGCGACCGGCTGCCCCAGACTCGCGCCCGAATAGGCGCCCGCCAGAATGCCGATCAAGGTGATGCCGACCTGCACGGTCGACAGGAAGCGGCCGGGGTCGGCGGCGAGTTGCCGCGCTATCTTCGCGCCGCGGCTCCCGCGCTTTTCTGCCGCCTGCAGCCGCGGGTCGCGCGACGAGACGATTGCGAGCTCGGACATGGCGAACAGGCCGTTGAGGAGGATCAGCACCGCGATGATCGCGACGTCGGACCAGGGGAAAGGAGTCATCGGGCGTGCGTGCGGCGCATCGGCGCCCGGCCCCTGTCGGCGTTGGTCATCGCGCACCTATAGGCGAAACAGGACGCGCAGCACAATGGCGCTCGCTGAACGGCCCGGTCAGGGGGCGTTCAGCGAGATTTTGGAACCAGTTGCCCCGGCCATATGTTATCGACACCGACGGCGGCGATCGCAGGGCCGACAGGCAGCCGCCGCAGACAAGGGAGCGACAAGATGAACAGCAAGACGATCAAGCTCACCGCCCTCGCCAGCATCGGCGCGCTCGCGCTGACCGGCTGTGTGACCGACCCCGAAACCGGCAAGCAGACGATCTCGAAGGCCGCGATCGGCGGCATCGGCGGCGCGCTCGGCGGCTATCTGCTCGGCGATCTCGTCGGCGGCCGCAACGATCGCACCGAGAAGATCCTCGGCGCGGGCATCGGCGCCGTCGCGGGCGCGGGGGTCGGCTATTATATGGACCAGCAGGAAAAGAAGCTGCGCGAACGGACCGCGGGCACCGGCATCGACGTCGAGCGCCAGGGCGACCAGCTCGTCCTCAACATGCCCGGCGACGTCACCTTCGACTATAACAGCGCGGTGGTGAAGCCGAACTTCCGCAGCGCGCTCGACAGCGTCGCCTCGACCCTCGGCGAGTATCCGAGCACCTTCATCGACGTCTACGGCCACACCGATTCGACCGGCAGCGACACCTATAACCAGGGCCTGTCCGAGCGCCGCGCCGCGTCGGTCGCCGACTATCTCGCCGGCCGCGGGGTCAATCGCGCGCGCATGGCGACGCTCGGCTATGGCGAATCGCAACTGAAGTGTGCACCCGAGCGCAGCGAGGCGGATTATCAGTGCAACCGCCGCGTCGAAATCCGCATCGCGCCGGTGACGCAGAACGACGTCAACGCCGCGCAGTAACAAGCTTCCATTCCCGTGGAAGGATCGGGGCGTCGCCGCAGGGCGGCGCCCCGTTCTTATCCTAGGCTGGGGAAGCTGGCCTTCAGGCCGTCGATCACGAACTGCGCCGCGAGCGCCGCAAGCAGCACGCCGAGCAGGCGGGTGATCACCGCCTCGCCCTTGTTGCCGATCAGCCGCATCAGCGGCCCCGCTGCGAGGAGCGCTCCCAGCGTGAGAAGCAACACCAGCAGCAGCGCCGCAAAAATCACCACTGCCCGGTCAAGCCCGTTGTTCTGAGCGACGAGCAGCATCACCGAGGCGATCGACCCCGGTCCCGCGAGCATCGGCATCGCCATCGGAAAGACCGAGACATCCTCGACCTCGGGCGTCGCCTTCACTTTCTCGGCGCGTTGTTCGCGGCGTTCGGTGCGCTTTTCGAACACCATATCGATCGCGATGATGAACAGCATGATCCCGCCCGCGATGCGGAAACTGTCGAGGTCGATGTGGAGGAAACTGAGCAGCGCCTCGCCGAACATCGCGAAAAAGACGAGGATGAACCCCGCGATGACCGTCGCGCGAATCGCCATCGAGCGACGCTGCTGCGCGCTCGCGCCGGTCGTCAGGCTGGCGTAGATCGGGGCGCAGCCCGGCGGATCGATGACGACGAACAAGGTCACGAACGCCGAGATGAAAAGGTCCATCATTTCGGCGGCGCGGCCACTTTATCGTCGATCACCGTCGCCATCGTCTTGCCGTCCCAGAGGCGGATGACGAGGCGGCGCGACTGGTCGGGGTGAACGGTCGAGGTCCAGCTGAGCGTCTGGTCAGGCGACAGGCCGACCGCCATGTCGTCGCCCTCGTCGCCGGCCTCGATCGGCACCGCGGGACGCGAGCCGCATTTCGCCTGTTTCGTTTCGATGAAATCGGGCGCGGCACGCGGCGCCGTCAGCGCGTCGCCATGATCGAGCACCCAGTTGATCTTGCCGCTGATCGGGTCGCGCAGCCAGACGGTGGTGAAATAGCCGTTGCCGCCCCCCTTTTGCCAGGCGCCGGTGGTTGCGCCGGCGTTTCCGTCGCAGCTCACATAGACGGCGTGCGGCTGCCACTTCACCGCTTCGGCGGGGTTCGCCTGCGCCTTCAGCCAGTCGCGCGCTTTCACCCGTTGCGGCACGAACATCACCGCATCGGGCGCCGAGGTCTCGCGGAACGCCGTCCACTGGCCTTTCTCCTGCGCCAGCCGCGCGAAGGCGATTTCGGCGGCGACATAAGCACTCGGGTTCGCGGCGAGCGGCCGCTTGCGCGGATCGGGCCCCTGCGCGCAGCCGGCAACCAGCGAAAGCGTGACGGCAGCAAGCACAAGGCGCATCAGAAACCCTCCGGGTCGGCGAGCCCGGCGCGGCGATGCGCCGCGACAAGCGTGTTGCGAAGCAGGCAGGCAATCGTCATCGGCCCGACGCCGCCGGGGACCGGGGTGATCGCCGAGGCGACCGCAGCCACATCGGCATAATCGACGTCGCCGACGAGCCGCCCTTTTGGCGCGCCGTCGGCGGGCGGCAGGCGGTTGATCCCGACGTCGATGACGACCGCGCCGGGCTTGATCCAGTCACCCTTGACCATCTCCGCCCTGCCCACCGCCGCGACGACGATATCGGCGCGGCGGACAAGGTCGGGCAGGTCGCGAGTGCGGCTGTGCGCCATGGTGACGGTCGCGTTGGCGCCGAGCAGCAGCGCCGCCATCGGCTTGCCGACGAGGATCGAGCGACCGATCACGACCGCGTCCTTGCCCGACAGGTCGCCAAGCCGGTCCTGTAGCAGCAACAGGCAGCCATAGGGCGTGCAGGGTACCATGCCGGGGATACCGAGCGCGAGCCGCCCGGCGCTGACCGGCGTCAGCCCGTCGACATCCTTGTCGGGGTCGATCGTCGCCACCGCGCGCTGTTCGTCGAGATGGCCCGGCAGCGGGAGCTGGAGGAGAATGCCGTCGACGGCTTCGTCGGTATTAAGCGCCGCAAGCAGCGCCTCGACCTCGTCCTGCGTTGCCGTTGCCGGCAGGCGATGCTCGAAGCTTTCCATGCCGGCGGCGAGGGTCGCCTTGCCCTTGGACCCGACATAGACCGCGCTCGCCGGATCGTCGCCGACTAGGACGACCGCGAGCCCCGGCACGCGGCCGGTCGCGGCCTTGAACGCGGGTACGGCCGCCGCAATGCGGTCGCGCAGCCCGGCGGCGAATGCCTTGCCGTCAATGACCTGCGCATCGGTCACCTCAGATCGCCCCCGAGTTGACGCCGAGCGTGTAGAGATATCTGATCACCGGCCCCTGGAGGATGATGAGAAGGATCAGCACCACCATCGGCGTCAGGTCGAGCCCGCCGAAATCGGGCATGATCCGCCGGAACGGCCGGTAAAGCGGCTCGGTGATCCGGTCGAGCACATGCCAGAGCTGGCCAACGAAATCGTTGTGCGTGTTGATGACGTTGAAGGCGATCAGCCACGACATCACCGCCTGCACGATGATGATCCACCACAGGATGTTGAGGAGGATCGACAGGATTTGAAGGAACATCAGGTACATGAATATCTCCGGCGGGGCGCGTCGGCTTGCCGCACCCTAGCGATGAATGAGCGTGCCCGCACCCCGTGCGGTGAAAATTTCGAGCAGCATCGCGTGCGGGATGCGCCCGTCGAGGATGACCGCGGCCTCGACTCCGGCGTCGACCGCGGCAACGCAAGTTTCGACCTTCGGGATCATGCCGCCGGTGATCGTCTCATCGGCCTTCAGCGCATCGATCGCTTCGCGATCGAGATCGGTCAGCAGCGAACCCGATTTGTCGAGCACGCCGGCAACGTCGGTGAGCAGGAAGAAGCGCTTGGCGCCGAGCGCCCCGGCGATCGCCCCCGCCATCGTGTCGGCGTTGATATTGTATGTCGCTCCGTCGGCGCCAAGCGCCACCGGCGCCACCACGGGAATGAAATTGTCGCTCGCGAGATTGGTCAGGATCGTCGGGTCGACCGCGACCGGTTCGCCGACGAAGCCCAGGTCGACGTGGCGCTCGATCCCCGAATTCGGGTCGGGCTCGGTGCGGCTGATCTTTTCGGCGAGCACCAGATTGGCATCCTTGCCCGAAATGCCGACCGCCCGCCCTCCGAGCCCGGCGATCCAGCCGACGATTTCCTTATTGATCTTGCCCGCCAGCACCATCTCGGCGACCTCGGCGGTCGCGGCGTCGGTGACGCGCAGCCCGCCGACGAAGGTCGATTCGATCCCGAGCTGTTTCAGCATCCGGCCGATCTGCGGCCCGCCGCCGTGCACGACGACGGGGTTGATGCCGACCGCTTTCAGGAGGACGACATCCTCGGCGAAGTCGCGCTGCGCCTCGGGATCGCCCATCGCGTGGCCGCCATATTTGATCACAAAGGTCTGGCCGGCATAGCGCTGAAGATAGGGCAGCGCCTCGACGAGCGTCTCGGCCTTTGCGAGCAGGTCGGGCATTTTCGAAGGGTCGGTCACGGGCGTCATCCAGCGTTGTTCGCGTCGAGTTTGCGGCCGATGGCGACCACCGCCATCACGAGCAGCGGGACCATGACCGCCGACAGCACGACCTTTGCCAGCATCTGGCCAAGCATCAGGTTCAGGATCGGGCGCTCACCGTAAAAGCTGATGGTAATGAAGATCAGCGTGTCGACAATCTGGCTCAGAGCCGCCGCGACAAAACCGCGGACCGGAAGCAGGCGACCGTTATTGGCCGTCATGCGCGAGAAGAGCCAGACGTTGAGACTGACCGATACGCCATAGGCGAAGATGCCAGCCACCATCATGCGCCAGCTCTGTCCGATAATGATCGGGAAGGCAGCCTTCGCGGGCTCGAACATCTCTTCGTCCGTCGGGAGTTGCAGGACGAAAACAGCCAGGATGATCGCGACGATCAGCGGAATAAAACCGAACCTTACCAGCCGGTCGGCGATGTCGCGCCCGTGCAGTTCGGCGATGCCACTCGAAATCGCGATCAGGGTCAGAAAAGGAAAAATTCCCGCCTCGACCGCGAGCGGGCCGAGCGCGACCTGCTTCGCGCCCAGAAAGCCGCCGAGCGGGACCATGCCGCCATAAAGGATTGCGAACAGCAGCAACGAAGGCGCGATCACGCGCGTGGGGCTAGTTTCCATCGGCGCCGCTTAATCGCTTTTACGGCGCGTGGAAAGATGGCGCATCAGCGCAGGCTTGCCCCGCGCCCAAAGCCCGTTAGACACGGGCAACAAACTTGCGGGGGACGCACGCTTATTATGGAACGCCTGATCGGTCTGCTCGGCATTGTCGCATTGCTCGCGATAGCCCTGCTTTTTTCTTCAAACAGGCGCTGGATTCGTCCGCGCGTCGTAATCCCTGCGTTTCTTTTGCAAGCCGGTTTCGCTTTGCTGGTGCTCGGCACCCCATGGGGCCGATCGATCATCGGCGGCATGTCGGCCGGCGTGTCGAACCTGCTTGGCTATGCAAAGGCAGGCACCGACTTCATCTTCGGCCCGCTCGCAAGCCCCGAAATGGGCGGGCACAGCTTCGCGATCGCCGCGCTCCCCGTCATCATCTTCTTCGCCTCGATGATCTCGATCCTCTATTATCTCGGCATCATGCAACTGGTGATCAAATGGGTCGGCGGTGCGATCCAGAAGATCACAGGGATCACCAAGGTCGAAAGCCTCGGCGCAGCGGCGAATATTTTCGTCGGGCAGAGCGAAAGTCCGCTCGTCATCCGCCCCTATCTCGCCGCACTGACGCCGTCGCAGCTCTTCACGGTGATGACGGTCGGCATGGCGGGCGTCGCGGGGACGATCCTCGGCGCTTATGCCAGCATGATCGGCGAGCAATTGCTGCCCTATCTGCTCGCCGCGAGCTTCATGTCGGCGCCGGGTGGCATATTGATGGCGAAGATCATGATGCCCGACGACCCCAAGGATCTCGGCATCGAACCGGTGATCATGCCCGAGGCGAGCCATGACGAGGAAAAGCCCGCGAACATCATCATGGCGGCGGCCCAAGGCGCGCAAACCGGCGTGAAGCTCGCGGTCGCGGTCGGCGCGATGGTGCTCGCCTTCGTCGCGCTCGTCGCGCTCGCCAACGGACTGCTCGCCGGGATCGGCGGCTGGTTCGGCTATCCCGATCTCTCGTTCCAGGCGGTGATCGGAACGATCTTCCGCCCGGTGATGTGGTTGATGGGCGTACCGTGGGACGAAAGCGCCGCCGTCGGCGGACTGTTCGGCACGAAGATCGTACTCAACGAATTTGTCGCTTTCATCGACCTCGGCAAGGTGCAGGGCGCCATGTCGCCCGCGTCGATCGCGATCGCGACCTTTGCGCTGTGCGGCTTCGCCAACTTCAGCTCGATTGCGATCCAGATGGCGGTCACCGGCGGCCTCGCTCCGAACCAGCGCCCGATGATCGCGAAACTCGGCCTGAAAGCCCTGCTCGCGGGCAGCCTGTCGAACCTGATGTCGGCGGCGCTCGCCGGGCTGATGCTCGGCATCGCGCCGCCGGCCGCACCCCCTCCCGCAAAGACCGTCGCGGCGCCCGCCGCGCCCGCCACAACGACCGCACCGGCGTCCGTCGATCCCTGACGACAGGGAGAATTTGCAAGCCGCTCCAGCTTGGCTTAAGCTTCCGGAATATAACGAATCCCGGGTCGCGTTTCGCTGAAATGGGAGGCTATCATGAAAAGCGCATATCGTTTGTCGATCGTTGCCGCTGTGGTCGCGGTTTCGGGGGCGGGACTTTTCGCAACTTCGAGCGCCCAGACGCCCGAAGACAAGATGCTGCGCCCGCCCGAAGCGACCATCTATCGCGACGCGGCTTATAAGGGGCCGGCGGTCTTCATCGGCGAGGAGAAGTCCAATCTCGGCCTCGCCTGGCCGGTCAATTCGATCCGGGTCGCGAGCGGCCGCTGGGAATTGTGCGAAAGGACACGCTTCCGCGGCCAGTGCCGCACCGTCGACCGCGACACCCCGATGATGGGCAATATCCTGCGCGGCATCACCGTCCAGTCGATCCGGCCCGTCGGTTCGGGCGGGGGCGGCTGGAACCCCAACCCGCCCGCCAACGACCAGGTCGCGCGCGGCAATTTCGCCGAATTTCACACCCAGCCTTCGCAAGGCAATTACCGTGTTCTCGCCTGCACACGAGGGTCGGCGACGGCCAATTGCGCGGCGCAGACCGCCGACACCTGGTGCCGCTCGATCGGCTGGAACGGGTCGGCGCGCGAACATATGGAGACGGTCGCGGGGCGGATCTATCTCGCCGACGTGCTGTGCGTACGCTCGGGCTATTAGGGGGAGAGACATCATGAATAAGACGGTGGCAATCCTCGCCGCAGCGCTTGCGCTTGCCGGCTGCTCGTCGGTCCCGCGCAATACGGGCACCAGCTATGAGTGCAGCGGCGGTACGAAACTCAAGGTCGACTATGTCAGCAACGGTGCGATCGTGCGCGTCAACGGGATGCGGACGATGGTCCTGAAGGCGACGCCCGCCAACGCGGGTCAGATCTACGAGAACAAGTCGGGCGCCCGCCTCGCCCGCAATGGCAATGACGTGATGTGGAACACGGCCGCACGCACCGCAGCCGAAAGCTGCCGCGTCGTTTATACCCCGCTATAGGGTCATTTCGGCGAGGGCCGCGCGCACTTCGCCGACGAACAGGTCGGGCTGCTCCCACGCGGCGAAATGGCCGCCGCGGGGCAGGTCGTTCCAGTAGACGATATTCTTGTATCGCCCCTCGGCCCAGCGGCGCGACAGGCGCATGATCTCGTTCGGAAAGAGGCTGCATCCTGTCGGCACATGAATTTCGCCGAAGCCGAATTGCGCGAAGCTGTGCCAATAAAGCCGCGCCGACGAGGCCGCGCTATTGGTCAGCCAGTAGAGGCTGACGGTGTCGAGCATCGCATCCTTCGACAGCGCCTTTTCGGGATGGCCGCCGATCGACTGTCCGCCCGGCTCATGACCGCAATCGGTCCATCCGTGAAATTTCTCGACGATCCAGCACATCTGTCCCACCGGAGAATCGGCAAGGGCGTAACTCACGGTCTGGGGCCGCGTCGCCTGCTGGGTCGAATAGCCGTTATCCTTGGCGCGATACCAGCCGAAGCGGGCGAGATAGGCCTTCTCGTCGTCGGTGAGGTCGGACATCGTCGCCGGGTCGGGCTGGCCGACGATCATGTTGACGTGGATGCCCGCGCAATGGTTCGCGTGATTGCCGCCGATCGCGCAGGTCACGGCGCTGCCCCAGTCGCCCCCCTGCGCAAAATAGCGGTCGTAGCCGAGCGCGACCATCAATGCGTCCCATGCCGCCGCAATATGCTCGACGCTCCATTTGGCCTCCGCCGGCTTGCCCGAAAAGCCGTAGCCGGGGAGCGACGGGATCACGAGATGATAGTCGGCCGACAGCGGTTCGATGACATCGAGGAATTCGAGCACCGAGCCCGGCCAGCCGTGCGTCAGGACGAGCGGCCGCGCCGCGGGATTCGGCGAGCGGATGTGGAGGAAATGGATGTCGAGGCCATCGATCTGCGCGAGGAAGTTGGGATAGCTATTGAGCCGCGCCTCTACCTCTCGCCAGTCGTAACGGTCCTGCCAATAGGCCGCGAGTTCCTGCGCATAGGCGAGCGGAACGCCCTGGTCCCAATCGTCGACGGTCTCCTTATCGGGCCAGCGCGTCCGCGCCAGCCGATCGCGCAGATCGTCGAGCGCCGCCTGCGGCACATCGACGGTGAAGGCCCGGATATCGGCGACGTCCATCCAAATCCCCTCGCTCGCTGCTCCCTATGTCGGGGCATGTATCAGGGCCGCGCGGGCGCTTTGCAACCGCGTTGCAGGCCGACCCCTTTCAGAAAACCACGCCGTACCGTTCCGGCATAGACCGCCGCGGCATAGCGCCGCCGTTCGGCGTTGGCCCCGGTGACTTCACCGATTAGCCCGCGGAAGGGAATGACCGATCCGGCCAGACTGCCCGCGACGCGCCCCGCGGTTTCTTCGCGCTTTTTTTCGCGGTCCTTGTCGACCATTTCGTTGACGTCGGGGCCGAGCACCTCGTTGAGTTCGGTCACCTCGCGAATGATCGCCGAACATTTGCCCAGCCCGGCCAGCGAATAGGGGTCGCCTTGGATCGCCAGCAGTTTCGGGGGCGCTTCCTTGCCGTCGAACGGTTCGGTCACCTGGTTGGCGGTGTCCTTGATGGTGGAATCTTCGGGCGCGCCCTGCTGGGCGTATGCGGTCGCCGAAACGGCCAGCGCGGCGGTCGATAAAACTGCGAAAGTCCCTTTGTGCATCTGACGCCTCCTTCGCTGCTCCCGTGCAGCCTGCCAAGCTAACGCGTCGGAACCGGTTCGGCTCCCGTCCAGTCGTAGAAGCCGCGCCCCGCCTTCTTGCCGACCCATCCCGCCTCGACATATTGGACGAGCAGCGGCGCGGGGCGGAATTTCGGATCGCCGGTGCCGCTCTGCAGCACGCGGATGATTTCGAGGCAGGTGTCGAGCCCGATGAAGTCGGCGAGCGTGATCGGACCCATCGGATGGTTGAGGCCGAGGCGGCAACCGGTGTCGATATCCTGCATCGTCGCGACCCCCTCGCCGAGCGCAAAGATCGCCTCGTTGATCAGCGGCATCAGGACACGGTTGACGATAAAGCCCGGCGCGTCGTTGGCATGGACGATTTCCTTGCCGAGCCCGCGGCCATAGGCCTCGACCTTGGCGAGCGTATCGTCGCTCGTCGCGAGGCCGCGGATCAGTTCGATCAGGCCCATGACGGGCACAGGGTTGAAGAAATGGACGCCGATGAAGCGCGCGGGATCGGGCGCGGCCTGCGCAAGGCGGGTGATCGGGATCGAGCTGGTGTTCGACGCCAGGATCGCGGTCGCCGAAAGATGCTGGCCGACGCTGGCGAAGATCGCGCGCTTGATCTCCTCGCGCTCGGTCGCGGCTTCGACGATAAGGTCGGCAGGTGCGAAGGCGGCATGATCGGCGACGGGGGTGATCCGGCCGAGCAAGGCGTCGGCGTCGGCTTGCGTCGTCTTTTCCTTGGCAACGAGGCGCCCGAGCGATTTCGCGATTCCTGCCTTGCCGGCCTCGGCGCGCGCGATGTCGATGTCGGAAAGGAGCACATCATGGCCCGCGCCCGCCGAAACCTGCGCGATGCCCGCGCCCATCTGCCCTGCCCCGATCACGCCTACGATCATTGCCTGCCCTTTCGCTGAAATCCTGCCCGTGCCCCTACGGCTTCGAGCATAGGCGTCAAGAGCGGAGCATCACGGAGCCGAGCGAAACTCGGTCGCTTCGGCGAGGATCAGTGCGAAGGCGGGGTCGGCGTCGTCCCAGGTCGCGACCGGGGTCCAGCCGCCGGCCCGGAGCAGCAGGTTCGCGTCGCGCGGGCCGTACTTGTGGCTGTTCTCGCTGTGGATCGTCTCGCCCTTCGCCATCGCATAGCTGCGGCCGTCGACGGTGAATTCCATCTCGCACGCCGCAACGAGATGCATTTCGATGCGCGCATGGACATCGTTCCAGATCGCGCGATGGCTGAAATTCTCGACCGGGATCGTCCCGCCGAGTTCGCGATTGATGCGTTCGAGGAGGTTGAGATTGAACGCCGCGGTGACCCCAGCCGGGTCGTCATAGGCACGTTCGAGGACGGCGATATCCTTGATCCGGTCGACCCCGATCAGCATCAGCGAGCCGTCGCCGAGTGCAACGCGCCAGTTGCGAAGGAGGTCGATTGCCGTGCGCGCGACCATGTTGCCGATCGTCGAGCCCGGAAAGAAGCCGAGCTTGGGCAGCGGGCAGATTTCGCGCGGCAGGTCGACGCGCTGGGTGAAATCGGCCTCGACCGGATAGATGGCGAGCGCCGGAAAGCGGTCCGCGAGCGCCTCGGCGCTGTCGCGGAGGAAAGCGCCCGAAATATCGACGGGGACATAGGCGGCGGGATCGATCGCCTCGAGCAGCAACGGCGTCTTGGTCGAGCTGCCCGAGCCCAATTCGACGACCGCGCGGCGCGGACCGATCGCCGCCGCCATTTCGGCGGCGTGACGGGTCAAGAGATCGGTTTCGCTGCGGGTCGGATAATATTCGGGGAGCGCGGTGATATCCTCGAACAGCGCCGATCCCGTCGCGTCGTAGAACCAGCGCGCGGGGATCGCTTTTTGCCGCTGCGACAAGCCCGCGTGGACGTCGGCGCGAAACGCGATGTCGACGCCCGTTGCATCGGCATCGACCTGTCGGAGTTGGCGGACAACGCCCATGTCAGAGATCCTTTGCGAGACGGAGGCCGGTGAATTGCCAGCGCTGGTGGGGGTAGAAGAAATTGCGATAGGACGCGCGCATATGGCCGCGCGGCGTGGCGCAGCTACCGCCGCGCAGCACGAACTGCCCGCTCATGAACTTGCCATTATATTCGCCGACCGCGCCGGGCGCGGCACGGAAACCGGGATAGGGGCGATAGGCGCTGCCGGTCCATTCCCACACGCTGCCGAACATCTGTTGCAGATCCGTGTCGTCGCTGGCAGCCTGCGGCTGGACCGGCCCGGCCGTATCGAGCTGCTGTCCGCCAAGCGGGTCGAGCGCGACCGCCGCGGCTTCCCATTCGAACTCGGTTGGCAGGCGCGCCCCGGCCCAGGTCGCGAAGGCGTCGGCCTCGAAGAAGCTGATGTGGGTGACCGGCGCGGCGGGGTCGATCTCGCGCCATCCCGACAAGGTGAAATGTCGGCCTTCGCGCCAATAGGCCGGCCCCTGAATATCCTCGGCCTGCACCCATGCCCAGCCGTCGCTGAGCCAGAGCGCGGATGTGTGATAGCCGCCGTCGGCGATGAATTCCTGCCATTCGCGGTTGCTCACCGGACGGCTGGCGAGCGCATGCGGCGCGAGAAGCGCATCGTGGCGCGGGCCTTCGCAGTCGAAGGCGAAGCCGCCGCCGACGTCACCGACCGGGATTACCCCTTCGGCGCCCTTGACCCACTGCAGAGCGCCCTGCCCGGAATCGGCGGAAATCTGCGCAACTTCACTCGCGATTGCACCCTGTTCCCACACCGCGGGGCCGAGCGGGTTCTGCGCGAAGAGATGCTTGAGGTCGGTGAGCAGCAATTCCTGATGCTGCTGTTCGTGGTGGATGCCAAGCTCGACCAGCGCCAGCGCGGCGGGCGGCAGATCGGGGAGCGCGGTCTGTAGCGCGGCGTCAACGTGCGCGCGCCATATGCAGACTTCGTCGAGCGAGGGGCGGGTCAGCAGCCCGCGGTGCGGGCGCGCATGGCGCGGCCCCTCGGCCTCGTAATAGCTGTTGAAGAGATAGGCGTAGCGGGTGTCGAAGAGGCGATAGCCGGGCAGATGGTCGCGCAGCACGAACGTCTCGAAAAACCATGTCGTGTGCGCGAGATGCCATTTGGCGGGCGAAGCGTCGGGCATCGACTGCGCGCTCGCGTCGGCGTCGGACAGGGTGGCGACAAGATCGCGCGACAGGCACCGGGTCGCGGCGAAGCGGCGGGCCAGTTCGTCCAGCGGATCGGTGCGGTTCGAAGCGTCGGTGCGGCTGGCCATAACTGAGACAATCCCCCGAGGTGCGATTCGGTTTCGCTGCAGAACCGATTATGGTTACGGCGCGAAGGATTGTCTAGAACAATAGGGGAACATAGCCCTCCCTGTCGCGCAGCGATGGGGAGGTGGCAGCCGCGCAACCGCCGACGGAGGGGCTATGGCGCAGCCCCTCTACCACGCGCTTCGCAAGCGGTCCCCCTCCCCACGGCTTCGCCGCAGGGAGGATGCTCAGCGCGTGGCGCCGGGCTTCCAGAGCACATCGCCCCCGGCGGCGGCGTTGATGTGCCGCGTCATCACGAACAGATGGTCCGACAGGCGGTTGAGGTAGTTGAGCGCGAGCGGATTGAGGTCGCGGTCGGCGTTGGCGGCGACGGCCGCGCGCTCGGCGCGGCGCGTCACCGCGCGCGCCAGATGCAGCCGCGCCGCCGCATCGGTGCCGCCGGGCAGGATGAAACTCCGCAGCGCATCGAGCGCATCGTTCATGCGGTCGATCTCGTCTTCCAGCCGCGCGATCTGGCTCGGCACGATGCGCAGCGCCATGTCGTGCGGGCCGAAACCGAACTGGATGTCGGGCGGGGTTGCCAGGTCGGCGCCGAGGTCGAACAGCTCGTTCTGGATGCGCGACAGCATCGCCGCCTCTTCGCTCGCCGGATCGAGCGCAACTGCCGCGAACCCGACCGCGCTGTTCGCTTCGTCGACGTCGCCGATCGCCGCCATCAGCGGCGCCGATTTGGCAATCCGCGAGCCGTCGACGAGGCCGGTGGTGCCGTCGTCGCCGGTGCGCGTGTAGATCTTGTTGAGCTTGACCATGGGGCCGCGGCTTAGCTTCCCGCGGCGGTCACGCCGATGATGATCAGCAGGATGATCGTGATCGCCTGCCACTTAACCCGGGCCATCATCATCTTGTTCTGCATGATCTGGTTTTCGCGGAGATTGCCCTCGGCCTCGGCGCGGTGGCCTTGCGCGAAATAGATGAGCCCGCGCGCGAGCGAGAAGAGGACGAGACCGGCGGCCGCGATGACCGCGAGGACGAGGATGATCTGCATGACCCCACTTTAGGGAATTTGCAGCGAATAGCCAGCGGGAAGCCGCTGCGCGAGCAAATCGGCGGCGAGCGCAGGGCCGTCGACGCCGCTATCGCGAAGCGAAGCGAGCGCGGCGGCGGCGTCGCGTTTCGCGAGCCTCTTGCCGTCGGGGCCGCAGACGAGGCCGTGGTGGCGATAGACCGGGGTCGGCAGGCCGAGCAGTGCCTGCAGCAGCCGGTGGACATCGGTCGAGGCGATAAGGTCGGCGCCGCGAATGACGTGCGTGACGCCCATCGCGGCATCGTCGAGGGTCGAGGCGAGATGATAGCTGGCGGGCGCGTCCTTGCGCGCGAGGACGATATCGCCATGCGCCAAGGGATCGGCGATGCGCATCCCCCGCCCCTGCTCTTCCCAGCGAAGGTCCCCCGCGAGCGCGGCGGCGCGCGCCATATCGAGGCGCCACGCGTGCGGCTCTGCGGCGAGGCGACGGTCGCGTTCGGCCCCGGATAGATGGCGGCAGGTGCCGGGGTAGATCGAACCGGATGGGCCGTGCGGCGCGGCGAGGCTCGCGGCGATATCGGCGCGGGTACAGAAGCAGGGATAGACGAGCCCGCGCGAACGCAGCTCGTCGAGCGCGGCGGCATAGCGCCCGAGATGCGCCGACTGGCGCACCGGATCACCGTCCGGGTCGAGCCCGAGCCAGACGAGGTCGGCGAGCGAGGCCGCGACATAGTCCTCGCGCGAGCGGCTGCCATCGATATCGTCGATCCGGACCCGAAAGCGCCCGTTTGCGGCGCGCGCCGCGCCGTGCGCGAGCACCGCGCTATAGGCATGGCCCAGATGAAGCTCGCCCGTCGGACTCGGCGCGAAGCGCGTCAGCATGGCAGCCCGAGCGAATCCATATGCTGTGCCGTGCCAAAGCGAATCATTCCATATCTTGCGGGCATAAGCCCCTTGACGTCAGAATCTGATACGTCATGTAATGACGGTGTCACGCAGGGAAGGCAGTGGCGCGCCATCCCGCGAAGAAATGGGGGCAGCGTTACCAAGCCATGTTCCATCCCGATCTTGCCCGGCATCCCGATTCCTGTCCGGCTCTCGTCCTCAACGCAGACTATACGCCGCTGAGTTACTATCCGCTGAGCCTGTGGCCATGGCAGACTGCGGTCAAGGCGGTTTTCCTCGACCGGGTGACGATCGTCGAGAATTACGAACGCGAAATCCATTCGCCGACGCGGACGATGCCGATCCCGAGCGTGATCGCACTCAGGCAGTATGTGAAGCCGTCGCAATATCCCGCCTTCACGCGCTTCAACCTGTTCCTGCGCGACCGCTTCGCGTGCCAATATTGCGGGTCGGGGAAAGATCTGACGTTCGATCATGTCGTCCCGCGCCGCCTCGGCGGACGGACGAGCTGGGAGAATGTCGCCACCGCGTGCGCGCCGTGCAACCTCAAGAAGGGCGGGCGGACGCCGCAACAGGCGCACATGCCGCTGCACCAGCAGCCGTGGCGCCCGACGAGCTGGCAGCTGCAGGACAATGGCCGCTGCTTCCCGCCCAATTACCTGCATGAAAGCTGGATCGACTGGCTTTACTGGGATGTTGAACTGGAAGGTTAGGCAGCCCCGCCCGTTTGGGCTATGCCTTTGGTTTCCGTGTCCCTGCGAAGGCAGGGATCCATCTTCTGCCGGTTCCATTTTGCACCGGCCGGTGATGGGCCCCTGCCTTCGCAGGGGTGCATGGTTTGCAGGGAGAAGATCATGCTCCGTATCGCGGTCCCCATCGCCCTTTCACTGACCGCCTGCGCGACGACCGCGCCTGCCGAACGGACGCTCGCCGTCACGGGCAGCATCGCCTATCGCGAGCGCATCGCGCTGCCGCCGACCGCGCGGATCGAGGTGCGGCTCGACGATGTCAGCCGTGCCGACGCGCCCGCCACCAATATGGCGACGCAGAGCTTTGCGAGCGAAGGCAAGCAGGTGCCCTTCGCGTTCACCCTGACCGTCGACCGCGCCGACATAGACCCGCGGCACAGCTATGCCGTGTCGGCGCGGATCACCGATGCCGACGGCAAGCTGATGTTCATCACCGACACGCGCAACTCCGTTACGTTCGATAGCCGTCAGAGATCGATCTGGGAACGCTGATGCTCGTCAGGACGCACTGATCTTTCGCAAGCATAGCTATGCGCGGCTTGACGCTGCGCCTTCGCAGGTGCAGCAAAGCCGCCCATGGGACCGCCGATCCAGATCTCGCAAAATCCCGACATCCGCTATCTCGGGCGGATTCTCGGCGACGTCATCCGTGCCTATGGCGGCGAGAAACTGTTCCGGCAGACCGAATATATCCGCTCGTCGAGCGTCGACCGGCATCGCGGCATCGCGGGGGCCGAGGCGATCGATCCGGGGCTCGATGCGCTGAGCCTCGACGATACGGTCGCCTTCGTGCGCGGTTTCATGCTGTTCTCGATGCTCGCGAACCTGGCCGAGGACCGGCAGGGCGTCGCGGCCGAGCCCGAGGCGACGGTTGCCGCCGCGCTCGAAAAGCTGCGCGCCGACGGGATCGATGGCGACGCGGTCGCGGCGCTGCTGAACGCCGCGCTCGTTGCGCCGGTGCTCACCGCGCATCCAACCGAGGTGCGGCGCAAGTCGGTGCTCGACCACAAGAACCGCATCGCCGAACTGATGCGGCTGCGCGACGCGGGGCTCGACGAGACGCCCGAGGGCGACATCGTCGAAGAAGCGATCCGGCGCCAGATCGTGCTCTTGTGGCAGACGCGGCCGCTGCGCATGGAAAAGCTGTTCGTCGCCGACGAGATCGACAATGCGCTGACCTACCTTCGCGACGTCTTCGTGCCGGTGCTGCCCAAGCTCTATGCGCGCTGGGAGAAGGAACTGGGGCAGCGCCCCGCGAGCTTCCTGCGCGTCGGGAGCTGGATCGGCGGCGACCGCGACGGCAATCCCTTCGTCACCGCCGAGACGCTGAACATGGCGACGAGCCGCAACGCCGCGGCGGTGCTCGGCCACTACGCAGACGCCGTTCACGCCCTCGGCGCCGAGCTGTCGGTGTCGTCGGGCCTCGCGCCGGTGCCGCAAGCGGTCGAGGCGCTGGCCGAGGCGAGCGGCGACAATGCGCCGAGCCGCCGCGACGAGCCCTATCGCCGCGCGCTGTCGGGCATCTACGCGCGCGTCTGTGCGACTTATGCGAGCATCGTCGGCAAGGCGCCGCCGCGCGCGTCGGCGCTGAGGGGCGAGGCTTACGCGACCCCCGCCGATTTCCGCCGCGACCTGCTGGTCATCGCGAACGGGCTGTCGGCGAGCGGCGAAGGTCAGCTTGTCGGGATCGGCGCGCTCGGGCGGCTGATCCGCGCGGTCGAAGTTTTCGGCTTCCATCTCGCGACGCTCGACATGCGACAGAACAGCGCGGTCCACGAGCGCGTGCTGGCGGAGTTGCTCAAGGTGTCGGGGGTCGAGAGCGACTATCTGGCGCTGGACGAGGAGGCGCGCGTCGCGCTGCTCCGCCGCGAGCTGGGCGTGAACCGGCCGCTTGCCGCCACATGGCACGAGTGGAGCGAGGAGACTGCGGGCGAGCTTGCGATCGTCCACGCCGCCGCTTCGGTCCGCGCGCGGCTCGGCCATCAGGCGATATTGCAGTGGATCATCAGCAAGGCCGAGAGCCTGTCCGACCTGCTCGAAGTCCATGTCCTCGCGCGCGAGGCGGGACTCTGGTCTGCCGAGGGCAAAGACACGCTGATGGTCGTGCCGCTGTTCGAGACCATCGCCGACCTCGACGACGCGCCCGCGATCATGGCGCGTTACTTCGCGCTGCCCGAGATCGCGCCGCACATCGCCGCGCGCGGGCATCAGGAAGTGATGATCGGCTATTCGGATTCGAACAAGGACGGCGGCTACCTCACCTCGACCTGGGGGCTGCATCAGGCGTCCGACGCGCTGACCCCGGTGTTCGACGCCGCCGACACGTCGATGCAGCTGTTCCACGGCCGCGGTGGCGCAGTCGGGCGCGGCGGCGGCAGCGCCTTTGCCGCGATCCGCGCGCAGCCCGCCGGCACGGTGCAGGGACGCATCCGCATCACCGAGCAGGGCGAGGTGATCGCGGCGAAATATGGCACCGCCGACAGCGCGGCGACGAACCTCGAGGCGATGGTCTCGGCGAGCCTGCTCGCGAGCCTCGAGCCCGAGGGCATGAGCGACGCGAATTGCGGGCGCTTTACCGCGGCGATGGATGCGCTGTCGAACAGCGCGTTCACGGCGTATCGCGGGCTCGTTTACGAGACGCCGGCGTTCAAGGATTTCTTCCGCGCGATGACTCCCATCGCCGAGATTGCGGGGCTGAAGATCGGGTCGCGGCCGTCGAGCCGGACCAAATCGACCGCTATCGAGGATCTGCGCGCGATCCCGTGGGTGTTCAGCTGGGCGCAGGCGCGCACGATGCTGCCCGGCTGGTACGGAACGGGTGAGGCCTTTTCGGAGTTCGGCGACAAGGCCCTGCTCGCCGACATGGCCGAGAGCTGGCCCTTCTTCGCCGCGCTGCTCGGCAATATGGAGATGGTGCTCGCGAAATCGGACATGGGGATCGCGGCGCGCTATGCCGAACTGGCGAGCGGCGTCGACGGGCATGCGGCCATCTTCACCCGCATCCGCGACGGCTGGAATCGCGCGCATGACGGGCTGCTCGCCATCACCGGCCAGTCGCGGCTGCTCGAGAAGAATCCCGCGCTCGAGGCGTCGATCCGGCTGCGGCTGCCCTATATCGAACCCTTGAACCTGCTGCAGATCGAGCTGATGAAGCGCCACCGCGCGGGTGAAACCGACCCGCGCATCGCCGAGGGCATCCAGCTGACGATCAACGCGATCGCGACCGCGCTCAGGAACAGCGGCTAATGCTGTGAACCCCGGCGAAAGCCGGGGCCCATGTCCGAACATTGCTACTGGGCCCCGGCTTTCGCCGGGGAGCACGTCCGGTCAGCTCTTGCTGATCGTCACCTTGCCCTTGGCGTTCGCGCCGTCGGGGCCGAAGTCGATCTTGAAATCATCGCCGTCCTTGGTCGTCCCGCGCAAGGTGTCACCGGCGCGCTGGACCTGGATATTCTTCTTGGCGAACTCGCCCGCCATCCAGTCGGCCGCCTTGGCCGGCGGGGCGGGAGAGGTGAAGCCGAGTTCGACGATTGCCTTGTCGCCGCCGCTGCCATTGTCGCGCGCATCGACATTGACCGTCGTGACATTGCTGCCCGGATAGAGTTTCACGCCGTCGATATCGAAATCGCCCTCGACGTCGAGGTCGACGAAATCGGGGATCTTCATGTCGATCCCGACGCCGTCGCCACCGATCTTGATCCGGCCGTTGCCGTCCTTGCCGGCCGTGATCTGGACCCCGCCATGCTCGTCGCCGGCGTTGATCGAGACTTCGGTCTTATCCTTCTTCTCCTCGCCCTGCCCGCAGGCGGCGAGGAGCATCATCGGGGGGATCAGAAAGGCAAAACGCATGGCACATCTCCTTGGTGCATTAGTTACATAATACACCTTGGGTTTGCCGAGTCAACGCCTCCACTCTCGTCATCCCGGACCTGATCCGGGATCCATGCAACAGCGGTCGTTTTGGCCCCGGATCAGGTCGAACGAGTCACGTGTCTCGTTCGAGGGTGACGATGCTTGAGAATCAGGCGTCGATGCTGGTCTTCAGATCGCCGTGGACCAGCCCGCCGTCGACCGCGATCGTATCGCCGACGACATAGTCGCCCGCCTTCGACGCGAGGAAGATCGCGGCGCCGGCCATATCCTCGGGCACGCCGATGCGCTTGACCGGGATGCTCTTCGCGACCGCGTCGCCATGGTCGCGCGCCGCCTTGTTCATGTCCGACTGGAAGGCGCCGGGGGCGATCGCGGTGACGATGATATTGTCGGTCACCAGCCGCGCCGCGAGGCGCTTGGTGAGATAGAGGATCGCCGCCTTCGACGCGTGATAGCTGTAGGTTTCCCACGGATTGAGCCGCAGCCCGTCGATCGAGCCGATGTTGATGACCTTCGCCGGGCGCTCAGGCGTACCCGCCGCCTTCATCAGCCCGTGCAGCGCCTGCGTCAGGAAAAAGGGCGATTTGACGTTGATGTCCATCACCTTGTCCCAGCCCGCCTCGGGAAAACCCTCGAACGGCTCGCCCCATGCGGCGCCCGCGTTGTTGACGAGGATGTCGAGGCGCTCCTCGCGCGCTTCGAGTTCCTTGGCGAGCGCGCGGCAGCCCTCGACGGTCGAGAGGTCGACGGGAAGCCCGATCACCTTGCCCGGATAGCGCGTCTCGAAATCGGCGACGGCTTCCTCGATCTGCGCACTCTTGCGCGCCGAGATATAGACGCGCGCGCAGCCCGCGGCGAGATAGCCCTCGACGATCATCTTGCCGATCCCGCGCGAGCCGCCGGTGACGAGCGCGATGCGGCCGTCGAGGCCGAACATGTCCTGAAGATTCATCTGGCTTCTCCCGTCGATCAGTAGCCGCTCATCCGTGCGACCTGTTCGGTGTGATAATGGACGTCGCCCATAAATTCGGCGAGCGCACGGTCGCGCTTCATATAGAGGCCGATGTCATATTCGTCGGTCATGCCGATGCCGCCGTGCATCTGCACGCCTTCGCGCACCGCGAGGTTCGCGGCGCGGCCGGCCTTCGCCTTGGCGACCGAGACCATCAGCTTCGCGCCGTCATTGCCCTGGTCGAGCAGTTCCTGCGCCTTCATCACCGCCGCGCGCGCGACTTCCATCTCGCCATAAAGATGCGCGGCGCGGTGCTGGAGCGCCTGGAATTCGCCGATCAGACGCCCGAACTGCTTGCGTTCCTTGAGGTAACCGACCGTCATGTCCATCGCACCCTGGCCGACGCCGACCATTTCGGCGGCGGCGCCGGTGCGCGCAGCGGCGAGCAGCGCGTTCAGCACCTCTTCGCCGGCATCGACTTCGCCGATCACCGCATCGGCGTCGACCTCGACGCCGTCGAGCGTGACGTGGCTCGCAAGCGAGGAATCGACGAGGCGGCGCGGATCGGCGGTCACGCCCTTCGCTTGCCTAGGCACCGCGAACAATGTGATCCCGCCGTCGGTCTTCGCCGCGACGATGCTCATGTCGGCGACATGGCCGTGGAGCACGAAGCTTTTCTTGCCGTCGAGGCGGAAGCCGTTGCCCGCGCGCGTCGCGGTCGTCGCGATGCGGTCGGGGCGATGCTTCGATCCCTCGTCGATCGCGAGTGCGACGATCGCCTCGCCGCTGGCAATCGCGGGAAGCCAGCGGCCCGCCTGCGTGCCGCCCGCCTTCGCCAGCGCGGCGACCGCGCCGACGCTGGTCGCGAGGAAGGGCGACGGCGTCAGGTTGCGGCCGATTTCCTCGAGCACGATGCCCGCTTCCATATGCCCCATGCCGAGCCCGCCATGCGCCTCGGGAACGAGCATCCCGGGCAGACCCATTTCGACGAACTGCGCCCAGAGGTCGCGCGAGAAGCCGGTGGCGTCGTCGCTGTCGCGAAGCTGGCGAAGATGCGCGACCGGCGCCTGTTCGGCGATGAACGGGCCGACGCTGTCCTTCAGCATCAGCTGGTCTTCATTATGATAAAGCGGCATTTTGTTTCTCCAGTTCCCCTCCCGCTTGCGGGAGGGGTTAGGGGAGGGCTTGTTAAGACACCGCCCCTGAAATCGACAGGCCCTCCCCCGACCCCTCCCGCAAGCGGGAGGGGAGAAGGATTACGCTCCCGGCAGGTCGAGAATGCGCTTGGCGACGACATTGAGCAGGATTTCGCTCGTCCCGCCTTCGATCGAATTGGCCTTGGTGCGAAGCCACCCGCGCGGGCGGGCGCCGCCCTTGGTTTCGGGGCTGTCCCATTCGAGCGCTTCGCTGCCGCCGCACGCCATCACCAGCTCGTGCCGTGCCTTGTTGAGTTCAGTGCCGACATATTTCATCATGTTCGAGCTCGCGGGATGCGCGCGGCCGGTTTTCCACATATCGATGAAACGCTCGCCCATCGCCCGATAGGCAAAGGCGTCGACGTCGAATGCGGCAAGCTGGGCGCGCAGGATCGGATCGTCGAGCTGGCCCGCCGCGTTGCGGCCGAGCACCCCGGCAAGCGAACCGCCAAGACTGACGAGCTCACCCGCCGAATCGCCGCCCGAAATCATCTCGCGCTCGTGCCCGAGGAGATATTTGGCGACGTCCCAGCCGCGATTGATCTCGCCGACATACTGCGTCTTGGGCACGACGACATCGTCGAAGAAGGTCTCGCAAAACGGGCTGTTGCCCGAGATGAGCTTGATCGGCTTCGTCGTGACACCGGGGGTCGTCATGTCGAAGAGCATGAACGTGATGCCCTGATATTTGTTCGTCTTGTCGGTGCGGACGAGGCAGAAGATCCAGTCGGCCTTGTCGGCATAGCTGGTCCAGATCTTTTGGCCGTTGACGACCCAGTGATCGCCCTTGTCCTCGCCATAGGTCTGCAAGGACACGAGGTCGCTGCCCGAGCCGGGTTCCGAATAGCCTTGGCACCAACGGATTTCCCCGCGCGCGATCGGGTTCAGATAATGGACCTTCTGTTCTTCGGTGCCGAACTGCAGCAGCGCCGGGCCGAGCATCCAGATGCCGAAGCTGTTGAGCGGCGAGCGGGCGCCGATGCGCGCCATTTCCTGCTTGAGGATCTTGGTCTCGGCCGCCGAGAGACCGGCGCCGCCATAGGGCTTCGGCCAGTCGGGAACGGTATAGCCTTTGGCTACACAGCGTTCGAGCCACAGCTTCTGCGCCTCGCTCTGGAATTTCCAGTTGCGGCCGCCCCAGCAGACGTCCTCGTCACCGCGGACGGGTTCGCGCATTTCAGGCGGACAATTTTCTTCCAGCCACGCGCGCACTTCGGCGCGGAAGGCGTCCAGATCGCTCATCTTCAAGGCTCCTCTTCTGGCCGCAAATCTAGGACCGGAGAGCTACTTTACGCAAGCGTCAACTTGGGCCAAAAAACCGACGCTACGGCGCCGTAACGGAAGATTGCTCGCCGTTGACGCGACGGGCTTCGCGCCTAAGTTGCGTGGCAAAATAAAACGGGAGCAGAGGATATGCGATTCGCAGGCAAGATCGCCGTGGTCACCGGCGCGGCATCGGGCATCGGCAAGGCGGCCGTGCTGAAACTCGCGGGCGAAGGCGCGCATGTTTTCGCGGCCGACATCGACGAAGCGGGCGGGCGGGCGCTGGCCGAACAGTCGAACGGCAAGATCGACTTCGTCCGCTGCGACGTCACCGTCCCCGCCGATATCGAAGCGCTGATGAACACCGCCGCCGAGAAAGCCGGCGGGATCGACATCGTATTCAACAACGCCGCCGCGGGCGGCGACCGCGCGCCGATCGACGAGATCACCCCCGAAGGCTGGGACCGCACGATGGATCTCGTCCTCAAATCGGTCGCGATGGGCATCCGTTATGCCGCGCCGCATATGAAGCATCGCAAGGGCGCCAGCATCGTCAACACTGCAAGCGTCGCGGCGCTCGGTGCCGGCTATTCGCCGACCGCCTATGCGGTGGCGAAGGCCGGCGTGCTGCACCTCAGCAAGGTCGCGGCCACCGATCTGGCGCAATATGGCATCCGCGTGAACGCGATTTGCCCCGGCTTCATCAACACCAATATCTTCACCGCTTCGCTCGACGTGCCGGGCGAGCTCAAGACGCAGGCGAACGCCGTGATCGCGCAGATGAGCGCGCAGGCGCAGCCGGTCGCGCGCGGCGGCCAGCCCGAGGATATCGCGAACGCGGTCGCCTATCTCGCGAGCGAGGAGTCGAGCTTCATGACGGGCACGCATATGCTCGTCGACGGCGGGCTGACGATCGGCCAGCGTCACGCATGGGACAAGGAAACGCCGGGCATGTTCGATGCCCTGCTCGCGATGGAGGAAGCGGCGAAAGCCGGAGCCGCCGGGTGACCGCCGACACCCCGGCATCGACGCGCCTGCCGGTCCGCCTGAAGCTGTTCCACGGCCTTGGCAGCGTCGCCTATGGCGTCAAGGACAACGGCTTTTCGACCTTCCTGCTGATTTTCTACAGCCAGGTGGTCGGGCTGGATGCCAGCCTCGTATCGCTCGCGCTGATGTTCGCGCTGCTCGCCGATGCCTTCGTCGATCCGCTGATCGGCTATTTCTCCGACCGCACCTACACGCGCTGGGGTCGGCGCCATCCCTGGCTTTATCTCGCGCCGATCCCGCTCGCTTTCGCATGGATGCTGCTCTGGTCACCGCCCGACGACCATACGCATATCTTCGCCTATCTGGTCGTCGTGGCGGTGCTGGTGCGTACGCTCGTTTCGTGCTGCGAGGTGCCGTCGCAGTCGCTCGTCGCCGAACTGACGAGCGATTATGACGAACGCACCGCGCTCGTCCGCTTCCGCTTCCTCTTCGCGTGGGGCGGCGGGCTGCTCGTCTTCTTCCTCGCCAACACGGTCTTCCTGCGCCCCGACGCGACGCACGAATTCGGCCAGCTCAATCCCGCCGGCTATTGGCTCTACGGTCTCTGCGGCGCGATCATCATGGCAGCGACGGTGCTGATCTCGGCGATCGGCCAGCATCGCCGCGTCGCGCATCTGCCCGCGACCAAGCCCGAGCCCGGATCGCCGAAACGGCTGTTCGCCGAAATATGGGAATCGCTGCGCCACCCCGCTGCGCTGATCCTGCTCGGCGCCTCGCTGATCGCGATTTCGAGCACGCAGATGACCTTCACCATCTCGAACTTCCTATACCTCTATGTCTGGCGCTTTTCGGACGGCGCGTTCGCGGCGCTGCCGTGGCTGCTGATGGTGAGCGTGATCGGTTCCTTCCTGCTCGTGCAACCGTTGCACCACCGTTTCGGCAAAAAAAGGACCGCGGTGGTGTGCGGGATTATCAGCACGATTTTCTGGGTCGTCCCCTTCGTACTGCTGCTGTCGGGCAACTGGCCCGCGATCGGATCGAGTTTTTCCAGCAACCTGTTGATGGGCTTCATCCTCCTCTCGAACGTCAATGCGGTGATGGTGATGATCTCGGGCCAGTCGATGCTCGCCGATGTGGTCGAAGCCTCGCAGGTCGAGACCGGGCGCCGCACCGAGGGCGTGTTCGCGGCGGGCTGGATGTTCGTCCAGAAATGCGCGACCGCGGTCGGAATCGGGCTGACCGGGCTGCTGATCAGCCTGTCGGGGCTGCCGTCGAAGGCGATCCCGGGGCAGGTCGCGCCCGAGGTGATCGAGCGGCTGGTGGTGAGCTATGGCGTGATCGTGGTGATCGCCGCCGCCTGCTCTACCTGGATCTTCTCGCGCTTTCCGATCAACCGCGCCGACCATGAGGCACGGATCGCCGCATTGTCGGCGACCGAGGCGACCGGCCTGCAATGACCGCGCCCGCCCTTCCCGCCCCGCTGCCGATGCGGATCAAGCTGGCGCACGGGCTGGGCAGCGTGACGCTGGGGATCAAGGAGGCGGGGCTCACCACCTTCTTCATGCTCTATTACAATCAGGTGCTCGGCTTCGATCCGCGCACCGTGTCGCTGGTGTTGATCGGCGCGATGGTGATCGACGCGCTGGTCGACCCGCTGATCGGGCGCCTGTCCGACGCGACACGCACGCGGTTCGGGCGGCGGCTGCCCTGGCTCTATGGCGCGGCGGTGCCGATGGCGATCGCCTGGGCCTTGCTGTGGGTCTCCCCCGACATCGCGCAGCATTCGACGCTGGGCCTGATCGTCAACGTGGTTGCAGTGCGCATCCTAGTCTCGGCATGCGAAATCCCGTCGGTGTCGCTCGTCGCCGAACTGACGCGCGACTATGACGAGCGCACGACGCTGATGCGCTTTCGCTTCCTGTTCGGCTGGCTTGGCGGGCTCACCGCGACAGCGCTCGCCTACGGCTATTTTTTGACCTCCGACGAGCCGGGACAGAGCGGTCTGCTCGAAGCCGCGGGCTATACCGAATTCGGGCTGTTCGGCGCGGCGATGATCCTGATGACGACGCTGGGGTCGGCGCTGGGGCAACACCGGCGCATCGTATCGCTGCCGCCGCCACCCGCGGCGGGCCACGGCAATTCGATGCTCGCCGATATCGCGCTCGCCTTTCGCAACCCCGCCTTCGTCGCGCTGGTCAGCGGGGCGCTGTTCATCGTCACCGGCTATGCGACCGCGATCGCCTCGATCAACTATATGATGCTCTACGTCTGGCAGCTCGGCGACGCGCAGTTCGCCTGGTATCCGCTGGGGCTCGCGATCGCGGTGTTCGGCGCCTTTGCCGCGGTCGGGCGCGCGCATCGCCGCGTCGGCAAGCGCGACACCGCGATCGCCGCCGCGCTGTTCAGCGGCGCGCTCGCCTTTGTGCCCTATGCCGCGCGCAACCTCGGCTTCTGGCCCGAGCTCGGCGGGACGGCGTCGGTCTTTCTGCTGCTCGGCTTCATGACGCTGTCGCTCTTCGGGCAGATCGTGGCGAACATATCCGCCGCGTCGATGGTCGCCGAAATCGTCGAGGCGCACGAGGTCGATCATGGCACGCGAATCGAGGGCGTGTTTTTCGCGGGCTATCTGATGACGCAGAAATTCGGGCAGGCGCTCGGCATCTTCCTCGTCGGCCAGCTCGTCGCCTTTGCAGGGCTGGGCGAGCGGATGCGGCCCGAGGACCTGCCCGCCGACACGGCGACCCAGATGGGATGGATTTACGCCGGGCTGATGGTGTCGATCGGAGTGCTCGCGGCGCTCGGGCTGCGCCGTTACGCGATCGACCGGGCCAGCCACGAGGCGCGGCTGGCGCTGCTTGGCGGAGGCGAGCCCGCCCATAAGGAGCGCTCATAGCGAATATGCCGAAACATAATGTCCGCCGATCGCAGAAAAATGCGATTTCGCGGCATCCGGGCCTTGGCAAAGCGACCGAATCGGCCCAAGGGTTTACGTAAACGTAAAGGGAAGGATGTAGCGATGGATTTCGACCTCACCGACCGGCAGAAGCATTGGCAGGGCCGGGTTCGCGATTTCATCGAGCGCAAGGTCCGCCCCGCGGTTTCGACCTACAAGCAGCAGGATGCCGCGGGCGATCGCTGGAAGGTGATCGAGGTCGTCGAGGACCTGAAGGCCGAGGCGAAGGCGGCGGGCATCTGGAACCTGTTCATGCCGCCCAAGTCGGCCGCGCACCATCATGTCGACGAGACATTCGAGTTCGAAGGCCCCGGCCTCACCAACCTCGAATATGCGCTCTGCGCCGAGGAAATGGGCCGCGTCGGATTCGCGAGCGAGGTGTTCAACTGTTCGGCGCCCGACACCGGCAACATGGAAGTCTTCCACCGCTACGGGACGCGGGCACAGAAGGACAAATGGCTCGCGCCGCTGATGAACGGCGAGATCCGGTCGGCCTTCCTGATGACCGAACCCGCGGTCGCCTCGTCCGACGCGACGAATATCGAGACGCGGATCGAGCGCGACGGTAGCGATTATGTGATCAACGGCACCAAATGGTGGTCGTCGGGCGCGGGCGATCCGCGCTGCAAGGTGGCGATCGTGATGGGCAAGACCGACTTCGGCGCCAAGCGCCACGCGCAGCAGTCGATGCTGGTCGTGCCGATGGATGCGCCGGGGATCAACATCAAGCGCCACCTGCCCGTCTTCGGCTATGACGACGCGCCGCACGGCCATATGGAAATCGAGCTTAAGGACGTGCGCGTCAACGCCGAGGATGCCATGCTGCTCGGCGAGGGCCGCGGCTTCGAAATCGCGCAGGGCCGTCTCGGGCCGGGTCGCATCCATCACTGCATGCGCACCGTCGGCGTCGCCGAGGAAGCGCTGGAACGCATGTGCAAGCGGCTCCAGTCGCGCGTCGCCTTCGGCAAGACGATCGCCGAGCACAGCATCTGGGAACAGCGGATCGCGCGCGCGCGGATCGACATCGAGATGACGCGCCTGCTCTGCCTGAAAGCCGCCGACATGATGGACAAGGTCGGCAACAAGTCGGCCGCGGCCGAGATCGCGATGATCAAGGTGCAGGCGCCGAATATGGCGCTCTCGATCATCGACGATGCGATCCAGGCGCATGGCGGCGGCGGGGTCAGCGACGACTTCGGCCTCGCCAAGATGTACGCAGGCCAGCGCACGCTGCGCCTGGCCGACGGCCCCGACGAGGTTCACGCCCGCGCGATCTCGCGCATCGAGCTCGCGAAACATTCGCCCGCCGCGACCGATGCCGGCTTCTCGTCGGGCGACATCGGCGTTTCGCGCTAAACAGCAGCAGATTTCGGAGAGACACTTTGACCAAAGCCGCCGTTCTGATCGAGCCGGGCAAGCCGCTCGTCATCGAAGATGTCGTCGTCGACAAGCCCGGCCCGCACGAGGTGCGCATCCGCACCGCGGCATGCGGCCTGTGCCATTCGGACCTGCACTTCATCGACGGTGCCTATCCGCACCCGCTGCCCGCGATTCCCGGGCACGAGGCTGCGGGGATCGTCGAAGCGGTCGGCAGCGAGGTTCGCACGGTGAAGCCCGGCGATGCGGTCGTCACCTGCCTGAGCGCCTTCTGCGGCCATTGCGAGTTTTGCGTCAGCGGACGCATGTCGCTTTGCCTCGGCGGCGACACGCGCCGTCCCGCAGGATCGGCGCCGCGCATCACGCGCCCCGACGGCTCGCCGGTGAACCAGATGCTCAATCTCAGCGCCTTTTCGGAGGTGATGCTGGTCCATGAGCATGCCTGCGTGCGGATCGACCCCGACATGCCGCTCGACCGCGCCGCGGTGATCGGCTGCGCGGTGACCACCGGCGCCGGAACGATCTTCAACGCGTGCAAGGTGACGCCCGGCGAGACCGTTGCCGTCGTCGGCTGCGGCGGCGTCGGCCTCGCGACGATCAACGCCGCGAAGATCGCCGGCGCGGGCCGCATCATCGCCGCCGACCCCGTGCCCGAAAAGCGCGAACTCGCGAAGAAGCTTGGCGCGACCGACGTCGTCGATGCGCTGTCTGACGATGCCGCGAAGCAGATCCTCGAAATCAGCAAGGGCGGCGTCGACCATGCGATCGAGGCGGTCGGACGCCCGGCCTCGGCCAGCCTTGCGGTCGCTTCGCTCCGCCGCGGCGGCACCGCGACGATCCTCGGCATGATGCCCCTCGCCGAAAAGGTCGGCCTGTCGGCGATGGATTTGCTCTCGGGCAAGAAATTGCAGGGCGCGATCATGGGCGGCAACCGCTTCCCGGTCGATATCCCGCGCCTTGTCGACTTCTACCTCCGCGGACTGCTCGACCTCGACAGCATCGTCGCCGAGACGATCCCGCTGAGCCGGGTCAACGAAGGCTTCGACAAGATGCGAAAGGGCGATGCCGCGCGGTCGGTGATCGTGTTCGACCAATGACGACGGGCATCGACGCGCAAAAGGCCTTCAGCGGCACCGTCGCCCCCGAGGGGGCCGACATACTCGACGAAGCGAAGCTGACCGCGTGGATGGAGGCGAATGTCGAAGGCTTCAAAGGCCCGCTGACCCAAAGCAAGTTTGCCGGCGGCCAGTCGAACCCGACCTACAAGATCAGCGCGCCCTCGGGCAATTATGTCCTGCGTCGCAAGCCCTTCGGCCCGCTCCTCCCCTCGGCGCACGCGGTCGATCGCGAGTACAAGGTGCAGGCCGGACTCCATAAGACCGGCTTCCCCGTCGCGCGCCAGTACGGCCTCTGCACCGACGACAGCGTCGTCGGCAGCTGGTTCTACGTCATGGGCATGGTCGACGGGCAGACAATCTGGGATGGGTCGATGCCCGGCTCGACCCCCGAGAACCGCCGTGCGACCTATCATGCTATGATCGACACGCTCGCCGCACTGCACAGCGTCGATATCGAGGCGGCGGGTCTGTCGGACTTCGGCAAGCCGGGCAATTATTTCGGCCGCCAGGTCGACCGCTGGACAAAGCAGTACAAGCTCTCCGAAACCGAGACGATGGACGAGATGGAGCGGCTCATCGCCTGGCTGCCCGCGACCTTGCCCGAACAGACGCGCACCAGCGTCGTCCACGGCGACTATCGCATCGATAACATGATCTACGCCAAGGATCGGCCCGAAGTTCTGGCGGTGCTCGACTGGGAACTCTCGACGCTCGGCGATCCGCTCGCCGATTTCACCTATGTCGCAATGGCCTGGGTGACCGAGAATGGCGGGCGATCGGGGGTCATGGACCTCGACCGCAAAGCGCTCGGCATTCCCGAACTGGACGAGGTCGTCGAACGCTATTGCCAGGCAACGGGCCGCGACGGCGTGCCCGACATGAACTGGTATTTCGCCTATAACTTCTTCCGCCTTGCCGGGATCATGCAGGGGATCAAGAAGCGCGTCATCGACGGCACCGCTTCCTCCGCCCATGCCAAGGCGATGTCCGAACGCGTCCTCCCGCTCGCGGAAAAGGCGTGGGATTTTGCACGAAAGGCAGGCGCATGAGCCTTTTCGACATGAGCGGTCAGGTCGCGCTGATCACCGGATCGTCGCGCGGCATCGGCAGGGCGATCGCCGAGGCGATGGCCGAGCAGGGCGCAAAGGTCGTGATCTCGAGCCGCAAGCAGGACGCCTGCGACGCCACCGCGGCCGAGATCAATGCACGGTTCGGCGACGGCACCGCGATCGCTGTCCCCGCGAATATCTCGTCGAAGGACGATCTGCAGCACCTCGTCGATACGACGCGAAAGGCGTTCGGCAAGATCACCGCGCTTGTCTGCAACGCCGCGTCGAACCCCTATTACGGCCCCGGCCTCGGGATCAGCGACGACCAGTTCCGCAAGATCATGGACAATAACATCCTGTCCAACCATTGGCTGATCTCCATGGTCGCGCCCGAAATGGTCGAACGCGGCGAAGGCGCGATCACGATCATCAGCTCGATCGGTGGGCTCAAGGGATCGCCGATCATCGGCGCCTATTGCATCTCGAAGGCCGCCGACATGCAGATGGCGCGCAATTTCGCGGTCGAGCTGGGTGCGAGCGGCATCCGCGTCAATTGCATCGCGCCGGGCCTGATCCGCACCGACATGGCGCGCGCGCTGTGGGAGGATCCCGAAAATCTGCGGCGCTCGACCGCCGCCTCGACGCTGAAGCGCATCGGCGAACCCCACGAGATCGCGGGCGCCGCGGTCTTCCTCGCCAGCAAGGCGGGAGCATTCACCACCGGCCAGACCATCGTCTGCGATGGCGGCGCCACGATTTCGGGAGGCGCATGATGGGCGCATTGGACGGCAAGATCGCAATCATCACCGGCGCAGGTTCGGGTATCGGCCGCGCGAGCGCACTGCGTTTCGCCGCCGAGGGCGCGAAGCTGGTGCTCGGCGACAAGACGGCGGCGGTGCACGACACCGCGCAGGCGATCAAGGATGCGGGCGGCGAGGCGATCGCGCTCGAGATCGACGCGGGGGTCGAGGCCGACGTCGCGAAGCTGGTCGCGGCCGCGAAGGACAGTTTCGGCGGGCTCGATGTCGCGTTCGCCAACGCCGGGATCATCGGCGACATGGGGGGCATCTTCGATTTCGACCCCGCCGCGTGGGCCGAAACGCTGCGTGTCAACCTGATCGGCCCCGCGCTGATGGTGAAGCACGCCGGCAAGGCGATGGTCGACCAGGGGCGCGGCGGCGCGATCGTGCTGACCGCAAGCGTCGCCGGGATCAATTCGGGCGCGGGCCCGGGCGCCTATTCTGCGTCGAAGGCGGGCGTCATCAACCTCGCCAAGGTCGCGGCGCAGCAGCTGTCGACCAGCGGCGTGCGGGTCAACGCGATCTGCCCCGGCCTGACCGAGACCGGCATGACCAAGCCGACCTTCGACTATGCGAAAGCCAAGGAGGTCACGCACAAGCTCGGCCAGCTCAATCCGCTGCGCCGCGCAGCGCAGCCCGAGGAGCTGGCGAATGTCGCCCTCTTCCTGGCGAGCGACCAGGCGAGCTATGTCAACGGACAGGCGATCGCGGTCGACGGCGGCCTTACCAGTTCGCATCCGGTGACGCGCCAGCTATTGGGCCAGACGTCACACTGAGCGCGGAGGCTATATGAGTCACGGATTCGACACCAGGCGGCTCGACCGCATCCCGGCTTTCCTGCAGGCCAAATATGTCGACACCGGCCGCCTTCCGCACGCCGCGACCCTGGTGTCGCGACGCGGCGAGATCGCGCATCTGTCGTGCATCGGCGACGCGCGGCCGGGCGCGGCGCTGAAAGACGACGCGATCTTCCGCATCGCCAGCATGACCAAACCGATCACGTCGATCGCCTTCATGATGCTGCTCGAGGAGGGCAAGGTCGCACTGAGCGATCCGCTGACCAAATTCTGTCCCGAATTCAAGGATACCGGCGTCTTCGTCGCGGGCGGCGGCAACGTCCCGTTCCTGACGCGGCCGCCGACGCAGCCGATCCGCATGGTCGACCTGCTGCGCCACACATCGGGCCTGACCTATGGGTTTCAGGAACGCACCCCGGTCGATGCGGCTTACCGCAAGGCGCGGATCGACGATTTCGACGCCGATTATACGATGGACAGCTTTATCGCCGATCTGGCAAAGATCCCGCTTCAGTTCGACCCCGGCGCGCACTGGAATTATTCGATGGCGACCGACGTGCTCGGCGCCGTCATCGAACGCATCGAGGGCAAGCCTTTCGCGCAGGTTTTGCAGGAACGCATCTTCGGCCCGCTCGGCATGGTCGACACCGGCTTCAAGGTGCCTGCCGACCAGCAGCATCGCCTCACCGACTGCTACGCCTTCGACCCCAGGGAGAAGATGAAGCCGTTCGACAGCGGCGACCGCAGCCGCTGGGCGAAGGACCGCAGCTTCCATTCGGGCGGCGGCGGGCTTGCCTCGACGCTCGACGATTATCACCGCTTCTGCCTGATGCTGCTCGGCGGCGGCAAGCTCGGCGATGTGCGGATCATCGGCCGCAAGACGCTCGATCTGATGACCTCGAACCATCTCGTCGGCGGCGGCGATCTGACGCAGCACAGCGTCGGCATCTTTTCGGAGGACGAGAATGCCGGAGTCGGCTTCGGCCTCGGCTTCGCGGTCACGCTCGCCCCCGCCAGCGCCGGCATTCCGGGCTCGGCCGGCGATTTTTACTGGGGCGGCATGTTCTCGACCGGCTTCTTCGTCGATCCGGTCGAGGAGATCTGCATGGTCTTCATGACCCAGCTCATGCCCTCTTCCACCTATCCCGTCCGGCGCGAGGTCAAGACACTCGTCCACGCCGCCATCGACGACTGAAA
Organism: Sphingopyxis sp. Geo48; assembly: GCF_949769155.1. NCBI lineage: Bacteria > Pseudomonadati > Pseudomonadota > Alphaproteobacteria > Sphingomonadales > Sphingopyxidaceae > Sphingopyxis > Sphingopyxis sp. Geo48. The sequence continues at coordinate 281,355 of NZ_CATKPA010000003.1, read as the reverse complement.
CGCCCACCCACCCCTCCGTCCGCAGCGGACAAAGCCCGAGCGGACGGTCACACATTCAAGAGGAGTCTCCCATGTCCGAAGAAACCCCCGTCAGCGTGACGCTGCAGAAGGACGGCGATGTCGCCGTCGTCATCGTCAACAATCCGCCCGTGAACGCGCTGTCGTGGCACGTCCGCCAGGGTCTGAAGGATAATTTCGAAGCCGCGCTCGCCGACGACAGCGTCAAGGCGATCGTGCTGCGCTGCGACGGCGCGACCTTCATCGCCGGCGCCGACATCAGCGAGTTCGGCAAGCCGCCGCGCGGCCCCGATTTCAACGCGGTGCTCAACATGATCGAAGCCGCGTCGAAGCCCGTCGTCGCTGCGATCCACGGCACCGCGCTCGGCGGCGGTCTGGAGACCGCGCTGGTCTGCCACTACCGCGTCGCGGTGCCCTCGGCGAAGCTCGGCGTGCCCGAAGTGAAGCTCGGCCTGCTGCCCGGCGCGGGCGGCACGCAGCGCTTGCCGCGCGTCGTCGGCGTCGAAGCCGCCGCGACGATGACCTCGCTCGGCGACCCGCTGCCCGCCGCCAAGGCGAAGGACCTCGGTCTCGTCGACGCACTCGCGGGCGAGGACAGCCTGGCCGCCGATGCGATCGCCTTCGCGCGCGCCAAGATCGCCGACGGCCCGCGCCCGACGCGCGAACGCCCGGTGTTCGGCGATGCCGCGGTCATCGAACAGCTCAAGGCCGCAAACGCCAAGCGCTGGCGCGGCTTCGAAGCGCCCTATGCGAACCTCGCCTGCGTCGAGGCCGCAACGCGCCTGCCGTTCGACGAAGGCCTCGCCTTCGAACGCCAGGAATTCATGAAGCTGATGATGGGCAGCCAGTCGGCGGCGCAGCGCCACCTGTTCTTTGCCGAGCGCCAGGCCGCGAAGATCGACGGCCTGCCGAAGGATATCCAGCTCCGCGACGTCAAGAAGGTCGGCATCATCGGTGCCGGCACGATGGGCGGCGGGATCATGATGAACTTCCTGCAAAAGGGCGTCCCCTGCACGATCGTCGAGATGCAGCAGGACGCGCTCGACCGCGGGCTTGGCGTCATTCGCAAGAATTACGATGCCTCGGCAGCGAAGGGCCGCTTCAAGCCCGAACAGGTCGGCCAGATGATGGGCCTCATCACGCCGTCGCTCGACCTCGAAGCCCTCGCCGACTGCGACATGATCATCGAGGCGGTCTATGAGGATATGGGGGTCAAGAAGGAGATCTTCGGCAAGCTCGACAAGATCGCCAAGCCCGGCGCGATCCTCGCGTCGAACACCAGCTATCTCAACGTCGACGAGATTGCCGCCTCGACCAGCCGCCCCGGCGACGTCGTCGGCATGCACTTCTTCTCGCCCGCGAATGTGATGAAGCTGCTCGAAGTCGTGCGCGGCGAAAAGACCGCGGATGACGTCCTCGCGACCGCAATGGCGTGGGGCAAGAAGATCGGCAAGGTGTCGGTTGTCGCCGGCGTCTGCCACGGCTTCATCGGCAACCGCATGCTCGCACCGCGCCAGATCGAGGCGCAGAAGCTGCTGCTTGAAGGTGCGACCCCGCAGCAGGTCGACAAGGTCCACACCGATTTCGGCATGCCGATGGGCCCGTTCCAGATGAGCGACCTTGCGGGCGTCGACATCGGCTGGCACCGCGACCCGAACCGGATCGAAAGCATCCGCGACGCGCTCTGCGCCGAAGGCCGCTGGGGCCAGAAGAAGCAGGCGGGCTTCTACGACTATGACGAGAAGCGCACTCCGACGCCGAGCGCGCGCGTCGAGGAAATCATCGACGAGTTCCGCAAGAAGGCGGGGATCGAGAAGCGCGAGATCACCGATCAGGAGATCATCGAGCGCACCCTTTATCCGATGGTCAACGAGGGCGCGCTGATCCTGGAGGAAGGCAAGGCGCAGCGCGCGAGCGACATCGATGTCGTCTGGGTCTTCGGCTATGGCTGGCCCGTGTATCGCGGCGGCCCGATGTTCTGGGCGGGCATCGAGGGCACCGACAAGATCGCCGCGGCACTTGAGAAGCACGGCTTCACCGTCGCGCCGCTGCTCGCAGAGAAGGCGGCGGCGAAGGCAGGCTTCTAAGCCAGCGCGAAACTAAGCAAGGGCCGACTGTCCCCGCTTGGGTCAGGCGGCCCTTCTTTTGTCAAGATCCCGGCGACCGGCCGCAAAAACAGCGGCGATTCGGGGTTAAGATCATGGCGGCATCGGCCGTTAGGGCAGAGCATGAATGCCATGTCCTTCGCCCTCGCCCTGCTCGTCGCCGCCGGCGCGCCGACGGCGGCGCAAGCACCGCCGCCGCAGGCAACCGCCGTGGGCATCGCACGCGCGCGCATATTGGAGCCGGCCGAGGTCCGGCGGGTGAATGGCCGGATGGAAGTGCGCACCGGCGACCGCAAGGCGCCAACCCAAGTGCATCGTACAAAGAGGCCGGATGGCGGCGAGACAGCGGATTTTTATTGAAACGGCGCCGGAAAGCGCGATCGGCGCGTTTCGACCGGAAGGCGACTTATCCTTCATCGTCACCCCGGACTTGATCCGGGGTCCATGCCTTCGCCGACGCCGTGGATCCCGGATCAAGTCCTGGATGACGAATGAGGATCGGCGAACGTATGCTCCCCACCCTAATTGCGTCGTTGGTCGCCGATCTCGATGCGATGGCAGGAATCGACCGATTGCAGACGCTGAACAATGTTGGCACAAAGCGGCATGCCGATGTTGCCGACATCCTCATCCGCCTTTAGGTTGTTCCTGTGGTATCTTTGGTCAATTCCGATTGTTATCGCCGTCCTGTCCATCTTCGATCTGCATTTCGAGTACGACGGTGACATAATGTTCTGGGTGATCGTTGGCTACATAGCCCCCGCGGGACTGGTTAGCGAAGCGATAGGCCAAGGGTTCGGTATCGGACTGCTAGTCTACATATTGCTACTTGCCGTCATCACGGCATGGTCAGTTCAGCGCACCCGGCGCGAAAAATGCGCCGGCTGAGGACGTCCGCTCCCCACCCCAAACCCGCCACTGGCGACGCTGCTGTTTATCCCTGCAAAGTCTGGATGATCGCTGAAAAATCGCGGCCATCCTTGTCGGCTTCGACGAACGCCTCGTACAATTCGCGCGCCTTCGATCCCATTGGAACATCGGCGTCGACGCTCGCCGCCGCCTCCATCGCAAGACGCAGATCCTTGAGCATCAGCGCCGCGGCGAAGCCGCCCTTGTAGCCATTGTCGGCCGGCGTCGTCGGCCCGACGCCCGGAAGCGGCGCGTAGGACGTCAGCGACCAGCATTGCCCCGACGACACGCTGGCGATGTCGAAGAATTTCTGCGGATCGAGCCCGAGCTTCTGCGCGAGCGCGAGCGTTTCGCACGTCGCGATCATCGAGGCGCCGAGCAGCATGTTGTTGCAGATCTTCGCGCCTTGTCCGGCGCCCGCGTCGCCGGCGTGGATCACCGCCTTGCCCATTTTCGCGAGGATCGGTTCGGCGCGCGCGAACCCTTCGTCGGTGCCGCCGACCATGAAGGTCAGCGTGCCCGCATTGGCGGCGGCGATGCCGCCCGAAACCGGCGCGTCGACCGCGACAAGGCCCTTGGCTCTCGCCGCTTCAATATTGGCGCGCGCAGTTGCGACGTCGATCGTCGAGCAATCGAGGAGCAAGGTGCCGGGCGCGGCATTGGGGAAGACATCGGCTTCATAGACCGAGGCGACATGCTTGCCCGCGGGGAGCATTGTCACGACCGCTTCGGCGCCGGTGACGGCTTCGGCCGCCGAAGCAGCGCGCGTACATCCCGCCTCGACCGCGCGCGCCAGCGCCTCTTCGCTGAGGTCGAAGGCGCGAACCTCATGGCCCGCCTTGGCAAGGTTTGCGGCCATGCCGCCGCCCATATTGCCGAGTCCGATGAATGCGATTTTCATAGTCTCTCCCCTCCCGCGTGCGGGAGGGGCCGGGGGAGGGCCTGTCCCGAATATTGAACTTGTGGAGAGGAAACAGCCCCTCCCCTAACCCCTCCCGCAAGCGGGAGGGGGACTGGGCTCACCGACCCTTCCACACGCCTTCGCGCTTCTCGATGAACGCGGCCATGCCTTCGGCCTTGTCCTCGGTCGCGGCGAGGATCTGGAACAGGCGGCGTTCGTAGACCAGCCCCTGGTCGAGCGTCGTCTCGAACGCGGCGTTGACCATGTCCTTGTTCACCATCGCGGCCATCGGCGGCATCGCGGCGATGACGGTCGCGGTCTTCACCGCTTCGTCGACCAGCGTCTCATGCGGAACGACCCGCGCGACGAGGCCCGAGCGCTCGGCTTCGGCGGCGTCCATCATCCGGCCGGTCAGGCACATTTCCATCGCCTTCGCCTTGCCGATCGCGCGCGTGAGCCGCTGCGACCCACCCATGCCCGGCGCGACGCCGAGCTTGATTTCGGGCTGGCCGAATTTCGCCTTGTCGCTGGCGATGATGAAGTCCGCCATCATCGCGAGCTCGCAGCCGCCGCCCAAGGCAAAGCCGTTCACGGCGGCGATCCACGGCTTGCGAACCTTCTTCACGAACTCGCTCGTCCATTTCGAGAAGAAGTCCTCAATATAGAAATCGGCGGCCGCCTTGTCGGCCATTTCCTTGATGTCGGCGCCCGCGGCAAAGGCCTTGTCGCCCGAACCGGTGAGGATGGCGCAGCGCTGGCCGGCGTCGGCCTCGAAGGCGGCGAAGGCGGCAATCAGATCATCGAGCACGCCCGAGTTCAGCGCATTCAGCGCCTGCGGGCGGTTCAAGGTCACCAGCGTGACGGCGCCGCGTTGTTCGACGAGAAGGGTTTCGTAGGTCATTCAGATCGTCTCCAGATGGTCGTCATGCCGGACTTGATCCGGTATCCATTCCGACGGTGCGCCAATGACCCCGGATCGAGTCCGGGGTGACGAGGTTAAGTGAGCGGGGTCCATTTCTCGGATTCGGGCAGCGGCGCGAAGATCGCGTCGATCCAGTCGTCGGTGACGGCTTCGGGCGTCGGCGGGTCCCATTTCGGGCTGTTGTCCTTGTCGACGATCAGCGCGCGGACGCCCTCGATGAAGTCGTGCATCTGGACGACGCGGGCGCCAATCGCATATTCCTGCGTCATCTCGGCCGCGAAGTCGTGCATCTCGCCGCCTTCCTTGAGCTGACGCAGCGCGACCTTGCAGGTCTGTGGCGACTTGCTGTGCAGCGCCGCGAGTTCCTTTTCCGCCCATTCGCCGCCATCGGCTTCGAGCGCGGCGAGGATATCCTCATAGGTGTCGCTGGCGAAGAGGCGGTTGATCTTGTCAATCTGGTGGGTGATCGCGGCGGGGGGCGCGGTGACCGACAGTTCGCCCAATATGCCACCGATGCGGTCGGGGTGCTGCGCGATGCGCTCTTTCGCCTCGGCGAGCTTCTCCGACGGCAGATAATGCGTCGCGAGGCCGAGCGCGAGGCAGTCCGCCCCGTCGAGCCGCGCGCCGGTGAGCGCGAGGAAGACGCCGACGCGCCCCTCGAGCCGCGGCAGATACCAGCCGCCGCCGACGTCGGGGAACAGGCCGATCGCGGTCTCGGGCATGGCGAAACGCGTATGCTCGGTCGCCACGCGATACTTCGCCGGCTGCGAAATGCCGACGCCGCCGCCCATGGTGATGCCGTCCATGAAGGCGACGACGGGCTTGGGGTAGGTGAAGAGCAGATGGTTCAGGCGATATTCGGTGTGGAAGAATAGCCGCGCCTCGATGCCGTCCTTCGCACCGCTTGTCGCAAGCATACGGATGTCGCCGCCGGCGCAGAAGCCGCGACCCTCGCTATGATCGATGATCACAGCCTCGACGGCGTCGGCCTCGCGCCACGCCAGCAGGGCATCGATCATCGCCTCGCACATCGGCAAGTTGAGCGCGTGGATCGCCTTCGGGCGGTTGAGCGACAGATGGCCGACGCGGCCCTCGACGCTGATCAGTACATCGTCCGTCATTGGCGCAACAGGTCCCTTCCGACGATCATCCGCATCACCTGGTTGGTGCCTTCGAGGATCGAATGGACGCGCAGGTCGCGCCAGAAGCGCTCGATCGGATAGTCCTTCAAATAACCATAGCCGCCGAACAGCTGCAACGCGTCGTTGACGATCTTGCTGCCGCTATCGGTCGCGAGCCGCTTTGCCATCGCCGAAAAGCGCGACTTGTCGGGGGCGTTCGCGGTGACTTTTGCGGCCGCCATGTAAAGCAAGGCGCGCGCGGCTTCGAGGTCGGTCGCCATGTCGGCGAGCATGAACTGGGTGTTCTGGAAGTCGGCGATCGGTTGCCCGAACTGCTGGCGGTCCTTGGTGTAGGCGATCGCTTCGTCGAGGCAGCGCTGTGCGCCGCCGAGCGAACAGGCGCCGATGTTGAGGCGCCCACCGTCGAGCCCCGCCATCGCGAAGCGGAAACCGTCGCCCTCGGCGCCGACGAGGTTTTCGACGGGCACGCGGCAGTCCTCGAAGATCACCTGCGCGGTGGGGGACGCGTTCCAGCCGAGCTTCTTCTCCGGCGCGCCGAAACTGAGGCCCGGCGTGTCCTTTCCGATGACGAGGCAGGAGATGCCCTTCGCCTTTTCCTCGCCCGTGCGGACCATGCAGACATAGATGTCGTTGACCCCGGCGCCCGAGATGAACTGCTTGGTGCCGTTTAGGATATAATGGTCGCCATCCTTCCTCGCGGTCGTCTTGAGCGCCGCGGCGTCGGAGCCCGACCCCGGTTCGGTCAGGCAATAGCTCGCGATCTTTTCCATGCTGACGAGGTTGGGCAGGAAGCGCGCCTTGATTTGGGCGCCGCCGAAGCGGTCGATCATCCACGCCGCCATATTGTGGATCGAGATATAGGCCGACGTCGCGGGGCAACCATAGGCCATCGCCTCCATGATCAGCGCTGCCTCGAGCCGGCCGAGCCCGATGCCGCCCGATTCTTCGGACACGTAAATCGCGCCGAAGCCGAGTTCGCCCGCGGCCTTCCACACGTCGACAGGATAGTGGCTTTTCTCGTCCCACTCGGCCGCGAAGGGCGTGATGCGGTCGGCGGTGAACTTGCGCGCCATATCCTGGATAGCGAGCTGGTCGTCGGTAAGCTGGAACTGGTCGGTCATGTCTCTGTCTCTAAAATGGCCTCGGCTTCGATTTCGACCTTCCACTCGGGGCGGATCAGCGCGGGGATGACGAGCATCGTCGACGCGGGGCGAATGTCGCCGAACATCGCGCCATGCGCGCGGCCGACGAGATCGGCGTCGGCGGGATCGGTAATGTACATGCGGGTGCGCACGACGTCGGCAGGCGAGCCGCCGAGCGCTTCGAGTGCCTCGCGAATGATCGTCAGGCAGCGCGCCGCTTGCGCGCCCGCGTCGCCCGGCGTCGAGGCACCGTCGGGCTCGATCGGCGCGCAGCCCGCGACGTCGATGCGGTTCCCCACCCGAACCGCGCGGCTGTAGCCATAGACGGGTTCGAAGGGCGAGGCAGAGCTGTGGTTGCGACGCGCCGGATCAGCCACAGGTGATGCGCTCGATCTTGTAGGCGTCGTCGTACATGATGTTCACGCGGTCCTGGCGGTAATCCATCGTCATCGCCGAGCGCGGCGGGCCCCAGCGCAGCGTGCGGGCACCGGTTGCCTTGAGTACCGCAGCGCCGACCTCGGGCGTTGCAGTCTGGCCGACGAAGGAAGTGCCGCTGTCGGCATTGCACGTCATCGGGTCAGCCGCGGACGCCGGTTCGGTTCCACCACCCATCGTGGCGCAGGCGGCAAGCGGCAGCATGGCGGCGGCGGCGGCAAAGCGAATATCCATGTCTGTTCTCCCCTGATGGCGCCGCCCCGATGGCGGCAGCGCAACCATAGCCCGGCCGCCCTCCCGCGTCGATGACGGGAAAGCGCCGAACCGGCCCGGCTTACCCCATCGTCGGGATGACGAAGGCGTTGCCGCCATCAGGCGAGCCGTCGGGCCAGCGCGCGGTGACGGTCTTGACCTTGGTCCAGAACTTCACGCCTTCCATGCCGTGCTGGTTGGTGTCGCCGAACGCCGACCGCTTCCAGCCGCCGAACGTATGGTACGCGACCGGCACCGGAATCGGCACGTTGATGCCGACCATGCCGACGTTGACGCGCGCCGCGAATTCGCGCGCCGCGTGGCCGTTGCGGGTGAAGATCGCGACGCCGTTGCCATATTGGTGCTTCGACGGCAGTTCGAGCGCGGTCTCGAAATCGGGGGCACGGACGATCTGGAGCACCGGGCCGAAGATTTCTTCCTTGTAGCTTTCCATGTCGGTCGTGACATGGTCGAACAGCGTCGGGCCGACGAAGAAGCCCTTTTCATGCCCCTGCAGCGTGAAGCCGCGGCCGTCGACGACGAGCTCGGCGCCCTCGTCGGCGCATTTCGCGATCCAGCCTTCGACCTTTTCCTTGTGCGCCTGCGTCACCACGGGGCCGTAATGCGCCTCGGCATCGGTCGACACGCCGACGCGCAGCGCCTCGATCGCAGGAACCAGCTTTTCGCGCAGGCGGTTTGCGGTGTCCTCGCCGACGGGAACGACGACCGGCAGCGCCATGCAGCGCTCGCCCGCCGAGCCGAAGGCGGCGCCGGTCAGATCGTTCACGACCTGGTCGAGATCGGCATCGGGCATCACGATGCCGTGGTTCTTCGCGCCGCCCATCGCCTGTACGCGCTTGCCGTTCGCGACGCCGCGATTGTAGACATAATGCGCGATATCCGACGAACCGACGAAGCTGACCGCGCCGATGTCGGGATGATCGAGGATCGCGTCGACCATTTCCTTGTCGCCATGGACGGTCTGGAAAATGCCTTCGGGCATACCCGCTTCGAGAAAGAGTTCCGACAGGCGCACGGGGACCGAGGGGTCGCGCTCGCTGGGCTTCAGAATGAAGGCATTGCCGACCGCGGTCGCGACGCCGCCCATCCAAAGCGGAATCATCGCGGGGAAGTTGAACGGGGTGATACCCGCGCCGATGCCGATCGGCTGGCGCATCGAATAGACGTCGATGCCCGGCCCGGCGCCCTGCGTATATTCGCCCTTCAGCACATGCGGGATGCCGCAACAGAATTCGATGACTTCGAGACCGCGCTGGATATCGCCCTTCGAGTCCGCGATCACCTTGCCATGCTCGGCCGAGAGCATCTCGGCGAGCTGGTTCATATTGGCTTCGACGAGGCGCTTGAATTCGAACATCACGCGCGCGCGGCGCTGCGGGTTGGTCGCGGCCCAGGCGGGCTGCGCGGCCTTCGCGGCGGCCACCGCGCGATCGAGGATGGCGCTGTCGCCGAGCGCGACCTGCGCCTGTACGCCGCCGTTGTTCGGGTCGAGGACATCGCCGAAGCGCCCGGAACCTCTTGCGCCGCCGCCGGCGCCGCCGACGATGTGGTGGTCGATCTGTCGCATATCCGAGTCTCCCGTATGACGTTGCCGCTGCCACAGACCAGTTGCGCCGCGATTGCAAGGGATAGACTTGCAGGCATATCCTGCATATTTGCAGCTCATGGACTGGGATAAGCTGCAATATTTCCTGTTCGTCGCGCGCCACGGCACGCTCGCGCGCGCCGGCGCGGCGCTGCATGTCGATGCGACGACCGTCAGCCGACAGGTCAGCGCGCTCGAGGCCGCGCTGCAGCAGACTTTGTTCGAACGCGCGCCGACGGGGTTCGTTCTGACCGCGGCGGGCCGGGCGCTCGTTCCGCACGCCGAAGCGATGGCGGCGGCGGCGGCGCGCATCCATTCGGCGCAGCCGGGCGGGTCGGCGCTGTCGGGGCAACTCCGCGTCAGCGTCTCCGAAGGGTTCGGCAACAGCTTCATCGCCCCGCGCCTGGGCAGTTTCGTCGCCGCGCATCCCGAGCTCGAGATCGACCTCGTCGCTTCGTCGGGCTTCCTCAACCCGTCGCGGCGCGAGGCCGATATGGCGGTGCTGCTTGCGCGGCCGCGCAAGGGCCCGCTGATCACGCGCAAGCTCGCCGACTACAGCCTCGGCCTCTACGCCCCCGCCGATCGCCCCGACTGGCAGGATGCGGTCGCCGCGGCACCGCTGTCGCGCGCGGGCATCCCGGTGATCGGCTATATGCCCGACATCCTCTATGCCCCCGAACTCGACTATCTGGGCGAGATCGAGCCGGGCCTCCGCGCGAACGTCCGCTCCTCGTCAATCCTCGCGCAGCGGCGAATGATCGCCGGCGGCGCAGGGGTTGGCGTGTTGCCCTGCTTCCTCGCGGGGGACGATCCCGCGCTGGTCCGCGTGCGCCCCGATCAGACGATCGCGCGCGCTTTCTGGCTTGCGCTCCACCGCGACGTCGCACCGCAGCCACGCATCCGCGCCTTTATCGACTGGCTCGACGTCGAGGTGCGCGAGAGCCGGGCGCTTCTCGTCCCCGCCTGATTGCCCGCGCATCCAAATTGTCGCACTTTGTCGCAAGTGCCTGAAAGCGCTTGCATGGTGCAATGCGATGGGCTGAATAGCCCGAATCCGACGCTTTGCTCCCCCGCCGGCCGGCCTAACCCGAGACGGATTTTTCGAATGACGATGACGAAGCCGCCGCTCCTGATCGGAGCCTTGTGCGCCCTGACGCTTTCGCTCGGCGCCTGTTCGGGCAAGGAAGACGAAGGGCGCGGCAACCGCGCCGCGCAGGTCGGCTATGTCGTCGTCCGGCAGGAGGCCGTTCCGCTCACCACGTCGCTCGGCGGCCGCACCGTCGCCTTCGAGACGAGCGAGGTCCGGCCGCAGGTGAACGGCATCATCCGCCGCCGCCTGTTCACCGAGGGCGGCTTCGTGCGCGCCGGCCAGCCGCTCTACCAGATCGACGCCAGCCTCTACCGCGCCGCGGTCGATCAGGCGGAGGCAAACCTCGCCAGCGCGCGCGCCAGTGCGCAGGCGGCCGACGAGAAAGCGAAGCGTTTCGAACCGCTCGCAAAGATTCAAGCGGTCGCGCAGCAGGATTACAGCGACGCGCTCGCGCAGGCACGCAGCGCGCGCGCCGCGGTCGCGCAAAATGCCGCCGCGCTCGAAACCGCGCGGATCAACCTGCGCTACACCAGCCTGTCGGCGCCGATCAGCGGGCGTATCGGGCGCAGCCTGGTGACGCCGGGCGGGCTCGCGAGCGCGAACCAGGCGACCCCGCTGGCGGTGATCCAGCAGACCGACCCGATCTATGTCGACATGCAGCAATCGAGCGCCGACCTCACGCGCCTCCGTCAGGCGCTGGCGAGCGGCGGGGTGACCCCCGGCAGTACCTCCGTGCGGCTGAAGCTCGAGGACGGCAGCGATTATGGCTTCGCCGGCACGGTGCAATTCTCCGAAGTCACCGTCAACGAAGGCACCGGCACCGTGACCCTGCGCGCGCGCTTCCCCAATCCGCAGGGGCTGCTGCTGCCCGGCATGTTCGTGACCGCGCTGTTCGATCAGGCGATCAATCCGACCGCTATTCTGGTCCCGCAAGCCGCGGTGCAGCGCGACTTCGACGGATCGGCCTTCGTCTATCTGGTCGGCAAGGACAACAAGGCGGCGCGGCGCAAGATCGTCGCCGAGCGCACCGTCGGCCCGAACTGGGTCGTCACCGACGGGCTGAAGCCCGGCGACAAGGTCATCACGCAGGGGGTCGGCAACCTCAAGGCAGGGGCGCCGGTCAAGCCGGTTCCGGCGAGCAGTCCGCAGCGGTTGGGGACACCCGCTGGCAAAGCTGCGGACGGGGGCTCGGATAAGGGCGCTGCGGCGAAAGGAAACTAGCCCCCCATGTCGCGTCTCTTCATCGACCGGCCGATCTTTGCCTGGGTGCTGGCGATCATCGTCATGCTCGGCGGGCTCGGCGCGCTGCGCGCGCTGCCGATCGAGCAATATCCCGACATCGCCCCCGCGCAGGTCAACATCCGCGCGACCTATCCGGGCGCCTCCGCCGAAGCGATCGAGAACAGCGTCACCCAGGTGCTCGAGCAGCAGCTGACCGGGATCGACGGCCTGCTCTATTTCAGCTCGCAGTCGAGCTCGCGTGGGCAGGCGACCATCACCGCGATCTTTGCCAAGGGAACCGACCCCGACATCGCGCAGGTGCAGGTGCAGAACAAGATCGCCTCGGCGATCTCGCGCCTGCCGGCACAGGTGCAGAGCCAGGGCATCCGCGTCACCAAAGCCAATTCGGACACGCTGCTGCTCGTCGGCGTCTATGACACCACCGACACGCGCTCGTTTCAGGACGTGTCGGACTTCCTGTCGTCGAACATCCAGGATCCGCTGTCGCGCGTCGAGGGGGTCGGCGACGTCAACGTCTTCGGTTCGCCGCACGCGATGCGCATCTGGCTCAACCCGCAGCGGCTCGCCGCGGTGTCGCTGATGCCCGGCGATGTCGTCACCGCGATCACCGCCCAAAATGCCGAGGTCGCGGCGGGCGAGGTCGGCGGCACGCCGGCGCCGCAAGGCCAGATGCTCAACGCGACGGTCACCGCGCAGTCGCGCCTCCAGACCGCCGAGCAGTTCGAGAATATCGTGCTGAAGACGCTCCCCGACGGATCGAGCGTGCGGATCAAGGACATCGCGCGGGTCGAGATCGGCGCCGAAAGCTATGCGACGATCGTCCGCATCAACGGTCATCCGGGCGCGGGCATGTCGATCTCGCTCTCGCCCGGCTCCGACGCGCTCGAGACCGCCGACCGCGTCAAGGCGCGGATGCAGGAACTCTCGGCCGACTTCCCCGACGGCCTCACCTACAGCTACGCCAACGACGCGACCGCCTTCATCAAACTGTCGGTGAGCGAAGTGCAAAAGTCGCTGTTTGAGGCAATCCTGCTCGTCATCGTCGTGATGTTCGTCTTCCTGCAAAGCTGGCGCGCGGTGCTGATTCCCGCGATCGCGGTGCCCGTCGTGCTGCTCGGCACCTTCGGCGTCTTTTACATATTGGGCTTCAGCATCAACACGATGACCCTGTTCGGGCTGACCCTTGCGATCGGCCTGCTCGTCGACGACGCGATCGTCGTCGTCGAGAATGTCGAGCGGTTGATGGAAGAGAATCCCGGCATGTCGGCGCGCGAGGCGACGATCCAGTCAATGAAGGAGTTGCAGGTCGCGCTGATCGCGATCGCGCTCGTGCTGTCGGCGGTGTTTCTGCCGATGGCCTTCTTCGGCGGCTCGACCGGGGTCATCTATCGCCAATTCTCGGTCACGATCGTCTCGGCGATGGCGCTGTCGGTGCTCGTCGCGCTGATCCTGAGCCCCGCGCTGACCTCGACCTTGCTCAAGCCCCCGCAGCATGGCGACGTGCCCGAAAAGCCGCACCGTTTCCCGCGCGCCCACGCCGCGATGAAGCGCGCGCAGGACGGCTTCAACAATTGGTTCGACCGCTCCGTGAATGCCTATGTCGGCAGCGTGACCAAGGTCGTCGACCGCAAATGGCTGTTCCTCGGCATCTATGCGCTGATCCTCGCCCTGCTCGCGGTGATGTTCCTGCGGCTGCCGAGCGGCTTCCTGCCCAACGAGGATCAGGGCCGCGTCCAGATCCAGTTCCGCCTGCCCGCCGGCGCGACGCAGGAACGCACGCTGCAGGTGCGCGACCAGATCGAGAAATATCTGCTGACGCAGGAAAAGGCGAATGTCGGCGCGCTCTTCCTCGTCGCGGGCGGCGGCGGGGGCGGCGGCGCGGTCGGCCAGAATACCGGTCAGGGCTTCATCAACCTGGTCGACTGGGACAGCCGGCCGGGCAAGGAAAATACCGCCGACGCGATCGCCGAGCGCACGCGCAAGGCTTTGTCGGGAATCCGCGATGCGCAGGTATTCGCGCTCGTCCCGGGCGCAGTCCGCGGGCTCGGCGATGCCTCGGGCTTCACGATGGAGTTCCAGAACCGCAGCGGGATGAGCCGCGATGAGTTCGTGGCGGCGCGCGAAAAGCTGCTCGCCGCGGCCAGCGCCAATCCGAAGCTCACCTCGGTGCGCCTCTCCGACCTTCCCGACGTCGCGACGCTCAAGATCGACATCGATTCGCAGCGGCTCACCGCTTACGGCCTCACCAACAGCGACGTGAACAACACGCTCGCGACCGCGTGGGGCGGCCGCTATGTCAACGACTTCATCGACAAGGGCCGCGTCAAGCGCGTCTATGTCCAGGGCGACGCGCAATATCGCGCCAAGCCCGAGGATCTCGGCCAGTGGTATGTCCGCTCGTCGAACGGCGAGATGTCACCCTTCTCGGCCTTCGCCGACCTCGGCTGGTCGACGACGCCCAGCAGCACCTCGCGCTTCCAGGGTGTCCCCGCCTTCGAAATCTCGGGCCAGCCCGCCCCCGGCACCAGTTCGGGCGAGGCGATGGACGAGATGGAGCGAATGGCGAACGAAATTCCCGGCACCAGCGTCGCCTGGGCTGGCTCCTCCTATCAGGAACGGCTGTCGTCGGGGCAGGCGTCCTTGCTCTATGCGCTGTCGCTGCTCGTCGTCTTCCTCTGTCTCGCGGCGCTTTACGAAAGCTGGTCGATCCCGCTCGCGGTGCTGCTCGTCATTCCGCTCGGCCTCGTCGGCTCGGTGTTTGCGGTGACGCTGCGCGGGCTCGAGAATGACGTCTATCTGCAGATCGGCCTGCTCACCACGATGGGGCTAGCGGCGAAGAATGCGATCCTGATGATCGAATTCGCCGAGCAGGAAGAGAAAAAGGGCAAGCGCGTGATCGAGGCTGCGGTCGAGGCGGCGCGCATCCGTCTCCGTCCGATCCTGATGACGAGCTTTGCCTTCATCTTCGGTGTGCTACCGCTTGCGATTGCGACCGGCGGCGGCGCGAACAGCCGCGTCGCGATCGGCACCGCGGTGATCGGCGGGATGCTGACCGCCGCGCTGCTTGCGATCTTCTTCATCCCGCTCTTCTTCGTCCTCGTCCGCCGCGGCGTTCGCGACGGGCTCGCGGCGCTGCGCCAACGGTTCGGCAAGAAGGACGGCGGCGCGGAGGTGGCGGCATGAATCGCGCCTCGCTCCTGATCGCGGCCCCGTTGCTCCTCGCCGGCTGCTCGCTCACGCCGAAGACGGTGCTGCCCGCGCCGCCGGTGCCGCAGAGCTGGCCCGCGGGCGACGCCTATCTGCTCCAGAACGAGGCGGCGCTGCCGGTGCTGTCGTACAAGACGGTGTTCACCGACGCGCGGCTACAGCGCCTCGTCGAACAGGCGCTGGTCAACAACCGCGACCTCCGCGTCGCCTATGCCAATCTCGCCGCCGCGCGGGCGCAGGCGCGCGTCAGCCGCGCCGGGCAGTTCCCCGAACTCGGCGTCAGCGCGGGCGCGGGCTATTCGGACAATGGAGGCACGGGCAGCGGGAGCGGCGATTTCTCGCTGCGCGGCGGGATTACCGCCTTCGAACTCGACCTGTTCGGCCGGCTCGCCAACGCCGCCGAATCCGACCGCAACAGCGCACTCGCAACCGAGGCGGCATCGCGCACCGTGCGCCTCGCGTTGATTGCGGACCTTGCGAGCGCCTGGGCCACCTATGGCGCCGACCGCGACCTGCTCAAGATCGCCGAGGATACCGCCGCCAACGCGCGCGAAAGCGTCCGTCTGACCAGGGCGCGGCTCGACGGCGGGGTCGCGCCGCGCACCGACCTCAGCCAGGCCGAACAGATCCTCGCCACCGCCGAGGATTCGATCGCACAGCAGAAAACCCGGCTCGCGCAGGACGAGAATCTGATCCGCCTGCTCGTCGGCGCCGAGTTCGACCGTGCGCAGCTCCCCGCTGGCCTCGCCGAAGTGACGCCGGGGATCGTCCAGCTTCCCGCCGGGGTCAGCTCGGAAATCCTGCTTCGCCGTCCTGATGTGATCGAGGCCGAATATCGCCTGCGCGCCGCCAATGCCGATATCGGCATCGCGCGTGCGCGGCTGTTCCCGACGATCTCGCTCACCGGGCTGCTCGGCTTCGCGAGCGACGCGCTCGGAAGCCTCTTCGACAGCGGATCCTTCAACTGGTCGGTCGGCGGCGACGCCAGCGCGACGATCTTCGACTTCGGCGGCCGCCGCGCCGGGGTCGATGTGACCAAGGCGCAGCGTGATGCCGCGCTCGCGAGCTATGAAGGCGCAATCCAGACCGCCTTCCGCGAGGTCGCCGACGCGCTCGCGGTGCAGGGGACGATGTCGGAACGCGTCCGCGCCGCCGCTGCCAATACCGAAGCCGCCGCCGATACCGCGATGCTCACCGACGCCCGGTACAAGGGCGGCGTTGACAGCTTCCTTTCCAGCTTGGATGCCCAGCGCAGCCTCTATGCGGCACGGCGAAGCGAGATCGGGACGCAGTTGCTGCTCGTGAGCACGCGCATCGCACTGTTCCGCGCGCTGGGTGGGGATAGCAACGCGGGCGTTACGGCGCCCTAATAGCCTTTCGTCACCCCGGACTTGATCCGGGGCCCATGCTTCGTCGGCGGAATGGATGCCGGATCAAGTCCGGCATGACGAAATGAGCAATGGTTGACTCAACTTGACAATCGCCCCCGCTCGCGCGCTAATAGAACAAATCAGGAACATATATGCACGAGTCGTCCCAATCTCTCGCCGGGTTGCGCAAGCATATCGCCCGGCTGGCCGCCGATGGTGGCCAGACAAGCCGCCCGGCCGAGGGCTGGCTGGCGAGCGGACATGCGGGCTTCGACGCCGCGCTCGGCGGCGGGTTCGCGGTCGGGCGGACGCATGAATTTTTCGCCGCCGACGCGCTCGACGGGACGAGCGCCGCGGCCTTCGCTGCGCTGCTGGCGCTGCGTACCCCCGGCAAGATGCCGCTGATCTGGCTGCGCACCGCCGACGCCGGAGGGCGCGCCGGGCATATTTACGCCCCCGGAATCGCCGAACTCGGCGGCGACCCCGACCGGCTGCTGCTCGTCGAGACTCCCGATCCCAAGATGCTGCTTGCCTGCGCGAACGATGCGATCCGCTGCGCCGGATCGGCGGCGGTGATCGTCGAGAGCTGGGGGAAATTCCCCTTGCTCGACCTCACCGCGGGCCGCCGTCTCGCGCTCGGCGCGCGCGATGCAGGCACGACCCTGTTAATGCTCCGCCTCAACGCTGTCCCCGCACCGAGCGTCGCCGAAACGCGGTGGAGCGTCGCCGCGGCGGCGTCGCGCGAACTTGAGGCCAATGCGCCGGGCGCCCCCGCCTTCGACCTCGAACTGCTGCGCTGGCGCGCCGGCCCCGCGGGCGGCCGCTGGCGACTGGACTGGAACCATGACAACAAAAGTTTCGGGCATGCCTGCGGGGAGCCGGCGCTATCTGGCGCTGTTCTTCCCGTACCTGCCCGCCGAGCGGCTTTGCCGCACGGCGCCGCGGCCGCCTGACGCCCCGCTGGTCTTCACCGAGAAGATACGCGGCGCACTGCGCATCGCGAGCGTCGACCCGGCCGCGCAGGCGGTCGGACTCGCCGTCGGCATGCCGCTTGCGGACGCGCGCGCGCGGGTTCCCGAGCTGATCGCCGTCCAGCACGACCCGGTCGCCGACCACGCCTGGCTCGACCGGCTCGCCTTGGGATGCAACCGCTACACGCCGCTCGTCGCGCTCGACGCTCCCGACGGGCTGATCCTCGACATCGCAGGCGCCGAGCATCTGGCAGGTGGCGAGGCGAGCCTGATCTTCGATGCCGAAATGCGTCTGTCGCGGCTCGGCATGAGCGTCCGCCACGCCTTCGGCCCGACCGCCGACGCAGCGCGTGCGCTCGCGCGCTACCAGACGCGCCCCGCCCCGGACGAAGCCAGCGCGGTCCGCCGACTGCCCGTGCTCGCGCTCGAACTCGGGCCCGAGGCGACGACAGCACTCGTTCGCGCGGGACTGAAGACGATCGGCGACCTCGCGAGCCGCCCGATGGCGAATATCGCCGCGCGTTTCGGCGCCGGCGCCGCGATGGCGCTCCGCCGTATTCTCGGCGACGCGCCGAGCCCGCTCGACCCGCGCATCGCGCCGCCGCCGGTCGCGGTCGAACGCCGCTTCGCCGAACCGATCGGCAGCACGGCGCATGCGACCAAGGTGCTGGCCGAACTCGCGAACGAAGCGATCAAGGAGTTGCTCGATCGCGGCAAAGGCGGCCGCCATTTCCGCGCGACCTTCTTTCGCAGCGACGGGCTGGCGCGCGGCATCGATATCGAAACCGGCCATGCGACCCGCGACGCGCGCCTCGTCATGCGGCTGTTTGCCGAGCGGATGGACGGGCTTGCCGACCCGCTCGACCCCGGCTTCGGCTTCGACATGATCCGCCTCACGGTGCCGCGGCTCGACCCGCTCGGCGCCACGCAGCTGAAACTCGAAGGCGGCGAAGTCCGTGAAGCGGCGATGGACGAGCTCGTCGACCGGATGACGACGCGGCTCGGGCGGCGACGTGTCAAAAAATTGATAGCCGAGGACACGCATATCCCCGAACAGGCGCAGCTCGCGCTTCCCGCGATCGACGCGCCGCAACCCGCGCCCTGGATCGCGCCCGAACCCGGCGAACCCCCGACACGCCCCTTCCACCTCTTCGACCCGCCGCAGCCGATCGAGGTGATCGCCGAGGTCCCCGACGGCCCCCCGCACCAGTTCCGCTGGCGCCGCGCGACGCATGCGGTGCGCCGCTACGAAGGCCCCGAACGCATCGCCGCCGAATGGTGGCGCCGCCGCGACAATGGTGGGCTGACACGCGACTATTACCGCGTCGAGGACGTCCACGGCCGCCGCTACTGGCTCTTCCGCCACGGCCTGTACGACGAAAAGCCCGACCCGCGCTGGTATATCCACGGGGTTTTCGCATGAGCGACGAGTCCGCTGATCCTGGCTTCGCGGAACTGGTCGCCGCGACCAACTACAGCTTCCTGCGGGGAGCGTCGCATCCCGCCGACATGGTGGCCGAGGCGATCGCGCTCGGCATGACCGGCATCGGCATCGCCGATCGGAATAGTGTGGCCGGGGTAGTGCGGGCATGGGCTTTTCTGAAAGAGCTGCGGGTCAAAAATCCCGGGGCAGTAGAGGGCTTCCGGCTCGTGGTCGGTGCAAGGCTCGTCTTCGCCGACGGCACGCCCGACATCGTCACCTATCCCGTCAGCCGCCACGGCTGGGGCCGACTGACCCGCCTTCTGTCGATCGGCAATCTGCGCACGCAAAAGGGCAGCTGCATTCTCGAACTGGGCGACCTGCTCGACCATTGCGAGGATCTGCTACTGATCGCGATGGAGGGGGATGAGGAATTGCTTCGCACCCTCAAACGCAAACGGCCGAAATCGGTCTGGCTGGCCGCCACAATGCCGCTGTCGGGTGCCGACACTCGGCGCTTGGCCGAACTCCAACGCTTATCGGCAGCGACAAATGTCCCGCTGCTCGCCACCAATGACGCCTTTTATGCGACATCCGCCCAACGCCCGCTTCACGACATCATCACCTGTATCCGGGAAGGCGTGACCCTTCAGAAGGCCGGCAAGCGACTCCGCGCCAATGGCGAGCGCCATTTGAAAGCGCCTGCCGAAATGAAGCGACTGTTCGCACAAAGCCCGAAGGCGATTGATGCCAGCACCAAGCTGCTCGCCCGCATCAATTTCGACCTCGAAGATTTGCGCTACGAATATCCGCACGAGCCGGTGCCGCCGGGCTGGAAGCCGTTCAACTATCTCCACCATCTGGTGAAGACAGCCGCGGAGAAACGCTATGGCGCACCGCTGAAGCCCAAAATCCGCAAGATGATCGGCAACGAACTCCGTCTGATCCGACGGCGGAATTATGTCTATTATTTTCTGACCGTTTACGATCTTGTCCGCTTCGCACGCGCGCAGGAGCCGCCGATCCTGTGTCAGGGGCGCGGATCGGCCGCCAATTCGATCGTCTGTTTTCTGCTCGGCGTCACCTCGGTCGATCCGGACGAGCACAAGCTGCTCTTCTCCCGCTTCGTCTCGGCCGAGCGTGACGAACCTCCCGACATCGATGTCGATTTCGAACATGAGCGGCGCGAGGAGGTCATTCAGTATATTTACGACCGCTACACGCGCGATCGCACCGCGATTGCCGCAACCGTCATCCACTATCGCCCGCGCAGCACGATCCGCGAGGTCGGCAAGGCGCTGGGGCTGAGCGAAGATGTCACTGCGCGGCTCGCCGACACGAGCTGGGGAAGCTGGGGGGACGAGGTGCCCGTCGAGCGGCTGGTCGAAGCAGGGCTTAACCCGCACAATGGCGAAATCGAGCGCCTGCACCGCTTTGTAAGCGAACTGCTGAAAGCGCCGCGCCATCTGTCGCAGCATGTCGGCGGCTTCGTCCTCACCGAAGGGCGGCTCGACGAACTGGTCCCCATCCATAATGCCGCGATGGAGGATCGCACCTTTATCGAATGGGACAAGGACGACATCGACGCATTGGGACTGATGAAGGTCGACGTGCTCGCACTCGGAATGCTCACCTGCATCCGCAAATGCTACGACCTGATGCGCGAACATGGGCTGGGCGACCACACGCTGGAGCTCGACATCGATTCCAAGGATCCGGCCGTTTACGACATGCTGTGCAAGGGCGACAGCATCGGCGTCTTTCAGGTCGAGAGCCGCGCGCAAATCAATATGCTCCCGCGTCTGCGGCCCCGGAAGCTCTATGATCTGGTCGTGCAGGTTGCGATCGTCCGTCCCGGACCGATCGAGGGCGATATGGTGCATCCCTATCTGCGCCGCCGGAACGGGGAGGAGGAGGTCGAGTATCCCTCGCCGGCGCCGCCTCACGATCCGAACGAGCTTAAGGAGGTGCTGGGTCATACTTTTGGCGTGCCACTCTTTCAGGAGCAGGCGATGAATCTGGCGATCACCGCCGCCGGTTTTACGCCCGAAGAGGCCAATGGACTGCGGCGCGCGATGGCGACCTTTCGCAATGTCGGCACGATCGACAATTTCCGCGACAAGATGGTCGGCGGCATGGTCGCGCGCGGATACAAGCAGGATTTCGCCGAACGCTGCTTCAAACAGATCGAGGGTTTCGGCAGCTATGGCTTTCCCGAAAGCCATGCCCAATCCTTCGCTCGGCTCGTCTATGTCTCGTCATGGATCAAACATTACCACCCTGCCGTCTTCGCCTGCGGCATCCTCAATTCGCAACCGATGGGTTTCTACGCCCCCGCGCAGCTTGTGCGCGACGCGCGCGATCATGGCGTCGAGGTGCGCGCGGTCGATGTCAACGCCAGCGGTTGGGACAATAGTCTCGAACGGCGCGATGATGGCAGCCTCGCTCTCCGGCTCGGTTTCCGGCAGGTCGACGGGTTTCGCGAGGAGTGGGCGAAGGCGATCGCCGATGCGCGCGCCACCTCGGCTTTCACTTCGGTCGAGGAACTCGCGCGCCGCGCCAACCTGCCCTCGCGCGCGCTGCGCCTCATCGCCGATGCCGATGCGTGCCGGTCGATGGGGCTCGACCGACGGCCGGCGCTGTGGGATGCGCGGCGCGTGCGGCAGGGGGTGCTGCCGCTGTTCGGCGCCGCCGAGGCGAATGAACTGGGCTTCGAGGAAGACGCACAGCTGCCGCCGACCCCGATGGTCGAGCATGTGCTCACCGATTACCAGACGACGCGGCTGTCGCTGAAAGGCCATCCGATGGCGTTCCTGCGCGCCGACCTGGCGCGCGAGGGCATATTGAGCGCTACCGAGGTCGCGGCGGCCAAGAACGGGGCGATCGTCCGCACCGCAGGCGTGGTGCTGGTCCGCCAGCGGCCGGGCAAAGGCAATGCGATCTTCATCACGCTCGAGGACGAGGGCGGGATCGTCAACATATTGCTGTGGGCGCGCCATTTCGAACGCTATCGCCGCGCGGTGATGGCGTCGCGGCTGATGCTCGCCGAGGGCGAAGTGCAGCGAAGCAAGGAGGGTGTCATCCACCTAATGGCAACGCGGATCGTCGACCGCACGGCAATGCTCGACGCGCTTGGCGACGACCGGCGTTTCGTACCCGACCTTTGCCGTGCCGACGAGGTCAAGCATCCGCAAGTGCCGCGCGGACGGTCCGAAGGCGACTATGCGCAGCGCCACGGCCATCCGCGCAACGTCCGCATCCTGCCCAAGTCGCGGGATTTCCATTGAAGAGCTTTGTCCCGGCTGACGCCGGGAACGGTTCCAGCCCGCTCCCCCTCCCAGCCTCCCATAGGATACGATGTCGGGAGGCTGGGAGGGGGAGCGGGCTGGAACCGCGCCTGTTTCGGTCACGCCGAAACAGAATACAAAGATGCCCCGGCTGTGGGGAGCCGGGGCATCGGATCAGGCCAATAAAGGGACCAACCAAAGTTGGCCTGAACTGTTTGCGATGGTTATCTTTTAGCCGCGGAGCAGGTTCATCACGCCCTGCGCGCTCTGGTTCGCCTGCGCGAGCATCGCGGTCGACGCCTGCGACAGGATCTGGGCAGCGGCCAGCTTGGTCGATTCCGCCGAGAAGTCGGTGTCTTCGATGCGCGAGCGCGATTCGTCGAGGTTGGTGACGCGGGCCGACAGATTGTCGACGGCCGCGGTCAGGCGGTTCTGCTGCGCACCGAGGTTGGCGCGTTCGCCGGCGACCGTGGTGATCGCGGTGTCGAGCGTCGCCAGCGCGCCGGTGGCACCCGCCGCAGTCGCAACCGACAGAGCGTTGACGCCGAGCGTCGTGGCGGTGAGGTTGCCGATCGTGATGTTCACGACTTCGGTCGAGTTGATGCCGGTCTGGATGTCGAAGCCGGCGGCAACGCTACCGTCGAGCAGCTTGTTGCCGTTGAAGGTCGTCTGCGTCGTGATATCGCCGATCTGCGAGATCAGCGCCGTGACTTCCTTCTGCACCAGCGCGCGGTCGGCGTCGGCCAGCGTGCCGTTCGAGGCCTGCATGGCCAGTTCACGCATACGGACGAGGATGTCCGAAATGCTGGCGGCGCCGCTGTCGGCGGTCTGAGCGAGCGAAATACCGTCGTTCGCGTTGCGGATCGCCTGCGTGAAGCCCTTCGAAGCGGCGTTCATGCGGGTTGCGACGGCGAGGCCGGCGGCATCGTCCTTCGCGCTGTTGATGCGCTTGCCCGACGACAGGCGTTCCATCGCCTGCGACTGCATGCGCTCGGCAACACGCGAGCTGTTCTGGGCGCGGAGCGCGCTCACATTGGTGTTGATGACAGTCATGTTGTTCCTTTCCGGCCTCGATGGCCATTCCCGTGATGTGAGGGCTCGAGGAGCGGTCACGGATGCAGTAACGGCGGGCGGCGGCGGCGATTAAGCCGGCGTGTCAAAAAAATGCCGAAGGCAGCGTTAAGCCTGATCCGCATTCATATATCCTGCTGGAAAAGTGCCATAAAATTTTTTGGCACGCGCTTTGCATTACTCTTTGGGCGTGCGGTCGACCGCTGCGCACCAGGACGGATGAAAGCTTATGAGCACGATTGACCCGAGCCGGCTGTTGCAGATGCGCAGCACGATTCTCAATCAGAACCAGGCGCTGCAGCGCGCCGCGGGCCGCGGTGCCGCGGACGGCATCGAGGGCGGCGTCGGGGGAACCCCCGATTTCGGCGCCGCCATCAGCAACGCCCTGCAACAGGTCAACAACCAGCAGGCAAAGGCCAGCGAACTCAGCGAAGCCTATGAGCGCGGCGACACGCATGACATCGTCAGCGTGATGATCGAGCGCCAGAAGGCCTCGCTGGGCTTCGAGACCACGCTGCAGGTCCGCAACAAGCTGCTCTCCGCCTATCGCGACATCATGAACATGCCGGTATAATCCATGGCCGATACCCAGACCCTCGTCCCCGTCGATCCCACCCCGAACCGCCTGCCGGTCCCCGGCCTCGGCGGCCGCTTTGCGCCGGTGCAGGATTTCGTCCGCCAGCCCGCCGTGCAGCGCGCGCTGCCGATGATCGCGACCAGCGCCGCCATCGGTATCGCCGCGCTCGCCTATTTCATGACGACCACCGCCCCGCAGGCCCAGCTCTTCGCCGGGCTCGACGACAGCGACAAGGCGGCCGTCGCCGACGCGCTGCAGTCGCAGGGGATCGCGCACGCGATCGATCCGACCACCGGATCGCTGACCGTCGACGCCGACAAGCTCTATCAGGCGCGCATCGCGCTCGCCGGCCAGGGTCTGCCCAAGGCGCAGCCGAGCGGCGACAGCCTGATCGCCTCGCTGCCGATGGGATCGAGCCGCGCGATCGAAGGCGAAACGCTGCGCTCGGCGCGCGAGGCGGACCTCTCGCGCACGATCGAGACGATCGACGCGGTCAAGGTCGCGCGCGTTCATATCGCCGCCGCCGAACCCAGCCTCTTCGTCCGCGAGGACAAGCCCGCGACCGCATCGGTGATGCTGACGCTGCAGAACGGCCGCTCGCTTTCGGACGGGCAGGTCCAGGCCATCCGCTTTCTCGTCGCGTCGTCGGTTCCCGGAATGAACGCCGACGAGGTGCAGGTGATCGACCAGCGCGGGTCGCTGCTGAGCGACGGCGTGTCGAACGCCGACATGAAATCCTTCCAGCTCCAGACGCAGATGGAGGAGCGCTTCCGCCGCGCGCTCGACACTTTGCTCGGGCCGATGCTCGGCGCCGGCAACTATAGCGTCGAGGTCCACGCCGATGTCGACATGTCGGAAAGCCAGGCGACGCGCGAAAGCTTTCCCAAGGACGACCGGGCACTGACCAGCGAACAGGTCACGCGCACCGTCAGCGGCGAAGGCAATGCGCCCGCCGTCGGCATTCCCGGCGCACTTTCGAACCAGCCGCCGCAGGCGTCGACCGTCACCGACACCGCGCCGCTGCCCTCGGCACCGGGCGCGCCGGCTCCGACGCAAACGAACAGCAACGAGAATGCGACCCGTGCCTATGAGGTCGGCCGCGAGATTTCGGTCACGCACCAGCCGCAGGGCCAGCTTCGCCGCGTTTCGGTCGCGGTCGCGCTCAACCAGGGCAAGAAGGCGCTGACGCAGGCCGACATCGCGAAAATCGATGCGCTGGTGAAGGGCGCGGTCGGTTATGACGCGACGCGCGGCGACCAGGTCGCGATCAGCCAGCGTCCATTCGCCACGGTCGAGGACGCGGCCCCCGCTTTCTACGACGCCCCCTGGTTCCTGCCGCTGCTGAAGCAGGTCGGCGCGGTGCTCGCCGCGATCCTCGCCTTCTTCTTCATCGGGCGGCCGATGATCAAGGCCGCGAAGACGCGCGCCGTCCAACGCGCCGAGCGCGAGACCCAGCTCGAAGAGACGCTGCTGGCGGTCGCCGACAATCAGGCGACGCGCGCCGCGAGCCAGCGCCCGAGCAACGAGATCACGCTCGAGATGATCGAGGCGGCGCCGAGCTATGAGGCACGCGCCAACCTTGTCCGTGCCTTTGTCCGTCAGGACTCGGCGCGCGCCGCGCTCGTCGTCCGCCAGCTGATGCAGGAGGGTGCCCGTGGCTGACGAAATCGACACCCTCGACAACCCCGTCAGCGCCAAGCCGACGATCGAGGGCGCCTCGGCCGCCGCGATTTTGCTGATGCTGCTCGACGAAAGCGAAGCGGCGACGATCCTCAAGCATCTCGATGCCGACGAGGTTCGCCAGCTCGCGCGCTCGATGTTCGACTCGGCGAACGCCAGCGAGACGCAGATCGACCTCGCACTCAGCCATTTCGTGTCCGAAAGCCGCAACGTCAGCGCGCTCGCCGTCGGCGCCGACACGCGCATCCGCACCGTGATCCACGAAGCGGTCGGCAACGTCCGCGCCGACAACATCCTCGCCGCCGTCGCGCCGCAGTCGAGCGCCGCGTCGCTCGAAATGCTGCGCTGGATGGACGTCGATGCGATCAGCGCGCTGCTCGCCAACGAACATCCGCAGGTCGGCGCGCTGATCCTGTCGGTGCTCGTTCCCGATGTCGCGGCGCGCGCGATCGAGACCCTCGACGAGGCGCTGCAGTCCGAACTGGTCCTGCGCGCGGCGCAACTCACCGCAGTTCCCGCCGCCGCGATCGAAGATCTCGAATCGGTCCTCGCCGCCGCCAATGTCAGCGGCCAGCGCGTCGCGAAGCAGCCGATCGGCGGCCCGAGCGACGTCGCGAAGATCATGAAGAAGATGCCGAAGCAGCTCAGCGAACGTACGATCCGCGCGCTCAAGAAGCAGGACAAGCTGCTCGCCCAGATCATCGAAGAGGAAATGTTCATTTTCGAAAACCTTCGCGATCTCGATGCCAAGAGCCTCGGCACCGTGCTCCGTTCGGTCGACGCGGCGCAGCTCGCGATCGCGCTCAAGGGCACCGACGCCGATATGGTCGACCGCTGCCTCGCCACCATGTCGAAGCGCGCGTCGGAAACGATCCGCGACGAAATGGCGGAGATGACGATGGTCAAGCGCGTCGACGTCGACGAGGCGCAGAAGGCGATCATGCAGGTTGTGCGCCAGATGGCGTCATCGGGCGAGATCATGATCGCGGGCGCCGGAGACGATTATGTCTGACCGCGCCGCCGAAACCACCGCCATCTCGCTGGCCGCCGTCATGGCGCAGAGCCGCGGCTTCCGCCCGATGCAATTCGGCATGGCGCGCGCCGCCGAGATCGTGCCGGTCGAACGCTTCGATGCCGAAGGAGCCCCCGCCGACGATCCGTTCGCGCTCGGCTTGGCCGAGGGCCAGCGCCTCGCCGAAGCGGGCTTTGCGATCGAACGCGACCATCTGCTCGCACTCGTCGCCGGCGCCGAGGCGCTGCAGGACGAACCGAGCGAGGAGCTTGCGCAGCTCATCGCCGAAACGGTCGAGCGGCTCGTCCGTCAGATCGTCGAAAGCGCGCCGATCGACGGCGACTGGCTCCGCGCGCAGGCCGAAACCGCCGCGGCGATGGTCGCCGAAGCCGACAAGGCGCGCACCCTGTGGGTCAATCCCGCCGATGCCGCGCTGCTGATGGACGCGCCGATCGCGCTGCCGATCGAAGCCGATCCGTCGATGACGCGCGGCACCGTGCGCATCGAAACCTCGGCCGGCTGGATCGAACATGGCCGCGCCGTCTATTTGAACGAATTGCGCGCCGCGCTCGGCAGCGACGGACCCGCCGCATGACGCGCCGCCTCGCCATGACCGCGCAGCAGCTTCTGACGCCCGTCGAACTCGGCGACGCGAGCCCGCGCCGCATCGGCACGCTCGTCGCGCACGAAGGCATCATGCTCGAGGTGTCGGGTTTCCCTCAGCCGCTCGGCAGCAATGTTCGCATCAAGTCGGCGAACAATGACTATGTCTATGGCGAGGTCGTCGGCTTTCGCGGTCACCGCAGCCTCGTCCTGCCGTTCGACACTAATATGCCGCTCGTCACCGGCGCGCCGGTCGAGCCGCACGGCGCCTCCTCGATGGTCACCGTCGGCAAGGCGCTGCTCGGCCGCATTATCGATGCGCAGGGCAATCCGCTCGACGGCCGCCCGCCGGTCAAGTCGCATTTCCAGTGGCCGCTCGCCGGCCGCAAGGTCAATCCGCTGCGCCGCGGCCGCGTGACCAGGCCGCTCAACATGGGCGTGCGCGCGATCAACGGCCTGCTCACCGTCGGCGAAGGCCAGCGCGTCGCGATCATCGCGGGCTCGGGCGTCGGCAAGTCAGTGCTGATGGGCCAGATGATCGCGGGTACCGAATGCGACGTGATCGTCGTCGGCCTGATCGGCGAGCGCAGCCGCGAGGTCAGCGACTTCGTCGAAACCAAGCTGCCGCCCGCGGTCCGCAAGAAGTCGGTCGTCGTCGCGGTTCCCGCCGACCATCCGCCGCTGCTGCGCCTCCGCGCCGCAATGCGCGCAACCGCGATTGCCGAAAGCTTCCGCGCCGACGGCAAGAAGGTGCTGCTGCTGATCGACAGCCTGACCCGCGTCGCGCACGCGCAGCGCGAGATCGGCCTGACGCTCGGCGAACCGCCGACGATGAAGGGCTATCCGCCATCGACCTTCGCGCTGATCCCCTCGCTCGTCGAGCGCGCGGGCAACGACAATGCGACCGGCGGCTCGATCACCGCGCTCTACACCGTCCTTGCCGACGGCGGCGACATCGACGACCCCGTCGTCGACTCGGCGCGCGCGATCGTCGATGGTCACATCATCCTGTCGCGCCAGCTCGCCGAACAGGGCGTCTATCCCGCGATCGACGTCGCCCGGTCGCTGTCGCGCACGATGGCCGATTCGGTCGATCCCGACCATGCGCTCGCCGCCGCCCGCTTTCGCCAGCTCTGGTCGGCGTATGAAGAGAATCGCGATCTGATGCTGATGGGCGCTTATGTCGCCGGCGCCGATCCGGTGCTCGACGAAGCGATCGCGCGCCGCGCCGACCAGCTCGCCTTCGTATGCCAGGCCGCCAGCGGCCAGATCGATTTTGCCTCCTCCCGCCAAGCCCTGATTGAAGGATTTTCCGCATGAACGCCCGCACCGCACGCCGCAAACGTATCATCCGCGTGCGCACCGTCGAACATCAGATGGCGGAAGCCAATCTCGCGCGCGCTACCGGCGAGCTCGCGAGCCTCGTCGAACTGTCGAAGCGTCTCGAAACGCTGCGCGCCGACCTCGCGATGGCCAAGGGCGAAGTCGCGGGCCGCGCCCTCAACACGATTGGAGAGCTCGGGATGCGGCTCGACATGGCGAAGGAAAATCTCGTCGCGCCGCTCGTCAATGCGAGCAGCCGCCGCGACCAGGCCGGAGTCGTGGCGCAGAGCGCGATGGTGAAGGAAGAATCGGCGGTTCGCCTCTACGAGCGCAGCCGCCTGTCCGACGTGCGTGAGCAGGAACGCCGCACCGACGCGAACCGCCCGCATCGCCGCCGCGCGATGAGCCTGCGCCTGCTCGACGGCGGTGCGGCATGATGGCCTCGCTTCCCCAGACCCCGGCGCACCACGGCGTCGCCTCGATCCTCGCCGCGCTCGGCGCCGCCGCGCCCGCGAACGAGAGCGGCGTCGATGGCGGTTTCGGCCAACTTCTCGCGAATATGCCGACCGCGACATCGGCCGCACCGGTCGCCGCCAATCTCTTCGGCGCCCAGACTCCCGTTGAGTCCGGCGCCCCGGCCGCGCTGCCGGTCTTCGTCGTATCTGCCGACGCCAACAGGTTGCCCACCCCCGCAACGACCCCCGCAACGCCCTCCGCCCCGCCCGCGGCGGCACTGTTCGGGCTGCCGCAACTCGCCGTCGATACACCGGTCGACGCCGCGCTTCCGGACCAGCCGACCGTCAAGGTTCCGACGGCAGCGACTGCCGAGGCGGCCTCCACCGCCGATGCCGCTGCAGCGGCCGCCAGCCTGCTGATCGCGGCCGCCACGCCGGTCAAGGCGGCGACCCCCGCGAACGACAAGGCCGCGCCGACCGCGCAGGACGAAACCGACGGGTCCGTCGATGGCGCAGCAGGGACCGCCACGCCCGCTCCGGTCCTTCCTCCGGTCGCTGTGACCGTCGAAACGCCGGCCGTCGCCACCGTGATCGCCGCCTCGATGCCTACAGCGGACAAGACGGTCGCAGAAAAGGTTTCGAAGCCTGCCGCGCCCACGTCGCCGTCGCGCGCGGCCGACCCGGTGCTGCCGGCGGCTGCAGGCAAGGCCGCCGAGACCGCACCGACCCAGCTCACCACCGCCGTCACCGTCGAACCCAAGGCCGCCAAGCCGGTGGTCGATGCCGGCGCCTCGATGGCCGTGCTCTTCGCCCAGCCCGACCTCCAGGGGGCCGCGCCGCTGACCGAGGCCGCGAAGGCCGCGCCGGTCGCCGAGCGCGTGCTCGACACCGCCAGCGACGACCAATGGATCGCGCAGCTCGCCGCCGACATCGCAGCGACCAAATCCGACAAGGGCGAACTCAGCTTCCGCCTGATGCCGCGCCATCTCGGCCGCCTCGATGTGTCGATGCTGGCGGGCGACGAGGGCGTCACGCTGCGCCTCGACACGCAGCATGAAGCGACCGCGACGATCGTCCAGACCGCACAGCCGCGCCTCGTCGAGGATCTGCGCCAGCAGGGCGTGCGCGTCGCCGAAGCGCAAGTGACGCACACCCCGGCCGACGCCGGGCGCCAGCAGATGCAGCAGCACCAGGGTCAGGGCCGCGGCCCCGCCCCTGATGCGAGCCACCTCATCGAAACCGCCGCCGAGCGGCACGACAGCGAAACCGACGAACGCACCGCGGGCCACCGCGGCCGCTTTGCCTGACCAGGAAGGACCTGACCATGAGCAAGGAAAAAGCCCCTGAGGGCGCCGAACCCAAAAAGGGCGGCAAGATGAAAAAACTGCTGATGCTTGGCATCGGCGGCACCGCGCTGATCAGCGCGGGCGCGGGCGCCGGCATCTATCTGGGCGGCGGCCTTGGCGGCCATGAAGCGAAGCCCGAGGATCATTATCCGAAGCTTGTCGTGCGCACCGAGGGCGAGGAAGCCGCCGCTGCCGAAGGCGAAGAGGGCAAGGAACCCGCGCCGAAGGTCGGCACCGTCTCGGTCCCGAACGACCGCTTCAAGGTCGATCCGCGCAAATATGAGATCACCTATTACCCGATGACCGATGCCTTCACGACCAACCTCGCCGACGGCTCGGGCTTCCTGCAGGTCGGGATCAGCCTGTCGACCTTCTACGACGGCAAGGTGATCAGCAACATCAAGCGCCAGCAGGTGCCGATCCGTTCGGCGGTACTGATGGTGCTCGCCGAACAGGATCCGGCCCTGCTATCGACCTCGCAGGGCAAGCAGCAGCTCCAGCGCCAGCTGACCAATGCGATCAACGACGTCCTTCGCGACAAGGAAGGCTTTGGCGGGATCGACAATGTCTATTTCACGAGCCTGGTGATCCAGTGAGCCTCGAACCGAAACCCGTCGACACCTCGGCGAAGCTGGCGGCCGACGCAAAGGCGTCGCTGCTGCTCCGCAAGGCGGAGGACAGCTATGCCTTCCCGGTGCTCGACAGCGTCGGCAACCAGTTCGCGCGTAGCTTGCGCGATCTTGTCCGTGCGCTGGGCGCGCCGACGGTCAATGTCGAACGCGCGCCCGCGGTGCAGATGCGGTTCGCCGACTGGTGTCAGGAAGTTTCGCCGGGCCTGTTCTGGCGCTATCACGCCCCGCCCCTCAAAGGTCCGGTGCTGCTCGCCGCGACGCGCCCGCTCGTCCTCCAGCTCGTCGATATCTTCTATGGCGGCAAGGGCCAGCTCGGCAGCGAACGCGAAGAACTGACCGACGCCGAAGAGCGTTTCGCCGCGCGCCTCGGCCGCGACATGGGCATGCAGCTCGCCGCGGCGTGGAAAGCCGGGATCGAACCCGAACTCGACTGCGTCACCAGCGATCCTGCAAAGCTTGCGGCGGTCCGCGCCGACGACGAGCTGCTCGTCCAGCGCTTCACGCTCCGCGGCGGGGTTTTCGAGGGCCGCACCATTCTCTGCGCCTATCCGCAGGCCGCGCTGCGCGGAATCGCCGGCGCCGACCCTCTGCCCGAGATGCGCGATGCGCCCGCGATCGACCCCGAATGGACCGCGACTCTCAACAAGGCTCTCAAGACCGTGCGTCTTCCGGTGCGTTCGGTGCTCGCGCGCCCCGAGATTCCGCTCGTAAAATTATTGTCGCTAGAGGTCGGCGATATCATTCCGTTAACCATTCCGCGCAATGTTCCGGTAACCGTCGCCGGCCGCAGTTTCGCGTCCGGCAGCATCGGGGAAGCCAATGGGAATGCTGCCATCATGATTGAGACTATCGAAAAGGGATCGGACCATGACTGACATGAGCGAAGCCCCCGGCCGCACCGACCGCCGCGACAGCCGGACGATCGCCGGCGCGCCCAATTTCGACCTGCTCGCGGGCGTCTCGCTGCGCGTCTCGGTCGAGGTCGGATCGACCTCGATGACGCTCGCCGAACTGCTCGCGCTCTCCGACGGCAGCGTCGTCGAACTCGACCGCGCCGCGAACGAACTCCTCGACATCTATGCCAATGGCACGCTGATCGCGAAGGGCGAGATCGTCAGCGTCGACGGGCGATACGGCATTCAGGTCGCCGAACTCGTCGCGCCCGACCGCGGCATCGCGGGATTCGAGCGGAGAGGCTGATGTTCGAATATATTCTTCGGCTGCTCATCCTGCTGCCGCTCGTCGGCGGCATGGCGTGGGGCAGCCTGTGGCTCTGGAAACGCGTCCAGATGGGCGTGCCGTTGACGCCCGGCGGCGCCAAGCAGGCGCGGCCGGTCGAAATGATCGGCGTGCTGCCGCTCGGCCCCGGCACCAAGCTCGCGGTCGTCGAATTCGCCGGACAGCAGATTCTGCTCGCGGTCTCGCGTGGCAATGTCACCCGCCTCGCCGACAACAGCCAGGGCGACTTCCATGTCGGCTAAGACGCCCGTCAAGGGATTGACGCCGCGTGCCCGCTGGCTGCGCCGTGCCGCGATTGCGGGCGGCATCGCGCTGCTCGCGGCGGCCGCGCCTGCGCTCGCGCAGGAAGCCGAGGCGAGCGGGCTGACCCGCGCGGTCAACGAAATCGGCGGCAACGGCCGCCCGCTGTCGTTGTCGCTGCAAATCCTCGTCCTGATGAGCCTGCTGACGGTGCTGCCGTCGCTGCTCCTGATGATGACCAGCTTCACGCGCATCATCATCGTGCTGTCGATCCTGCGCCACGCGCTCGGGCTCCAGCAGACGCCGCCGAACCAGGTACTCGTCGGCCTCAGCCTTTTCCTGTCGCTGTTCGTGATGCAGCCGGTGATCAGCGAGGTGAACCGCGTCGCGATCGAGCCCTATGGCCAGGAACAGATCGATATCGGCACCGCCGTCACCCGCTCGGGCGACGCGCTGCACGGTTTCATGATGACCCAGACGCGCAAGTCCGACCTGATGATGTTCGCGAAGATCGCCAAGGCGCCGACCTATGCGAGCCCGAAGGACGTGCCCTTCTCGATCCTGCTGCCCGCCTTCGTCACCAGCGAGCTCAAGACCGCCTTCCAGATCGGCTTCCTGATCTTCCTGCCCTTTCTCGTCATCGACCTGATCGTCGCCTCGGCGCTGATGTCGCTGGGCATGATGATGCTGTCGCCGACAGTCATCTCGATGCCCTTCAAGCTGTTGCTCTTCGTCCTCGTCGACGGCTGGGCGCTGACCATGGGCTCGCTTGCCTCCTCTTTCGGGACATAGCCGGTGGAAGCCGATTATTTCGTCGGACTTGCGCAGCAATCCCTTTGGGTACTCGCGCTCGCCTCGGCGCCGATCCTCATCCCGATCCTCGTCGTCGGCGTGCTGCTCGGTATGGTGCAGGCGGCCACCTCGATCAACGAACAGACGTTGAGCTTCGTGCCCAAGCTGATCGTCACCGCGATCTGCCTCGCGATCTTCGGCAGCAGCATCCTCGTGCTGCTCACCGATTTCACCCGCGACTTGTTCGCGGAGATCCCGAATCTGGTCCGCTAGGGCCGCCCGATGGTCCCGGCCGAAATCCCGAATGTCGAAGCGATGCTCCAGCTCTGGATGCTGGGGATGATCCGCCCCGGTGCGGCCTTCATCGCCGCGCCGGTGTTCGGCGCCGCCAATGTGCCGGTGCAGCTTCGCCTCGTCATCGCGCTCGCGGTCGGGGTTCCCGCCGTTGCCGCGTCGGGGATGACGCTGCCGCCCGAAGGCATTGTCTCGGTCCCCGGTTTCCTGATGATCGTCGGCGAGGTCGTGATCGGCCTCGCGATCGGTTTCGTGCTCCAGATGGGGCTCGCCGCCGCGCTGCTCGCGGGCGAAACGATCAGCAACACGATGGGCCTCGGCTTCGCATCGATGGTCGATCCGCTGAGCGGCACGTCGAGCAGCGTCGTCGGGCAATTTCTCTCGATGCTCGCGACCGCGCTCTTCCTTGCCGCCGACGGGCATCTGCTGCTGATCCAGATCATCGTCGACAGCTATAATGCGCTGCCCCCCGGCAACGCCTTTCCGTCCTTCTCCGCGATTGGCGGGTTGCTGCGCTTTGCGAGCCTGATGTTCGCCGCCGGGCTGACGATCGCGTTGCCGGTCGGCTTCGTGCTCGTGCTCGTCCAGATGATCATGGGCGTGATCGGACGATCGGCACCCGCGATGAACCTGTTCGCGGTCGGCCTGCCCGCGACTTTGCTCGCCGGCGTCATCCTGCTCGGGATCGCGACCCCAGCAATGGCCGAGGCGATCGCCCGTTTCCTGTCTGACGCGCTCGACATGGCGCGCGTCCTCGCGGCGGGGCGCTGAGCCATGGCGGGAACGACCGAACGCGACCAGAAGACCGAACAGCCAACCGCCAAGAAGCTCGCCGATTCGGCGCGCGAAGGCGATGTGCTGATGTCGAAGGAGCTCGCGACCGCGCTGATGATGCTCGCGGGCGCCGGATGGCTGTTCGCCGCGGGCGGCTGGCTCGTCCAGTCGGCGGGCGAGCTGTTGAAGCGCGGGCTGACGCTGGGCGCCGACGACGTCGCGCATTTCGCGCCCGGCGAGGCGCTGATGCGCAACGGCGTCGAGATCCTGTTGCCGCTTTCGAGCCTCTTCGCGCTTGCGCTCGTCGCGAGTGTCGCCGCCCCGGCGATGCTCGGTTCGCTCGGTTGGCGTGGCAAGGCGATCGCCTTCAAGGGCAACCGGATGAACCCGCTTTCGGGAATCAAGCGCATCTTCGGTCCGCAAGGCCTGATCGAACTGGTCAAATCGCTCGCCAAGGTGCTGCTGCTCGGCACGATCGGCTATTGGCTCGTCGCGAACAGCCTGCCCGCGATCATGTCGATGGCGCAGGCCGACCTCAACGGCGCGATCGGGCTGGCGGGCAAGTCGGTCGGCCATGCGATGCTCGCAATGGCGGGCGGCCTCGTCGTCATCGCGCTGATCGACGTCCCCGCGCAATGGTATCAGCGCAGCCGCCGCCTGATGATGAGCAAGCAGGAGGTGAAGCAGGAGATGCGCGAATCCGACGGCGCTCCCGAGCTCAAGCAGGCGCAGCGCCAGCGGCAGCACGAAATCCTGAGCGGGTCGGCGCGCAAAGCGGTGGCCGAAGCGACCGTCGTCCTGACCAACCCGACCCATTTCTCGGTCGCGCTCCGCTATCGGCCCGGCCAGGATGCCGCGCCGGTGGTGGTCGCGCGCGGCCGCGGCGACGTCGCGCTGTCGATCCGCGAACTGGCGCGCGGCGCCCGTGTGCCAATCCTCGAATATCCGGCGCTGACCCGCGCGATCTACTTCACCGCGCGCGCCGGGCGGGCGATCCCCGAGGAATTGTTCGTCGCGGTCGCGACCGTCCTCGCCTTCGTCTTCCAGCTCGAACGCGCGGTCGCCGAAGGGCTCTCGAAGCCATCGGTCGATGTGCCGCCGTCGCACCGCTTCGACCCCGAAGGCCGCCGACAAAATTGATCCTTCGGCGCTTAAGACACCGGAATTCCGGCCGTTAAGAAGCTCGAAGGATATTCGTCATGGTTACATCGATCGCCTCTTCGCTCGGCGCCGGGTCGGGAATTGACATCGCAAAGCTGGTCAGCGACCTGTCGTCGGCATCGCGCGAGCCGAAGGTCGCGCGTCTAGGCGGCCTGATCACCGCCAACACGGCGCGGATCAGCGCGGTATCGCAGGCGCGGTCGGATCTTGTCGGCTTTGCCGATTCGCTTGAACAGATGATTTCCGACGGGTCGCTGCGGAGCAAGCCGACAGTGTCGGACGAGAGCGTCCTCTCCGCAACCGCCCGCGCGGGCCTGCAGGCCGACAAATTCGCCGCAACGATTGTCGTCAACAGCCTTGCCCGCGCCCAGAGCAGCTATTCGGGCGTCGTCGCCGACAAGACGGCAGCGATCGGCACCGGCACGATGACCCTGACCGTCAACGGGGTTGCAAAGACGATCACCGTCGGCGCGACGAACAACAGCCTCGAGGGGCTCGCCACCGCGATCAACGCCAGCGGCGCCGGCGTGACCGCGTCGATCATCTCCGACCAGGGCGGCAGCCGCCTGATCCTGAAAGGCGCGACGGGCGCCGCCAACGCCTTCACGCTCACCGCCGACGGCGGCGCCGATCCGGGGCTTGGCGCCTTTGCGACCAATGGCGGCCTCTCGGTCGGCCAGACCGCCGCGAACGCCGAATTCACGCTCGACGGCGTCGCCTTCAGCCGCGCGTCGAACACGATCGACGACGTCGTGCCCGGCATATCGCTGACGCTCAAGAAAGCCGCTCCCGGTCAACCGGTCGACCTTGGGGCGAGCCGCCCGCTCGATCTGATCAAGCAGACCGTTGGCGACTTCGTCGACGTCTATAACCAGCTCAAGAAAAGCCTGCAGGCGGCGTCGAAACTATCGGGGGCAACGACGGGCCTGCGCGAGCTCGAACGCGAGCTCAATACGCTCGTCACCAAGGTGCTCACCAGCCATGGCAGCATCAACCAGCTCTCCGACATCGGCGTCTCGACCACGAAAGACGGGACGCTGACGCTCGACAAGGTCAAGCTCGACGCGGTGCTGGCGTCGGACGCCGGCGCGGTCGAGGGGTTGTTCAATCCCCTTCGCGACGGCACGCACAATCCGGTCAGCGACCCGGGCATCGCGGGCGCGCTCGACGCAATCCGCGACAAGGCGGTGGCGACCGACGGCGCGATCGGCCGGCTCGAGAAATCGCTGGCCGACAAGGGCACCTCGCTGTCGAAGGAACTCGAAAAGGTCGAGACGCGCGAAGCGGCGTACAAGGCACGGCTCGAGAAGCAATATTCGCAGCTCGACGTCAAGCTGAACGCCTTCAAGGCGACGCAGGCCTATCTCGAGCAGCAGATCAAGCTGTGGTCCAATTCCAATAACGATTGATGGTACCGATGACGACCGCCACCGCCTCGACCGTCCGCGCGACCGGACTCTATCGCCGCCTGCAGAACGAAAGCCGGGCAAACGCGGCAGACCCGATCGAACTCGTGACCATGCTCTATGACGAGCTGGAGACGGCGGTGGGCGTACTCGCGGCGATGGTGCGCCAGGGGCAGCGCGTGTCGGCGACCGAACCCGCGCACCGCGCCCGCGCGATCCTGATCGGCCTCGACGTCGGGCTCGATCACGAGAATGGCGGCGACGTCGCCGAGGCACTCGCCCGCGTCTATCGCAGTATGCGGCGCAAGCTCGACAATGCCGTCGCCGCGAACGATGCCGAAGAGCTCGACGAGCTGCTCAAGGGCATCGTCACCGTCAGCTCGGCCTGGCGTCAGCTGCGCCAGTAATGTCTCTCGACCCTGAAAAGGGTTCGGCACCGGCCGCTTCCCTGCTGCCGCCAAAGGTGGGGACAGGCGTCAGAGGGAGGAGTGCGGCCGGTGCCGAATTCAGCGGCGCCGAAACTGGTGGGGTAGTTATCAGGCGGCCTGCTGCTGAACTCCATATTTGCGCATCTTCTCGATCAGCGTCGTGCGCTTGAGGGTCAGGAGGCGTGCGGCCTCCGAGATGATGCCGTCGGCGAGGTCGAGCGCATTGTGGATCTGTTCGAGCTCGATGCTTTCGATTTCGCGCTTAAGGTCGATCGGGCGGCCCGGAGCCGGCGTTTTGGCGAAGGGCATCGGTGCCGACTGTTCGTCGCCGCTGGTTGCGGTGACGGGAGCGGCGGGACGCGGCGCGAAAGCCGCGGTCGGGTTCAACAGGATGGCGACATCGTCGGCGCCGAGCGTTTCGCCGCCATAGAGCACGCTGGCGCGCTCGACGAAGTTCCTGAGTTCGCGGACATTGCCCGGCCAACGATGCTGCATCAGCACCGCGAGCGAAGCGTCATCATAGCGGCATTTGGTTTCGCCGGGCATGTTGCGCTGGAAATGGCGGATCAGCGCCGGAATGTCCTCGACCCGCGCCGCGAGGCTCGGAACCTGCAGGACAACGACGCCGAGGCGGAAGAAAAGATCCTCCCGGAAGCGGCCGTCTGCAATCGCAGTGCCCATATCCTGGTGGGTCGCCGAAATGACGCGGACGTCGACCTTCTTCATCTCGCTGCTGCCGACGCGGACGATCGTCCGGTCTTCGAGCACGCGGAGAAGTTTGACCTGCATGTCGAAGCGCATGTCGCCGATTTCGTCGAGGAAGAGCGTACCGCCCTCGCTGGCTTCGAAATGCCCGATGCGGCGGGCGTGGGCGCCGGTGAAGCTGCCCTTTTCATGCCCGAACAGCTCGGATTCGATGAGGTCGGCGGGAATGGCGCCGCAGTTGATCGCCGAGAAGGCCCTGCCCGAACGGACGCCTTCATCGTGGATCGCGCGGGCGACCAGTTCCTTGCCCGAGCCCGAGGGGCCGCAGAGCATGACCGATGCATTGGAGCGGGCGACCCGCCGGATCATTTCGCGAAGCTGGACCACCGCCGGGCTGTGCCCGATGATCAGCGCCTCAAGCGCCGAGCGATCCTCCCCATTCTGTCCAACAGTCTGCCCCACGGTCATTTTCGTCTCCACCGCGCCCCCCATTCGGCGCCCTCTTGATGGAGACAGAAATTGAGGAAAATGGTAAACGAATGATTATCCAAATTAACACAAGCCATTGAAAATAAAGCATTATTGCCATATTGGCAGCGATGTTGGCGCAATTTGGATGTTTACGAATTCCAATGCTGCCAGATTGGCTCTATTTCTCGTCCCCGACCCGCCAGCCGAGGGTGATCGAGATGCGACGGTTGCGCGGATCGAGCCGGTCGACAGGGTTATAGGGCTCGCGATCGGCGACTCCTTCGATGCGCGCGTAGCGGCTGCCGTCGACCCCCCGATACTCCAGGAAGTTGCGAACCACCTCGGCGCGGTCAACCGACAGGCGCCAGTTGTTCATGCCCGTTTTCGCCGACCAGGGCGCGGCATCGGTATGGCCGCGGATCATCACCCGGTTCGGGGTCTCGGCAATCGGCTTGGCGATCTCGCTGAACAGCTTCGCGCCGGCGGGCGTCAACTGGCTGGTGCCCATTGCGAACATCGAGAAGTCGGCATCGTCGACGACGTCGATGCGCATCCCCTCGGTCGTCACGGTGAAGCGCAGGTTGCGCGCCAGGCGCTTGAGCTCGCCCTTCTTCTGGACCCGCTCCATCATCGATTTCGCG
This sequence comes from Sphingopyxis sp. Geo48, assembly GCF_949769155.1. Lineage (NCBI taxonomy): Bacteria > Pseudomonadati > Pseudomonadota > Alphaproteobacteria > Sphingomonadales > Sphingopyxidaceae > Sphingopyxis > Sphingopyxis sp. Geo48. Next base: position 242,486 of record NZ_CATKPA010000003.1, on the reverse strand, counting down.
ACCTGCGCGAATTTTTCCTTCTCGCGCTCGCGCCCCGCCGCTTCCTTCGGGCCGCCGACCGCGTCCTTGGGGATGGTCAGCGAGCGCGTGCCCGTCTGGCCCGCGCGGTGCGGATAGCGGTCGGCCGAGACGATCGAATCGCCGCCGAACAGGCTTGCGCCGCCGGCGCTCTCCTGCTTGGTCTTGACGATCGTCGGCGCGAAATAGTCGGCGAGCGCCTTGCGCTGCTTCTCGGTCGTCGCGCCGAGCAGCCACATCAGCAGGAAGAAGGCCATCATCGCGGTCACGAAGTCGGCATAGGCGACCTTCCACGCGCCGCCGTGGTGGCCGCCATGGGCTTCCTCGATCACCTTCTTGACGATGATCGGCCGGACGAGGTTGGGACGCGCAGCCACTACCGCCCTCGCATTCCGTCGAAGACTTCGGCAAAGCTCGGCTGGTTATGGTGATCGACACCCGAGCGCGCCGCCTCGATCACCAGCGGCTGCGGATGGCCGTGGAGCGACGCGATGATGAGCTGCTTCACCGTGTGGTAGATGGCGGCGTCGCTTTCGATCACCGCCTTGGCGCGGTTCGCGAACGGGCCGACGAGACCATAGGCCAAGAGTACGCCGAGGAAGGTGCCGACGAGCGCCGATCCGATCATGCCGCCGAGGATCGCCGGCGGCTTGTCGATCGAACCCATCGTCTTCACAACGCCAAGCACTGCGGCGACGATGCCGAGCGCGGGCAGCGCGTCGGCGAGGCCCTGCAGCCCTTCGGCGGGCTTCAGCGCATGGTGGCGATGGCTCTTCAGCGCATTGTCCATGACATCCTCGACCGCGTGCGGATCGAGCGTACCCGACGACACGACGACGAGGCGCAGCGTGTCGCAGATCAGATGGACGAGCGTGTCGTCCTTCAGAAGCCTGGGATACTGCTGGAAGAGCGGCGAAGACTTGGGATCCTCGATGTGCGGCTCGACCGCGACCGGCCCCTCGGTCCGCATCATCTTCATGAGCGTCGAGACGAGCAGGATGACGTCGAGATAGTCCTGCTTCTTGTATTTCGGGCCCTTGAACACAGCACCAAGACCGCCGCCGAGCGCTTTCAGCTCGGCACCCGAATTGCCGATGATCAGCGAGCCGACCGCGGCACCGCCGATGATGAGCATTTCGTGGGGTAGTGCGTGCATGACTGGGCCGAGGTTGCCGCCCGTCAACGCAAAGCCCCCGAAGACCAGCAGGATCAGTACGACGATGCCGACGACGGGAAACATGCGCGCTCAACTCCGTTCGGGCTGGCAGCCCGGAAAATTCAGGGGACGTCTATTAAGCTTAACGGCAGCCGGCCGGAGAAATTGAGACCGCTCAGTTCAAAAGATCGAACATTGTCTGCCGGTTGATCTTGGCGAAGGCGGCCTGCGCGGCGCTGAGCGTCAGATCCTGGGCGTTGAGAAGCGCGATCGCGCTCTCGAGATCGGTGTCCTCGACCGACTTGCGTTCGTCCGCGATCTCGATCCCCCGCGCCGCAAGCCCTTCGCCGATCCGTTCGAGCCGCCCGGCGGCGAGGCCGATGACGGCATTCTGGTTGGCGACATGATCGATTGCGGCGGTCAGCGTGTCGAGACCGGCGGTCATCGCGGGCTTGTTCCCGGCTCCGACCGCGGTCGCGACGTCGCGGAGGCTGGTCGACAGGCTGTTGCCGCCGATGACGAAGACATCGGCTGCCGACGGCACCGCCGCGAAGCTGACGTCCGAATCGAACCGGATGACGCGCGCGTTCCCGGAGGCGAACAGCGGTTCGCCGTTCGAATCGCGCGTTGCCGCCAGCCCGTCGATTTCGTCGGCGATCGCGTTCAGCTCGGCGGCGATCGTCGCCCGGTCGGCGGGCGCCAGCGTGTCGGTCGAGGCCGAAAGCGTCAACTCCCGCGCGCGTGTCAGCAGTCCGCTGACCGACTGGAGCACGCCGTCGGCCTGCGCGGTCTGCGCTTCGGCCGATTTGATATTCGCCGCCCAGCTCGCCATGCTCGCCTGCGTCGTGCCGATCGTCTGGATGCGGCGCGCGGCGACGGGATCGTCGGACATGCGCTGGAGCCGCTTGCCGGTCGAGATCTGGATCTGCGTCCGTTCGAGCGCCTCGGCGAGCTTGCCCTGGCGGGCGATTTCGCGGGTCATCTTGTTGCCAACGGCGTTAATCATCTTGTCCGCCCCCTTAAATCGAGCTCAGCAGCGTCTGCATCGTCTCGCGCGCGACCTGGATCGTGCGTGCCGCGGCCGAATAGGCCTGTTGGAAACGGATCAGCTCCGACGCTTCCTTGTCGAGGTCTACCTGGCTGACATTGTCGCGTGCTGCGGCGGCCGCGTCGGCGCGCGTCGCCGCCGCCGCATCCTGCGCGCGCGCCGAAGCGGTCGCCTGCGCCTGCGTCGCCATATGCCCCGACCAGACCGTCTCGGGTCCGGTCGCGCCGCGCATCGTGCCGAACGCCAGCATATTGCCGTTGGTGCTCGTCGCATTCGCTGCGGCAACCTGTTCCGGCGTAAGGGTCGTTGCAGTGAGCGTCGCAGCGCTGGTGCCGGTGAAAAGCGGCTGCCCGCCCGCGCCGTTCGCGTCGATGCCGGCCTGGTGCGCCGCGTTGAGCTGGCTCGCGAACTGCGCCGCCATCGTGTCGAGCCCGGCGCGCTGATCGGCGACATGGTCGGACGCCTGCGCGAACCCGGCAAGCTCGCCGGTGGCGGTCGCGAAGGGCGAACCGCCGACCGAATAGGAAAGGCGCCCGTCCGCCGCCGTCGTGACCGCGATCGGGGTGACTACACCGCCGCCGACGAGCAGGTCGCCGCTGCCCGCGACGCGCAGCGTCACCGCGCCGTGCGTGTCGAACGTCGCGCTGACCCCCGCCTGCGATGACAGCTGGTCGAGCAGCCGGTCGCGCTCGTCGAGCAGCGCCGCCTCGTTGGTCGAGCCCGGCCGCGCCTTGCGCAGCCCGACGTTGATCTGTTCGAGCGCGGTCAGATTGGCATTGAACTTGTCGACACCGGCTGCTGCCGCGCCCGAAACGCCGTCGGAAAGACCCGACAGCTGGCCGGCCGCCGTGCGGAAACCCGATGCGACGTCGTCGACCGCCTGCAGGAACTGGCTGCGCAGCGTCTTGTTCGACGGATCGGCGGTCAGCAGGTCGGCTGTCGTGTAAAGCTTGTTGAGTGCGGTCTTGATGCCGTTGGTGTCGTCGCTCAGTGCCCCCTCGACGCGGTTCATCCAATCGAGCTTGGTCGCCGCTCGCTCCGAATCGCCGCCCGAGATGCGTGCATCCTCGATCAGCCACTGGTCAACCGAGCGCACCACGCCCTTGATATTGACCCCGCCCGGGGTGACCGACCCGCTGTAGAGCACCATGTTGCTGCCCGCAGGCACCTCGCCGAGCTCGAGCCGCCGCCGCGCATAGCCCGGCGTCTGGGCGTTGGCGATATTGTCGCCGACCATCGAGAGCGCCTTCGAATAGGCGCGCAGCCCCGTATAGCCGATGCTGAGAAGGTCGCTCATTGGACGCCTCCGCCAAGCGACGTCGGACCGCCGCCGAGACCGCGGAACTGACGCTCGACCATGTCGGCGATGCCGAACTGGCGAAGCGCCGCCATCGCATCGGCGGTCTTGGCGTCGGCCATCTCGCGGAAATTGTCGGTCGCGCTCGACCCGAAAATGTCGTCGGCAAGCTTCGCCTGCCGCATCGACGCCATCAGCTGGCGCAGGATCACGGCCTCAAAAGCCTCGGCCGCCTTGCGCAGCCCGCCGTCGCCGCCGCCGGCCGCAGCGGGCGTGGGCGTCGGCGCACGGGTGGAGGAAATGGGCGTCGTCATATGATCACCAGTTCCGCAGTCAGCGCGCCGGCCTGGCTCAGCGCTTCGAGGATGGCGACAAGGTCGCCGGGAGGGACGCCCATGCGGTTGATCGCATCGACGAGCTGCGAAAGCGAAGCCGTGGGCTTGATCATCATCACCGGGCGATACTCCTGGTCGACGCCGATTTCGCTCGACGGCTCGATCGCGGTCTCGCCGCGGCTGAACGGCGCGGGCTGCACCACCGTCGACGATTCCTTGATCGAGACGGTCAGCTTGCCCTGCGTCACCGCCGCGGTCCCCACGCGAACCGCGCCGTTAATAACGACCGTTCCGGTGCGGGCATTAACAATGACTTTCGCGGGCGGTTCGGCGCGGATTACGTCGAGATTCTCGATTCGGGACATCAGACGCATCCGCTCGTCGCCGCCACCCGAGGCGCGGATCGCGATGCTGGCGCCGTCGATCATGACGGCCGAGCCCGGCAGCGCCTGATTGATCGCGTCGGTGACGCGCTTTGCATTGGTCGCGTCGAACTGGTGGAGGTTGAAGGTCAGCTGGTCGGTCGCGGTGAACCCTGTATCGACCGCGCGTTCGACCGTCGCGCCGCCGGCGATGCGGCCGCTCGACGGCACATTGACCGTCAGCTTCGATCCGTCGGCGGCATCGACGCCGAGCCCGCCGATGACGAGATTGCCCTGCGCCATCGCATAGATCTGGCCGTCGGCGCCATAGAGCGGCGCGAGCACCAGCGTGCCGCCGCGCAGACTTTTCGCCTTGCCGATCGCCGACACCGTGATGTCGAGGCGCTGGCCGGGTTTCGAGAAAGCGGGCAGCTCGGCGGTGATCATCACCGCCGCGGCATTCTTGAGCGCCGGGTTGACCCCGGCGGGCAGCGTCAGGCCGAAGCGCGAGACCGCGCCCTTCATCCCCAGCGTCGAATAGTCGAGGCTGTCGTCGCCCGTCCCCGCGAGGCCGACGACGATGCCGTAACCGGTGAGCTGGTTCGCGCGCAGGCCCTGGAACTGGCCCATATCCTTGATCCGTTCGGCCTGCGCCGGCGCGGAAAAGCCAAGGCTCGCCAGAAGCAGCAGGAAGAAAGTGATGAGGGTCGGACGCCTGGTCACTGGATTATCCTCTTTCAGAACGGGCTGATGATCGAGAAGAAGCGCTGCAGCCAGCCTTGCTTGCTGGCGCGCGCGATCTCGCCCTTGCCCACGTAGCGGATGTTGGCATTGGCGACGCGCGTCGACAGGACGCGGTTGTCGGGACTGATGTCGATCGCGCGGACGATGCCCGAAATCTGCACACGTTCGTCGCCGCGGTTGAGCGTCAGCAATTTCTCGCCCTTCACCAGCATGGTGCCGTTCGGATAGACAGCGGCGACGGTCACGCTGACCTCGCCCGACAGCGCGTTCGACTGCGACGCGTCGCCCTTGCCCTTGAACTGCTGTGTGCCGCTCGCGCCGACATCGCTCGGGTCGAACAGCGAGAACGGGCCGGTCGCGGGCGGCGTCAGGCCGATGCTGCCGTCGCGCTGGGTGTTGGCGGCGTTGCTTTTCGTCGCTGCGGTGCGCTCGACGAGCTGGATCGTGATGATGTCGCCGACCTGCCCGGCGCGTCCGCCCGAGGTGAGCGGGGTGTAACCGCTCTGGAAGATCGCGCCATTCGACGGCGGCGCGGGCGGCGGCGGGGGCATCGACACCGAAAAGGCGTCGGGCGCGACCTTGTCCTTCGCGGCCGCCGGAGCCGCCACAAGCGCCAAGGCGATCAGGCCGAGTTTAGAGAGTCTGCGCGGCATTTTTCATCATCTCGTCGGTGGCCGAGATCATCTTCGAATTGACCTCATAGGCGCGCTGCGTCTCGATCATGTCGACGAGTTCCTCGACGACATTGACGTTCGATCCTTCGAGCATCCCGCCGCGCAGCGAGCCACGGCCTTCCTCGCCGGCGCCGCCGACGAGCGGCGCGCCCGAGGCCTGCGTCTCGACGAGCAGGTTGTTGCCGATCGCCTGCAGCCCCGCGGGGTTGGAGAAGCGCGCGATCTCGATGCGGCCGAGCTCGGTCGCGCCCTCCTGTCCCGGCACGCTCGCCGACACGGTGCCGTCGGCGCCGATGGTGATGCTCGACGCATCCTCGGGGATCTGGATTTGCGGCTGGAGCGGCTTGCCGTCCGAGGTCACGATCGTGCCGTCGGGCGAGCGGCCGAAGTTGCCGGCGCGGGTGTAGCCGATGCGCCCGTCGGGCATCTGCACCTGAAAATAGCCGGCACCGTCGATCGCAACGTCGAGGCCGTTGCCGGTCGTCGCGAACGTGCCCTGCGTATCGATGCGCGCGGTGCCGCTGAGCGCGACACCGGTGCCGAGGTTGAGGCCGGTCGCATAGCGGTTTTCCGCTGTCGACGGCGCACCCGGCTGCGTCATCATCTGATAGCTCAGCGTCTCGAAGCTCGCGCGGTCGCGCTTGAAGCCCGTCGTGTTGACGTTGGCGAGGTTGTTCGCGATCACCTGCATCCGGAAGCCCTGGGCATCCAGACCGGTCCGCGCGACGTGAAGGGCACCGAAGCTCATCTTTGTTCTCCTTAACGGGGCAACTGCATCTTAACGGGGCAGCTGCATCAGATTGGCCGTCGCGCTGTCCATGTCGCGCGCGTCGGTGATCATCTTGAGCTGCGTATCCCAGCTCCGGCTCGCCTCGATCATCTCGACGAGCGCAGTGGTGGCGGCGACGTTCGACCCTTCGATCGAGCGGGTGACGAGCCGTGCCTCGGGGTCGTCGGGAAGAATCCCGCCTCCCTTCACGCGGAACAGCCCGTCGATCCCCTTGACGACATCCGAACCCGCCGGGGTCGCGAGCCGCAGCCGGTCGACCTCCTGCGGATTCTGCGGGTCGCCACCGTTCGGCACGACCCAGATCCGGCCCTCGGCATCGATGCTGATCGAGTCGGCGGGCGGGATCGTGATCGGCCCCTGCGCGCCCTGTACCGGGCTGCCGTCGCCGGTCGTCAGAAGGCCGCTCGGCGACAGCTGCAGGTCGCCGCGGCGGGTATAGGCTTCCTCGCCATTTTTCGCCTGAACGACGAGCAGCGCATCGCCCTGTACCGCGACATCGAGATCGCGGCCGGTCTGGGTGATCGTCCCCGCCTTCATATCGGCGCCGAGCACCTCTTCCGAGGCGACGGCGCGCGTATCGAACCCCTCGCCTTTCAGCCACAGCGACTGGGCCTCGGCCATGTCGGCGCGGAAACCCGGGGTCTGGGCGTTGGCGAGATTGTTCGCGATCGCCGTCTGCCGGGCCATGCTGCCCCGCATCGCGGTCAGGCTGGTGTAGATGAGGCGGTCCATCTGGATACTCCCGGCAGGCGGTCAGTCGCGCGTCTTACGTGCGCATGTTGATGACGGTCTGGGTCAGCGTCGAAGCGCCCTCGATCGCCTTGGCGTTCGCCTGGAAGTTGCGCTGCGCGGCGATCAGCATCACTAGCTCCTCGGTGATATCGACGTTCGAGCGTTCGAGCGTCCCCGAGCGGATCGTGCCCATCGGGCCGTTGGTCGCGGCATCGATCGTCGGCGGTCCGCTTTCGCCGGTGGACTGCCAATGCGCATCACCGATGGGGCGCAGGCCCTCCATCGCGGGAAAAGTCGCCATCGCGACCTTGCCGAGCACCTGGTCTTCGCCGTTCGCAAAGGTCGCCGTGACGAGGCCGTCGAGGTCGACCGAGACGTTGATCAGCGAGGCCGTCGGATCGCTCGGTGCACCATCGGGCAGAACGAAGTCATAAGCGCCGGCGAGCGTGCGGTCGGTGACGTTGCCCGCAGCATCGACGGGAAGCAACTGGAGTTTCTGGCCGGTCGAATCGATGACGGTGCCATCGGGCAGCGGCGAGAAAGCGCCGTTCCGCGTATAGGTGACCTGGTTGCGCGGCGGCTCGCCCTTGACGATGAACAGCCCCTCGCCGACGATCGCGAGGTCGAGCGTCTTTTCGCTCGTCTCGTACGACCCCTGGGTGAACTGCTGGGTGATCCCGATCAGGCGCTGGCCCTGGCCCGCGACGGTTTTCGACGACTGCGTCGGCGACGAGGCGAAGATGTCACCGAATTGCGCCTTGCTGCGCTTGAAGCCGATCGAGTTGGCGTTGGCGATATTGTTCGAGATGACCGACATGTCGGTCTGGGCGCCCTTGAGGCCCGAAAGCGAAGTATAGAACGACATGGACTTATCCTTCCTGCGAAATGATTAGGTGGTCGGAGTGGCCGGCGGCGTCGCCGGGGGTGTCTGGGCGGCCTTGATGTCCTTGAGCAGCGCGGTCTGTGCCGCGAGCTGTTCGGAAATGCTCTTCAGCACCGTGTTGGTCTCGCTGACCCCGGCAAGGCTCGAGAATTGCGCCATCTGCGCAACCATCTGTTGGTTATCGACCGGGTTGAACGGATCCTGCTGCGACAGCTGCGCCGTCATCAGACGCAGGAAGTCCTTCTGGTCGAGCTGCTGGCCCTTGAGCTGCGTCGGCGAGTAGTTCTGATACTGTGTACCAATGGAATCGACGGCCATGATTATTGTCCCAACCGCAGCGTTTCGTTGATCAGGCCCTTTGCGGTTTCGAGGACCTGGACATTGTTCTGATACTGGCGCGCCGTCTCGACCATCTCGACCAGCTCGGCGGCGCTATCGACCGCCGCCTCCCACACATTGCCGTCCTTGTCGGCGAGCGGGTTCGACGGATCATGGCGCTTCGAGGGCGCCATCTTGCCCGTCGTGACCTGGTCGACCTGCACGGTCGCGCGGCCCTGCGCGTCCATCACGGTGCGGAACACGGGTTTCAGCGAGCGGAAGGCTTCCTTCTCGCTGCCCGCGACCGTCCCCGCGTTGGCGAGGTTCGAGGCAGTGGTGTTGAGGCGAACGAGCTGCGCCGACATCGCGCGGCCCGAAATATCGAAGACCGAGAAATTGCTCATCGTCATTCGCCCTTGATCGCACGCGTCAGCGTGTTGACGCGGCCCTGGAGGAAGGAGAGGCTCGAGCGATAGGCGAGCGCATTCTCGGCGAAAGCGGTCTGTTCGGTCGCCATCTCGACGGTGTTGCCGTCGAGCGAGGGCTGGACGGGCACGCGATAGGCGATCGCGCCTTCGGTCGAGGCGCCCTGGCTTGCAAGGTCGAGCGCCTTCGAAAAGTCGAGGTCGCGCGCCTTGTAGTTGGGCGTGGCGGCGTTGGCGATGTTCGACGCGAGCATCATCATGCGCTGGCTGCGCAGCTGGAGCGCCGTCGCGTGCAGGCCAAAGAGCTTCTCGGTTGCCATCATCATCTTCCCTTGCTTGCCGCGGTGGACGGGCTGGCCGGCCGGCGCGGGCACGCGGAATAACACCAAGGCATGATGCAATCGCCGTGCCAAAATCTATTTATCTTTGTTTTTCAAATATATGCGCCGGTCGCTCGATCATCCGCCGCGGCCCCGGACGGCAGCTCGTCAAAAGATTGACGTGGCGCTGTGCCACCACACGGAATTCCGCGGGAAACCCCGACTGGCACGCATCCTGCAGTTCGATTCCGTGGAATTTTGGACCAACAAGGATTGTCGCCATGACCCGCATGATCGTCGCCTGCCTTGCCGCAAGCCTGACCGCACTTCCCGCTGCCCAAGCACAGCAGGCGATGCAGGACTGGCAGCCCATCGACGCGATGGCACAGGCCGTCGCCAATGCGATGGGCCGCGCCGCCGTGCCGATCGATCGCCGCATCAAGCTTGCGCGCTGCCCCGAACAGCCGGCCGTCACCGCGCTCGACGTTCAGACGCTCGCCGTCCGCTGTGCGCCGCTCGGATGGCGCCTGCGCGTCCCGCTCACCGGTCCGGCGGGCGCGGCGCCCATGCAAGCAGGCTTTGCCGCCCCCGCGGCGACGGCACCCGTCGTCCGCCGCGGCGACAATGTCCGCGTGACAATCGAAAGCGAGACTTTCACGGTCAGCTATTCGGCCATCGCGACGCAGGACGGCCGCCTTGGCGAGACGATCGCGCTGCGCGGCAATGACGCGAAAAACATGTTGAGCGCAATCGTCACGGGCCCCGGCCGCGCGCGGATGACCGACTGACACGCTTCACACGACCAAGCCCCACTGGCCCGGCTGCGTCGGCATTCCGACACGCCGGGTTTCTTTTTTCATTTTTTCGGTAACCACCCCTTAATCTCCGGACGCGCCGTCCGTTAAAGCCTTGTGAGACGCATCCGCCGTTCGTTCGGGCGGGGCAGATGGAGGCAGCTATGTCGAGTGACGGCAAGATCGGACAGGTGGGCGGCGTCAGCCGCACGGCCCCCGTGCGCAAGATCGCAGACAGCACGCTTGCGGCTGGCGCGACGCCGCTTCGCACGGCCGCGCCGGACGCGCTGGCGGGCGCCAGCCTGATCCGCATCGCGAGCGACCTCGCATCGATGCCGCCGCCGGTGGACAGCGCACGCGTCGCCTCGCTGCGCACCGCCATCAACCAGGGCGGCTACCGCGTCGACGCGGCGACGATCGCGCTCGCGATGCTGAACTATGCACAAGGGCGCACCGAATAATGCCGATCGAGGATGTCCAGGCCAAGCTCGACCTGCTGGTCGGCGCGCTCGACGGGCAGGACGCCGGCGCGATCATCGCCGCGACCGAGGAACTGGCGACGGCGGTGATCCTGTTTCGCGGCGCCGCGATCCCGGCGGGCAGCGAAGCCGAGGCGCGGACGCTGATCACCCGGACGCTGGCGCAGCTCGAAGCCGCCGCGATGCGGATCAACCTGCTCAAGGACTGGACGCGTCAGAGGATTGACATGAACCATGCGATCCGCGGCACCCGGCCTCGAGGGCTCGCCTTAACCTACTGACAAACCGTATTTTCCGGCCAGCTTCCGGAAAATGGCACGATGATTGCTTTTGGTTCCCTGAAAGAGCGGAACCCAAGGCATGAACCTGATCAACCCTTCTGCGACACCTGCTCCTGTTTCCGGGGCGCCCGGCGCCGTTCCCGTACTGGATGCCGTGCAGAATGCATCGGCGCGAACCGGGGTCGATTTCGACTATCTGGTCGATGTCGCGCGGGTTGAAAGCCGTTTCAACCCGACCGCCAAGGCACCGACCTCGTCGGCGCGCGGGCTGTACCAGTTCACCAGGCAGACCTGGCTCGCGACTTTGCATCGCCACGGCGCCAACCATGGGCTCGGCTGGGCCGCGAATGCGATCGGTAAGGATGCATCGGGGCGGTTCAGCATTGCCGACCCGATGCTGCGCGACCAGATCCTCGGTCTGCGCGACGACCCTGTTGCCGCGTCGAACATGGCGGCGGCACTGACCTCCGACAATCAGGACTATATCGAAAGCCGCACCGGGCGCGCCGCCGAGCCGGTCGACCTGTATCTTGCGCATTTTCTGGGGAGCGCGGGCGCCGCCCGCTTCCTCGGCGCGTGGAGCGACAATCCCGACCAGCCCGGCGCGACGATGTTGCCCGACGCCGCAGCAGCCAACCGCCCGGTCTTCTACAACGCCGACGGCAGTATGCGCAGCCTCGGTGAAATCCGCGAATTCTTCCGCGCCAAGCTCGAAGCCGATGGCGGCGCCGGCATGATGCCCGGCCTGCCCGCTCCGACCTCCGGCTGGCGCATGCAGATGGCGAGCGCCAGCGGCGCCAATGGCGGCGGGCGCCCGCCGCTCCCGATGATGGATATCCAGCCCATGCCGAAGAAATTGTCGATGGACTTCGCCGCGAGCGCGTATCGCCGCCTCGCCTCGCTGGGGGGGGGCGCCTGATGGGCGACCTGAAACTCGGCAACTGGCCCCGCATCGCGGGCGCCGCGGCCTTGCCCGCGGCGATGTTGATTCTCGTCGCGCTGATGGTGATCCCGGTATCGCCGATCCTGCTCGATATCAGTTTCGTCGCCAACATCATGCTCAGCCTCGCGATCCTGATGGTGGCGATGCAGGCGTCGAAACCACTCGATTTCTCGTCCTTTCCGACCGTGCTGCTGCTCGCGACGCTGTTCCGCCTGTCGCTGAACGTCGCCTCGACGCGCGTGGTGCTCGTTCACGGACACCAGGGTACGGCATCGGCGGGGCATGTCATCGAGGCGTTCGGCCAAGTGCTGATCGGCGGCGATTATGTCGTCGGGTTGTTCGTCTTTTTCGTGCTGATGATCATCAACCTGGTCGTCATTACCAAGGGTGCGGGCCGTGTCTCCGAAGTGTCGGCACGCTTCACCCTCGACGCCTTGCCCGGCAAGCAGATGGCGATCGACGCCGACCTCAACGCCGGCCTGCTCACCCCCGACGAAGCGAAGGCGCGCCGGCAGGAAGTGGCGACCGAAGCCGACTTCTATGGCTCGATGGACGGCGCCTCGAAATTCGTGAAGGGCGACGCCGTTGCCGGCTTGCTGATCCTGTTCGTCAATATCGTCGGCGGGTTGATCCTCGGCATTTTCAGCCACGGCCTCTCCTTCTCCGAGGCCGGCAGCACCTATGTCACGCTCGCGATCGGCGATGCACTCGTCGCGCAGATTCCCGCGCTGCTCCTCTCGATCGCCGCCGCGGCGATCGTCACCCGCGTTTCGTCGCCGCACGATCTGTCGGGCCAGATCGGCAGCCAGTTCGCTTCGCCGCACGTGTGGTTCGCGGTGAGCGGCGTGCTTTTCGTGCTCGGCCTCGTCCCCGCGATGCCGCAGTTGCTGATCCTTCCCGCCTCGGCCATCGCCGGCACGATCGGCTGGCAGCTGCGCAAGGCCGCACAGGTCGCCGAAGCCGCCCCGCCGCCCGCCGCGCCCGCGCCCGACCCGCACCATATCGAATGGGCGGACGTCAGCGACGTCGGGCCGTGCCAGCTCGAAATCGGCTATGCGCTCGTTGCGCTCGTCGACGAGCGCAAGGGCGCGCCGCTGATGACCCGCATCACCGGTATCCGTCGCCAGCTGTCGAAGGAGCTGGGTTTCGTGATCCCGCCGGTGAAGGTCACCGACGACCTGTCGCTGCCGGGCAACGCCTATCGCATCGCGGTTGCCGGGGTGATCGTCGGCGAGGACGAGGTCTATCCCAATGAGATGCTCGCGCTTGACGCCGGCGACCTCGTCACCACGGTACCCGGCCGACCGTGCAAGGATCCCACCTTCGGGCTCGACGCGCTGTGGATTCCCAAGGCGTCGCAGAATGACGCGATCGCCGCGGGCTATACCGTCGTCGATCCGTCGACGGTCGTCGCGACGCACCTCAACAACAGCATTGTCGCCTCCGCGTCCGAGCTGTTCGGGCTCGACGATGCGCAGGCGTTGATCGACAATCTGAAGACGCATTATCCGCAGCTCGCGCAGAGCCTGAGCCCGCAGGGCTATGCGCTGCCGCGCGTCGCCGCGCTGTGCAAGGCGCTGCTCGTCGAGCGCATCCCGCTGCGCGACTTCCGCAAGATAGCCGAGGCGATGGTGGCGATCGCCGGCCAGCAACTGGGCGATGCCGACCTGATCGAGGCGGTGCGCCAGCGCATCGGCGCGCTGATCGTCCAGACGATCGTGCCCAGCCGGATGCCGCTGCCCGTGGTGACCTTCGCCCCCGAGATCGAGGTGCTGCTGAACCAGGCGGTCCGCGCTAATCCGGGTGCCGAATGGCCGTTCGAGCATGGCATGGCGATGAAGATCATCGAACAGATCGGCGACGCTGTCGAACCGCTGCTGCTCTCGACACGCAGTTTTGCGCTCGTCGCCTCGCCGCTCTGCCGTTCGGCGCTGTCACGGCTGGTACGAGCGACCTTCCCCGACGTCGCGGTCATTTCATACCTCGAAATCCCGGCAAACAAGGCGACCGAGATCGTCGCGACGATCGGCGCCGAAATCCCGCGCCTGAACGCTCCCGATGCCCAGATGAAGGACGAGCCCCATGAAAACTGAGCCCGCCGATCAATTTGCGGCGGCCAAGGCCCGCGCTCCGCGCCTCGGCGGTTATGGCGAGAGCGCCGAGACGCTGATCGAGGAATATGCGCCGCTGGTGCGCAAGATCGCCTGGCAGGTGCATTCGCGCGTGTCGCGCACGAGTGACCTTGAGGATCTGATCCAGGTCGGCCTGATGGCCTTGATCGAGGCGAGCCGGACCTATGAGGAGCGCGGCTTCGCCTTCACCACCTATGCCACTACGCGCATTCGCGGCGCGATGATCGACCAGCAGCGGCGCGAGGCCGATGTCGGGCGTTCGGCGATGGCGGCGGCGCGGCGATTGCAGCAGACGCGCGCCACGCTCGAACAGAAGCTGATGCGCGCGCCAACGGCGGCGGAGATGGCCGAGGCGTTCGGTCTCTCGGCCGAGGACTATTTCGCACTGGAAAAGAGCGCGACGCACGGCCGCTCGACGTCGCTCGACGAGCTCGTCGACGAGGGGAGCTTCCTCTTTGCCGACGACCGGCCGGGCGCCGGTGAAGCGATCGAGCAGGACGGCCTGCTCAGGGCATTGCAATTATGCGTCGGCCGGCTTGGCGAGCGCGAACAGATGATCCTGCAGCTCTATTTCTTCGAAGAGCTGAATCTGCAGGAGATCGGGCTGACGCTTGACGTCAGCGCGGCACGCGTCTGCCAGATCAAACGCGATGCGATGGCGAAGATCGAACGGATGATGCGCGACATGACCGAATGAGGCCGGCGGCGGGAGGGGTGTGCCGCCAACCTCACCCCGGCAATCACGCGGCGCGGGTGTACCCGTTGCGCATCGCCGTACCGAATTTCTCGAAATAGCTGGCCATCTTCTCGGTGCCTGCCTCGGTCAGGCGGACGAGCGATCGACGACGATCGCGCTCGTCGATCGACCGTTTGACGAGACCCTGCGCTTCGAGCGCCGCGATCATCCGCAGCCCCGACGACAGGGGAACGCCCGCGCCGGTCGCAAGGTCGCTGGCGCTGAGCGTGCGGCCGTTCGCGTTAGCGAGCATGAGGTCGAGCATCATGTCCCACGTCGGCCCGGACATTTGCGCGGTGCCAAAGTGCGTCCGGCGCATTCGCCGGACCTGGATGCTGAGCGCGAGCTGGTCGACCAGCCGCGGCTGCGCCTCGGCTGTCGGCAGGACGAAGCCTGAAACCGCCGCTTGCGCCTGCTCGTCGCCACCCTTCGCCAGCATGTCGTGAATCTGGTCGATGCGCGAGCGTATTTCCGCAATTTCCTGATTCGAGAATTGCTGCATGTATCAAGACCCCTCGGGCACTAAATTCGAGCCCTGGTATCCTCTCTCCGTCTGGTCGAACCCGATGCGTACAGAATGACAAAAAGGATCGGGTAAGAGATATACATTGAAAGCAGCGCGTAGGGACGCGCCAATATCTCCGAAAACATCAGCTTCTGGACGTGACCGAAAATGGCGATCAACTGCCATCCGGTTATCCAATAGGGCCAGAAACGCTGCGTTTTCAACGCGATGACCCAGAAGCTCGCCAAGGCGACGACGTCTATCGCGAAGATACTATATTCAATATGCGACCAGTTCGGTTTCGGTGCCAGAACGGTGGTGCAGACCGAGGCGAGCAATGCGGTGTACGCTGCCCAGCGTTCCAGGGGGCCGCCGCGCCACATCGCGACGGCCACCGTGAGCAGCAGAACCCCATAATAAATCGCCACGGTCCACATGTGGTTTGGTCCACCCAGTTGCTTAGGAAGCCTTCGCCAGCGGGAAGTGCGCGATCTCGGCCATGCCGCGATCTTCACCTGCCTCGACGAGCGACGCTTCGGGCGGCTTGACGCCGGCACCGAACATGCGCGTGCCAAGGCCCACCTGCTTCTGCGTCGCGGTGAGCGCGATGTGCGCGTCGGTCAGCAGCTGGCGAACCTCGCCCGCGGCGGCCAGCGCATTGGCAACCTTAGCCATCGCTTCCTGGCCGACGATCGCCGACATGTTGATATCGCGCCGGGCGGTCGGTAGCGTCGCCGCGAGCTGGGCGATGCGGATCATCGTTTCGTCGATGGCGTCTTCGGCCTCGTGGAGTTCGGAGGCGATCTTCTTCGCCGCGGAAAGTCGTTCGTTCAGCATGTCTTCGGTCCTTGAAAGCGAATGCCGACGGTTTCCCCCCCGCAGCATTCAGGTCAAAACACGACCAAGACCAACAAGGATCGAATAGAGAGCGGAAAATGCCAATATGGTCGCGAAGGCGATCAGGATCGGCCAGATAATCCTTTCCATCAACCCGTGCCGGTTGGCCGGCTGGGACGCGGTAGGAAATGGCGAACCGATGTCGAAAAGCCGCCGGATCGAACTGCGCCCCGCACCGGCTTCATCGGCGGGGACGGCATCGCCTAGGTCGAACAATTGATATGTCAAAGGCTGATATGGCGTAACCTGGTCGAATACACCGTTACGAGCCAGGATCGTCGCGGCCTCTATTCTGTTGGAAACATTAAGTTTTTTTAGGGCGCGCCGCACGCGCTCGTCGACCGTATGCGGCGAAACATCCATAATGCGAGCGATTTCCTTGGAATTTTTGTGCTCGAAAACATGCCGCAACGTTTCAATTTGCGCGGCCGAAAGGAAGCTGATGTAATTGTCTGGATCACCCTGCACGCCTTGGCAATAGAGCATCAGGGGTCGAAATCAAGTTACGCGGAAGCATGATTCGCGTATCATGTTACCCTAAAGTCATCCGGCGAACAGTTTCGCAAACGGGCCTACCGTGAACGCAAATTCTGGCTTTGATCAGCCCAAGCAATGGTTCGCTGCGCATACCGGACGGGACTGCTAGAGCATCGCGCATGCCGAACCTCTCCTGTCGCGCCCTTTTCGACATCCCCGACGATGTCGCCTATTTCAACACCGCGTATAATGCGCCGCTGCTCCGCGCTTCGCGCGACGCGCTCGTATGCGCGGCAGGCGCGAAGTTGCGGCCTTGGGAGCGCGCCCCCGCGGATTTCTTCGCCGATGCCGAAACCCTGCGCGACGTCTCCGCGGCGCTCTTCGGCACCGCCGCTGAGAACTTCGCCATCGTGCCCGCCGCAAGCTATGGCATCAGTACCGCCGCGCGCATTCTCGAGCCGCGGTTGCAAGCGGGCGACCATATCCTGGTGGCCGCGCAGGAATTCCCGTCGAATATATTCCCCTGGCAGCGGATCGCCGCCGAGCGCGGCGCGGCCATCCGGACCGCCGGGCGTCCGGCCGATGGCGACTGGACGCGGGCGGTGCTCGCCGCACTCGATCGGTCGGTCCGTATCGCCGCACTCTCGGCGTGTCACTGGACCGACGGCGCCACCTTCGACCTTGTCGCGATCGGCGCGGCATGCCGCGCGAACGGTACGGTCCTCGTTCTAGACGTCACCCAGTCGCTCGGCGCGGCGCCGCTCGACCTCGCTGCCGTACGGCCCGACTTCATGGTTGCGGCAGGCTATAAATGGCTGCTTTGCCCCTATGGCTTTTCGCTGCTCTACGTCGATCCGCGTTGGCACGGCGAACGTCCGCTCGAGGAAAGCTGGCTGGCGCGAAGCAATGCGCAGGATTTCACGCGCCTCGCCGATTATTGCGCCGAGTATCGCGCCGGCGCGCGGCGGTACGACGTCGGCGAGACCTGTGTGACGACCGTGTTGCCGGGCGCGATTGCGGCGCTTCGTCAGATCGAACAATGGGGGATTGCGGGTATCGTGGCGCGATTGGGCGCGATCACCGACCGGATCGCGGCCGCCGTCGCGCCGCTCGGCTACGAAATATTGGCCCCGCACTTCCGCAGCCGGCACATCCTTGGCTTGTCGGTTGCCGGAGACCCGCAGGACCTGATCGGGCTTCTGCGTGCGCGCAACATCCATGTCAGCCAGCGCGGGGACGCGATCCGCATCGCGCCGCACCTGCATGTGACGGACTCCGACGTCGATCGTCTGATCGAGGCGCTCGCCGGCGATTAGTCGCGCATAAGGCCGGGACGCGCGGCAAAAGCGCGGACCGATGCCGGCGCAGACCAAAATGTCGCCCGAAATCGCGCGGGCTCTTGCATGCCGCACGGGAAGGTTTTGGGGCTATTCCTTGGCCGTGCCGGACGAGAAGGCGGACCAGAATCAACGCAAACGGGATCAACCCCGCATGATGCAACGCCCGATAATGCCGTGCGCTTTCCTATCCCGTCACCCCGCCCGACGCCAGCTTTGCCGAAGTCCGGGCCGAGAATGCGGCGCCATCGATGACGGCACGCTCGTGAAACCCTTCGCCGATCAGATGGGCTTCGTCGGAACAACAAACCCGGAAGCGAAGCTTGCGCCGTTCGAGGGCCTCGAGCACCACCTCGGCGGTCACACGCATGCCAACCGGCGTCGCCGCGGCGTGACTGATATCGACATGCGTGCCCACCGTCGCTTCGCCCTCGCCCAGATAGGGCGCCAGCGCCTCGATGCAGGTCGCCTCGACAAAGGCGATCATATAGGCGGTCGCAAAGACCGGCGGCATGTTCGCCATGACGCCGAGCGGCAGCGGGATTTGCGGCACCGTCAGCTTTGCGTCGACCATGATCGTCGACCGGAACGACAAACCGATGGGTGGGGGTCTCATCTTCGTCTCCTTCTACACCGGATCGGCTGTATGCCCTCCGATCATCGCTGCCGCTCGGCAACGAATATCCTCTTCGAAAGCGCACGCCTTACGCAGCGCCGTGTCGAGGTGAACCCCGGTGATCGCCGATGTAGCCGCGAGGATGCCGTCGGTCGTCCGGACCATCGAATGCTCGAATCGCAGCACCTTTTCGCGCACCTCGACGAGGCGCGAGGTGATGGTGACCGTGTCACCCGCAACCAGCTCTCGCAGATATCGCGTCGTCTGTTCGACCGCCGCCATCCCGCGTCCGTTCGCGGCCAGATAGGCCTGCGTTAGGCCCAGTTCGGCAAAGAGGTTCCACGTCGCTTCGTCGAATTTTCCGGTGTACCACATGACGTTCATGTGGCCCATCTGATCGCAGTGCCATGGATAGACGACGCCGCGGTAGCTCAGCACTTGCGGGGATTCGTCGGTCATTCGGGTCTTGTCCTCATTCACAAAAGGTGGCGAAATCCTCGATCGGGGCGCGGCCCAGATCGAGGTTGTTTTCGGGCGCGGCTTCGTCGGCCCAGCCGAGCGACATGCCGCACACCAGCATCTCGCCTTCGGGGATGCCGAGTTCGGCGCGGATCACGCGGTGGAATTGACACCAGCTCTGCTGCGCGCAGGTGTCAAGGCCGCGCACCTTGGCGGCGAGCATGACGTTCTGCAGGAAGCAGCCATAGTCGAGGAAACTGCCGAGTTCGAGTGCGCGGTCCATCGTGAAGATGATCCCGACCGGCGCATCGAAGAAGAGGAACTGGCGCGCCATCGCGCGCATCCGGCCGTTCATGTCGTCGTGCGCGATGCCGAGTGCGGCGCCGAAGGCCGCCCCGAACGCCATGCGACGCGCAAGGATCGCCTCGGGAAACTCGGTGGGGTAATATCTATACTCTTCTTCCTGCGGCTGCGGGCCGCTGGCGAGCAAAGCGTCCACCGTCGCAGCGCACAACCGGTCGCGCGCGGTGCCGGTGACGACCCACGCCCGCCACGGCTGGATGTTCGTCCCGCTCGGCGCATAGCGTGCCACGTCGAGGATATCGCGAACCATAGCCGCTGGCACCGGGTCTTTGCGGAAGCGGCGGGCGGCATGGCGTGCTCTGATCGTCGCATCGACCATGTCGGTGGCGCCTTCGACGGAGTGCGGTTTCAATTCGGCGGCGGCAAGCATCGGAAATGTCTCCTGAGCGCATAATGTATAGTGGACGCTATACATTGATTCGTATTAAATGTAAAGTGATTGCTATACTTCCGGGGTTCGACGTGACCGAAACGATGAAAAGGGGTGATGCGAAGCGCGCGGCGCTGATCGAGGCGGCGGCGGCGCTGCTGATCGAAAAGGGGCTCGCCGGAATGACGACACGCGAGATCGCCGAGCGCGCGAAGAGCACGGAGCGCACATTGTTCAAGCAGTTCGGCAGCAAAGAAGGGCTGCTCACCGAAGTGCTCGACCGCGTCGCGATCGAACAGCTCGACCAGTCGCTGTTCATGCAGCTCGAGACCGACCCGCCGCGTACGTGGGACGACTTCGAGCAGTGGAACCGGGCGGTGATCGTCGAGCGCGCGAAGGCGCAGGGCACGGGATCGGACGCCGGCCGCATGTTTCTGGTCGAAATCCTTCAGAATCCGACCTTCAAGGCGCGCTACAGCCCGGTGTGGCTGTCGCGGCTGTGGCGACCGCTTGTCGCTTGTCTCGACAGGCTCAAAGCGGACGGGGCGATTGCGGCCGATGCCGACACCGCTTTTCTCGCGCGCTCTTTCCTCAGCCTTCATCTCGGCTATCTGGTCACGCGGCTCAACATCGCTCCGGGCCCCCATTGGGACAGCGAACGCGATGCGGCGCAGCTGGCCGCTCTGTTCCGCGCCGCCGCCGAACGCCCCCAGCCGGGCCACCGCGCGGTCAGGCGATAACCGTCGCTGCGATCCGCGCTTCGCGAAGCGCGCTCCGCCGCACCTTGCCGGCATCGTCGCGTAATTCCTCGGCGGTGAATTCAATCGAGCGCGGCATCTTGTAGCGCACCAGCCGGTCGCCGAGGAATGCGAGCAGCGCGTCCGCGTTCGGCGTCCGACGCGCGGCGGGGTCGGGACGCACGATCGCGTGGACGCGCGCGCCCATATCGTCATCGGGCAGACCGATCACGACCGCGCATTCGACGCCCGGATATTCCATCAACGCATTTTCGATCTCGGCCGGATAGATGTTCGCGCCCCCCGAAACGATCATGTCGGTGCGCCGGTCGGCGAGATAGAGATAGCCTTCTTCATCGAGCCAGCCATGATCGCCGATCGATTCATAGCCTCCCCCCGCCTGCTTCGCCGCGGCGCCGAGATAGTGATAGGTTGAGCCCAGACCACCCGGCGGGAGCAGGAATATTTCGCCGATCTCGCCCTGCGGCACCGGCTGCCCGTCCTCACCGAGAATGCAAATCTCGCACTCGACGGCGCGGCCCACCGAGCCCCGATGCGCCAGCCATTCCTCGCCGCTGATCACCGTCGCTCCCTGGCGTTCGGTGCCGCCATAATATTCCCAGATCTTCTCGGCCCCGATCCAGTCGATCCATTCCTGCTTGAGCCACGGCGGCATCGGTGCCGCCATATGCCACACCCGTTCGAGCGACGAGAGATCGGCGCCCGCGCGAACTTCGTCGGGAAGCTTCGCGATGCGGTTCATCATTGTCGGGACGAACACGACCCACGCGACCTTGTGCGATTCGATCAATGCAAGCGCCTGCGCCGCGTCGAATTTGGTCATGCCAACCAGGCTGTTCCCGCGGCCCAGCGCGATGTGCGAGAATGCAAAGGGGGCATTGTGATGGCACGGACCGGGGTTCAGCACGACCTTGCCCTCGGGCAGCCCCATCGCCGGCGCGACCGACAGGTCGACGACACCGGGCTGATGATCGACGATGATTTTCGGCCGGCCTGTCGATCCGCCCGAGGGCATCGCTTTCCAATGTTTGGGAACCCGCGTCGGAAAGGGAAGGTCGCAGCCGCCGTCGAGCCCGAACGAGACGGGCATCGCGTCGATCGCGAACGCCAGCGTTGCATCTGCCGCAATGATCAACCGCGGGCGGGCAAGGGCGACGATCGCCTTGATCTCGGCGAGCGGCAGCTTTGACGAGACGACGCACGGCGTGGCGCCGCATTTCCAGATCGCGAAGGTCAGCTCGTACAGCGCATTGCCGTTCGGCAGCGACAGCATGACGATATCGTCGTCGCGGACTCCTTGCGCGGCAAGCGCCCAGGCGCGCCGGTTCGCGCGCCGTTCGAGCTCGGCCCATGTCATGACCTCGCCATTATGTTCGAGCGCCCAGCGATCGGGGCCGAACTGGCGCGCATAGTGGCCGGGAACATCGCCGATCGGAAGCAGGTCGCCCACGTCAGCGCCCCAGGCTCTGATAGGCCGCCTCGATGATGCGGCTACCGCGGACCGATTCGCCCGGGCCTTCGACGAAGCGGTTCATCACGAAGGCGACCGACATGCGCTCGTCGAAATCGACAAGGCAGGACGAGCCGCCCTGGCCGCCCCAATAGGCGACGCGGTGCCCCGGACGATTCTGGCGCAGCGGCGATTCGAGCGCGAAGCCCATGCCCCATTTGACCGGCAATCCAAGGAGCAAATCGATGCCGTCGGCCTGCACTTCGAGCGCCCGCAAGCGCCCGGCATCGGACAACAGCGTGACGCCGTTGGCGCTGCCGCAGGCGAGCGCCGAATGGACCGTCGCGACCGACCGCGCGTTCCCCTGCCCGTTCGCAGCGCCGATTTCGGCGCGTCGCCAGTCGCTGGTCGTCGCGAGTCGGGGGTTGAGGACCGGATTGAGTCCGACACGCTCGGCGATTGGATTGCCCGATGGCAATTGCTTCGGCGTCGCCTGGACGAAGCTGGCGATGCGATGATCCTCGCTGGCATCGATGCCGATATGATAATCAGCGCCAAGCGGACCCGCGACATGGTCCGCGAAATAGCGGCCGAGCGTCTTGCCGGTAATACGTTCGATCACCCCGCTGATGAGATGCCCCTGCGTGATCCCGTGATAGCCCGACGCAGTACCCGGTTTCCACCAGGGCGCCTGCGCAGCAAGCAGCGCCGTGCTTTTTTCAAGGTCATAGACGTCGGCCCAGCTGACATCTTCGGTCCATCCGGCGAGGCCCGACGTATGGCCGAGCAGCCAGCGAACGGAGATTTCAGCTTTTCCTTCGGCCGCGAATTCGGGCCAATATCTGGCGACCGGCGCGTCGAGATCGAGCTCGCCGCTGTCTGCGAGGACGAGCGCCGCCATCGCGGTCATCGTCTTCGTCGTCGAATGGGTCGTAATGATCGTGTCGCGATCCCAGGGCCGATCGAAATCGGCGTCGAAATAGCCACCCCAGATGTCGACGACCGGTTCCCCGTCGATGAACACCGCGACCGACGCGCCGACGTCCTCGCCCATCGCGAAGCTCATCTCGAGCGCCTGCCAGACCGGCTCGAAACGCGTGTCGCAATGCCCCTTGATCTTCGCATTATCGATATGCGGATAGCTTTCAGGCGCCGTCGACATCGACGGATTCCACTTGGCAGTCACGTGTCGTCTCCCATTGCGCCGCGCATCCAAGCGGGCGCTATCCGATCGAAAGCTGGCTCGCGGGGGCTGCCGCCGCCACGCCAATCACCCGACGCTTTTTGCCAAAGCGGTCACGCCTCGAAGTCGCGCACCAGCGCCGGGCGACCCGCCCAGAAGGCGACCGCCGCCAGCGGACCGCCGATTGCCGACCAGGCGAGAGCGAGGCGCAAGCCGTCGGCGCCGCCGATCGCGTCGCTGAGGATGCCGACGCTGAGCGGCCCTACTCCGAGCGCGACGAAGTTGACGATCAGGAACAGCACGGCAGAGGTCGTCGCCCGCATCCGCACGGGCACGATGCTTTGCGCACCGGCCAGCACCGGCGCCATCGCAAAGCTCGATATGACGATCCCCAGCGAGAGGAAGCCGAGCGCGGTGAGCGGCGCGGCGATCATTGCTGCTGCGACGAAGCAAGGGGTGCTCGCAAGCGAAGCCAGCGCGGGGACGCCGAGGTAAGCAGCGGGGTCGCGCGCGCGCAGCCGATCGGCGATCATTCCGCCGACGATGACCCCCAACGCGCCGGCTGCTCCGAACGCGAGGGCGAGCATGGCGCCGACGACGCTCGTCGCGCCGAGGCCGGGACTGAAGCGCGCAGCCAGCGCCTCGAGTTCGGGCGTGTGGTTGCGGATCAGCAGCGAACCGAAAAAGGCACCGAAAGCGAGCGTCGTCGTCGAAACGAAGGACGAACCCGTGACGAACATCCAGAAGCTGAACTTGCGCCCGAGCACGCCGAGCGCCTCGCGCGCCGACGGCACCGCATCGTCGGCGCCGATCGCGGGCCGCGGATCGCGCAGCGTGAACAGCATCAGGAGCGCGAGGACAATACCGGGGAAACCCGCGAGTACAAACGCCCAGCGCCAGCCGAAAGCGTCGGCCGCAATCCCGCCGCACGCAAGCCCGATCAGCGCCCCGAGCGGCTGGCCCGAACCGACGAGCGCGAGCGCTCGGGCACGCTTTTCGGGCGGCGTGATGTCGGTGACGAGCGCATGCGACGCGGGGCCGCTTCCGGCCTCGCCGACCCCGACCAGGACGCGCGCGACGAACAACTGGACAAAGCTCTGCGCCGCACCGCAGACCATCGTGAACAGACTCCACAGCGCCATGCAGCCGCCGAGCAACAGCGGCCGCCGCATCCGTTCGGCGAGCCGCGCGAGCGGCAGCGCCATCGTCGCGTAGAAGAGCGCGAAGGCGAGCCCGGTCATCAGCCCGATCTGCGTATCCGATAAACTGAGATCGCGGCGGATCGGTTCGACGAGGACGTTGAGGATCTGGCGATCGACGGCGCTGAGCGTGCTCGCGGCGAGCAGGAGCGCGAGCGCATAGCGGTGGCCGCCTGCCTGTGCCGGAACCATCGTGGCAACCTTTTCCATGGGGAGATCGGGTGTGCTCATCGCGCGCTCCCCGCACGCAAGGCTTCATAAACGAAGCGCGAGAAGGGCGCAAAATAGGGTGCGGGCGAGTTGATGGTCTGGGTGAAGAAGACCGCCGCGAGCTCGAGTTCGGGATCGACCCAGAAACGCGTTCCCGCCGAGCCGCCGAAGCTGAAGCTTCCCTGCCCGCCTGCGTCCCTCGCAAGCTCGGGTTCACGCACGACGACAACGCCCATCCCCATGTCGAGGCCGATGCCGCGTTCGTCGAGCGGCATCTTCATCATGGCATGTCTGCCGAGCCGGTCGATGACGCGTCCGCGGCGGAGTTCGGCGACGCTTTCGGGCTTCAATACGCGCGCCTCGCCGAGTGCGCCCTTTCCGGCAAGCATCATCGCAAAGCGCAATACGTCGTCGACCGTCCCTGCGAGCCCCGCGCCGCCGAGGTCAGCGCCCGGTTGCCGCGTCACGTCGAGTGGATGGAAGGTCGGACCGCCCGGCCGCGGAAAGCGCATCGTCGTGCATTCTTCGAGCCCGCCGGTGAAGGGCTGCGCAGCGTAGAGCTGGACCAGCCGGTGCTGCTCGTCGTGCGGCACGAAAAAGCCGGTGTCTGTGGCGCCGATCGGATCGAAGAGATACGTCTTCAGAAAATCGGCATAGCGCATCCCGCTGACGATCTCGACGATCCGGCCGAGGACCGCGAGACCCTCGCTGTAGTTCCACGCCGTGCCGGGTTCGGCGATCAGGGGCAATGACGCCAGCTTGTCGACATACTCCGCGAGCGTCGGCTGCTGCGCCTCGCGTGTCCCTTCCTGCAGGCCGTTCGCAAGATAGAAATCGGGGACGAGCCCAGCGAAGAAGCCCGAGGTCAGCCCCGACATATGCGTGACGAGATGTTCGATCGTGATCGCCGTCCTGGCCGGAGCCAGCCCCGTATCGGTCCAGACCTTCATGTTCGCGAAGGCGGGAATATAGTCGGCGACCGGATCGTCGACACGGATCAGCCCCGCCTCGACGAGAATCATCGCCGCGACCCCCGAATAGGCCTTGGTCAGCGACAGCAGCCGGTAGATGCTGTCGGCCTCTATCGGCCGGCCGGTCTCGCGATCGGCCCAGCCCATATGTCCGCGGGCGAAGACCTGACCCTTGCGCGCCAGCGCATAGGCCATGTTGGGCATCAACCCGCCCCCGACCATTTCGCCATAGAAACGATCGATACGGCCGAGCGCGTCGGGACAGAAGCCCGCCGAGCGCGCGTTGCTTGTCGGCAATTGCACGGCGGGCTCCAGCAAGGTCGCCATTTTAGAAGGTCGCGCCGAAGCGAACGCCCCAGGTGCGTGGCGGCAGATAGGTGCCACGCGGCAGGAAGAGCGCGAAGGAGGGGTTCGTCTCCTTGTCCGCGGCGACGTCGTTATTCTCCAGATTGTCGACATAGCCGGTGACCGAGAAGCGCTTGGACCGGTCGGTCCACACGATGCGCGCACCGCTCCGCCAATAGGAGCCGATGACATAGGGCTGGTCGTTGAACGGCCGCGTGAACTGCTTGCCGACCCAGGAGGTGTTGAAGCGCGCCGTCAGCGTGCCGACCGACCCCAGATCGAAGCTCTGTTCGAGCCCACCGCTCAATTTCCATTCGGGCGAACGGGTGAGGCGGTTCCCCGCAACATTGATCGGACAGGCGGTCGCCGGCGGCACGGGCGTGCAGGCAAAGGGCGTTCCCGTCGCCAGCGGATTGGTTTCGTCGACCGACGAGAAATCCTTATATTTGGCGCTGAGGTAGGTGAGCGCGAATTCGAAGCGGGTCCGGTCCACCGGCTCGGCGTTGAATTCGACCTCTACCCCTTTCGATACCGCCGAGGCGGCGTTTTCGAGGAAGCTCACCCCGACCGGCGGGCGGCGATATTCCTGCTTGTTCTTGTAATCGTATCGGAAGGCCGAAAGATTGAAGGTGACGCGCCGGTCGAACCACTGGCTCTTCAGGCCGATCTCGACTGCGTCGACCGTTTCGGGGTCATAATCATTGCCGTTCGAGCCGCCCGCCTGGTAGCCGCCCGCCTTGTAGCCGGTCGAGTAGCTGCCATAGAGCATCAGGTCGCTGGTCGGATACCAGTTGACGCCGAGCTTGTAGTTGAACTGGTCCCAATGCTTTTTGTACGGCCCCGAATGGATCGGTCCGCCCGTCGCAGGGTCGAACAGCCCCAGACCCGGCGCAAACGTATCTTCCTCGAGCCGCTTCTTGTCGTATGTGTAGCGCGCACCCGCAACGACCTGCAGCTTGTCGGTGAGATAATAGTCGGCCTGACCGTAGGCGGCGTAGGACGAGCTGTCGAAGACGTTGGGCCCGAAGGTCAGGATCTGCCCGTTCGGGATGATCAGCCCCAGATAGTTGAACAGGACGGGCAGCGTATATTGCGAGTTTTCGCGATAATAGAAGAGCCCGCCGACCCACGAAAGCGGCCCATTGCCGTTGGAGGCCAGCTGCAACTCCTGCGTAAGCGTCTCGAAATCGAGCGTGATGTCCTGTTCGGCAATGTTCAGCGGCGACAGGTCGAGATCGAAGTCCAGATTCTTGAGGCTGTTGTTGCTGTACCCGGTAATCGACTTCAGCGTCGCGAAGCCGAGATCCCAGCTGGTATCCGCGAAGAATCCATAAGTCACATCTTCCTTCGTGGGATCGATGTTGAAGGCAACGACCTGGCCATCGGCTATCGAAGGGTTCACCGTGGTCGCCGCCGCCGGGTAGAGTGCGTAGATGAGTGGCGACCAAGTGTAGGGCGCCTGCGGGCTGAGCGTCGCCGACGTGCTGTCGTCATGATAATAGAAGCCGCTGACATTGATCTGGAGCCGCTCGGACAGGTCGAAGGACAATGCGCCGCGGATGCTCGTATAGTCGCTGTCGTTGAGGTCGCGGCCGGTGACGATGTTCGTGATATAGCCGTCGCGCTTTTCGTTCGACAATGCGAGCCGGAAGCGCAGCCGATCGGAGATCGGACCGCCGACGGCCGCCTGGAACAGCCGCTTGTCATAATTGCCGAGCGTCAGCGACACGCTGCCCTCGAACACGTCGCTCGGCTTCTTGGTGATGATGTTCACCGCCCCGCCGACGGCATTGCGCCCATAGAGCGTGCCCTGCGGCCCGCGCAGCACCTCGATCCGCTCGATGTCGAACAGGTCGCGGGTCAGGAAGCTGCCCGCCTGGAGATAATGACCGTCCATGTTGAGCGAGACGCCGGGATCGCCGCCGATCACCGGATTTTCCGCTCCCACGCCGCGCAGGATGAGGCGCGAGTTGTTGAGCGTATTCGCCGACATCGTCAAACCGGGGGTCGAATATTGAAGATCCTCGATGGTGCGAATGCCGCGCATCTCGAGCTGCTTTTCGTCGAGCGCGGTGATCGCGATCGGTACGTCCTGCAGCGACTGCGCGCGCTTCTGCGCGGTCACGACGATTTCAGTGTCGCGGCTGTCGGCAGCATCGGCGGTGTCAGCCGCTTCGGCGGCTGCCGCCTGCGGAACAAGCGCCGCGACGGTCGCGAGCAACAGGAATTTCTTGTGCGAAAAGGCACGCATATCACCACTCCCCAAAGTTTATCGGTTTCGCGGGATGGTGCGGCGAGCAAGGCCTGGCGACAACGCCAACTATCCGACCTTTTGCGCCGAAGACATGGCGCAAATGCGTCGATTCCGGGGGCATGGCGACCCACCGGGGAAAGCCGACGAAGCTATCGGAAAAGGATCGCGCCAGCCCGGCGCCAAGGCGTTGCCGGTCAGGCCGCGACGGGTGTTTCACGACATGTCGCGCGAAACTCGCGCGGCGCCTTGCCCATGTGGCGCAGAAATACGCGGCGAAACACGTCGGCCGACGAAAAGCCGAAGCGATGCGCGATGCATTCGATCCGCCCGTCGCCCGCTTCGAGCGCCTGCCGCGCCGCCTCGACGCGCATACGCTCGACCGTCTTGGCAGGGGAGCTGCCGACGACTTCGGTATAGCGGCGCACGAAATTGCGCGTGCTCATGCCGACATGCGCCGCAAGCTGTTCGAGGCGGAGATCGGCGCCGAGATTGTCGGCGATCCACTGGTGCAGCCCGTCGAAGATATCCTCCTCGACCGATTGCGCGCGAAGCAATGTGCTGATCTGCGGCTGGTCGGCGCCGCGCCGGTTGACGACGACGAGCTGGCGCGCGATCCGCATCGCGACGCCGCGCCCCAGATCTTCCTCGACCATCGCGAGCCCGACATCGACTGCCGAGCTGCTGCCCGCCGCCGTCCAGAACCGGCCGTCGCGGACGAAGGTGGTGCCATGCTCGACCCGCGTTTCGGGATAATCGGCCTCGAGCGTCGCCGCGACGTCCCAACGCGTCACCGCGCGCCGACCCTCGAGCAGACGCGCCGCGGCGAGCAGAAACACCCCGCCGCCTGTCGCGCAGACGCGCCGCGCGGCGAGGGAATGGCGCCGCATCCACGCCAGCGTTCCGTCCTGCACGCTCCAAGGGACGATCCCTGCGCCGCCGGGAATGATCAGCGTATCGATCGGGTCTGCGGGATCGGGCTCGCCGAGTTTCTCGGTGACGACATGGCCGCCCGAAATCATCCGTACCGTTCCGGCGGAGGGCGCGACGATCGAGAGCCGGTACGGCCATTCGTCGCCGAAAATGAGGTCGGCGGGCTTCCCGCGCCCCAGGATTTCGCTGGCGCGTGCAAAGGGTTCGCTGATCCCGAATATGTCTAGCGCATTCGCGCCGTCATAGGCGAGAATCGCGATCCGCCGGGCGCGGACGGGTTCGCAGGCGGCGAGCCCCGCGTCGGGTTGCCTTTTCCTGCGGTCGTGCATGGATGTGTTCATCGCTTGCAGCCTGTTTGCTTGCACCTTACTCCCGCAGCAATTAATATCACAAAATATCCTTTATGCAATGAAACGAAAATAAATAGGGCAAGCGATTGGATGAACAGGTAAATTCTCCCGCGATGGCGAAGGACGGAAGCGCGCCCAAGCGCAAACGCGGCGCGCCGCGCAAGGCGACTCGCGGGCAGGTGCTCGACATCGCGACGCGGCTGATCAACCGCCGCGGCGTCGTCGCGACGCTGCTCGCCGACGTCGCGCGCGAGATCGGGGTGACGCGCATGGCGATGTACCAGCATGTCGCCGACCGCGAGGATCTGGTCTTCCAATGCTATGTGCAAAGCTGCGACCGGCTCGACGACGAGGTCGCGCAGGCGGCAAGCACCGCGGGCGGCGCGATCGAACAGATACGCGTGATGCTCCGGCGTCTGCTCGGCCCCGAAGCCCCCGCGCTGTGCGCGATCGTCGAGCCGGGCCTGCTGCCGGAGGATAAAAGGCGTGAGGTCGAACGGCGGTTCGACGCGGTGATCGCGCGCATCGTCGCCCTGCTCGACGCCGGGCATCGC
The DNA here is from genome assembly GCF_949769155.1 of Sphingopyxis sp. Geo48. NCBI lineage: Bacteria > Pseudomonadati > Pseudomonadota > Alphaproteobacteria > Sphingomonadales > Sphingopyxidaceae > Sphingopyxis > Sphingopyxis sp. Geo48. The sequence continues at coordinate 212,791 of NZ_CATKPA010000003.1, read as the reverse complement.
GACGGGATCGTGCGCGCCTGCGATTTCGAGATCGTCGCGCGTGCACTGATCAACACGCTCTTCTGGGCGCCGCTTGCCATGCTGTGGAACCGGCGGCGGCTCGAGATCACCGGTCCGTCGATGCTGCAATCGGCCGAGTGCCTGTTTTTCCACGGCTGGGCGAGCGATCGCAGCGCGGCGGTCGATTACCGGCCGCTCGATATCGAGTCGTTGACCAGCCCGGTCGCCGATGCGTTCGATCGTGCCGCCGTAGGCGACGCGAAGCGCGAGCGGATTCTGGCCGCGGCATCGCGCCTCTTCAACAGCAAGGGAATCGATTCGACGACGCTTGAGGACATCGCGGCCGCCATCGGGGCGACCCCACGCACCCTCTATCACAATGTCGGCGACAAGGAGACTTTGGTCGCCGAATGCTATTTCAGGATGATGCGGATGGGCATCCATCTGCAATCGGCGGCGTTCGATCAGCCGGGGCCGAAATTGCCCGGCTACATCGCCTTCCAGAAAGCCTGGGCGCTGACGCAGATGCGCGCGGACCTGTCGCCGCTGATGCCACTTGCCGGTTTCGAAATGCTTAGCGCGAAGCATCAGGCGCGTTTCTATGGCTACGCCGACGAGCTCACGGTGCTGACGCTGGCGCACGTCCAGCAGGGCGTCGTCGATGGGAGTATGCGGCCGATCGGCACCTTCGCGACGGCACTGCAAGCGGGCGTCCTCGGCTGGCTTGCGCGGGCGAGTTATACAGATGCTGCCCAGCAGGAACATGTCGCGCGCGAAATCGCGATGCTGCTCGCGGTCGGGATCAGGGCGATCGAACGCGAGCCGGCCAACGCGGTGCATTTCTGACCGGCATGTTCCGCTGGTCCGCGCGCGGCGCGCCGCCTATAGGCTGGACCCTATAATGAGCGCGCAGGACAGCAAAGCCGGCCCCGTCGGCGCATCGACCACCGACCGCGGCGTCCGCCGGATCGGTCTTGCCGAGCGCGGCGATTCGGACCTGACGCGCGCGCTCGCGATCGAGGCGCCGGTGTCGGTCGAGGTCTCCGGCATCGGCTACGCGGTGATGATGGCGACCCCCGCCGATCTCGAGGACTATGCGCTCGGCTTCGCGCTCGCCGAGGGGCTGGTCGAGACGCCCGCGCAGCTCACCAAGATCGGCGTCCACCCGATCGAGGGCGGCTGGGCGCTACGCCTCTGGCTCGCCCCCGATCGCGCGCATCTGGCGCTCGAACGCGCGCGCCGCCGGGTCAGCGAAAGCAGTTGCGGCCTGTGCGGGATCGAGAATATCGAGGCGGTGCTGCGCCCGCTGCCGAGCGTCATCGCACACATCGACGTCGACCGGTCCGCGATCGCGCGGGCGCTCGCCGCGCTCGCCGATCACCAGCCGCTAGGCCGCGCGACCGGCGCGGTTCATGCCGCCGCCTTCTGTACGCCGGCGGGCGAGATTCTCTGCGCGCGCGAGGATGTCGGGCGGCACAATGCACTCGACAAACTGGTCGGCGCCCTCGCGCGCGCGGCGATCGATCCGGCGGGCGGCTTCATCCTGCTCTCGGCGCGGTGCAGCTATGAGCTGGTCGAAAAGACCGTGCGCGCGGGCTGTCCGATGCTCGTCACCATCTCGGCGCCGACCAGCCTCGCCGCCGAACGCGCCGCCGCCGCCGGACTGACGCTCGTCGCGCTCGCGCGCGCGGATTCGGCATTGTTGATCAGCGGCGGACCGATAGCTTAGGGGCCACCGAGCGCGTTCACGGTGAACGCCAATATCCCCATGTTGAACACGAACGCCGCCATGCAATGGCCGAGCGCGACGCGGCGCATATGCGCGCCCGATATGGTGACATCGGAGGTCTGGAAGGTCATGCCCAAGGTGAAGCTGAAATAGAGGAAGTCCCAGTAACCGGGTTCCTTGACCCCCGGCACCTCCAGCCCGCCGCGATCGCGACCGCCCTCCTGCAGATAATAGAGATGCGCATAATGGAGCGTGAATACCATGTTCGCGAACAGCCATGCGAGCAGGAGGGTCGCGACGATCAGCACGATATCGCCGCGATCGAGTTTTTCGGGGCTCGCGATCAGCGTCCCGACGGCGAACAGGACGACGAGCGACAGCAGCACCGAGATCGCGAGCAGGCCGGCGCGGTTCGCGTCATTGTCGACGGCGCGACCTCGCATTTGCTCGGCATCGGAACGCAGCAGCGTCAGCGACGCGGCGAGGAAGACGAGCGCCCCCGCGTCAAACCCCATGAGCAGGGCCGTCCGGCTCCCATCGCCAAGTGCCGCCAGCGCGCCGGCGACGCCCGCAAAAACCGCGGCGAAGAGAAGGAAGCGGACCGGCGCGATGTGCCGGCCGACGGCGAGCTTCGCGCGACGCGACATCGGTGGCGTCAGCCCGCCGCCGCGACGATGCGCACGGGGATCGACTTCGCGGCGGGACAGCCGCTGACGCGATCGTAATGATCGAGCGGCAACAGCGGATTGAGCTCCGGATAATAGCCCGCGAGCGATCCGCGCGGCATCGGATAGTCGACCAGCGTCAGATCGCCCACGCGCCGGTCGATCCCGTCGGCGGCGATCGTCTCCAGCGCCACCTTCGCCCCCGCCGCCAGCCCGCGCGCTTCGCGGTCCTCGGCGTTGACGAACAGCACCATCCGGTCGTTGTACACGCCGCGATAGCGATCGTTATAGCTGTAGATCGTCGTATTGAACTGGTCGTGCGAACGGATCGTCGAGAGCCGCAGCATCGCGGGATCGTCGACCGGCGGATCGACAAGAAGGCCTGGCAGGATCTGGAAATTCGCCTTGCCGTTCGGCGTGAGCCACACCAGCCGGCGCGGCGCAACGTCGAGATGAAAGCCCATCGGCGCCTTGATCCGTTCCGAAAAATCCGAATAGAGCGCCGGATAGACCTCGGCAATCTTGTCGCGGATGCGGTCGTAATCGTCGATATAGCCCGCCCAGTCGACGCGGCTTGCGGGTAGCGCCGCCATCGCGATGCGGCACACGATCTCGACCTCGGGCTTCAGGTCGTCACTCGCGCGGTCGAGCACCCCGCGCGAGGCGGTGACGTTCGACATCGAATCCTCGATCGTCACGAACTGTTCGCCCGCCGCGGTCTCGATCCGCTCCGACCGCGCGACGACGGGCAGGATCAGCGCGTCCTTGCCGTGCACGAGATGCCCGCGGTTGAGCTTCGTCGCGATCCCGACGGTCAGGTCGAGCGAGCACATCGCGTCGTAGGCGCGTGTCGTGTCGGGAATCGCGCGGACGAAATTGCCGCCGAGCCCGATGAAGACCTTCGCGGTGCCCGCGAGCATAGCCTCGACCGACTCGATCGTATGATGCCCGTTCTCGCGCGGAGGGTCGAAGCCGAAGACGCGCTGGACCTGGTCGAGATAGGCCTGTGTCGGCTTCTCGTCAATCCCGACGGTACGATCGCCCTGCACGTTGGAATGGCCGCGGATCGGCGAAATGCCCGCACCCGGCCGCCCATAATTGCCCTTGAGCAGCAGGATATTCGCGACCTGCTGGACCAGCTGCGACCCGAACTGGTGCTGCGTCAGCCCCATGCCATAGCAGATGATCGTCGCCTTCGACCGGATATAGATCTCGGCGCAGCGGCGGATCTGCTCCTCCGATATGCCCGATACCGCGACGATTTCGGCCCAGTCCTGCGCCAGTATGTCGTCACGCAGCGCTTCGACGCCCACCGTATGCTCGGCAATGAAGGCGCGGTCGAGGACCGCCTCGCCCGCGGCCTCGCGTTCGAACATGACGCGCATCATGCCCTTGAGGAAAGCAAGGTCGCCGCCGATCCGGATATGGACGAATTCGCTGGCGATCGGCGCCGATCCGAAGGTCGCCATCTGCACGACGTCCTGCGGCTCGGTATAGCGCATCAGCGCGCGTTCGGGCATCGGGTTGACGGCGACGATCGGGACGCCGCGCTTGTGCGCATGAAACAGCTGCGTCATCATCCGCGGCGCGTTGGTGCCGGGGTTCTGTCCCATGACGAAGATCGCCTCGGCATGATCGAAATCGTCGAGGATCACGGTACCCTTACCGACGCCGATCGCAGGGGGCAGCCCGCGGCTCGTCGGTTCGTGGCACATGTTCGAGCAATCGGGAAAATTGTTCGTGCCATATTCGCGCACGAAGATCGAATAAAGGAACGCCGCCTCGTTCGGGGTCCGGCCCGAGGTATAGAATTCGGCCTGATGCGGGCTTTCGAGCGCGCGCAGGTGCGATCCGATCAGCGCGAAGGCATCGTCCCAGCTCACCGGCACATAATGGTCGCTTGCCGCGTCGTAGCGCATCGGTTCGGTCAGCCGGCCCTGCATCTCGAGCCAATAGTCCGACTGCTCCATCAGCTCGGATACGCTGTGCTGCGCAAAGAAATCGCGCGTCACACGGAACTTCGTCGCCTCATGCGCCAGCGCCTTCGCGCCATTTTCGCAGAATTCGAGCTTCTTGGTGCAGGTCGCGTCGGGAAAGGCGCAGCTCGGGCATTTGAAGCCGCCCGGCTGGTTCATCGACAGCAGCGCGCGCGATCCCTTGGTGACGACGCTCTGTTCGAGGAGCACCTTCGCCGTCGCCGCCGCCGCGCCCCAGCCGCCCGCCGGGGCGTTATAGGCCTGATAGCGGGCTTTGCCGTCGGCCATCGCGTCATCTCTCCCGAACCAGAACACCTCGACCGACTAAAGCACAGCGCGGTGCGCATGACCATGCAAACGATGGTGTGATTGCCCGAAGCGGGCAGGCGATCCATCGAAAAGCGGCCAGCCCCCGGGGCGGGGGGCTGGCCGGATGCAGGCGGGCCGGGATCAGCGGGTGCCGGGTGAGACCCCGGCCAGCCTGCGGTTCGGGTCGCCGAAGGAGCTCAATCGCCTTCGACCCCTTGCTTCTAGTCCCGCGCGGCCGTCACCCGGATGGCCGGCACATGACAATATCGTAATCCGCGCGTCAGCTTGCGGAGGCGCACGACAGCCTATGAAGACCCTCATGACAAGCAAGATGGGCACAAGACGATGGAGACGGGCGGGGCTGCTCTTGCTCCTGCTCGCGCTTCTCGGCGCCGGCCTCGGCTACGTCTGTCTCGGCTATTATCGCCACACTATCTTCCACGACCTGCCCGCCGCCGGAGCCGGCCCGGCGGGCCCGGCGATCGTCATGCTTTCGGGTGACATGGGCGACCGCGTCGGGATGACGCCGAAGGTCGCCGCGCGGCTCCATGCGCGCGGTTATGCAATTGTCACCGTCAACAGCCTGTCCTTCTTCGCGCCCCGTCGCACCGCGGCCGAAGCAAGCGCGCTGGTCGCGGGCGCGATGCGCCGCGCAATGGCGCTCGGTCGCACCGATGATGTGGTGCTGATCGGCCAGTCGTTCGGCGCCGACATGCTCCACGCCGGCCTTGCCGACCTGCCGGTCGCCGCGCGGCGCCCGATTCGCGCCGTCATATTGGTGGTTCCGGGGCACGACATCATTTTTCGCGCTTCGCCCGTCGAACTCGCGGGACTCGAAACCCCCGACGCGCTCGCGCTGCCGACCGCCGCCCGGCTGACCTGGGTTCCGGTCACCTGCATCCATGGCGCCGAGGAGGCGAGCAGCCTCTGCCCTGAACTTTCCATGCCCAATGTCCGGCGCGTCACGCTGCCCGGCGGGCACCGGCTGGACTTCGACGACGCGGCGCTGACCGCAGCGATCCTGCCCGCAATCCATCAAGCGAAGGACGATCGATCATGAAGATGATGGCGCTGGCCCTGATGCTCGCCGCCTCGACGGGACTGGCCGCGGGCGCCGCCCCGCACCCCGCCGCGAGCCCGATCGGCCTGTGGGAGAACCCCAGGGGGACATTGCTTGTCCGGACGCGCTTTTGCGGACAATTGCTCTGCGGCAATATCGTCTGGGCGAGCCCGAAGGCTATGGCCGACGCACGCGACGCCGGCGTAAATGCGCTGCTCGGAACCGAGCTGCTCAGCGACTATCGCAGGAGCGGCGCCGCGCGCTGGACGGGCCAGGTCTATGTCCCTGACCAGGGGCGCCGCTTCTATTCGACGATCGAGCAGAAGGGGCCGGACGCCATCCGCATCTCGGGCTGCATCCTCGGCGGCCTGCTCTGCAAGCGGCAGGACTGGACGCGCCGATGAGCTGGATTTTCGGCTGGCCCCGCGCGCACAGGCGCACGCTCGCGATCCTCGCCGCGCTGCTGGTTGCCGCGCTCGGCTTCGCGGCCCTTTTCGGCCTGCTCCATTCGGTACGCCCGCACGCCATCCGCCACGCCTTCGACGCGCTGTCGGCGGCGCAGATCGCGGGGGCGCTGGCGCTCACCGCGACAAGCTATCTTCTCCTCACCCTCTACGACAGTTTCGCGCTGCATGTGCTCGGCAAGAAGCTTACGTGGCGCACGGCGGCGCTCGCCAGCTTCACCAGTTACACGCTCAGCCACAATCTCGGCCTCGCGCTGCTCACCGGCGGGTCGGCGCGCTACCGCGTCTATCGTGCCGCCGGACTCAGCGGCGGCGAGATCGGCAGCGTCATCGCGCTCGCCAGCCTCGCCTTCTGGAACGGCGTGATCCTGCTTGCCGGCCTCGCCGCGGCGACGAGCACGCAGATCCTGCCCTTCTTCGACTTCGGCCTGTCGCTCCACTGGCTGCACCTCGCCGGGATCGCGACAGTGACGATCTGCCTGATCCCGCTCCTGCTCCGCCATTTCGGGTTGCGCGCGATCGAGATCGGCGGCTGGCGCACGCCGATACCCGGTCCGGCGATGAGCGCGGCGATGACGCTTGTCGCCGCGCTCGATCTCGCCGCTGCCAGCGCCGCGCTGTTCATCCTGCTCCCGGCGCCCGATCCGGCCGCCTGGCCGCTCTTCTTCCTCGGCTATGCGCTCGCAATCATCGCCGCGCTGATCAGCCATGTGCCGGGCGGGCTCGGCGTGTTCGAGGCGGTGGTGATTGCGATGGTGCCCGGTGACAAGGCAGAGCTGCTCGCGGCGCTGCTCGCCTACCGCGTCATCTATTATCTGCTGCCGCTGCTCCTCGCCGCGCTGCTCCTCGCCTGGCACGAAAGCCGCGCGTGGCACGGACCGGCGAAGCAACTCGCCGCTGCGGGGCAGTCGCTGCTGCGCGAGCTGGCGCCGCCGCTGCTCGCCGCCCTCGTCTTCGCCGGCGGTCTAATCCTCCTCCTCTCGGGATCGACCCCGGCGGAGGCGGCGCGGATGCACGACCTCAAGCATTTCCTTCCGCTGCCGTTCGTCGAGGCCTCGCACCTTGCCGCGAGCCTTGCGGGCACGCTTCTCCTCTTCCTCGCGCCCGGGCTGCTCCGCCGCCTCGACGGCGCCTTCATCGCGACGCGCGCCTTGCTCGCCGCCGCGATACTCTTCTCGCTCGCCAAGGGGGGCGATTATGAGGAGGCGCTGATCCTCACCGGCATCGTCGCCGCGCTCCAGTGGAGCCGCGCCGCCTTCTACCGCCGCACCGCGCTGATCGACGCGCCATTGTCGACCGGTTGGATCGCCGCCGCGCTGACCGCGATCCTCGCCTCGGCCTTCGCGGGCTTCTTCGCCTACAAGCATGTCGCCTATTCGGGCAGCCTCTGGTGGCAGTTCAGCCTGAACGGCGACGCGCCGCGTTTCCTGCGCGCACAGTTCGGCATCGCGGTGCTGCTCGCGGGCCTCGCGCTCTGGCGGCTCCTCGCGCCGTCGGCGCGCTCGGCGCGATCAAGCGCGGTCAATTTCGACCAGATCGCGCCGGCGCTGGCGCTGGCCGAGCAGACCGACGCCTTTCTGGCCTACACCGGCGACAAGCGCTTTCTGCTCGCCGACGAGGGCGATGCCTTTCTGATGTACCGCGCGCAGGGCGCGAACTGGATCATGATGGGCGACCCGGTGGGCAATGAAGCGCGCTGGTCGGACCTGCTGTGGAAACTGCGCGAAAGGGCCGATGCGGCGCAGGGGCGCATCCTGCTCTATCAGATCGGCGCGCGCTGCCTGCCCTATGCGATCGACTTGGGCCTTTCGATCGTCAAATATGGCGAGGAAGCGCGCGTCGAGCTGGACGAATTCACGTTGGCCGGGCCGCAGGCCAAGTCGCTGCGCCATGCCGAGCGACGCGCCCTCGCCGATGGCGCCGAATTCGCGATCATCCCCGCCGCCGAGGTGCCCACGCATATCGCCGAGCTGAAGGCCGTGTCCGACGACTGGCTCGCGGCGAAGAAGCAGCGCGAAAAGGCGTTCAGCCTCGGCAGTTTCGACGCCGCCTATATGGCATATTTTCCGTGCGCGGTGGTCCGGATCGACGGGCGGATCGTCGCCTTCGCCAACATCCTCGCGACCGAGAATCGCGCCGAAATGTCGGTCGATCTGATGCGGCACGTCGAGGCCATCCCCTATGGCGTGATGGATTTCCTGTTCATCCGGTTGATGGAATATGCGCGGGCCGAGGGCTATCGCCGCTTCACGCTGGGGATCGCGCCGCTGTCGGGAATCGACGGGCGCAAGCTGGCCCCGGTGTGGGCGCGCGGCGCAGCCTTTCTCTTCCGCCATGGCGAGATGCTGTACGGCTTCGAAGGCCTGCGCAGCTACAAGGCGAAATTCGCGACGCACTGGGAACCGCGCTATATTGCCGGGCCGCGCGGCATGGCTTTCGCGCAGGGCATGGCGGCGGTCCATCATATCGTCAGCCGTCCACCCACAAAGACGAAGGCGCGGCCGCCCGCGCTTGCGCTGGCCTGATGCACGCCGTGCGCCCGCGCCCCATGCCCCCCGCCGGTGCCATGCTGATCATGCTGGCGGCCGTCGTTGCGCTGGCGGTGCATCTGGCCGCCGCGCCGCGTCCGGGGCCCGGCGGTCAGCTTCCGGGCCTGACCTTTGAGCCCGAGCGCGCGGCGCCGCACGCGCCGCTAGCGCTGGTCGTCACCAGCGTGCAGGACGGCAGCGCGGCGGCGCAGGCCGACATCGCGGCGGGCGACGTGATCGACCGCATCGACGGCAAGCCGATCGCATCGGTCTCTGCGGTCGCGCGCGCGGTGAAAGGCGACGCGGCAAGGGGGGTCGACCTCCATATTCGCCATGCAGGCGAGAGCCGCTATAAGCATCTGCCGCCCACCCGCGTGAAGGAACCGCATGTCCCAGAAAATACTCGTCGTCGAGGATGACCGGACGACCGCGGACTTTATCGTCAAGAGCCTGACCGGTGAAGGATTCGTCGTCGACCATGCCGCCGACGGGCGCGACGGGCTGTTCCACGCGACCGACGGCAGTTACGACGCGATCGTCCTCGACCGGATGCTGCCGGGGATGGACGGGATGGCGGTTCTCGCCGCCTTGCGCGCGGCGAAGGTCGCGACGCCGGTCATCATCCTCTCGAACCTCGGCGCGGTCGATGCACGCGTCGAGGGGCTGACCTCGGGCGCCAACGACTATCTGGTCAAGCCCTTCGCCTTTTCGGAACTGCTCGCGCGGCTGAAGCTGTTGATCGCCAAACCGTCGGGCGGAACGCAGGTCGAAACCATCCTCGCGTGCGAGGATCTGGAGATGAACCTGCTCAATCGCCGCGTCACGCGGGCGGGCAGGCGGATCGAGCTCCAGCCGCGCGAGTTTCGCCTGCTCGAATATCTGCTCCGGCACAAGGAACAGGTCGTCACGCGCACGATGATGCTGGAGGGTGTGTGGGAATATCATTTCGACCCCGGCACCAATGTCGTCGACGTCCATGTCAGCCGCCTGCGCCGCAAGGTCGACGACGGCTTCGACAAGCCGCTCGTCCACACGATCCGCGGCGCCGGCTATATGCTCGGCAAGGCGGGCTAGGCGCCAATGCGGCGGGGGTTCTTCCAGTCAACGACGGTGCGGCTCGCGCTCGCGTTGCTGCTCGCGCAGGTCGCGGCGCTCGCGCTGGGGCTGACGGTCATTCATCGCTTCACCGCCGCGACGATCCTTGCCGACGCGCGCACCGCGGCCGAGGTCGCACGCGACGATTTCGCCGAGGAATATCGGCAGGAGGGTGAGGCCGGCCTCGTCCGTGCGATCCGCGACCGGCTCGCGGCGCGTGACGACCGCAATTTCGTCGTGTTGCTCAAGGGTCCGGGCGGGGGGGCGATCGTCGGCAATCTCAAGCAATGGCCCGCGACGCTCGGCGACAACGAACGCTGGCGGCGGATCAGCCTGTTCCGCGAGGGCGGCACGGCTGCCGAGGAGATGGGACTGGTCACGCGGCGCCTGGACACCGGCCATGTCCTTCTAACCGGGGAAGTGCTCGAGGCGCAGGCACAGCTCGCCCGGGCGAGTCAGGCGGCTTTTCTCTATGCGCTTGCCGCCGGAATCCTGATCGCGACCGTCGTCGCCGCGCTCGCGGCGTGGATATTGTCGCGGCGGGTCGACGCGTTCGCGCGCGCCGCCTCGGCCATAGCGTCGGGCAAGCTCGATGCGCGCGTCGAGCGCGACGAAACCGGCGACGCCTTCGACCGGCTCGGCACCTCGATCAACGCGATGCTCGACCGGATCGAGGCGCTCGTCGGCGAGCTGCGCATGGTCACCGATTCGATGGCGCACGACCTCCGCTCGCCCGTCTCGCGGATGAAAGCGACGCTCGAACAGGCGCTCGGCCGCACGCGCGACCCGAACGCGATCGCCGCGCTCGCCGGCGCGATCGACGAGGCCGACAGCCTGCACCGCCTGCTCGACACCGCGCTCGAGATCAGCCGCGCCGAGGCCGGCATCGGCCGCGACCAGTTCGCCCGCTTCGCACTCGCGCCGCTGCTCGACGATCTCGCCGAAGTCTATGGCCCGCTCGCCGAGGACGAAGGCTTCGCGATCAGCGTCGACGCGCCCGCCGAGCTCGAACTGATCGCGCACCGCGAAATGCTGCTCCGGGCGCTGTCGAACCTGATCGACAATGCGCTGAAATATGCCGACGGCGGATCGGCGATCCGGCTGTCTGCGGCACGGGACGGAACCGACGTCGAGATAAGGGTCGCCGACGACGGCCCCGGCATCGCCGAGGAGCAGATCGGCGAGGCGGCCAAACGGTTCGTCCGCCTCGACCCCGCGCGCGGCGGCTCGGGCGCCGGGCTCGGGCTCTCGCTCGTCGAGACGATCGCCCACATGCACGACGGTCGGATGACGATCGCGCGGGCCGACCCGTACGGCACCATCGTCACGCTGCGGCTGCCCGTCGCCGCCTGATCGCCTCATATCGGCGCCGAAGCCGAGCGGATCGCGCTGGGCTTCGGCGGCTGGGCGCGCCAGCCTGGGCGCGTGAACCAGAGCGGGGGCCATATCCATCTGATCCTGCCCGAGGCGGTCGAGCGCGCGGCGTGTTTCCGCACGCTTGCCGAGCCCGGCGGCCGGATCGTGCGCAGCTTCGCGAGCGCCGACGCCTGGCTGGAAGCGGGCGCCGATGCCGACTGCGCGATCCTGCTCTTTCATTGGCAGCAAGCAGGACGCGTCAGTGGCGAGACATTGCTCGCGCAGCTCGCCGGACGCGCCGATGTCACGATCTTCGTCGCCGCGAGCCGCCTCGGCATCGCCGATGCCCGCGCGATCCTGCGCGGCGGCGCGCATGATTTGCTCCCCGCTCCGCTCGACCCGCGCCTCGTCCGCCGCACGATCGACGAGGCGATCACAAGCTGGCAGGCGCGGCGCGACGCGCTCGCGATGCACCGCGACGCTGAACTGCGGCTAGCCGCACTGACGCCGCGCGAGCGCGACATATTGGAGGCGATCGCTGCGGGGATGGGCAACAAGGCGATCGCCCGCCGCCTCGACCTCAGCCCGCGCACGGTCGAAGTTCACCGCGCGAACATCATGCGCCGCGCCGGGGCGGGCAGCGTCGCCGAGCTGCTCCGCCTCGCCTTCACCGCCGAGCTGGCGCGCGGGAACCCTCTCCATTTCGGTGCATGAATCCCGATCGGCACCGCCGGATCGCCGCACAGGTGCCTATAAGGAGGATGAACGGACGACCGCCGCTGAGTTGGTCCCCATCGGCACCGCCGTTCTCCCTCGTGGCCGAACCCCACCAGGCCACGGATCCCAAGCGGGCCGGCGGAGAAAGTTCCATCTCCGCCGGCCCAATTTCTGTGGGGTGACCCCGATTTCTATCGACTGACCAACGTGCGCTGCTCAGGCCGTCCCATCGAGAGCAGGATCGGGTCGGACGCCTGCCGCACCACGAAATCGGCCTTGCCGGCCATCCCCTGCCATTCGATGCCGATCAGCGACTGCGCGATCGCACCGCCCAGCGTGTCGCCGGGGCCGGGCAGGATGATCACGTCGGGCGCGAACTCCTTGACTGCGACCTGCACCGACAGCGCGAAGTCATAAGGCGCAAGAATCTGGTGGCCGAAGGTATAATCCCAGATCGCGCCCGGGTCGCTGGAGAAGCGCCGCCAGATATGCCCGCGCCCGTCGACCATCGGGATTGCAGGACCGCCGAACAGCGACGGAGGCAATTCGGCCTTCGCCTTGTCCGAGCTGCCGAACATCAACGGCGTGTGGAAAGGGCCGTGACCCGCGAGACGCAGCGGATCGCGGCCGGGGGTTTGCGGCGCTTCGGCGAGCAGTGCGGCAAGACCTTCCTCATTCCCCGCAAGGACGAGCATCCCGGCGAGGTCGATCGACAAGGCGAGATCGTGACCGGGGCGCGCAGCGATATTCGCGACGAGATCGAGTAACTGGTCACGGAGGCCCGGGACGGGCCGCCAATCCTCGTCGACCACCTGAAGCAATATCTGCCCGCCGGGGCCGTGCGTCTGGCTGTTGAGGCCCATCGCGTTCGAAATGCGAAAGCCATCCTCGATCGACACCGCCCCGCCGAGCGCGAGCGCGCTGTACCAGCCCATCGAATTGCCCGCGACCGCGACGATGTCGAATTTGTCGCGATCGATGCTCAGCCAGTCGAGTGCGGTGGCGGCATAGATCAGCGGCGCCGCGACATCGCCGCGCATATGCGTCGCGACGCTGAAGCGATCGGCACCGTCGAGCTCGGTGACCGTTGGCTGGCTGCGCTCGCGGCGCTGCGCGTCGAAGTTTGCAATGAGTTCGGCGAAGCGTGCGCGGTGGAGCCGCGCAATGCTGCCGAGCTCGCCCTTGCCATAGGTGCCGCGGCCGGGCGCGACGACGAGCGCGGTCTTGCGGTTGCGTCCCATCACTTCCCCCTCTTCGAAAAGCCCTCGTGCCCCTGCCAAGGCAGGGGCCCATCTCCCACGGCCGCAATCTCGTGCGAGCGGCGATGGACAAGGACAGCTTCGGTGATGGGCCCCTGCTTTCGCAGGGGCGCGTGCTGAAAAGGCGTCATTGCGCGAGCAGCTCCTTCGCGGCCGCCACAATGCTGTCGCGGCTCGGCAGGGTCAGCGTCGCGGCTTTGCCGAGCGGGATGAAGCTGTCTTCGGCGGCGATGCGCGCGAGTTTCTTGCCCGGCGTGCGCTCGACGAATGTCGCCATCAGCGCCTCGCTCTGCGAGCCGGTGATGCGGCATTCGTCGACGATCAGGATGCGCTGCGCATCGCCCACCGCGGCGACGAGCTTGTCCTCGTCGACCGGGCCGAGCCAGCGCAGGTCGATCACCCGCGCCTTCACGCCATCGGCCGCGAGCAATTTCTCGGCCTGCCGCGAGAGATAATATCCATTGCCATAGGTCACGATCGCAAGGTCGGTGCCGTCGCCATGGATGCCAACGTCGCCGAGGCGGATTGGTGTGCCTTCGCCCGGCGCTTCATAGGTGCTGGTCCACAGGCCATCTCCCTCCTCGTGCAGGTCGCGCGTCATGTAGAGCGCGATCGGTTCGACGAAGACGACGACACGCTGCTCCTCGCGCGCCAGCCGCACGCATTCGCGCAGCATATGCACGGCATCGCGCCCGTTCGACGGCACCGCGAGGATCACGCCCGGAATGTCGCGGAAGACCGCGAGGCTGTTGTCGTTGTGGAAATGGCCGCCGAAGCCCTTCTGATACCCGAGCCCCGCGATGCGGATGACCATCGGGTTGGTGTACTGGCCGTTCGAGAAGAAGCTCAAGGTCGCCGCTTCGCCGCGGATCTGGTCCTCGGCATTGTGGACATAGGCGAGGAACTGGATCTCGGGCATCGGCAGGAAATCATTGTGCGCCATGCCGATCGCGAGCCCGAGGATCGCCTGTTCATCGAGCAGGGTGTTGATGACGCGCGCCGAGCCGAAGCGCTGGTGGAGTTTCGCGGTGACGTTATAGACCCCGCCCTTCGGCCCGACATCCTCGCCCGCGACGACGATCTCCTCGTGCGCGAGCATCAGGTCGGCGAGCGCCCACGACAGCAACCGCGCCATGTGCATCGGCTTGTCCATCTGCCCCGCATCGCTGCCGAACAGCGCCTTGCGGTCATCGGCCGACGGCGTGTTCGGCCGCGCGACTTCGCGCGTCGGCGGGATCAGGCTTTCCATGACATGCGCCGAGGTCGTGATCTTCGGCCGCCGGATCGCGGCCTCGGCTTGCCGCGCCAGGGTCGCGCCGATCTCCTCATAGGTTTCGGCAATCTCGGCCGCGGTCATCCAGCCCTGCTGCACCATCAGGGCCGCGCCGGCGAGCAGCGGATCACGCGCCTCATCGGCCTCGATCAGCGCTTTCGGCAGATAGGCGCCCTGCACGTCCGACCCAGCATGGCCGTAGAGCCGCACCGTCGCCATGTGCAGGAACACGGGCCTTCGCGTCCGGCGCGCATAATCCGCCGCCGCCTTCGCCCCGGCATAAGCCGAAGCAAGGTCGGTGCCGTCGCACTGGATATAATGCAGCCCCGCGCGGTGGCGGAACTGCGCCTCGATCCAGCCCGTCGGCGTGCGCGTCGAAATGCCGATCCCATTGTCCTCGCACAGGAAGATCAGCGGCATCGGGGTGCCCTGGAATGCCGCCCAGCCCGCGGTGTTGAACGCGCCCTGCGCGGTCGAATGGTTTGCCGAGGCGTCCCCGAAGCTGGTCAGGACCACCGCATCGTCGGGAAGCGGCAGGCCCTTGCGCCCGAGCCGCCGCGCAATGCCGATCGAGAAGGCCGCGCCGACGGCTTTCGGCAGGTGCGACGCGATCGTCGAGGTTTGCGGGGGGATGTTGAGCGGCTTCGACCCGATCACCTTGTGGCGCCCTCCCGAAATCGGATCCTCCGACGAGGCTGCGAAGCTGAGCAGCATGTCCCATGTCGCGCTCTCGCCGGGCAACTGACGCGCCCGGTGGAGCTGGAAAGCGTTCGAGCGATAGTGGAGGAACGCCATGTCGGTGACGCGCAGCGCAGCGGCGACAGCGGCATTGCCCTCGTGCCCCGACGAGCCGATCGTGTAGAAGCCCTCGCCGCGCGCCTGCAGATGGCGCGACAGCCGGTCCATCTGGCGGCTGGTGAGCTGCGACAGGAAGATATCGGTCGCCTCCGCCCGCGACAGGCCCGCCGCAGCCGGATCGGGCGCATCGGCGCGGCCGGGCAAGCGGCCTTCTGTCAGCGCGCCGAGGAATTTTTCATGCACTGCCTGCGCCGCGTCCACCGACTTCCTCCATTAGCTGGGCCATATGGTTGCACGCGCAACTACCGGCCGCCTACCGGCGCGCTAGAACGGGGCAGTTTGGCGCGCAAGCATCTCTTGCCTTGCTGCGCCGCCTCGCGCTACCACCTTGATCGATGACGCATCGGGGCGGGGCTCTCTTCTCAACATGATGTCGCTGTGGATCGCCCAGGCGTCTGCAGCGACGGCCGCATCCGATGAGGGATGGCTTGTCGACCCCGAACTCGTCGACCCGGCCTATGGCCAGACGATGGCCGGGGGCGAGATCCAGACGGGTTTCCCGCCGCCACCCCCTCCGCAGCCCCAACAACCGCAATGGGATCTCGGCTGGCTGCGCGATTTCTTCGAATGGAGCGCCCCGGCGCTGAAGCCCTTGATGTGGATCGGCGCCGCGGCGCTGCTCCTCCTCATTCTCTATCATTTCGTCCCCGCCTTCGCCGACTGGGTCGACAATCTGCGCTTCGGGCGCAAGCGCGGCGGTATCGAGGAAGAGGCGCTGGGCGAGGCCGAAGCCGGCGCCGCGCGCGCGCGGCTCGCCGACGCCGACGCGCTTGCCGCCGCGGGCCGCTTCGCCGAGGCGGTGCACCTGCTGCTCTATCGCAGCGTCGACGACATCAGCGACCGCCGCCCCGGACTCGTCCGCCCGGCGATGACGTCGCGCGAGCTTGCCGGCGCGCACGACCTGCCATCGGTCGCGCGCCATGCCTTCAGCCGGATCGCGCGCGCGGTCGAGATCAGCCTGTTCGGCGGCCGCGCGATCGACGAGGGCGCGTGGACAGAGTGCCGCAGCGCCTATGCCGAGCTGACCGTGCCGCAGAACTGGGCGCGGGCATGAGCGGCACGCGCGCGAATGACTCGGGCTTCAACCCGCTGTTGATGGCGGCGATGGTGGTGGTCGGCGTGGTCGCGTTCATCGCGCTCTGGGCGCTGGTCGCGCTCGGCCCGCAATTGTCGAGCGGCAACGACGGCGGCGGCCATTCGCTGTCGAAGGCGGCGCCCGGCTTTGCGGGGATCGTCGACCTGCTCGAACGGTCGGGCGCGCATGTCGAGCTGCGGCGTCATATCGGCCCCGGCGCCGCGTCGGCCGACGAGCCGCTGCTGATCCTCACCCCGACGCACCAGACCACGCCGGCCGAGATCGAGGAATTGCTCAATCAGCGCGGACGCCGCGCGCTCGTCGTCCTGCCGAAATGGCAGACGATGACGATCCCGGGGCAAGCGAAGAAGCCCGGCTGGGTCGGCCAGGGCTTTCCGGTCACCCCGGACACGGCGCTGCTTCCCGAAAGCCAGTTCGGAAAGGTCCGCATTCGGGCGCCGCAAGCGCGCGCGCAAACCGTCCCCGCGAACGTCGCCGGTCGGCCCTTTGCAGCCTATCTCCCCGACAATGCGCAAACGGTCGACGGCGACGGAATCATTCCGCTGATCGCCGGCGCGAACGGCGGCGCGGTGCTGGCAATGGCGAAGGAGCGTGATTTCTACATTCTCGCCGATCCCGACCTCATCGACAATTTCGCCTTCGCATCGCGCGACAAGGCGCGCGCGGCAGCAATGCTGGTCGATGCGGTCGGTGAGGACGCCGACACCGACAGCGTTGCCTTCGACCTGACGCTCAACGGCTTCGGCGGCGGGCGCTCGCTGCTGCGCTTCGCCTTCGTCCCGCCCTTCATCGGCATCACGCTCTGCCTGATCGCGGCCGGATTGCTCGCGCTGTGGCAGGCGTGGGTACGCTTCGGCCCGGCACTGAAACGCGCGCGCGCGATCCCGATCTCGAAGGAAGCGCTGATCGCGAACAGCGCCGACCTCGTGCGGCAAGCGCGGCGCGAACTCGACGGCGCCGACGCCTATGTCGCGAGCCAGCGCCTCGCGATCGCGCACCGCCTGCACGCGCCGGCGGGGCTCGATAGCGAGGCCACCGACGCGTGGATCGACCGGCGACTGAAGCGCGGCGGCGACCTGTTCTCGGCGATCGCGCGGCGCCTGCCGTTCGCGCGCAACCGGCATGAATTTTTGGAGGGCGCGCAGGCGCTGCACGACATCAGGAAGGAACTACTCCGTGACGGCTGACATCGAGAGCGTGAGGGCGCTGGGCGCCGCGATCGAGGGCGAGGTCGCCAAGGTCGTGTTCGGGCAGGGCCCGCTGACCCGCATGGTGACGATCGCCTTGCTCGCCGGCGGGCATGTGCTGCTCGAAGGCCCCCCGGGCACCGCGAAGACGCTGCTCGCACAGGCGTTCGCGCGGGCGGTGGGGCTCGACTTCGGGCGCATCCAGTTCACCCCCGACCTGATGCCGGGCGACATTCTCGGTTCGAACCTCTTCAACTTCCAAACGTCGAGCTTCACGCTGACCAAGGGGCCGATCTTCACCGAGCTGCTGCTCGCCGACGAGATCAACCGCACCCCGCCGAAGACGCAGGCCGCGCTGCTCGAGGCGATGCAGGAACGGCGCGTGACGATCAACGGCGAACCGCACGCGATGAGCCCGCGCTTCACCGTCCTCGCGACGCAAAACCCGATCGAGCAGCAGGGCGTCTATCCGCTGCCCGAGGCGCAGCTCGACCGTTTCCTGTTCAAGCTCGTCGTCGACTATCCCGACGCCGCCGAGGAACGCCGCATCGTCGCCGACCATGGCGGGCGCTTCAAAAGCCCCGCGGTCGCCGATTTCGGCGTGACCAAAATTACCGACGCCGCCGCGATCGGCGCCGCGATCGACGCGATCGCGACGGTGCGCCTCGCCGAAGAGGTCGTCGACTATATCGTCCGCCTGATCCGCGCGACGCGCGCCAGCGCCGACCTCGAATGCGGCGCAAGCCCGCGCGCCGCGACGATGCTTGCGCGCGCGTCGAGCGCCGCCGCCGCGCTTGAGGGCCGCGACTATGTGATCCCCGACGATGTCCAGCGCCTCGCCGCGGGCGTGCTTCGCCATCGTGTCATCCTGTCCGCCGCGGCCGAGATCGAGGGCCGCAACGTCGAGCAGGTGATCGCCGACATCGTCGAGCGCGAGGACGTGCCGCGTTGATCTATCCGACCCGCCGCGCGATCTATCTGCTGCTGCTCGGCGCTCCGCTGGCGCTGGCGCTCGGGCTCGTGCGGCCGGAGCTGTGGGTGATCGCGCCCGCTTGGATAGGCCTCCTTCTCTTCGGCCTGCTCGTCGACGCGATGCTCGGCGCGAACCCGCGCCGCCTCGCGCTCGATGCCACGATGCCGCACCAGGTCGGCGTCGGCGATCCGTTCGACCTGCGCCTCGTCGCGAAGGCCCCCACCGTCCCGCGCCGCGCCGAGATTGCGCTCGCGCTCGACGAGCGGCTCGCCCCCGGCGGGCGTCTTGCGGGCGAGATGCGCCGCGCGAGCGACGCCGAGGCGCTCGTCCGCACGCTGCCGCTTGCAGCGTCGCGGCGCGGACAGGCGCTCGTCGAGGCGCTGTGGGTCCGCTGGGCCGGGCCGCTCGGTCTCGTCTGGAAACAGCGCCGCTTCGCGCTCGATCGGGCGATTTCAGTCGTCCCCAGCCTGCGATCGGTGACCGAAGAAGGCAGCCGCCTGTTCCAGCGCAACAGCTGGTTCGGCCTCCGCCAGCAGCAGCTTCGCGGCGAAGGCAGCGAATATGAATCGCTCGCCGAATATCAGCCGGGGATGGACCGCCGCGCGATCGACTGGAACGCCTCGGCGCGCCACATCAAGCTGCTCGCCAAGGAATATCGCGTCGAGCGCGACAACCGCGTCGTCCTTGCGATCGATGCCGGGCGCACGATGGCCGAGCCCGTGGGCGGGATGCCGCGCGTCGACCGCGCCGTCTCGGCGGCGCTGCTGATGGCCTATGCGGGGCTCAAGCTCGGCGACCGCATCAGCTTCTTCTCCTTCGCCGCGAAGCCGCAGGCGCTGACCCCGGCCTATATGCATATCCACGACTTCCCGGCGCTGCAGCGCGCGGCGAGCCTCATCGACTATGCGCCGGTCGAGAGCAATTTCACCCTTGCGCTGTCGACGCTGTCGGCCGAGCTCAACCGCCGCTCGCTGATCATCCTGTTCACCGAATTCACCGACGCGACGAGCGCCGACCTGATGATCCGCGCCGCGGGCCGGCTGGTCAGGAAGCACCGGCTGCTGTTCGTCGTGATCCGCGACGACGAGGTCGAGGAGGTCGAGCGCCGCCGCCCCGAAAGCGCATCGGACGTCACGCGCGCCAATGTCGCCGCGGCGATGCTCCGCGACCGCCAGCTCGTCATCGCGCGGCTCCAGCGTTTGGGGGCGGACGTGATCGAGGTGCCCGCCGACGCGATGGGCGCCGCGGTGGTCGAGGCCTATCTGGGCATCAAGCGGGCCGGCAGCCTGTGAGCGCGGCCGAGCTTCCCTCTTTCTCCACCGGCCGCTTCCGTGCCGAGCGCGAGGCCGACTGGATCGCCTTCGACCTGCTGCTCACCAAGCTCGAAAAGCGCGGCGCCAAGGCGCTGACCAGCGAGGAATTGCTCCGGCTTCCGATCCTCTATCGCGCGACGCTGTCATCGCTCTCGATCGCGCGCGCGACGAGCCTCGACAAGGCGTTGCTCGACCATCTCGAGGCGCTGTCGATCCGCGGCTATTTCCTCGTCTATGGCGTCCGCGAAACGCGCTGGAGCCGGATCCGCCGCTTTGTCCTTTACGACTGGCCTGCCGCGGTGCGCGCGGTGTGGAAGGAAACGCTGATCATTTCGCTGGTGATCATCCTCGGCGCGCTGACGAGCTGGTCGCTCGTCGCGCACAATCCCGAATGGTATTATAATTTCGTCGACGAAAGCATGGCGGGCGACCGCGACCCGCGCGCCACGGTCGAGTTCCTGCGATCGACGCTCGGCCACGGCAAGGACGGGGGCGGAGAGGAAAGCGGGCTCCACGTCTTCGCGACCTTCCTCTTCACCCATAACAGCCGCGTATCGATCATGTCCTTCGCGCTCGGCTTCGCCTTCGGCGTACCAACGATGATGCTCGAATATTATCAGGGCATCGGCCTCGGCGCGATGCTCGCGGTCTTTTCGTCGAAGGGTCTCGGGTTCGATTTCGGCGGCTGGCTGTTCATCCACGGCACCACCGAGCTGTTCGCCGCTGCGCTGTCGGGCGCGGCGGGGTTGCGCATCGGCGCCGCGGTCGTCTTTCCGGGTGCGCGGTCGCGGCTGGAGGCCGCGGCGCAAGCGGGCAAGACCGCGGGCAAGGTGATGGTCGGCGTGATCCTGATGCTGCTTGTCGCGGGGCTGCTCGAAGGCTTCGGACGCCAGCTGATCACCGACACGATGCTGCGCTATGGCATCGGGACGGTGATGCTGCTTTTCTGGCTCGGTTATTATTACGTCCCGCGGCGCGGAGACGTCGCATGACCGCCGCGACGAACGCGCGGATGCGCAACGCGAGCGCGAAGAAGGTCCGCGAATTCGTGACCCCCGAAGGCGTCGACCTGCAACTCAGGATCGCCAGTTCGGGCTTGCGGCTCGGGGCGCTGATCGTCGACCTGCTCGTCATCACGGTGATGCTCTTCGTGTTCAACCTGCTGGTGGACTGGATCAGCCACGCCACTCCGCGCGACATCGCCTTCATCATCTGGATGCTCGGCGCCTTCGTGCTCCGCACCTTCTGGTTCATCGGTTTCGAACTCGGATCGCGCGCCGCGACGCCGGGAAAAAGGCTGATGGGCATCCGCGTCGTCGCGCGCGATGGCGGGCGGCTCACCGCCGACGCCGTGGTCGCGCGCAACCTGATCCGCGAGCTTGAACTGTTCCTGCCGCTGATGATGCTCGGCATCGGCACGGCGGAGGATATGGTGTCGGGCTGGACCGTCCTCGCCGGGGTGATCTGGTCGCTGACGCTCAGCCTGTTCCTGCTGTTCAACCGCGACCGGATGCGGATGGGCGACCTAATCGCGGGCACCTGGGTCGTGATGGCGCAGCGCGCGAAGCTCGACACCGACATCACGACCGCCGCCGAGGCCGACGCGATGCAGTTCAGCGACGCCGAGCTGTCGGTTTACGGCATCTTCGAACTGCAGGAACTCGAACGCATCCTGCGCGGCCGCGACCCGCGTGCGATGCGCGAGGTCGCGGACACGATCCGCGCCAAGATCGGCCGGCCGGTCGCCGAAGAGGATGACGTGTTCCTGCTTTCCTACTACCGGCAACTCAAGGCCCGGCTCGAACGCGGGCTGCTGTTCGGCAAGAGACGAGAGGATAAATATGCCAGCGAATGAGGCTGTATCGGTCACCGAAGCGCTTCACCGGCGCCGGTCGGTGCGCGCCTTTTTGGACAAACCCGTCGATCCGGCCGTCCTCGAGGCGATCTTTGCCGCGGCGCAGCGCGCGCCGTCGGGCGGCAATCTCCAGCCCTGGCAGGCGGTGGTGCTGACCGGCGCGCCGTGGCAGCGGGTGAAGGATGCGGTCGCGGCGCGGATCGCGATGGGGCGCGAGGGCTATCAGCCCGAATATGACATCTATCCGAAAGGCCTGACCGATCCGTGGGAAAGCCGCCGTTTCGGCGTCGGCGAGGCGCTCTACGCCTCGCTCGGCATCCCGCGCGAGGACAAGAAGGGGCGGCTCGCTCAATTCATGGACAATTACCGGGGTTTCGGCGCACCGGTGATGCTTTTCCTCCATTGCTCGCGCATCATGGGGCCGCCCCAATGGTCGGACATGGGGATGTGGCTGCAATCGGTGATGCTGCTGCTCGTCGAACATGGCCTTGCCAGCTGCCCGCAGGAATGCTGGGCGATGTACGGGGCGACGATCCGCGAGACGCTGGACCTCGGCGAGGACCAGATATTGTTCACCGGCCTTGCGATCGGCCATGCGAACGAGGATGCGGCGGTGAACCAATGGCCCGTCCCGCGCGTCGGGCTGGATGAAGTGATTGATTGGCGAGGGTTTCGAGAATGAAGATCAGGCGGGCATGGACAGGCTTCGGCATCGCGGCGGCGACGCTGTTGGTCGCGGGCTGCGCCGCCGTGCCGAAGGCCGAGGCCCCGCCGCCCGCGCTGAAGCCTGCCCCTGCCCCGACGCCCCCGCCACCCGCGCCCGAGAAATCGTGGGAGGATCGTGCCCTCACCGCCGGCGCGTGGCGCTATGACGCGGGGAGCCGCACCGCGAGCTTCGTCCAGAGCGGCAACCCCGGCCCGCTGCTCTCGCTTGCCTGCAGCGGCGGCAGCATCCGCCTGACCTCGGGGCTCGACGGCGATGTCGCGCTGCGCACCAGCGCCGGCGCCGACCAGATCCGCTTCGACGGCGGCAGCGCGAGCGTCCCGAGCGGCGACGCCCGGCTCGACCGCATCGCCTTCAGCCGCGGCCGCTTCGCGCTCGAAGGGACGACCGGCGCGCTGACGCTGCCCGTCCAGTCCGAAATCGGCCGCGCGATCGAGGATTGCCGGGGCTAGAGGGCGGCCTCTGCTTTGGCGGAGGATATCCGGGATGCCTTCGTTCGCCCTCGCGGCCTGGATTTTTCAAAGTTCAGGAAAGTTCAGCCCATTGCATCGCCCGTTGGGGACCGGGGGTGTTCCGAACGCCATTTATCCGCGTCGCCGCGTCGATCCCCCAAGCGAGAGCGTCGGGTGAAGGCTGACACGGCGGGATAATGTAGGAAAGGCTTATTGGAAGGCGATGGCGGCTTTGGGGTGGTTTCCAGACCTTCGTCATCCCGGACTTGATCCGGGATCCATTGCAGCGCCGAAGTCGTGGACCCCGGATCAAGTCCGGGGTGACGATGAAGGATAGGTCGCCTTCCGGTCGGGAAGCAGCCATGCCCCTAAACCTAAAATATCCGCTTTCCAGCAGTATCGCGCCATGCCGACTGCATCGCTCGGCGCTTTGGAGGCGGCACCTCCCCCGGATGGTCGGCTATCGCACCACGCGTCAGAGTGGCAAACGCAACGGTTCTGGTACGACCGGCCGTCTCGCTCCTGTCGCCTCAAGCCCCCAAACGGACCGTCCCGCCCCTGATCCAGCCCCAGCGGCACGGGCCCTGATATTCGCGCGCGTTCTGCACCGACTTGCCGACGCCGCACATATCCTCGTCGGTGCCGGGGGCGGCGAAGACGATGCCGAACCACGCGTCGTCGTCGGTCGCCTCGCACACCGAGACCTTCGCGCCGCCCGCGACCTTTGCCTTGACCGCGCGCGTTTCGCCCGGCGCCCAATAGACGTCGGTGCCGCCGTCCTTGACGCGGCTGATGCTCGAACAGGCGGGCAGGCTCGGCCCTTCGGTGCCGATCATCACCGCGCGCGTCGCCAGCGGTTCGCCCGCCACCGCCGGGGCATTGTCGGCGGGGGGCGCAGGCTGGCTGCAGGCGGCGAGCGAGAGGGCGAGAAGCATCGAGAGAGTCTGTTTCATGGACCCGAAACTAGCCGCCGCGCCGCGGCTGTGCAACGGCCCTTCGGAATCGCCCGAGAGGCGCATTTTCGCTTGGGTTTTACCTCCCCCGACCCTATATAATCGATATGACAGAGCCCAGCGAGAACAGCGCGCCCGAAAGCGCCTCGAAACAGCCCAACACCAACGCCTATGGCGCCGATTCGATCAAGGTCCTGAAGGGCCTCGACGCGGTGCGCAAGCGCCCCGGCATGTATATCGGCGACACCGACGACGGGTCGGGCCTGCACCATATGGTGTTCGAGGTCAGCGACAATGCGATCGACGAAGCGCTCGCGGGCCACTGCGACCTCGTCCTCATCACCTTGAACAGCGACGGATCGGTCAGCGTCGAGGATAATGGCCGCGGCATTCCCACGGGCATCCACGCCGAGGAAGGCATTTCGGCGGCGGAAGTCATCATGACCCAGCTCCATGCGGGCGGGAAGTTCGAGAATACCAGCGACGACAATGCCTATAAGGTTTCGGGCGGCCTGCACGGCGTCGGCGTCTCGGTCGTCAACGCGCTCAGCGAATGGCTCGAACTCACGATCTGGCGCGACGGCGAAGAGCATTGGATGCGCTTCGAGCATGGCGACGCGGTCGCCCCGCTCAAGGTCAACGGCCCCGCCCCGGCGGGCAAGAAGGGTACGCGCGTCACCTTCATGGCCTCGACCGAGACCTTCAAGAATGTCACCGAGTTCGACTTCGAGAAGCTCGAGCATCGCTACCGCGAGCTCGCCTTCCTGAATTCGGGCGTGCGGATCAAGATCGTCGACGCGCGGCACGCCGAGCATGTCGCGCACGATCTTTTCTATGAGGGCGGCATCGCCGCGTTCGTCAAATATCTCGACCGCAACAAGACCGCGCTGCTGCCCGATCCGATCGCGATCAGCAGCGAACGCGACGGCATCGGCATCGACGTCGCGCTCGAGTGGAACGACAGCTATTACGAAAATGTCCTCTGCTTCACGAACAACATCCCGCAGCGCGACGGCGGCACGCACCTCGCAGCCTTCCGCGCCGCGCTGACGCGGACACTCAACGGCTATGGCGAAAAGTCGGGGATGCTGAAGAAGGAAAAGGTCAGCCTGACCGGCGAGGATATGCGCGAAGGCCTGACCGCGATCGTCTCGGTCAAGCTGCCCGATCCCAAATTCTCCTCGCAAACCAAGGACAAGCTGGTCTCGTCGGAGGTGCGCCAGCCGCTCGAAAGCCTGATGGCCGACCGGATGACCGAATGGCTGGAGGAAAATCCGGCCTATGCCAAGGCGGTGATCCAGAAAGTCATCGACGCCGCCGCGGCGCGCGAGGCAGCGAAGAAGGCGCGCGAGCTGACGCGGCGCAAGGGCGCGATGGATATCGCGAGCCTGCCCGGCAAGCTCGCCGACTGCCAGGAACGCGACCCCAGCAAGTGCGAACTGTTCCTGGTCGAGGGCGATTCGGCAGGCGGATCGGCGAAGCAGGGCCGCGACCGGCATGTGCAGGCGATCCTGCCCTTGAAGGGCAAGATCCTGAACGTCGAGCGCGCGCGCTTCGACCGCATCATCTCTTCGAAGGAAGTCGGGACGCTGATCCAGGCGCTCGGCACCGGCATCCGCGACGAATTCAACATCGAGAAACTGCGCTATCACAAGATCGTGATCATGACCGACGCCGACGTCGACGGCGCGCATATCCGCACCTTGCTGCTCACCTTCTTCTATCGCCAGATGCCCGAGATTATCGAAAACGGCCATCTCTACATCGCGCAGCCGCCGCTCTACAAAGTCGCGAAGGGGCGGAGCGAAGTCTACCTCAAGGACGACACCGCGCTCGAAAATTATCTCGTCGATGCCGGCATCGACGCGCTGCTGCTCGAAACCCCGGGCGGGGCGCGGTCCGGCAACGACCTGCGCGAGCTGATCGAGCATGGCCGGCGGCTGCGCGCGCTGATGCGCTATGTGCCGCGCAGCCTGAACCACGGGCTGGTCGAGGCGCTCGCCTTTGCCGGCGCGCTCGACCCGAACCTCGACACCGCGGGGCGCCACAGCGCCGCCGCGACGTCGGCGACGTGGCTCAATGCCGCCGAGCGCGCGCTGACGGGGGGCGGCGAAGCGGTCTGGACCGTCGAGGCGGTCGAGGGCGGAGGCTACACGCTCGAGCGCCGCTGGCGGGGGGTAAGCGATCTCCATGCGGTCGATGCGGCGTTCCTGCAAAGCCAGGAGGCCCGCCGCCTGCACAAGCTGGCGAGCGAGCAGGCCGAAACCTATGCCCGCCCCGGCCGCCTCGTGAAGGCGAGCGGCGCGGCGGCGGTCGAGGTCGAGGCGACCGAGGGCGACGAGGAGGATGTCCCCGCAGCTTCGCCCGCCAAGTCAAACCCGGTGACGCGCCCGTCCGAACTGCTCGACGCGATCTTCGCGCACAGCCGCAAGGGGCTGTCGATCAGCCGCTACAAGGGGCTGGGCGAGATGAACGCCGAACAGCTTTGGGAAACGACGCTCGACCCGGCGCACCGCTCGCTTTTGCGCGTCAGAACCGAGCAGGCCGACGTCGCCGACGGCATTTTCGAGCAGCTGATGGGCGACGAGGTCGAGCCGCGGCGCGACTTCATTCAAACCAATGCCTTGAGCGTCGCCAACCTCGACGTCTGATCGCGGATTCGGCCCAGCGCGGCGCGGACGGCTTGCGCGAGCCGATCCGCGCTGGCTAGGGACGCGTACCCAACAGGGGAGGCTGAATATGCGGCGCTTGATGGCGATAGCCCTGCCGTTGCTGCTGGCGG
The DNA here is from genome assembly GCF_949769155.1 of Sphingopyxis sp. Geo48. Classification (NCBI taxonomy): domain Bacteria; kingdom Pseudomonadati; phylum Pseudomonadota; class Alphaproteobacteria; order Sphingomonadales; family Sphingopyxidaceae; genus Sphingopyxis; species Sphingopyxis sp. Geo48. Next base: position 186,167 of record NZ_CATKPA010000003.1, on the reverse strand, counting down.
TGCCGGCGGTCGCGCAAGGGCAGGACGGCAGCGACGACACCGAAATCGGCAGCGGATTGGCGAGCTATTATGGCGACGAACTCGCTGGCAACCGCACCGCGAGCGGCGAGCGTTTCGACCCCGCCGGCTTCACGGCCGCGCACCGCACGCTCGCGTTCGGCAGCAAGGTGCGCGTCACCAACCTCGCCAACGGCAAGAGCGTCGTCGTGCGCGTCAACGATCGCGGCCCGTGGGGCGGCGGACGCGTGATCGACATCAGCCACGCCGCGGCGAAGGAAATCGGAATGCACCGCAGCGGCACCGCGCGCGTGAGCATGACGCTGGTCGACGGCGCCGACTAGGCCCGCCCGGCGTCAGCCGACGCTCGAATCGAACACCGACCAGCCCGCCGCATAGGCAAAATGTTCGAGCGCGATCGCGCCGACGAGCGACGTCCCGGCTTCGTTGAGGCCGGGCGACCACACCGCGATCGATCCCTGCCCCGGCGCGATGCAGAGGATGCCGCCGCCGACCCCGCTCTTGCCGGGCAGACCGACGCGGAAGGCGAATTCGCCCGAATTGTCATAGTGACCGCAGAGCATCATGATCGCATTGATCCGCCGTGCGCGGTGCGGCTCGATGATCTGCTCGCCGGTCAGCGGATCGCGGCCCTCCAGCGCAAGGAAAAGCCCCGCCTTCGCAAGCTGGCGGCAGGTCATCGCGATCGCGCACTGGCGGAAATAGACCCCGACCGCATCTTCGACCGGATGGCGCAGATTGTCGAACGCCCGCATGAAATAGCCGAGGCTGCGGTTGCGCGCGCCCGTCTGCGATTCGGAGGACGCGACCTCCAGGTCGATCGCGATGCTGGCGTCGCCGGCGCGGGCGCGCAGAAAGGCGAGGATTTCCTCGACCGTGGCATCGCCGTCGCGGCCGTCGATCAGCCGGTCGGTCGTCGCGATCGCGCCGGCGTTGATCAGCGGATTGCGCGGGATGCCGGCTTCGCTTTCGAGCTGGACGATCGAGTTGAACGCGCTGCCCGATGGCTCGCGCCCGACGCTGTCCCACAAGCTGCTTCCGACGCGGCGAAGCGCGAGCGCGAGCGTGAAGACCTTTGACACCGACTGGATCGAGAAGGGAATATCGGCATCGCCCGCGGTGTGAACCGTGCCGTCGGGAAGCGCGAGCGCGAAGCCGAAGCGGTCCGGATCGACCTTGGCGAGCGCCGGGATATAGTCGGCAACCTTGCCCTGCCCGCGGTGCCGCAGGGCGACGTTATAGGCTTCGGCGACGCAGCGGGCGAGATCGGTCATGCGCTTTTCCTAGCAACTTCATTCGCGATTGCATGTATTTTCATTTTTTGGCAAATATTATACATGGGTGAAATTAATTCACGACTCGGGAGACGAGACATGGCCGACCATCCGCGATCGAAGGGGCTTTCGAGCGCCGTCTGTTACAAGGACAGCAAGGCGGCGTTCCGCTGGCTGGAGGAGGCGTTCGGGTTCGAGCCCGTTTTCGTGCTGCTCGACGAGCAGGGCAATCTCGCGCACAGCGAGATGGAATATGGCGCGTCGACGATCATGGTCGGCAATGAATGGTCCGACGATCATCGCAGCCCCGCGAACCTCGGCGGCAAGAACACGCAGACGGTGCATGTCCAGCTGGGCGCGGGCGAGGATATCGACGCGCATTGCGAGCGCGCCCGCTCCGCGGGTGCCGACATCATCGCGCCGCCCGAGACGCAATTCTATGGCGACCGCACCTACCGCGCGAAGGATCCGGAGGGGCATATCTGGACCTTCGGCGTCACCGTCGAGGAAAAGACCTCGGACGAATGGGATGCCGAGGGCGGCTTCACGACGAAGACGCGGCTCGACGATTGAGCGCCGCGCTCGACCGGATGCTGGAGGCGCTCGCCGACCCGAAGCGGCGGCGCGCGATCGAACTGCTCGGCCAGCGGCCGCGGAGCGCGGGCGAACTGGCGAGCGAGCTCGGGCTCGCGCCGCCCGCAATGAGCCGCCATCTGCGCGCGCTGAAGGCGGGCGGACTCGTCGAGGACGGGCATCCCGACTTCGACGCGCGCGTGCGCATCTATTCGGTGAAAGACGGCGCGACCGACGAGCTCAAGCGGTGGCTCGCCGAGACCGAGGCGCTGTGGATGCACCAGCTTGGCGCGTTCAAGCATCACGTCGAGGACGGGAAATGAGCGCCGCCGTCATCGTCGCGCTGCGTGTCGGGGCCTCGCCGCGGGCGGCCTTCGACGCGTTCACCGACGGAATCGGCCGCTGGTGGAAGAGCCATCCGCTATTCCCGCTGTCGTCAAAGGGCGACGGGACGCTTCGTTTCGACCCTTCGGGGCCCGGCGGCCGGCTGGTGACGCGCTTTGACGATGGCGAAGAGTGGGAAATCGGCCCGGTGCGCCACTGGCTCCCCGGCGAGCGGCTCGCCTTCGGCTGGCGCGTGCCGAGCTTCGCACCCGACCAGGCGACCGAGGTCGAGGTGCGCTTCGAGGCGGTCGGCGCCGACACGCGGGTGACGGTCGAACATCGCGGCTGGGATGCGATCCCGCAAAAGCATGTCGCGCGGCACGGGTTCGAGCTGATGCTGTTCCAGCGGCGCCTCGGCGAGCATTGGCGCGGGTTGCTGAAAGGCATGAGCCAGAAGCTCTAGCAGGATGTCGGCTTTGGGGTGGATTCCAGCCTTTCAATTCTCGTCATGCTGAACTTGTTTCAGCATCCATGGACTTAGCGTTCGTCCGGCGCGGCGCTTAAGGAAATGGCGGACCACGGATCCTGAAACAAGTTCAGGATGACGACGCTAGAAATGTCAGCTTCCGGTCGTATGCGGTCATTCGTCATCCCGGACTTGATCCGGGATCCACCGCAGCGCTGAAGTCATGGACCCCGGATCAAGTCCGGGGTGACGATGATGGTTAGGGCGGCTTCCGGTCGAAACCGGTCATCGAAGCCAGATCGGCCGCAAATGTCCGCTTTCGGCCGACAGCCTTCCCGTGCGTAGCGGTGCGATAACTCAGTTCAGCGTGACGAAGCGCGCCATGTCGTCGCGCGTCAGATAGCGGACATCGTCGAACGGGGTGCTGTTGGTAAGCGCATAGAAGGCGCGTGCCTTGGCATCGTCCATGCCCATTTCGCGGTAATAGCTCAGATATTCGGCGTGGACGGGGTCGTTCGCGGGATAGTCGTTCGCCTCGCGGCCGGTGTCGTCGGCCCAGCTGTGGACGCCGAATTCGGCGTCGGGCGCGGCGCGGCGGGTGGCGCCGGCGAGCCAGAGTTCGACCGCACCCGAGCGGACCGAGCCGCCACTGGGAACGACGGTTTCCAGCCCCGCGCGGCGGACGGCGCGCGCGAGGATCAGATTCGCGTCCTCGTCGAGGCTGCCGGGGCAGTCGATCATTTCGAGGCGCTTGAGGTTCGGATAGGCCGCGAGCATCGCGGCGAACTGGCGCGGCGTCGCCGAGGTGACATCGCCCGCCATGCGGACGGTGGCGTCGTCGACCACCGCGAACGGGCCGAACTTCGCCCTGGCGTGGCCGAGCGCCCTGAGCGTGCCCGAAGGGGCGTAGCGGCGCGTGGCGCCAATCTCGGTGTCGGTATCGGCATCGTCGGCGATCGCTTCGTCGTCGAAGGGCGCGGCCTGTTCGTCGATAGTGTCGTCGTCGAAGCCGGTATCGGCGGCCTCATAAGTCCAGGTCACCGTCGTCGTGACGACGATCTGCTGCGCCTGCGCGGGGGCGAAGGCGAGGATCGCCGCCAGCGCGGCGACGATCAGGGTGCGGCAGAGAGCGGCCGGTGAAACCATGGCGCTGCTTTCGCGCGCGCGCGGCTTCCAAATGGCAAAGCAACAGAGTCAGCGCGGTGTTAACCGCATTGCGGGACGGATGGCGTCCTCCAGATTCCGCTCGTGTCGAGCGAAGTCGAGACACCGGGCAGCATGGCGCCATTCCGATAGGCCTCTCGGCTTCGCTCGATGCGAACGGGAGGTGATGGTTATTCGGCCTCGCAGAGCGCCTTCAATTGCTCGGCGACCGCGCCCCAGCCGGAGGTGAAGCCCATCTCCTCATGCTGTTTCTGCGCCTCGTCGGTCCAGTGACGCGCCCAAGCTGTATAGCGCGTGCCGCTGCCGTCGGGCGCGATCTCCCAGCCGCCGATCATGAAGGGCGTCGCGGGCGCCATCCGCCCGTCGGGTCCTATCATCACCGCGTCGGTCGATACGAAACGCACGCCGGGGACGACCTCAAGGAAGATGCCGTCGCTCGGATGCGCTTCGCCGTTCGGGCCGTGCATCGTCATCGCGGAGCGCCCGCCGGAGCGCCAGTCCTGCTCGATGATCTCGGTCGTCCACGGCTTCGGGCACCACCATTCGGTGATCCGGTTCGTCATCACATCCCACACTTTTTCGGGTGCGGCGTCGATATAGATGTCGACGGACAATTCGCGGGGTTCGGTCATCATGGTCTCCTGAGGGGAAGGTCAGTCGCGGTCGGGGGCGCCGAGCGGGAAATAATGGCGATAGGGACGGGCGCCATCGACCGCGCGCGCGACCGATGGATGCGCGAGCAGGCGGGCGCGATAGGCGCGCAGATTCTCGTACGTCTCGGGAATCTGGTGGACCCAGTCGGCATAGAAGAGCGACGGCGCTGCCGCGCAATCGGCGAGGGTGAAGCCATAGGGGGTCGCCCAGCCGCCGCCCGCGAGTTCCCTGTCGAGCCAGGCGTAGATGGTGTCGAGCTTGGCCTTCGCGCCGTCGACGATCGACTGCACATGACCGTCGGGGCCGCGGATCGCGTCGTTCACGACTTCCTGCATCTGGCCCATCACATGATTGTCGAAGATGCGGTCGAACAGCCGGACCTTCAGTGCGGCGTCGAAATCCTCGGGGATCAGCCGCGGTTCGGGAACGAGACGGTCGAGATATTCGATGATGATCGACGCCTCGAACCAGGGCTGGCCGTCGTGGACGATCAGCGGGAATTTGCCGATCGGCCAATGCGCGCGCAGTTCCGGCCCATGCTCGGGAAATTCGGGATCGACGTTGCGATATTCGAAATCGATGCCCTTTTCATAGAGCGCGATCTGCGACTTCCAGCTGTAGGAGGAGAAGGGGTGGCCATAGAAAATCAGCATCAGCGGGCGTCCTTGCGGGTCAGCCATGCGAGCGGCAGACCGATGAAGAAAATATGCGGAAAGAGCGCGACCGCGCCCTTGACGAGGTCGGCCGGCGGGAAAGGCGCGCCGAAACGGAGCGGCAGGACCATCGCGTTCATCACCAGATAAAGGCCGAAACCATAAAGAGTTCCGGTCAGCCACCACGGCTGACGCAGCGCGGGCATGCGGCGCGCCGAGAAGAACCAGAAGGCGACCATCGCGAACATGATGGCAAAATGCGTCGCAAGTCCCGCGAGCGCGCCGCCTAAGCCCCAGTCGCTCGCGCCGTCGCCGAACGGTCCCTTGGCGACGCCGCGGAGCATCTGGCCGGGATTGCTCCCCGCGAGCACGCTCCACACCGCCGCGTAGCAGATGTCGAGCGTGCCGCAGAGCAGCCAGGCGAAGAGGAGCGGGCTACGCCGCGCCAACCGCTTCGCCCCGGATCGCGGCCTCGATCGTGGCGACGTCGATCTTCTTCATCGTCATCATAGCCTCGAAAGCGCGCTTGGCGGCGGCCTGATCGCCGCTCGTCATCACGTCGGTCAGCGCGCGCGGGGTGATCTGCCACGAAATGCCCCATTTGTCCTTGCACCAGCCGCACATGCTTTCCTGCCCGCCGTTGCCGACGATCGCGTTCCACAGCCGGTCGGTTTCTTCCTGCGTGTCGGTGTGGACCTGGAAGGAAAAGGCCTCGCTATGCTTGAAGGTCGAGCCACCGTTGAGGCCGATGCACGGATAGCCGAGCACGGTGAAGTCGACGGTCAGCACATCGCCTTCCTTGCCGCTGGGGTTGTCGCCGGGGGCGCGGTGGATGCCGCCGACCGCGCTGTCGGGAAAGGTCGCGGCATAGAAGTTCGCGGCTTCCTCGGCGTCCTTGTCGTACCAGAGGCACAGCGTTGCTTTGTTCAACATCATTTCTCTCCTTTGATCGGCCCGCCGATCGACCAGAGATGGCCGAACGGATCCTTCACCTGGGCGTAACGGTCCCCCCAGAAAGCATCGTGCGGTTCGAGCGTCGACGACGCGCCCGCGTCCATCGCGCGCCGGTACCAGCTGTCGGTGTCGTCGACGTGGAGATGCAGCGTCACGCCGGTCGGCGCGGCCATCGCGTGGCCGGTATATTCGGGGAAATCGTCGTGCATCATCAGCGACGCGCCGTTGATCGTCAGATGCGCGTGCATCAGCCGCACGCCATCCTCGGCGGGCATCCGCATATTCTCGGTCGCGCCGAACGCCTTGGCGTAGAAGTCGATCGCTTCGCTGCCGCGCTTGTCGGGAATCGCGATATGCGGGGTCAGGCCGGTGGCCGGAGTCTGGGCGGGGTTTGCCATTGCTTTTCTCCCTATTTCTTCGGGCCGACGAGGCCGAACGCGGCGCCCTGCGGGTCGATGCCGTTCATCGCATATTCGCCGCCGGGGATTTCCATCGGGCCGTTGGTGACGGTGCCGCCGTTCGCGGTCACTGCCGCTTGCGCGCGGTCGATATCGTCGACGCCGATGTAAAAGCTCCACATCGATGCGGGCATGCCGGGCATCAGCGGCATCACCGCGCCGATCCCGACGTCGCCGCGCTGAAGGAAGCGATACGCGCCCATCTCGCCCATATCCATCGCGCCTTCCTGCCCCCAGCCGAAGTGGCGGGTGTAGAAGGCGGTCGCGCCGTCGGGATCGCTGGTCGCGAGCTCGTTCCAGCGGATGTGCTGCGCCTCGGTGACCGAAAAGAGGTCGCTCTCCATGCCTTCCATGCCCTCGGGAGGCTTGGGGGCCATGACATAGAAGGGCGCGCCCTGCGGATCGGTGACCATTGCGATGCGGCCGACCGGAATGTCCGACGGCGGCATCTGCACGCTGCCGCCGTCGGCCTTGATCGCGTCGACCGCGGCGTCGACGTCGGCGACGTGCAGATAGCCGATCCACAAGGGCCGCGCGCCGCCCGCGATCATGTCGGCATTCAGCGCGAGCACGCCGCCCGCGTTGCCGCCGTCGCTGCGGCCGATCATGCGGTAATCGATATCGCCGGCGGCGGGGTCACGCTCGGACGCGATCGTCCAGCCGACGACCGCGCCATAGAAGCGCGCCGCGCCCGCCGGGTCGGGGGTCATCAGTTCGTACCAGATGAAGTTCGATGCTTGCGTCATGATCGGGTTCCCTTTTTCCAAATGCGGCATCTTCTTGATCCTCCCTGCGGCAAAGCCGTGGGAGGGGGGTGCGGGGTTGGATTGCCCCGGCAGTCCAGGTCCAGTCCGGGGGGCTGGACGACCCAGCACTCCGCGGAGCGGATGGTGGAGGGGCTTGCGAGGCTTGCGCCGAAGCCCCTCCGTCAGCCCTGCGGGCTGCCACCTCCCCATCGCTTCGCGACAGGGAGGATTTGCTTCAGGCCATCACGATCGGCTCGAAACCGCCGTAGATCATGCGCTTGCCGTCGAAGGTCTGGTCGTTCGGATCATGCTGCATCCGTTCGTCCTTCATGAATTTTTCCCAGCCGGCGGTGCGCGTTTCCTTGTCGGGCCACTCGACCCAGCTGAAGACGACGGTTTCGCCGTCCTGCTTGTGCGCGGCGCGGTTGAAGTCGGTGACCTTGCCGTCGGACACATCGTCGCCCCACGCCTCGACCACGCGCGTCGCGCCATAGTCGCGGAACACCGCCGACGCCTTGTCGGCCATCGCGCGATAGGCATCCTTGTTGCCGTCGGGGACGGGCAAGACATACCCGTCGGCATAGCCGGTGGTGCCGGCAGCATGGTCGTCGACGATCGAGTCGAAGCCGCCGATGATCATCCGCTTGCCGTCGAACGGCATCTCGCCGCCCATCGCCGCCATGCGCGGATCATTCATCATCTTTGTCGTCGCGGCGTCGCGCGTCGCCTTGTCGGGATATTCGAACCAGCTGAAGACCACGGTCTCGTCGGGCTTGGCCTGCACGGCGCTCTTGAAGTCGTTGAGCTTGCCGTCAGGGACGTCGTCGCCCCAACATTCGACCATGCGCGCGACGCCGAATTCCTTGAACAGCGGCGCGGCGTCGGCGGCATGCTTGCGATAGGCTTCCTTGTTGGCGGTCGGCACCGCGAGCACAAATCCTTCTACATAGGTCATCTTGTCTCTCCTTAGGGGGGTGGGAGTTTTCAGGCCGCGGGTGGACCCGCTTCTTCGCTGAAGGCGTCGAGCTGCGCGGCGAGCGCGCGCTGGAAGGCGGGGCGCGCGAGGCAGCGATCGAGATAGGCTGCGACGCGCGGCTGTTCGGCGACCAGCCCGGCCTCGACCGCCTCGCGCAGCACGGTCGCCATCGCGATGTCGGCGACGGTGAATTCGCCGACGAGATAGGGCTCGTCGCCGATCGCGTCGTTCAGACGGCCAAGGCGGCCCTGGATGAATTCGATCAGGCTCGGGCGGCGAAGCTTCGCCCATTCCTCGTCCTTCGCGAACAGGTCGACATTGCCGAGTTCGAACAGCATCGGTTCGACGCTGTTATAGGCGGCGAACAGCCAGGCGAGCGTATTGGCGCGCTGCTGCGGATCGCGAGGCATCAGCCGCGCGTCCTTCTCCGCAAGATGGAGCAGGATCGCGCCGCTTTCGAACAGGCGGATGCCGCCGTCGTTAAGCACGGGCACCTGCCCCCACGGCTGGAAGAGGAAATGGTCGGCGGGGCGGTTGATCGCGCTGATCAGATGCTCGGCATAGTCGAGCCCGATTTCCTCGCACGCCCAGCGCGGGCGGAGGTCGCGGACGAAGCCGCGCGCGAAGTCGGGCACCCAGTCGAACGCGGTGACTTCAAGGCTGCTGTCGGGGTTCACCGGCATGGCTAGTTCCTCTTCCCTTTGATATAGGCGACGATCGACATCGCGTGGCCGTGGCCGAGGTCGAAATCCTGCTTCAGCCAGTCGATGACCGCGGTCGCCTTGACGCCGGGGGCGAGGCCGTTTGCATCGGCCAGCCCCTTTTCGGTGGCGATAGCTTTCAGATCTTCGGCCGATTTGCCGGTCTTCGCCTCCACATTGTCGAGATAGGCCTGGAAGCTCATGTGCCCGCTCCCGTCAGGCGGCGACTTCGGGGACGGGCGCTTCGCCGTTCGCGACGGCGGGGTCCATCCAGAAGGGGCCCCAGACATGGCCATCGGGGTCGAGGATATCACGGCCGTACATGAAGCCATGGTCCTGTACCGGGTTGATGTCGGCGGTGCCGCCGGCCCTTGCGGCGGCCTCGGCCATCGCATCGACCGCTTCGCGGCTGCCGAGCGCGAGCGCGAGCGACACCTCGCTCGACCCCGCCGGCGCGATCGGCCGGTCGGTGAAGCTCTTCCACTTGTCGTGGCTGAGGATCATCACGAAGATCGTGTCCGACCAGACCATTGCCGCGGCGGTGTCGTCGGTAAAGCGCGGCTCGTTGGTGAAGCCGAGCGCCTCGTAAAAGGCCTTCGACCTTTCGAGATCGGCGACGGGCAGGTTCACGAAGATCATCCTGGGGGTATCGGACATCGGCTCTCTCCTCAATCTCGCCCGAATAGCATCCGGACGTAACGCTTCAGATGGGTGACGGTCCCGCGCGCAATCGCCGGGTCGTTCGTGGTTTTCGCCAGGACGAAGGCGCCCTGCAGCACCGACTGGACATGCTGGGCGAGGCCGATCGCGGTGACGTCGTCGGGGACGCCATAGAGATCGATCGCCGCCTGGATGTCGGGGGCGAGCGCCTCGCAATAGGCGTTGATGCTGGCCTCGCACGCGGCGCGGATGCGGTCGCTCGTCGCATAGGCCTCCTGCACCATCGTGCCGACGAAGCAGGTATAGTCCTCGGTCGGGCCGTCGAGCATCGCCAGGCGAAAATCGATATGGCCGAGCAGGCGGTCGAGCGGATCGCCCAAGCGGTTGTGCGGGGCGAGTTCGAACATCGGCCGCGCGCGCTCGGTCCAGCCTTCGGCCGCGGCGACGCCCAGCGCTTCCTTCGATTCGAAGTGATGGAAGAAAGCGCCCTTGGTGACGCCCGCGACCGCGCAAATCTCGTCGACACTCGTCGCGGCATAGCCCTGCCGCCGCACCGTCGCGTGCGCGGCAGCGATCAGCGCGGCGCGCGCGCTGCCCCGCGGGGCGCGGGTCTTGCTGGCGGCGGGGGTTCGAGTCGTGGTCATGCGAATTGCCATACCGACCAGTTGGTATGTTGTCAAACGCCGATCGGCGAATTGCGCCAAGGCGGCGATAAATTGACTCGACCTTCCCGCGACTTGGCCTAAGAAGGCACGGGAACAAAGGGGGATCATGGTCGCAATCGTCTCAACCGTCGCCTATCTCGGCATCGATGCGCGCGGGGTCGAGGTGCAGTGCCAGATCACGCCCGGCATGCCGCGCTTCGTCGTGGTCGGCCTGCCCGACAAGGCGGTCGGCGAGAGCCGCGAGCGCGTGCGCGCGGCGATCGCCGCGATCGGCCTGTCGCTGCCGCCGAAGGTGATCACGGTGAACCTGTCGCCCGCCGACCTGCCGAAGGAAGGCTCGCACTACGACCTGCCGATCGCGCTCGCGCTGTTGGGCGCGATGGGGGTGATCGATGCCGAGACGCTGGCGGGCTATGTCGTCGTCGGCGAGCTCGGGCTCGACGGGCGGGTGGCGGCGTCGCCCGGCGTGCTGCTCGCCGCGATTCACGCGGGCAGCGTCGAGCGCGGACTGATCTGCCCGGCGGCGCAGGGACCCGAAGCAGCGTGGGCCGGAAGCGTCGAGGTGCTCGGGGCGCCCGACCTCCTGTCGCTGCTCGCGCATTTCAAGGGGCAGGCGATCCTGTCGCCGCCGGTGCCCGGCGAGGTCGAGGCCCCGGTGCGCGCCGCGGACCTTGCCCAGGTCAAGGGGCAAGAGACGGCGAAGCGCGCGCTTGAGATCGCGGCAGCGGGCGCGCATAATCTGCTGTTCAGCGGCCCGCCCGGATCGGGCAAGTCGCTGATGGCGGCGTGCATGCCGGGCATATTGCCCGAGCTGACCCCCGCCGAAGCGCTCGAAGTGTCGATGATCGCGTCGGTGGCGGGCAGCCTCGAGGGCGGGCGGCTCGTGCGCGCGCGCCCGTTCCGCGCGCCGCACCATTCGGCGTCGATGCCCGCGCTCGTCGGCGGTGGGCTGCGCGTCCGTCCAGGCGAGGTCAGCCTCGCGCATCTTGGCGTGCTGTTCCTCGACGAGCTGCCCGAATTCCAGCGCGGCGTCCTCGACAGCCTGCGCCAGCCGCTCGAAACCGGCGAGGTCAGCGTCGCGCGCGCCAATGCGCATGTGACCTTCCCGGCGCGCGTGCAGCTCGTCGCGGCGATGAACCCGTGCCGCTGCGGCCACCTCGGCGACCCCGCGCTCGCATGCAGCCGCGCGCCGCGCTGCGCCGCCGACTATCAGGCGAAGCTGTCGGGGCCGTTGCTCGACCGCATCGACCTGCATGTCGAGGTCGAGGCGGTGCGCGCCGCCGACCTCGTCCTGCCGCCCCCCGCCGAGGGCAGCGCCGAGGTCGCGGCGCGCGTCGCCGCGGCGCGCGATATCCAGACCGCGCGCTACGCCGATCACAAGGCGCGGACCAATGCCGAGATCGACGGCGAGCTGCTCGAAGCGGTCGCGACTCCCGACGAGCCCGGCCGGCAATTGCTCGCGCAGGCGGCCGAAGCGATGCGCTTGTCGGCGCGCGGCTACACGCGCATCCTGCGCGTCGCGCGGACGATCGCCGATCTGGCGGGAACGGAAAGCACCGGCCGCATCCACATCGCCGAGGCGCTGAGCTATCGGCGGCAGGCGCCACGGAACTGACGGATGGACGACGAGATTGCGTTCGAGGCCGAAGTGATCGAATGGCGCGGCCCCGCGCCTTATCTGTTCGCGGTCGTGCCCGACGCGCATGTCGCCGACATCCGCTATGCCGCGCTCACCGAAAGCTATGGCTGGGGGGTCGTGCCGGTGGTCGCGCGGGTCGGGTCGACCGAATTCACCACCTCGCTGTTCCCGCGCGACGGCGGCTATCTGGTGCCGGTCAAGGTCGCGGTGCAGCGCGCCGAAGCGATCGGTCGCGGCGACCGGATCGCGGTCCGGCTGCGCGTCGGGCGGCCGCGCGGCTGACGCCGGTAAAGATTTTCGAAGATTTTCATGCAATAGGAGGCACATGACTGCGGGGGGCAATCTGTGGACGATGCTGCGCGGCCGCCTTGTGCCGGGGCTGGCGATGCTCGTCTGCGCCCTGTCGGCGGCGCCGTCGCACGCCGAAACGCTCAAAGTGGGTGCCCCGCTTTGCCATGCGCAAAGCCCGCTCGCCCGGCCCGATGCCGGTCTTCGCTCGCTGGTCTTTTCCTGCGCCGGCTCGCCCGCCGGATACCATAAGGCGAGCCTCTGGCTGCGCGCCGCGCCGGAGCGCGGGCAGCGCTGGCGCGGCGATGCCGCCTTGATGATCCACCAGTCGCGCTTCGACCGGCTCGCGGTCGCCTTCACCTATGCCGACGGGCAGACCCGCTGGCAGCAGGTGCGGCAGGGCGACTATGGCTCGCACTGGCGCGCGGGCGGGCAGATATTGTTCGAGGCGCCCGAGCGGACGGTACCGCTGACCGCGGTGACAATGCGCTTCGACCGGCTGGCGAGCGTCGACCTGCTCCGCGCGCGCCTGATCCCGAAGGGGGACGCGATCGTCCAGTCGACCGGCATGGCGATCGCGATCGGCGCGGCGCTGACCCTGCTGCTCGTCAGCGGCATCTACAGCCTGTCGCTCGCGGTCGCGGTCCGCCGCTCCTATCTCGCGTGGCAGGCCGGCTGGTCGGCGACGATGCTGCTGTGGGGCGCGGTCTGGTCGCAGGCGCATCTCGGCCTGCTGCCGGGGCTCGCCGGCACCGCGTCGGCCAAGATCGGAACCTTCCTCGCCTGCCTCGCGATCGCTATCGCCACCGCCAGCGCCGTGCTCGCCATCGACGCGCGGCTCGTGGCGCGGCGCCTGCGACTGCCGGCGCTCGCGCTCGGCGGGTTCGTCGGCGTCGTCGGCGTGCCGCTGGCGCTGATCCGCAGCGAAAATCTGGCGTGGTGGGGCGATCTGCTGGGGCTGGTCATCCTCGCCGATCTCGCCGCCGTCGCCGCCTGCCTTGGTATCGCCTGGCGGCGCGGGTCGGTCGAGGCGCGCGATTTCCTCGCCGCCTGGTGCCTGCCGATGGCGGTGCTTGCCTTCATCCACATCGTCGATGTCGACGACAGCCTGTGGGGCGGCGGGTCGAAGGTCATGGTCCTGCTCGCCGCGACCTGGCAGGCGCTGTGGCTGTCGGCGTCGGCGACGCGGCGACTCTCGCAGCTGCGGATCGAGCGCGACCGCGCGCGCGCGGCGGAGGCCTTTGCGCAGCAGCTCGCGCGCCGCGATCCGCTGACCGGGCTGCTCAACCGCCGCGGCTTCGTCGAGAGCGTGACCCCGCTGCTCGACCGCGCGCACGCCGATGATCTGGCCGCCGCGCTGCTGGTTGTCGACATCGACCGTTTCAAATCGATCAACGACGTCCATGGCCATGACGCGGGCGACGCCGTGCTGTGCGAGGTCGCGCGCCGGATCGAGCGCTGGGAAGGGCCGATGTGCTCGGTCGCGCGGCTCGGCGGCGAGGAGTTCGGCCTGCTGACCGTGGGCATGGAAGGGATGGTGCTGGCGCGCTTTGCCGAGAGCGTGCGGCGCGGCATCGCCGCCTGCGACCACAGCGTCGTGATCGGCGAGGGGAGTGTGACCGCGAGCGTCGGCGTCGCCGAAGTGCGGCCCGCAAGCGATTTCCAGCAGCTCTACCGGCTCGCCGACGAAGCGCTGTACGACGCCAAGCGCAGCGGGCGCGACTGCGTCGTCATCCAGCGCTGCCTCAACGACCCGCCCGGCGAAGCGCCCGGCGAAGCGCCGGGCCGCGAGGCCGCGCTTTCGAGCTGAGACGCGGATCGCGCCGAAACGCCGTGTCGGGGACGTCATGTCGATCGCGGGGTGGCGCGACGGGGTTCGGTCATCGGCTCCCCTCGGTGCCGATCTGGATCGGATGACAGGAAGCGACCGTTATGTGCCCTTCGCTCCTCCCTGTGGCGCAGCCATGGGGAGGTGGCAGCGCGAAGCGCTGACGGAGGGGCAATGCCGCCACCGTCGCGGCCCCTCCACCACCGCCTAAGGCGGCGGTCCCCCTCCCCATCGCTGCGCGACAGGGAGGATCGCTCCATCATCGTCATCCCGGACTTGATCCGGGATCCAGCGCGGCGTTGAAGTCGTGGACCCCGGATCAAGTCCGGGGTGACGAATATTGGGATTCTACGCCATTTCGGACATTGGCGAGACCAGGTGGCGGCGCGCACGCTTGTACTGGAACGATCACCTCCTGCCCCCAACCAAAATTGGGCCCGAATAGCCGTGGCCCAAAAAAATATCGCCCGGCCTGCATCCGATTGGCGCCGCGACGCCGTCCAGTCGATGATCGGCGCGATGCCGGTCCTGGCGGCGGCTCCGCGCGGGCTCGGCTTGCGTTCCCCGGCGCAGCCGTCCCGCCTTGCCGGGAGCCGCCGCCTGTGGTTTCACACGCCCCGGGCGTGAAGGAGAAAGAGAATGAGCTATTTGCTTGCCGCCGCCGCCGCCACGGCCGCCGCGGTTCCCGCCGCGCCGGTGCCCGCCGCAAGCGTTACCGTGCCGGTCGCGCCGGGCGAGGTGATCAGCGCCGCCGACGTCGCCGCCTATATCGATCCGCGCGACATCGCCTCGTTCATGCCGCCGCCGCCGCCGACCACCGAGCTGGTTGCGGTAAGCGACAGCTTCTTCAACCTGCTCGAGAATATCACGATGGTGGCGCTGTTCGTGATCGGCTTTTTCCTGCTCGCGCGGCTGCTCCATGCGTGGATGCTGCACCGTTCGATCCGCCGCGCACTCGAGGCGAAGTCCGACGCGGCGCTGCCGATGATCGACAAGCTCAACAAACCCTACGAGCAGCTTGGCATCGGGTTCGGCAAGTCGGGCGACGCGCCCGGCGACGACCGCAACGGGCTGGTGCTGCTGGCGATCGGGCTTGCGATGGCGGGCTTCGGGCTGATCCAGGGGCATGAGCAGCTGATCCGCCTGTCGGCGGGCGCCGCGCTGTTCCCCGCCTTCGTCGGCGCCGCGCTGCTCTATCGCCGCCGCCTCGCGCGCGCGGCCGCCGCCGAGGAGCGCGGCGCTGCGTGACGGTGAAGTTGCCGCGGATGCCGATTGGGCGCTCAACCAGCGCGTTGCCGGGGGAGATCGCGCCGCTTTCCAGCTCCTCGTGCTGCGGCACGAGGGGCGATTGCGGAGCTTCCTGTCGCGCGTCGCGGGGAGCGATGCCGACGACCTGGCGCAGGAGGCGTTGGCGCGCGCCTGGACCCGCGCGCGCGATTATCGGGGGCAGGGCAGCTATGGCGCGTGGGTCATGGGGATCGGCTGGCGGCTGTTCCTCGACCAGCGTCGCACGGCGCGGCGGCGCGAGGGGCTGGCGGCCGGCGAAGATGTCCCGACGTCGAGCGATCCGCGGCCGGCAAGCGACGCCGCGATCGACGCCGAACGCCTGCTCGCCGGCTTGTCGCCGCAGGAACGCGCCGCGCTTACCCTGTGCTTCGGCCATGGCTGCTCGCACGGCGAGGCGGCCGAGATCATGGGGGTGCCGCTCGGTACGCTCAAATCGCTGGTCTTGCGCGGGCGCGCGAAGGCGCAGAAGATGATCGGCGAAGGAGGCGCATCATGACGCAGCCCGACGAGGCTTTCGATGCGATGCTGGGCGCGGTGCTGGCACCACCCGAGCGGCCGGGCGACCGCGCGTTTCTGGTCCGTGTCGAGCACCGGATCGACGCCGAGGCGGCGCTGGCGCGCGCCGAGCGCCGCTTCTGGAAGAGTTTCGGTTTCGAGGCGCTGGCGATCGGCGCGTTGCTCGCGGCGCTGTGGCTGCTGTCGTCGTCGGACCTGCTCGCGCCGCTCGCGGGGCCCGCGCACTGGGGCCTTGCGCCGCCGCTGCTGCTGGTCGTCGCGCTGTGGTTCGCGGGGACGCAGCGGCTGCGGCGGCTTTAAAGGCGATCGCGGGCTTCGCGCTTGGCAAGCGGCGCTAGGGCCGGTTGTCCTGGAGCGGTTCCTCGCCCTCGATTCCCTGATATTTGAGCTGGAGATAGCGTTCGCGCGTCGCGAGCTTGTCGAGTTCGCCCGCGGCGAGGCTGCGCGCAGCGTCGCCGATTTCGCGTTCGAGCATAGTGAGCCCGCCGACGAGCGTTTCGTCGGGGGTGCGCCCGGCATGCGCTTCCTTGCGGAGGCCCGCGGGAATGCGCTGGTAGCCCGCGACGAGTTCGGGCAGGTCTTCGCCGACGAGCTTGCGGATGTTCGCCGCCGCCGGGCTCGACGCGTCGAGCGTCTGGAGCTGCGGCGCGAGCAGGTCGAGCTGGACGCCGATGCCGTCGACGAGCTGGCGCGCCGGCGCGGGGAGTGCGGGGCGCTGCGCCTCGAGCCAGATCTCGGTGCGGCCCGCGAGCTGTCTGAGGTCGGCCTTGGGCAAGTCCTGCTGGCGCGGCTCGGGAAAGGGCGGCCATTTGCCGAACAGCACCGCGACGCCGATCAGCAGCACGAACAGCGCGAGCAGGCCGGTAAAGCCCAAAGGCTGGATCAGCGCGCCGAACAGCGCCGCGCCGATCAGCACGATGCCGCCCGCGACGAGGACGCGGCCGAGCTTCCTGTAAAGATGCTGGCGGCGCAACGCGACGCTCTTGGTGCCGATCGGGCGGCGCCGCTCGCGCGACCGTTCGATCGCCGAGGCGGCCGAGAGCCGGACCTGATCGACTTCGCTCATCGACATCGTCAGCCCTCGATCGCGGCGAGCGGGCTGCCCTCGCCGCCGACGCTCGCCTGCGCTTGCGATGCACCCTCGGCGCGCGCGATATAGCCTTTCGACTTGGCGACCTCGCCTTCGAGTGTGGTCACGGTCGTCTTCATCGTGTCGAGCGCCTTCAGCTTGAAGGTGTCGATCGCGTCCATCGTGTCGTAGATATTCTGGAACGCGCGCTGCAGCGTTTCCATCGGGATGGTGCTCGATGCCGCCTGCTCGTGGATGCGCGCCGTGTTGTCCTTCAGCATCTTCGACGTGCCGTCGATGATGTTCGCGGTCGTGGTGTTGAGCGCCGTGATTTGTTCGAGGACGAGTTTCTGGTTCGTCATCGCCTGCGCGACGGTGATCGCGGTCTTCAAGGCGCCGACGGTGGTCGTCGAGGCGCGGTCGACCCCCTTCACCAGCTCCACATTATTCTTTTTGACGAGGTCGAGCGCGAGATAGCCCTGCACCGTAACCGCCATCTGCGTGAGCAGATCCTGCGTGCGCTGGCGCGCGTAGAAAAGCGCGTTTTCGCGGATGATCTTCGCCTTGGCGGGATCGCTGCCGTCGAGCTCGGTCGCCTTCGCCTCTAGCCGCTCGTCGAGCGTCTTGGCGATGTGGATCATCTGTTCGAGCTTGCCCATCGATTCCCACATCTTGCGGCGCTCGACGTCGATCGCGGCATTGTCCATCAAGAGCTCGTCCTTGCCGTTCGACAAGGCGGTCAGGATGCCGCCGATATGTGTCTGCGCGCTGCGGTACTGCGCGAAATAATTGTTGATCTTGCTGCCGAAGATCTTGTCGAGGAAGCCGCGCTTGCTGAGCAGCTTGCCGTTCGCCGAGGGGTCGAGGCGTTCGACCGTGGTACGGAGTTCGATGAGGCTCTGGCCGATGTCGGTGTCGCGGTCCATCGCGCGGATCGGGCGGTCGAGGAACCGGTTGCTGTGGCTCGCCGCCTCCAGCATTTCCTTGCGGCCCATGTTGGTGATCTGGTCGACGCGCTTGCCAAATTCGGGCGAATTCTCGTCTTGCGCGACGAGGTCGTCGATGAAGCCGTCGACGCGCTCCTCGAGCTTCGATTTCTGTTCGCCCGACAGCGGGACAAGGCCCGCGGCCTTTTCGGGCGCGACGGCGGGGACGGGTTCGGGCGGCGTCAGCGTCAGTGTTTCGGGTGCGGTGGCCGTCGCGGTCTCTTCGCTCATTCCTGTTCCTTCCAACCCCTATGCCGCCAAACTATATGGCATGCAGTCCTGTGTTATTCAAGCACTACACCTCTTGGCGCCGCGCGAGCACGGGCGCGATCCACGCCGAGAGGATCAGCTGCGCCATATGATAGACGAGGATCGGGACCAGCACCATGCCGGCGGTCGCGGGCGGGAAGAGCGTCGCGGCGAGCGGGGCGCCGACCGCGATGCTCTTTTGCGCGCCGGAGAAAAGCAGGGTGATGCGGTCGGCACGGGCGAGCTTCAGCAGCCCGCCGAGCGCCCAGGCGCCGCCAAACGAGAGCGCGAGCAGCGCGGCGACGGCCGCGAACACGATGCCGATCTCGCGCCCGTCGAGCAGGCCCCAGATGCCCGCGACGACCGCGGCCGAGAAGGCGACATAGACGGCGATGGCGATCGCGGTGCGGTCCATGACAGTCGCGAGGCCGCGGTTCGCGAGCACCCACGGGCGCAGCCAGCGCTGGACGAGCTGGCCGGCGATGAAGGGGAGCAGCAGGATCGCGACGATGCGCAGCGCCCCTTGCCCGTGAATCGCACCCTCGGCGCCTGCAAGCGCGGCGAAAAGCAGCGGCGCGGCGGCGACGCCGGTGAGGTTGAGCAGCGCGGCGGCGACGACGCTGGCGGCGACATTTCCACCGGCGAGGCTCGATGCGGCGGTCGCCGACTGGACTGTCGAGGGCAGAATGCCGAGGAAGAGGAATCCCAATGCGAGGGTGGCGGGCAGGACGGGCGCGGTCGCCGCCTGCGCGGCGAGGCCGAGCAGCGCCATGACGCCGAAGCAGAAGGCGAGCGCGCTGCCCTGCAGCTTCCAGTTTCGGATGCCGTGGAGCACCTCGTCGCGCGGCAGGCGGACGCCGTTCAGGAAGAAAAGAAAGACGATCGCGGCGGTCGACAGCCCTCCCGCCACCGGCACCGCGGCGCCGCGCACCGGCAGCAGGCTGGCGAGCAGGATCGTCGCGAGCAGGACGGGGACGAAACGGTCGGGGAAGAGGCGCGAAAGCATCGGGGCCAGCGATGGCGCGATGCGGCGGGGTTGGCAAGGCTTGTGGCGCGCGCCCGTCGCGCGCGGCTTTGCCGATTGCCTGACCTTGTCCGCCGCACTAGACCATTGATCGGGTGCCCGAATGGAGGAATGCAGAGTGAGCGACGGCAGCGAAGCGACCGAAATCTACATCGGCCTCGGCGGCGGCGGAGCGCCCGACGGGCCACGCCAGTCGCTGGTGCTGAAGCGTGCGAACCGCCACGGGCTGATCGCGGGCGCGACCGGCACCGGCAAGACGGTGACCCTGCAGGACCTGGCCGAGGGCTTTTCGGCGGTCGGCGTGCCGGTGTTCGTCGCCGACGTGAAGGGCGACCTTGCCGGCATGGCGATGGCGGGCAGCCCGACATCGAAGATGCACGAGATTTTCGCCGCGCGCGCCGCCGAGATCGGCGACAGCGATTGGGCCTATCACGACAATCCGGTGATCTTCTGGGATCTGTTCGGCGAGCAGGGGCATCCCATTCGCACGACGATTTCGGAAATGGGACCGCTGCTGCTCGCGCGGCTGATGGGGCTCAACGAGGTGCAGGAAGGCGTACTCGCGATTGCCTTCCGCGTTGCCGACGAACAGAATCTGCTGCTGCTCGATCTGGGCGATTTGCAGGCGATGCTCGCCTGGTGCGCCGAGAATGCCGACGAACTGACGACCAAATATGGCAATGTGTCGAAGGCCACGGTCGGCACGATCCAGCGACAGTTGCTGACGCTCGAAAGCCAGGGCGGCGACCATTTCTTCGGCGAGCCCGCGCTCGACATCCAGGACATGATCCGCACCGACGAGAATGGCCGCGGCTACCTGAATATCCTCGCCGCCGACAAGCTGATGGCCAGCCCGAAGCTCTATGCGACCTTCCTGCTCTGGCTGCTGTCCGAAATGTTCGAGACGCTTCCCGAGGTCGGCGATCCCGACAAGCCGAAGCTCGTCTTCTTCTTCGACGAGGCGCATCTGCTGTTCGACGACGCGCCGCCCGCGCTGACCGAGAAGATCGAGCAGGTCGTGCGCCTGATCCGTTCGAAGGGCGTCGGGGTCTATTTCGTGACGCAGAACCCGATCGACGTGCCCGAGGATGTCGCGGCGCAGCTCGGCAACCGCGTCCAGCACGCGCTGCGCGCCTTCACCCCGCGCGACCAGAAGGCGGTCAAGGCAGCGGCCGACACCTTTCGCCCCAACCCCAAGGTGAATGTCGAGCGCGAGATCACCGAGTTGAAGGTCGGCGAGGCGCTCGTCTCGTTGCTGATGGCCGACGGTGCGCCCTCGCCGGTCGAGCGCACGCTGATCAAGCCGCCCTGCTCGCGCGCCGGCCCGCTCGACGCGAAGGAGCGCGCGATCATCCAGTCGATCTCGCCTGTTGCGGGCAAATATGACACGGCGGTCGACCGCGAAAGCGCCGAGGAACTGCTTGCCGCCAAGGCCGAGCAGGCGCAGGCGGCGGCGGTCGAGGCGAAAGCGCAGGCCGAGGCCGACAAGCAGGCCGCGATTGCCGCGAAGGAAGAGGCGAAGCGCAAGGCCGCCGAGGAGCGCGTGCGGCTGCAACAGGAAAAGGCGGCGGCGCGCGAGGCTGCGAAGCCGTCGATGGCCGACAAGATGATCCAGTCGGCGGCGCGGTCGGCGGCGACCAGCCTCGGCCGACAGGTCGCGGGCAAGTTCGGCGGGCAGCTGATGCGCGGCATTTTGGGCAGTCTGTTCAAATGAGCGAGGCGGCGGCGATGGAAGCGAGCCTGATCGCCGCCGCCGGCGCGGATATACGCCTGCCGCTGTTCGAGAGCTTCTTCGCGGCCTTTCCCGAGCGGCGCGCGAGCTTCATCTCGGTCGATGCCGCGTCGCGGCGAATGACCGACGAGACGTTCGAAATGATGCTGGGCCTCGCAAAGGGCGAGGCCTGGGTCTGGCCGCTGGTGACCGAACTGGTGTTCACGCACCGCAGCTATGGCGCGTTGCCGATCGCCGAATATGACGCCTTCATCGACATGACAGTCGAGGAGCTTGGCAGCGCGGCCGGGAGCGAATGGACCGCAGAGGCCGCCGCGGCATGGCTGCGCCACGCCGCGGCGCTGAAAGCCATGATCCGCAAGGCGCGCAGCGAATGGAAGAGCGCGATGCCCGCGGGAGCGCCGCAGCTCGCCGAATAGCGATTCCCGTCATCCGCGCGAAGGCGCGGATGACGGGATCGGCCACCCAACCCTAGTTGCCCTTCAGCCAAGCCGCGATTTCGCCCTTGATGCGCGGGCGGCTGGCGCCGCGTTCCTTCAGGCTGGCGATCGTCTTGTCATAGGGCTTGCGGGCGTCGGCGGGCAGCGGCGCCGCAATCGCTTCGAGCTTCGCGATCATCGCCGGGTCGTTCGACCAGGCGGCCAGCGCGGCGACGAAGCGCGCGCGCGACGCGGCGTCGATCAGCCCGTCGACCGCGGCGCGGTTCGCCTGCGCGAAGTCGACCGCCAGTTCGGGGTGGGTGCGCGCGACCGTGCTGATGATCGCGGCGCTGACGGTCTTGCCCGGCTCGTCGGTGAGCGCGAGCGCCAGTGCGCGCTTCGCGAGCGCGGGATCCTTGGCATTGCCGAGCCTCGTGTAGAAGGCGCTGCGTTCGACCGCCGATTTCGATGCTTTCGCCATCGCGCGCAGCTTGTCCCATTCGGCCGCACTGGCGTTGGCTGCGACGATGCCGATCCAGCGCGACTTCAGCGGGCCGTCGAGCGCGGCGGGATCGCGGTCGAGCCATGCGAAGCGGCGCCGCGCCTCCGCCAGCACCGCCGGGTCGCCCATCGCGCCGAGCGAATCGAGCAGGTCGGAGCGCAGGATCGCGTCGAGCGCCGGCTCGCCGGGACGCGGGTCGAAGCCGAGGCGCGCCATCGCGGGCGACAGCGCGGCGCTGGCGCGCGCGGCGACCTGTCCCCGCAGCGCGGGCTGGTCGTCGAAATAGTCGTAGAGGATTTCGTAGCGGCCGGCGGCTTCGGCGAGCACCTTCTGGTTGGCGTCCTTCGGCGTCGCTGCGAGCAGGCCGAGCGCGGCGCCCATCGGCTGGTAACCGGCGTTGGCGAGCGCGAAATTGTCGCCGAGCAGCCCGAGCTGGTCGATCGGGGCGAGCGCCGCGAACCGGCCGCGCAGGGCGGCGAGCGCCGCGGGCGAATAGAGGGTGCGATAATAGCCCGCCTGCCCGGCGTTGATCAGCACCGGTCCGCAGCCGGGCAAGGTCAGCGTACCGGCGCCGCCCGACACCACCTGCCGCGCGATCCCGCCCTCGCCCGCCTGCGCGAGCACGGGCACCTGCCAGCGGCGTCCCTGCGCCTCGATACTGTCCTTGCGGTCGCGCGAAAATTCGCCCTGCGTCAGCGCGACGGTCGTGGTGCCGCCCGTGCAGCTCACCGCGCCGACGCGGAGCAGCGGGATGCCGGGCTGCCCGGTGAAGTCGTGCGCGATCGCCGTCAGGCCCTTGGCGCCTGCGGCCTCGACCGCGTTCCACAGGTCATCGGTGCGCGTGTTCGCATATTTATGCTTCGCCATGTAGGCGCGGAGGCCATCGCGCCACACATTCTCGCCCGCATAGGATTCGAGCATCGTGATGACGGCTTCGCCCTTTTGATAGGTGATCGCGTCGAAAGCCTGATTGGTATCCTCGACGGTGCGGATCGTCTGGACGATCGGGTGCGTCGTCGCGAAGGCGTCGAGCCCCATCGCGCGCTCGCGCCCGCCGACGCGGTCCAGCAGCGGTTGCCAGTCGGGATGGAAGTGGTCGGTCGACTTGGTTTCCATCCAGCTCGCAAAGCCTTCGTTGAGCCAGAGGTCGTCCCACCATGCCATCGTGACGAGATCACCGAACCACTGGTGCGCGACCTCGTGCGATTGCGTCGTGTAGATTTCCTGCCGCGTCGCATCGCTGGTGATCTTCGGGTCGTCGAGCAGGATGCGTTCGAAGGTGAAGATCGCGCCCCAATTTTCCATCGCGCCGAAGAATTGCGACTGGCCGGGCCCCGCGACATTGTCGAGCTTGGGCAGCGGATAGGGCTGACCGAAATAGTCGCTGTAGTAGGTGAGCAGCGGGCCGAGGCTGTCGAGCGCAAAGCGCGCCTGCTCGCCCGAGCCCTTTGGCGAGACGATGCCGACCTCGGCGCCGCTTTCGCTCTTCGCCGCGAGGCGTTCGAACTGGCCCGTCGCGAAGAAGAGGAGGTAGGACGACATTTTGGGCGAGGTCTGGAACACCACCTTTTTCCGCCCGCCTTGGGCCGGGGTTTCGCTTGCCACCGGCATGTTGCTGACCGCGAGGTCGCCCTCGGGCACGGTCACCGCGAGGTCGAAGGTCGCCTTGTAGCTCGGCTCGTCGAAGCTGGGGACGAAGCGGCGCGCGTCGGGCGCCTCGAACTGGGTGAAGAGCCCGCGCACCTCCCTGCCCGTCGCCTTGTCGGGATAGTCGAGCGCGAAGAGCCCGTTCGCCTGCGTGTTGATGACGCCGGTGTAGGCGGTGGTCAGGCGATAGCGGCCGGGCGCGAGCGGCGCGGGGGCAGTGAAGGTCGCGGTCTGCGCCGCGGCATCGGTCGCGACGGTCAGCGGAACCGCCTTGCCGTCGGCGCCGGTGAGCGTCGCGCCGGCGAAGGCGAGGTCGAGCGCGTTGAGCGTCAGCGTCGCCGACGCTTCATAGAGCTCGATGTCGATCGCGGCCTCGCCGGCGAAGGTCAACGCCTGCGCATCGGGGGTCACGCTGATCGCATAATGCAGTGGGCGCGCGATTCGGGGCAGCTGGCTGGGGACGCTGGCGTCGAGCGGGGCGCCGGTGAAGGCGGGCGCGGCGGCGACTGGCGCGGCGGGGGCGATTCCAGGCTGCGCGGCGCAGGCGGCAAGCCCGAGCGACGAGACGGCGGCGACGAGCAGATGGCGAGTCGGATATTTTTTCATGATGGCGATCCCCGATATGGTTTGCGCGCGCCTAAGCCCACGCCCCGCTTTGCGCAAAGACAAGTTTCGGTGGATTCGCGACAAGTCTCGACAGACGACAGGAGTTGGGGCAGTTTTGGTTTCATGACAAAACCTATATTGCCCGGAGAGGTATCCGCCGCCGTCGTCAACCCGGTTGCCTATGGCGATTGGGAACCCCTTCACGAGCAGCTCGCGTGGGCGCGCGCCAACGCGCCGCTCGCGGTGGCCGAAAACCCCGATCACGATCCCTTCTGGCTGGTGACGCGGCACGCCGACATCATGGCGATCAGCCGCGATCCGCAGCGCTTTGCGAACGGCATCCGCCCGACCGTGCTCACCAACCGCGACGGCGAAGCCCTGGCGCGCGCCGCGACGCCCAACAATGACGGCCACCTCATTCGTTCGCTGGTGCAGATGGATGCGCCCGACCATATGAAATACCGCCTGCTGACGCAGAGCTGGTTCATGCCGAAGAATCTGAAGATCGTCGAAGACCGCATCCGCCTTATCGCGCGCGAGACGGTCGACCGGATGCTGGAGGCAGGCGGCGAGACCGATTTTGCCCGCGACGTCGCGGCGCATTATCCGCTGCGCGTGATCATGGATATTCTGGGCGTTCCGCCCGAGGACGAGCCGCGGATGCTGATGCTGACGCAGCAATTGTTCGGATCGACCGATCCCGAACTCAACCGCAACAAGGTCGAGATCACCAGCGCCGAGCAGGCGATCGCGATGCTGCATTATGTGATCGCCGATTTCGAGACCTATTTCCGCGAACTCACGGCCGACCGCCGGACGAATCCGCGCCAGGATATCGCGACGGTGATCGCCAACGCGATGGTCGGCGGCGAGCAGATCCCCGACCGCGAGCTCGCCGGCTATTATATGATCATCGCGACCGCGGGGCACGACACGACGAGCGCCTCGACCGCGGGGGCGATCATGGAGCTGGCGAAGAACCCGGCGCTCTTCGAACGCTTTCGCGATGCCGGGACCGACAAGGCGGGGCTGATCGAGGAAGCGATCCGCTGGACGACCCCGGTGCAGCATTTCATGCGCAGCGCCCGCGAGGACGTCGAGATCGGCGGGCAGACGATCCCTGAAGGCGACTGGCTGATGCTGAGCTATGTCTCGGGCAACCGCGACGAGGAGGTTTTCGCCGATCCCTTCACCTTCGACCCCGACCGCGACAAGAACCCGCAGATCGCCTTCGGCTTCGGCGCGCATGTCTGCCTCGGCCAGCATCTCGCGCGGATGGAAATGCGGATTATGATGGAGGAGCTGTTGCCGCGGCTGAGAAGGCTGGAACTGGCGGGCGAGCCGGCGCGGGTCGAATCGGTGTTCGTCGGCGGGCTGAAGCGGCTGCCGATCCGGTTCGAGGCGGCTTAGACGGAGCGTCGGCGGGTAGTTCAGCGCGGCAGGCGGTCAATCGGGTGGTTGCGCGCGGCCGAAGGTGGTGACGGTCGGCCAGTCGCCGCCGGTCTCGATCCGTGCGTCGATGCCATAGACCGCGCGCAGCAGCTCGGGCGTCAGCACGTCGCGCGGCGTGCCGTCGGCCAGGATCGTGCCCCGGTCGATGACAAGCAGCCGGTCGCAGTAGCGCGCCGCCATGGTGAGATCGTGGAGCACTGCGATCACCAGCTTGCCCGTGTCGGCCTCGGCGCGGAGCAATTCCATTACGTCGATCTGGTGGCCGGGGTCGAGGCTGGCGAGCGGCTCGTCGGCGATCAGCGCCGGCGCCTCGACCGCGAGCGCGCGCGCGAACAGTGTCCGCGCGCGCTCGCCACCCGAAAGCTCGGTCGCGATACGGTCCCTGAGATCGAGCACATCGGCGCGCGCCATCGCGCGTTCGATTGCGGCGACGTCGCCGGCGGCGATCCGCGACATCGGCGCGAGGTGCGGCAGGCGGCCGAGGCCGACGAGCCGCTCGACGGTGAGCGGCCAGTGCAGGGTCTGGCCCTGCGGCAGATAGGCGATGCGGCGCGCGAGCCCGGCGCGAGGCAGCGCCGCCACATCGTCGCCGTCGATCCGCACGGCGCCGGTCGCGGGGACGAGAGCGAGCATCGCGCGCGCCAGCGTCGACTTGCCCGCGCCATTGGGGCCGACGATGCCGGTCAGCGTGCCTGCGGCGAACGCGGCGCTGACGTCGCGGACGACGGGGCGGCGGCCGAGCGCGACGCCGACCCGATCGAGCGTGAGCGTCACCATATCCGCTTCTCCCGCATCAGATGGACAAGGAATATCGGGACGCCGAGGAAGGCGGTGACGACGCCGAGTTTCAGCTCATTCGTCGTCGGGATGATCCGCACCCCGATGTCGGCGAGCACCAGCAGCGCCGCGCCGCCGATCGCCGAGGGCAGCAGGGTCGCCGAGGGGCTGCGGTCGGTGAGCGGCCGCATCAGGTGCGGGACGATCAGCCCGACGAAGCCGATCGCGCCCGCTACCGCGACGGCGCCGCCGACCCCGATCGCGGTACCGACAAGCAGGCGGAGCCGGAGGCGGCGGATATCGACGCCGAGCGCCTGCGCGGCATCCTCGCCCAGCGTCAGCGCGTCGAGCGCACGGCTGTTCCAGAGCAGCATCGCCGCGCCGATGGCGACGCACGGCAGCGCGATCCAGACATGCTCGAACGACCGGTTTTCGAGGCTGCCGAGCAGCCAGGTCATGATCTCCATCGCCGCGAAGGGATTGGGCGACAGGTTGAGCGCGAGGCTGGTTCCGGCAACGGCGAGCGTGCCGACCGCGAGCCCGGCGAGGATCAGCGTCAATGGACTTTCCGAACGCCCGGCGAGCGCGAAGAGCACGGCGAGCGACAGCAGCGCGCCGCCGATCGCAAGCAGCGGCAGCGCGGCGGGGTGGATTTGCGCGAAACCGAAATAGAGCGCGGCGACCCCGCCGAGCGCGGCGGCGTTCGAGGTGCCGAGCACCGAGGGCTCGGCAAGCGGGTTGCGCAGATAGCCTTGCAGCGCTGCGCCCGCGAGGCCGAGGATCGCACCGACGACCAGCGCCAGCACCGTGCGCGGCAGGCGCAGCTCGAAGAGGATCGTGGTCGCGATCGTATCGCCATGACCCGATGCGGCGGCAAGCAACCGGCCGACCGACAGGTCGACGGGGCCGAACAGCAGCGAAGCGATCGCGGCGGCGAGCGTCAGCGCGGCGAGCAGCGCGAGGAGCAGCGAGCGGCTCATTGGCCGCCCCGGTCGATCGCGGCGATTTGCGCGATGATCGCGTGCGCGGCGCTCGCATAGCCGGGACTACCGCACACGGTCCAAGCCTCCGGAATGCTGATGCGCGGAATGTGCTTCAACGCGGGATGATGGAGCATTTCGCTGCCCTGGTCGGTGACGGTGTCGGTCGCGCTTTCGACGATCAGGAAATCGGGCTGCGCGGCGACCATCTCCTCGAGGCTGAGCTGCGACAGCGGCGGCTTGCCGAGTTTTCGGGCGAGGTTGACGAGACCGGCGCGGTCCATCAGTTCGTCGACCAGCGTGCCCGTACCGGTCATATAGCCGCGCCGCTGGTAATAGGCCGCGACGCGGCCGCGCCCGGGCTTCGGCAGGCCCGCGAGCTCGGCCTGCATCCGCGCGACGAGCGCTTCGCCGCGGCCGATGTGGCCGACCGCCTTGGCCGTCTGCCGGATCGAGACGTAGATCTGGTCCAGCGTGGTCGCGTTGTCGACATCGAGCAGCGGGTAGGTCTGGCGCGGCAGCGCGGCGAGCGCGGCGCTGCGGCTCGCGGGCATCCCCACGACAAGGTCGGGATCGATCGCGAGGATCTGCTCGGCCGAATTGCTGAGCAGCGGCAGGCCGCGCGCCGTGATGGCGGCACCCGACATTTCGGGATCGATCGCGTTGCGCGTCAACCCCGCGATCTGGCGCCGGTCGGCGAGCGCAAGGACGAGCTGGTCGGTGCAGAGGTTGATCGAGACGATGCGGTCGGGCGCGGCCGGCGCGGCCGGCGCCTTGGGCGCGCTCGCGGGCACTGCCGCCCAGAGCGCACCCGCGCCGGTCGCCGCCAACAGCGCACCGAGGGCCAGGCGGGTGTGCCTCAAAACCCGAAGCCCGCCTGCGCGCGAACATTCGGTTCGCGGAACGGACGCTTTAACGGCGCCGTTTGGGGGATGAGTCTGCAGCGTCGGTCAACGCCGGGGCGTTGCGGCTTCATCGTCAGAAGCTCAGCCGCACGCCGCCATAGGCAGCGCGTCCGGAGCCGACGAAGCTGAAAACCTCCTCATAATCCTCACCCAGCAGATTCTCGACGCGCCCGAAGACCGAGATCGCGCCGCTGACCTTGTAATCGAGGCCGAGGTTCACGAGGACATATTCCTTCAGCGCGACGGTAACCGGAATATAGCTCGGGTCGATATAGGCGCTGTCGGTGGCGCGGCCGTTGTAGCGCAGCGTCAGCGTCCCCGCGAGGCGCTGGTCGGCGCTGGTGACGGTGGTGTTGAAGCTCGCGACATGCTTCGGGCGGCGGATTTCGGCGACGCCATTCTCGCGCGATTTCAGCCAGGTATAGGCGAGGTCGAAGCGGAGCTGGGGGATCGGCTGCGCGCTCGCGAAGGCTTCGATGCCGTGCTGCTTGCTGTCGGTCGCGCGGTTCGACGGGGTCGCGACGAAATTCGGCGGCGGATAGTCGGTGAAGATCTCGTCGGTCAGCTTCGAATCGAACCAGGTGACGCCGAGCGTCGCCCAATTGTCGGCGCCGAAGCTCTGTTCGACCCCGGCCTCCCAGCCCTCCGACTTTTCGGGCTTGAGGTCGGGGTTGCCGATGTAAACGCCGTCGATGAAGCCATAGAGCTCGTAATAGCCGGGGTTTTTGACCCCGGTGCCATAGGCGGCGCGGATGCGGGTGCCGGTCGGCAGGCGATAGCTGCCCTGCACGCGCCAGGTCGTCGCATTGGCAAAACGGTTGTTGTCGTCGTGGCGCACCGAGGCGCCCAGCGAGAAGGCGTCGCCGATCAGCTCATATTGGCCGACGATGCCGAGATTGTCGGTGTGGCGCTTGCCCTGAAAGGCGAAGGGGCTGAGGCTGCGGAAATTCTCCCGCTCGACGTCGACCGCGGCGGTCAGCCGGTGGGTAAGCGCCGCGGTCCCGAGCGACAGGCTGGACGTGAAGCTGCCCTTGTAGCGCTGGCCCTTGTTGCCATAGTCGAGCCCGACGCTGGTATAGCTCTTGCGCGTCGCGTCGGCGAACTGGCCCGAAAGCGTGCTCACCCAGCGGCCGTCGAGCGCGCTGAACTGCGCCGAGAGCAGGCCGTAGAAGGCCTCGTTCGTGTAATGCACGCCGGGGCTGTCGACCGTATAACCGAAGAGCGGGCTCGTCGGATCGAACTCGCTGTTGTTGGTATCGGCGTCGGTATAGCTGTAGCGGAGCACGCCGGTCAGCTCGAAGGCCTCGCCCGGAGCCCAGCCCAGCTTCGCGGTCGCACCGACGCTGTCCGATCCGACGTCGCGGGTGCCACCGCGCGCGGTCGCATAGCCGTCGGTGCCATAGTAGGAGCCCGACAACGCATAGTCGAAATCGCCCAATGCGCCCGCGGCGCGGGCGCCGCCGCTGATCGTGCCGAAGCTGCCGCCCTCGATGCGCGCGGCATAGCCCGGCGCCTCGCGGCCCGACAGGGTAATATAGTTGATCACGCCGCCGATCGCGTCGGAGCCGTAGAGCGACGATTGCTGGCCGCGCAGCACCTCGATCCGCGCCGCGGGGTCGGCGATCAGCGTGCCGAAATCAAACTCGCCCTGGAAGGGGTCGGCGGCCTCGATGCCGTCGATGAGGACGAGGACGTGATTGGCCTCGGTGCCGCGGATGCGGATCTGCGTCTGGCCGCCGACCGCGCCGATGCGGTTCACGGCAACACCCGGAACGTCGCGCAGGACGTCGGAGACGATGCGCGTCTGGCGCGCCTCGAGCGTATCGGGGGCGATGACGGTTACGGAGGCGCCGAGCTTGTCGGCCTCGATCCCCTCGCCCGATCGCGACGCGGAAACGATGATTTCCTCGCCCGGCCGGTCGGCGATGTCGCCGGTTTCGGCAAGGGCAGGCGTCGCCGCCAGAGTAAGCACGGAAATGGAAATGCTCTTCAACATGGGAATCCCCCGCACGCCAGCAACGAAGGCGGGGCCTGCCGGGCACGTCCTGCGACCGGCCGGCGCAGGGAGCGGGGTGGCGTAAAGAGCCCACGCATCCTGCACCGCGGCGGACCCGCCGCCTGGTCGTCGCTCGACGGAATATCCCGTGCCCCGGTCTTTCCCTGGACCAAAGGCATTGAGCGACCCACGCCGGCAGGTCTCCTGGCTCGCGGGTCATCGCTTGATGCACGCCTTCCCGGGCTGGGCCCAGTGGCTGCCCCGGACGGGTCCGGGGCGGTGCATCGCGCTCACCGCTTACAGTTGCAGGGACAGCCTCGGCTTCGAAGGGCGGCGCGTGCCATCCTTCCTACCGCGTTCCCTATTAAGCCCCTATCGGGGCACCGGCGCGATCATGCGAGGCCAAGGCCCCGCGCCGCCGCCCATAGCGCGATAGCATATTTTGGCAATCGGCTTTCTTATTCGGGTGCGGGCAGGCACCAGGCGCGGCAGAAGGTTTCGACCGCATCGTCGACCTCGGCCGCGAGCCGTTGGGGGTCGTTCCCCCCGGGCAGGCAGAGCAGCGCGAACTGATAGACGCCCGACTGGCAGAGGCCCGAGAAATGCTGCACCGCGCGCATCGGATCGCCCATGCGGATCTCGCCGCGCGCCATCTTGTCGGCGACCCATTCGGCGGCGCGCGCTTTGCCGCGCCGCGGGCCGCGGTCGTAGAAGGTCTCAGCGAGGTGCGGGAAGCGGTCGGCCTCGCCGACGACTAACCGATAGAGCGAAAGCAGCGGGGTCGCGGTGAGTTTGGTCATCAATATGGTGCCGAAGCCGCGGAGCACGTCGGGCACGGGCTGGTCCACCGGCAGGTCGATCGTGAGCATATGGCCGTATTGCTCGACGATGTCGTCGACGACCGCCTCGAACAATTCCTCCTTCGACGGGAAATAGCTCCAGAGCGTGGTTTTCGACCCGCCAACCTTGCTGGCGATCGAGGACATTGTGGTGCCTGCATAGCCGTTCGCGAAAAAGGCCTCGCGCGCCGCGTCAACGAACGCCTTGCGGCGCGCGGCGGCGGCATCGTCGAGGGTGGCCGTACTGGCTGGTATCATTTCGATTGACAACTGAATCTCCAAGGTGCAATGGCGCATGATACCAGCTAGTATCATTGGATGCCATGCCTAATAGGATTCTCCCCTCCGCCCTTGTGCTGAGCCTGCTTGCGGGCTGCGCCAGCGTTCCCGATCTCGGTCCCAGACCGGCCCCGGCTGCCGCCGAGTCGCTTGAATCGTCAGCGACTTTTGCCGATGCACGGGGTGCCTGGCCCGTCGAGGGCTGGTGGCAGGCTCTTGGCGATCCGCAGCTCGACGCGCTGATCGCCGAAGGGCTGAAGGGCTCGCCCGATATCGCGACGGCCGCCGCGCGCGTCCGCGCCGCCGAAGCTATGGCGCAGCAGGCGGGGGCGGCGCTGCTTCCGCGCGCCGGGGTCGAGGGCAGCGCGGGCGGCGTCCAGCAGAGCAAGAATAACGGCATCCCGCCGCAATTCGTGCCCGACGGCATTCAGGACACCGGCCATGTCGCCGCGACCTTCGGTTTCGATCTCGACCTGTGGGGCAAGAACCGCGCGGCGCTCACCGCCGCGACATCGGAGGCCGAGGCGGCGCGCGTCGACGAAGCGCAGGCGCGGCTGATGCTGACCACCGGTATCGCTTCGGCCTATGCCGACCTTGCAGGCTATTACCGGGCGCTCGATGTCGCAGAGGAAGCGGTTCGCGTGCGCAGCGCGAGCGCCGATGTATCGGCCAAGCGCACGCTGGCGGGGATCGAGAACCAGTCGGCCGAGCGGCAGGCCGAAAGCCGCGCCGCGGCGGCACGCGGCGATATCGCGGCGCTCGACGAGGCGATCGCGACGACGCGCAACCGGCTCGCCGCGCTCGTCGGCGCGGGCCCCGACCGCGGCCGCGCGATCACGCGGCCGACGCTTGCCTCGCCCGATATCGACCTGCCGCCGCAGGCGGGCATCGACCTTGTCGGACGCCGGCCCGATATCGTCGCGGCGCGGCTGCGCGCCGAGGCGGCGGCGAAGCGCATCGACGTCGCGAGGGCCGATTTCTATCCGAATATCAACCTCTCGGCGCTCGTCGGGTTCCAGTCGCTCGGCCTGTCGAAGCTGTTCGACAAGGGATCGGACTATGGCAATGGCGGCGTCGCGATCAGCCTCCCGATCTTCGACGGCGGGCGCCTCGCGGGCCGCTATCGCGGCGCCCGCGCCGAATTCGACACGGCCGTGGCGAATTACGACCGGACACTGATCGCGGCGCTGCGCGACGTTGCCGATATCGCCCAGAGCCGCGCCGCGACCGAGCGGCAATTGGGCGACCGGCGCGCGGCGCTCAAGGCGGCGACCGACGCGGCGCAGCTTGCGGGGCTCCGCTATCGCGCGGGCCTATCGACCCAGCTGCCGCAGCTCACCGCCGAAGACAGCATGGCCCAGCTCGCGCGGCAGGTCTCCGACCTCGAAGCGCGCAGGCTCTCCCTCGATATCGCCCTGATCCGCGCGCTTGGCGGCGGTTACCAGACAAACGCAGGAGAATGACGATGGCCGACGATACGGCTGCGGCTACCCCCGAAACGCTTGAGGAAAATGTCGCGCAGCCCGAAAAGCGCAAGCGACTGCTCAGGATTCTCGCCATCGCCATCGTGGCGATCGCGGCGCTCTGGGGCATCTGGTATTTCCTGACGCAAGCGGGGCGCGTGTCGACCGACAATGCCTATGTCGGCGCCGATTCGGCGACGGTGACCGCGCTCGTCGCGGGCCCGGTCAAGGATGTCCGCGTCAGCGGCACGCAGGTGGTGAAGAAGGGCGACATCCTCGTCATCCTCGACGATGCCGACCAGCGGATTGCGGTCGCCGATGCCGAGGCCGCGCTGCGCCAGGCGCGCCAGCGCTATGGTCAGGCGAGCGCGACCGCCGATGCGGCGCGCTCGCGCGTCGCGGCGCGCGGCGCCGATATCGCGCAGGCGCGGGCGCGGCTTCGCGACGCCGACGCGGCGGTTGCCAAGGCGCGCGCCGAACTGGCGCGGCGCGAAAGCATCGCGGGCACCGGCGCGGTCTCCGCCGAGGAACTGACGACCGCGCGCACCGCGCTCGCCTCGGCAATCGCTGCGCGCGACCTTGCGGCGGCGGGAATTTCCTCGGCCGAAGCAACGCGTGGTTCGGCGAGCGGCGATCTCGGCGCCGCCGAGGCGGTGGTGCGCGGCACGACGATCGACACCGCCCCCGACGTCGCCGCAGCGCAGGCGCGGCTGGAGAAGGCCAAGCTCGACCTCGCGCGCACCGTGATCCGCGCGCCGGTCGACGGCGTCGTCACCAACAAGCAGGTGCAGGTCGGCCAGCGGATCGCCGCGGGCGCGCCGATCATGGTGATCGTCCCTGTCGCGACCGCCTATGTCGACGCGAATTTCAAGGAAAGCCAGTTCAGGCGCATCCGCATCGGCCAGCCGGTCGAGCTGACCTCGGACTATTATGGCGGCGATGTCGTCTATCGCGGCAAGGTGATCGGCATCGCGGGCGGCACCGGCGCGGCCTTCGCGCTGATCCCGGCGCAGAACGCGACCGGCAACTGGGTCAAGGTGGTGCAGCGCCTGCCGGTGCGCATCGCGATCGACCCCCGCGATCTGAAAGAGCATCCGCTGCGCGTCGGGCTGTCGATGGAAGCAGTGATCGACACGCGCGGGAAATGAGCTGAAGCATGGCTAGCGCCGCCGCCGTATCCGCCATTCCGGCCGAACCGCAACCGCTGACGGGCGTGCGGCTCATCGTCGCAGCCTTCGCGCTCGCGCTCGCCAATTTCGTCGTCGTGCTCGACACGACGATCGCCAATGTCTCGGTCCCGCATATCGCGGGCGGCCTTGCGGTGTCGCCGACGCAGGGGACATGGGTCATCACCAGCTATGCGGTCGCCGACGCGATCAGCGTGCCGCTGACCGGCTGGCTCGCGATGCGGTTCGGCACGGTGCGATGGTTCATGGTCTCGATCGTCGGCTTTGGCATTTTCTCCTTCCTATGCGGCGTTTCGCGCACGCTCGACGCGCTGGTGCTCTTCCGCGTGCTGCAGGGGCTGTCGGGCGGACCCTTGATGCCGCTGTCGCAGATTCTGTTGCTGCGTATCTTTCCCAAGGAAAAGGCCGGCGTCGGCCTTGCAATCTGGGCGATGACGACGACCACCGCGCCGATCCTCGGTCCGATCCTCGGCGGCACGATCAGCGACAACTGGACCTGGCCTTGGATCTTTTTCATCAACCTGCCGGTCGTTGCGATCTGCGCATTCGGCGTCTTCACCTTGCTTACGCCGTTCGAGACGAAGCGCGCAAAGGCGCGGATCGACGTCATCGGCCTGATCCTGCTCGTCATGTCGGTCGGGGCGTTCCAGATCATGCTCGACACCGGGCGCGAGCATGACTGGTTCGAATCGACGTGGATCGTCGGGCTCGCAATCGTCGCCGCGATCAGCTTCGCCGCCTTCGTGATCTGGGAGCTCACCGACGCCAATCCGGTCGTGAACCTGCGCATCTTCCGCTTTCGCGGCTTTACCTTCGCGACCATGGCGATCTCGCTCGGCTTCGGCGCCTTCTTTGCGCAGGTCGTGCTGACGCCCTTATGGCTCCAGCAGGTCGCGGGTTATACGGCGACCGAGACCGGCTTCATCGTTGCCTGGCTCGGCGTGTTCGCCGTCCTGCTGTCGCCGGTCGCGGCGGGCCTGATGACGAAGGTCGATGTCCGCATCACCATCTCGGGCGGTATCCTCTGGATGGCGTTCATGTCGATCCTGCGGGCGAGCTGGAACGCCGATGTCGGTTACTGGACGCTGGCGCTACCGCACATATTGCAGGGGATGGGCATGCCCTTCTTCTTCGTCGGACTCACCGCGCTCGCGCTGAGCTCTGTGCCCGCGCAACACCAGACGTCGGCCGCCGGGTTGATGAGCTTCCTGCGCACGCTGTGCGGGGCGATCGGGACCGCGGTCGCAACGACCGCGTGGGACGATGCCAGCCGCACCTCGCGCTCCGAACTCGTGTCGTCGCTGAACAATCCCGAGGCGGCGATGACCTCGCTGCAGAATGCCGGGCTCACGCTCGAGCAGGCGCGGGCCGCGATCGAGCGCCTCGTCGATGTCCAGGCCTCGACGCTCGGCGTGCTGCACCTGTTCCTCGCGGCGGCGGTGGTATTCGTGCTGGCCGCGATAGCGGTGTGGTTCGCACCGCGCCCGAAGCAGATATCGATGGGCGGCGGGCACTAGCCGCTATCTGGCGAACAATTGTCCAACGTCGGCGAAGGCCTTGAACTCCAGCGCATTGCCCGCCGGGTCGAGGAAGAACATCGTCGATTGTTCGCCCGGCTGGCCGGCAAAGCGCGTGTGCGGTTCGATGACGAATTCGACGCCATGGCCTTTCAGCCGGTCGGCAAGCGCCTGCCAGTCGGCGGGCGGCAGCACGACGCCGAAATGCGGCACCGGCACCTCATGCCCGTCGACCGGATTGTGCCCCGCGACCGCCGTGCGCCGTTCGACGCGGTGCGCGACGATCTGGTGGCCATAGAGGTTGAAGTCGATCCAGTCCGCGGCGCTGCGCCCCTCGGGGCAACCCATCACCGTGCCGTAGAAATGGCGCGCGGCGGCGAGATCGTCGACGGGAAAGGCGATGTGGAAGGGGGCGAGGTTGCTCATGCGGTCGCTTGTGGCGTGCCGTGCGCCGAAATGCCAGCGTCGGGCTTGGGCTTTCGGGCGCATCATGCTAGGCGCCGCGCCCATGCTGACGATCAACGGCCTAACCGTGCGCCTCGGCGGGCGCACAATCCTCGACCGCGCGAGCGCGAGCCTGCCGCCGAAGAGCCGCGTCGGGCTGATCGGGCGCAACGGCGCGGGCAAGTCGACGCTGATGAAGGTGATGATCGGCCAGCTCGAAGCCGACGAGGGCGGCATCGAAATGCCGCGCCGCACGCGCGTCGGCTATATCGCGCAGGAAGCGCCGAGCGGGACGGCGACGCCGTTCGAGACGGTGCTGGCGGCGGACACCGAACGCGCCGAGCTGCTGGCCGCATCGGAAACCGAGCAGGATCCCGACAGGCTCGCCGACATCCACGAGCGGCTGATCGCGATCGACGCCTATACCGCGCCGGCACGCGCCGCGCGTATCCTGATCGGGCTCGGCTTCGACGAGGAGATGCAAGGCCAGCCGCTCGACAGCTTTTCAGGCGGCTGGAAGATGCGCGTCGCGCTCGCCGCTTTGCTCTTCTCGAACCCCGACCTGCTGCTGCTCGACGAGCCGTCGAACCACCTCGATCTCGAAGCGACGATGTGGCTCGAAAGCTTTCTGCGCGCCTATCCGGGGCAGCTCGTCGTGATCAGCCACGAGCGCGACCTGCTCAACAATGTCGTCGACCATATCCTGCATCTCGAAGGCGGTAAGGTGACGCTCTACGCCGGCGGCTATGACGCGTTCGAGCGCCAGCGCGCCGAGCGCGCGGCGCAGCTTGCGGCGGCAAAGGCCGCGCAGGACGCGCAGCGTGCGAAGCTGCAGGACTATGTCGCGCGCAACAGCGCGCGCGCCTCGACCGCGAAACAGGCGCAGTCGCGTGCGAAGCAGCTTGCCCGGATGCAGCCGATCGCGTCGATCGCCGAGGACCCGAGCCTCGTCTTCGACTTCCCGAGCCCCGGAGACGAGCTGAAGCCGCCGCTGATCACGCTCGACCTCGCGAGCGTCGGCTATGCGCCGGGCAATCCGGTGCTCTCGCGCCTCAACCTCCGCATCGATCCCGACGACCGCATCGCGCTGCTCGGCCGCAACGGCAATGGCAAGACGACGCTCGCGCGGCTGCTCGCGGCGCAATTGAAGCCCGAGGATGGCGCGATGGCCTTCGCCGGCAAGATGCGCGTCGGCTATTTCACCCAATATCAGGTCGAGGAACTCGACGGCAGCGACACGCCGCTCGGTCATATGACGCGCGTGATGGCGGGCAAAACGCCCGGCGCGGTGCGCGCGCAACTGGGGCGCTTCGGCTTCACCGGCAACAAGGCGACGACGGAAGTCGGCAAACTGTCGGGCGGCGAACGCGCGCGGCTCGCACTCGCGCTGATCACGCGCGAGGCGCCGCACCTCCTGATCCTCGACGAGCCGACCAACCACCTCGACGTCGATGCGCGCGAGGCGCTGGTGCAGGCGCTCAACGGCTTCGACGGCGCGGTGCTGATCGTCAGCCACGACCGCCATATGCTCGAGCTTAGCGCCGACCGGCTGGTACTCGTCGACAATGGCACCGCGCGCGATTTCGACGGCAGCATGGACGATTATGTCGCCTTCATCCTCGGCAAGAGCGCCGCGAACGACGATGCGAAGCCCGCCGCCAGATCGAAGGACGCCAAGTCTGCGCGGCAGGAAGCCGCGAAGGCTCGCGAGGCGCAGGCGGTGCTGCGCAAGACCGCGAAGGACCATGAGGCGCGCGCCGCAAAGCTCGCGCAGCAGATCAGCGCGATCGACCGCGCGATGTTCGACCCCGCGAGTGCCGAACCCGCGCTCGCGAAGCTGACGATGGGCGACCTGTCGCAGCGCCGCGGCAAGCTCGCGTCTGAGCTGGAAGGCGTCGAGGCGGCATGGATGGAAGCGCTCGAGGCGATCGAGACGGCGGCGGCCTGATCGGATCCTTTGGGGGATTGCTCTGGATCGCGGGACGGACGACGATGACGGTCCGTTCCGGGATCGAATCATGGAGGAAGAGCCCCGATGTTTCTTGCGACCCTGTTGCTGGCCGCCAATCCCGTCGCCAAGGTTCCGCCCCCGGTGACGACTGCGCCGCGGCCGATCACTTGCAGCGACGATTGCATCTCGCCGGTCGAGGCGGTGACCTATGCCTCCTATCTGGCGCCGAAAGCCGGGATCGCCGGCACCTTCCGGATGGAAGTGAAAGCGGTTGGCGAGCAGAAGGGTATCTACTACCTCAATTCCGAAACCGATTATCGCGACCGCAACTGCCTTACCATCGCAATCCCCGCAGCGGTGATGGCAGAGCTCGCCGAAGGCGAGGGGCTGGCGGCGGCGGAGAAACGCTTCAAGGGCCGGACAATCATGGTGCGTGGCGTCGCGCAGCGGGTGAAGATCGCCTTTTTCGATGACAGTGGAAAGCCGACCGACAAATATTATTACCAGGTCCAGATACGGATCGGGCAGGCCGCCCAGATCGGCCCGCGTGTGAGGCAGCGAGGTGGCTTCACCTATGATGGGCCGGCATCGGCCCAGCCTTGACTTGCCGGGGCGATATGGCGATAATAGTTTCAATTGAAACTAGATGGGATTGATTGCCATGGCCGACCTGTTCGAAAACCCGCTGGGCCTCGATGGCTTCGAGTTCGTCGAATTCTCGGCGCCCGATAAGGGCATTCTCGAGCCCGTTTTCGAACGCATGGGCTTCACGCTGATCGCGCGCCACCGCTCCAAGGATGTCCAGCTGTGGCGGCAGGGCGGCATCAATCTGATCGCCAATTACGAACCGAAATCGCCCGCAGCCTATTTCGCCGCCGAACATGGTCCGTCGGCATGCGGCATGGGCTGGCGCGTGCGCGACGCCGCAAAGGCCTATGAAGAAGCCATCGCGCGCGGCGCCGAGCCCGTTGAGGGCAAGACCGGACCGATGGAGCTTCGCCTGCCCGCGATTCGCGGCATCGGCGGCTCGATCATCTACCTCATCGACCGGTATGGCGACGACCT
The DNA here is from genome assembly GCF_949769155.1 of Sphingopyxis sp. Geo48. Taxonomy (NCBI): domain Bacteria; kingdom Pseudomonadati; phylum Pseudomonadota; class Alphaproteobacteria; order Sphingomonadales; family Sphingopyxidaceae; genus Sphingopyxis; species Sphingopyxis sp. Geo48. The sequence continues at coordinate 147,234 of NZ_CATKPA010000003.1, read as the reverse complement.
CAGCATTTACGACATTGATTTCGTCTATGAGGAGGGTATCGATCGTCATCCCGAGGGCGCCGGGCTGAAGGTGATCGATCACCTGACCCACAATGTTTACGGCGGCCGCATGGCGCATTGGGCCGCCTTCTACGAGCGCATCGCGGGCTTCCGCGAAATCCGCTATTTCGACATCAAGGGCGAATATACCGGCCTGACCTCGAAGGCGATGACCGCGCCCGACGGCAAGATCCGCATCCCGCTCAACGAAGAGGGCGCGGGCGGCGGGGGCCAGATCGAGGAATATCTGCGCGCCTATAATGGCGAGGGCATCCAGCATATCGCGTTCGCGTGCGACGATCTTTACGCGGCGTGGGACAAGCTCAAGGCTCTCGGCAACCCGTTCGCTCCGGCACCCCCCGCGACCTATTACGAGATGCTGGCCGACCGCCTGCCGGGTCATGGGGAGCCGGTCGAGGAACTCCAGTCGCGCGGCATCCTGCTCGACGGATCGACCCAGGACGGCGACCCGCGCCTGCTCCTCCAGATCTTCGGCCAGACCGTCATCGGCCCGGTCTTCTTCGAATTCATCCAGCGCAAGAAGGACGAGGGTTTCGGCGAGGGCAATTTCACCGCGCTGTTCAAATCGATGGAAATGGACCAGATCCGTCGCGGCGCGCTCAACGTCGAGGAACCCGCCGAATGACGAGTCCGACCAAAAGCCCGATCAAACTGGGCGGCGTCCACCACGCCGCCTATCGCTGCAAGGACGCGAAGGAGACGGTCGAGTGGTACGAGGCCATGCTCGGCATGACCTATACCACAGCCTTTGCCGAGGATCATGTGCCGTCGACGGGCGAATATGACCCGTACATGCACGTCTTCCTCGACGCGGGTAACGGCAACATCCTGGCCTTTTTCGAGCTTCCGAACCAGCCCGACATGGGGCGCGACGAGAATACGCCGAAGTGGGTCCAGCATCTGGCGTTCAAGGTCGGCAGCTATGACGAACTGGTCGCGGCGAAAGCGCATCTGACCGCGAACGGCATCGACGTGCTTGGGCCGACGCACCACGGCATCTTCAAGTCGATCTACTTCTTCGACCCCAACGGGCACCGGGTGGAACTCGCGTGCGACATCGGCACCGACGAGCAATATGCCGAACTGAAGCGCGTCGCGCCGCTGATGCTCGAGGAATGGAGCCAGACCAAGAAGGCTCCGCGCCACGCGGATTGGCTGCACGCGGCGGCGAACGAATAGACTTCGCAGAGAAGCGGAGTTTTCCTCTTTCGTCATCCCGGACTTGATCCGGGATCCATGGCTCCTACGCTGGCGTAAATTGACCCCGGATCGAGTCCGGGGTGACGAGAAAGAGGGGCGGGCTCACCGCTGCCAGCCTGTTCTTACTCCCGGTCGAGCCCGATGCTTTCCAGCGTCGCGCCGCTGCATTTGTCGACCTTTTTCTCACCCTTGTCGCCCGACAGCGCGCCGATCGCGAGGAACCCCGCGACCACGGCGACGAGGAAGGCGCCGGTGACCCAGATCAGATATTTGTCGATGAACGCCTTGATCGGTGCCCCGAACAGCCGGAACAGGATTCCGACGAGCATGAACGAAAAGGCCCGGCTGGCGAGGCTCGCCCACAGGAAAGTCCAGAAATTCATGTGGATGAAGCCGGCGGTGATCGTCAGCAGCTTGAACGGGATCGGCGTCGCGCCCTTGATCAAGATGATTTCGGCGCCGAATTCGCGCAGATAACAGGCGGCCGGCGGAAAGGCGTCGGTGAGCCCGAGCACCCCGAGCAGCCACAGCCCGACGCTTTCATAGAGGAAATAGCCGATCGAATAGCCGAGCATCCCGCCCGCGACCGACGCGAGCGTGCAGATGATCGCGTAGCGCACCGCCTTCTTCGGGTTCGCGAGGCACATCAGCCCGAGCAGCGGATGCGGCGGGATCGGGAAGAAGCTGGCCTCGACGAACGACACCAGCGCCAGCCAATACTCGGCGTGCGGATGCGCCGATTTCTCCATCGTCCAGATGTAGAGCCGCTGGATCAGGCCGGGGCGATGGGCGGTGGCGGTCATGCAGGTCCTTGTCGTCGGGTCAGGATGACCACCGCCTCCCTATGCCGTTCGTGTCGCGCGAAGTCGAGACGCGCCGAAGCTGTTTCCCGGCGAAAGCCGGGATCCATGCGGCACCGAACGACATGGACCCCGGCTTTCGCCGGGGAACAGGCACATCAGTGGCGGAAGTGCCGCATCCCGGTGAACACCATCGCCAGCCCCGCCTCGTTCGCCGCCGCGATCACTTCGTCGTCGCGGATCGAGCCGCCCGGCTGGATCACGCAGGTCGCGCCGGCCTCGACCGCCGCGAGCAGGCCGTCGGCGAAGGGGAAGAAGGCATCGCTCGCGACCGCGCTGCCGACGGTGCGCGGCTGCGCCCAGCCATGGCTCTCGGCCGCTTCGCGCGCCTTCACCGCGGCGATGCGTGCGCTGTCGCGGCGGTTCATCTGCCCGGCGCCGATGCCCGCGGTCGATCCGCCCTTGGCATAAACGATCGCGTTCGACTTCACATGCTTGGCGATCGTCCAGGCGAATACGGCATCAGCGAGTTCTTCTTCGGTGGGTTCGCGTTCGGTCACCAAATGAAGTTCGCTGCCGATGCTAACATCACGCGAAACTCGCGGCAAACGTCCGGGAGGGCAAATACGCCCATTGTCGCGGCTCTGCGCGAGCCAGCCGCCGGCGATGGTCTTCATCATGAGGCCGCCGCGCGCCGGATCGGGCAGTTCGCCGGTGAGCAGTAGGCGGAGGTTCTTCTTCTTCGCGAACACCGCGCGCGCGTCGGCGTCGGCGTCGGGCGCGCAGACGACTTCGGTGAAGATGGTGCTGATCAGTTTGGCGGTCGCGCCGTCGAGCGGCCGGTTGACCGCGATGATGCCGCCGAAGGCCGAGACATCGTCGCACTTCAGCGCCGCGTCATAGGCCTCGGCGATCGTCGCCGCGGTCGCGACGCCGCAGGGATTGGCGTGCTTGACGATGACGCAGGTCGGATCGGCGTCGCGAAATTCCGCGACGAGTTCGAGCGCGGCGTCGGCGTCGTTGATGTTGTTGTAGGAAAGCTCCTTGCCCTGCACCTGTTCGGCCTGTGCGATGCCGCGCGCTGCGGGGCCGACGGGGAGGTAGAGCGCGGCCTTCTGGTGCGGGTTCTCGCCATAGCGCAGTTCGCTCGCGAGCCTGGTGGTCAGCGGCAGCGTGTCGGGGAAGAATTTGCCCTGATCGGCGAAGGCGAACCATTGCGCGATCATGCTGTCATAGGTTGCGGTGTGCGCGAAAGCGGTCGCAGCGAGGCGCTTGCGCAGCGCGAGCGTCGTCGCGCCGCCATTGGCGTCCATCTCGGCGATGACCGCGGCATAATCCTCGGGTTCGGTGACGATGCCGACGAAAGCGTGGTTCTTCGCCGACGAGCGCACCATCGCCGGGCCGCCGATGTCGATATTCTCGATGATCGTGTCGCGGTCGGCGCCGCTCGTCACCGTCTGGAGGAAGGGGTAGAGGTTGACCACGACGAGGTCGATGCCGCCGATCCCATGCGCCTCCATCGAGGCGACATGCGCCGCATCGTCGCGGACCGCGAGGATGCCGCCGTGAACCGTCGGGTGCAGCGTCTTGACGCGGCCGTCCATCATCTCGGGAAAGCCCGTGAGGTCGGAGACGTCGAGAACGGCATGCCCCGCCTCGCGCAGCGCCTTTGCGGTGCCGCCGGTCGACACCAGCTCGACGCCATGCTTGACCAGCGCGGCGGCAAGCTCGGCAAGCCCCGCCTTGTCGCTGACGGAGAGAAGCGCGCGGCGGACGGGAATCAGATCGGTCATGGGAAGGGGCGGCCTTTGCGAGACAGGAAAGACGCGGACGCCCTAGGCGGGTGCGCCCGCTATCGCAAGCCGCGTTGGCCGATAAACGCATCGCGTCCCCGCGAAGGAGTGACCCATCTCACACCAGTTCTACCTTGCACCCACCGGAGATGCGCCCCTGCCTTCGTAGAGGCGCACAGAGTCCGTGTCGTCCGAAGCTACAGCCCGAGTGCCGCCGCGATCCGGTCCCAGCGCACAAGCTTGAAATTCTGCGCCTTGGGGGCGTTGTCGCCGTCCTGCGCGAGGAAAATGCCATCGGGATAGGCGGGGCCGAAATTGCCCGCGACCGCCTCGATCCCGTCGGTCTCGCTCGTCGCGCCATACTGGCCCGCGGCGACCGCAAAGCGGCCGACATAGTCCATCCCCGGAAGCTTGAAGACCGCATAGGCGTTGTCGCCCTGGCTCGACGCGATGAGGTAGCGCTGGCCCTTGTGATCGATCGTCGCCAGACCCTCGACGTCGGCGACCAGGCGCTGGTTGTCGACCGGCGCGACGAGGCGTGCGGTGGCGGTGGTGCCGCTTTGCACGAGTTGCCAGATGCCGGCGTCTTCCTCGCCCACGTAAAGCGTGTCGCCGTCGAAGACGCAGCCTTCGGACTGGGTCGGGATCTTGTACTCCCACCGGACCGCAAAGGTCGGCGTGCCCTCGGCGGTCAGCGTGCCGACGCGTACCGTGCCGTCCTTGACGATCAGCGCGGCGGTGATCGGTTCGCCCGGCGCGCTCTTCTTCAGGCAAAGGCCATAGGCCTCGCCCACGCCCGCCGCGGCGCGGCCGAGCGAGACGATCGCGGGCTTGTCGGCGTCGAGGCGGAACAGCGCGAGATGCGCGTTCACTCCGTCGTTGCGGTCGCTTGCGACGATGATGTTGCCCGCGACGTCGACATTGTTGACGAGCCCCGCCTGCGCGAAGGCTATGTCCTTGCCCGCCAGGTCATAGACGTGAAGCCCGGCCTTCTTGTCGGTCGCGACGATCAGCGCGCGGTTGGGGTTCGCGGGATCGATCCAGATCGCCGGATCGTCGGCCGCGTCGGCTTTGCCCGTTCCGACCGGCGCGGTCTCGCCGCCCGCGGCGACCTGCACCGGCGGCAGCCCGGAGATGGCGGGTGCCTGCATTCCGGCGCACGCGGTCAACGTCGATGTAAAGGCGAGCAAAGTCAGCAGCTTCCAACGATCGGTTCGGGCCACGCGATTTCCCCCTGTTGCTGTGCGCCGAAAGCGCCTAGGCCGCGCCCCGTTCCAGTAAAGCGGCAGCGCGTCAATCCCACAATATCTCGGTCACTTAAGCGTCATCGAAGCGTCATCTTTGTCGCCGCAAACTGTCACACCCCGCCCCTAGAGGCCCCTGCAACGCAAACAAGGGGGCCCCATCCATGATTCGACCTTTCCGCCTGCATTCCGCCGCAACGCTCGCGATCGTCGCTGCGCTCGTTGCCAGCCCCGCCGCTGCGCAGGATGCCGCGCCGGTCCAGAACGAGGATGGGACGATTACGACGTCGCAGGAAATCGTCGTTCTCGGCGGTATCGGCTATCGCAACCGCAGCGAGAGTGGGGCCGAGCCGGTCGTTTCTTATGACAGCGAGTTTTTCCAGCGCTTCGAGCCGCTGACCGCGGGCGACGCGCTGAAGCGGGTGCCGTCGGTGACCTTCCTCTCCGACGTCATCGAAAGCGACGGCGCGCGGCTGCGCGGCCTGCCGCCGGGCTACACGCAGATCCTGATCAACGGGGAGAAGGTGCCGGGGTCGAACGCCGACCGCAGCTTCTTCCTCGACCGCATCCCCGCCGAACTGATCGACCGCGTCGAGATCGTCCGCTCGTCGTCGGCGCGCCGGACCGGGGACGCGGTGGCGGGCACGCTCAACATCAAGCTGCGCGACGGTTACGAGCTCGACGGCGGCTATCTCCGGGCGGGCGGGCTGCTGTTCGACGACAATGAACTCGAACCCAGCCTCGGCGGTGTGGTCGGCGGCGCGCTCGGCCCCGGCCGCTTCCTGCTCGGCGGCAATTTCCAGGGTCGCCACAACCCGAAGAAGAAGCTGTCGCTGCGCTATGGCGATTCGCCCGAGAACAACCCCGATTTCGCGACCGACGATTTCGACAACCGCGAAGACCAGCGCGACACGCGCGACGGCAAGGACTATTCGTTCAACGCGACGTATGACATCAAGGGCGATACCACCGATTTCTCGGTGAACGGCTTCTATGTTCATACCGACCGCACCGAAGACGAGCGCAGCTTCGAATATAATGATCCGACCGCCGTCAACGGTCCGGTCCGCGCGACGCCGCCGGGCAATCTGACCGTCGACAACGCCAATATCGCAAAGATCAATCAGGACAATTACAGCGTGAACGGCAAGCTCGCGCATCGCTGGTCGGCGGGCGAGACGAGCCTGAAGGTCGGGTACGCCTATTTCGACGAGGATCGCTTCGAGACCGAATATGAGGTCGAATTCGATCGCACGCTGCCGCGCTTTACCGGCGACCAGACGCGCACCGGCATCACCGACAAGGAGTTTTCGGTGCGGCTCGAGCACGAGGTCGAGCTGGGCGACACCGCGAAGCTGGTTTTCGGCGGCTTCTGGCAGGACAAGGACCGCGACACGTCGATCACCGAGGCGCCGCGCGACCGCTACAATCTGACCGCCGCCGACCGTCAGGGCTATGACCAGTTCGCGCGCAACCCGACCGAATTCGTCCGCACCTTCGGCGCCTTCGTGCCCGCGGTGGGCGGGGTGAACATGATCGAGGAAAAGCGCCTCGACGGCTTCGTCCTTGTCGAGGGCGACATGCCGGGCGTGAAGTGGGAGGCCGGGGTTCGCTACGAGACGACCGACCTCACCATCGACGACCTGACCGTGCCCGCGGCGCTGCAGCGCTTCACCAACGACTATGAGAAGCTGCTTCCCTCGGCATCGGTCAAGATCGACGTCGGTCCGCGCGGCCGCATCATCGCATCGGCGGCGCGGACGAGCCGCCGCCCCGAGTTCAATTTTCTCTCGCCCGCCACGCTCGAAGCCGAGCTGGGCGACAACGATCTCCTCGGCAACCCGCTGCTCGATCCCGAAACCGCCTGGGGTTTCGATGTCGGCTACGAACAGCGTCTCGGCCGTTCGGGCATCGCGGGGATCAACTTTTTCTACCGCAAGGTGAACGACCTGATCGAGCTCACCAACACCGGCGAAGAGGGATCGGAAGGGCCGGGCACCTTTGTCTATCAGCCGCAGAACATCGGCGACGGCAAGGTTTATGGTGTCGAATTCGACCTGTCGACCGACCTCGGCTTCGTCGGGCTGCCCGACACCGGCATCTTCGGCAACGTCTCGTGGCTCGACAGCAAGATCACCGACGAATTCGGCAAGCGCCGCTTCAATGGCCAGAGCAAATATGTTTATAACTTCGGCCTGATCCAGGACGTCAAGTCGATCGGCGCGGCGTTTGGCGCGACCTATCGCAAGCAGGGCGGGGCGTTCGACCGCACCGTCGGCGAGGAGGTGTTCACCACCTATGGCGCCGACCTCGAAATCTTCGTCGAAAAGCGCTTCGGGAAGAGCTTCACGATCCGCGCCGTCGGGCAGAACCTGCTGAACGGCGCGAAGCGCGAACGCTTCAACAAGTTCACGACGGTCGAGGATCAGGTCGATCGCAACTTCGACGAATATGAATTGGAGCGCGAGAAGGCCGGGCCGGTGTTCCAGCTGATGGCGCGCTACGCTTTCTAGAAGGTCCGGCGGCCGGCGCTCGCTTGCGGGGCGTCGGCCGCAGGATTCGAATGGGCCGATTGTCTGCTTGGGGGTGGGGAGCGGACGTTAGCACTCCACCCTTGTCATTCCCGCGAAAGCGGGAACCCAGTGTGGGACCAGCCCACGCACGTCCCCGCTTTCGCGGGGATGACAAAATAGGAAAACGTGCGGCGACTACCGGTCGCTTGCAGTTGTAATGTGCACCCCGGCGAAAGCCGGGGCCCATGAAGCAAGCGCAGCGCTCGTTGTCTGGATCCCGGCTTTCGCCGGGAATCACCAAGGCCGCTATCGGCCGATCGCCGACGCGATTCCCTATCCGATATGCTTGAAGATCCAGCCGATGCTCGCGCCGCCCGCCGGCGCGATGCCGGTGACGACGAGCTGTTCGGTCGGGTGCGGGCGGCCGTCGCCGTCGACCCATAGGCTCTCCTCGACGTCGAGCGTGCCTTCGGAGGTGCGGAACTGCCACAGCGGCCCGCCGCTGATGCGCAGCAGCGCGCCGAGCTTGTCGGCGGTCAGGCTGGCCGAGATGTTGCGGCCGAGGTGGAAGCGCAGCGTATAGGGCTTGTCGCCCTTGCGCCGGGTACGCGGGGCCGGGAGCAGCATGTCTTCGCCGCGCAGCTCGCGCCCGTTCGGCGACAGGATCAGGAGGCGGCGGTGGACCAGCCCGTGGCGGCGCGCATAGCCGTCGTGGCTCATCTCGAGCCGGCTGCCCTGCGGCGTCTCGCGCCGGTCGAGTTCGACCTCGGTCACCCCGCGGCCGAGCAGGCCGCTCGCAAGGATCGCGGTCGAATTTGTGTCGCCGATCGTCAGCGTCGAATGCGCCGCGGTGGTGCGCAGGCCGCGCGCGAGGTCGGCGGGGATCGTTGCGCCGGTGAGCGCGGCGCCGCCGCAATTGACGACGATGCGCTCGTCGCCGTCGCTGAGCTCGAAGGCAAGGGTCGAGGCGCAGCCCGCCTCGGTCACGCGGGCGATCGGCGGCGGCGCGGCGTCGGCGAGCAGGACGACGCGGTTTGCGACCATCCGTTGATAGCCCCAGTCGCGGGCCTGCTTGAGCGGACGCGTGCGCACCCCGCTTGCGGCGACGACATATTGGATGTTGAGCGCCGAGGTCGCACCGCTGCCCTGCCAACTGCCCATGCCGCCATCGGCGTGGACGAGGCCGAGCAGCGCCGGAACGGTGCGGGCAAGCGCCTCCTGCAGGAAGGGCGGGACCTCCATGCGGCGCATGTCGTAGATGCGCGCGAGCATCGACAGCGCCATGATCGCGTCGAGCTGCGCCTGCGGCGCGCGCGCGATGTTGCCGCCGTCGGCGTAGAAGCTGGTCTCGATGACCTTGCGCAACCCCGCCTCGCCGAACACCTGACGCGGCTCGCCGCCGGGCATGAGGAGCGAGGCGGCGACGATGCCGATCCACGCGACGAGCTGTCCGGTGCCGGGACGCGTCTTGTCGGCGACACGGTCGAGATGGCGCGCGGCGCGCGCGAGATGGTTGAGCACCGCCGAGCGATAGACGAGGTCGCTCGACGACAGGATCAGCGGCGCGTGCGCGGCCCAGAAGAGGATGCGCCAGCCGGTGTTGTCGGCTTTCCAGGCGGGCTCGCTCACCGCCTCGCCATGCACCGCGAGCCAGTGGCGCACGACCGCCTCGGCGATCGGGGCGCCGTCGGCGCGGGTGCCGGTGGCCGCGAGGTCACGCAGCCAGGCGAAGCTGTGCAGATAGTCGGCGAAGGGCGGCGAAACGTCGAGCGCGGCAAAGTCGAGATCGCCGAGCGAGAGCTTCAGCCCGCGATGCATGAAATGTCCGGCGCGGATCGCGGTCCCCGCGCGCATGTCGCCGGGCACGGGATCGGCGGGGACGCCGAGCAGCTTCAGGGGAAAGCGGCCCTTCAGGCGGAAGGCGTGCAGCGGGGTGCGCCAGGTGAGGCGAGTGACGTAGTTGGCAACCCGGTCGCCAAGCGACAGCCCCTTGTCGTCGGGCAGGCGGATCAGCCGCTTGCCCGGTTCGATGCTGTCGTCGATGGGCGGCGCGTCTTCGCCGGCGTCGGGAATCGGGCTGGACGGGGCAGAGGTCAATGGTCTCCCCTCCATCGATCAGCCGCGCAGGCGGCGGATATTGTCGGCGTAGGCGTCGGGCCCGCCCTTGAAGGTCGCGGTGCCGGCGACAAGGACATCGGCGCCCGCGGCGATCGCCTGCGGCGCGGTCGCGACATCGATGCCGCCGTCAACCTCGAGCCGGATGTCGCGGCCCGATTTGTCGATCATCTTGCGCACCGCCTCGATCTTGCGGAGCTGGCTAGCAATGAAGCTCTGGCCGCCAAAGCCCGGATTGACGCTCATGATCAGGACAAGGTCGATATCGTCGATCAGATAGTCGAGCATCTTCGCGGGCGTTGCGGGATTGAGCGAGACCCCTGCCTGCTTGCCGAGCGACTTGATGTGCTGGACGCTGCGGTGGATGTGCGGGCCGGCTTCGGGATGGACGGTGATGATGTCGGCGCCGGCAGCGGCAAAGGCGTCGAGGAAATGATCGACCGGGCTGATCATCAGATGGACGTCGAAGGGCAGGGTCGAATGCGGGCGCAGCGCCTTCACGACCATCGGGCCGATCGTCAGATTCGGCACAAAATGGCCGTCCATCACATCGATATGCACCCAGTCGGCGCCCGCTTCCTCGATCGCGCGAACCTCTTCGCCCAGCCGCGCGAAATCGGCGCTGAGGATCGACGGGGCGATGCGGACGGGAGGCGCTTCTGTGCTCATGGGGGCGGCGGTCATGGGGACCGGCCTTAACCGTCTAGAAGTGGCGGGGCAAGCGCGGGGGCGTCGCCAGCGCGCGGTGTCCACAAATAAACTTGCGGAGGTCTAGCGCCAGCGCCAGCCGCCCTCGGTTTTGGCCCTGTAGAGAGGCATCGGGGCGAGTGCTGCGAGTATGACCGCGATCGTCATCATCCACGGCCGCTCGCGCAGCAATACCGTCACGCCGGTGATCAGCGCGATATGGACGAGCAGCATCACCCAGCCCTGCCAGGCGATCGGCAGGCCGGTGCCGTAGCCGTGGCGCTTCGGGCGGAACCATGGGCGATCGCCCCGCAAAAGATGCAGCATGTCAGCTCTCCTCCGTCTTCGGCGGCCGGCCGCGTTTCAGGGCTTGCGAAGGTTTGACGCCGACGCCGCGGCGCGTAAGCGCCTCGCGCAGCAATATTTCGATCTCGGCATTGGCGCTGCGCAGCTCGGCCGCGGCCAGCCGCTCGATCGCGGCGTAGAGCGCCGGATCGAGACGGAGGGCAAAGGCTTTCTTGGACGACGCAGCCACCGGACGAACTCAGTAGAGCGACCCGGTGTTGACGACGGGCTGGGTGTCGCGCTCGCCGCAGAGGACGACCATCAGGTTCGACACCATCGCCGCCTTGCGCTCGTCGTCGAGGTGGACGACGTCCTTTTCCGACAATTGGGTCAGCGCCATCTCGACCATCGTCACCGCGCCCTCGACCAGCTTCTTGCGGGCGGCGATGACGGCCTCGGCCTGCTGACGGCGGAGCATCGCGCCAGCGATCTCCTGCGCATAGGCGAGGTGCGTCAGCCCGCATTCGTCGACGGTGATCCCCGCAACCTCGAGCCGCTCGATCAGCGCCTTCCTGAGCTCGATCCCGACCTCGTCGTGATTGCCGCGCAAGGTGATTTCCTGATGCTCGATGTCGTCATAGGGGTAGCGCGAGCCGATCGAGCGCACCGCGGCCTCGATCTGCGCCATCACGAATTCCTTGTAATCCTCGACGTCGAACAGCGCCTGCGCGGTGTCGGTGACGCGCCACACGACCTGCGCCGCCATTTCGATCGGGTTGCCGCGCAGGTCGTTGACCTTGATCTTGTCGGATATGACGTTGTTCGCGCGCACCGCGATCTTCTTGCGGGTCAGCCAGGGAAGGACCCAGCGGAGGCCCTCCTCGCGGTCGGTGCCCTTGTACGCGCCGAACAGCTGGATCGCCGCCGCCTCGTTCGGGTTGATCAGATAGAAGCCGCAGAGGATCACCGTGCCCGCGATCGCCGCTGCGATCAGCACGCCCCATTTCCAGGCGGCCTCGACGCCGTTGATGTTGGTGACGACCGCCCAGGCGGCGACGCCCGCGAGCAGCAGCCAGACCAGCAGCATCAGATAACCGCTCTGCGTCGCGGCCCGCGTCTCGCGGCTGCGGTTCAGCGCCGGCGTTGCACTCTCGACCATGTTTCCCTCCGAATCAGTCGATATAAAGATGATATCATATTTATATCGTTTTCGGTGGCGGTCAATCGCGATTCACGGGGCCCTTCGCATGCCCGTTTCAGAGCGGATATCGGTCATGCCTTGTTTCTTCGCCGCGGCCCGGATTTTTCAAAGTTCAGGAAAGTTCAGCCTTATGCATCCCCGTTTTGGGCCGGCAGGATCGCCGAACCATCCCGCACGCCGTGCCGCGGCCGCAAGCCCGACCGCCTTTGTCCACCGAGCGAAAGAGCGGAAAGAAGGCTGGCATAGCCCGATAATGTAGGAAAGGCCTATTTGAAGGCGTGCCGGCTATGGGGTGGATTCCAGACCGTCCCCTATTTCCGTTCGTGTCGAGCGAAGTCGAGACACCCGGCAGCCTTGCGCCTAGCCCGAGGGGCATCTCGACTTCGCTCGATGCGAACGGATTAGCTTGGGCGCCGTGTCCCCAATCGGTCGATTGCCGACGATCAAGAAAGCATTGCACGCCCCTCCATCCCGCCCCACGTTCAACTCATGTCCCTCCCCGCCCCCTTTGCCGACTGGTTCGCCGCGCGCGGGTGGCGACTTCGGCGGCATCAGGCCGACATGCTCGCGGCTGCGCAGCGGGGCGAGCACGCGCTTCTCGTCGCCGCGACGGGCGCGGGCAAGACCTTGTCGGGGTTTCTGCCGAGCCTCGTCGATCTGGCCGACCATCCTTCCGACCGGCTGCACACGCTGTACGTGTCGCCGCTGAAGGCGCTCGCCGCCGACGTCGAGCGCAATCTCACCGCCCCGATCGCCGAGATGGAGCTCGATATCAGCGTCGAGAGCCGCAGCGGCGATACGAGTTCGGACAAGAAGGCGCGCCAGCGCAGCCGGCCGCCGAACATCCTGTTGACGACGCCCGAATCTTTGTCGCTGCTGCTCTCCTATCCCGACAGCTTCGCGATGTTCGCGGACCTGAAAACGGTGGTGATCGACGAAATTCATGCCTTCGCGCCCGGCAAGCGCGGCGACCTGCTGAGCCTGGCGCTCGCACGGCTCCAGCACATCGCACCGGGCCTCCGCCGCGTCGGACTGTCGGCGACGATCGCCGATCCCGACCAGTATCGCGGCTGGCTGGCGCCCGAGGCCGATGCGAGCCGGGTGACGCTGGTCGAGGGTGAGGCAGGCGCCGATCCCGACATCGACATATTGTTGCCCGCGGGCGCGGTGCCATGGGCGGGGCATTCGGGGCGCTGGGCGGTGCATCAGGTGATGGACGTCGTCGCCGCGAACCGCACGACGATCATCTTCTGCAACACGCGCGGGCTGGCCGAGCTGATCTTTCAGGAGTTGTGGAAGGTCAACGATCTGTCGCTGCCGATCGCGATCCACCACGGCAGCCTCGACCGCGAGGCGCGCCAGCGCGCCGAAGCCGCGATGGCCGAGGGGCGGCTGCGCGCGCTCGTCGCAACGTCGAGCCTCGACCTCGGGCTCGACTGGGGCGACGTCGATTGCGTGATCCAGATGGGGGCGCCGAAGGGATCGTCGCGGCTGCTCCAGCGCATCGGACGCGCGAACCACCGGCTCGACGAGCCGAGCCGGGCGCTGATCGTGCCCGGCAACCGCTTCGAATATCTGGAAGCGCGCGCGGCGTTGGACGCGGTCGAGGCGGGCGAGCGCGACGCCGACCGCTTCCGCCCCGGCGCGCTCGACGTGCTCGCGCAGCATGTCATGGCGCTCGCCTGCGCAGCGCCGTTCAGGGAGGAGGCATTGCTCGCCGAGATCCGCAGCGCGGCGCCCTATCGCTGGGTCGATGCCGGGACCTTCGGCCGCCTGCTCGGCTTCGTGCGCGACGGGGGCTATGCGCTCAAAAGCTACGACCGGTTCCGTCGCCTTGCGCCCGACGGGCAGGGCGGCTGGCGGATCGCGCACCCGCGCCTTGCCGCGCAGCACAGGCTCAACGCCGGGATCATCGTCGATGCCCCGACGCTCGACGTGCGCTTCAAGAACGGGCGCAGATTGGGCAGCGTCGAGGAATATTTCGCGAGCACGCTGGTGACCGGCGACACCTTTGCCTTCGCAGGCCTCAGCCTCGAGGTCGAGGCGATCCGCGACACCGATCTGCTTGTTCGCGCGACGACGCGACCCGCGCGCATCCCCTCATACGTCGGCGCGCGCATGGCGCTGTCGACACGGCTCGCCGAGCGGGTGCGCGGCTTCCTCGCCGATCCGGCAAGCTGGCGGCGCTTTCCCGAGGATGTGCGTTTCTGGCTGGAGATGCAGCAATTGCGGTCGGTGCTGCCGCGCCCCGGCGAACTGCTCGTCGAGACCTTCCCGCACGAGGGGCATCACTATCTTGTCTGCTATCCGTTCGAGGGCTGGAACGCGCACCAGTCGCTCGGGATGCTGATCACCAAGCGGATGGAGCGGGCGGGCTTGCAGCCGCTGGGTTTCGTCGCCTCCGACTATGCGCTCGCCATCTGGTCGCTGCGCCCGGTCGATCATCCCGAAAATCTGTTCGACGCTGAAATATTGTCCGAAGAATTCATCGAATGGGTCGAAAGCTCGCACCTCCTCAAACGCGCCTTTCGCGAGGTCGCGGTGATCGGGGGCCTCATCGAACGCCAGCATCCGGGCAAGCGCAAGACAGGCAAGCAGGTGACCTTTTCGACCGACCTGATCTTCGACGTCCTGCGCAAATACGAACCCGACCATCTCTTGCTCGAAGCCGCCTGGGCCGACGCGCGCGAGCGGCTGACCGATGTCGCGCGGCTCGGCGACCTGCTCGACCGCGCGGCGGGGACGATGGTGCACCAGCGGCTCGACCGGATCAGCCCGCTCGCGATCCCGGTGCTGGTGCTGATCGGGCGCGAGAATGTCGCGGCATCGGATCTCGACGACGCGCTGCTTGGCGAGCTGGCCGACACGCTGGCCGAGGCGGCGATGCGCGCCGATTAGCGCCCCGATCCGGCCCGGCATCGTAACCGGCGTTTCGCTTGCCGCGAAAGGCAAGGAGGCGTAGATTGGCGCAAAACATAGCGAGGATGCCTGCGATGACCCAAGTTTCGAAGCGGTCCGTCCCTTGGGCGCTTTTGCTCGCCGCGCCGTTGCTGGCCGGCGCGTCGCCCACGCCAGCCCCGGCCGAGCCGGCCGCCGCGCCCGCGGTGCCACCCGGCGCAGCGATCGATCCGCCGGTCGTCGTGACCCCGATCGTCCAGCCCTTCGACCTCGACGCGACACGGCGAATGGCGGTGCAGGTCATGGTCGGCGGTCAGGGGCCCTTTTCCTTTCTCGTCGACACCGGCGCCGAGCGCACGGTAATCGCGCGCGAGCTCGCCGAGCGGCTGAAGCTGGTCGAGGGCGAGAAGCTGCGCCTCGCGACGATCGGCGGGTCCGCAACGGTGGCGAGTTACCGCATCGCCGCGCTGCAGATGGCCGACCTTCATCTCGCCGCCGTCGATGCCCCCGCCTTTTCGGGGCGCCACATCGGCGCCGCGGGGCTGATCGGCGTCGACATGCTCGAGGAACGGCGAATCCTGATCGATTTCCGCAAGCAGAGCATGCAGATCCTCGAGACGCGCAAACAGTCGCGGCCGCTTATCCGCGACGACGATGCGATCGTCGTGATGGCGCGCAATTCGGCCGGGCGGCTGATCCTGTCCGACGCGCGGCTCGACGGAAAGCGCATCGACGTGATCGTCGACACCGGCGCGCAGACGAGCGTCGGCAACCTTGCGCTGCAAAAGCTGGTGATGAGCCGCCGCGCGAACCGGCTGCCGCTCATCGAGTCGACGCTCGACGCCGTGTCGGGCGAGGCGGTGCCCGCGTTGCGCACGGCGATCAAGCGCATCGTGATCACCGGCATGGACGTCAACGATCTGCCGGTGAGCTTCGCCGACAGCCAGGCCTTCCGCGCGCTCGGGCTGGAGGACCGGCCCGCGCTGCTGCTGGGGATGGACAGCCTCGCGCTGTTCGACAGGGTCGAGATCGACTTCCCGAACAAGCGCGTCGTCTTCGACCTGCCCGACGGCGCGAGCCGCGACACGAAACTTCGCCTTGCCGCGAATATGGCGGTGCGCGGAAGCTAGCCGCGGACTGGGGAGTTGCCCGTGCGCGCCAGCGGCGCCATAGCGGGGCGATGTCCGTCGCTTTCGATTTTGCTGGCCAAAGCTTTCAGATGCTCCCCGACCGCGCCCTGTTCTGGCCGCGGCACGGCGCACTGATCGTCGCGGACCTGCACCTCGAAAAGGCGAGCTGGTACGCCGCGCACGGCCAGCCGCTGCCCCCTTACGACAGCCACGACACGCTCGACCGGCTGGCCAGGCTGGTCGCCGAAACCGGCGCGCGCCAGCTGTGGTGCCTTGGCGACAGCTTCCACGACCGCGACGCCGCCGCGCGCATCGCGCCCGCGGTCGCCGGGCGGCTGCTCCGCCATGCGGCGGCGACGAAGCTCGTCTGGATCGCGGGCAATCACGACGGCCTTTCGGGCGGCGCGTGGGGCGGCGAGGTCGCCGACGAACTGGTGACGGACGGGATCGTCTTTCGCCACCAGAGCGAGGCACAGGAAACCCGGCCCGAAATCTCGGGGCATTTCCACCCGAAGCTGCGGCTGACCCTGCGCGGGCGCCCCGTATCGCGCCCCTGTTTTGCGGGCGATGCGCAGCGGTTGATCCTGCCCGCCTTCGGCAGCCTGACCGGCGGCCTCGCGGCCGAAGATTCTGCAATCGCCCGCAATTTCCCCGGACCCTATCGCGCGATGCTCGTCGCCCGCGGGCGCTTGCTGTCGATTCCCTGCCGCGGCGCGGGCGATAATGACGTTACGGAAAGCCGGATCGCCGCGCACCGCTGACCCGTCCAGCGTGTGGCGCGCCACTGCCCCGCCTGTGACCAAAAAGCATCACCCCCCGAAAAACGACGCAAATGCAGGCCTCCGGCTGGATCGCCGGGTCAATTTCGATATGTTCGGCGGGCAACAAAAATAATGAAATGTTGAGAGGAGTGCCCGCAATGAAATCTTCTTCCCTTCGTGCCGCGCGCTGGTTGCGCAGCAGCGCGCTCGGCGTATCGATCGCCGTAGCGGCCGTTTCGGTCCCCGCCTTGGCGCAGGATGCCACCGACACCACCGACGACAGCGCCGACGCGCCGATCGTCGTGACCGCGCAAGGCCGCGCACAGCTTCTGTCCGACGTTCCGGTCGCGATCTCGGCGGTCAACGCCGAAGCACTGCAGAACAGCGGTGCGAACGACATCCGCCAGCTCAACCAGGTCGCTCCGTCGCTGCTCGTCTCCTCGACCGGCTCGGAAGCGAACGGCTCGGCGCGTATTCGCGGCATCGGTACGGTCGGCGACAACCCCGGCCTCGAAAGCTCGGTCCCCGTGTTCATCGACGGCGTCTATCGCTCGCGTTCGGGTATCGGCCTCAACGAACTTGGCGAAATCGACCGCATCGAGGTCCAGCGCGGCCCGCAGGGCACGCTCGGCGGCCGCAATTCGTCGGCTGGTCTGATCAGCATCTACTCGAAGAAGCCCGACTTCAATTTCGGCGCCAATGGCGAGATCACCTACGGCAATTATGACTATTGGCGCCTTGCCGGCAGCGTCACCGGCCCGCTCGGCGACACGCTCGCCGCGCGCCTCGACGGCGTGTGGGTAAAGCGCGACGGCTTCTACAACGACACGAACAACAACCGCGACGTCAACAACCGCGACCGCTATTTCCTGCGCGGCCAGCTCTTGTTCGAGCCGACCGACGCGCTGTCGATCCGGTTGATCGCCGACTATACCTATCGCGACGAGGAATGCTGCGGCGCCGTCTATGTCGATGGCAGCGTCAACCCCAATATCGGCAACCTCAACAATCCGGCCAATCCGATCCTGCAACCGGGTGCGAGCCCGGCTCGCGTGAACGACAGCGGCAACAATATCATCAACGTCTTGCGCGACCTTGGCCAGCCGCTGGCCGCGTTCAATCGCGGGTACGATCGAACGCTGTCGGTCACGCCGGGCCGCAGCTATGCCGGCAAGACGAAGGATTACGGTTTCTCGGGCCAGATCGACTATGATCTCGGCGGCGCGACGCTGACCTCGATCACCGCCTATCGCGAGTATCGCTCCGGCCAAGGTGGCGACCTCGATTATGGGACGGTCGACCTGCTCTATCGCACGCCGAGCGACGACGCCTATCGTCAGTTCCATACCTTCACTCAGGAACTGCGTCTGCAGGGGGAAGCCTTCGACGGCAAGCTCGACTGGCTGGTCGGTGGCTTCTATGCTGACGAGCGGCTCCAGATTCGGGAAGCGACCCGGCTTGGTACCCAGTTCGGCCGTTTCGCCTCGTGCCGCGTCATCAGCGGCACATCGCTTGCTGCTTTCTATTCCCCGACCAGCCAGGGCTGCTTGAATGCGACCGGGCGGGGGGCTGCTGCGGGGCTGGGCAATAACCTGCTTGCCGGTCTCGACGCGCTGGACAGCATCAGCGATCGTGGCTCGCTGGGCGACATCTATCGCCAGAACGGCAAGAATTGGGCGCTTTTCACGCACAATATCATTCACATCACCGACAAGCTCGATCTGACGCTGGGCCTGCGCTACACCAATGATCGCAAGAAGTTGGCGGCCAGCTTCACCAACGACAACACCGCCTGTCCGACAATGCAGGGGCTATTGGTTCCCAATCTGCAAAGCACCAACGCAACTGCTCGCGGCCTGTCGCAGCTGATGCTGGCGCTGGGCTGCGTGTTCAATACGTCTTCGGAAATCAACGGCGTTTCGATCAATAACAGCCGTAAGGAAGACCGGTTCACCGGCACCGCGATCCTGTCGTACAAGCCGGTCGACGACCTGATGCTCTATGCCAGCTTCTCGCGAGGCTATAAGGCTGGGGGCTTCAACCTCGATCGAACGGCGCTGAAGGCGCCGTTCCTGCCCTTCGGCTTCCCCGCGGGCACAACGCCGCAGGCGGGTGCGCAGGCGTTGGTCGGAAATCTCGAGTTTGACCCGGAACTCGTCGACAACTACGAGATCGGCGGCAAATATTCGACCGGACCGTTCAGCCTGTCGGCAACGCTCTTCCGTTCGGACTTCCGCAATTTCCAGCTCAACACCTTCAACGGCACAGTCTTCCTGGTCCAGACGATCAACGGTTGCGAAGCCGATCTGGCCGGAGCTGACCGAGACGCCAGCGCCACGACCGGTTCGTGCGACCCCGACAAGGTGGGTTGGGGTGTGCGCGCCGAAGGCGTCGAACTCGAAGCCTCGCTCGTTCCAGCGAGAAACTTCCGCGTGGCAACCGGTCTGACCTATTCCAGGACGAAGTTTCGCAAGAATCTGGTCGGCACCCGGCTCGGCACGCCGCTCGATCCCGCGCTGCGCAAATTGCCGGGCGACAATCTGTCGAACGCACCCGAACTGGTAGCAACCGGCAGCGTCACCTGGACGCCCGAAATTGGCAGCAGCGGCTTGACCGGCCTTGTCTATGTTGATGGCCGCATGACCAGCGACTATAATACCGGGTCCGACCTGTTCCCGCAAAAGGAGCAGAACGGCTACGCGATCTTCAATGCTCGCATAGGCCTGCGCGGCCCCGACGAGAAATGGGGCATCGAATTCTGGGGCCAGAATATCTTCAACAAGCAATATGCCCAGGTCGCCTTCAACTCACCATTCCAGGCCGGTGCGACCAGCGCGCCTTTCACCGACCCGCAATATCCGGGCGGCCGCCAGATCTTCTCGCAGTTCCTTGCCGAACCGCGGACCTATGGCGTGACGCTGCGCGGCAAGTTCTGATCGCGTAGATTGGGTTACGGTAACCGCCCGCTCGCTTGCGCGAGCGGGCGGTTTCTTTTTGTCTCACGCGAAGACGCGAAGATCATGATTCCGGGCCGACAGGCCCCTTATTCGATCGTCGTCGCGTCCCCCGCGACACGGCAGGAAAAGGCCGCTTTGCGGCAGACACAACTTCTTCGCGTCTTCGCGTCTTCGCGTGAAATAATCAGCGCGCCCGCGCAGCCTGATGCGCGATGTCGGTCATCAGCTTGCGGAACAGCACCGCGCCCGCGGTGCCCGAGGATTTGAGCGCGCGCTCGCAATCGAGCAGCCGCGTCATCAGCCGCGCGACGCGGACCGAATCCCAGATGTGGAGCTGCGCGGTCACCGCGTCGCGCTCTTTCCAGAACACGCCGCTGCTCTTCGCCGCGACGACCGTAGCGGGGTGCGCGCCGGCGTCGACCTCTGCCCGCAGCCGCGCGAGCTGCATCGCGCGGATGCCGAGCGCGCGGATGATGCGGATCTCGGCGACGCCGACCGCCGCCGCGGTGCTCAGCATCTCGGGCAGATCGCGCACCTTGCCGCCGAGGGCGACGTTGATGCACGCGCTGACATCCTCCTCGTGCGTCGCGGCGCCGAGCGCGGCGATGTCGGCGGGGGTCACCTGCCGCTGCCGGTCGGGCGCGGCGTCCAGGAAAAGCGCGATCTTCTCGATCTCGCGGCGCATCAGCGCCTGGTCGCCCGAGACGAGGTCGACGAGCAATTGCGCCTCGGCATTGGCGAGCCGCAGCCCCTGCTCCTGCGCCGCCGCCATCGCGATGCCGATCAGCGCGCGCCGGTCGGGCTGGTAGCAGATCGCCGCCACCGCATGGTCCGATCCCTCGACCAGTTTGACGAGCTTCGACTTGGCGGTGATCGATGCGCCGGTCGCGATCACCGGGTTGATGACGGTCTCGGCCGCGAGCAGCGCCTCGACCGCGGCGAGGCTGTCGTCGCCGCTGCCCGAGATTTCGAGCCGGATCACGCGTGCGGGCGAAAAAAGCGACATCGACGCCGCCTCTGCGGCGAGCAACGACGGATCCTGCGAAAGCTGCGCACCGGTGAGGTCGAGCCGTTCGGCGTCCTTCCCCGCCAGCCCGATCAGATGCTGCGCCACCGCGCCCATCGTCGCCTCGTCGGGACCGGTGAGGAGGGCGAAGCGAACCGCGGGATCGAGGCGGGTCTGGCGTTCGAAGTCGGCAGGCTTGACGCTCTTCATGGAATTACCGGGCAATCCTCAGTTTATCCGCATCCCCGAGCGAAGACGAGGGGCTCGTTCGAGCGAGACGAGAACCGGAACGCACGGCCTCGACTTCGCTCGGCATAGTCCCTCGTCTTCGCTCGGGAAAGCGGATTAATCCCTGATCTGCCTAGCCGCCGGGCGCCGCCGGCGGGTCGGCGGACTCGCCGCCGCCGCGGTTCGCGAACACCGCGAGCCGTGCGACGATCTGGTCGGCGACGCCCGAGGCGAGCCGTTCGAGCGCGGTCGATTCGGCCGCGATCGTCGCATATTCGCTGCCGACGACATCGATTCCCGAGTCTTGCGCCGCGGTCGCGTCGAGCAACACCTCGCCCGACGCAGCGTTGACGAGCTGATAGCGCGCGCGCAGCGTCCGCCGCTCGCGCGTCACCGCATCGTCGGCGCGGACGCCGAAGCCGGTGATCGAATCCTCTAGCCGCACGTCGAGCCGCAGCCGTTTGCCCGCGCCATGTCCGGCCTGCGTCGCCTGCAACCGGTCGCGGAGCGCGTTGCGGACGAGCCAGCCCGAATGTCCCTCGATCGGCGCGACATCGACGTCGGCGAGCACCTGCGCCACCGCCCCCTTGCTGCCGTTCGCATAGAGCGGGCGCAGGCCGCAGCCGCCAACGGCGAGCGAGGCTACGACAAGGGCGGAGACGAAAAGGCTGCGCATCAGGGAACGATATTCACCAAACGGTCGGGGACCACAATCACCTTCTTCGGCGCGGCCCCGCCAAGCAGCTCTACGATGCGCGGGCGCGCGAGCGCCGCGGCTTCGGCGGCGCCCTTGTCGATCCCCTTCGCGAGCGTCATCGTGTCGCGCAGCTTGCCGGCGACCTGGATCGCGATCGTCACCTCGTCGTCGACGAGCAGCGCGGGATCGGCGGCGGGCCATGCGGCGTCGGCGATCATCGCGGTCGTGCGTTGGCCCTCCGGCAGCGCCGCCCACGCCTCTTCGGCAAGGTGCGGCATCATCGGCGCGACGAGCAGGATCAGCGTCCGGCACGCCTCGGCGCGGGTCGCCGAGGGCGGGGCCTTCTCGATCTCGTTCGCGAGCGCGTGGATCTTCGCGACCGCCTTGTTGAAGCCGAGCGCCTCGATATCGGCTGCCACGCCGGCGATCGCCTGATGCAGCTTGCGCGCCAGCCCCTTGTCCTCGCCGCCGTCGCCGGCATTTTCGGTCTCGCCAAAGATGCGCCATAGCCGCTGGACGAAGCGCCACGCGCCCTCGATCCCGGCCTCGCTCCACGGCAGGTCGCGCTCGGGCGGGCTGTCCGAGAGCATGAACCAGCGCGCGGCGTCGGCGCCATATTGGTCGAGGATAGCGTCGGGATCGACGACATTCTTCTTCGACTTCGACATCTTGATCACGCGGCCGACATCGACCGGCGCGCCATCGGCCGCCAGCGTCGCGCCGTCGGCGGTGCGGACGATCTCGTCGGGGGTGAAGAAGACCGGTGCATGGCCCTCGCCCAGATCGCGGCTGTAGGTTTCGTGCGTCACCATCCCCTGCGTGAACAGGCTGGCGAACGGTTCGGCGATCTCGATCATCCCCAGCTTCTTGAGCGCGCGGGTCCAGAAGCGCGCGTAGAGCAGGTGCAGAATCGCATGTTCGATGCCGCCGATATACTGGTCGACCGGCAGCCAGCGGCGGATGACATCGGGGTCGAAGGGCTTGTCCGCGGGCGCCGAGGCGAAGCGCAGGAAATACCAGCTCGAATCGACGAAGGTGTCGAGCGTGTCGGTCTCGCGCACCGCCTCGCCGCCGCAGCTTGGACAGGCGACATGCTTCCACGTCGGATGGCGGTCGAGCGGATTGCCGGGAACCGAGAAATCGGCGTCCTCGGGCAGCACGACGGGAAGCTCGCTCTTCGGCACCGGCACCAGCCCGCAGGCGTCGCAATGGATAAAGGGGATCGGCGTGCCCCAATAGCGCTGGCGCGAAACACCCCAGTCGCGCAGGCGCCACACGGTCGTGCCCTTGCCCCAGCCCTCATGCTCCGCGCGCGCGATGATCGCGGCTTTGGCTTCCTCGATCGTCATCCCGTCGAGGAAATGGCTGTTCACCAGCTTGCCGGGACCGACATATGCCTCGTCGCCGTGGAAGACCTGTCCGGTCTCGTCGCCGTCGGCGATCACGCGGTGGACGGGCAGGCCGTATTTGCGCGAGAAATCAAGGTCGCGCTGGTCGTGCGCCGGGCAGCCGAAGATCGCGCCGGTGCCATAGTCCATCAGCACATAGTTCACGACCCAGACGGGCATATGCCAGTTGGGATCGAGCGGGTGCTCGACCGACAGGCCGGTGTCGAAGCCCATCTTCTCTGCGGTGTCGAGCTGTTCGGCGGCGGTGCCCTGAC
This sequence comes from Sphingopyxis sp. Geo48, assembly GCF_949769155.1. NCBI lineage: Bacteria > Pseudomonadati > Pseudomonadota > Alphaproteobacteria > Sphingomonadales > Sphingopyxidaceae > Sphingopyxis > Sphingopyxis sp. Geo48. The sequence continues at coordinate 123,996 of NZ_CATKPA010000003.1, read as the reverse complement.
GCCGGCATAGCTCGATGAACGCGGCCAGTTCGGGCGAATCCTTGGCCAGCCTCTCGGCGAGCGGATGGTCGGGCGAGATCGCCGCGAAGCTCGCGCCATAGAGCGTGTCGGGGCGCGTCGTGAAGACGTCGAAGCCCGGCGCGCCGCCGGCCATGCGGAAGCTGAATTCGAGCCCCTGCGACTTGCCGATCCAGTTTTCCTGCATCAGCCGCACCTTGTCGGGCCACTGGTCGAGGCCCTTCAGCCCTTCGAGCAGTTCGTCGGCAAAGTCGGTGATCTTCAGGAACCACTGCGACAATTTCTTCTTCTCGACGAGCGCGCCCGAGCGCCAGCCGCGGCCGTCGATCACCTGCTCGTTCGCGAGCACGGTCATGTCGACCGGATCCCAGTTGACGTAGCTTTCCTTGCGCGTGACGAGCCCTGCGGCGTGCATGTCGAGGAACAGCGCCTGTTCCTGCCCGTAATAATCGGGTTCGCAGGTCGCGAGTTCGCGGCTCCAGTCGATCGCGAGGCCGAGGCGCTTCAGCTGCGCGCGCATCGACGCGATATTGTCGCGCGTCCAGCCGCCCGGCGCGACGCCCTTTTCCATCGCGGCATTTTCCGCGGGCATGCCAAAGGCGTCCCAGCCCATCGGGTGAAGCACATCGTGGCCGGTCATCTTCTTGAACCGGGCCAGCACATCGCCCATCGCATAGTTGCGGACATGGCCCATATGGATGCGCCCCGAGGGATAGGGGAACATCTCGAGGATATAGGCTTTCGGCTTGTCAGCGCTGTCGGTGGTGACGAAGCTGTTCGCGGCGTCCCAGGCGGCCTGCCAGCGGGCATCGGCGGCGAGAGCGCCAAAGCGCGTTTCGCGGGTCATTGGTCAGTTACCCCGTTGATGTCAGTCGGCGCGCATCCGCGCCGGGAATTAGCCTTCGATGGCCGAGCGGCGGAGGTCGCGGGCGCGGGTAAGGATGATTTCCTCGAGCTTCTGCACCGTCGCCGCCTGCACCGGCGCGTCGACCCAGGCGCCGCCCTGCGACACCTGGCGCGATGCCGCGACACGCAGCGCATCGGCGCGCAGGTCGCGGTCGAGGATCGACACGGTGACCTTCATCCGTTCGCCGGGGTTCGACGGGTTGGCGTACCAGTCGGTGATGATCACCCCGCCCGACGAGTCGGCCTGGAGCAGCGGCATGAACGACAGCGCGTCGAGCGACGCGCGCCACAGATAGGAGTTCACGCCGATCGTCGTCACCTGCGACGCGGCGAGGTCGGCCTTCGGCTTTTCCTTGCCGGCGCAGGCCGACAGGCCGAGCGCGGCGAGCCCGAGCAGCGCCAGCGCGGCCGGACGACGGCCGAACGTGGCAGGGACGGGAAGCTGGAACATGCCGGAACACCTTATATTTGGGCGTCGCCTCCCCGATCGGGGCACGGACGCGTGCGGAATTTGCAAGCGTCTCTATCGCCCTTGTTCCCGTGCCGCAAGCGCGGCAATCGCCTCTTTTCCGCCATTCATCGCGCGGTCATCAAAGCGTCGCACTGTGGTGTCAACGCAACAGCTTCGGCGAAAAGCCGGAAGGGCGGGATCATTCGTTCGCGAATCACTGGAAATATTGGGGCCGCAGGCCTATCTGGGGATTCGATTGGGGTTGGAGTCGCAGTTTAATGGCGCGGACATCGCGACATCTCTGGAAGTCTGGGCTGGTCGCCGCTGCGGCGATTTCGGTCGCGCTTCCGCCTGCGCTCGCGGCGATGACCCGCGCCGACCGCATCCGCGACACGCAGCTTTCGGAAACGCTGCTCGGCCAGTTCACCCCGGCCTCGGGCGACCCGCGGCTGATCGCGCGCTACGCCAAGATGTCGGCCGAAGCGCGCAGCAGCTTCAGCTTCACCCCTGCCTTGACCGACGAGGGCCGCCGGAACCGGGCGATCACCGTCGTGATCCGCAGCCGCGACGACACGTCGAGCGCCGCGCGCACCTCCGCGCTGACCGCCGGCCGCGCCAAGGCGCCGATCGCGGTCGCGCCCGTCGCCTATGACCTTGGCGCGTCGGTCGGCTTCCAGAAATTCGTCACCCCGGCGCTGCCGCGCGGCATCGACCTCAAGAATCTGCCGGTCGCGCGCGAACCCGAACAGCTCGCCGAGAAGAAATCGCGCTTCGCGACGCGCGTCCTCAGCCGGCCGAGCGATCCCGCCGGCGCGACCGACCGCGTCACCGCGCCCGGCGACGACCAGAATGTCGATGTCGTCAGCAGCTATCGCCTGACGAAGAACATCGATGTGACGGCCGGCGTCCGCTATCGCACCGACGACCGCGCGCAGCCGCTGACCGACGCGCGCCGCGACAGCCAGGCGGTCTATGTCGGCACGGCGTTCCGCTTCTGACGTCTCCGGCGTTTCGCCGCTTTCTCATCCCACGCATCGATTGCTGCCCAGCCGGGTTTGATGCCGCTTGCGCGCTGGAGCGCGCGCGCGCGGGCGGATGTCATTCCACCGAGCGCGATGGCTTTCCCGCCCGCGAGCCGCGCCAGTCGCAGCCAGGCGAAGCGGCCCAGCGCGGGGGCTCCGGCATGGGACCGCGTCGGGTAGAGCGGAGAAATGAAGGCCCCATGCGCGGCCGCGCGCCGCGCCGCGCGCGCCTCGCCCGCATCGTGAACCGGCATGGTGACGACAAGGCCGAGGCGGTGCGCCTGCCGCGCGCGCCGGGCCATCGGCTGGCGGAGATGAACGCCGTCGGCGCCCCACCGCCGCGCAAGCGCAGGCGATCCCGCGAGCAGGACCATCAGCTTGCGGGTCCGCGCAATGCGCAGGAGCCGCCGGACAAGCCGCCAGCGCAATCCCGTCGGCAGCGCGTCGTGGCGCACGACGATCCCGCTGCCGGGCGGCACGATCGCTGCCAGCGCGCGCATCCCGGCCGCGAGCCGCTCGTCGCTGAACAGCCATGTCGCAGGCAGGTTTCGGGGGCGGGAGGGGTGGCGTCCGACCATCGCCCTTCCTATAGGCACGTCGCGGGCGCGCGCAACGCGCCGATCGAGGATCGAATATGAGCGACGCTGCTGACAGGCTGGCCGAAGTACGGGCGAATATCGTGGGTGCGGCGAAGCGCGCGCAGCGGGAGCCCGCCGGGATCGAACTGATCGCGGTGTCGAAGACGCACGAGGCCGAGGCGATCCGTCCGCTGATCGCCGCGGGCCAGCATCATTTCGGCGAGAATCGCGTGCAGGAAGCGGCGGCCAAATGGCCCGCGCTGCGCGCCGAGACCCCCGACGTCGTGCTGCATCTGATCGGCCAGCTGCAATCGAACAAGGCCGAGGAAGCGGTCGCGCTGTTCGACGCGATCCATTCGGTCGACCGCTCGTCGCTGGTCCAGGCGCTCGCCAAGGCCTGCGCCAAGGCGGGCAAGCAACCGCAACTCTTCGTGCAGGTCAATATCGGCGACGAGGAGCAGAAGGGCGGCTGCGCCGTTTCCGACCTGCCGGCCTTGCTCGCCGAGGCGCGCGACGCGGGGCTCAAGATCGACGGCCTGATGGCGATTCCGCCCGCAACGCAAGAACCCGCGCCCTATTTCGCATTGCTCGACGAACTTGCCGAACGCCATGGCCTTCCGCTGCGCTCGATGGGGATGAGCGGTGATTATGAAACCGCGGTGATGCTGGGCGCGACGCATGTCCGCGTCGGCACGGCGCTGTTCGGCGCGCGTTGAGGTTGGCGCGAATCGGCTGGCACCCGGCATATCTTTCATCGTCGTCCCGGACTCGAAACCGGGATCCATTCCTTCAGCGCTGCGTGAATGGACCCCGGGTCAAACCCGGGGTGAAGAACGACGAGAACGTCGGCTTCCTACCCCAAAACCGTCCTTCAAGCGCATATCGACACCGTCCGCAGACTGTATTATGTTAACAGTACAGTTCGGAGTGTCGATGCCGCGTGCTTTAGAAAATCCCCGACGCCACCCCCTCCGCCAATGCGGCGCCAAGATCGCGCGCTTCGGCGAGGCGGTTCGCGGGGATCGTCTTGGGGGCGAGGATGGCTTCGGGCGTCTGCGCATCGGTGTTCACGATCACCGGATCGGCGACGCGTCTGAGCCGCCAGCCGGTCGCGATGCGGTCGAGCTGGCGCTGGGCACCCTCACCGTCGGAGCCGGCGCAGATGATCGTCGCATAGGGGCGCCCTACGAGCCTGCCGAGGCAGGGATAATAGCAACGGTCGAACATCTCCTTCATCGCGCCCGACAGTGCCGCAAGATTTTCTGGGCCGACAAAGAGATAGCCGCTCGCCGCGAGCAGATCCTCCGGTACAACCCGGTTCGCCGCGATGAGCGACGCGCTCCCCGCCCCATCGGCGGCCGCGCGCGCAAGCGCTTCGCTACCGCCGGTGCGGCTGTGCCAAGCGATCAGCAGGTGCGGCGCGTCGGTCATACCGCGATGCTTGCCAAGCCCGGCGGCGCGGCGCAAGCTGCCTGGAAACAGGGGAGGATAACATGCGCCGACTGACCGCCGTGCTGCTTGCCAGCTCTATACCGTTCGCCGCGATCGCACAGGATGCCGCGAGCGACGCCACGCGCACCGCGCAGGCCGAGATCGCGAGGCGCCTGCCGCTCGACGACCCGCGCGACGAAGCCAATGTTCGGCGCGGCAAGCTCGCCGAGATTCCGGGCGGGGTGATTCTCGACAAGCAAGGCAAGACGGTGTGGGACCGGCGGCCCTATGAATTTCTGCAATCGAAGGACGCGCCCGACACGGTGAACCCGTCGCTGTGGCGGCAGGCGCGGCTCGACGCGGTGCACGGATTGTTCGAGGTCGTGCCGGGCAAGATCTGGCAGATCCGCGGCTACGATATTTCGGTGATGACGATCATCCGCGGCAAGAGCGGCTGGATCGTCGTCGACCCCTTGCTGTCCGAAGAAACGGCCGCCGCGGGGTGGAAGCTGTTCGCCGATACGGTCGAGGCGAAGGACAAGGTGCTGCCGATCAGGGCGGTGATCTTCAGCCACAGCCATAGCGACCATTTCGGCGGGGTCGGCGGGATCGTCACACCCGAACAGGTGAAGGCGGGCAAGGTGCGGATCATCGCGCCGCACGGCTTCTCCGAAGAAGCGACGTCGGAGAATGTCCTCGCTGGGACCGCGATGGGGCGGCGCGCGCTCTACATGTTCGGGTCGATCCTGGCGCCGGGCGAGCGGGGGCAGGTCGATACCGGGCTGGGGCCGAAGCTGTCGTCGGGGACGATCGGCTATATGGAGCCGACCGAGACGGTGTCGGACAAGGGCGGAACGCTGACGATCGACGGACTGGCGTTCGACTTCATGGACGCGGGCGGTACCGAGGCGCCAGCCGAGTTCGTCTTTTATATTCCTGCTTACAAGGCGCTGCACACGACCGAGGTCGTGACCCACAATCTGCACAATATCCTGACGCTCCGTGGCGCGCAGGTGCGCGATGCGCTGCGCTGGTCGAAGGTGATCGACGCGATGCTCCTGAAATGGGGCGGCAGCGCCGAGGTCGCGATGGGATCGCATCATTGGCCGACCTGGGGGACGGGCGAGGTCAGCGAGCTGCTGGCGAACCAGCGCGACGCCTATCGCTATGTCCACGACCGGACACTGTTCCTCGCGAACAAGGGCGCGACCTTGCACGAGCTCGCCGACCAGACCGCCGAGGCGCCGGTACAGGGCAAGGATTTCGGGACACGCGGCTATTACGGGACGCTCAACCACGACATGAAGGCGACGTACCAGCGCTATTTCGGCTGGTGGGACGGCAATCCGGCGAATTTCAACCCACTGCCGCCCGAGCAGTCGGCGCCGAAATATGTCGCGCTCGCCGGCGGGGCGGACAAATTGCTCGCGGCGGGCAAGGCGGCAATCGCGGCGGGCGATTACCGCTGGGCGGCAGAGCTGCTCAACAAGCTCGTCTTTGCGCAGCCGGACAACAGGGACGCCCGCGCGGCGCTCGCCTCGGCCTATGACCAGATGGGGTACCAGGCCGAATCGGGCGCCTGGCGGAACTATTATCTCGCCGCCGCGGCGAGCCTGCGCGGCAATGCGGTCGAAAGCATTTCGGGCAACGGGCAGAGCCGCAGCTTCGTGAGCGCGATCCCGACTGGCGTCTTCTTCGATGCGCTCGCGACGCGTTTCGATGCCACCAAGGGCGCGGGCCTCAAAGGCACCTTCCAATTCATCCTGCCCGATAGCAAGGAAGCCGTCGCGGTGGTCGTCGGCGGCGGGGTCGAGTTCCCGCGCTATGGCGTCACCGACCCGGCACCGACAGCGACGATCACCATCGACCGGGGGACGCTCGACGATGTGATGCTGGGGCAAGCACAATTCCCGGCGCTGATGCAGTCGGGCGCGATCAAGATCGACGGCGACCGGATGGCGTTCCTGTCGTGGTTCGCGCTGCATCCGCCGCAGGACCCGCGCTTCAATATAGTTGTGCCCTGACACGCCAACCGACTAACGGAGGATCATGACCGACACCGCTGCCGCGCCCACCGACCCCTTCGCGCCCGACGCGCTCAACGCGAGCGAGGGGCTGGGTCCGGTCGATCCCGCCTATGGCCATGTCCTGCGCATCACGACCGCGCTCAACATGCTGCCCCTCGCGATCGGCGCCACGGTGTTCGACCTGCTCGTGATGCCGCGGATCGGCGGACCGACCGGGCTGGTCAGCGTCGCCGCGTGGCTGTTTGCGGCGATAGCGATCGTCACCTTTCCGGCGCGCCGCGTTTCGCGCTGGGGCTACCGGATCGGCGAGGGGCAACTCCGCGTCGCGCGCGGCTGGCTGTTCCGCACCGACACGATCGTCCCCTTCGTCCGCGTCCAGCATATCGACGTCGGGCAGGGGCCGGTCGAGCGCTGGTTCGGCCTCTCGCACCTCGTCGTCCACACATCGGGCACGCACAACAGCACCGTCACCCTGCCCGGCCTGCGCAGCGACCTTGCCGCCGCGATGCGCGAGACGATCCGCCGGCATATCCAGACCGACTTCGCATGAGCGACGCCGCCGCCCTTCCCGCGGCCGCCGACGAGCCGCATTGGCAGCGGCTGCACCCGGCGACGCTGGCCCTCGCGCTTCTCCGGATCGGGCCGCGCTCGCTGCAGTTTTTGCCCGCAGTCGCGGCGCTTGGCTTCACCGGCAACTGGGTCTGGATTGTCCCGGCAATCCTCGCCTATCTGCTGATCGCGTTCGCCGCCGCCTGTCTGCAATGGATGCGATTTCGCTTCATCGTCGGCGACGACGCGGTGGTGATCGAAAGCGGCGTGCTGTCGCGCCAGCATCGCACCATCCCCTTCGACCGCATCCAGGACGTCAGCATCGAACAGGGGTTGGTGTCGCGCGCGCTCGGCATCGCCAAGGTCGGGTTCGAGACCGGCGCGGGCGGCAAGGAGAATGATGCGCATCTCGACGCCATCGGGCTCGACGCCGCGCAGGCGCTGCGCACGACGATCCGCGCGCATCGCAGCGCGCCCGTCGCAGCACCGACGGCGGATGCGCCTGACCCAGCCCCCGCGCTCGCCGAGGACCGGCTGCTCTTCGCAATGGGCCCCCGCCGGCTGCTCGTCGCCGGGCTGTTCAACTTCTCGCTCGCCGCGCTCGCAGTCGTCGGCGGCGGCATGCAATTCTTCGACAATCTGCTGCCGTTCGACTTCAACATCTTCAATCCCGCCGACTGGATCGACGTCGCGGGGCGCTACGGGCTCGACAGCTGGCTGCTCGCGCACCGCTGGATCGCCGGGATCGGCGCCGCGATCTCGCTGCTGTTCATCGGTTTCGCGAGCGGCATCGCGACGATGGTGTTCGCCAACTGGGGTTTCCGCCTGACGCGCGAGCCGCGCGCGCTCCGCCGCACGCGCGGCCTGACGACGCGCACCGACGTCGCGGTGCCGGTGAAGCGCGTGCAGGCGGCGATCCTTGTCACCGGCTGCCTGCGCAAACGCTTCGGCTGGCACGAGCTCCGCCTGCAAAGCCTTGCGAGCGACGGCGAGAAGGAACGCGACCATCAGGTCGTTCCCTTCGGTCGGATCGAGGAGATCGACCCGGTGCTGGACGAGGTCGCGATCCGCCGCCCCGACGCCGCGCAGGCGTGGCAGCACAGCCACCATATCGTCGCGCTCGGCCCGGTCATCGGCGCGACCGCCGCGACGATCGGCGGCATCGTCGCCCTCTCGCTCGGCAATGCGGTCGGCTGGCTCGGTATCGTCGCTGCGCCGCTGATCGCGCTGATCGCCTTCTGGGCGGCGCGCTATCATCTGTGGGCCGATATCGGCGACCAGGTCGCGATCCGCCGCGGCTGGTGGAAGCCGAAGATGACCTTGCTGCCGCACGCATCGGTGCAGAGCGTCGACCTAAAGACCGACTTCATCCTCCGCCCCTTCGGCCTCGCGACGCTTGTTTTCGGGGTGCCGGGCGGAAGCAGCCTTGCCAGCCACGAGATTCCGGCGATCCCGCTCGGCGTCGCACAGGATCTGCGCGCGCGCATCCTGACGGCAGGGCTGCGGCAATGACCGAAGCCGCGCTTGGCATCACCCACTCGATCAGCGGCCAGCCCTGGCACTGGCGGCGCACGAGCGCCGAAATGGGCGGCGAAAGCCTCGCTCCCGACGATCTCGTCACCCAATTGCTGATGGCGCGCGGGGTGCCGCGCGACGATATCGAGCGCCAGCGTACCCCGACCCTGCGCGGATTCATGCCCGACCCGTCGCTGTTCCGCGACATGGACGCCGCCGCCGCGCGGCTCGCCGATGCGGTCGAGGCCCGCGAGGCGGTGACGATCTTCGGCGACTATGACGTCGACGGAGCGACCTCGGCGGCGCTGCTCGTCCGCCTGCTCCGCGCGCTCGACGTGCCGGTGGGCGCCTATATCCCCGACCGGCTGATGGAGGGATATGGTCCGTCGGGCGCCGCGCTGGTCAGGATCGGCGAGGCAGGATCGAAGCTGATCGTCACCGTCGATTGCGGCGCACAGGCGTTCGACGCGATCGCCGAGGCCCGCGCGGCAGGCGTCGAAGTGATCGTCGTCGACCATCACCAGTGCGCGACGACGCTTCCGCAAGCCTTTGCGGTGGTGAACCCGAACCGGCTCGACGAGGAACCCGACGCGGCGATCCACGGCAATCTCGCCGCGGTCGGGGTTGCCTTCCTGCTCGGCGCGGCCTTGCTGCGCACCCTGCGCGCACGCGGCCATTTCGGCAGCCGCGCCGAGCCGCAGCTGATCGAGCTGCTCGACCTTGTCGCGCTCGGCACGGTCGCCGACGTTGCGCGGCTGACGGGTTTCAACCGCGCGCTGGTGACGCAGGGGCTGAAGGTGATGGCGAAGCGCGCCAATATCGGCATGGCCGCGCTGATGGACGCCGCGCGGTTGACCAGGCCGCCGACCGCCAGCGACATGGGCTTTGCGCTGGGGCCGCGCATCAACGCCGGCGGGCGGGTCGGAAAGTCGGACCTCGGCGTCCGGCTGCTGACGACGACCGATCCGCAGGAGGCGGCCGATATCGCGCAGGAACTGGGCCGCCTCAACGAGGAACGCCGCGCGATCGAGGCGGCGGTGCTCGACCAGGCGATCGAGGCGAGCGCGGCCTGCGCCAACGCCCCCGTCGCGATCGTCGCGGGCGACGGCTGGCACCCGGGGGTGATCGGCATCGTCGCGGGGCGGCTCAAGGAAAAGCTGCACCGCCCGGCGATCGTCATTGCAGTCGATGCGGATGGCGTCGGCAAGGGTTCGGGACGCTCGATCTCGGGCGTCGACCTGGGCGCCGCGATTCTCGCTGCGAAGGAGACGGGGCTGCTCGTCGCGGGTGGCGGCCATGCCATGGCGGCGGGGCTGACCGTCGAAAGGAACAAGGTCGACGCGCTCGGCGCCTTCCTGAACGAGCGATTGGCGGCGGACGTCGAGCGCGCGAGCGGCGACAAGTCGCTGCTGATCGACGCGGTGCTCGCGCCGCGCGGGATCAATCCCTTGTGGTGCGACGCGATCGAAAGCGCCGGGCCATATGGCGCCGGCTGGCCCGCGCCGCGCGTCGCGACGGGACCGGTGCGAATCGTCGAATCGGGGATCGTCGGCACCGATCATCTCCGCCTGATCGTCGCGGGAGAGGATGGCGCGCGGTTCAAGGCGATCGCCTTTCGCGCCGCCGAGACCGAGCTGGGGCAGACGCTGCTGAACGCGCGCGGGCGCAAATTGTGGCTCGCGGGGCGCGCCAAACGCGACGACTGGGGCAGCCGCCCCGCCGCCGAACTCCACCTCGAGGATGCCGCGTGGGCCGACTGACGGCTGGCTCCTGCCAGCCTGGGGGCGGACGGACGACTGGAGGACCAGCGATGGCGCAATAAATTTGCGCGCGCGCTTGACCGCACGGGAACGCCCGTCTAAGGCCCCGCTTCACCGATTTGACGGCCCCTTCGTCTAGCGGTCTAGGACGTCGCCCTTTCACGGCGAAAACACGGGTTCGAGTCCCGTAGGGGTCACCACGGTAAAGACGGGCAGGGTGCAGCCGGGCGGTCGGCCCTTTCTCTCCCGATACATCCGACCGACAAGGCCCCTTCGTCTAGCGGTCAGGACGCGGCCCTCTCACGGCTGAAACACGGGTTCGATTCCCGTAGGGGTCACCATCCGGCGATATTTCAGGCTCGCTCGCCGGCGCCGGCGCGGCAAGCTCGTCCGTGCATGCCGGATCGCGACGATGCGGGGCAAAGGCGTCCCGAAACAGGAAAAGAGTGGCATTCCCTTGAAAAATATCGAAACTCGCGCGCCGGGACATCATTCCCGCCTCGCTGGCGGAGTGACATCCATCGGGCGCGACCGGGGCGGAGCTTTTCTATGCCGATTCTCACCTTGAACAGGATCGACGACTATCTCTTTTTCGATGAAGACGAATGCCGCGCGGCGGGGCGGAAGCTGGCGGCGGACTATCAGAACGCCGACCCCTTTCCGCACATCGTCCTCGACGAGCTGATCGACCCGGCAATCCTGCGCAGCGTCGCAGAGCGCTACCCCTCGCTCGAAGGCCAGACCTTCTTCGACCGCGACCAGGAACGGTTCAAATATCAGTTCAAGCCCGAGGCAGTGCCCAGCGGGCTGACCCGCAACCTGCTCGCCGAGCTGAACAGCCGCGCGTTTCTGGCCTTTCTGGAAGAAATGACGGGCATAGCAGGACTGATTTCGGACCCCTATTACAGCGGCGCCGGGCTGCACATCACGCGCGCCGGCGGCCACCTCAGCGTCCACGCCGATTTCAACGTCCACGGCGACATGAAGGTCGAGCGGCGGCTGAACCTGCTCGTCTATCTGAACGAGGACTGGGATCCGGGATATCGCGGCGAGCTCGAGCTTTGGGACCGGCAGATGAAGGGCTGCGTCAGGTCGATCGCGCCGCTTCTCGGCAAGGCGGTCGTGTTCAACACCTCGCTCGACAGCTTCCACGGCCAGCCCGACCCGCTCGCCTGCCCGCCCGACCGCGACCGCCGTTCGATCGCCACCTATTATTACACCGCTTTCACTGAAGGCCTCGAGAATATCCCGGAGCGATCGACGACCTTCCAGACCCGGCCGGGAACCACCGACCGAACCGACTGGCGCACGCGCACGAGCCATTTCATCAAGGACTGGGTGCCGCCGCGGCTGCAGCGTTACGCGAACCGGCTCAATCCGTTTTGATGCGCGTGTGGCCGGACGTACCAATTCGCCTTCGTTCTTGGAAAGAAGAGGCCGGAACGGCCAAGCCGCCCCGGCCCCACCACCGAACTGTCCTGACCCGGGTCGCAGAAGATCAGAAGGCAATTCGTGCGGTTAACTGACGGACCGGTCGCGGCCTCCCTCACCGGCCGGCCCGTCGCGTCACGATGTCGTTGCGCCCCCGCGCGCCGGCCGGTCGCGGATGCGCCGCCGAGCTTTGAACGACCGCCTAGGTCAGCGCCGCGCGAGGCGCTACCCAATGTTTGTTGGGGTGGCCGACGCGCGAACCCGATCGTCCAATGCCCGTCCGGCTCGTTTCGCGCCCTTGAAAGGCAACGCAAAAATTGACTTTGCCGACCGCGCACGCGACACCGGTCGGCGCATGTCGATCGTCGCGCGGATAGGCTTCGGCCTCTGGCTGATGGCGGCGCTGCTGGCGCCCGCCGCAGCGTCGGCACAAGCGTCGGTACAGCCGATCCCGACGATCGAACTCCGCGCCGGCGCCGACGGCCCGGCGGTCGCACCCTATGTCCGCTATACGAAGGATCCCGGCGCGCCCGACGAACGGGGCCTTGCCGCGCTCCTGGAGGCGCCGCTCGAAGCCATAGAGGGGCAGAGCGTCCATTTCGGTCCGCCGGGCGCCCGAACGATCGTCGCGGTCAAGGTTCGTAACGCAAGCAACGCGCAGGGGAGCTGGATATTCACCACCGGGCGCGGATCGCTCAAATATTTCCGCCTCTTCGAGGTCGCCGACGGCAAGGTCGACCTGCTCGTCGACGGCACCGACGCCAGGGCTGCGCGCGAGAATCTGCTCAGCTATCAGGCGTTCAGCACCGAATTCGTGCTCGACCCCGGACAGGAAAAGCTGCTGCTGATCGACTTCGTCTCCGAAAATTCGACCTATATGCCACTCAAGATCCAGACCTATGGCAGCTTCTTCAAGGACCGGCGCGCCAACATCGCGCTGGTGTCCGGGGTCGTGCTGGGGCTCGCGGTCCTGATCTTCCTGAACTTCCTCTTCTTCTCGATCACCGGGCACCGCGACTTCGTGTGGCTCGCGGTCGCGCAGGCCTTTTTCGCCATCAACACGATCCATTCGGAGGGCTATGTCACCATCTTCTTCCTCTCCGACAATCCGCTGACCAGCGTCGGGATCGAGGATATGTTCAAATGCGGCTTCGCGGGCGCGATGGCGCAGTTCGCGCGCAGTTTCGTCGGGACGGCGACGCGCTTTCCGAAGACCGACCTTGCGCTCCGCATCCTGATCGGCGCGGCGCTGGTGCTGATGGCGCTGCAGCCCGGCCTCGCGCTCTATCCGCCTGTCTTCCGGCACAGCCTGCACATCGGTTGCTGGATCATCGCGGTCGCCGGCGCGCTGTTCCTGCCGTTCGTCGGCCATGCCGCGATGAAGCGCGTCGGGCGCCAGCTCTGGCCGCTGTTCGTCGGCTGGGCGAGCCTTGCGCTCTTCATCGTCTATGCCGCGATCGCCTCGATGGGCGTGTTCGTCTGGCTGCCGATCAACTGGCACCTCGCGGGGCCGGTCGGGCTGTTCGAATCGCTGATGGCGACGCTCGCGCTCGGCCTCAACCTCAAGAAGATCCAGGCCGACAAGATCGCCGCCGACGAGGCCTATGCCCGCGAACTCGCCGGACGCCTCGCGGTCAGCGAGCGCGCCGCGCGGCTGGCGGAGGAAAAGGCTTTCGCGCTCGAAACCGTGCACAGCCAGAACGCGCTGCTCCATGCCTCGGGGCATGACAGCAAGCAGGTCATCCTCGCGCTCAACAGCGCGGTCGACGCGTTGAAGCGCGACCCGGCGGCGAACGGCGAATTGACCGCGATGCTGCAAAGCTCGGCCGATTATCTGGGCGAAATCGTGTCGACGACGATGTCCGGCGCCAACATCGTCGGCAGCGAGGATGATTTCGTCGCCCTCGGCGCTTTCGGCGGCGCAGCGCTCGTCGAGCCGCTGCAGATGATGTTCCGCGCCCCCTTTGCCGCCAAGGGGCTGACGCTCGCGGTCCGGGTCGACGCCGACATCATGCTTGTTTCGGACAAGCCGCTGTTGATGCGGGTGCTCGCGAACCTGATCAGCAACAGCTATCAATATACGGCGAAGGGCGGCGCGACGTTGACGCTCGACCGCGAAGGCGAAGAGGCCGTGATCCTCCTCTCCGACACCGGCAGCGGGATGCCCGCCGACATCGTCCGCGCCCTTAACGCAGCGGACGGCCGGCGCGTCCGCGCCGACGCGCGCGCGGCGGGCTCGGGGTCGGGGTTCCATTCGGCGAAGCGGCTGATCGGGGCGCTCGGCGGGTCGCTGGCGATCACCGCCTCGGACGCCGGCGGCACGACGATCGCCGTCCGGCTTCCTGCCGCCTATGACGCGATCACGCCCTGTCCGGCGGAGGAACTCCAGGCGGGCCTGCCCGGCTGGCGCATCCTCGACTTCGACGAGCGCGCCGCGTTCGACGCCGCGCTCGCCGCGGCCGAAGGTTCCAGACGCCGCATCGCCGCGCTGACCTATGACGACACGACGGTCACGCGCGGACGGCTGAGCGAGCTTGTCGGGCTGATGATCTTGAAACCGCCGTGCCGCGAGCTGATGCGCCACCCGCTCGTCGTGCGCGGGTCAGAGCAGCTTTAGCTCCTGCGCGCGCTCGACGATCTTGCGATTGTTGGGCACATCGAGCTTGCGGCGCAGTTCGGCGATGTGGAACGACACCGTCGGCTGCGCGATCGACAGGCGGTACGAAATTTCCTTGTTGCTCTCGCCCTGCGCCAGATAGTGGAGGATGGCCATCTGGCGCGACGACAGGGTGACGGGCGAGCCGCTGTACTTGCCGAGCGCCTCCTCCATATGCGGCGACAGATAGACGTCGCCCGCCAGCGCGGCGTCGCAGGCGGCGATGATTTCCTCGGCCGGGTCGGCCTTGCTCACCGCGGCGCGCGCGCCGAGTTTCAGGGCATAATCGACCTCGCCATAGCCCGATTCGCCGGTCAGGATGATCACCGTCATGTCGCGCGACCCGACGATTTCGGCGAGAATGTTGATCCCGCGCACGTCGGGCATGTTGAGGTCGAGGATGACGAGGTCGACCGGCTGCGACTGGACGAAGGCGGCGACCGTCGCCCCGCGATCGAGCGCACCGACAACCGAAAAGCGCGGATGCGCGGAAAAAAGCAGCCGGAGCCCGCTCTGCGTGAGCGGGTGATCGTCGACGATCAAGATCCTGTGCGTGTCGCTCATCGCCCTCCCGCCCCGATAGGACCGCACAGCGATGCCCCAGACGGACAAGCGCCCGCAACCCCAATAAATTTGAGGCAGGGCGCGCGGCAATATTGGGAAAAATCGCGCACCCGAAGGGACCCGAAGCCCTGACCTTCGCCTTCAGGCGGGTACCAACAGGCTACGCCATCCACGCAGCCCCGGTCATACCGTTTCCTTGGCGCCATCCACTTTATCGATCGGCGCCCACAGCTCGGGGTGGCGGCCATAGGCGCGGAGGAACAGAATCGCGGCACGCCGCGCGCGAGCGTCCTTCTGTTTCGGCGTCGGCGGATTGCTGAGGCCCCAAAGGCTCTCGAAATGGAAATTCGATGCGGCCAGTGCGACGAGATCATCGCCCGCCTGCCAATAATCGTCGGTCCAGAGGAGGTCGCCGAAATTCGCGCGCAGATATTCGGCGATACTCTTCTGCGTCCGGCGCGGGCCGCGTTCGAAGAAGATGCGCACCAGTTCGGGATTGCGTTCGGACATCGGACTGATCAGCCGGAACATCTGCACCGCGATCGGGGCGGTCATGCGTTCGATGATCGTCCGCGACAGATGCGTCAGCTGATCGAGCGGCGAATCGCCGACCGCCGAAAAATCGATGCCGCCGCGAATCCCGGCCGCCGTATCCTCGACGACCGCCGCGAATAACTCCTCCTTCGACGGGAAATAGGACCAGAGGGTGCGCTTGGACCCGCCGAGCTGCGCCGCGATCGCCGACATTGACGCGCCCTCGAAGCCTTTCTCGAAAAAATGTTCGCGCGCGATTGCAATGATCTGGGCGCGTTTCAGGAGCCGTTGGCTCTCTCTCTTACCAATCTTCATCCCGCCAATATGATACCACTCCCCACCTTTTGCAAGATACGAAGATTCGAAGAAGGGCAATATCCGGCCGCGTATTTTTTGCAGAACGGTACCATTTTGTGGCCAGAAATCCCTTCATATTGCATTTATGATGTTGATCTATATGAAATTAAATTCAGGTACCACGCAGTACCATTTTTGGATTGACATTTGCGGCGCGAATCGCGATTTAAACGGTACTGCATAGTACCTCAAAGGAATCGATGATGATCGCAACCCGCTTCGGCGGGCTGGCCATGCTCATGGCCAGCGCCGCCACTTTGACCGCCTGCGCCTCGGTCCCCGACCTTGGCGCGCGCCCCGAAATCCGTGCGCCGGAAACCATCGCCAGCGCCGCAAGCCTGGGCGGCGACGCCGGTGTCTGGCCCGCCGACGGCTGGTGGAAAGGCTATGGCGATGCCCAGCTCGACGCGCTGATGCAGGAAGCGATCGCCGGATCGCCCGACCTTCGCATGGCTTCGGCGCGACTCCGCAGGGCGCAGGCCTATGCCCGTCAGGCGGGCGCAGCGCTGCTGCCGCAGATCGACGCGACAAACAGCGCGGGCTTCGTCCAGCAGAGCGAGAATAACGGCGTCCCCGCGCAATTCGTCCCCGACGGCTGGGAAGACACCGCAAAGACCGGGCTCTCCTTCTCGCTCGACCTCGATCTGTGGGGCAAGAACCGCGCGACGCTCGCTGCCGCGAAAGCCGACGCGCTGGCGGCGGCCTATGAGGTGCAGGAAGCGCGGAGCGCGCTGACCGCCGCGCTTGCCACCAGCTATGCCGAACTCGCACGGCTTTGTGCGCAGCGCGAGGTGCTCGACCGCACGGTGCAGAACCGGCTCGAGACGCTGAAGCTCGTCGGCGACCGCGTCTATGCCGGGCTCGACAATCAGGCCGCGCTCAAGCAGGCGCGCTCGCGTGTTCCGGCCGCCAAGGCCGAGCTCGCGGCAACCGACGAAGCGATCGCGCTGACGAAGAACAGCATCGCCGAACTCACCGGTGCCGGTCCCGACCGCGCGCTGACGATCGGCCGCCCCGCGGTCGCGCTTGCCGCCGTCCGCGGCGTCCCCGCCAATGCGTCAATCGACCTGATCGGCCGCCGGCCCGACATCGCAGCGGCGCTCGCCGGGGTCGATGCGCAGACGAGCCGGATCAAGGCGGCGCGCGCCGCCTTCTATCCGAACATCAGCCTCACCGGGCTGATCGGCTTGCAGGCGCTCGGCATCGGCAATCTCGCCGACAGCGGTTCGCTCTATGGCAATGCCGGCCCGGCGGTGAGCCTGCCGATCTTCCACGGCGGTGCGATCAGCGCGCAATATCGCGGCACGCGGGCGCAATATGACGAAGCCGTCGCGCGCTACGACGCTACCGTGATCGGCGCGCTCCACGATGTCGCCGACACGCTGGTCAGCCGCCGCGCTCTGGCTGAACGGCTCAGCCTGGCGCTGGCCTCGCTGAAGGATGCCGAGGCCGCGCACGAGCTTTCGCGCCAGCGCTACGAGCGCGGGCTCGCCTCCTATCTCGATGTCCTCAGCAACGAGGAAAATGTCCTGCAGGCGCGGCGGTCGGTCGCCGACCTTCAGGCGCGCGTCTTCACGCTCGACGTCCAGATGGTCCGCTCGCTCGGCGGCGGATTCACCAAAGCCTGATCCTCTCCCCTCCGAACCACCAAAGGAAAGACCCATCCCCATGAATACCGATGTCAAAAATCCGAAGCGCCAGCGCGCGCTGCGCTGGCTGGGCTACGGCCTGCTGTTCAAGCTCGCGCTCATTGGCGGCGCCTGGCTGTTCGCAGTTGCCGCCCAGCAGATCATGACCACCCCCCTCTGATCGTTTCCGCACGATGATTTCCAAAGGACAGACCGATGACTCAAATAGCTCTTCTCGACCATACCGATGATTTCCGCGACGACGGCGCGCGGGCCACCGAACCGACGATCGACTCCAACGAGGCCGCGACATCGGCCAAGCGCAGGAAGCTGTTTGCCGCGCTCGGCGGCGCGGTGCTGCTCGCCGGCGCCGGTTACTGGCTGCTCGCCGACGGCGATCTGGTCGCGACCGACAACGCCTATGTCGCCGCGGACTCGGCGCAGGTAACCCCGCTCGTCTCGGGCGCGGTGACCAAGGTTTTCGTCGCCAATACGCAGAATGTGAAGCGCGGCGATATCCTGATCCAGCTCGACGACACCGACGCCAAACTTGCGCTGGCGCGCGCCGAGGCCGATTATGCCCGTGCCCGCCGCCAGTTCGGACAGGCGGTCGCGACCAGCAGCTCGCTTGCCGGGCAGGTCAACGCCGGTGCGGCGTCGATCGGTCAGGCAGAGGCGCAGGTCCAGGTCGCGAATGCGGCGCTCGCCAAGGCGCGCATCGACCTCGACCGCCGTGCCGGCATCGCTGACGGCGGCGCCGTGTCGGGCGAGGAACTGACCGTCGTCCGCAACGCCTATGCGACCGCGCAAGCCAATCTGGCGCAAGCGAAGGCCGGGCTCGCGCAGGCCGTCGCCTCGCGCAATTCGGCGTCGGGCTCGCTCGCCGCGAACAATGCGATGATCGCGGGCGTCTCGGTCGACAACCACCCCGATGTGCTCGCCGCCAAGGCGAAGCTCGATCAGGCGCGCGTCGACCTGGAACGCACGGTGATCCGCGCGCCCGTCGATGGTGTCGTCACCAATCGTCAGGTGCAGGTCGGCCAGCGCGTTTCGGCGGGCAGCGTGGCGATGACGATCGTTCCGATCGGCGCCGTCTATGTCGACGCCAACTTCAAGGAAGGCCAGCTCGAACGCGTTCGCGTCGGCCAGCCGGTCGAGCTCGTCTCCGACCTCTATGGGTCGGACGTCGTCTTCCATGGCCGCGTCGAAGGCTTCTCGGGTGGTACCGGTTCGGCGTTCGCGCTGATCCCGGCGCAGAATGCCACGGGCAACTGGATCAAGGTGGTCCAGCGTCTGCCGGTGCGCGTCTCGCTCGACCCGAAGGAACTCAAGAAGCATCCATTGCGCGTCGGCCTGTCGATGGAAGCCGAGATCGACGTGGCGCCCCGCCGGAAGGACGTCCGGTGAGCGCGGCGGGGGCCCAGCACTCCGGCGCCGAGGGCCACAGCTCGACGATCCTGACGGGCAGCATGTTGCTGCTCGCCGGGGCGGTGCTCGCGGTCAGCAACTTCATGGTCGTGCTCGACACCACGATCGCGAACGTGTCGGTCGCGCATATCGCCGGCGGCCTCGGCATCTCCTCCTCGGAGGGAACATGGGTGATCACATCCTATGCCGTGGCCGAGGCGATCTGCGTGCCGCTCACCGGATGGCTCTCGCGGCGCCTCGGCACCGTGCGGCTGTTCGCGGGCGGGATGCTCGGCTTCGGCATCTTCTCCTTCCTCTGCGGCACCGCGACGAGCCTCACCATGCTCGTTGCCTTCCGGATCGGGCAGGGGATTTGCGGCGGGCCGCTGATGGCTTTGAGCCAGACCTTGCTGCTGCGGGTGTTCCCGAAGGACAAGCATGCGATGACGATGGGGATCTGGGCGATGACGACGCTGACCGCGCCGATCTTCGGCCCGATCCTCGGCGGTACCATCTCCGACAGCTGGGGCTGGCACTGGATCTTCTTCATCAACGTGCCCGTTGCGGCCATCTGTGCCTTCACGGCGTGGACGGTGCTGCGCAAGGCGGAGACCGAGAAGGTGAACGAGCCCGTCGACGGTTTCGGCCTCGTGTTGCTCGTCCTCTGGGTCGGTGCGTTGCAGCTCATGCTCGATCTCGGGCGCGAACATGACTGGTTCAGCGCGGACATCATCGTCCAGCTCGCCATCATCGCGATCGTCGGTTTCGCGAGCTTCCTCATCTGGGAGCTGACGCACGACAGACCCGTCGTCGACCTTCGCCCTTTCCGCCACCGCGGTTTCACCGTCGCGGTCATCGCGCTGGTGTTCGCTTACGGCACCTTCTTCGCGAGCCTGGTGGTGATCCCGCAGTGGCTGCAGGGCGCGATGGGCTACACCGCGACCTGGGCCGGCTATGCCACCGCGTTCAACGGCGTGGCGGCGGTGCTGATGGCGCCGATCGTCGCGAAGCGGATGACCGAAGTCGACCCGCGCCGGCTCGTCTTCATCGGCGTGCTCTGGCTCGGCGGTACCTCGCTGCTTCGTGTCTTCTGGTGGAACAGCGGCGCCGACTTCTGGACGCTGGCGCTCCCCCAGCTGATCCAGGGTGCGGGCATGCCCTTCTTCTTCGTGCCTTTGACGACCATCGCCCTCGGCGCGGTCGACGAAGAGGAAACGGCCTCGGCGGCAGGGGTGATGAACTTCCTGCGGACGATGGCCGGGGCGGTCGCCGTCGCGATCTCGACGACGCTCTGGTACGACGGCGCGCAGGAAAAGCGCGACGGCCTCTCGGGCGTCCTCCACGGCACGCAGGCGGCGATCGATGGGCTGATGGCCAAGGGCTACAGCCTCGAGCAGGCCCGCCAGATCATCAGCCAGATGGTGGACAAGGAAAGCGTCGCGCTGGCGACCGGACAGACCTTCGTCTGGGCCGCGTTCGTCTTCGCCGCCGCCGCCTCGATCATCTGGCTCGCCCCGCGGCCGACGCGCGCCGTGGATACCAGTTCGGTGCACTGACCTGCATCGTGCGGAAGTTCCGGGCGGGCACCTCCCCCTGCCCCCCGCCCGCCCGGAACGTCCATCGTCGGCGCGAGCCGGTCGAGCCCTCCCTGGTGTCGGCCGGCTCGCGTTCGATCCTTCGCCCCAGAATGAAGCCGAAACGCGATTCTGCGTCACAAGATTTTTGTACCCGAAATCAAGCAACAAGGATTATATCATGACCAATATTCCCAACCGAAATCGCCGCGCCGGTTACGGCAAAGCCGCCGCGCTGTGGCTGCTTTTTGCCGGCGCATCGCTCGTCGCCATGGAATATCCCGCCGACGCCGCGACCACCGCGACGACCGCTACGATTGCGGTCGACAACACGCCGCCCGCGATCGTCTTCGCCTTCGAGCCGACGGTCATGGTGCATATCGACGGCAAGCCCGTGCTTCGCGACATGAAGTCGGCAGGCGTCCGGCGCGTCGTCAACACGCGCGCGCTGCTGGTCCGGGCAGGCAATCTTTACTATCTGCGCATCGGCGGCCGCTGGCTGACCGCAACGGCGCTGAACGCCCGCTGGACGCTGGCCCGCGACGTGCCCGCCAATGTGACCTGGGCGCTGAACGAAGCCACATCGTACAAGCTCGCCGACCCGATGGACAAGACGGCGGACGATGTCGCCGCGCTGCTGCGCGCTGGCCGAGCGCCGGTAATCGTCGTGCGCAGCGACGCTGCCGAGCTGATCGCCATATCGGGCGAGCCGCAATTCGCCCCGATCGCGGGCACGACGCTCGCCTATGTCGCAAACACGCGCGCCGACGTCTTTGTCACGGCGAACACCAACTGGTATGTGCTGTTGTCGGGGCGCTGGTTCGTCGCGCCGTCGGCGACGGGTCCATGGACTTATGTTGCGCCCGACAAGCTGCCCGCCGACTTCGCACGCATCCCTGCCGACAGCCCCAAGGGCGTGGTCCTCGCATCGGTTGCCGGGACGCCGCAGGCGAAGGCAGCGATCGCCAGCAACAGCATCCCGCAGACCGCGACGGTCAATCGCAGGCAGGCAAGCTTTACCGCAACTTATGACGGCACTCCCGAATTCCGTGTCGTGACCGGGACCAGCCTCAGCTACGCGCGCAATGCTGCGGTGCCGGTGATCCGCGTCGATGCCAGCCATTATTACGCCGTTTCAAATGGCGTCTGGTTCGCGGCTTCGTCGCCGCACGGTCCGTGGGTGGTCGCGACCAGCGTCGCACCCGCAATCTATACGATCCCGGTTAGCTCGCCGCTCCATTATGTGACCTATGTCCGCGTCTATGGGGTCAGCGGCGATAGCGTTCAGGTCGGCTATACGCCCGGCTATTACGGGATCGTGTCGACCGGAACCGTCTTGGTCTATGGCACCGGCTATCGCTGCACCGCGTGGGTCGGTTCGGTCTGGTATGGCTGTCCCGCCGCTTATGCGCCTGCCGCTTATTGGTATGGCGGCGCCTATCCCGTCGCGGGGGCGTGGAACGTCTATGGCCAATGGAGCAACGCCGTCGTCTCGGGCACCGCAGCGGCCTGGGCCAATCCGTGGACCGGCAACTACGGCCGTGCGGTGGAAGGCGGCTATTACAACCAGGCGACCGGGGGACGCGGGGTCGGACAGGCGGCGGTCAACACCAACGCCTATACCGGCACGACCACCGCGGCGGCGCGCGGTGTGCGCTACAATCCCGAAACCGGCCGCGTCGTCGCGAACGAAGGCGTCGCCGCCTATAACCCCTATACGGGACAGGCAGGGGCCGCGAACCACCGCGAGGTCTATAATAGCAACACCGGCCGCCAGACGAGCATGGCAGGCGCGGCGGGCACCGGCCCGGAAGGCGCGGGGGCGGTCGGCGGATTCTCGACGACCGGCTCTGGCGGCAATGCCGCGGGCGTCGGCGGCGTCACTTACGACCGCGACAGCGGCACGGTGAACGCCGGCGGCGCGGTCAAGGTCGGCGATGATGTCTACGCCGGGAAAAATGGCGACGTCTATCAAAAGACCGACGGCGGCTGGGAACAGGTCGAGCGCAGCACTGCGCAGCGGCAGAATGGGCAGCGGCCGTCCGGCACGACGACCGGCCCGGTCGACCGCGAACAGGTCGCGCACGACCGCGGCACCGGCAGCAACGCCGCCTCGACCAGCCGCCAGCGACGCGAGCGCGGCAGCATCGGAAACGGCGGCTTCACCGGCGCCAAGAGCGGTAGCCGCCCAGCGATCGGCAGCGGCGGGCACCCCGCGAAGGGCGGCCGTCCCCGCAAGCGGTGACGGTTCGGGCGAGGGCGCACCCCTGCGCGCCCTCGCCTGCTGCGGCCTTTCGCCGCCCTATCGATTTCCGTTCAAAAGCCCGATCGCGCGGTCGAGCTCTTGCCCGACACGCACCGCGTCGCTCAGCCGCGCGCGGTTCGCCGCATCGACGCCGAGCCCGCCGAGCCCCAGCGCGATCATGTCCGACAGCATTGCGGTGACCTCGGCGCGGGCAGCCTCCTTCTCGATCAGCCCGCCCATCAGTGCCTGGCAGCAGCCGAGCCAGAAGAGCACGCCCGTGCGCCCGGCCGCGGGCACCAACCGATGCGCCGCGCCGACGGCGCCGAGATCGGCGATCACGCCGCGGTTGAGCACATGCTGTTCGAGCGTCATGCCGCGCGCGCTGCGTATCAGCACCGCCGCGCGCTTGCGCTCGCTGAGGGCGAACGCCGCTGCACCGATCATTCCGCCGCACAGCCGGGCCAGCGGATCATCCTCATCGGCGTTGAGCGCCCCGATCAGCGCCTCGATATCGCTGCGGATCGCCTCGCCGATCGCATTCGCAAAGCCATATTTGTCGCCGAAATGATTGAAGAAGGATCCCTTGGCGACCCCGGCGGCGGCGACCAGTTCATCAATCGCGATGGCATCGATCGGCCGGTCGGCGAGCAGGTCGAGCCCCGCCTCGAGCAGGGCGGTCCGGGTGCGTGCGGCGCGGGGGGAGAGGGCTTCGCTCGTCATCGTCTCTCACAGTTGACTAAATGGTCATATCGGCTAAGTTGACCAAATAGTCAACAGCGAGTCTCGAACGATGAGCATTACACGGGCAGAGGATATCGCGCATGTGCGCTTCGCCGCGCCGGACCTCGGCGCGATGCGGAAATTTCTCGAGGATTTCGGGCTCGCCTGTTTAGAGGAGCAGGGCGTGCTCTACGGCCGCGGGTCCGACGGTGCGCCCTTTGCCCACGCGACGGTCGCGGGTAATGCAGGCTTCGCCGGGCTCGCCTTTCGCGTCGGCAGCCTCGCCGACCTTGAGGCATTGGCGGCCGCCGATGGCGTCGCGGTCGAGGCATCGACCGCGCCGGGCGGCGGCCATGTCGTCCGCCTCACCGACCCCGATGGCAACCGCGTCGAAGCCGTCGCCGGACAGGCATGGCGAGAGCCGGTCGCACCTGACCGCGAAACCCCCTTCAATTCGGTCGCGGCGCGCCGCCGCTTGCGCGCGCCTGTACGTATCGCCCAGCGACCCTCGCGCGTCCGGCGTCTCGGTCATGTGGTGCTGAACGTCGCCGACTTTCGCCGGTCGGAGGCGTGGTACAAGGCGCGTTTCGGCTTCATCACCTCCGACGAGATCGAGGCGGCGCCGGGGCTCGCGATCGGTGCCTTCATGCGCTGCGACCGCGGCGACACGCCGACCGATCACCACACACTGTTCCTCGCCCAGCTGCCGCCCGGCCCCGGCTTCAACCACGCCGCGTTCGAGGTCGAGGGTCTCGACGATTTGATGGCCGGCCACGAGCATCTGAAGCGCGCGGGGCGCACCGCCGCGTGGGGCGTCGGGCGCCATGTGCTCGGCAGCCAGATCTTCGACTATTGGAAGGATCCCTGGGGGCACGAACTCGAGCATTGGACCGACGGCGACCTGTTCGCCGCCGCCGACGGTTCGCGCCTGTCGACGATGCGCGAACTGCTCGACGTGCAATGGGGTGCGCCCTTCCCCGCGCTCGCCGGCAAGCGCGCGCCGAAACCCGAGACCATCGGCAGGCTGCTTGCCCTCCGGCTTCGTTTCAAGGCGCTTTTCCGCCGCAAACCCAAGGATATCGCAGCATGAAGATAGCAACCTACGAACAGAATGGCGTCGCGCACATCGGCATCGTTCGCGGCGAGACGATCGTCGACACCGGCTTCGCCGGCAGCATGATCGACCTGATCGCGCGCTGGGACGAGCTGCGCCCCGCCTTCGACGCCCTCGACGACCGCGGCGCGGCACCGCTTGCCGCGGTAACACTGACCGCCCCCATCGCGCGCCCCGGCAAGATATTCGCGATCGGCCTCAACTATGCCGACCATATCGCCGAATCGAAGATGGAGACGCCGCAGCGGCAGGTCTGGTTCACCAAGGCGCAGACCTCGATCAATGGCCCCTTCGCGCCGATCCTGATCGCGAAAAACACCTTCACCGCCGACTATGAGGTCGAACTGGTCGCGGTGATCGGCAAGCGCGGCAAGCATATTCCCGCGGCGCAGGCGCACGAGCATATCTTCGGCTATTGCGTCGGCAACGATGTGACCGAACGCATGTGGCAGCACGCGGGGCCACAATGGTCGCTCGGCAAGTCGTTCGACACGCACGCCCCGATCGGGCCCTGGATCACGACGGCAGACGAAGTCGACCCGCATTCCCTGGACCTTCGTTGCCTCGTGAACGGCGAGCTGCGCCAATCTTCGAACACCCGTCATCTGGTCTTCGACCTGTGGCAGCAGATCGAGCATCTTTCGGCGGCGATGACGCTCGAACCCGGCGATCTCATCTTCACCGGCACGCCGGGCGGCATCGGCGCCGCAATGGACCCGCGCCAATTCCTGAAGCCCGGCGACGTCGTGCGCTGCGAAATCGACGGCCTCGGCGCGATCGAGGGGGTGATGGAGGCGGAGGCGTGAGCGGCAGCCCCAAAGCCGAACATTGCGACGTCCTGATCGTCGGCGCTGGGCCAACCGGGCTCACGCTTGCGCTGCTGCTTGCGCGGCGCGGCGTGACGGTCATCGTCGCCGAGCGCGCCACCGAGCCTTACGCCCTGCCGCGCGCCGCGCATATCGATCACCAGATCCTCCGCGTCTTTCAGGAACTCGGCATCGCCGAAGCCATCGTCGCGACGTGCCGCCACAGCCCGCGCTATGATTTCTTGACCGCCGACGGGCAGGTGCTGCTTCGCCTCGACGGGGCGGACCGGATCGCAGCTGGCGGCTGGCATAGCGCGAACATGATCCATCAGCCTTCGATCGAGCGACTGTTGCGCGAGGCCGTTGCGGCACAGCCGAATATAGGGCTGCGCGCGGGATGGCGACTGACCGGCCTCGGCGGCAGTTGCGACGCTCCGGCGGCGGAGTTCGAGACGGAGCAAGGCGCGCAGCTCGTTCGGCCCCGCTTTCTTGTCGGTGCCGACGGTGCGCGCAGCACCGTGCGCGACCTTGCCGGCATCGGCATCGACGACCTCGATTTCGACGAAAGCTGGTTGATCGTCGACACGACCGTAAGCGACGTATCGCGGCTTCCCGAGGTCAATCTGCAGATTTGCGATCCCGCGCGGCCGACGACTTGCGTGCTGATGGGCGAAGGGCGTCACCGCTGGGAATTCATGGTGAAGCCGGGTGAAAGGCCCGACGACCTCCTCGACGACGCCATGATCGGGCGACTGCTGGACCCTTGGGATGTCGCGGGCGCGGTCGAAATCGAACGCAAGGCGGTCTATCGTTTTTCGGCGCGCATCGCCGAACAGTGGCAGCGGGGCGCCATCTTCCTCGCGGGTGATGCCGCGCACCAGATGCCGCCGTTTGCCGGTCAGGGCTTGTGTTCGGGCATTCGCGACGCCGCCAATCTCGCGTGGAAACTCGCCGCTGTCGTAAGGGGCGAGGCGGCAGTGCCCATCCTCGAAACCTACCAGCCCGAGCGCGAGCCCAACGTCCGCGCGATCATCGGTCTTGCGATGATGATGGGTCGGACGGTGTGCATCACCGATCCCGACGCGGCGGCCGCCCGCGACGCGCAGATGCTCGCGGCGCGCGCTGCCAATCCAGAGCCGGCCGGGGCAACGGCTTATCCCGATATTCTGACGGGCCTCATCGACGCGGGCACTCCGGGCGCAGGAAGCTATTTCCCGCAGCCCAAAGCGGGGCCGAGCCGGCTCGACGACCTGCTGGGCCCGGGGCCTTGGATCGTCGCGCGGGAAACCTCGCCGTCCAGCGGCGCGGTGCCCTGCTTTTCGCTCGACGACATCGAACCTTTTGGCGCCGAAGTCCGGCACTGGCTCGATAAGCATGGCGCCGACGCGGTACTCGTCCGAGCCGACCGTTATGTGTTCGGCAGCGGGCCGGTGGGCGAACTGACGGCTCGTTATCTTGCCGATCTCCGCGGGCATCCGGCGACACGCAACGGCCGGGGCGGGGTCCATTGATTTCAGATGATGGCCGTGCTTCAGGCTCGCGGTGACGAGCCTGAAGGAAGAGTCATTTCGTCCGGCCGCCCTCGCCGTGGATCGGAAAGGCTTCGAGCGCGCCGGTGCAGGCCTTGAAGCCGGTCGCCAGCACGATGATGTCGAATTCATATGCGTTCAGCGTCGTCCGCACTCGCGTCTCGGTTATCTCGACCGGCGGTTCGCGTTTTTTTGATGTCGACGGGATGCACGTTATCGCGGTTGAAGGCTTCGAAATAGCCATGATCGAGCGGCGGCGGCTTGGCGAACAAGGGATAATCGTCAAAGCCGGGGTCCGCAGATCGGCCAGCGCGGGGTCGTTGACCGCCGCGCGATACCGACACGATCTGGAAGACCCCGACCGGATTATATATGTCAACGCCACCATCGCTGCACACGACGGCCTGCGTATGGAAGCGGGCGGCTATCGACCGGATCAGCTGCGCGCCTTCGCTCAGCGCGTCGAGGTCGCAGACGACGAAGTTCGCATCATGGGATCGAGATCGGAACTGCGTCCGAGCTTGGTAACCGCCTCCAGGGTGGATATGGCGGCGTCCGCAGTTCTGTAGTGAAGTGGCGCACCCGACAGGATTCGAACCTGTGACCTCTGCCTTCGGAGGGCAGCGCTCTATCCAGCTGAGCTACGGGTGCCGGTAGAGCGCGGCCTCTAGCAAGCAAGGACGCCGCCAGCAATGGCCTATCGACCGCCGCGCGCAGATGTGCGAAGCGGGCGGCGATTTGGGGGAAAGCGTATGCGCGCATCCGAGCAGAGCTGGCCGATGGCGGCCGACCTGTATGGCGAAATGCAGCTCGAGGCGGCGCCCCCGGCCAAGCGACGGCTGCGCGACTATCTACCCGGCGCCTTCGTCACTGCCATCGCCGCGCTCGCCGCTGCGTGGCTCGCCGACCATTATGCCGCACCGCTGGTGCTGATGGGGCTGCTGATCGGGCTCGCGATGAGCTTCCTGTCGCAGGACAAGCGGACGCACGCGGGGCTCGACCTGATGTCGCAGACCGCGCTGCGGATCGGGATCGTCCTCGTCGGCGCGCGGATCACCGCCACACAACTCGTCGAGCTGGGGCCGCTGCCCTTTGCGCTGCTCGTGCTCATCATGCTCACGGTGATCGTCGCGACCGTCGCAAGCGCGCGTCTGTTCCGGCAGGACAGGCATTCGGCGCTGCTCGCGGGCGGGGCGACCGCGATCTGCGGCGCGTCGGCGGCGCTCGCGCTTTATTCGCTGATCGGCGACAAGCGCGTCGACCAGGCGCGCTTCACGCTGACGCTCGTCGGCATCACGGTCGCGAGCGCACTCGCGATGACGCTTTACCCGATACTCGCGACCGAACTCGGCCTGTCGGACCAGCAGGCAGGCTTTTTGATCGGCGCATCGATTCATGACGTCGCGCAGGCGATCGGCGGCGGCTTCTCCTTTTCCGCTCGAGCGGGCGAGGTCGCGACGATCGTCAAGCTGGCGAGGGTCGCGCTGCTCGCGCCGATGCTGATGCTCGTCGGGCTGTGGCTGGCGCGGAGCGGCGAGGCCAATACCAACACGCGCATTCCGCTGCGTCTGCCGTGGTTCATCCTCGGCTTTCTTGCCGTCGCCGCGGTCAATTCGCTGGTCGCGATCCCGAAGCCCGTGCAGGGCGCCGCGAATACCGCCGCGCAGGCGCTGTTGCTGCTCGCGATCGTCGCGACCGCGATGAAGGCGCGGCTGCACCTGCTGCTCGATCAGGGGTGGCGCAGCTTCGCCCCGATCGTCGTCGCGACGCTGACCAGCTTCCTGTTTTCGCTGGCCGCCGCGATCAGCCTGTGACGCCGTGACGTCACCGTAACACTCTGGGATATCAGCTCTTCGGTAGCGCCCAGCTCACCGTCAGCTGCGTGGCGCGGCGCGGAATATCGAGCTTGGCCTCGCTGAAATTGACCTTCTCGTTCGGCGGCAGCATCCGCACCGGCGGCTTGATCGTCCAGCTATAGACGATCGTCCCCTGCGCATCGCGCAGTTCGGCGAGGATCGGCGGCACGCGCTGTTCGCGATCGGTCGGGTTGATGATCACCCCCGACGCGGCGAAATAGATGGTGCCGTCGGCCAGTTCGCGATGGTCCTGGTTCGGCGGCAGCTCGATCACCAGATCGGGCTCGTCGGTCATCCCGGGAATCCCGAGGCCCTGCGCCCAGCCGGGCAGCCCGAACCAGTAGAGCGCGCCGGTCGCGGCGAGCATCAACAGCGCTGCGCTCGCCGCGATCAGCGTCCAGCGCCGCGCCGGGTTGCGGCGCGGGCGGCGGAAGGGCAGCGGAGCGTCTTCCGCCGGCGGCTGGATCACCGGCGTTTCGGGCGCGGCAAAGGCTTCGGGCGGCGGCGGCGGGGCAGCCGCGACGGGCTCTTCGACGAAAACCGGTCGTTCGGGCACCGCTTCGGGCGGCGGCGCGGCAGGCGACGGATCGGGCTCGCGCACGACCGGCGCGGGCCCGGCCGCGGCCGGTTCGGCCACCGGCGGCGGGGTCGGCGGGGTCGGTGGAGCCGCGGCGGCGGGCGCCGCGGGCTCCTGGAACCAGCTGTGCCGGCAATTGGCGCAGCGCACTGTCCGTCCGGTGGGTCCGATCGCCGTGTCGGGGACGACATAGCGCGTATGGCAGGACGGGCAGGCGAGGATCATGGCTCCCCTCTAAACATGCCGATTCGCGCGTGGCAAGCTCTGCGTTACGCGCAGCTTGTCACGGCGCCGGCCCACTCCCCCGCCCAGCCTCCCAGAGCAGATCGTATCGCGAGGTTGGGCGGGGGAACGGGCCGGCGCCGCCTCCTGCGAAACAGAGCACTTTACCTCTGTGGACAGGCATGTAACAGCCGGGCGCATGAGCGTCGGGGCTGCCATCATCCACGGTTCGTCGCGCGCGCCCGCGCGCGTCATGGGGGCGTCATGACGTCGACGCCCCGGTCTGGCGGCGCGATGGTCGAATTCAGCGGCGTCGGGCTCCGCTACGGCCCCGATGCCGAAATCCTGTCCGACATCAGCTTCAACCTCCAGCCGGGCAGCTTCTATTTCCTCACCGGCGCATCGGGCGCGGGCAAGACCTCGCTGCTCAAGCTGCTCTATCTCGCGCAGCGGCCGAGCCGCGGGATCGTCCGGCTGTTCGGCGAGGACCTGGTGTCGATGCCGCGCCACCGCCTGCCGGGCTTCCGCCGCCGGATCGGCGTCGTCTTCCAGGATTTCCGGCTGATCCCGCACCTCAGTGCGCGCGACAACATCGCCTTGCCGCTACGCATCGCGGGGGTGAGCGAGGAGGATCTGTCGGGCCCGGTCGGCGAGATGCTGAGCTGGATCGGTCTCGCCGAGCGCGCCGAAGCCTATCCCCCGACGCTTTCGGGCGGCGAGCAACAGCGCGTCGCGATCGCCCGCGCGGTGATCGCGCGGCCGCAGCTTCTCGTCGCCGACGAACCGACGGGCAACGTCGATCCCGAGATGGCGACGCGCCTTCTGGGGCTGTTCGAGGCGCTCAATCGCCTCGGCACCACTGTCGTGGTTGCGACGCACGATATCCACCTGATCAGCCGCATCGAGAATGCGCAGATGATGCGCCTTGAAAAAGGGCGCCTGTCCGACCCGACCGGCGCGCTGCGCTATCCGCCGAACCGATCGTGACGCGCCGATGATCATCCCCCGCGTTCCCGTCCAGCACCGCCGCCTGCTCCCCGACCGCCGCCTGTCGGGGCCGACGCCGTGGGTCATCGCGATCCTGATGCTGCTCACCCTGCTCGCAGCGGCAGCGGGTGTCGGTCTCGCGCGCTCGGCGAATGCGATCGGCGACGCGATCGCGGGGCGCGTGACGGTGCAGATCGTTACCGCCAACCCCGTCACCCGCGCCGAACAGGCCGTCGCCTTGCGCCGCGCGGCCGCCGCGCAGCCCTTCGTCCGCTCGGCGCGCGCGGTCGAACAGGAGGAATTGAAGGCGACGCTCGGCCAATGGTTCGGCGGTGCGGAAGGCGACGACCCGGTGCTGCAGTCGCTGCCGCTCCCCGCGCTGATCGACATCGATTTCGTCGGCGAGGACCGTGCGCGCCACATGGGCCAGCTCCGCGCGCTGGTGGCGCGCGAGGCACCCGGCGCGCGGATCATCCCGCACGCCGAATGGCTCGGCCCCGTCGCGCGGCTGATCCGTTCGCTCGCCTGGGTCGCGGGGGGCCTCGTCGTCCTGATGACGCTCGCGAGCGCCGCGGTCGTGATCATGACGGCGCGCGCCGCGCTTGGCACCCATTATGCGACAATCGAGATGCTCCACATGATCGGCGCGACCGACCAGCAGATCACGCGGCTGTTCCAGCGGCGGATCGCGATCGACACGGCTTATGGCATCGCGCTCGGCACGGTCGTCGCGGCGCTGATCCTGCTGCTGATCGGCTGGCAATGGTCGGGGGTCACCTCGGGGCTCGCCGCGACCGCGTCGCTCGGCCCCGCCGGCTGGACGCTCTTGCTGGCGCTGCCGCTATTGGCTATCGCGCTCGCAGCTTTGACCGCGCGGCTGACCCTGCTTGCCGCCCTCCAGAAGATACTATGATCAAGCGCCTGATTTCGCTCATCTTCCTGGCCTGGGTGCTCGGCTTCGCCTGGTTTGCGCTGCTGTTGCCGCAGCCCGCACCCGCCGAAAAGACCGACGCGATCGTCGTCCTGACCGGCGGACCCGGCCGGATCGACCGCGCGCTCGAACGGCTCGAGGCAGGCGATGCCAAGCGATTGCTGATCAGCGGCGTCGCGCGCGAGGTGAAGCCCGGGGAACTCGCCGCCGAATACAAGCGCTCCAAAAAGCTTTTCGACTGCTGCATTGCGCTGGGGTTCGAGGCCGAGGATACGCGCTCGAACGCGACCGAGGTCGCGAGTTGGGTCCAGCGGCGCAACTACAAGAGCATCCGCCTGATCACCACCGACTGGCACATGCGCCGCGCCGAATATGAGATCGGCCGCGCGGTCGGCGACACGGTTCGGATCGTCCCCGACGCGGTGCGCAGCCAGCCGAACTTCGCGACCCTGTTCCGCGAATATCATAAATATCTCGCCGGGCTGGCGGGCGGGCTCCTCGGCCTCTAGAAACCGCGCCGATGCGCTACACCATCGCCCTTCTCCGCTCGATCCTCTTCTGGCTGCTGTTCGTGATCATGAGCAGCATCTCGTCGATCGGCGCCGTCATTTCGCTGCCGGTCTCGCACCATGCGACGATCTGGTTCGTGCGCATCTGGGCGCAATTCCACCGGCTGATCTGCCGCTTCGTGCTCGGGCAGAGGATCGTCGTCGATGGCGACATGCCCGATATCCCCGTCCTCTACGTCTTCAAGCATGAGGGCGCGTTCGAGACGATCGAACAGCCGATGCTGTTCAGGCATCCGGCGGTATTCGCGAAGGAAGAGCTGTTCTCGATCCCCGTCTGGGGGCAGGCGGCGCGCTTCTATGGCCTGATCCCGGTCGACCGCGACGGCGGCGGCAAGGCGATGCGCGCGATGCTGAACGCCGCCAAGGCCGCGCTGGCGAAGGGTCGTCCGCTGGTCCTGTTCGCCGAGGGAACGCGCGTGCCGCACGGGTCGGCGCCGCCGCTCCGCTCGGGCTTCGCGGGCGTTTACCGGATGCTCGGCGTTCCCGTGATCCCGGTCGCGGTGAACAGCGGCCTCGTCTATCCGCCGCGCCGCTGGGTCAAATGGCCGGGCACGATCACCTACCGGATCGGCGAGACGATTCCTGCCGGCCTGCCGCGCGAAGAGGCCGAGGAGCGGGTCTGGCGCGCCATCAATGCGCTGAACCCGCCCGAGGCGCTGCTTTCGGCCAGATAGCGGCACCAGCCCGCTGCCGCTTTCCGTGTCAGCGGAAAATCAATGCCGCCGCCCGAAATCGGGCGCGGCATCATCCTGCCCCTGTTCGATGATCGAACGCCGGATCGCGCGGGTGCGCGTGAACCAGTCCTCGAGCTTTGCTCCGTCGCCGCGGCGGATCGCCTGCTGGAGCGCGGTGAGATCCTCGTTGAAGCGCTGCAGCGTTTCGAGCACGGCATCCTTGTTCGCCAGGAACACGTCGCGCCACATCACCGGGTCGCTCGCCGCGATGCGTGTGAAGTCGCGAAAGCCGCCCGCCGAATATTTGATGACCTCGCTCTCGGTCACTTCCTCCAGCTCGCTCGCGGTGCCGACGATCGTATAGGCGATGAGGTGCGGCAGGTGGCTGGTCACCGCGAGCACCATATCGTGATGCGCCGCATCCATCGTGTCGACCTTGGCGCCGAGCGCTTCCCAGAAGCCCGACAGTGCCGCCACGGCGTCGGCGGGCGCGCTCGCGCCCGGCGTCACGATGCACCAGCGTCCCTCGAACAGGGTCGCGAAACCCGCGGCGGGTCCGCTGTTCTCTGTCCCCGCGACCGGATGCGCGGGAATGACGACATGGTCGGGCAGCGCCTTCGCCAGCGCATCGGCGACCCCCGCCTTCGACGAGCCGACGTCGGAAATGATCGCATCGGGTTTCAGTCCCGAGGCGATCGCGGCGGCCGCATCGGCCATCCGCCCCACCGGCACCGCGAGAATGACGAGGTCGGAGCCCAGGACGGACGCGGCGGGATCGTCGGCGATCGTATCGCACAGCCCGAGCGCCCGCGCCTCTTCGCGCACATCGGCGCTGGCGTCATGGCCGGTCACCGTCACCTGCGGCAGCCGCGCCTTCGCGGCGCGCGCGATCGACGAGCCGATCAGCCCCAGCCCGACGACCGTGACCCGCTCGATCGCCATCAGCCGGCGAGCGCCGCGCGGATCGCCGCCGCCAGCCCGCGCGTTTCCGCCTCGGTACCGATCGTCATGCGTAGCGCCTGCGGAATCCCCTGCCCCGGTAGCCAGCGGACGATATAGCCCGCGTCCATCAGCCGGTTATAGACCGTCTCGGCGCTGACCTCGCCCTCGAACAGCACGAGCAGGAAGTTGGTCGCCGACGGCACGACGCGGACGCCATGGTTGCCGAGGCTTTCGAGCTCCTGCGCCAGCCACGCGCGCCACCTGGCATTATGGTCGCGGCTGTTTGCGACGAAATCCTCGTCGCCGAGCGCGGCAATCGCCGCCGCCTGCCCCGCGCGCGTGACGTTGAACGGCAGGCGGATACGGTGCAGCGCCGAAATCACCTCGGCGGCGGCATAGCCCCAGCCGATCCGTTCGGCGGCAAGGCCGTGGATCTTCGAGAAGGTGCGCGTGACGAAGACATTCGGCTGCGTCTTCGCCAGTTCGAGTCCGCCATCGTCCTCGGCCGCCGAAAGATATTCGCTATAGGCCTGGTCGATCACGAACAGCACGTCCTTGGGCAGCCCCGCATAGAGCCGCTGCACATCCTCGCGCGTCGCGAGCGTGCCCGTGGGATTGTTCGGGTTGGCGAGATAGACGACGCGGGTCTTGTCGGTCACCGCCGCAAGCAGCGCATCGACGTCGGTCGCATAGTCGCGATCGTCGGCCTCGACCGGCGTAGCGCCGACGCGGCGCGCCGCGATCTCATAGACCGCGAAGCCATAGCGCACATAGAGAATCTCGTCGCCCGGCCCCGCATAAGTGCCCGCCGCCAGGTGCAGCAGCTCGTCGGAGCCGTTCCCGCAGATGACCCGCGCCGGGTCGAGCCCGAACTTCGCCGCAATCGTCGCGCGCAGCTCGTTCGCACCCGGGTCGGGGTAACGCGACAGCGCGTCGGCCGCCGCCTGCGACGCCGCGAACGCCGCGCGCGCCTTGTCCCCGGTACCGAGCGGATTTTCGTTCGCGCTGAGCTTGATCAGCGGGCGCCCGTCGGCACCGGCCGACTTGCCGGGCACATAGGGTGCGATGCCGCTGATCCACGGCTTCGGAGTGAGGGTCGGGGTCGCGTCGGTCATGCCGCGCCGTTTAGCGGCTGTGCGCCCCAAGTCCAGCACGTTGACAGCCTGTCCGCGCCCGCTTAGCCCCGCGCGCACGATGGCAAGCCTGCTTCACCAGATCCAGCACCAGAGCGTGACGATTCCCGCGGCCCTGCCGCTCGACAGCGGCCAGTCGCTGCCGTCGGTGACGATCGCCTGGCAAAGCTATGGCGCGCTCGACGCCGACAGGTCGAATGCCGTGCTGATCTGCCACGCGCTCACCGGCGACCAATATGTCGCGAGCGACCATCCCGCGACGGGCAAGCCCGGCTGGTGGGCGCGGATGGTCGGACCCGGCAAGCCCATCGACACCGATCGCTTCCACGTCATCTGCGCCAACGTCCTCGGCAGTTGCATGGGGTCGAGCGGCCCCGCGACCCCCGACGCCGCGACCGGTGCGCCGCTGGGCATGGCCTTCCCCGTCATCACCATCACCGACATGGTGCGCGCGCAGGCGATGCTGCTCGATCATCTGGGGATCGAGCGGCTTCATGCCGTCATCGGCGGATCGATGGGCGGTATGCAGACGCTGGCGTGGGCTGCCTCTTATCCCGAACGGCTGCGCTCGGCGATCGTGATCGCCAGTGCAGCGCGCCATTCGGCGCAGAATATTGCGTTCCACGAGGTCGGGCGGCAGGCGATCATGGCCGATCCCGACTGGCAGGGCGGCCAATATTACGGCAGCGCGCGCGCACCCACAAAAGGCCTCGCGGTCGCGCGCATGGCGGCGCACATCACCTATCTGTCCGAGGAAGGGTTGACCGAGAAGTTCGGCCGCCGGCTGCAGGCGCGCGACATCAAGAGTTTCGGCTTCGACGCCGATTTCCAGATCGAATCCTATTTGCGGCACCAGGGGCTGGCGTTCACCGACCGCTTCGACGCCAACGCCTATCTCTATATCACCCGCGCGATGGACTATTTCGACCTCGCCGAACCGCACGACGGGCGCCTTGCAGGTGCCTTCGCGAACGCCAAGGATGTGCGCTTCACGCTGGTGAGCTTCGACACCGACTGGCTCTATCCGACCGCCGAATCGCGGCGCATCGTCCAGGCGCTCCATTCGGTTGGCGCCGCAGCGAGCTTCGTCGAACTGTCGGCGCCCTTCGGCCACGACAGCTTCCTGCTCGAAGTTCCCGCGCTCGACCGGATCATGGCGGGCGCGCTCGGAGCCGGCTGGTGAGCGCACTTCGCCCCGATCTGCGCATCATCGCCGATGCGATTCCGGCGGGCGTGCGCGCGCTCGACATCGGCTGCGGCGACGGCGCGTTGATGGCCGAGCTGCGCGCCGAAAAGCAGATCGACGCGCGCGGGCTCGAAATCGACGCTGCGGCGATCGAGGCAGCGATGGCGCAGGGGCTGTCGGTGGTGCAGGGCGACGCAAACCGCGACCTCGCCGATTATCCCGAC
The DNA here is from genome assembly GCF_949769155.1 of Sphingopyxis sp. Geo48. Classification (NCBI taxonomy): domain Bacteria; kingdom Pseudomonadati; phylum Pseudomonadota; class Alphaproteobacteria; order Sphingomonadales; family Sphingopyxidaceae; genus Sphingopyxis; species Sphingopyxis sp. Geo48. Next base: position 87,873 of record NZ_CATKPA010000003.1, on the reverse strand, counting down.
GACGCGTTCGACTATGCCATCCTGTCGCAGACGCTGCAAACGACCGAACGCCCCGACCGCGTCGTCGGCGAACTGCTCCGCATCGCGCCGCGCGCCTTCGTCAGCTTCCCCAATTTCGCGCACTGGCGCGTGCGCCTGTCGCTGCTGTGGACGGGGCGGATGCCGGTGACGCGGCTGCTGCCCGTCGCCTGGTACGAGACGCCGAACATCCACCATGTGACCGTCCGCGACTTTCGCGAGTTGCTGCGCGAAAAGGGCATCCGGGTCGAGGGCGCCTGGTATCTGTCGGGCGACAAGCCGACGAGCGACGCCGCCGCGAGCTGGCGCGCCGAGCACGCGATCTTCCTGATCGCGCGCGGTTAAAAATCCTCCCTGCGGCGAAGCCGTGGGGAGGGGGACCGTCCGCAGGACGGTGGAGGGGCGAGAGGCACCGGCCCCTCCGTCAGCGCTTCGCGCTGCCACCTCCCCATGCTTGCGGCACAGGGAGGAGAACTCAATCCCGCTTCTTCAGTCCGTTCGCGAGCATGTCGTTGGCGATCCGCGCCACATCGGCGATGTCGGCGTCGGCATCCCACAATCCGTAGCGCATCCCCAGGAACACGTTCATCCCCGCGATAGCCCAGGCATGGACCTCGCTCGCATCCGCGCGAATCTCGCCGCGCGCCGCGCCGGCTTCCAACCGCTGGCGCATACGTTCGACCGTCGTTTCATAGTGGCGGCGATAGCTTGCGTAATCGACGAACTCGGCCTCGTCGATGATGCGATAGATTTCCTTGTGCTCGCGCACGAAGCCGAGGAAGGATTCAAGGCCGATCCGCTCGGCGCTGATCTCGTCGGGCGCCGCCTGCACGCGCGGGGTGACATGGTCGCGCAACTGCTCGCTCATGTAGCGGACGAGCGCCTGGAAGATTTCGTCCTTCGAATCGAAATAGGTGTAGAAACTGCCGAGCGCGGTGCCGGCGCGGCGCGTGATGCCGCTGATCGACGCATCGTGAAACCCGCGCTCGCCAAACTCGGTCGCCGCGGCGTCGAGCAGCTTGCGCAAGGTCCGCCGCCCGCGCTCGGTGCGCGGTGTCTTGTCGGGATTCCCCGTTTCTTCCGCCCGTAGCGGCGCCGATGAGCGCGGCTGATCCATTGCCTTGCCTTCCCGTCCCCTGTCCGCCTGCCCCTCCTAGGGCTGCCGCCAGCGTGACCTTTTCGCATCACCGGCAGGCAAAACATAGCGGTTTCACATTCCAAGTTGAAACTTGGTTCATGTTTCATTATTGGGTGGCGCGCGGCTTGGCAAGACCGGGCCCAAGAAAAGAGGAGGGACGGCGAGGGGTCGTCCGCCACATGGGAGAGTTTTCATGCGTCCTTTCGCCCGCCAGCTGCGCCGTGCCGTCTATGCAACGAGCGCGCTTTCGATCCTCGCCTTCACGCCCGCCGCCTTCGCCCAGGAAGAAGGCGCAAGTGCCGATGCCGGCGATGAAGAGATCATCGTCACCGCCCGCCGCCGCGACGAACGGCTGATCGACGTTCCGGTCGCGATCACCGCCTATTCGGGCGAAGCGCTCGAAAAGGCCGGCGCGATCGACATCACCGAAATCGGCCAGACCACTCCGAACACGACGCTCGAGGTCTCGCGCGGCTCGAACTCGACGCTGACCGCCTTCATCCGCGGCGTCGGCCAGCAGGATCCGGTGTCGGGTTTCGAACAGGGCGTCGGCCTCTACCTCGACGACGTCTATCTCAACCGTCCGCAGGCGGCAGTGCTCGACATCTATGACGTCGAGCGCATCGAAATTTTGCGTGGGCCGCAGGGCACGCTCTATGGCCGCAACACCATCGGCGGCGCGGTCAAATATGTTACCGCCCCGTTGCCGCAGGATTTCTCGCTCAAGATCAAGGGCACGCTCGGAACCTACAAGCAGGCCGATCTGATCGTTACCGCGAGCACCCCGATCGGTGATCTGCTTCGCATCGGCGGCTCGGTCGCGCGACTCTCGCGCGGCGGCTTCGGCGACAATCTCACCACCGGCCTCGAAAATTACAACAAGGATGTCTGGGCCGGTCGCGGAACCGTCGAGTTCGGCGGCTATGGCGAGCCGGTGCTGATCCGCATCTCGGGCGACTATAGCAAGGACAAGAGCGATCCGCGCGGCGGCCACCGCCTGATTCCCAGCCTCGCGACGAACGCGCCGGTCCTCGACGACGTCTATGACAGCCGCGGCGGTCTCGTCGATCCCAAGCAGAGCATCGAGGCTTACGGGCTTGCGATGAACGTCACCGCCGAACTCAGCGACACGGTCACGCTCCGCTCGATCAGCGCCTGGCGCAAGGACAAGTCGGCGACCCCGATCGATTTCGACGCTTTGCCCGCGGTCGACGTCGACGTTCCCGGCTTTTATTTCAACGAACAGGTCAGCCAGGAATTCCAGCTCCTGTACGAAGGCGACAAGCTGAAAGGCCTGCTTGGCTTCTATTATCTCGACGCGACCGCCGACACGCTGTTCGACGTCCGCATCTTCAACACCTTTGCCGGGCTGACCGCCTTCACCGAGGCCGATGTCGATACCAAGACCGCGGCGGTGTTCGGCGATTTCACCTATGATTTCACCGACCAGTTCAGCCTGTCGCTCGGCGGCCGCTATACGTGGGACAAGCGCGAGGCCTCGATCCTGCGCCAGAATTATCTCGGCGGCGGCTCGCCGGTGTTCGGCGGCGCGGGCGTTCCCTTCGGCGCGCCGGGCACCGATTTCGAAGGCAGCCGCAAGTTCAACAAATTCACCCCGCGCGCCTCGCTGACCTTCAAGCCCACGCCCGATCACACGCTCTACGCAAGCTATTCGCAGGGCTTCAAGGGCGGCGGCTTCGATCCGCGCGGCGTCGGGGCCAACGCGCCCGACCTCGACGGCAACGGCACGCGCAGCGACGCTGAAATCGCCGCCTTCCTGAGCTTCCGCCCCGAAAAGGTCGAAAGCTACGAGCTCGGCTACAAGGGCAGCCTGTTCGACGGTGGGCTGAACGTCGCGATTGCGGGCTTCTATGCCGACTATACCGACGTCCAGATCCCCGGCTCGGTCGCTTGCACCGTCGGCGGTCTGCCCAGCTTCTGCGGCATCGTGTCGAACGCCGGCAAGGCGACCTTCAAGGGCCTCGAGTTCGAGGGCCGCGCGCGGCTGGGCGAGGATCTGGCGGCGGCTGGCGACCGGCTGACGCTGTCCACCGCGCTCGGCTATATCGATGCCCAGTACAAGCGCTTCGTCACCAATATCGCCGGCGTGCCGACCGACGTCGCCGATTTCCGCCGCGTCCAGAACACGCCCAAATGGACCGCCAGCGGCACGCTCGCCTATTCGGCCCCGATCGGCGAGGGCGACATCAGCTTCGGCACGACGCTGTCGTACCGCAGCAAGACCAACCAGTTCGAAATCCCGAACCCCTATATCGACCAGAAGGGCTTCGCGCTGTGGGACGCCAGCCTCGTCTACACCGCGCCCGAAGGCCGCTGGAGCCTTGGCGTGTTCGGCAAGAATCTGACCGACAAGCACTACAAGACGTCGGGCTATACCTTCATCGGCGTGAACCCGGTTACCGGCGTGCCGATCCTCGGCGCAAACGGCCTGCCGACCTCGGCGCTGGGGACCGAGGGTACGCTGACCGCCTTCTACGGCAACCCGCGCCAGGTGTTCGTGACCGGCACGGTCAAATTCTGATCGCAAGGCAATAAGGGGGAAAGGGGCGTCCGTTCGGGCGCCCCCTTTTTTATGAGGCGAGTGGCGGCGCCCCGGTCGGGGCGACCATCCGCTCGCCGTCGATGACGATCGGGCTCGCGACGCCGTCGATCGACGCGCCTTCGGGCCGGAAGCGCATTCCGCGCGCGACGACCTGCGGATCGGCGAAGACGCCGGCGAGGTCGTTGATCGGCCCAGCCGGCACACCTTCGGCCTCGAGCGCGAGCGACAGCGGCTGCGCGTCCCAGGTGGCGATCTTCGCCGCAAGCAGCGGGATCAGCGCCGCCCGGTTCGCGAGCCGCGCGGCATTGTTCGCGAAGCGCGCATCGTCGGCCCACTGCGGCTCGCCGAGAATCGCGCAGAGCTTGCGATACTGGCTGTCGTTGCCGACCGCGACGACAAGCTGGCCGTCGGCGGTCGCAAACGCCTGATAGGGCACGACATTCGCGTGACCATTGCCCATGCGCTTGGGCGATACCCCGCTGGCCAGATAGTTCGCGGCCTGATTGGCGAGCACCGCGACCTGCGAATCGAGCAGCGCCATGTCGATATGCACGCCCGCTCCAGTGACGTCACGACGTCGCAGCGCGGCGAGGATCGCGACCGCCGAATACATGCCGGTGAAAATGTCGGCATAGGCGATTCCCGCCTTTTGCGGCGCGCCGTCGGGCTCGCCGGTCAGCGACATGAAGCCGCTCATCGCCTGGACGATGAAATCATAGCCCGCGCGGTGCGCATAGGGCCCGGTCTGGCCGAAGCCGGTGATCGAACAGACGATCAGCCGCGGGAAATCCGCCCGAAGCCGCGCCGGATCGAGCCCATATTTGGCGAGCCCGCCGACCTTGTAATTCTCGATCACGACATCGGCATCGGCGAGCAGCGCGCGTACCTCGGCCTGCCCGGCGGCGCTCGCGATGTCGATCGCGACGCTCCGCTTGCCGCGGTTGGTGCTGTGATAATAGGCCGCGCCCAGATTCGCGCCGTCCGCGCCGGTGACGAAGGGCGGACCCCATTCGCGCGTGTCGTCGCCGGCGCCCGGCCGCTCGACCTTGACCACCTCGGCACCGAGATCGGCAAGCAATTGCCCGCACCACGGCCCCGCAAGCACGCGCGCCAGTTCGACGACGCGCAGGCCCTCGAGCGGCCGCATCAGAAAAAGGCGGGGATGCCGGTGATCGCGCGGCCCAAAATCAGCGCGTGGACGTCGTGCGTGCCCTCATAGGTGTTCACCGTCTCGAGGTTCACCGCGTGACGGATCACATGATAGTCGGCCGAAATCCCGTTACCGCCGTGCATGTCGCGCGCAACCCGCGCGATATCGAGCGCCTTGCCGCAATTGTTGCGCTTCAAGAGGCTGATCGCGTCGGGAACCAGCCGCCCCTCGTCGATCAGCCGCCCCACGCGCAGCGCGGTCTGCAGCCCCATCGAAATTTCCGTGAGCATGTTGGCGAGCTTCAGTTGCACGATCTGGTTCGCCGCGAGCGGGCGCCCGAACTGCTTGCGCTCGAGCGTGTAGTTGCGCGCCGCTTCGTAGCAGAATTCGGCCGCGCCCATCGCGCCCCAGCCGATGCCGTAGCGCGCGCGGTTGAGACAGCCGAACGGGCCTTTGAGGCCCGAGACGTGCGGCAGCAGCGCATCCTCGCCGACTTCCACCCCGTCCATCACGATCTCGCCGGTGATCGAGGCGCGCAAGCTGACCTTGCCCTCGATCTTCGGCGCCGACAGGCCCTTCATCCCCTTTTCGAGGATGAAGCCGCGGATCGCGCCGTCGTGCGCGTCCGATTTCGCCCAGACGACGAAGACATCGGCGATCGGCGCGTTGGTGATCCACATCTTCGCGCCCTTCAGGCGATAGCCGCCCGCGATCTTCTCGGCGCGCGTGCGCATGCTGCCGGGGTCGCTGCCCGCGTCGGGCTCGGTCAGGCCGAAGCAGCCGACGAGTTCGCCCGAGGTGAGGCCGGGCAGATATTTCCGCTTCTGCTCCTCGCTGCCATAGGCGTTGATCGGATGGATCACGAGGCTGCTCTGCACCGAACAGGCCGAGCGATAGCCCGAATCGATGCGTTCGACCTCGCGCGCGATCAGCCCGTAGGAGACGTAGTTGAGCCCCGCGCCGCCATATTCGGGATCGATCGTCGCGCCGAGCAGGCCGAGCTGGCCCATCTCCGACATGATCTCACGGTCGAAACGCTCTTCGAGGAACGCCGACGTCACGCGCGGAAGCAGCTCGCCCTCGGCATAGGCGCGCGCCGCGCTCTGGATCATCCGCTCTTCTTCGCTGAGCTGGTCGGCGAGCTGGAGCGGATCGAACGGGTCGAGCGCCTCGATGCGCTGCGGATCGGCGAGGGCCATGGGTCGGGCTTTCTCTTGGGGCGTGCCCGCGGGCGCGCTCAGGGGGTCGTTTCGGCCGGATCGCGGGCCATCGCGACGGCGGCCCCGTCGCGCGGCTCCAATATCGCGGCGGTCTCGATCAGGTCAAGCGCACGCCGCGCCTCGTGATAGCGGCGCGCGTCGATCAGCCAGTCGCCCGCCTCCGCCGCGCCGGGCATCGCCTCGACCTCGGTAATCGCCTGGTCGACCATGCCGCCGGCCAGATAGCGGCGCGCGCGTTCGAGCCGCTCGGTCGCGCGCGGCGACTGCGTGCCCGCCGGGCGCACGACGAACAATTCGCCGAGTTCGCGGCGCAGGCCGGTCCACAGGCTTCCCTTGTCGCCGCTGCGCCCGACAAGTTCGGGCGCGATCGCGTCGAGTTCGGCGCGCAGCTGCTCCAGCGTCACCGGCTCGCGCGAGGTTTCGATGATCGTCTTGACCGCATTGGGCTGGTCGTCGCCGAAACGCAGGCGAAGCTGCGCTTCGAGATAACCGAGCGACAACCCGCGATCGAGCGCGCGCCGCACCGCGAAAGCGACGAGCAGCCCCTCGGCGCGCGAGGCGTTGCCCGACGCCGATTCGGCCTGCAGGTTGATGCGCGACAGCCGCTGTTCGAGTTCGGCGACCCGCGCCGCGAGACCGCCTGCGCCGTCGACTGCGGGCGCCGCGGCCACCTGCCCGCCAGCCGCCACCTCGGCCTGGCCGATCGCGGCGAGCGCACCGCCCACCGCCGGTTCGTCGCTGACGACGGTCACCGGGGGCTTCTCGCTCGCCAGCCAGCGACTCATCGCCCAGCCGCCGCCGACCACGCCCAGGATCAGGAGAAGCACCGCACCGATGAACAGCGCGCGGAGCGAAAGTCTTTTCACCGGGGCCACGTCGTCCGAGGACGCCGGCCTGTCGATGCTTTCGATTGTCATGTGTCTCTTTCGAACGACCCTATTGGCGACCCTTGTGGCACAAACGGACCGCCTCTGCCAACATCGCGGCATCATCGGGGCGCGGCGAAACCGCCTTTTCCGCCCAGCCATCACCCGCCGCATCGGCGGCCGCGGCGCTGATCGCCAGCAAGGTCAAATGCTTAACCGCCGCTCCGGCGAGGTCGGCGGCCCGCGCCGCGATCCGCGCCGAGTGGGCAAGGACCACCGCCGGCGCCGCGACCGAATCGCGCCAACCGGCGGCCGGATCGACCGGATCGACCGCATAGACGGGCAGCGCCGTCACCGTCAGCGCGGTCGCGAACGCCGTACGGTCGCGCCCGCAAAGCCACAGGATTCGCCGCTTTCCCGATGACGCCATGCCGTCGAGCAGCGCCTGGGCGTCGCGCTCGCCGACGGCAGCGACGCCGAACCCCGCATCGCGCGCCGCAGCGGCGGTCGCCTCGCCCACCGCATAAACCGGAAGCGCCCCGAGCGCGGCGAGCCCGGACCCGCCCAGCCGTGCCGCCTGCGAACTCGTCAGCAGCAGCGCGTCATGGTCGCGCGTATCGGGCGCTACCCATTCGAGCGCCCGCGCCGCAAACAGTGGCAGCGGCCGCGCATCGAGCCCCAGCGTCCGCGCCCGCGCCACCGTCGCGGCGCATCCCGGCTCGGGGCGCGTCACGAGCAGCGGCAGGCCGCCAATCATACGGCGAACAGGCGCCGCACGCTGCCCGGAGCTTCGTCCAGTAGGCGATGCGCCAGCGCCTCGGCATCGCCGCGACCGGTGACCAGCGCATGGCCCGCCACATGCTCCGCGCCGTCGTCCGAGAAGATTTCGGCGTCGAGGCGAAGCGCGCCATCGTCCAGCCAGTGTGCGTATGCCGCGACCGGCGAACGGCAATCGCCGCCGAGCGTAGCGAGCAACGCGCGCTCGGCCGCCACAGCGCGATGCGTCGGCGCATGGTCGATCGTCTTGAGCAGTGCGAAGGTCGCGGCGTCATCCGCACGGCACTCGATACCGATCGCCCCCTGCGAGGCGGCAGGCAGCAGCAGGTCGATCGCCTGCGCCTGCCCGATGTCGTGCATGCCGAGCCGGTCGAGCCCCGCCGCCGCGAGCAAGGTCGCATCGACCTCGCCCGCTGCGAGCTTCGCGAGCCGCGTCTGGACATTCCCGCGCAGCAGCATCGTCACCAGGTCGGGGCGCAGCCGCCTGACCTGCGCCGCGCGCCGCGGGCTGCTCGTCCCCAGCCGCGCGCCGTGCGGCAGGTCCGCAATCGTCGTCGCCGTGACGCCGCCGCGCACCACCAGCCGGTCGCGCGGATCGGCACGCTCGAGCATCGCGCCTAACGCAAAACGCGCGTCGCGGATCGTTTCCACATCCTTCAACGAATGAACCGCGATATCGATCGCGCCCGCATCGAGCGCGGCGTCGAGTTCGCGCGTCCACAGCGCCTTGCCGCCAACCTCGGCGAGCGCGCGGTCCTGGATCTTGTCGCCGGTCGCGGTCATCGCCACGATTTCAAGCGCTTCGGGCGCCAACGCATGGGCCTTGGCCAGTGCGGCGGCGGCCATATGCGCCTGCGCGAGCGCCAGCGGCGAGGCCCGCGTGCCGATACGCAGCGGGCGGGCAGTTGTCGGAAGCGGAATCGAAGCCATATTCACGCGCTAGAGCATTTCCCGAAAAAGTGGGAACCGGTTTTTCCAATCCGGTTTTCGGCGGGGAAAGGCTCGCATCTCTCTCTCCCTTGCCCTGCCCGCAATGGGGCGGGTAAAGGGCGCGCGATCATATGACTCTCATCCTCGGCCTCGAATCGAGCTGCGACGAAACCGCGGCGGCGCTCGTCGACAGCAACCGGCGCGTGCTTGCGCACCGCGTCGCGGGGCAGGAGGCCGAGCATCAGCCCTATGGCGGGGTCGTCCCCGAAATCGCCGCGCGCGCGCATGTCGACCGGCTCGCGCCGCTCGTCGAGGGCGTCCTCGCCGACGCGGGCGTCACGCTCGCTGACGTCGACGCGATCGCCGCAACCGCGGGCCCGGGCCTGATCGGCGGGGTGATGGTCGGCCTCGTCACCGGCAAGGCGCTGGCGCACGCCGCGAACAAGCCGCTCGTCGCGGTCAACCATCTCGAAGGCCATGCGCTGAGCCCGCGGCTCACCGACGCCGCGCTCGAATTTCCCTATCTGCTGCTGCTCGTATCGGGCGGCCATTGCCAGTTGCTGCTCGTCGAGGGCGTCGGCGCCTATCGCCGCCTTGCCACCACGATCGACGACGCCGCCGGCGAAGCGTTCGACAAGACCGCGAAACTGCTCGGGCTCGGCTATCCCGGAGGCCCCGCCGTCGAGCGCGCGGCGCAGAGCGGCGATCCGACCGCGGTGCCGCTGCCGCGCCCGCTCGTCGGCAGCGCCGAGCCGCATTTCTCCTTCGCCGGGCTCAAGAGCGCGGTCGCGCGCGCCGCGGCGTCGGGCGCGCATGGCGTCGCCGACCTCGCCGCCTCCTTTCAGCAGGCCGTCGTCGACTGCCTCGTCGACCGCAGCCGCATCGCGCTCGCGGCCTGCCCCGAAGCGACCGCCTTCGTCGTCGCGGGCGGCGTTGCTGCGAACGGCGCGATCCGCACCGCGCTCACCGATCTCGCAAGCCGCTTCGACAAGCCTTTCGTCGCGCCGCCGCTCTGGCTCTGCACCGACAATGGCGCGATGATCGCCTGGGCGGGCGCCGAGCGCTTCGCCGCGGGGCTCACCGATCCGCTCGATACCGCCGCGCGCCCGCGCTGGCCGCTCGACCCGGAAGCCGGAGCCGTGCGCGGCGCCGGAGTGAAAGCATGACGCGTGAAGGCATGACATCATATTCGAACTTCGGCTTGATCGGCGGCGGCGCGTGGGGCACCGCGCTCGCGCAGATGCTCGCCGCCGGGGGTGCGCCGGTGCGCCTCTGGGCGCGCGAGGACGAGGTTGTCGCCGCGATCAACGCCGAACATCGCAACCCGCTCTTCTTGCCGGGCGCCACGCTCTCTCCCTCGCTGACCGCGACGGGCACGCTCGCCGATCTAGCCGCCTGCGATGCGCTGCTCGTCGTCGTCCCCGTGCCCTTTCTGCGCGCGGTTCTGACCGATCTGCCCGCAGGCGATGCGCCGCTGATCTTCTGCAGCAAGGGCATGGAGGCCGAGAGCTTCGCCTTCCCGATCGACATCGCCAAACAGCTTTGCCCCGCGAGGCCGCTCGCGGTGCTCTCGGGCCCGACCTTTGCGCACGAAGTCGCCGCCGGCCTGCCAACCGCAATCACGCTCGCCGCCGCCGACACAGCGACCGCCGAGGCCATCGCCGGGTCGCTCGCGCGTCCGCATTTCCGTCCCTATGTGTCGACCGACATGATCGGCGCCGAGATCGGCGGGGCGGTCAAGAATATCCTCGCGATCGCGTGCGGGATCGTCGACGGCGCCGGGCTCGGCCTCAACGCACGCGCTGCGCTGATCAGCCGGGGTTTTGCCGAAATGACGCGGTTCGGCCTGTCGCGCGGCGCGCAGGCGGAAACGCTCGCCGGGCTCGCGGGGCTCGGCGATCTCGTCCTCACCTGCACCTCGTCCAATTCGCGCAACTTCGCGCTCGGCCAGGGTCTCGGGCGCGGCGAGGAGGCTGCCCGACTGATGGCCGACCGCCGCACGGTGGCCGAAGGCGCGTTCAGCGCGCCCGTCGTCGCGGCTGCGGCGCGCGCCGACGGCATCGACATGCCGATCACCGACGCCGTCGCGCGGCTCGTCGCGGGCGAGATTCGCGCGGGCGAGGCGATTCAGGCCCTGCTCAGCCGGCCGCTCCGACCAGAGGGCCGATGAGTCTTTTGCACCGATTGCCTGCCCCGCACCCCCGCGCTAGACTGCGCGGGGACATGCAGAAGGGGCGCCAGGCTTGAGCCAGACGGACAGCGCGACCGCGCGCACCCCCGATTCGTCCGCTACTGCGCCACAGGCCGAGGCGGATACCGCGGCGCTTGCCAAGGGCGGACGCACCAATTTTTTCGGCTTCGTTCTGCGCCTCGTCGCGCGCCTGCCCTTCCTCTATTTCGCCGGGCGCTGGTACGGGCCCGAGGCGGTCGGGCGCTTCGCCTTCGCCGTCCTCGTGATCGAACTCGTCGCGCAGCTCGCGACGCTCGGCCTCAAGCGCGGACTCGCCGAGCAATTGAGCGCGCCGGGCGCCGACCAGCGCACCGTCGTCTGGGACGGCATGTTCGTCGCCTTCCTTGCCTCCGCGGCGGGCTCGGCGATCCTGCTCCTCTTTCCGGGGCTGATGTTTCCGGCAGGCAGCATCGACGGCACCGACCGCTGGATGGCGCTGCTGATCTTCGCGATCGCGGGCACCGACGTCGCGCTCGCCGCCTGCGCCTATCGCTTCGACGTCGGCGCGACGGTGCGCGCGCGCGCCGTCGTCGAACCGTGGGTGATCAGCATCGCCGCCGCCGGTTTCTGGTTCGTCTCGCCGCGCGACGGGCTGATGCTCTCCTATGGCAGCGCGATGATCGGCGCTTTCCTGACCGCGCTCGTTCCGATGATCCGCCACTATGGCGGGCCCGGCGGCTGGCAACCGCACCCCGCGCACCTCTTCAAAGTTGCGCGGCGCAACGCCCCGCTCGCCGCTGCCGATGCGATCGAATGGGGCACACGCCGCCTCGACCTCTTCATCCTCGGCCAGTTCACCTCGCCGACGATCTACGGCATCTATTATATGGCACAGCAGGTCGCCTCGCTGCCGCAGAAGCTCAAGACCAGCTTCGAACCGATCCTCGGCCCCGTGATCACGCGCAACCTCGCCGAAAAGCGGCTTGCCGCCGTGGCGGCACAGGTCAGCCAGGTCGGCTTCTGGATCATCGCCGCGCAGGCGGGCATCGCGCTCGCGCTCGGCATCCCGGGCGAGGCCGTCATGGGCCTCGTCGGGCCGCAGTTCGTCGGCGGCGCGGGCGCGCTCGCCTTCCTCCTCGCCGCCGAGGTCGTCGCCGCCACCGCGGTCGTCAGCGAGGCCGCGCTCGTCTATGTCGCGCGCCACCGCAACCTGCTGATCAGCCTTGCGACACTCGCGCTGCAGGCGGTGCTCAGCGTCGCGCTGATCCTCGTCGCGCGCTCGATGGGGCTCGACCCGATCTACTATGCCGCCGCGGTCGCACTCGCGCTGATGCTTGCGCTCGGCTTTGCATCGGTGGTCAAGGCGCGGCTGCTCGCGCACATCCTCGGCGCGCCGGTGAACAGCCTGCGCTGGGCGCTCGTCTGGGCAACCGCGGGCGCGACGGTGCTCGGCTGGGGCGCGACCAAGCTCCCCGAATGGGCGGAGCTGCTGATCGGCGTCCCCTTCATCCTCGGCATCTACGCCTGGCTGATCTGGACCCGCGGCTTCGGCCCCGCCGACCGCGCGCTGTTCCGCAAGCACCCCGAGGCCGCGGCGCCGGCCGCCTGACCTAATCGACCGCCTTCTGCGCCGCGTCGCCGACATCCTGTGCGGCGTCGCCGACCTTCTGCGCTGCCTCGGTGATCGCGCCCGTTTCGGTCTTGTCGTTCGCAAGGAACTGAAAGGCGGAAAAGGCCGCGATCACGATCGCGACGAGGACAATCAGGCCAACGCCGATCCCGCCGCCGCGGCGCGGTTCGCGGTCGATGACCGTGGTGGTGTGCGTCGTCCCGTCGGGATCGCGCGTCGTGTGGATTTCGTCGGCCATGGCGAAGCCTCCTTTTTGCACTATGGCGCTAAGGACGCTTCGGCGAACGCAAAAGTTCCCGGGATCCTGACCCTAGCCGAGGCGCGCGGCGACCTTCGCCTTCAGGTCGGTCTGCGCGCGCGGGCCGACTTGCGCGATGATCTCGCGCGCGCACACCGCGCCCATCGTCAGGCAATCCTTGATCGGCCGCCCTTCGGCGAGGCCGGAGAGGAATCCCGCCGCGAACAGGTCGCCCGCGCCCGTCGTGTCGACGACGGTCTCGATCGGCTCGGCGCCGACTTCGGTTCGTGTCCCATCGCGGAGCGCGATCGCGCCGCGCGCACCGCGCGTGACGACAAGCAGCGGCACCTGCGGCGCGATCTTGGCGACCGCCGCCTCGAAATCCTCGGTTTCGGCGAGCGCGCAGATCTCGACCTCGTTCGCGAACAATATGTCGAACAGCCCCGCGCCGATCAGCTTGCGGAAATCGGCGCCGTGGCGGTCGATGATGAAGGCGTCGGACAGCGTGAAGGCGACCTTGCGCCCCGCCGCGCGCGACACGTCGATCGCGCGGCGCATTGCCGCGCGCGACAGTTCGGGATCCCACAGATAGCCTTCGAGATAGAGGATCTCGGCGTCGGCGATCCACGCCTCGTCGATCATCCGCTGCTCGAGCAGGTGGCTCGCACCGAGGAAGGTGTTCATCGTGCGCTGGCCATCGGGGGTCACGAGGATCAGGCAGCGCGCGGTCGGCGCGCCTTCCTTGAGCGCCGGCGTCTCATACGCGACGCCCAGCGCGCGCAAATCGTGGGTAAAGACATGGCCGAGCTGGTCGTCGGCGACCTGCCCGATGAAGGCGCAGCGTTCGCCGAGCGCCGCCATGCCCGCGAGCGTGTTCGCGGCCGAGCCGCCCGAAACCTCGACCGCGGGCCCCATCGCCGCATAGAGACGTTCGGCCTCGTCGCCGTCGATCAGCCGCATCGACCCCTTGGTCAGGCCCTCGGCCTCGATCAGCGCATCGTCGGCGCGGGCAAGAACATCGACGATGGCGTTGCCAATGGCGACGACGTCGAAACGGGCGGTGGAGGCCATGAAAAATCCTGTGCTGGTCGGGGAAAACTGCCGCGCGCTTTAAGGGCGACAGCGCGTCTAGGCAAGCGCATCGCTTGACGAAGCGGCCCGCCGCGCCCCATCCCCCTATGATGACCCGCACCGTCCACGCCTTCCTGCTTGCCCTCAGGGACTTGCCGAGCCCGCGCGTGATCCGCATCCTCGCGCAAAGTCTTGCGCTCACCCTGCTGATCTTCGCCGCCGCGGGTGCCGCGATCTTCTTCGGCGTGCGCTGGGCGCTCGCGCACTGGCGCTGGCTGGACGGTGCGAGCCTCGACATGGCGGGCGTGCTGATCGCCCTCGCGCTCGTCGTCGGAAGCTGGCTGCTCTTCCGCGCCGTCGCGATCGTCGTCGTCGGGCTGTTCGCCGACGCGATCGTTGCCGATGTCGAGGGGCGCCACTATGCCGCCGCCGCAAGCCGCGCGGTCGATGTCGGCTGGCGGCAGAATATCGCGCTCGCGCTCGCCTCGCTCGGCCGCCTCATCGTCGGCAACCTCCTCGCGCTGCCGCTCTATATCGTCCTGCTCGTCACCGGTATCGGCACCCCGATCCTCGCCCTCGCCGTCAATGCACTGCTGCTCGGCCGCGATCTCGAGGCGATGGTGCTTGCGCGCCACCCCGACCGGCCGCGCTTCGACCGGCCGACACGCTGGTCGCTCGGCCTGCTGTCCGCCGCAAGCTTCCTGGTGCCCGTCGCCAATCTGTTGGCCCCGATCCTGAGCGCCGCTATGGCCGTCCATCTTTTGCACCTGAGCGACGGGAAACCGCGATGAAACTGGTCCGGCTGCTGCCGACGATCCTGCTTGCAGCCGCCCTGGCGGGCTGCGGAACCACCGCCGTACCGCGCCCGGCGCGGCCGGTCGCCGCGCCGCCACCCGTCACCCCGCGTATCGTCCAGCACAACAGCCTCGTCGGCCAGCGTGCCGGCGCGGCGCTGTCGCAATTCGGCAAGCCGCGCCTCGACGTCGCCGAGGGTGCCGGCCGCAAGCTGCAGTTCGCGGGCACCGCCTGTATCCTCGACATCTATTATTACGCCCCGAAACAGGGTGCCGAGCCGGTTGCAACGCACGTCGACGCCCGCACGCCCGAGGGGCGCGATGCCAATGTCGACAGCTGCGTGAACGCACTCAGGCGCTGACGTCAGGACGCCAGTTCGGCAAGCGCCCACGCCGCCGCATCGGCGACCATCGGCGATTCGTCCTGCGTCAGCGCTTCCAGCCGCGCCCGGAATCGCGCATCGCCGCTGTTTCCCGCCGCAATCGCGGCGTTGCGCACCATCCGCCCGCGCCCGATACGCTTGATCGGCGATCCCGCGAACACCTGCCGGAACCCCGCATCGTCGAGCGCGAGAAGGTCGGCGATCGCCGGGGCGACCAGTTCGCCGCGCGGCAGGAAGGCCTTGTGCCGCGCCGCCGTGTCGGCGAACTTGTTCCACGGGCACACCGCAAGGCAATCGTCGCAGCCATAGACGCGATTGCCGATGCCGCGCCGCAGCTCGACCGGGATCGGCCCGTCATGCTCGATCGTGAGGTAGGAGATGCAGCGCCGCGCATCGAGGCGGTAGGGCGCGGGAAAGGCATCGGTCGGGCACGCCTGCTGGCACGCGGCGCAACTGCCGCAACGATCGCGGCCTGCAACCGAGGGTGCAAGGTCGAGCGTCGTATAGATCGCGCCAAGGAACAGCCAGCTGCCATGCTCGCGGCTGACCAGATTGGTATGCTTGCCCTGCCAGCCGAGCCCGGCCGCCGCCGACAGCGGCTTTTCCATCACCGGCGCGGTGTCGACGAACACCTTGACCTCTGCCTCCTTCGCCTCGGCGACGAGCCAGCGCGCGACGGCTTTCAGCGCTTTCTTGACGACGTCATGATAGTCGGCGCCCTGCGCGTAAACCGAGATGCGGCCGCGTGTCGGAACCTCGGCCAGCGCCAGCGGATCGACCTCGGGCGCATAGCTCATGCCGAGCGCGATCACCGACCGCACCTCGGGCCACAGCCCTTGCGGCGACCCGCGCTGGCTGCTGCGGCTTTCCATCCAGATCATGTCGCCGTGGCATCCCTCGGCCAGCCAGCGGTCGAGCCGCGCCGCGGTTTCGGGCGCCGCGTCGGCGCGCGCGATCCCGAAGGCGGCGAATCCCTGCGCGCGCGCGACCGCTTCGAGCCGCTGTTCGAGCGTTTCGGGGTGAGGCAAGGCTTCGGCAACCATTGGCGCTCTATACGGCAACCGCCTGTCCGTGCCATAGACGGCGTGACCGAAGATCGGGGACCAGCGTTTGACCGACTACAGCGTCGAGGCCGATGGCCTCACCAAATATTTCGACAGCTTCAAGGCGGTCGACCATGTGTCGCTTCGGGTTCCTGCGGGCAGCATCTATGGCGTGCTCGGACCCAATGGCGCGGGCAAGACGACCAGCCTGCGCATGACGTTGGGGATCATCGACCCCGACGAGGGCACGAGCCGGTTGCTGGGCGGCCACAAGCCGCAATCGGTGCGCCATCGCATCGGCTATCTCCCTGAGGAACGCGGGCTTTATCCGGGCATGAAAGCGCGCGAGGCGATCGCCTTCATGGGCGCGCTGCGCGGGCTCGACTGGTCGGAGGGACGCCGCCGCGCCGCGACCTTCATGACCGAACTCGGCCTCGAACGCGTGATCGACGAAAAGATCCGCAAGATGTCGAAGGGCATGGCGCAAATGGTCCAGCTGATCGGCTCGATCGTCCACGCCCCCGACCTGATCGTCCTCGACGAACCCTTCTCGGGGCTCGACCCGGTCAACCAGGAACGGCTCGAAATGCTCGTCCGGCGCGAACGCGACCGCGGCGCGACGATCCTGTTCTCGACGCATGTCATGGCGCACGCCGAACGGCTCTGCGATCGCCTCGCGATCATCGCGCGCTCGCAGCGGCGCTTCGAGGGGACCGTCGACGAAGCGCGCGCGCTGCTGCCGATGCAGGTGCGCTATACGCCGCGCGACGGTAGCGACGCCGTCGCGGCGCTGATTCCCTCGGCGGCGATGCGCAAGGGCGACGCGTGGCATTTCGCCATCGAGGATGGCGAGGTCGAACCGCTGTTGGCGCGAATCACCGCGAGCGGTCACGGCGTCGCGGGCCTGTCGATCGCGCGCCCGGCGCTTCACGACGCCTTCGTCCATATCGTGCGGCAGGTCGACGCGGGTTTCGACGCCTCGCCCGAAAACGACGCGATCGAGGAGGCCGCGGCATGAACGCCTTCCTCAGGAATATGCGCGTCGTCGCGCGCCGCGATTTCCTCGCCATCGTCGCGACGCCGACCTTCCTGCTCTTCCTGCTCGCGCCGCTGTTCATGCTGGCAATGGGGCTCGCCGGCGGCACCGGCGCCGCGCAGCTCGCCGACAGCGCGCGCGGCGCGGGGCGGATCGTCGCGATCGCCGATGCCGCCGATATCGAAGCGCTGCGCACTGCCGATGCCCGGCTGCGCGCCGCGATGCCGCGCGAACCAGCGGTTCTTGTGCTCCGCGTCGTGTCCCCGGCCGCCGATCCGGTCGCCATCGCGCGCGAAAAGGGCAGCGACACCTATGCGGTGATGAGCGGACCGCTCGCCGCGCCGCGCATCGTCGAGCGCGAACCGGGCACCAGTCCGGGACGCTATCTCGTCCTCCTCGCCACCGAGGTGCAACGCGCGCGCGCCGCCGGGCCGCTGCCACCCGTGGCGCCGCGCTTCGAAAGCCTGTCGAACGGCGGCAACAGCATTGCGGCGCAGCAGACCCTGGCCTTTGTCGCGGTGTTCACCATCTTCCTCCTGACCTTGCTGCTCGCGGGCCAGACGGTGAGCTCGCTCGCCGAGGAAAAGGGCAACAAGGTCATCGAGATTCTCGCCGCTGCAGTGCCGCTCGAAAGCGTCTTCCTCGGCAAGCTGCTCGGGATGCTCGGCGTCGCGATACTCTTCATCGCCTTCTGGTTCGCGCTCGCGATGGGCGGCGGATTTCTCTACGCGCTTCAGGCCGACCCCGCCGCCATCGCGGCGGCCGGCGCCGCCGCGGGCGCCGCCAAGCCCGCGCTGATGGCCGCGCCCGCGACGGGCTGGCTCTTCTTCCTCGGCATCTCGCTCGCCTATTTCATCATGGCCTTCCTGCTTTTGGGCGCGGCGTTTCTCGGCGTCGGCGCGCAGGCGGCGACGGTGCGCGAGATCCAGATGCTCAGCCTGCCGATCACCATCTTCCAGGTCGGCATGTTCAGCCTCTCGGCCGCGGCGGCGAGCGCCCCCGGCACCGGCCTCGCCCGCTTCGCGCAGATCTTCCCCTTCTCCTCGCCCTTCGCGATGGCAGCGCGCGCCGCTACCGACGATGCGGTCGGCGTCCACCTGCTCGCGCTCGGCTGGCAGGCGATCTGGGTCGCGCTCACCGTCTATCTCTCGGTCCGCCTGTTCCGCGCCGGCGTGCTCAGCAGCGGCAGCGGCTGGAAATTCTGGAAGAAGAAGCGGACCTAGGCTGGCCGCTTTCGAACGATTGCGGACATTCGTCCTTTGTTTGATAAGCAAGCGCGTGTGAACGGAGTGCAGGAGTGCAAATTTGCGAGCCATCTTGATTGGAATTTGCAGTTTGTTGCTAAGCGCTTGCCATTTCTTGAGTGCGCCCTTTCCTGATGTAAACAAGGATAAGCTTGTAATCAGCCTTCAAAGGACTGCCTGCTTCGGATCGTGTCCAGATTACAAAGTTACAATCACAGGACGCGGTCGCGTGGTTTTTGAAACCACGCCAAATCTCGATCCCGATGATGTCGCCAATATTCATCGCGCGTACTCGACAGAAAGCGGCGTCCGAGTCCCCGGCACTCACGAGACAACCATAGAGACGCAGGCGATCGAACAACTTGTGGCGCAATTCGAAGAGGCACGATTTTTCACCCTTCGCGACGAGTATCGCGCCGAGGTTACCGACAATCCAACCTATGTGGTGACGATTGATACTGGAAACGGCAAGAAATCGATCGTCGACTATGTCGGCGAGAAAGCAGGGATGCCCGCGTCGGTAACAGCGCTTCAAGATGCAATTGATGCAGCAGCAGGAACTAATCGCTGGATCGAGGGAACACCCCAGGTCATCCCGATGCTTCAAGAAGAGGGCGCTGACTTCGCAGGTACTTTGGGGCTCGAACTCATGGATGCTGCGGCAGAGCGCAACGACGTGGGGACGATGCAGCGTTTGAAGGGTTTGGGAGCCCCGATTTTTCTTGCCGAAGGGCCAAGCCCACTGAGAACAGCAATCTACGAAGGCCATGGCGATGCGATCAAATGGCTGATTGCTAACGGAGGCATTGCAGACAAAGCGCAGTGGAAGAGCGCACTGCAGGCGGCAGTGGATTCCGATAATCACGCCGCGTACGACGCTCTGTATCAGCCGCAGAGTTCCAGTGGGATTGACCGCGCCTTCGCAACAAGGCTTCTAACGAGTGCTGCAGCGAACGCAGACCCCCAGATTGTTAGCGACATGCTCCGACTGGGGGCGAACCCGAACGGAGATAACGGTAGTCGCTTTCCAAGCGACCCTCCACTTTTTGAAGCTGCCAACGGTGTGATGAGCAATGACGAAAAGCATCCTGCCACCACCGATCGCAGAGCAGTCATACGGCTGCTATTGGATGCGGGAGCAAGCATAAAGCATTGCCAAAACGGCTACTGCGAGAGCATCTTGTGGCAGGTGAGTGATGTTGGCGTCGCGAGACTGTTGTTGGATGCTGGCGCCGATCCGGACTTCAAGGACAATGAAGGAGAACACATCCTTTTCAACATTTCAGATGAAGATGTTGCGCTGTTGCTCATTTCTCGCGGCGCCGACATGGGCGCGGTTAGGCCCTCAGACGGAAAAACCCTGAGAGAGTGGAGCGAGTACGAGAAATGGCCGAAAGTGCTGGCGCTTCTCAATAAATCTGGGCTTTGATGAAAGGCACTTCCAAGAACAGAGGCTGTGTCCGCTTCCCACCCCAAGACTGACTCCCTCGGCTCCATTGACAAAGTTGTAAATAGTGGCATTCTGCAACTGAATCGGCCGCGGAGACGGCCCAGAGAGGAGCGACCCCCCATGGCCACCCAGATCCGCCCCGCATCCGAAACCGTCAATCCGCTCGACCTCAGCCGCGCCGAGCTGTGGCGCAACGATGTCTGGCAGGAACCGATGCGCCAGCTGCGCGCCGAATCGCCGATCTATTATTGCGAGGATTCGAAGTTCGGTCCCTATTGGTCGGTGACGACCTACAAGCCGATCCAGCATATCGAGGCGCTGCCCAAGATCTTCTCCTCGTCGTGGGAATATGGCGGGATCACCGTCGCCGGCGACGGGATCGATCATCTGCAGGAAGGCGATGTGCCGATGCCGATGTTCATCGCGATGGACCCGCCGCAGCACACCGCGCAGCGCCGCACCGTCGCCCCCGCCTTCGGCCCGTCGGAGATCGAGCGGATGCGCGCCGACACCCAGGCGCGCACCGCGGCGCTGATCGACACGCTGCCGGTCGGCAAGCCTTTCGACTGGGTCGAGAAAGTCTCGATCGAACTCACCACCGACATGCTCGCGATCCTGTTCGACTTCCCGTGGGAGGACCGCCACAACCTCACCCGCTGGTCCGATGCGCTCGGCGACATCGAAAGCTTCAGCACCGTCGAGGAACGCCACGCGCGGCTCGCGGTCGCGTTCGAGATGGGCGGCGCGTTCAAGCAATTGTGGGACCGCAAGGCGCAGAATCCCGGGAAGCACGACCTTATCTCGATCATGCTCCAGTCCGACGCGATGAAGCATATGAGCGAGAATGAGTTCATGGGGAACCTGATCCTGCTCATCGTCGGCGGCAACGACACGACGCGCAATTCGATGTCGGCCTATGCCTATGGCCTCCACTGTTTCCCGGAGGAACGCGCGAAGCTCGAGGCGAATCACGATCCCGACCTCGCGGTCAACGCGATGCACGAGATCATCCGCTGGCAGACCCCGCTCGCGCACATGCGCCGCACCGCGACCGAGGATACCGAGCTGTTCGGCCACCAGATCAAGAAGCGCGACAAGCTCGCGCTCTGGTACGCCTCGGCGAACCGCGACGAAGAGATATTCCCCGACGGCGACCGCATCATCGTCGACCGCGAGAATGCGCGCCGCCACCTCGCCTTCGGCTATGGCATCCACCGCTGCGTCGGCGCCCGCGTCGCCGAGTTGCAGCTCACGACCTTGATCTCCGAAATGCAGAAGCGCCGCCTGCGCGTGAACGTCATCGGCGAGCCCGAGCGCGTCAACGCCTGCTTCGTCCACGGCTATCGCCACCTGCAGGTCGAGCTCGAGCAATATTGACAGCCGGGCGTAACCGGGCGCAGCCTCGCCGCGTATCCCGGTCATGAGGAAGCCCGATATGATCGAACGCCGCTATATCCTGTCCGGCGTCGCACTCGGCGGCGCGCTCATCGCCGCGCCGATGCTGTTCGCCAAGCCCGGCAAGCGCCCGCTCGCCGAACCCGGCTGGCGGCTGACCGACGCAGAATGGGCGAAACGGCTGACCCCGATGCAGTTTCGCGTCCTGCGCGAGGCGGCGACCGAGCGTCCCTTCACCAGCGCGCTCAACAAGGAGCATCGCCGCGGCACCTTCGTCTGCGCGGGCTGCGCGCTGCCGCTCTATGCGAGCCAGACCAAATATGACAGCGGCACCGGCTGGCCGAGCTTCTATGCGCCGCTGAAGGGCGCCATCGCGACCTCGACCGACTATGAGCTCGGCTATCCGCGGACCGAGGTGCATTGCAGACGCTGCGGCGGCCATCTCGGCCACGTCTTCAACGACGGGCCGAAGCCGACCGGCAAGCGCTATTGCATGAACGGCGCGGCGCTGGGGTTCCGCCCCGCCTGACCCGTCAGGACGCCGGCTTCACCCGCCAGACCGCCAGGCTGCTGCCCGCGGGCATCGCGACGGGTTCGAGCCAGCCCGGCGCCTTCCCCGCATAGAGTTGCGCCGCGAGCCCCTGCTTCGCCTCGCGCCGGTAGCGCGTGAAATCATTCGCCCCGGCGCAATAGACGATCAGGCTCGCCTGCTGCTTGCGGACCAGCGCCTCGGCCTTCGCCGGATCGCCGGTGAAGACGCGCAGCGTGTCGGCCATCGCCTCCTTGTTGCGGTGATGCGGGGTCGCGACCATCGCGTGATGCGTCCAGAAGATCAGCGGCGCGCCGAGGTCGATCGGTGTGAGCAGCGTCGCCTTCGGAATATGGTTGAGCGCCGCGATCGTCGGCGGATCGACGCACGTCCGCTTCGCCACCGACGCGTCGACCTCGCGCGGATCGGCCTTGACCGCCGGGAAAACAAGCCCCGCGAGCCCGGCGACCGCAAGGCTGCCGAGCATCGGCAGCGTCAGCGCCGCGAGCGCCGACGCGATCACGCGCGGCAGCAGCGAGGCGATCTGCCGCGCGCGCAGCCAGCCGCGAAGGCCAAGCCACGCCGAACCCGGGATCGCGAACAGATGCGCGGTCCCGGCGCTGCGCAGCACGAGCAGCGACAGCGCCGACGCGCCGGCCAGCGCGACGATCACCGTCGTCCACGCGCGGCGGTCCTCGTCCGTCTTGCCGGCGCGCCAGGCAAGCAGCGATCCGATGAGCCCGACCGCCCAAGGCACGACGACGAAAAAGATCGTATGCGGCGGCGAAGCCCAGACCGGCTGGCCTTCGAGGACGTTGCGATACCAGTAATGGACGACGATCGGGTCGAGCGTCGCAAAGGGTCCGGCCGCGCACAGCGGTTCGATCGCCACCAGCGCCGCCGCCGCGAGCACCCCCGCCCCGCCGAGCGCCGCGAAGCGCACCCAGCGCCGCGCCGGATCGACCGCCGCAATCGCCAGCACCGCAACGGCTGCGACGGCGAAGGCGCCGAGATACGGCGCCGACAGCGAATCGCACCAGCGTCCGGCCAATCCCATCGGCCCGCGCGTCAGAAACTGGAAGAATAGCGCCCCGCCCGCGAGGCCTGCCATATAGCCGGTCAGGCGCACGCGATCGTCGGCGCGCGCGTGCAGCGCCCAGCGCAGCGCGCAAAGCCCCGCGAACAGCGCGACGACGGGCAGCCCCTCGATCGAGATCGCGAGCAGCGCCGCGCCGCACGCCCCGGCGATCAGCCCTGCCTGCCGGCTCGCCGGACGCAGCGCCTGCCACAGGATCAGCATCGCGAGGAAAATCTGCCAGCCATGATGGTCGACGCGCAGCGGGCGCAGCTGCACGACGATGAAACCCGCGGTGACAAGATAGAGCGGCGCGACATAGGCGATGCGCTTGTCGGGCAAATTCCGGTAGCCGAGCGCGCAGGCGACGCTGAGCGCAGCGCCGAGCAGCGGCGGCCAGACCGTCATCACCACCTGCTCCGACAGCGCCTGCCCGAGCAGCGGCTTCAGCAACCAGACGCCGAGCGCGATCGGCGCATCGACGATCCGCGACCAGTGCATCAACACCCCGCCGCCGGCCGGATTGACACGATATTGGGTGAGATCCCACCAACCCTGCCCCGCGAGCAGGTCGCGCACCTGCGCCATGCGCATCGCGTCGTCGGTGTCGCTGAGTTCGAGGATCTGGATCGCGTGCCACTGCGCGATCACCGCGACGATGCTCATCGCGGTCCACACGATCAGCGCGATGCGGAGCGGCGTGAACCAGGGCGAAAAGCCGCTCGAGCCCGGTTCGGGTACGGCGCCGGTCCCGGCGGCGCCCTCGGCGAGCGGCGGCGCCGCGGCGGTCATGCTGCGGCGGCCCGGAAAACGATATGACGGCGGAGCAGATAGGTCGTCTGAAAGCTGACAAGGATCGCCGCAAGCTTCGCAAGCCGCGGGTCGAGCCCCATCGCGGTGCCGACCCCGACGATCGCGGTAGTGATCGCCAGCCCGACCAGCGCCGACCCGACGAAGAGCAGCTTCTGACGGTGGCGCTCGCCCGTGCCGCGCTCGGCGGCACCGTCGGCGAAGACGAGGCGGCTCGAAATCAGCCAGTGAACGAGGATACCCGCGCAATAGCCGATCGCCGACGCCGCCATCGGCGGCAGCCCGGCGTCGAGCAGCAACAGGAACAGTCCCGCGTCGCTGCCGAGCGCGAAACCGCTCGCGAGCAGATAGTTCAGCCAGCGGATCTCGCCGCGGCGAACCGTCGCCATCAGGGTCCGGAGGGTGCGCATCATCGCCGTGACGCCCCGCGCGCTGCTCAGGCGGCCTTGTCGATGCGCGACGGAACCTCGCGAACCGACGCCAGCGCGGCCTGTTCGCCCTCGCTGCCGCTCTCGTGATATTCGGCGTCCTCGTTGACGCCCCAGATGTCATAGACGCGCGCGCCGGCGACGATGTTGCGCACCGACAGCATCGCGGTCATCATCGCATGATCCTGGTTGTTGTAACGGTGCATGCCGTTGCGGCCGACCATGTGCAGCGTCGGATAACGCGCCTCCAGCTCGTCGCGCATCGCCGCGACATGCGCGGCATAATCATCGTCATAGACCGGATAGGCCTTTTCCTGCCGGACCACGGCGCCGCCGACGACATCCTTCGGATCGCACAGGCCGAGGATCGCCATTTCGTCGGTCGCGAGCCTGACCAGATCCTCGTCGCTCGACGACCACAGCCCGTCGCCCTCGAAGCAGAAATATTCGAGACCGACGCATGCAAGGTCGGGATCTGGCACCATTTCGGGCGACCAGCTGCGGAAATTCTGGACGCGACCGACCTTCACCTTGCTGTCGTGGATATAGATCCAGTTGTCGGGGAACAGATCCTCCGACCGGATCTTGAGCGCCACGGTCAGGAAGTCGCGATATTTGAGCTTCGGCGCCGCGGTCAGCGCACACGCCGGCAGCGGATGGATGCGCGCCGCGAGTTCGCGCATCGGCGCCGAGCTGATCACATGCGCCGCGTCGATCACGACATCGCCGTCGGGGCCGGTCGCGGTCAGCCGCCAGCGGCCCGACACCTGATCCTGCGTCAACTGCTTGAAGCTGTGGCCCATCAGCACATGGTTGCCGCCCGCGCGCACCTTGCCCGCCGCCGCCTCCCACATCATGCCGGGCCCGAGGCGCGGATAGCGGAAGGTTTCGAGCAGGGTCTTGGTCGCCATGCCGTCATTCGGCTTTTTATTGAGCCCGAGGCTGCGCTTCAGCCCGTCGATCACCGCGCCGCCGAGCGAAAGCCCCTTGATCCGCTGTGCCGCCCAGTCCGCCGACATTTCGTCGCACGGCATCCCCCACACCTTCTCGGTATAGGTCTTGAAGAAGATCGAATAGAGCTTGTGGCCGAACTGGTTGACCGTCCAGTCCTCGAAGCTGCGCACCTTCTTGTTCGGCAGCAGCTTCGCCTTGGCATAGCTCGCCATGCACAAGGCCGACCGGAAAATCCCGAGGTTCCACAGCGCCTCGAACGCGCGCAGCGGATAGCTGTAGAATTTGCCCTCATAATAGATGCGGCTCATCCGCGGACGCTGGATGAAATCGTCGGGCAGAATCTCGTTCCACAGGTCGACGACTTCCTGCGCCTTCGAAAAGAAGCGGTGACCGCCGATGTCGAAGCGAAAGCCCTCATGCTCGACGGTGCGGCTGATGCCGCCGACGTAAACGGGATCCTTTTCGATCACCGTCACCTTGTAACCTTCCTTGGTCAGCAGATAGGCGGCCGTCAGCCCCGCGGGCCCGGCGCCGATAATGGCGACATCGGCACTCGTCGGGCGGTTGCTCGGCACTTGGGCGTCGGTCATCAAGAGTCCCCCACAGGCAAATACTTGCTGCGATCCGCTCTGCGCCGAACATGGATAAAAACTGGTTAACGCGCGCACATTCGGGTGCCGCAGCCCGCCCGATCACGCCCCCGCGTCGGAAAGTCCCCGCCGATCCGGGTTCGATGACCGCTAACGACCGTAAGCGGACCTATCCTGCATCGTCACCCTGAACTTGTTTCAGGGTCCATGGTCTGCCGTTTCCTTCGGCGCGGCGCCGGATGCAAGGCCCGGCCATGGATGCTGAAACAAGTTCAGCATGACGAGCCTGGGGCGACCGCCCCCCCCCAATTCAGACATTCCTTCTCCGTCATCCCGGACTTGATCCGGGATCCATGGCCACCCTCGCCCTCTGGACCCCGGATCAAGTCCGGGGTGACGAGGGGTGACGGGCTGTGACCGCTCGCCACCCATATCCCGTCATTTGTCGTCGATCGGAAGCTTATGACGGCTACCGACCGATTGCGGCCCTAACCGACCCCGTTCGCATCGAGCGAAGTCGAGGTGCCCCTCGATCCAGGCGCGGCTTCGATGGGTGTCTCGACTTCGCTCGATGCGAACGGAAATAGGGGACGGTCTGGAAACGACCCCTAACCCGCCCATTCCCATCCGCTCCGGGCTTCACGGTACGCCGCTCGCGCCCGGCGGCCCGCGCGCGCGGTTCGCCTCTTCTTCCGCGGCGACGGTTGCCGCAGCTTCGCGCCGCAATGGTTTCAGCGCCAGCGTCCCCAGCCGAACGCGCGGGCTCGCCTTGCCCGGCGCAGCGCCGATGACGAACGCGGGATCGAGCCGCAGCGCACTGGCCGAGGCCTTCGCGATGCGAACCGTGTAACGCCCGTAAGCGACGCTTTCGAACAGGAAATAGCCGTCGAATTCGGTCGCGGTCGTCGCGCGCACGCGCCCTTCGGCATCGACCAGCTCGAGCGTCAGGCCTTCGACGGGATTGCCGCCCTCGCGCACCAGCACGCCCTCGATTTCGCCCGCGGCGGTCATCGGCAGCGCGACGCGCGTCGCGACGCCCGGCCGCGGCGTCACGACGACGCCGGGGACGGCGGGTTGGACATAGGGGTCGGGCAGGCTCCCTGCATCGATCCCGATCATCACCGGGCGGAAGGGTTCGAGCCCGTCGACCATCGCGCGGCCCGCCTCGTCGGTCGACGCGGCGACAAAATGACCGCCCGCGGTCAGCGGAACGTCGCCGAGCGCGGCTTCGCCCGGCTGGCGAACGCCATCGCCATTATCGTCCATCCAGACGTCGGCCATCACCTGCCCGCGGCCGCCGAGCTTCTCGCTCGACACGCGCCATCCGCCACGGCCCCCATCGCCTCCACCCGGACGCGGCCCGAAGCTGAAGGCGAGCGACAGCGATGCCGCGACCGATCCGTCGCTCGCGATCTCGCCAAAGCCCGAAAGCTGCAACTGTTTGAAACGGCGCGAATAACCGGCACCAACGCGCACGCGGTCGAGCCCCTTGTCATAGCCGAGTTCGGCGCGCCATTCGGCGTCGCGCTTCCCCGTCCATTCGGCGATCGCCGTCATGCGCGTGTCGGCCTCCTGCCCGGACAGCGCGAAACGCGCCTCGCCGCGCAGGCGGACGCGTCCGATCCGGGCATTGGCGAGCAGCGTCGCGGTCAGATTGTCGGGCGGGTCGGGGCCACCAGGCGTCCGCGTGCGGCTCCAGTCGAGTTGGCCGGTGAAGGTCAACGCGCGGAAGCTCGCAGATGCGCGGCCCGACGCGGTGAGGCTCGAAACGCCCGACGCCCGGTCGATCTGGCCGAGTTCGAATTGCAGCGGCAGCACGGTGCGCCCCAGCTTCACCGCCTGTTCGACCGAGATCTGGTAGATGCCGGTGACGTTGTTCGCGAGCCGGTCCGACACGAAACCGCCCCAGCCGCGCATCGCGTCGGCGCGGATATTGGTGTCGCCGAAGGCGGCGAGCCAGCTCGCGCGCAGCGCACTCCCCCCGTCGTCGGCGTGCGCCCCCGCAATTTCGAGCAGCGACGGGCCGATCGCGCGGCGCAGCGCGAGTTCGCCGTAGGTGCGGCGGACATTCTCGATCATCAGGCTGTGGGCATAGGCGGCGATCGAGGTGCGCGTGTCGAGCCCCCGCTCGATCCCCATCGTGCCGCGCCACCCGCGCCGGAACGCGCCGCCGTGGCGCCGGAACTCGATCAGGTCGGTGTCCTCTTCCGCGATCCCGGCCCAGTACCAGCTCTGCTGCGGCGGAATCGAATCGATCCCGACCTGCAACTGCCTGATTTCGCGCCGGACCTGCCCCTGCGGCCCGTACAGGACGATCTCGAAGCGGTTCGATCCATATTGCAGCGGCACGTCGAGAAATTCGTAGCGGCCGTTGCCGTCGGGCGTCGTGAAGGCCAGCAATTGCCCGTTGCGATAGAGTTCGGCGTCCCAGCCCGCGGGCAGGTCGCCGCGAAAACTCGTCTTGTCGAAGCTGTCGGGGCGCTCGACGGGCCGGTTGGTCAGCACCGCGCCGCGCCCCGGTACATTTTGCGCGACGAGCCCGGTCGACAGCAGGCTGACATCGCCGACGCCATAATGCGTCGCCTTGAGCGGCCCGAGCAGCCGCCCTTCGGGATCGGTGCGATAGAGCCGCAGCCGCAGGCTGTCGGGCTCGCCCTTCTCGTCCGATGACAGCCGCGCGTCGAAGCTGTGCCTGGCGATCTCACCCGCCGCGAAAATCTCGTAACGCGCCTGCGTGTAGACACCGCCGCCCGCGCGCTTGTCCGACACCACCCCCGCCGAGGCGACGACATCGACCGAGGGCGTCGCCCACATCTGATACGGCCGCGTCGCTTGCGGCAGGCTCGCCAGGTCGAAACTCGCCTGCGGCCGCAGCCCCGCCGCGCGCGCACGGCGTTCGGCGGCGAGCTGGAAGGGCAGCTTTTCCTTCGTCTCGATCCGCAGCACCGCGTTCGACAGGTCGGCGGCGACCGGCACGCCCAGCCATTTCGACAGTGCATCGAGGTCGACGCACCACCCCGCCGCGGTGTCGCGGATCGTCGTCGCGGCCAGCGGATAGCGCGCGCTCCCGACGCGCACCTCGCCCGCCTCGCGGTCGATCGTCAGGCTCCGCCGCTCGTCGAACACCCAGCCGGTTGCGCGGCGCAACTTCCTGTCGACGCGCACCGGCAGGTCGAGCGCGAGCACCATGTCGGCCAGGTCGACGCAAATCCCCTGCGGCGTCTGATATCCGCGCACCCCGTCGCCGAGCCGGTATTGCCCCGACCGCAGGTCGAACAGCCAGCTGTCGTCCTCGTTCGGGCTCCACGCGGCGGAAACAGCCTCCTTATCGACGGCGTGTGCGCCGGAGGGGACGAGCCCCGCCAGCGCCAGCCCGGCGGCGAGCACCGGTATCCATCGCAGGATCGCCGCGCGGATCATCGTCCGCCCCGCGGGCTCCGCCCGGCCCTCGCGCTATTTCACCACCCGATCGACCTGGTCGATCGTCGCGCCGCCGACCTCGCGGTCCTCGCTATAGCGGATGCGCACCGGGCCTTTCAGCGCCGCCGCGACTTCGGGCGGCACGCGCAGCGAGACGGTCCGCGACCCGATCTCGGGATAGACCGCGATCCCGCGCGCGAGCAGCAGCGGTTCGCTCACCCCCGGCCGCGTCACCTCGATATCGCCATAGACCGAGCGGCTGCCCGTCCGCGCCAGATCGAACTCGAACGCCGGCCCGTCGCGCGTCTCGGCCACCCGCGCGTCGCCGATCTTCGCCGCGGCATCGAGGTCGCCGACGCGCACGATCACCGGAATGGTGATGCCATAGATCGGCGTGAGCGCGATCGACACCCCGCCGCTGCTCGCCCTGGCGGTCTCGGGCGCGGGTGCCGCCTCGGCCGCCGCATCGGGAACCGCGCGAAACAGCATATGCGCGCGATATTCGCCGGGCGGCAATCCCTCGGGAAGCCGCGCCCCGACGCGGATCACCTGCGGCTGGTTCGGCAGCAGCCGGACGCGCCGCGGATTGAAGCTGATGATGTCGAGCGCCGCGCGCTCGGCGGCATTGACGTCGGCCTCGGCGATCTCGTCGAGCCCGCCGGCGGCGGTCATCCGCTTGATCTCGAGACTGATGCGATAGGTCGCCGGTTCGCTGCCGATATTGTTGAGCACCACCTCGGTGCCGCGCGATCCGTCGAGGATCACGCGCGTCGGCGCGACGAGCAGGTCGCCCGCGGCAGATGCAGGCGACGCGGCCACGCCGAGCGCAGCCGCAGCGAACAGGCCGATGGCCCGGAACATACGCAACATAGACACGATCCCCACAATCGTTCGGGCGACGGCCGTCACCCCTTTGGTTGGTCGCGTCCCTGTTGCGCCATCATGGTTGATATTTCGCTAACCATGGCAGGTGGTTGAGGATTCGGGGAGCGGGCCGGTGCCGCCGCCGTACGGCGCATAAGAAAAGGCCGCCGGGGGCTGGTACCCCGGCGGCCGATCTCGGCCGGCGAGCCGAAGCCCGCCGTCCCCCCACCGTTCGGCTATCTTACTGATAGTTGGCGGTGACGGTGAACGTGCCCGTATAGCTGCCCGCCGCCTGGTTGGCGCCAACGCTCAGCGTGCCGCCGACCTGGAAGCTGCCGCCGCTCGCGCCGAGCGTCAGGCTGCTCGCCGACGAAGCGAGCGTCGCGGTCATGCTGTTCGCGCCCGAGGTCAGGTTCACCGAACCCGGCACGCTGATCGTCACATTGGCGCCGCTCGTGCCGCCGAGGTTGAAATTCGCCGCCGAGGTCGTGCCGAGGCAGGTCAGGCCGGTGCCGCAGCTGACCGCGCCCGCCGACGACACCGCGACGGTCGACGCGCCGGTGCCGCTGACGATCGTCCCGAAATCGAGGTCGCTGGTGTTGGCGATGGTGAGCGGCGCGAGGATACGCGCCTTCGCCGTCGCCGTGGTGGTCGCCGCCTGCGCCGCCGAAGCGTTGAAAGCGAGGGCAGCAATCGCGGCGCCGACGAGGGCGCGCTTCATTTCAGTGGTGCGCATATGATTTGGTCCCTTGAACTATGACGTGCAGTCGAAAACTCGAATGGAAATCCCACCCCATTCGAGGGTCCGTCTAACGCGCCACCCGTTCAGGCTTTGCCCAACAACCATGGTTAACAGCACATAGAGATTTGGCCCGCGTTGCAGGATGCAAGCGAGCAAAAACAAGGCCTTGGGCCACAGATCGGCAAGTCGTGGGGACCGCCTGTGCGCTATTAACGGCCCGCGCCGGGACAAATTAAGGGAAGCGGCGAACAAAAACCGGCCGAGTCCGGCTCGACCGTCTGCGCGCGAATCAGATCGATTCGCCGCTCAGCCGCTGGCAGATCATGTCGAGCTGGTCGAGCGACGCGAATTTCAGCGTCAGCGCGCCCTTCCCCCCGCCGGCATATTGGATCGCGACGCCGATCCCCAGCAGCTCGGACAGATGGCGTTCGACCGCCATGATATCGGGGTCGCGCCCCGACCCGGCCGCGGGCTCGACCGCCGCCTTGCGCCCGCCGCCCCTGTCGGCGCGGATCAGCGCCTCGACCGCGCGCACCGACAGGCCTTCCTTCACCACCTTGCGCGCGATCGCCTCGGCATCGTCGGCGCCGATCAGCGCGCGCGCATGCCCCATCGACAGCGATCCGTCGCTCACCAGCGCCTGCACGCCCTGCGGCAGGTCGAGCAGGCGCATCAGGTTCGCGACATGGCTCCGCGACTTGCCGACCAGTTTCGCGAGCGCTTCCTGGCTGTGCCCGAAATCGTCGATCAACCGGCGATAGGCGCCCGCCTCTTCGATCGCGTTCAGGTCCTGCCGCTGGATATTCTCGACCAGCGCGATCTCGTAGGTCGCGGCATCGTCGAGATCGCGGATGAGCGCCGGGATCTGGTGCAACCCCGCGCGCTGCGCCGCGCGCCAGCGCCGCTCGCCCGCAACGAGCTGATATCCCTGCCCATCGGGCGCCTGACGCACGATGATCGGCTGCAGCAGCCCGCGCGCGCTGATCGAATCGGCGAGTTCGACGATCGCCGCCTCGTCGAAATGGCGCCGCGGCTGGTTCGGCAGCGGACGAATCGAGCCGACCGATACATGCTGCACCGAATCGCCCGCGGCGACCGGCGCGGCCTTCGCGGCGGCGCCCGGGGTCGCCAGCACCGGCGCCTCGACCGCGGCATCGCCGAACAGCGCATTCAGCCCGCGCCCCAGCCCTGACGGGCGCTTGCGCGGCGCCGACGCGCCAGTTTCTTTTTCGTTTTCAGACATTTATGCTGCCTTGCGAACGTTGGGCAAGCGATCGATCAGCTCGCGGGCGAGCGCGATATAGGCCGCCGACCCCGCGCAGCGATGGTCATAGATCAGCGCGGGCAGGCCGTGGCTCGGCGCTTCGGACAGGCGGACATTGCGCGGGATGACGGTCTGGAACACCACCGGGCCGAGCACCTCGCGCACGTCGTCGGAGACCTGGTCGGTCAGCCGGTTGCGGCGGTCGAACATCGTCAGCGCGACGCCGAGGATCGACAATTTCTGGTTGAAACGCCCGCGCACGCGCTCGACCGTGGTGAGCAGCTGGCTGAGGCCCTCGAGCGCGAAGAATTCGCACTGCAGCGGCACGATCAGCGATTCGGCGGCGATCAGCGCATTGAGCGTCAACATGCCGAGCGACGGCGGGCAGTCGATCAGGCAGATATCCCACTGCCCCGCCTCGGCGCCGGTCAGCGCCTGTTCGAGCCGGTGGAGGCGATCGGCGAATTCGATCAGCTCGATCTCGGCGCCCGACAGGTCGACCGTCGCCGGCACGATGTCGAGCCGCGGTACCGCGGTATGCACCGCGCATTCGGCAACCGTCGCCTCGGCGCGGAGCAGGTCATAACTCGACAGCTCGCGCTGCGCCTGCGTGATTCCCAGCCCGGTCGACGCATTGCCCTGCGGATCGAGGTCGATGATCAGCGTGCGCCACCCCGTCGCCGCGAGCGCGGTCGCCAGATTGATCGCCGTCGTCGTCTTGCCGACCCCGCCCTTCTGGTTCGCCACAGCGATACGAATCATGCTTTTCCTCGCTTTTTCGGCGCGATGCGCCCCTGGCCCACCAGGATGCGGCTATCGGCGTCGGTGCGGCTATGTTCCACGTGAAACAGATTCTGCCATGTCTGCGGCAGCGACGCCAGTTCCTTTACTGCATTTCGTCCCTTTGGCAGCAGCCAACGCGTCGATTCGGTGGAAAAGCGCGCGGATAAGTCGATCAGCCTGTCGAGCGGCGCGAATGCCCGCGCGCTGATCGTGCCCGCACGGCGCGTCTCGACGCGCTCGAGCGGCGCCTCGGCAATCTCGACATGCGCCAGACCAAGCTCCGCCACCACCGCACGCAGAAAATCGCACCGCCGCTTGCGCGATTCGACGAGCAGCATCGGCCGTTCGCTCAGGATCGCGACGACCAGCCCCGGCAATCCGGGCCCGCTGCCCAGGTCGATCCAAAGTCCTTCGCCCCCCGCATCGAGCGCCAGCAATTGCGCGCTGTCGGCGATATGCCGGACCCACAGGATCGGGATCGTCGACGCCGCGATCAGATTCTGCTGCTCATTCTCGGCGACCAGCATCGCCGCAAAGCGCTCGAACCGCGCCCATTGCTCCGCACTCGGCACAAACGCCCGCGCCAGCCAGTCGCGCGCAGCGCCTTCGTCGTCCAGTATTTCGGCGTCCGCCACGTTGCTCTTTCACCATTCCCGCGAAGCGGGGCTATTCTTCTTCGCGCCTTTGCGCCTTTGCGTGCGATTTTGAAAGCCTTCCAAACAGACATAAAGGGGCAGCTTTGCCACCGCGACATCTTCGTGCCTCCGTGGAAGAAGAAAATAGTCCTCCCCCTCGACCCGTTCCATCGCAACGTCATCTAGCGACCGGGAAGCTGACCTATCCTGCATCGTCACCCTGAACTCGTTTCAGGGTC
Organism: Sphingopyxis sp. Geo48; assembly: GCF_949769155.1. Taxonomy (NCBI): domain Bacteria; kingdom Pseudomonadati; phylum Pseudomonadota; class Alphaproteobacteria; order Sphingomonadales; family Sphingopyxidaceae; genus Sphingopyxis; species Sphingopyxis sp. Geo48. The sequence goes on along the minus strand of NZ_CATKPA010000003.1, from coordinate 54,424 downwards.
CATGGTCTGCAGTTTCCCTCAGCGCGCCGCCGGATGCGAGGCCCGGCCATGGATGCTGAAACAAGTTCAGCATGACGAGGTTGGAGCGTCCGCTCCCCACCCCCTTTCGGCCGTTCGCCGCCGGTCTGGATCGAATGACCGCTGACGACGGGTTGCGGCCTTGGTGACTCCCGGCGCAAGCCGGGATCCAGACAATGAGCGCTGCGCTTGCTACATGGGCCCCGGCTTTCGCCGGGGTGCACATTACGACTGCAACCGACCGATTGCGGGCATTCGTTCCTCCCTGTGGCGCAGCCATGGGGAGGTGGCAGCGCGGAGCGCTGACGGAGGGGCAAATGACGCGAGGTTGCCGCCCCTCCACCATCGCCTGCGGCGACGGTTCCCCTCCCCACGGCTGCGCCGCAGGGAGGATATTCCTTTCTTCGTCATCCCGGACTTGATCCGGGATCCATCGCGGCGTTGAAGTCGTGGACCCCGGATCAAGTCCGGGGTGACGAGTGTCTGGAATCCAACCCAAACCGACATGCCAATCTTGTGAACCGCCCGCTCAAGCCGCCCGCCGCCGGCTATGCACCAGGATCGCGGTCAGCGCCGCCGGCGTCACCCCGTCGATCCGTGCCGCCTGCCCCAGCGTTTCGGGCCGTGCCTTGCTCAGCCGTTCGACCATCTCGCGCGACAGCCCGCCGATCGCGCCATAGTCGAGCGCGGGGTCGAGGATGATCGCCTCATTCGCCGCGAGCGAGCGGAGCTCGGCCTCCTGCCGCGCGACATAGGGCGCATAATGCGCATCCTCGGCGAGTTCGGACAAGATCCCGTCGTCAATGCCTTCCAGCTCCGGCGCGAGCATCCTGAGCGTGGCGATGCTCACCTCGGGAAAGCGGAGCAGTTCGACACGCGTGCGCTGCGCCCCGTCGCCGGGGATCGCCATTCCGATCATCGCATAGTCGGCACTTGCAACGGGCGCCGCGAGCAGTGCTTCCGCCCTCTTCCGTTCCGCCTGCCGCGCGTCGAACAGCGCGGCGGTCGCGGGCCGGACGAGCCCGATCGCGATGCCTTTCGGCGTCAACCGCGTCGCGGCATTGTCGGCGCGCAGCCGCAATCGATATTCGGCGCGTGCGGTGAGCATGCGATAGGGCTCGGTCACCCCTTGCAGCACCAGATCGTCGACCATCACCCCGATATAGGATTCGCTGCGGTCGAGGATCAGCGGCGCGCGCCCTTGCACCGCGAGCGCGGCATTCGCCCCCGCGACCAGCCCCTGCGCCGCCGCCTCCTCATAACCCGTCGTGCCGTTGATCTGCCCCGCGCAATAGAGTCCGGCGATCGCGCGCACCTGCAAGGTGCGGTCGAGCGCGCGCGGGTCGATATGATCATATTCGACGGCATAGCCCGGCACGGTCATTTCCACCCCCTCGAGCCCTTCCATCGTCCGCAGCATCGCGAGCTGGACGTCGGCGGGCAGCGAGGTCGAGATGCCGTTGGGATAGACGAGGGGCGAATCGAGTCCCTCGGGTTCGAGAAACACCTGATGTCCGTCGCGGTCGGCGAAGCGATGGATCTTGTCCTCGATCGACGGGCAATAGCGCGGCCCCGCCGCGCCGATCGCACCGGTGAACAGCGGCGAGCGGTCGAGATTTGCCGCGATGATCGCATGGGCCTCGGCGTTCGTGCGCGTGATCGCGCAGAAAATCTGCGGCACCGTCCGCGCCTTGTTCCACGTGGAACAGGTCCAGTCGGCGCCCTCGACGCTGTCCGACGGCTGCTCCTCGAGCCGCGCCCAGTCGATCGTCCGCCCGTCGAGCCGCGGCGGCGTCCCCGTCTTGAGCCGCGCCATCGGCAGATCGGCAGCACGAAGCTGCTGGGCGAGTTTATGCGCCCCCGCTTCGCCGATGCGTCCGCCCTCCATCCGCTCCTCGCCACGGAACAGCTTGCCACCAAGGAAGGTACCGGTCGCGAGCACAACCGCTCCGGCGACCAACCGCGATCCATCGCCGAGCTCGAGCCCTTCGACCCGCGCGCCATCGGCCGCCAGCGCCAAAGCCGCCGCTTCACCCGCAACGACGGTGATGCCATCCTCGGCCGCGAGCAGCGCCTGGATCGCGTCGCGATAGAGTTTTCGGTCGGCCTGGATGCGCGGCCCCTGCACCGCCGCCCCCTTCGACGCGTTGAGCATCCGGTAGTGGATCGCCGCGCGGTCGGCGGCGCGCGCCATCCAGCCATCGAGCGCGTCGACCTCGCGCATCAGATGGCCCTTGCCGAGCCCGCCGATCGCCGGGTTGCACGACATCGTCCCGATCAGCGCCGGATCGAAACTGACCAGCGCCACCCGCGCGCCAAGCCGCGCCGCGGCGGCGGCGGCCTCGGTCCCGGCGTGGCCCCCGCCGACGACGATGACATCGAAAGTTGCTTCAGAGTTCATGATTGCGGCCGCGCATAGCCGAAACCACGGCCCGAATCCATCCACGCTCAACGCCAAAGAGTCGCCCGCACAGGCAAGAGGACTACCGTCTTCTTCGCGCCTTCACGCCTTTGCGTGAAAAGGCTGTGCGCCCGGCCGTTGTGTCTGTGCCCTTATGGTGGGTGCCAATATGATCTCACACAAAGACACAAAGATGGCGCGTCGGGCCGCGGGTAAACGCGCCATCTTTGTGTCTTTGTGTGAGAAATTCGCGCTTACGCGCAGCCCTGCGGAATAATCTGTTCCACGTGGAACATCATTTCCCGATACAGAAACGCCCGAACAAGGCATCGAGCATATCCTCGACCCCCGCGCGTCCGGTGATCCGGTCAAGTGCGGTCGCGGCGAGCCGCAGCCGCTCGGCGATCAGGATCAGATCGCCGGCCTCGCGCGTGCCCGATTCGATCGCAAGCCATTGTTTTGCTTCGGCAAGCGCCGCGCGCTGCCGCTGGCGCAGCGCCGCCTCGCCCTCGCGCGGCAGCAAGGTCCGCGCCATCTCGACGATATAGGCGTGGAGCCTGTCCATCCCCTCGCCCGTCGCCGCCGACAGGCTCAGGTCGCATCGCGCGGCGTCGGCCTCGGCCGCCGCGTCGCCGCGCCAGCGGTCGGCCTGCGCCGCGATCAGGATCGCGCGCGGATGCTCGGGGACGTCTTTTGGCGGTCCCAGCCACAGCAATATGTCCGCGGCATCGACGGCCGCCTTCGCCCGGTCGATCCCGATCGCCTCGATCGCGTCGGCACCCTCGGCGCGAATCCCCGCCGTGTCCGAAAAGCGCATCGCAATCCCGTCAAGCGCGAGCGGCGTCTCGATCACATCGCGCGTCGTCCCCGCGACCGGCGACACGATCGCCAGTTCACGCTGCGCCAAGGCATTGATCAGGGTTGATTTTCCGGCATTGGGCGGCCCCGCGATCACCACCGACAGTCCCTCGGCAATCACCTCCGCCGCGGGCCGCGCCAACCATGCGCCGAGCTCCGCCCCCAGCTCGGCCATCCCCTCGATCAAACGCTGCGCGGCACCTTCGTAAACTTCGACATCATCCTCATCGGCAAAATTGAGCTCGGCCTCCGCCCCCGCCATCAGCGCGAGCAGCCGATCCTGCCACCCCGCAACCGCGCGCGACACATGCCCGCTCGCCAGCCCCAGCGCCTGCACCCGCTGGCTCTCGGTCTCCGCCGCAAGCAGGTCCGCGAGCCCCTCGGCCTCCGCCAGATCGATCCGGCCGTTCAGGAAAGCCCGCCGGGTGAACTCACCCGGCGCTGCATGGCGCAGCCCCGGCAACGCCGCCAAAGCCGCCTCGACCGCGGCGACCACCGCGCGGCCGCCGTGAAGATGAAGTTCGGCAAGATCCTCGCCCGTCGCCGTCGCCGGCCCCGGAAACCACAGGACCAGCGCCCGATCGAGCGGTGCGCCCGCCGCGTCGCTCAGCGACGCCAGCGAAGCCCGCCGCGGCTCGGGCAACCGCCCGGCGAGCGCGGTCAGCGCTTCCCCCGCCCGCGATCCGCTGATCCGCACCACGCCGATCGCTGCCGGCGGCATCCCGCTCGACAACGCGAAAATCGTGTCACTCGCTGCATCCTGGCTCAGCTCTTGCGCCCCTTGGAGCCTTTGTCGTCGTCGTTCGATTTCGGCGATCCGCCCATCAGCCCACCGCCGAACTGGCCGAGCAGCGACTGGACGAGTTCAAGCCCGCTGCCGCCCATCGGCACCCACGTCTTGACCATTTGCTGCACCACGTCGGGGGTTATTCCCTTGGCCATCAGCTCCTTCACGCGGCTCAGGTAGATATCGTGCAGCGGCTCGAGGTCGGGAAGCCCGAACAGCCGCCGCGCTTCCTCCGGCGTGCAATCGATCTCGATATTGAATTTCATCGCCGTGCCTTTCGCCCCTTTCGGCGCTTGAGCCGCGCCCTGACGGCGGCTAGCTTCGCGCTTTCCCTCCCAATTGGCAAGAGTCAGGAGCTTCCCCATGTCCGCGACGAACATCACCATCCCCGCACTCGACGGCGAAGGCGATATCCCAGCCTATGTCGCGCGCCCCGACGCCGATTCGTCGCGCGCGATCATCGTCATTCCCGAAATCTTCGGTGTGAACGCCGGCATCCGCGAGAAATGCGACGATTGGGCGGCTGAGGGCTATCTCGCGATCGCCCCCGACCTTTTCTGGCGCTTCGCCCCCGGCGTCGAACTCGATCCCGATGTCGAGGCCGAGCTTCAGGAAGCGTTCGGCTATTTCGGCCAATATGATGCCGACCTCGGCGTGAAGGATATCGAAGCCGCAATCCGTTGGCTCCACGCACAAGGCGCGAACAAAGTGGGGTGTGTAGGCTTCTGCCTCGGCGGCCGCCTCGCCTACATGACTGCCGCGCGCACCGATATCAACGCTTCGGTCGGCTATTATGGCGTCATGATCGACCAGATGCTGAACGAAAGCCACGCGATCGCGCACCCGCTGATGCTCCATGTGCCGACCGCCGACCATCTCGTCGGACCCGAAGCACAGGCGAAGATGCACGAAGGCCTCGATCCGAACCCCAAGGTCACGCTCCACGACTACGAAGGGCTCGACCACGGGTTCGCCGCAACGAGCGGCAACCGCCGCGACGAGGCTGGTGCGCAACTCGCCGACAGCCGTACCCGCGCTTTCTTCGCCGAGCATCTCGCGTGAGCCGCCACCCCGGTCTCGCCGCCTGGCACGCCTATATGGCGGGCGGCGGCGATCCGCAGGCGCTACGCGACCTGCTTGCAGAGGATGCGGTGTTCCACTCGCCCGTGGTCCACACGCCGCAGGAGGGCCGCGACAAGGTCTTCGCTTATCTCCACGCTGCAAGCCACGTCCTTGGCGGCGATGATTTCCGCTACCTGCGCGAGATCGTCGACGGCGACCAGGCGATGCTCGAATTCCAAAGCGAACTAGACGGTATCCAGATCAACGGTGTCGACATCATCCGCTGGAACGACGAAGGAAAAATTGAAGATTTCAAGGTGATGGTTCGTCCGCTCAAGGCAATCAACAAGGTGTGGGAGAAGATGGCCGCCATGCTCGCGGCGCAGGCAAGCTAGTCCGGCTCGCAAGCGATGCTCCGGCTGATCGCCTATCCGATCCTCATCGTCGCGATCGCACTGGCAGGCTGGTGGGCGCCAGCGCGCTGGACGCTACTGTTGTGGATCCCGCTGCTGCTGGTCGCCATCTACGACAGCGTCCAACAGCACCACAGCCTCCGCCGCAACTTCCCGCTGATCGCGCGCATCCGCTGGCTGTTCGAGGAGCTGCGCCCGTTTCTCTATTCGTATATTGTCGAAGGGCCGCTCGACGGCCGCCCCTTTGCACGTACCGAACGCGACATCGTCTACGCGCGCGCCAAGGGTGAGCTCGACAGTCATCCGTTCGGCACCGAGCTTGACGTCTATTCGGACGAATATGAGTGGATGAGCCACAGCATGGCACCGACGCCACACGCCGATCGGGCGCAGCGGGTGAAGGTCGGCAGCACGCAATGTTCGAAGCCTTACAACGCCGCCTTGCTCAATATTTCGGCGATGAGCTTCGGATCGCTCGGCGCGAACGCGATCGAAGCGCTCAATCGGGGTGCGAAGCTCGGCGGCTTTTATCACGATACCGGCGAAGGCGGCTTCAGCCCCTACCATCGCATCCACGGCGGCGACATTGTCTGGGAGCTTGGCAGCGGCTATTTCGGCTGCCGCGACGATGCCGGTCGCTTCGATCCCGATCGCTTTCGCGATCGCGCAACCGATAATCAGATAAAGATGATCGAGATCAAGCTGAGCCAGGGCGCGAAGCCGGGGCACGGCGGTGTTCTTCCCGGCGCGAAGGTCAGTGCCGAGATTGCTGCAACCCGCGGCGTCCCCAAAGGCCATGATTGCGTTTCGCCCGCCACCCATTCCGCCTTTGCGACCCCGATCGAACTGGTCGAATGGGCCGCGAAACTGCGCGAATTGTCGGGCGGCAAGCCCGTCGGGATCAAACTCTGCGTCGGCCAGCCGCATGAAGTTTATGCCGTCATGAAGGCAATGATCGAGACCGGCATCCGCCTCGATTATATCGTCGTCGACGGGGCCGAAGGCGGCACGGGCGCTGCCCCGATCGAGTTTTCGAACAGCCTTGGCATGCCGCTGCGCGAAGGCCTCATCTTCGTGCGCAATGCGCTCGTCGGCTGCGGACTCAAGGACGAGGTGAAGCTGGCGGCGTCGGGGAAGGTCCACTCGGGCGCAGGGCTTGCGATGAACTGCGCGCTTGGCGCCGACTGGTCGAATGCCGCGCGCGCCTTCATGTTCACCTTGGGATGCGTCCAGTCGCTCAAGTGCCACACCGACAAATGCCCGACGGGCGTCGCGACGCAGGATCCCGGCCGCCAACGCGGGCTCGTGGTCGAGGACAAGGCCGAACGGGTTCGCCGCTTTCAGGCCGCCACAGTGTCGGCGCTCTGGGACATCAGCTGCGCGATGGGGCTCGACAGCCCCTGGCAGATCCGGCCGCATCACCTGCACGAACGGCTCAATTCGGCTCGCTCGGATTCGATCGACCGTATCTATAAATTCTATGATCGCGGCGTGCTGCTCGACGATCCGGACTCGGTATCGGGTGCGCGTTACTGGGCGATGGCACGCGCCAACAGCTTTCGCGCCGCCCTCTAGATAAGGCTGAGTTCAGCGAGTTCGCGATACAATTCGGGCGGCAGTTCACCAAGCCCGCTCGCGTCATCGACGCCCTTCGGCGCTTCTGCATCGGTCAGATAGCGCCAGCCCTGATGCGCACGCTTCGGTTGCGGATGCACGCGTTCCAGTTCGGCGGCGCAGACGATATCGATGCGCCCGTCATCGCGATCGTCGAACCGCAATATCTCGACCCGCCCGACCAGCGTGTGCTTCACGATAAAGTGGAGCTTGCCGCCGATCAGTTCGTCGGCGCGCTTGGGTTTGAACCGCGTCGTGAAACGAATTTCGCCGCCTTGTGCATAGTTTGCGATCCGCGCCTGAAGCGCCGGATAGTCGGCGCAGCCGACGGCGACGCGGGTCATGTGAAGCAGGGGCATGAGCGTCAAATGGGGAGCCGATAGGAAAAAAGCCAGCCCCGCGAAGGACTGGCTTTTCCTTTTCTAGCCGAACAGCGTTCCGATCCCAACGCCGGGATCGATCCAGCCCTCGTAGATCATCTTTACGGCGACATAGAGGATCACGGCGAGCCCGATATAGGCGATCCAGCGATAGCGCTCGATATATTTGGCGATGACATTCGCTGCGAGGCCCATCAGCGCGACCGCGAAGATCAGCCCGACGATCAGTATCCCCGGATGCTCGCGCGCCGCTCCGGCAACCGCAAGAACATTGTCGAGGCTCATCGACACATCGGCAACCGCGACCGCCCACGCGGCGGCAGCAAAGCTCTTGGCAGGCTTGAGCCCCGAATGCTCGTCACCCTCGATCTCGGGCGAACCTGCCGAATGCGCACCTTCGCGCAGCTCGCGCCACATCTTCCACGCGACCCAGATCAACAGCAGTCCGCCGACGAAGATCAGGCCGACGATCTGCATGAGCTGCGTCACGACGAGCGCGAAGGCGATACGGAGCACCAGCGCCGCGAGCACGCCGATCAGGATCACCTTCTTGCGCTGGTCGGCGGGAAGCCCCGCGGCGAGCGCCCCGACGACGATCGCATTGTCGCCCGCGAGTACGATGTCGATCATCAGCACCTGGAGAAACGCCGAGAAAGCCGCTGGCGATGTGATGTTGGAGAAATCCTTGACGATCGCGGCCCAGATATCGCCGGGGCCGCCAAAGCCGCTCGCCGCTGCGCCGGCATGGGTCAAGATTTCCAGGATCACAGTGGCTCTCCGAAATAGCTGACCTCTGGCATAGGGTCATAAAAGCGATGCAGCAACGTCCGCCATTGCTGGTAGCGGTCCGATTGCCGGAAGCCGTCCCGATGATCCGCGATCGACTTCCATCCTGCCAAAAGCAGATAAGGCTGTCCGGTTCCTGTCGGGCGGCGAATTTCGATCGAGATAAATCCGGGCGAAGCCTCGATCAGTGGCCGCGCCTCGGCAAAGGCCGCCTCGAACCCGGCTTCGCTTCCCGCACGAACGGGAAACAAGGCGTGCTCAATGACGGCCATTTTGCCGGCTTACTGGTTCATGCTGTCGAAGAAATCTTCGTTGGTCTTGGAATCCTTGATCTTGTCGAGCAGGAATTCCATCGCGTCGACCGTCCCCATCTGCATGAGGATACGGCGAAGCACCCACATCTTGCTGAGCTTGTCCTTCTCGACGAGCAGTTCTTCCTTGCGGGTGCCCGACTTGCCGACGTCGAGCGACGGGAAGATACGCTTGTCGGCGACCTTGCGGTCGAGCACGATTTCCGAGTTACCCGTGCCCTTGAATTCTTCGAAGATCACTTCGTCCATGCGGCTGCCGGTATCGATCAGCGCGGTCGCGATGATCGACAGCGAACCGCCCTCTTCGATGTTGCGGGCAGCACCGAAGAAGCGCTTCGGACGCTGGAGCGCGTTGGCGTCGACACCGCCGGTCAGCACCTTGCCCGACGAGGGCACCACGGTGTTGTAGGCGCGGCCGAGGCGTGTGATCGAATCGAGCAGGATCACGACGTCCTTCTTGTGCTCGACCAGGCGCTTCGCCTTTTCGATCACCATTTCAGCAACCTGGACGTGGCGCGTCGCGGGTTCGTCGAAGGTCGAGGATACGACCTCGCCCTTCACACTGCGCTGCATGTCGGTGACTTCCTCGGGACGTTCGTCGACGAGGAGGACGATGAGGTAAACCTCGGGATGGTTGTCTGTGATCGCCTTGGCGATATTCTGGAGCAGCACCGTCTTACCCGTGCGCGGCGGCGCGACGATCAGCGCGCGCTGGCCCTTGCCCTGCGGGCTGACGAGGTCGATCACCCGTGCCGACTTGTCCTTGACGGTCGGATCGACGGTGTCGAGCGACAGCTTCTGGTTCGGATAGAGCGGGGTCAAATTGTCGAAATTGACGCGGTGACGCACCGCCTCGGGATCGTCGAAATTGACCTTGATGAGCTTGGTCAGCGCAAAATAGCGCTCGCCGTCGCGCGGCGCGCGGATCTCGCCCTCGACGGTGTCGCCGGTGCGCAGGCCATATTTGCGGACCTGATTGGGTGAGACATAGATATCGTCGGGGCCGGCCAGATAATTGGCCTCCGACGAGCGCAGGAAACCGAACGAGTCCGGGAGAACCTCGATCGTGCCCGACCCGATGATTTCCTCGCCCTCTTCGGCGAGTTCCTTCAGGATCGAGAACATCAGGTCCTGCTTGCGCAAGGTCGACGCGCCCTCGACACCCAATTCCTCTGCCATTTCGACGAGTTGGGCGGGCGCTTTTGTTTTGAGTTCTTTGAGGTGCATGGGATAGATTCCGGGTAGAAATTCAGTAAGAAATTTGGACAAAAAATTCGTCGCACCGGCTGGTGCCTATCCGGCCGTGGGACGACCGTTATCGATAGATCGGCGTATCGAGGCGCCGCCCGCTGAAAAACGGGGTTGATCGGCCCCTATAACCGGCCGCCAGCCAAGTCAATCGCGGCTGCGCCGATCCGAAACCTCAAATGGGCCGAAGCCTCAGAAGGGACGGACGATCACCAGGATGACGACGAGCGCCGCGGCGATGCCGGGAACTTCGTTGAGCATCCGCAGTTGCCTTTCGGTCAGCGGGCGCTCGCCCTTCGCCAGCTTCTTGAAATAGCCGATCATCCAGCCATGGTAGCCGGATAGCGCGACAACGGTCAGGAATTTGGCAATGAACCAGCCCTCGTGCCAATAATCGCCGTCGAACGCGAGCATCAGCCCGAAGATCCAGACGAACAGGATCGACGGATTCAGGATAATCTTGCGCAGGCGATCCTCGCGCTCGATCCACTTCCTGTCCTCGTCCGACCCCACGGGGCATTGGTGGTGATAGACGAAGAATCGCGGCATCATGAACAGCCCGGCCATGAAAAAGATCACGAAGATGACGTGCGCGGCTTTGACCCAAAGCATCGTCACCCCCAAGAATCCTGCCAATTCCATAAGTCCCGCCTATCCACGGACGCGCCGGATCAGATGCTCGACATGAGCGATCGGCGTGTCGGGGACGATGCCATGACCGAGATTGAAGATATGGGGACGATCGGGGAAGGCCGCAAGGATGCGGTCGATCGCCGTATCGAGCGCTTCACCACCCGCCACGAGCGCCAGCGGGTCGAGATTGCCTTGCACCGGCAGATGCGCCGGCAGCGCCTTGTCGGCCCACACCGGATCGACCGTCTCGTCGAGACCGATAGCATCGGCGCCGACCTCGTTCGCATAGTCTGGAAGCTTGCCCCCGGCCCCTTTCGGAAAGCCGATCACCGGCGTGTCGGGATGCAGCGCCTTCAATCGACGGACGATCTCGGCATTGGGGGCGATCACCCAGCGTTCGAACTGCGCGGGGCTGAGACTCCCCGCCCAGCTGTCGAAAAGCTGGACGGCTTCGACGCCATTCTCGATCTGGCCCGAAAGATAGGTGACCGACAGGTCGACGATCGCGTCGATGATCGCCTGAAACGCCACTGGATCGCCGAATGCCATGCGGCGCGCCTGCGCCTGGTCCTTCGATCCCTGCCCCGCAACCATATAAGTCGCAACCGTCCACGGGCTGCCCGCAAAGCCTAGGAAGGTCGTTTCGGCCGGCAGCGACGCCGCGACGCGCGCAACGGTACCATAGACCGGATCGAGCCGCTGCGGCATCGCCTCGAGCGACGCCAATGCGCTGTCGACGAGCGGGGGCGCGAGCCGCGGCCCCTCGCCTGCCTCAAACCATAGCTTCTGGCCCAGCGCATGCGGGACAACGAGAATGTCTGAGAAGAGGATCGCGCCGTCGAAACCGAACCGCCGGATCGGCTGCAGGGTGACTTCGGCCGCCGCCTCGCTGTCATAGCAAAGCTCGAGGAACCCGCCCTTGGTTTCCCTGAGCGCGCGATACTCGGGAAGATAGCGCCCCGCCTGGCGCATCAGCCATAGCGCTGGCTTTTCCTGCCGCACCCCGCGCAGCGTTGCCAGCAAGCTCTTCGACGACGCCCTCACACGGCCCCTCTTTCTCTTCTCAATAAATATATAAAAATGATTGTGGTGGATTGTTGGTCGGCGAACAGCGCGGCTTTAGGCCGCAGCGTCCCTTTTGCCAACATATTGACTCCCCATGTTGCGCGTTCCGTCGCGGAGTCGTTCTGCCCTCTCCCCCTAATTCACAGCCTGTGGATAAGATTCATCCCTTGTGCACAAGCGGTGGAGCGGAATCGGCAGTGCCGGGGACGAATTCGCCGTGCCGATCTTGTCCCGGCACTTATTCGGCAAACTATCCACAGGGGGTAGTTTCAGCCTTTCGGGGTAGGTCGGCGACGATGTGCGGGCAAAGGCTTTGCTTGCCTTTTATGCCGCCGCCGCGAAAGGATGCCGCATGGGCCGGCTCCACTTGCATCTTATATCCGATTCCACGGGCGAGACGCTCGAAAACATCGCCAAGGCGGCGATTGCGCAGTTCGACGACGTCGAGGTTGTGCGCCATTTCTGGCCTATGGTGCGCTCGGAATCGCATCTCGACCGGATCATCGGTGAAGTGCAGGCGAGCCCCGGCATGATCCTATTCACTCTCGTGAACGGCGAGCTGCGTGCGAGCCTCGAACGACGCGCGGCGGCGCTCAACCTGCCGACGGTTCCGGCGCTCGATGCGGTGACCGACGCGCTGTCGCGGATGCTGGGGCAACAGGCCAAGGCACGGCCGGGGCGCCAACACCAGCTCGACGCCGCCTATTTCGCGCGGGTCGAAGCAATCCAGTTCACGGTCGCGCACGACGACGGTATCGGATGGGAGAATTGGGAGCAGGCTGATATTGTCCTCGCCGGCGTGTCGCGGACTTCGAAGACACCGACGAGCATCTATCTCGCGAACCGCGGTTTCAAGACCGCGAACATTCCGATCGTTCCCGAATCGCCGCCGCCCGATGCGCTTTACAATCTCAGGAAGCCGCTCGTTGTCGGACTCACCACCGGTCTCGACCGCCTTGTGCAGGTGCGTCGCAACCGGCTGCTTTCGCTCAATCAGGCGCCCGAAACCTCCTATGTCGACGACGAGCGGGTGAAGGCCGAGCTTGCTTACGCGCGCCGCATGTTCGCCGATAACGGCTGGCCGGTGATCGACGTGACGCGCCGCTCGATCGAGGAAACCGCGGCGGCGGTGATCAAGCTCGTCGAGGATCGTGGCGCCGCATGACCCCTTCGACTTCGCTCAGGACAGGCCTGCTCCTCGCTTCGCAAAGCAGCGGCCGCGCCGCGATGTTCCGCGCCGCCGGGCTGACATTCGAAACCAGCGCTGCGCATGTGGACGAGGAGGCACTCACCGCATCGCTGCTCGACGCCGGCCAGACGCCGCGCAACGTCGCCGACGCGCTCGCCGAGGCGAAGGCGGTGAAGATTTCCTCGCGGCTTCCCCGCGTCACTGTGATCGGCGCCGATTCGACGCTCGCGCTCGACGATGGGTCGATGCTGTCGAAACCGGAAAGCCCCGACGAGGCGGCCGATCATCTGCGTCGCATGGCGGGTACGCGCCACCGGCTTTTCAGCGCGGCGGTCGCCGCGCGCGACGGGGCGCCGGTGTGGCGTGCGATCGGCGAAGCCAAGCTCTGGATGCGTCCCTTGTCCGACGCCTTCATCGCCGACTATGTGGCGAAAAACTGGGACAGCATCCGCTGGACCGTCGGATGCTACGAGATCGAGGGGGCAGGCGTGCAATTATTCGACCGGGTCGAAGGCGACCCCTGGACCATCATCGGCATGCCGATGCTTCCGTTGATGGCATGGCTGCGCGCGACCGGATTGGCGCCGCGATGAGCAAGCCTTATGCCGAAGTGATCGGCGATCCGATCGCCCATTCGAAGTCGCCGCTCATCCATGGTTTCTGGCTCGACGCGCTTGGCATCGACGGCGACTATCGCCGTGCGCATGTGAAACCCGAAGCGCTCGAAGCCTATATCGCCGATCGCAAGGCCGATCCCTACTGGCGCGGCTGCAACGTCACCATCCCGCACAAGGTCGCGGTGATGGATGTGGTGAACGATCCCGGCGATATCCGCGGGACGATCGGCGCGATGAACACCGTCGTGCGGCAGCCGGACGGCGCGCTGATCGGCACCAACACCGATGCCGCGGGATTCTATGCCCCGCTCGCCGAGCTCGACCTCGACGGCGCCGCTGTGGCGGTGGTCGGCGCCGGGGGCGCAGCGCGTGCGGTGCTGTTCGCGCTTGCGCGGGCGGGCGTCGCTCATGTCACGATTCTCAATCGGACGCCGCTCAAGGCGATGGGCCTGCTTGCCACCTTCGGGCTCAAGGGCGAGGTCGTCGGGCTCGCTGCCGCGCTGCCGCCGGTGTCGCTGCTGGTGAACAGCAGCAGCCTCGGCATGACCGGCCAGCCGCCGCTCGATCTCGACCTGTCCCCCCTGCCCGAAGACGCGATCGTCTATGATCTCGTCTATGCCCCGCTTCGGACCGGTCTCCTCAAGGCCGCCGAGGCGCGCGGGCTCGACACCGTCGACGGGCTCGACATGCTGGTCGGCCAGGCCGCGCTGGCCTTCGAACTGTTTTTCGGCCGATCGCCGCCCGAAGGCCGCGATGACGAGCTGCGGTCGCTGCTTACAACATGAGGTTCCACAACCATCTCGGTGCACGGCTTCGCCGTCCGTTCATCCTCGGGCTCACCGGGTCGATCGGGATGGGCAAGTCGACCGCGGCCAGGATGTTCGAGCGCGAGGGCGTACCGGTGTTCGACGCCGATGCCGAGGTGCATCGGCTGCAGGGCCCGGGCGGGGCGCTGGTCGCGGCGATCGAGGCGCGCTTTCCCGGCACCACCGGTCCACACGGCGTCGACCGGCAAAAACTCGGCGCACACGTCCTTGGCAACACCCACGAACTCGCCGCGCTCGAAGCGATCGTCCACCCTGCGGTGGCGAAGGCGCAACATCGATTCCTGATGCGCCACCGCGCGCGCGACGTCGTCATCCTCGACATCCCGCTGCTTTTCGAAAAGGGCGGCTGGCGCCGCGTCGGCGCGATCGCCGTCGTCTCGGCGCCGGTGTGGATGCAGACGAAGCGCGTGATGCGGCGCGCCGGGATGACGCGCGCCAAGCTGAAGGCGATTCGCCACCTGCAGGTGCCCGACCGCGTCAAGCGCGCGCGTGCCGATTTCGTCATCGAAACGGGGCGTCCGAAAAGCTATACACGCCGCCAGATTCGCGCCATCGCCTCTTGTTTCCGCGCGCGATAGGGTCCAGATTGACGCCTCGATGCGTGAGATAATATTCGATACCGAAACCACGGGGCTCGATCCCAAAACCGGGGACAGGCTGGTCGAAATCGGGTGCGTCGAATTGATCGACCGACGCGAAACGGGCGTCACCTTCCACGCCTATTTCAATCCCGAGCGCGACATGCCCGCTGCCGCCGAAGCCGTGCACGGCCTGTCGATCCAGTTCCTGTCGGACAAGCCGCTTTTCGCGACTCGGGTCGACGAGCTGATGGAGTTTCTGGGGGATGCGCCGATGGTCGCGCACAATGCCGCCTTCGACTTCGGCTTCGTCAACGCCGAGTTGATGCTCGCGGGACGTCCCGCGCTCGACATGAACCGGATGCGTTGCACGGTGCAGATGGCGCGCAAGCTGCATCCGGGCGCGAAGCACAGCCTCGACGCGCTCTGCACGCGCTACGGCATCGACCGCAGCCACCGTATCAAGCATGGCGCGTTGCTCGACGCCGAGCTTCTCGCGCACCTCTACATCGAAATGACCGGCGGCCGGCAGATCGGCCTGGGCCTTGCGGCGCAATCGGTAGACGTAGGGCGTTCGCTCGCCGCCGCCCCGGTTCGCGCGGCGGCTCCCGCGCGCGCGTTCCGCGAGCCCCGCCCGCATGGTGCCACGGCCGCAGAGCTGGCGCGCCACACCGAGTTCGTCGCCGCACTCAACCAACCTTTGTGGCACGATAGCCCGTAGCGGCCTCCCCGCCGCTCGCGCGACCCTGGAAGGAGAAGAAAAATGGAAATCCGCGTCTCTGGCCACCAGATCGAAACCGGCGAAGCGCTGCAGGCGCATGTGTCGGACCGGATGAACGCGATTGCCGACAAATATTTTTCGCGGGCGATCGGGGCGCACGCGACCTTCGGAAAAGGGCCGCACGACAGTTTTCAGTGCGACATCGTCGCGCATGTGATGCAGGGGTTGGTGCTCAAGGGGCACGGCCAGGCGCAGGACGCGCATGTCGCGTTCGAGGGCGCGGCCGAGCGCATCGAAAAGCAGCTCAGACGCTATATGCGCCGACTCAAGGACCGCAACAGCGCCGCGGGCGCCACCCTGGCCGCCTCGCTCGACGAGATCGAGGACAACGCCAGCTACACCGTTTTCGACACCGGGACCGAGGAAGAGGATGCGGGCGACGCGCCCGCGATCATCGCCGAAACGCGCGTCGACATTCCGACCAGCAGCGTGTCCGACGCGGTGATGATGCTCGACCTCCGCAACACCAACGCCTTGCTCTTCGTCAACAGCAAGACCGGCTCACACAACATGGTGTACCGGCGCGAGGATGGCACGATCGGCTGGGTCGAACCCCGCTAGGACGATAGCAGCGGGACAAAGGACTGGATTTTCTTCGCCATCCGGCCTAAGGGCCGCGCCCAACGATGCCCGATGCTGGGATGGCGGGGGCCTGCCACGACGGATCCGTGATCGTTTGCCCGCAGGATGTCCTGGTCGGCAACGAACCGGCGTTTTACAGATTTGATCAAAGTGATGAACCTTTCTTCCCTTCTCTACCCGGCGACCGTGCGTGCGCATGTGCAGCTCGATTCGAAAAAGGCGCTCTTTCCCTTCGTCGGCGACCTTGCGAGCCGTTCGCTCGGCCTCGACGCCGGCGAAGTCAGCGAGGCGCTGCTCGAGCGAGAGCGCCTGGGTTCGACGGGTTTCGGGCGTGGGATTGCGCTCCCGCACGCCAAGATGGCGGATCTGACCGGGGTCCGCGGCCTTTTCCTGCAGCTCGCGCGGCCGATCGACTTCCAGGCGGTCGACGGACTACCCGTCGATCTGCTTTTCGTGCTGCTCTCGCCGCTCGACGCCGGCGCCGACCATCTGAAAGCGCTCGCGGGCGTGTCGCGGATGCTCCGCAACGACAGCTTCGCCGAACGGCTGCGCGGCGCGAAGAACGACGAAGCGCTGTATGCTTTGCTCGCCGACGCCGAAACGCGTGACGCGGCGTAACGCCGCGCGCCGGATTTTCCCGTGACGCGGCTCAAGAGCCGGTTTCTCGTCGATCTGCTGATGCGGCGAACCGAAGCGGCCGGCGGTTTTGCGGCTGTTCTCGGCAAAGGGGACGATACGTCGGGCGTAATTCTCGTCCAGTGCAGCGATCGCGGTGAACCCGGACCGCTGCTGGAACGGCGCTTTTCATTGGATGGCACCTATGTCTGGGAGTCCGTGGGCCCCGACGACCCAAAGGATGGAGAATCGCGCGAAAGCTATCGCGAACGGCGGCGAAAGGCCGATCCCGATCTGTGGATCGTTGAACTGGATATCGCAGATGCGCCACGACTCGTCGCGGAGTGGGCTGCGTTAACTTGACTCTGTTGCGCCGCACAATAGGTGCCGCGCACCCCATAACGCGTAGGTCGTTCCGAGGGTTGCGACGTTTCGGCGAAGCACCCGGCAAAACGGTTCGGACACGCAGTCGGGTGACGGCCGCAGGCGGCACTGAGCAAAATTAGCTCGCCCGCCTGTTCTTTGGTTTCGGTCCGTCATCTGCCCTTTTGACGGAATATATGAGTCGCATTCTGAACGTGGCCGGTATGGCTGCCGTCGGCATGACCGCCGTGGCCGCACTTTCACTGGCCGAACCGGGTTTCGCGAGCGATCTCGCGACTAGCGCGAACCTGCCCGCGATCACGCTGCCGCTGGCCGACACGACGGCGACCGAGCCGCCGGCGGACCTGCCGACCGAAGCCCAGACGCCGGTCGAGCCAACCCCTGAAATCCCAACCCCAGAAATCAAGGACGAATCCACCGTCGAGCCCAAGGCGGTTCCGCTGGACGTCGATACGCTAGCCGAACTCGTCGCCGCGACCCCGCGGCCGGCCGATCTGGACGATGAACTGCGCTGCCTGGCCGGCGCGGTCTATTTCGAATCGCGCGGCGAATCGCTCGCCGGCCAGCTCGCGGTTGCGCATGTCGTCATCAACCGCGCCAAGTCGGGCCGTTTCCCCAAGAGCCTGTGCGGCGTCGTCCACCAGCCGAGCCAGTTCAGCTTCGTGCGCGGCGGCCGGATGCCCGCGGTGCGCCAAGGCACGCAGTGGAACAACGCGGTTGCAATCGCGCAGATCGCGCGCGCGGGCAGCTGGAAGAACCAGGCGCCGGGTGCGCTCTTCTTCCACGCGCGCTATGTCTCGCCGGGTTGGCGCAAGACGCGCGTCGCTGCGATCGACAATCACATCTTCTATCGGTGATGGTGAAGGGCGGGATCGGATCCCGCCCTTTTCGTATTCGGCCAGAGCTTCGCATCCCGTTCATTGCCAAGCCATTATTCGTGGCGCATGATCGCCCGATGATGCATCATCTTTCCGTCGCCCTGCTCTCCGCAGCGGCGCTCGCGCTTGGCGGCTGTGCGACGGCCGTGCCGCCGGTCGAAGTCACCCGATTTCACAATGCCATCCCCGGCTGGGCACCGGGCACGCGCTACGCGATCCAGACCGCCCCGCTCGACGATCCGGCCGCGATGCCGTCGATCGAATGGAACAGCTATCGTGCCGCAGTCGAACAGCAGTTGCAGCGGCAGGGTCTCGTCGCTGCGGGCGCCAATGAAACCGCGCCGCTTCGCGTCCGCGTCGGCTTCGATCGCTCCCAGCAACTCGATGGCCCGCGCCGTTCGCCCGTCTCGGTCGGGGTCGGCGGCTCGACTGGCAGCTATGGTTCTGGCGTCGGGCTCGGCATCGGCTTCAATCTCGGCGGCGGGCCGAAGCGGATGGCCGACCTCCAGCTTTCGGTGCGCATCGACGATGCCGCGACGGGGCAGGCGCTGTGGGAGGGCCGCGCGCTGACTGCGGTGCCGGTCAAGGCCCCGGCGGCGCAGCCGAGTCTCGCCGCGGCGAAATTGGCAGAGGCGCTATTCAAGGACTTCCCCGGCGAATCGGGACGCACTATCAGCGTCCCATGACCATCAGCATCACCGCCGCTTTCGACAGCGGCAACATCGTCGTGGATTCCGTCGACGGCACGTCGGCGCGCCTTTCGATCCGCAAGGATCGCGAATCCGATTTCTATCAATGGTTTCACTTCCGCGTCGCGTGCGACGTCGGCGACGAACTCGACCTCACCATCGGCGGGCTCGCCGGGTCGGCCTATCCCGATGGCTGGCCGGGCTACGCCGTCTGCGCGAGCAGCGATCGCGAACATTGGTTCCGTCTCGACACCAGCTATGATGCGGGCGCGGGCGAGCTCGCGATCCGGCATACCGCCGAAAGCCCGATCCTGTGGCTCGCCTATTTCGCGCCTTATTCGATGGAGCGGCACCACGACCTGATCGCCTCGGTCGCCGAGTGCGAGGGGGTGACCTATCGCTGCCTCGGCACCAGCCTCGAGGGCCAGCCGATCGACTGCATCGAACTCGGCACCGGCGCGACGCAGGTGTGGCTCTATGCGCGCCAGCATCCCGGCGAATCGATGGCCGAATGGTGGATGGAGGGCGCGCTCGAAAAGCTCGTCGATCCCGCCGATCCATGGGCGCGCTCGCTGCGGCAGAAGTGCCGCTTCCATATCGTGCCGAACATGAATCCCGATGGCTCGCGCCGCGGCCACCTTCGTACCAACTATGCGGGCGTGAACCTAAATCGCGAGTGGGATAATCCGACCGCCGAGCGCAGCCCCGAAGTGCTGGCGGTTCTCAACGCGATGGATGAAAGCGGGGTCGACTGGGCAATGGACGTCCATGGCGACGAGGCGATCCCCGCGGTGTTTCTTGCCGGCTTCGAGGGGATCAAGTCGCCAAAGCCCGGCCAGATGGAAAAATATAAAGCGTTTGAACAGGCGCTTGCCGC
This sequence comes from Sphingopyxis sp. Geo48, assembly GCF_949769155.1. Taxonomy (NCBI): domain Bacteria; kingdom Pseudomonadati; phylum Pseudomonadota; class Alphaproteobacteria; order Sphingomonadales; family Sphingopyxidaceae; genus Sphingopyxis; species Sphingopyxis sp. Geo48. Next base: position 34,831 of record NZ_CATKPA010000003.1, on the reverse strand, counting down.
GAACACCCCCGATTTCCAGACCGATCTCGGCTATGCCGAATCGGCGCCGGGACAGGCGAATATGTCGATGTCGACGACGCAGCTCGCCGAACGGTTCGGCGCGGTGTCGATGACGCTGGAGATGCCCTTCAAGGACAATCGCGACCTGCCTGACCCGGTGCAGGGCTGGTCGCCCGAGCGGTCGAAGCTACTCGCGCACGCCTGCCTGCAGACGCTGGACCAGCTTCTGTGAGTGACGCTTGGCGGATCGTCGAGGACGATCTGTCGGGCGCACCGATCCGGGCCTTGCTGGAGGTGCATTTCGCGGGGATGCTGGCGAACTCGCCGGCCGGCAGCTGTCACTTCCTCGATTTCGACGGACTGCGCGCGGGCGGCGTGACCTTCTGGTCGATCCACAAGGGCAATGAACTCGCCGGTTGCGGCGCGCTCAAGCTGATCGATGGCCGCCACGGCGAGATAAAGTCGATGCGCACCGCAGAGGCGTTCTTGCGGCAGGGCGTTGCCGCGCAGATGCTGGGTCACATCATGGACCAGGCCCGCGCCCGGGGCCTCGAACGTCTCAGCCTCGAGACCGGATCGGGCCCGGCGTTCGAGCCGGCACTGGCGCTCTATCGCGCGCATGGATTCACGGATTGCGATCCCTTTGCCGACTACCGGCCCGATCCGTTCAGCCGCTTCATGACCTGCGCACTCTGACCACGAAAACGGGGCCCGGAAGGGACTCCGGACCCCGTATATTTTCGGTCGAAACGGACGCGTGGTTACGCGGCCTTTTTGTCTTCGATCACCGGAGCACCGCCGATTGCAATCTTGTGGGGCTTCATCGCCTCGGGCACCTCGCGGACGAGATCGATCGTCAGCAGCCCGTCGGCGAGGTCGGCGGCGTCGACCCGCACGAAGTCGGCGAGTTGGAAGCGGCGCTCGAATGCGCGCGTCGCGATACCGCTATAAAGCAGCTGGCGCGCCTCGCCTTCGGCCACCGGCGCCTTGCGGCCGCTGACGGTCAGCATATTCTGCTGCGCGGTGATGTCGATCTCGTTCGATTTGAAGCCGGCGACTGCGACGGTGATGCGGAAATGGTCGTCGCCGAGCTTTTCGATATCGAACGGCGGATAATTCTCGGCCCCTGAACCACCGGTTTCGAGGAAATCGAACAGACGGTCGAATCCGACGGTCGAACGGCGATAGGGGGTCCAGTCGAAGCTGTTACGCATGGGTCATTCCTTCCTTTCAAAGCGAAGTCACGGGACCACGGTATATCTACCGCGATCGCGACCCGGCCCCGTATTGGCGGCCGGACAAGGCCAATCTGGTAACCGCCGAAACCATTTCAAGGGGGCGTTGGCTTTCGGCAAAAACCCGCGCTATGGGGCGGCGAATTTCCTCCATCCGAAGGACCGAACATGCCGCAGCTCATCCTCATCCGCCACGGCCAGTCGCAGTGGAATCTCGAAAACCGCTTCACCGGCTGGTGGGATGTCGACGTCACCGAAAAGGGCGCGGCCGAGGCGTGGGCGGCGGGCGAGCTGATGAAGGACAAGGGTCTCACGCCCGACACCTGCTTCACCTCGGTCCAGACGCGCGCGATCAAGACGCTCAATCTCGCGCTCGAGGCGATGGGGCGGCTCTGGCTCCCGGTGACAAAGGACTGGCGTCTCAACGAGCGCCATTACGGCGGGCTCACCGGGCTCGACAAGGCCGAGACCGCAGCGAAGCATGGCGATGACCAGGTGAAGATCTGGCGCCGCAGCTTCGATATTCCGCCGCCGCCGCTCGACGCCGGATCGCCCTACGACCTGTCGGGCGACCCGCGCTATGCCGGCATCGAGATCCCGAACACCGAGAGCCTGAAGGACACGATCGCGCGCGTGCTGCCCTATTATGAAAGCGCGATCGCGCCGCAGCTCGCGGCGGGCAAGACGGTGCTGATCTCGGCGCATGGCAACAGCCTGCGCGCGCTGGTCAAGCATCTGTCGGGCATTTCGGACGCCGACATCACGGGGCTGGAGATTCCGACGGGACAGCCGATCGTCTATGAGCTTGCCGACGATCTGACGGCGCGCGAACGTTATTATCTGAGCGAGCGCTAACGCCCGCAGTCGTCGCCCCGGCGAGGGCAACGCATCTGATCAGTCGCGCAGCAGCTCGTTGATCCCGGTCTTGGCGCGCGTCTGGGCATCGACGCGCTTGACGATGACCGCGCAATAGAGCGACGGCCCCGGCGTTCCGTCGGGTAGCGGCTTGCCCGGCAGCGATCCCGGCACGACGACCGAATAAGCGGGGACTTCGCCGATGAAGACCTCGCCCGTCGCGCGGTCGATGATCTTGGTCGATGCGCCGAGATAGACGCCCATCGACAGCACCGCGCCCTCGCGCACGATCACGCCCTCGGCGACTTCGGCGCGCGCGCCGATGAAGGCGCCATCCTCGATCACCACCGGGCCCGCCTGCAGCGGTTCGAGCACGCCGCCGATCCCGGCGCCGCCCGACAGGTGGACGTTCGCCCCGATCTGCGCGCAGCTGCCGACCGTGGCCCAGGCGTCGACCATCGACCCCTCGCCGACATAGGCGCCGATATTGACGAAGCTCGGCATCAGCACCGCGCCCTTGCTGATGAAGGCGCCGCGGCGGACGATCGAACCGGGAACGGCGCGGAAGCCCGCGTCGCGGAAGCGGTTCTCGCCCCAGCCGGCGAATTTCGACGGTACCTTGTCCCACCAGGTCGCGCCGCCCGCGCCGCCCTCGATGATCTCCATGTCGTTGAGGCGGAAGGAGAGCAGCACCGCCTTCTTGAGCCACTGGTTGACCTGCCACGTTCCCGCGGCGTCGCGTGTCGCAACGCGAAAGCTGCCGTCGTCGAGTCCGGCGAGCGCCGCCTCGACCGCATCCCGCACCGCGCCGGTCGTCGTCAGCCCCAGCGTTTCGCGGGCGTCCCAGGCGGCTTCGATCGTGGCTTGCAGGTCGGTGCTCATGAAATTCCCCAAGGTTGCGGTAAGGTATCGAGCCAGTCGACGATGTCGGTCGCGTGAAAATCGACATGGCTCGGCAGGTGGTCGCGATGGCCGCTTTCGCTGCCATTGTCCAGCCAGACGGTCGTCATGCCCAGCGCTTTGGCGGGCGTCAGGTTGCGCGCCATATCCTCGACGAACAAACTCGTCGCGGGATCGACCGCCAGGTGCGCGACCATCGCGGCATAAGCGGCGGGATCGGGCTTCGGGGTATAGGCGGTGATGCGGATATCGCAGATGCCGTCGAACAGATCGGCGATCCCGCGCGCCTTTAGAACGCGCTCGGCATAGTCGGCGTCGGCGTTGGTGAAGACCAGCCTGCGTCCGGGCAGCCGCGCGAGTCCCGCACGGAACCGATCGTCGACACTCAGCCGGTCGAGTGCAATATCATGGACGTCGGCCAGAAAATCCTCAGGGTGCACGCCGTGATGCCGCATCAACCCGGCCATCGTCGTGCCGTGATCGTGGAAATATTGCTTCTGCACCCGCCGCGCTTCGACCGCATCGACGTCCAGCAGCCGCATGATGAAGGCGCCCATGCGTTCGTCGATTAGGTCGAACAGCTTCGCCGACGGCGGATAGAGGGTGTTGTCGAGATCGAAGATCCAGCTTTCGATATGGTCGATCGGCACGGTCATGACGCCCGGTCGCATAAAGCGCCAACGATCCGGCGGCAAGGCGCGTCGCTTTACCTTCCGGCAAGGCTGTAGGGTCTAGCGTCGGGCCCGTCCGTCGAGCTAGGAGACGGAAGGCAGCGACAGGGGGAAGACCGATGGCCGAGGCGATGCGACAGAGCTTCATGCGCCGGATCGCTACGCGTCCCTTGCCCGCAATATTTTGTATCGCCGCCCTGTCGCTTGGTGGCTGCGGCGGTGGCGGCGGGGCGCGTCCTTCGCCAACCCCTGCCCCGCCCCCGGCTCCGACACCCGCGCCGACGCCGGTGCCAACCCCCACGCCCACGCCGACCCCGCCGCCGGGCAGCAATTTCAACACGGCCGAAACGCGGCGATCCGACGGTGTCAATTTTCACGGCGCGATCACCGCCTATCAGGCGGGCGCGACCGGCCTGGGCGTGCTGGCCGGGGTAATCGACGACGGGATCGACGAGGACAGCGCCGAATTCGCGGGACGCATCTCGACGCTCTCGGCCGATGTCGCAGGCGCGCGCGGGATCAACGGCGAGGGGACGCACGGAACCAATGTCGCGCAGATCCTGCTCGGCGCGAAGAATGACGCCGGCACCTTCGGCATCGCCTATAACGCGAACCTGCTCGTGCTCCGCGCCGACCGGCCGGGAAGCTGCGCGACCGAAGATCCTTCGAACGACGAAACGGGTTGCCGCTTTCCCGAGAGCGCGATCGCGGCGGGGCTCGACCGCGCGGTCACCGCCGGCGCGCGCGTCGTCAATATCTCGCTGGGCGGCGGCGACCCGCCCGGCGCGTCGTTGCGCGCGGCGGTGGCGCGCGCGACCGCGGCGGGGATCGTCGTCATCCTGTCGGCGGGCAACGAAGGTGATACGACGGCAAACGGCAATGACCCGAACAATCCCGAGTTGTTCGCGCAGGGGCTGCGCGATGCGGGCGGCGGGCTTGTCATCATTGCCGGCGCGGTCGATGAAAATGGGCGCATCGCGGACTTCAGCAATCGCGCAGGCGCCTATGCGGGTTCCTATCTGACGGCGCTCGGGGAGGGTGTGTGCTGCGCCTATGAGAATGGCGCGATCAAGACCGAGGGCAGTTTCGTCTTCGTCCTCAACGGCACCAGCTTCTCGGCCCCGCAGGTCGCGGGTGCGGTCGCCTTGTTGGCGCAGGCCTTTCCGAACCTGACCGGCCAACAGATTGTCGATTTGCTCTATCAGTCGGCGCGCGACGCCGGGGCGGCGGGCGACGATGCGGTCTATGGGCAGGGCATTCTCGACATTGCGCGCGCCTTCCAGCCGATCGGCGCGACGACGCTGGCGGGGACGTCGACGACGGTTCCGCTCGGCAGCGCGCTCGGCATACTCGGCGGGCCGATGGGCGATGCGGGCGCGCAGGGCAAGACCGCGGCCGTGGGGCTGGTCACCGACGGCTTCGGCCGTGCCTTCAACGTCGACTTCGCGGGGTCGCTTCGCCAGCGCCGCCCCGACTTCAAACTATCGGGAGCGATCGGCGGGCTCGTCCGCCAGCAGAGCGCCGCCTCGGGCGCGACCGCGCTCTCGCTCGTCACCGCGCCGGGCGTCGGCGGGACCGACGCGCTGGCGGGTCTTTCCTTTCACGATGCGCAGCGCGCGCGGACGATCGCCGCGTCGATGGTGACGCGTCTCGACGCCGACACCCGGCTCGGCCTTGCGGTGGGGCGCGGCGTTGGCGGGTTGCTCGCGGGCGAACGCGGCGAGGCGGGCCATGCGATGCTCGTCGGCGACGCCGCGCAGGAAGGCCTCGGCTTTGCCGCAAGCCCCGGGGTCGGGGCCCTGATCCGGCACAGGATCGCCCCCGGTCAGGCGATCAGCCTGAGCGCCGAGAATGGCACGGTGTCGGGATCGCGCTGGCAGGACGATCCGCTGCTCCGCTATCGGAGTATCCGCGACAGTCGCTACCAACGCCTCGGCGCCTCTTGGGACGGCCGGTTCGGGCGGTTTCAGGCAGCGCTCGGTGGAAGCTGGCTTCGCGAATCGGACAGCCTGCTCGGCGCCCGGCTCGGGCCGGTCTTCGGCGCGGGCGGAGCGACCAGCCTCGTCGGCGATGCGCGGCTCGGCGTCGATATAGGTGACGGTTGGAGCATCGCAGGCGCGTGGCGCCAGATGTGGACGCGGCCCGATCGCGGCGGCCTGATCGCCGGGGGCGCGCTGCGCTCGAACGCCTTCTCGTTCGACATCGCGAAGGCGGGCCTGCTGCGCGCCGGCGACCGTGCGGCGCTCCGCTTCGCGCAGCCGCTTCGCGTCGCGCGCGGCGGGGTCGATCTGACGCTTCCCGTGTCGTACGACTATGCGACGCAGAGCGCTGGATTCGAGCGCCGCACCTACAATCTGGCACCGACGGGCCGCGAACTGGTGGCTGAGGCGAGCTATGCGTTGACTCTGTTCGGCGGCGATCTGGTCGCCAACACATGGTGGCGGCGCGATCCTGGCCATATTGCGGCGATGCCCGACGACAAGGGCGCGGCGCTCCGCTTTACGATGGGCTTCTGATCGTCAGTCGAGCGCGTCGCGCAAGCCCAGCCAGGCTTCGCGTTTCGCTGCAAAGCTTGCGGTGTTCGCGGCGCTACTCGACGGCAGGTCGACGATGGCGATCGCCCCCAGCGGGGCGATCTGACGCCGCCCGATCGCCGCCGCCTTGCCGCCGTTGAAGGCGATCATGCGAAGATCGGGCAGGGTCGACACCAGCGCGGCAAGGTCGTGCGGGTCGGCCCTGCGGATATGCGCGTCGTTGCTTGTGCGCCGCTCGGCGCTGCGAATCACGTCCCACAATCCGATCTTCGCTTGGCGCAGCGCGGCGAGCCGCTCGCCATAGGACCACTCCGCAAGCGGTTGATCGATCACCGCGCCAAGCAGGCGCCAGAACTGGTTCGTCGGGTGGGCGTAATAGCGGCGTTCGGCCAGCGACCTCGCGCCGGGCAAGCTGCCGAGGATCAGCAGGCGCGTGTCGGGCGCGACATGCGGGGCGAAGCTGGCGTGTCGAAGCGCGGCCATATACGACCGATAGCGGCGCAGGCACGGCGCAACAATATTGCCTTCCCCTTGACCGCGGAGGGAATCACCGCTAGGGGCGCGCACGGTCGAAAGCGGCGGACTTCCGCCAAACTCGATCACAACAGCGCTTGAACATTGCTGGCGCGGATGGAGCCTCCGGAGGACGAACGAGTCCGCCGGGGTCTTTTGCTGTTATCAGGTTGGCCGTTTTCTGCCGGTTTCGGCAGGTGTCGGCCAGAGCTTCATCCACCGCGGTACAGTAACCGTTCGCTCCGATGGGCGGACACATAAAGGTGAAGCATTCATGCCCACGATCAACCAGCTCGTCCGCAAGGGCCGGACGCCGCAGAAGGCGAAGTCCAAGGTCCCGGCGATGGACGCGAACCCGCAGAAGCGCGGCGTTTGCACCCGTGTCTATACGACGACTCCGAAGAAGCCGAACTCGGCGCTCCGCAAGGTGGCGAAGGTCCGTCTGACCAACAGCCGCGAAGTCATTTCGTACATCCCCGGCGAAGGCCACAACCTCCAGGAACACAGCGTCGTGCTGATCCGCGGCGGCCGTGTGCGCGACCTTCCCGGTGTCCGTTACCACGTCCTGCGCGGCGTTCTGGACACCCAGGGTGTGAAGGACCGCAAGCAGAGCCGTTCGAAGTACGGTGCGAAGCGTCCGAAGTGACGTTCACGGGGTGAACGTCATCCCGGAAAATCGCTTCAAGCGATTTCATCCGGGATCCATTCACTCCCCGGCTATTTGATCATCCCGCGAGCGCTCCGCGCCGGGATGCTGTTGTAAAAGGAATTACCTATGGCTCGTCGTCGTCGTCCTGAACGCCGCGAAATCCTGCCCGATCCCCGTTTCGGTGATACGGTGCTGTCGAAGTTCATGAACAGCGTCATGCTGGACGGGAAGAAGTCGGTCGCCGAAAGCATCGTTTACGGTGCGCTCGAAGCGGTCGAAGCCCGCGCCAAGAAGGAACCGCTCGGCGTGTTCCACGAAGCGCTCGCGAACATCCGCCCGAACATCGAAGTCCGCAGCCGCCGCGTCGGCGGTGCGACCTACCAGGTTCCGGTCGAAGTCCGTCCGGACCGCGCGCAGGCGCTCGCGATCCGCTGGCTGATCACCGCGGCGCGCAACCGCAGCGAAACCACGATGGCCGCGCGCCTGTCGGGCGAACTGCTCGACGCGTCGAACAACCGCGGCAACGCAGTCAAGAAGCGCGAAGACACGCACCGCATGGCGGAAGCGAACCGCGCCTTCTCGCACTACCGCTGGTAACAGCGGGAAGGTCAGCCGCCGCTGGTAATTTGCGCGACGCCCCGGCGTCTCGCAATCGCAACAAAACTTCCTATATCGGGGGCGGCTCCAAAGGCCTCCCCCCAAATCCAAGGAAAAGATCATGGCACGCAGCCATCCGCTCGAACGCTATCGCAATTTCGGTATCATGGCGCACATCGACGCCGGCAAGACCACGACGACCGAGCGTATTCTCTATTATACCGGCAAGTCCTACAAGATCGGCGAAGTCCATGACGGCGCCGCCACCATGGACTGGATGGAGCAGGAACAGGAACGCGGCATCACGATCACGTCGGCCGCCACCACCTGCCTGTGGAAGGCCGATGAGGGCAAAGGCCCCGAACATCGCCTGAACATCATCGACACCCCCGGCCACGTCGACTTCACCATCGAGGTCGAGCGCAGCTTGCGCGTCCTCGACGGCGCGGTCGCGGCGTTCGACGGCGTTGCCGGCGTCGAGCCGCAGTCGGAAACCGTGTGGCGCCAGGCGGACAAGTACAAGGTTCCGCGGATGTGCTTCATCAACAAGCTCGATCGCACCGGCGCGAACTTCTATTATTGCGTCCAGACGATCATCGATCGTCTCGGCGCGGTCCCGGCCGTCCTCTATCTGCCCATTGGCGCCGAAGGCGACTTCAAGGGCCTCGTCGACCTCGTCAACGAGCGCGCGATCATCTGGAAGGACGAGAGCCTGGGCGCCGAATTCTTCTATGAAGAAATTCCGGCCGACCTTGTCGACAAGGCTGCCGAATATCGCGAAAAGCTCGTCGAACTCGCCGTCGAACAGGACGACGATGCGATGGAAGCCTATCTCGAAGGCACGCTGCCCGACGTCGCGACGCTGAAGGCGCTTATCCGCAAGGGAACGCTCGGCCAGGCGTTCGTTCCGGTTCTCTGCGGTTCGGCGTTCAAGAACAAGGGCGTCCAGACGCTGCTCGACGCGGTCGTCGACTATCTGCCGTCGCCGCTCGACATCCCCGACGTTCAGGGCGTCAACCCCGACACGAACGAACCCGACTCGCGCGCGACGTCGGACACGGCGCCGCTGTCGATGCTCGCGTTCAAGATCATGAACGACCCGTTCGTCGGTTCGCTCACCTTCGCCCGTATCTACTCGGGCACCCTGACCAAGGGCAGCTATCTGAACTCGGTCAAGGACAAGAAGGAAAAGATCGGCCGTATGCTCCTGATGCACGCCAATTCGCGCGAGGACATCGAGGAAGCCTATGCGGGCGACATCGTCGCGCTCGCCGGCCTCAAGGAAACCACGACCGGGGACACGCTCTGCGCCGCCAATGCGCCGATCATCCTCGAGCGGATGGAATTCCCCGAGCCGGTCATCGAGCTGTCGGTGGAACCGAAGACCAAGGCCGACCAGGAAAAGATGGGCATCGCGCTCAACCGCCTGGCTGCCGAGGATCCTTCGTTCCGCGTGTCGACCGACCATGAATCGGGTCAGACGATCATCAAGGGCATGGGCGAGCTTCACCTCGACATTCTCGTCGATCGCATGAAGCGCGAGTTCAAGGTCGAGGCGAACGTGGGTGCGCCGCAGGTGGCGTACCGCGAATCGCTCGCGAAGCCGGTCGACGTCGACTACACCCACAAGAAGCAGTCGGGCGGCTCGGGCCAGTTCGGCCGCGTCAAGGTCAGCGTCGCGCCCGGCGAACGCGGCTCGGGCATCACCTTCATCGACGAGATCAAGGGCGGCAACATTCCGCGCGAATATATCCCCTCGGTCGAAAAGGGCATGCGCGAGAGCGCCGAAAACGGCCACATGATCGGCTTCCCGATCATCGACTTCGAAATCCGTCTGACCGACGGTGCGTACCACGACGTCGACTCGTCGGCGCTGGCGTTCGAAATCGCGGGCCGTGCGGCGATGCGCGAAGTGGCGGCGAAGGCCGGCATCAAGCTGCTCGAGCCGGTGATGAAGGTCGAAGTCGTGACTCCCGAGGAGTTCATGGGCGACGTCATCGGCGACCTCAACAGCCGTCGTGGCCAGATCCAGGGCACCGACAGCCGCGGCAACGCGCAGGTGGTTGAAGCCATCGTGCCGCTTGCCAATATGTTCGGCTACGTGAACCAGCTGCGCTCGTTCACCCAGGGTCGCGCACAATACTCGATGCAATTCTCGCATTATGAGGAAGTGCCGACGAACGTGGCTGAAGAAGTGAAGGCCAAGATGGCCTGACGGGTCCCAGTAAGGGTCCTGGGCCGCGCGGACTTGCGCCGCGCGGCAAGACCCTCTAAGGGCGGCGCCTGATTCAGCAGGCTCGTCCACGACTGATCAACGGAAACACCTAAGAAGAAGGTTCTTAAATCATGGCTAAGGCTAAATTTGAGCGGACGAAGCCGCACTGCAACATCGGCACCATCGGTCACGTCGACCATGGCAAGACCTCGCTGACCGCCGCGATCACCAAGGTGCTCGCCGAAAACGTCGCGGGCAACGCAGCCGTCGACTTCGCGAACATCGACAAGGCGCCCGAAGAGCGCGAGCGCGGCATCACCATTTCGACGGCGCACGTCGAATATGAAACCGAAGGCCGTCACTATGCGCACGTCGACTGCCCCGGCCACGCCGACTACGTCAAGAACATGATCACCGGTGCCGCCCAGATGGACGGCGCGATCCTCGTCGTGTCGGCCGCTGACGGCCCGATGCCCCAGACCAAGGAGCACATCCTGCTCGCGAAGCAGGTCGGCGTTCCGACCATGGTCGTCTTCCTCAACAAGGTCGACCAGCTGGACGACCCCGAGCTGCTCGAGCTCGTCGAACTCGAAATCCGCGAAGAGCTCTCGAAGCGCGACTTCGACGGCGACAATATTCCGATCATCGCGGGTTCGGCCCTCGCTGCTCTGGAAAGCCGCGACGACAACATCGGCAAGGACGCGATCCTGAAGCTGATGGCTGCCGTCGACGAATGGATCCCGCAGCCGGAGCGTCCGCTCGACAAGCCCTTCCTGATGCCGATCGAGGACGTGTTCTCGATTTCGGGCCGTGGTACGGTTGTCACCGGCCGCGTCGAAACCGGCATCGTCAAGGTTGGTGAAGAAGTCGAGATCGTCGGCATCAAGGACACCAAGAAGACGACCGTCACCGGCGTCGAAATGTTCCGCAAGCTGCTCGACCAGGGCCAGGCCGGCGACAACATCGGTGCGCTGATCCGCGGCGTCGGTCGTGAAGAAGTCGAGCGTGGCCAGGTTCTGGCGAAGCCCGGCTCGATCACGCCGCACACCGAGTTCACCTCGGAAGTGTACGTCCTGTCGAAGGATGAGGGCGGCCGTCACACGCCGTTCTTCGCGAACTATCGTCCGCAGTTCTACTTCCGCACCACGGACGTCACCGGCGAGGTTATCCTCCCCGAGGGCACCGAGATGGTCATGCCGGGCGACAACGTCCAGCTGTCGGTCAAGCTGATCGCCCCGATCGCCATGGACCAGGGTCTGCGCTTCGCGATTCGCGAAGGCGGCCGCACGGTCGGCGCAGGGGTTGTCGCGACCATCACAAAGTAATATAGGGCCGCGAGCCGCGCGATTCGGACTGATTCGCGCGGCTCGTAGCTAAAAGATTTTCGATGGCCTCTCCGGCCTCCTTTGGGGGTCGGAACAGGCCATTTCGCTCTTTCGCATCGTCAGACGGGATTCGACTGGAACAGTCATGGAAACGCAGAATATTCGCATTCGCCTGAAGGCCTTTGATCACCGCGTGCTCGATCAGGCCACCACCGACATTGCCGACACGGCACGTCGCACGGGCGCTCTCATTCGCGGTCCGATCCCGCTGCCGACGCGCATCGAGAAATTCACCGTGAACCGCGGTCCGCATGTCGACAAGAAGTCGCGCGAGCAGTTCGAGGTGCGTACCCACAAGCGGCTGCTCGACATCGTGCAGCCCACCCCGCAGACGGTCGATGCGCTGATGAAGCTCGACCTTGCCGCGGGCGTGAACGTCGAGATCAAGTTGGCCTAAGCCAACGCCGCCCCCGCGAAAGCGGGGGTCTCTATCGGCAGGACGGTTCGCCGCCTGCATCACGATAGGGTGGATACCGCCGGTCGCTCTCTTCGGAGAGCATTTACGACCGGGCTGCGTCCCCCGTCTCGTCGCTGGTCCTTCGGGACGGTGGCATCTCAGCCCGGACGGGGCGATGCATCGAAATTTTGGGCTGGGAGGGTTCTGCTGGGGCTTGCCTCGGTGGGTCCCGCAAGCCGTGCGGAATGGTCCGCCCGGCCTCTGTTTAGGAGTATGGATCATGCGTACTGGCGTGATCGCGAAGAAAATGGGGATGACCCGCCTGTTTCAGGACGACGGCCGCCACGTGCCCGTCACCGTCCTGAGCCTCGAAGGCTGTCAGGTCGTCTCCGTGCGCGATAAGGAACGCGACGGCTATGTGGCCGTTCAACTGGGTGCCGGCTCGGCCAAGGCGAAGAATGTCGCCAAGCCGCAGCGTGGCGCCTATGGCAAGGCCGAAGTCGAGCCCAAGGCGAAGCTCGTCGAATTCCGCGTCGCCGAAGACGCGACGCTCGACGTCGGCGCCGAACTGTCGGCCGACCATTTCGTCGCCGGCCAGATCGTCGATATCCAGGGCGTGACCCAGGGTAAGGGCTTTGCCGGTGCGATGAAGCGTTGGGGTTTCGGCGGTATGCGCGCGACCCACGGTGTTTCGATCAGCCACCGTGCGCATGGTTCGACCGGTAACCGTCAGGATCCGGGCCGCGTCTTCAAGAACAAGAAGATGGCCGGCCATATGGGTGCCCGCAATCGCACCCAGCAGAATCTCGAAATCGTCCGCACCGACGCCGAGCGCGGCCTTCTCTTCGTCAAGGGCTCGGTCCCTGGCTCGAAGGGCGGCTGGCTGCTCGTCCGCGATGCGGTGAAGCTGCCGCGTCACCCCGAGGCCCCCTATCCGGCGGGCATCAAGAGCGCGGCCAACACCAACGAAGCCCCGGCTGACGCGCCGGTCGAAACGCCGGTCGAAGAAACCGTCGTCGACACCGCGGCCACCGACGGCGCACAGGAGTCCTGATCATGAAGGTCAAGGTACAGACCCTCGATGGCAAGGCTGGCGCCGACATCGACCTTAACGACGACGTCTTCGGCGTCGACGCGCGTGCCGACATTCTGCACCGCGTCGTCGCGTGGCAGCTCGAAAAGCGCCGCGGCCCCGCCCGCGCCGCCCGCGAGCGCAGCGACGTCGCCCGCACCGGCAAGAAGTTCGGTCGCCAGAAGGGCGGCGGTACGGCTCGCCACGGCGACCGCAAGGCGCCGATCTTCATCGGCGGCGGCAAGGCGCACGGCCCGCGTGCCCGCACCTTCGGCCACTCGCTGAACAAGAAGATCCGCACCCTCGGCCTGAAGATGGCTTTGAGCGACAAGGCGAAGGGCGGGAAGCTCGTCGTCATCGACACGCTCGAGCTCAAGGACGCGAAGACCAAGGCGCTCGCCGGCAAGCTCGGCAAGCTCGAACTCGGCAACCGCGCGCTCTTCATCGACGGCGATGCGGTGCACGAAAGCTTCGCGATGGCGTCGGCCAACCTGATCGGCATCGATTCGCTGCCGGCCATCGGCGCCAACGTCTATGACATCATCCGTGCCGACACGCTGGTCCTGACCCGCGCGGCGGTCGAAAAGCTGGAGGCCCGCTGCAATGGCTAAGGCAAAGACCATCGACGCGCGTCACTATGACGTGATCCTCGCTCCGGTGATCACCGAGAAGTCGACGCTGCTCGGCGAAAACAACGCCGTGGTGTTCAAGGTCGCGGACGACGCGACCAAGCCCGCGATCAAGGCCGCCGTCGAGGCGCTGTTCGATGTCAAGGTGCTGAGCGTCAACACGCTCGTCACCAAGGGCAAGACCAAGCGCTGGAAGGGCAAGCCCTACACCCGCAGCGACGTGAAGAAGGCGATCGTTCGCCTGGCCGAAGGCCAGTCGATCGACGTCACCACGGGCGTCTGAGCGGCTCGGGAAGGGACAAGAAAATGGCACTCAAACATTATAATCCGACCAGCCCCGCGCAGCGCGGCCTGATCCTCGTCGACAAGTCGTCGCTGTGGAAGGGCAAGCCCGTCAAGGCGCTGACCGAAGGCAAGCGCAAGACCGGTGGCCGCAACAACAAGGGTCATGTGACCTCGCGCGGTATCGCCGGCGGCCACAAGCAGAAGTACCGCTTCATCGACTTCAAGCGTCGCAAGTGGGACATGCCGGCCACCGTCGAGCGTCTGGAATATGACCCGAACCGCACGGCGTTCATCGCGCTCGTGAAGTATGAAGACGGAACGCAAGCCTACATCCTCGCGCCGCAGCGCCTGGGCGTCGGCGACACGATCGTCGCGGGCAAGAAGACCGACGTGAAGCCGGGCAACGCGATGGAATTGTCGCAGATGCCGGTCGGCACGATCGTCCATAACATCGAGATGAAGCCGGGCAAGGGCGGCCAGATCGCCCGTTCGGCCGGCACCTATGCGCAGGTGGTCGGTCGTGACCGCGGTCTCGTCATCGTGCGTCTCGGTTCGGGCGAACAGCGTTACATCCGCGGCGAGTGCATGGGCACGGTCGGCGCGGTGTCGAACCCCGACAACCAGAACACCAACCTGGGCAAGGCTGGCCGTGGCCGCTGGCTCGGCAAGCGTCCGCTGACTCGCGGCGTCGCGAAGAACCCGGTCGACCACCCGCACGGCGGTGGTGAAGGTCGGACCTCGGGTGGCCGTCATCCGGTGACCCCGTGGGGCAAGCCGACCAAGGGCGCTCGTACCCGTCACAACAAGTCGACCGACAAGATGATCATCCGGTCGCGTCACGCGAAGAAGAAGAGGTAAGCCATGGCTCGCTCGGTCTGGAAGGGTCCGTTCGTCGACCTTCATCTCCTCAAGAAAGCCGAAGCGGCTCAGGACGGTGGCAGCTCTGCCCCGATCAAGACCTGGTCGCGTCGCTCCACCATCCTGCCGCAGTTCGTCGGGCTGACCTTCAACGTCTACAACGGCCGCAAGTTCGTGCCGGTGTCGGTCAATGAAGACATGGTCGGCATGAAGCTGGGTGAATTTGCGCCGACGCGCTTCTTCCCCGGTCACGCGGCCGACAAGAAGGGCAAACGCTAATGGGCAAGGAAAAGTCCCCCCGCCGCGTTGCGGATAATGAGGCATTGTCCGTGGGCACGCAGATCCGCGGTTCGGCGCAGAAGCTGAACCTCGTCGCGGCGCTGATCCGCGGCCGCAAGGTCGAAGACGCGATGAACGTCCTCGCTTTCTCGAAGAAGGCGATGGCCGTCGACGTGCGCAAGGTTCTTGCCAGCGCCGTCGCCAACGCGGAAAACAACCACAACCTCGACGTTGACGCGCTGATCGTCAAGGAAGCGAGCGTGGGCAAGTCGATCTCGATGAAGCGCTGGCACGCTCGTGGCCGCGGCAAGTCGACCCGGATCGTCAAGCCCTTCAGCCGCATCCGCATCGTCGTCCGCGAACAGGAAGAAGAGGCGTAAGATGGGCCAGAAGAGCAATCCGATCGGCCTGCGCCTGCAGGTCAACCGCACCTGGGACAGCCGCTGGTTCGCCGAAGGCCAGGACTATGGCCGCATGCTTGTCGAGGATCTGAAGATCCGCAAGTTCGTGTTCAAGCACCTGCCGCAAGCCGCGATCTCGAAGGTCGTGATCGAGCGTCCGGCAAAGCTGTGCCGCGTGTCGATCTATGCCGCCCGTCCGGGCGTAATCATCGGCAAGAAGGGCGCCGACATCGAAAAGCTGCGCAAGCAGCTCGGTGAGATGACGGGCAGCGACGTGTCGCTGAACATCGTCGAGATCCGCAAGCCCGAAGTCGACGCCAAGCTCGTCGCACAGGGCATTGCCGACCAGCTCGAACGCCGTGTCGCCTTCCGCCGCGCCATGAAGCGCGCGGTGCAGTCGGCGATGCGTCTGGGCGCCGAGGGCATCCGCATCAACTGCGCCGGCCGTCTGGGCGGCGCGGAAATCGCGCGCACCGAATGGTATCGCGAGGGCCGTGTGCCTCTGCACACGCTCCGCGCCAACGTCGACTATGCCGAGGCCGAAGCGCACACCGCTTATGGCGTTTGCGGCATCAAGGTGTGGATCTTCAAGGGCGAGATCCTGGGTCACGACCCGATGGCGACCGACCGTCTGATGCTCGACGCGCAGACGACCGGCGTCCGTCCGGCTCGCGATGATCGCCGCTAAGGAACGCTGACATGCTGCAACCGAAAAAAACCAAGTTCCGCAAGGCGTTCAAGGGCCGCATCCACGGCCTCGCCAAGGGCGGCACCGACCTGAACTTCGGCTCCTATGGCCTGAAGGCGATGGAACCCGAGCGCATCACCGCGCGCCAGATCGAAGCGGCTCGCCGTGCGATCAGCCGTGCGATCAAGCGTCAGGGGCGCCTGTGGATCCGCGTGTTCCCCGACGTCCCCGTGTCGTCGAAGCCCGCCGAAGTCCGTATGGGTAAGGGCAAGGGTTCGCCCGAATATTGGGCCGCCCGCGTCAAGCCCGGCCGCATCCTGTTCGAACTCGACGGCGTTCCCGGCCCCGTGGCCGCGCTGGCGTTCGAACGCGCGGCGATGAAGCTGCCGATCAAGACGAAGGTCGTTGCCCGCCTCGGCGACACCTCGCATCTGGAGGGTTGAGGGCCATGGCCAAGACCGAAGATCTGACCAAGAAGACCGACGACCAGCTCGCCGAACAGCTTGGCGAACTGAAGCGCGAGGCGTTCAACCTCCGTTTCCAGGCCGCCACCGGCCAGCTGGAAAAGGCGTCGCGGGTCAAGGAAGTGCGCCGCACGATCGCGCGCATCAAGACCGAACAGACCGGGCGCGTGCGCTCGGCTGCGAAATAAGGAGACCAACCCATGCCGAAGCGCATTCTGACCGGCACGGTGGTGTCCGACAAGGGCGACAAGACCGTCGTGGTGAAGGTGGAGCGTAAGGTCAAGCACCCGCTCTACGGCAAGATCATCCGCCGTTCGAAGAAGTATCACGCCCACGATGAGGACAACAGCTTCAAGGCTGGCGAAACCGTCCGCATCGAGGAAACGCGTCCGATCTCGAAGTTGAAGACCTGGAAGGTCCTCGACAAGGTCGAGGTTTCGACCAAGGCGAAGAAAGCCGACGAGATCGACGCGTAAGCGCGAAGAGTTTCACGGAACCGCCGGGATGGCCCGGTAGGCCAGAGAAGAAGGAAATGCATCGATGATTCAGATGCAGTCACAATTGGAAGTCGCCGACAACAGCGGTGCGAAGCGCGTCCAGTGCATCAAGGTGCTGGGCGGCTCGAAGCGTCGCACTGCCGGCGTGGGCGACGTGATCGTCGTCTCGATCAAGGAAGCCCAGCCGCGCGGCAAGGTGAAGAAGGGTGACGTGCATCGCGCCGTCATCGTCCGCACCGCGAAGGACGTTCGCCGCGCCGACGGCTCGGTGATCCGTTTCGACAGCAACGCCGCCGTGCTCGTCAACAAGAACGAAGAGCCCATCGGCACGCGTATCTTCGGCCCCGTCGTCCGCGAACTGCGCGGCCGCGGCTACATGAAGATCATCAGCCTGGCGCCGGAGGTGCTCTGACCATGGCGAACAAGATCAAGAAGGGTGACACCGTCGTCGTCCTGTCCGGCAAGGACAAGGGCAAGACCGGCGAAGTGACGCAGGCGCTGCCGAAGGATGGCAAGGTCGTCGTCGCGGGCGTGAACGTCATCACCCGCCACCGCAAGCCGACCCAGCAGAACCCGCAGGGCGGTCTCGAGCGCAAGGAAGCGCCGCTCTTCGCGAGCAAGGTCGCGCTGGCCGATCCGAAGACCGGCAAGCCGACGCGCGTCCGCTTTGAAACCAAGGACGGCAAGAAGGTCCGCGTGGCCGTGAAGTCCGGGGAGACGATCAATGGCTGATGCTTACACCCCGCGTATGCGCAAGCTCTATGACGACAAGATCGTCAAGGCGATGACCGAGAAGTTCGGTTACAAGAATGCGATGGAAGTGCCGAAGATCGAAAAGATCACGCTCAACATGGGCGTCGGCGAAGCCACGCAGGACAAGAAGAAGGTCGAAGCGGCCGCTGCCGAGATGGAACTCATCGCCGGCCAGAAGCCCGTCGTGACTCGCGCGAAGAAATCGATCGCCCAGTTCAAGCTGCGCGAAGGCATGCCGATCGGTTGCAAGGTCACCCTGCGCCGCGAACGCATGTACGAATTCCTCGATCGCCTGATCACGATCGCCATGCCGCGCATCCGCGACTTCCGCGGCGTGTCGGCGAAGAGCTTCGACGGTCGTGGCAACTATGCCATGGGCCTGAAAGAGCAGATCATCTTCCCCGAGATCAACTATGACCGCATCGACACGGTGCGCGGCATGGACGTGATCGTCACCACCACCGCCCGCACGGACGAAGAGGCCCGCGAACTGCTCAAGCTGTTCGGCTTCCCCTTCCCGATCGAAGCGCAGGAAAAGGAAGCCGCCTGAGTCCCGCAAGGGACCAGGCAGGCTCTTTCAAGAAGGAAAGAGAACTTAAGTCATGGCGAAACTGAGTTCGGTGAACAAGAATGAGCGTCGCAAGAAGCTGGTGAAGAAATACGCCGGCCGTTATGCGAAGCTGAAGGCGATTGCGGCCGACACCTCGCTCGACGATGGCGAGCGTCTGATCGCGCGCCTCAAGATGGCGGAAATTCCGCGCAACGGTAACCCGACCCGCATCCGCAACCGGTGCGAGCTGACGGGCCGTCCGCGTGCCTATTACCGTAAATTCCGGCTGTGCCGCGTGCAGCTCCGCGATCTGGCCAACAAGGGCCTGATCCCGGGTGTTGTGAAGTCGAGCTGGTAAGGGACTAGAAGATGGCAATGACCGATCCCCTGGGTGATATGCTCACCCGCATCCGCAACGGCCAGCAGGCGAAGAAGGACAGCGTCCTGACTCCCGCCTCGACCCTGCGCGTCCGCGTTCTCGATGTGCTCCAGCGCGAAGGCTATATCCGCGGCTACAGCGAAGAATCGCTGGGCGCGAAGGGCCAGCACAAGGGCATTCGCATCGAGCTCAAATATTTCGAAGGCCAGCCGGCGATCCGCCACGTGGCCCGCGTCTCGAAGCCGGGCCGCCGCGTCTATTCGGGCTCGAAAGAGCTGCCGATCGTGCGCAACGGCCTGGGCATCACCATCGTGTCGACCCCGCGCGGCGTTCTTTCGGACGCCGAGGCCCGCGAGCATAATGTCGGCGGCGAAGTGCTGGCGGAGGTGTTCTGATGTCGCGCATTGGTAAAAAGGCAGTGGCGATCCCCAGCGGTGTGACCGCTGCGATCGACGGCGGCCAGCTCTCGGTGAAGGGCCCGAAGGGCACCCTCGCGATGACGCTCTCCGACAACATCAAGTATGAAGTCGGTGAAGGCAGCATCTCGGTGCAGCCCGCGAACGACACGCGTGAAGCGCGCGCCTTCTGGGGCATGCAGCGCACGCTGGTGCAGAACCTGATCACGGGCGTGACCGAGGGCTTCACCAAGGTGCTCGAAATCACCGGTGTCGGCTATCGCGCCAACTCGCAGGGCAAGACCTTGAAGCTGCAGCTCGGCTACAGCCACGATGTCGATTTCGCGGTGCCCGAGGGCATCGAGATCAAGACGCCGGACAACACGACGATCGAGATCAGCGGTATCGACAAGCAGAAAGTCGGTCAGGTGGCGGCGGAAATCCGTCGCTGGCGCAAGCCGGAGCCCTATAAGGGCAAGGGCATCAAGTATCGCGGCGAGTACATCTTCCGCAAAGAAGGCAAGAAGAAGTAAGCCATGGCACATCTTACCACTTTCGAAAAACGCCGCCAGCGCGTGCGTACCGCCCTCCGCCAGCGTGCCGGTGGACGTCCGCGTCTCTCGGTGCACCGTTCGGGCCGTCACATCTATGCGCAGCTCATCGATGACGCTGCCGGTGCGACGCTGGCCGCCGCTTCGACGCTCGACAAGGATGTCCGCGGCAAGACCTCGGGCGCCACGGCTGCGGCCGCTGCCGAAGTCGGCAAGCGCCTCGCCGAGGCCGCCAAGAAGGCGGGCGTGACGCAGGTCGTGTTTGACCGTGGCGGCTTCCTGTTCCACGGGCGCATCAAGGCGCTGGCCGACGCGGCTCGCGAAGGCGGATTGGAGTTCTAATATGGCTGACGAAATTCAGAACGCCGAAGCGGCGCCCGAAGCGACCGAAAACACCGGCGCTCCCCGCCGTGGCCGTGGCGGCCGCGACGGTGGCCGCGGTGGCCGTGACGGTGGCCGTGGCCGCCGCGACGATCGCCGTCCGCGCGACGAAGACGGTGGCGAAGAGCTCATTGAAAAGCTCGTCCACATCAACCGCGTTTCGAAGACCGTGAAGGGCGGCAAGCGCTTCGGTTTCGCCGCGCTCGTCGTCGTCGGTGACGGCAAGGGCCGCGCCGGTTTCGGTCATGGCAAGGCGCGCGAAGTGCCCGAAGCCATTTCGAAGGCGACGGCTGCTGCGAAGAAGGCGATGATCCGCGTTCCGCTCCGCGACGGCCGCACGCTGCACCATGACGGCCGTGGCCACTTCGGTGCCGGCAACGTCACGCTGCGCTCGGCGCCCGCGGGTACCGGCATCATCGCCGGCGGTCCGATGCGCGCCGTGTTCGAATCGCTGGGCGTCGCCGACGTGGTGACCAAGTCGGTCGGCACCTCGAACCCCTACAACATGATCCGCGCGACCTTCGAGGCGCTCGGCGAACAGACGAGCCCGAAGTCGGTCGCACAGCGTCGCGGCAAGAAGGTTTCGGACCTGATCAAGCGTGGCGGTTCGTCCGACCGCGCAGCCGAGGCGGAAGCCGCGGCGGTGACGGAGTAAGACGATGGCCGACAAGAAGATCAAGATCCGCCAGATCGGTTCGCCGATCCGTCGCCCCAAGGACCAGCGCAAGATCCTGACCGGCCTCGGCCTGGGCAAGATGCACCGTGAAGTCGAACTGGTCGACACGCCGGAAGTGCGCGGCATGATCCGCAAGCTTCCGCACATGGTGGAAATCGTCGAGGGCTAAACGCCAGTGAAGCTCTACCGCCTGTTGACCGGTCCCGACGACAGCGCCTTTTGCGCGCGGGTTGAGGGACTGCTCAACCGGGGATGGCAGCTTCACGGCAGCCCCTCGATTACCGAAGTCGATGGCCGCGGCTATGTCGCCCAGGCCATCGTGATGGAGAAGGCCGGGCCCTATCCCGGTTTTCAGCCGTCGAATGAAATCGAACCGGACTGAAATCTTTCGGTCCACAGCGCGACCACAGCGAAAGCGAGTGCACAGACATGACGATCAAGCTTAACGAACTCAGCGACAACAAGGGCGCCCGCAAGGGCCGGATGCGCGTCGGACGCGGCATCGGCT
Organism: Sphingopyxis sp. Geo48; assembly: GCF_949769155.1. NCBI lineage: Bacteria > Pseudomonadati > Pseudomonadota > Alphaproteobacteria > Sphingomonadales > Sphingopyxidaceae > Sphingopyxis > Sphingopyxis sp. Geo48. The sequence goes on along the minus strand of NZ_CATKPA010000003.1, from coordinate 13,514 downwards.
CGGGCAAGGGCAAGACCGCCGGCCGCGGCCAGAAGGGTCAGAAGGCCCGCAGCGGCGTCGCGATCAACGGTTTCGAGGGCGGCCAGATGCCGCTCCACATGCGTATCCCGAAGCGCGGCTTCAACAACATCTTCGGCAAGGATTTCGCGATCGTGAACCTTGGCCTGGTGCAGAAGCTGGTCGATGCCAAGAAGCTCGATGCGAAGGCCGTGATCGATCACGCCGCGCTGAAGGCCGCTGGCGTTGCGCGCGGCGGCAAGGACGGCGTCCGTCTCCTCGCCAAGGGTGAACTCACGGCCAAGCTGACCTTTGCGGTCGCCGGCGCGTCGAAGGGCGCGATCGAGGCGGTCGAGAAGGCCGGTGGCAAGGTCGAGCTTCCTGAAGTCAAGGAAGCGGCGCCCGAAGGCAAGAAGGCCCAGCGGCGCGCCAAGGCCAAGGCCGAGTAATATACGAGGGCGGCTCCGAAAGGGCCGCCCTACGTCATTTGACGACCTCTCTTTTCCCGTTCGTGTCGAGCGAAGTCGAGACACCCATCGGGACAGCGCAAGTTCGAGGGGCATCTCGACTTCGCTCGATGCGAACGGACAATGAAGGCGGCATTCGGTATCAACCTGCCGCTTAAGTAAGGCCTTTCCCCTTGCGCTTCGTGACCTCCGAACGCACATAGGCGCCGGGTCGCGGGGGCGCGGTCCGGAATATCCTCGAGGAAACTACCGATGGCCTCTCGCGCCGACCAGCTTGCATCCAACCTCAATTTTTCTAAGTTCGGCCAGGCGACCGAACTCAAGAACCGCATCTGGTTCACGATCGGCGCGCTGATCGTCTTCCGCTTCCTGTCGTTCGTGCCGCTGCCGGGGGTTGACCCCGTCGCGTTGTCGCGACTCTACAGCCAAGCCGCGTCCGGCGGCGTCCTCGACATCTTCAACACCTTCTCGGGCGGCAGCCTGGAGCGCATGAGCATCATCGCGCTCGGCGTCATGCCCTATATCACCGCCTCGATCGTGGTGCAGCTCGCCTCGGCGCTGGCGCCGAGCCTCGCCGCGCTCAAGAAAGAGGGCGAGAGCGGGCGCAAGAAGCTCAACCAATATACGCGCTACGGCACGGTGTTCCTCACCGCGATCCAGGGCTATTTCATCGCGGTCGGCCTCGAAACGCTCGGCCAGAGCCAGGGCATCGCGGCGGTCGTCGACCCCGGCATGATGTTCCGCATCGGCGCCGTCATCTCGATCGTCGGCGGTACGTTGTTCCTGATGTGGCTCGGCGAGCAGATCACCAGCCGCGGCATCGGCAACGGCGTCTCGCTGATCATCATGGCGGGCATTCTCGCCCAGCTGCCACGCAGCTTCGCGCAGATGTTCACGCAGGTGCGCGAAGGCTCGATGGGCGGCGGCACGATCGTCGCGGTCGTCGGCGGCGCGATCGTCGTCATCGCCTTCATCGCCTTCATGGAACGCGCACAGCGCCGCGTCCTCGTCCAATATCCGAAGCGCGCGACGCAGCGCGGCGTGATGCAGGCCGACCGCAGCCACCTGCCGCTCAAGGTCAACACCGCGGGCGTCATCCCGCCGATCTTCGCCTCGTCGCTGCTGCTGATGCCGCTGACGGTGACCCAGATGCTCGGCAACAATGTCCAGCAGGACACGGCGTGGGGCGAATTCCTCGTCTCGCTCAACCAGTATCTCGCGCACGGCCAGCCGCTCTACATGGCGCTCTATGCCGCGGGGATCATCTTCTTCTGCTTCTTCTACGTCGCCGTGGTCTTCAATCCCGAGGAAACCGCCGACAATCTGAAGCGCCAGAACGGCTTCATCCCCGGCATCCGCCCGGGCAAGAACACCGCCGCCTATCTCGACTTCGTGCTCACGCGCATCACCGTGATCGGCGCTGCGTACCTCGCGGCGATCTGTCTTATCCCCGAATATTTCATCGCGGGATCGGGCCTGCCCTTCCAGCTCGGCGGCACCAGCCTGCTGATCATCGTGAACGTCACGATCGACACGATCAGCCAGATCCAGAGCCACATGCTCGCGCATCAATATGGCGACCTCATCAAGAAGGCCAAATTGAAAGGCGGCATTGCGCGTCGCTGACGCCGCCGCTACGCGAATCCCGACAGGGCAGAGGTAACAGGGGCTTCCATGACGCTGAACATCATTTTGCTTGGACCGCCGGGCGCGGGCAAGGGAACGCAGGCATCGCGGCTCGAAAGCCAGCATGGCATGGTTCAGCTCTCGACCGGCGACATGCTCCGCGCGGCGGTCAAGGCGGGCACCCCGATCGGCCTCCAGGCGAAAGCGGTCATGGACGCGGGCGAGCTCGTCTCGGACGAGATCGTCTCGGGTCTGATCGGCGAACGGCTCGACGAGCTCGGCGGCGACACCTCGGTGATCTTCGACGGCTATCCGCGCACCGCCGCACAGGCCGACGCGCTCGACCAGATCCTGTCGGATCGCGGCCGCAAGCTCGACCATGTGATCGAGCTGGTCGTCGAGGAGGACGCGCTCGTCGACCGCATCACCGGCCGCTTTTCGTGCGCCAAGTGCGGCGAGGGTTATCACGACCGCTACAAGCTGCCGACGGTCGAAGGCACCTGCGATGTGTGCGGTAGCCACGAGTTCAAGCGCCGTCCCGACGACAATGAGGAAACGGTGCGCACGCGCATGGCCGAATATCGTGCCAAGACAGCGCCGATCCTGCCGATCTACGAGGCGCGCGGCATCGTCAGCAAGGTCGACGGCATGGCCAACATCGACCATGTCAACGGCGCGATCGAGGCGATCCTCGGCAGCTAAGCCGAACCCATTGTAAACGCCATTGCGAGGGCCGCAGGCCCGTGGCAATCCAGAGCGGTGTAAGGCCGCCTTGGATTGCTTCGCTTCGCTCGCAATGACGGAGCTCAGGGAGGAGGGGGATTGTATGAAATCTAAATCCTGTCTCGCCGCTGGGATACTCTCGGCCGCTGCGCTGGCTATGCCCGCGCAGGCGAAGGTGATCGACCAGAGCGACATCGGCTTCACCGTTGCGCACAGCGCGCAGGTCGCCGCCTCGCCCGAAGACGTCTGGAAGATGCTCCGCACCCCCGACAAATGGTGGTCGAAGGATCATAGCTGGTCGGGCGACGCGGCGAATTTCTGGCTCGATTCGCAGGCCGGCGGTTGCTTCTGCGAGAAGCTGCCTCCCGCCAAGCCGGGCGGCGCGCCGGGCAGCGTCCAGCACGCGCGCATCCTGTTCGCAAAACCCGACGAAATGATGCGCCTGTCGGGCGCCTTCGGTCCGTTGCAGGGTGAAGCGGTGGTCGGCACGTTGACGATCCAGATCAAGCCGACGTCGACCGGAAGCGCGATCCGGTTCGATTATACGGTGGGCGGCTATATGCGCTTCAAGGTCGCCGACGTTGCGCCGGGGGTCGACCGCGTCCTCGGCGAGCAGCTCGTCGGGCTGGCGAAGGCGCTCGGCGGATCGTTGCCCGTCGCGCGAGGTGAGACCGATGGCGCGGCCAAGGAAGCGCCTCCGAAGGACGAGCAGGGTCTCGACGCCGCGGTCGCGGACCTCGTCAAGGACGAACCGAAAGAGACGCCCGAGAGCGATTAGGCGCCGGGTTTGCCGCGCAGCTTTGCGAGCGCCGCGAAAGGCCCCGCCTGCTCCTCGCGGAGCACGCCCTTCTCGGCAAGGATGCGGTCGGCGTCCGGATGACGCGGAAAGGGATCGAGTGCCAGCGACAATGTCTGCACCGCCGCCTCGCCGATATCGACGCGGTCGTCCTCCAGCGGCAGGATATCGCAGTCGCCGTCGCTGATCTCGATCTCCTCGTCGGGATCGACGGCGGGCTCGGCGCCCTTCAGGAAGCGAAGATCGAAAGGTTCGGTGAGCTTCGCGGGCACCGGCAGGGCGGTCGCGGCGCAGCCCTGCACGACCACCGCCTCGATCTCACCCTTCGCGGCCATCCCGCCCGCGACCGCGCGCACCTCGGCGGTGACGACGAACCGGTCGAGCGCGACGAGGTCGAGCCGCGTCGCGATCGCCGCGCGGACGGCTTCGTCGGCTTCGAGGCGCATCGTGCGACCTTGCGCCGCCTCGGCAAGCGTGACGACGTGCGAAAATTCGGGCGCGCTCATCCGGGCAGCCGGTCGGCGACGACGAGCGTATCGACCGGGGTCGCCGCCAGCGCCGCGCGCTGCGCCGCCACCCGCGCCATCACATGCGCCAGCCCGGCGGCGGGCGGCTCCTTGCCGCGCCACAGGTTGCGCACCAGCGCCGCCCTGAGTTCATCCGATCCGTCGGCGGCCTGATAGGCGCCGAGGCGGCCGCCGAGCGCGCCGACCATCCGCCCGATCTGCTTGCCGACGACCATGTCGCCGAACCCGATCTGGCGCATCTGCCCGTCCATGTCGTCGACGAACAATTCGGTCAGTTCGACGCCCGCGCGCGCCTGGTCCGGATCCTCGTCGATCCGGTGCAGGACAAGCGCGAGGATCAGGCTGATCATGTCGAAGCGACCGTCGAGCGTGTCGGGGACGCCGCCCTCGCTATACCAGTGCGGTTGCCGCGCGGTCGCGACGATGGCGTTCCACAGCGGGCGCCGTGCTTCACGGGGATCGGGTTCGGACTTGAAGAGCTTGCGGAGGGAAGAAAACATGCCGCAACGCTTAGGCGCATTCGGCCCATCCGAAAAGACTTCTGAGTCAGCTTGGCGCAAGCATTCGGGCGGCATAAGCCGCTTGTGCGCGCCGTCCGCTTGCGGTTAAGAGGCGCGATTGCCAGCGCCGGCGCCCGATGCGGGGAAAAGCGGCGCAAGGAGACGAGTTGATGCCGATTGCCGACCCCAAGTCTTTCGCCCGTCCCGCACGCCTGATCGTTGCGGGCGTGGCGCTCGCGCTGACCGCCAGCGGCTGCGCGCAGGTCAAGGGCCGGCAGGGCTATTTCGTCGATCCGGTGCTGACCGATGCGATCGCCCCCGGCGTCGACAACCGCGAATCGGTCGAAAAGACCCTCGGCCGCCCGACCTTCGTCGGTCAGTTCAGCGACAATGAATATTATTATGTCTCGCGCGAGACGCGCCAGCTGGCGTTCGCCCGGCCGCGCCCCGTCGCGCAGCAGGTGCTGCGCGTGCGCTTCGATCCCGCGGGCAATGTCGTCGCGGTGGACAAGACCGGGCTCGAGCTGGTGAGCAAGATCAACCCCGATGGCGACAAGACGCCGACGCTCGGCCGCGAGCGCAGCTTCTTCGAGGACATCTTCGGCAATATCGGGGCGGTCGGTGCGCCGGGAACGACCGGTGGTGGCGCGCCGGGGCAGTAAGCCGGCGGCCTTTGCCAGGCGGATTGCAACAGCGGCGGCGTCTCCCCGACGACCGCCGCCTTTCTTTTACTGCGCGATACCGCCCGCCGCCAGGACGGCGAGGGTGACGAGGTCCGACGCGGTCGACGACATCGTCGCGACCTGCACCGGCTTTTCCATCCCGATCAGCATCGGGCCGATCACTGCGCCGCCGCCAAGTTCGCGCAGCAGCTTCGCCGACAGGTTCGCCGACTGCAGCCCCGGCATGACGAGGACGTTCGCCGGGCCTGACAGACGGCAGAAGGGATAGTTCTTCATCGCGCGCAGGTTGAGCGCGACGTCGGGCGCCATTTCGCCTTCATATTCGAAGCCGGGATTGCGTTCGTCGAGGATGCAGACGGCCTCGCGGATATTGTCGAGCCACGAGCCCGGCGGGTTGCCGAAGGTCGAATAGGAGAGAAAGGCGACGCGCGGTTCATGCCCCATCCGCCGCGCGACGTGCGCGGTACGCTCGGCGATGTCGGCAAGCATCTCGGCGCTCGGGCGCTCGTTGACCGTCGTGTCGGCCATGAAGATGGTGTGATGCTGGTCGACGAGGACGTGGATGCCGAACGGCGTCTTGCCTTCGGCGTGGTCGATCACGCGCCGCACCTCGCGCATCGACTGCGAATAGGTGCGCGTCGTGCCGGTGATCATCGCATCGGCGAGGCCGAGCTGGAGCAGAAGCGAGCCGAAGATGTTGCGGTCGCGGTTGACCATGCGCTCCACGTCGCGGCGGAGGTATCCGCGCCGCTGCAGCCGTTCGTAGAGCATGTCGACCATCTGCGGAACGTGCGGCGAATTGACGCTGTTGTGGACCTCGAAACTCTCGGCGTCGGGCACGCCCATCGCGCGCAGCTTGTCGTGCAGCCCTTCGCGTCCGACGAGCACCGGAATGCCATAGCCGCCGTCGCGGAACTGGATCGCCGCGCGCAGCACCACTTCCTCTTCGCCCTCGGCAAAAACGATGCGCTTCGGATTGGCGCGCGCCGCCTCATAGGCGAGCGTCAGCACCGAGGTCGTCGGGTTGAGCCGCGCGCGAAGCTCGGTGCGATAGTCCTCCATATCGGCGATCGGCCGCTGCGCGACGCCGGTGTCCATCGCCGCCTTGGCGACCGCGGCGGGGACGATTTCCATCAGGCGCGGGTCGAAGGGCGAGGGGATGATATATTCGGGGCCGAAGCTCGACGCGCGCCCGCCATAGGCTGCGGCCACCTCTTCCGGCACCTGCTGGCGCGCAAGGTCGGCGATGGCATAGGCGGCGGCGATCTTCATCTCCTCGTTGATCGCGGTCGCGCGCACGTCGAGCGCGCCGCGGAAGATGAAGGGGAAACAGAGGACGTTGTTGACCTGGTTCGGGAAATCCGAACGGCCCGTGGCGATGATTGCGTCGGGGCGCGCCGCGCGCGCATCGGGCGGAGAGATTTCGGGGTCGGGATTCGCCATCGCGAAGATGATCGGCGCGGGCGCCATGTCCTTGACCATCTCGGGCTTCAGCGCGCCGGCCGCCGACAGGCCGAGGAAGACGTCGGCGCCCTTCAGCGCTTCGGTCAGGTTGCGCGCTTCGGTGGGCACCGCGTGCGCCGACTTCCACTGGTCCATGCCCTCGGTGCGGCCCTGATAGATGGTGCCCTTGCGGTCGCACATGATCACATTCTCGTGCCGCACGCCCAGCGCCTTGATCAGCGCCGTGCAGGCGATCGCCGCCGCGCCGGCGCCGTTGACGACGACCTTGACCGTCGACAGGTCGCGCCCGGTCAGGTGGCAGGCGTTGATCAGGCCGGCGGCGGTGATGATCGCGGTGCCATGCTGGTCGTCATGGAACACCGGGATGTTCATCTTTTCTTTCAGCGCCGCTTCGATGATGAAGCAGTTCGGCGCCGCGATATCCTCGAGGTTGATGCCGCCGAAGCTCGGCTCGAGCAGTTCGACCGCCTCGATGAAGCGCTGCGGATCTTCGGTGGCGACTTCGAGGTCGATCGAATCGACGTCGGCGAAGCGCTTGAACAGGACGGCCTTGCCCTCCATCACCGGCTTCGAGGCGAGCGCGCCCAGATTGCCGAGGCCGAGGATCGCGGTGCCGTTCGATATGACGGCGACGAGGTTCCCCTTGACCGTATAGTCATAGGCGCTCCCCGGATCCTCGGCGATTGCGAGCACGGGCACCGCGACGCCGGGCGAATAGGCGAGCGAAAGGTCGCGCTGCGTCGCCATCGGTTTCGAGGCGACGATCTCGATTTTCCCGGGCCGCCCATATGAGTGGTAGAGCAGGGCCTCACGATCCGAAAACTGCACCTTGCTGCCGCTGTCCATTCCTTGTCCCCTGTTTCGTGTTTCCAGACCGCGCGCCCGTTTCCGATTCCCCTAGCGCCACCGGGGCGAATTGTAACCGGCAATGTTGCAAACTCGGGTGGCGTCCAGGCGCAAGGGTTGCGAACGACTGGGAGCGACCGAAGGTTGCCGTTTGGTTCCTCCCCGTGGCGAAGCCATGGGGAGGTGGCAGTGCGAAGCGCTGACGGAGGGGCAAATGACGCGAGGTTGCGGCCCCTCCACCACTCGCTTCGCGAGCGGTCCCCCTCCCCACGGCTGCGCCGCAGGGAGGATATTCCTTTCTTCGTCATCCCGGACTTGATCCGGGATCCATCGCGGCGTTGAAGTCGTGGACCCCGGATCAAGTCCGGGGTGACGAATGTCTGGAATCCACCCCAAAGCCGCCATTCGCGACCCGCGCCTTGCCTTGCTGCCCCCAATCACTAAGCAGGGTGCGATGTCCGCCACCGCCCGCACCGCCGCCAACAGCAACGCCGCACCCGCCGCCCATCCCGCGGCGACGCCGATGATGGCGCAATATTGGTCGCTGAAGGCGAAGGCGGGCGACTGCCTGCTCTTCTACCGCATGGGCGATTTCTTCGAGCTGTTTTTCGACGATGCGAAGGCGGCGGCTTCGACGCTCGACATCGCGCTGACCTCGCGCGGCGAACATGGCGGCGAGCCGGTGCCGATGTGCGGCGTGCCCGTCCATTCGGCCGAATCTTATCTCGCGCGGCTGATCAAGGCGGGGCACCGCGTCGCCATAGCCGAGCAGGTCGAAACGCCCGCCGAGGCCAAGGCGCGCGGCGGATCGAAGGCGCTCGTTGCGCGCGACATCGTGCGTTTCGTGACCGCGGGGACGCTGACCGAGGAGGCGCTGCTCGAAGGCCGCAGCGCGAACCGCCTCGCCGCCCTCGCGCAGGTCGGCAGCGAGGGTGAGGTCGCGATCGCCGCCGCCGATATCTCGACCGGGCGGTTCGAGGTCGTTGCGGTGCGCCCCGAACAGGTCGACGCCGAACTCGCGCGGCTGGCGCCGTCGGAGCTTCTGGTGACCGAGAGCGCCGACGCGGTACCCGAATGGGTCGCGCGGCAGGTCGTGCGGCGTCCGCAATCCGATTTTTGGAGCACGGCGGCGCAAAAGCGCCTCGAGACTTTCTTCGGCGTCCAGACGCTCGACGGCTTCGGCCAGTTCGGCCGCGGCGAGCTCGCCGCGATGGGCGCGCTCGTCGCCTATCTCGATCATGTCGCGACCGGGCAGCCGATCTTCCTCCAGCCGCCGCTGAAGCATCAGGCGTCGGGCCGCATGGCGATCGACGCCGCGACGCGCGAAAGCCTCGAACTCGTCCGCACGATGGCGGGCGGGCGCGACGGCAGCTTGCTCGGCACGATCGACCGCACCGTTACCGCCGCGGGGGCGCGGCTGCTCGCCGACGATCTGGCGAGTCCGCTGATCGACAAAGCGGCGATCCTCGACCGGCTCGACCTCGTCGATGGCTTTGCCCGCGATGCACTCTGGCGCGGCGAGCTTCGCGCCGCCCTGCGCGCGCTGCCTGACGCCGGGCGTGCGCTCGGCCGCCTCGTCGCGGGGCGCGGCGGGCCGCGCGACCTCGCACAGCTTCGCGATGCGCTGGGCGGCGCGCGACTCTTGCGCGAGCGGCTTGCCCGCCGCCCCGACCTGCCGCCCTTGCTTGCGCGGCTGCTTCCGGGCCTCGACGGTCATGGCGCACTCGTCGACGAACTGACGCGCGCGCTGATCGAAACCCCGCCGGTCGATGCCGTGCAGGGCGGTTATGTCGCCGAGGGCTATGACGCCGCGCTCGACGCGCTGCGCGAAACCGCGCGCGACGGTCGCAAGGCGATTGCCGCACTCGAAGCGCAGTATCGCGACCGTACCGGCATCGCCTCCTTGAAGATCCGCCACAATGGCGTGCTCGGCTATCATGTCGAGGTGCCCGCGAAGCACGCCGACGCGCTGATGGCGCCCGAATCGGGCTTCACCCACCGCCAGACGCTCGCAGGTGTCGTGCGCTTCAACTCGTCTGACCTTCACGAAGCCGCGAGCCGCGTCACCCAGGCGGGCGTCCACGCCATTGCCGCCGAGGCCGCGCATCTCGAAGCCCTCACCGAAGCCGCTGTTTCCCGCCGCGAGGCGATCGCCGCGAGCTGCGACGTCCTCGCGCGTATCGACGTCGCCGCCGCGCTCGCCGATCATGCTATGAGCCACAACTGGTGCCGCCCCGACCTTGCCGACACGCCGTGCCTCGATGTCTCCGGCGGGCGGCACCCGGTGGTCGAGGCTGCGCTGGCGAAGGCGGGCGAGCGTTTCGTCCCCAACGATGTCTCGCTTTCCGAAGCCGACCGGCTGTGGCTCGTGACCGGCCCGAACATGGGCGGTAAATCGACCTTTCTCCGCCAGAATGCCCTGATCGTCGTGCTCGCCCAGGCGGGTGGTTTCGTCCCCGCGGCGTCGGCGAGGCTCGGGCTCGTCGACCGGCTGTTCAGCCGTGTCGGCGCGAGCGACAATCTCGCGCGGGGGCGTTCGACCTTCATGGTCGAGATGGTCGAAACCGCGGCGATTCTTGCGCAGGCGACGCCGCAGAGCTTCGTCATCCTCGACGAGGTCGGGCGCGGCACCTCGACCTATGACGGGCTCGCGCTCGCCTGGTCGGTGGTCGAGGCGGTGCATGAGGTCAACAAGTGCCGCTGCCTCTTCGCGACGCACTATCACGAGCTCACGCGCCTCGCCGAGACGCTGAACGCGCTCTCGCTCCACCATGTCCGCGCGCGCGAGTGGCAGGGCGATCTGGTGCTGCTCCACGAAGTTGCTGAAGGGCCCGCCGACCGCAGCTACGGCCTTGCCGTCGCGCGGCTTGCCGGCGTTCCTGCGGGTGTCGTCAAGCGCGCCGAGGCGGTGCTCGCGAAGCTCGAAGCGGGGCGCGAGAAGACCGGCGGGCTCGCCGCGGGGCTCGACGACCTGCCGCTGTTCGCCGCGACGCTGGCGGAAGCGCCCGCCGCCGCGAAGGACGCGCTCCGCGACGCGCTCGCGGGCATCGAACCCGACACACTCGCGCCGCGCGAGGCGCTCGATGCGCTCTACCGGCTGAAGCAGATCGTGGCGGACGAGCGATGAGCGACATCTTCGACAATCTTGAGGGCCGCCGCGCGATCATCGATCGGCGCGCGCTGTCCGACCGGCTCGGCGAGATCGCGGGCGAAACGAGCGATACCGGCAAGCGCCGCGCGGCGATGGTAGCCCTGCTCAAGACCGCGCTCGAAGAGGGACGCGCGGAGATCAACCGGCGGCTGCTCGCGCACCCCTCGTCGGGGCGCGTCGCGGCAAACGCGACCGCCTTCCTGATCGACCAGATCGTCCGCCTCAGCCACGACTTCACCGTCGGCCATCTCTATCCCTCGGGCAATCGCTCGGCGGGCGAGCGCATCACGCTGATCGCCGTCGGCGGCTATGGCCGTGGCGAAATGGCACCGTTCAGCGACATCGATATCGGCTTCCTGACGCCGTTCAAGCAGACGAGCTGGACCGAGCAGGTGATCGAGGCGCAGCTCTATACTCTCTGGGATCTGGGGCTGAAGGTCGGGCACAGCTCGCGCTCGCTCGACGAGATGATCCGCGCCGCGAAGGATGATCTCACGATCCGTACCGCACTTCTGGAGGCGCGTTTCATCTGGGGCGATCGCGAGCTTTACGATCAGGCGAGCGCGCGCTTCGACGCCGAGGTCGTCGCGGGCAACGCGCGCGCGTTCGTCGCCGAAAAGCTTGCCGAACGCGACGAACGGCACAAGCGCATGGGCGATTCGCGCTATGTCGTCGAACCCAATGTGAAGGAAGGGAAGGGGGGGCTGCGCGACCTTCACACGCTCTTCTGGATCGGCAAGTTCATCCACCGCGTGCGCACGGTGCCCGAGCTGGTCGACGCGGGGCTGCTGACGAGCCGCGAGCTCAGGCAGTTCGAACGCGCCGAGAATTTCCTGCTCGCGGTGCGCTGCCACCTCCACATCCTCGCCGGGCGGGCGGAGGACCGGCTGACCTTCGACTTCCAGCGCGAGATTGCGCAGAGGATGAACTTCGCCGAGCGTCCCGGCAAAAGCGCGGTCGAGCGCTTCATGCAGCTCTATTTCATCCATGCGAAGGCGGTCGGCGACGTCACCGGCACCTTCCTTGCGCATCTCGACGAGCAGATGGCGGCGCGCGGGCGGCGCTTCCTGCCGACCCTGCGACGGCGGCCGGGCAAGCTCCACGGCTTCGTCCTCGACCGCGGCCGGCTCGCGCTGCCGTCGGACGATTTCTTCCAAGCGGATCCGGTGCGGCTGGTCGAGATTTTCGCGCTCGCCGACAAGCATGGCCTCGAAATCCATCCGCAGGCGATGCGGCAGGCGCGCCACGACGCGAAGCTGATCGAGACCAAGGCAATTCGTCGCAACCCCCGCGCGAACGAGCTGTTCCTCGACGTGCTCACCTCGCCGCGCGATCCCGAAACGGTGCTGCGCTGGATGAACGAGGCCGGGGTGTTCGGCCGTTTCGTGCCCGATTTCGGCCGTGTCGTCGCGCAGATGCAGTTCGACATGTATCATCATTATACGGTCGACGAGCATACGATCCGCGCGATCGGGCTGCTCGCCGATATCGAGCAGGGGCGCCTCTCCGACGACCATCCGCTTTCGACCGCAATCCTCGACCAGATCCATTCGCGGCGCGTGCTCTATGTCGCGGTGCTGCTCCACGATATCGCCAAGGGGCGCGGCGGCGACCATAGCGTGCTCGGCGCCGAGCTTGCGCTGCGCGTCTGCCCGCGACTGGGGCTGAGCGATGCCGAGACCGAGACGGTGTCGTGGCTGGTGCGCTATCACCTGCTGATGTCGGCGACGGCGTTCAAGCGCGACCTTGCCGACTTCAAGACGATCCTCGATTTCGCACAGGTCGTGCAAAGCCCCGAGCGTCTGCGCCTGCTGCTCGTCCTCACCGTCGTCGATATTCGCGCGGTCGGCCCCGGCGTCTGGAACAGCTGGAAGCGCCAACTTCTTACCGAACTGTACGACGCGGCCGAGGAAGTGCTGCGCCTCGGGCACAAGCAGCGCGGGCGCGAGGCGCGGATCGAGGCGAAGAAGGAGGCGGTCGCCGATCTGCTGGGCGACGACGAGAAGGCGTTCGCCAAACTCGTCAAGCGCCTGCCCGAAAGCTATTGGATCGCCGAACCGGTCGAGGTGATCGCCGCCAATCTTCGCCATATCCAGGCCGCGGGCGACGCGCCGCTCCACATCGCGGCGGTGCCCGACGAGGATCGCGGCGCGACCCTGGTGATGGTGCTCGCCGCCGACCATCCGGGGCTCTTCTACCGCATGGCGGGGGGCATCCACCTCGCCGGCGGCAACATCATCGACGCGCGCATCCACACGACGCGCGACGGTCTCGCGCTCGACAATTTCCTCGTCCAGGATCCGCTCGGCCGCCCGTTCGCAGAGGAGGGACAGATCGGCCGGCTGACGCGGGCGATCGAGGATGCGCTCGCCAACCGCCAGAAATTGCTTCCGAAACTCGAAGCGCGCGCGCTGCCGCGCACCCGCGCCGAGGCCTTCCGCGTCGCCCCCAGCGTCTTCGTCGACAACAAGGCGTCGAACCGCTTCACGGTGATCGAGGTCAATGCGCAGGACCGCCCGGCGCTGCTGAACCAGCTCGCCTACGCGCTCTTCCAGTCGAAGGTGACGGTGCACTCGGCGCATGTGGCGACCTATGGCGAGCGCGCGGTCGACACTTTTTACGTGACCGACCTGATCGGCGACAAGATCGACAGCGCCGCGCGCGTCAAAAGCCTCGAGAAGCGGATGCTCGAAGCCGCCGCGAGCCGGAGCGAGGAAGCCGTCGCTGCGTGACT
>NZ_CATKPA010000002.1:0-978883 GCF_949769155.1 Sphingopyxis sp. Geo48 | reverse complement strand
GCCGCCATCGGCCTTTTCCTGCGCCGCAGCGTAAACCGACAGCGGCCCCCGCCTGCGCGGGGGCGACGGCTTATTTCGGTCGTTCCCGGTCATTAAAGCCAGATCGGCCGCAAAGGGCAGCTAAAGCCCGGAAGGCGACCTTGATGGTCCTGCCATTCCCGCCGCCCGCAGAGAACCATGCCCGCCATGGCGCGCGATGCCACGGCCGGTCCATCCCAGCCTCCGCCGTCGTCATTATCTTGCGCTGACGCGTCACTCCCTTACAAGCGGGCCATAGCCTAAGGGGAGCCCGAATGACCGACAGCCTGCTGCGTCGCAAGACCATCGTTCCGGAACAGCAGGAGGGGCACGGGCTCGCGCGGACGCTCAGCTGGCCGCACCTCGTTGCGCTCGGAGTCGGCGCGATCGTCGGCACCGGCATTTTGACATTGATCGGCGTCGGCGCCGACAAGGCGGGGCCAGCCGTGATCGTCTCTTTCCTCGTCGCGGGGCTGATCTGCGCCTGCGCCGCGCTCGCCTATGCCGAAATGGCGACGATGATTCCCGCATCGGGCAGCGCCTACACCTACAGCTATGTCGTGATCGGCGAGCTGATCGCGTGGATCGTCGGCTGGAGCCTGATCCTCGAATATTCGCTTGTCGTCAGCGCGGTCGCGGTCGGCTGGTCGGGCTATGCCGCGCCGCTGCTGCAGGCGTGGGCGAACGTGCCGATGGACCTGATGCAGGGGCCCGAGCTTGGCGGGATCGTCAACCTGCCCGCGATTGCGATCATCGCGGTGGTCGCGGGGATGCTGCTCTATGGCACGCGCGAGAGTGCCACCGTCAACGCGATCCTCGTCGTTGTGAAGATCATCGCGCTCGCCGTTTTCGTTGCGGTCGCGCTGCCGGCGTTCGACGCCGCGAACCTCGAACCCTTCAGCCCCTTCGGCTTTGCAAAGCATGTCGCCCCCGACGGCGTCGAGCGCGGGATCATGGCGGCCGCTGCGATCATCTTCTTCGCCTTCTACGGCTTCGATGCGATCGCGACCGCGGCCGAGGAGGCGAAGGATCCCGACCGCGACCTCAAGATCGGGATCGTCGGATCAATGCTCGCCTGCGTCGCGATCTATATCCTCGTCGCCGTCGCGGCGGTCGGTGCGATTTCCTACAGCAAATTCGCCAACAGCCCCGAACCGCTCGCGCTGATCCTGCGCGAACTCGGCCAGCCGCTTGCCGCGAAATATCTCGCCATCTCGGCGATCGTGGCGCTGCCGACGGTGATCCTCGCCTTCTTCTTCGGGCAGAGCCGCATCTTCTTCACCATGGCGCGCGACGGGTTGCTTCCCAAGGGGCTCGCCAGGCTGTCGGGCCGCGGGACGCCGGTGCGCATCACCATCTTTACCGCGATCGTCGTCGCGATCCTCGCGGGTTTCATTCCGCTCGACGAACTCGCCGCGCTCGCCAACGCGGGGACCCTCGCGGCCTTCACCGCGGTGTCGCTGTGCATGCTCATCATGCGCCGCCGCGCGCCCGACGCGCCGCGCACCTTCCGCACGCCGATGCCCTGGGTCGTCGGCGGGATCGCGGTGCTCGGCTGTCTTTATCTTTTCCTCAGCCTGCCGGCGAAGACGCAGATCTGGTTCGGCATCTGGAACCTTGCCGGGCTGGCGGTCTATTTCGCCTACGCGCGGCGAAATGCCGTGGCGGGATAGGATCCTCCCTGCCGCGAAGCGGTGGGGAGGGGGACCGCGCGCGGAGCGCGTGGTGGAGGGGCAGCGTCATCGCCCCTCCGTCAGCGCTCCGCGCTGCCACCTCCCCATGCCTGCGGCACAGGGAGGAATGCTCGGTCAATCGAACAGATCGCTGAGGAAGCTCTTCGTATAGCTCTTCTTCTTGTAGGGCTTTGCATAGTGTCGATCGTCGTCATAGCGCGGCTCGCGATATTGCGGCTGCGGCGCGGCCTGCCGCGGGGGCGGCGCTCCGGCGCCTTCGCTGCGCTCGATGATCTTGTCGAGCTCGCCGCGGTCGAGCCAGACGCCGCGGCACTGCGGGCAATAGTCGATCTCGATCCCCTGACGCTCCGACATCGTCAAATTTACGCGGCAGGGGGGGCAAAGCAGACCTTGAGGTTCGGACACGGAATTTCCTTTCCTTGACGAAGAAACTGGCAAATTTTGCCGATTCTCCCACCTCGCCTGCTGCTTTAGGATGAAACGCGCTGCCAGTCGAACGCCAAAGGCGCTTCCCGAAACGCAAACCGGTCGAGGTGCCGGGCCACCACGCCCGTCATCGCCTCGACATGCGCGTCGCTGCTGGCATCGATGCGCACCGTCAGCGCGTCGGCGCCCGCATCGAAGGTGACCAGCGCGTCGCCAGCCCAGGTGGCACCGCGTGCATCCTTGGGGAAGGTCACGGTGCCATGATCGGCGGTGAATTCGACCGGCAGGCTATGCTGCCAGTGCTTGCACAGCTGCTGCAGATATTTGCTCGCGTGCCCGGTCGGGACGTTGGCGACGACATTTGCCATCACAGCCGCTCGATCTTCTGCGCGGCCTCGTCGATCAGCGCGACGACGGCGTGCAGCGTCGGCTCGTCGAGGTCGCGGTCGCCCAGCCGGTTCATCAGCACGGCGCGGAGATTGCCCATCGCGCGGCGGACCGAGGCGCTGTCGGTGCGCTGGCGCTCGTCGCCGACCTCGGCCAGCCGGGCGATCAGCGCCTCGACCGCGTCCTTGTTCGCGTCGAGTTCGGCCTGGCCGGCTGCGGTGATCGCGAACAGCTTTTTGGCGCCGTCGCTGTCGGCCGCCTCGATCAGCCCCATGTCGCCCAAGAGGGTGAGGGTGGGGTAGATCACGCCCGGGCTCGGCGCATAGGCGCCGCCGGTCAGCTCCTCGATCTGGCGGATCAAATCGTATCCGTGGCGCGGTTCGTCGGCGATCAGCTTCAACAGCACGAGCCGCAGCTCGCCGCTGTCGAACATCCGCCGGCGCCGGCCGCGGCCGTCGTCGTCGCCGCGCCCGTGGCGCCCGCCAAAGCCATATCCGAAACCGCGGCCGCCCCCGCGCATTCCATGCCGCATCGCCTCGCGCATCATCCGATGCATGGCATGGCGCTCGCCGCAGCCATGCCGGTTCATTCCATGTCGCATAGCAAACTCCTTCATGCGATTCGATGTATCTAAGATATATCGTAAAACAGACTTTGCAAGGGGCAACCGTCGCGATGTGCGCGAAGTTAGCCAACTTCCGCCGATTTCCTTGACTCCCCGCCCATTCCCGCTATGAGCGCCCCCGTGTTGCCGCGGGTTCTCCTGCGGCAATTCCGTCCGAGACAGTTGGTGAAGGGAATCTGCCCTTCTTAATTTCCAGCCGAGACGGGGAACAGTCTTTTATCGGTCGCCCGCCTGCGATGCAGGCGCAAGCGGCTTGACCGACCCCATCGGACATCGTTGCGTGAAGGACAGGCGAGCCTTGGCTTGCGTCTGTCTTAGCGTGTGTTAGCCGCCCGGCGGCGCGTGCGTTTCGGCGCCCCGCGCATCCGGGCAGATGAGTGGAGTATAGGCATGGATCGTACGGAAAAGGCCGAAGCCGTATCCTCGCTGAACGCTACGCTGGCAAATGCCGCCTCGGTTGTGGTCGTCCGCAACCTCGGCATGACCGTCGCCCAGTCGACGGTTCTGCGCCAGCAGATGCGCGACGCAGGGGCCGACTTTCGCGTCACGAAGAACCGTCTTGCCAAAATCGCGCTCGATGGCACGTCCTACACCGGTATCGGCGACCTGCTGACCGGTCCCACGGCCCTTGCAACCTCGACCGACCCGGTCTCGGCTGCGAAGATCGCCGTGGAATTTGCCAAGACCAACGACAAGCTTGAAATCGTTGGCGGCGGCATGGGCGACGTGGTCCTCGACGTGAATGGCGTGAAAGCGCTGGCTTCGCTTCCCTCGCTCGACGAGCTGCGTGCCAAGATCATCGGTCTGGTGCAGGCTCCGGCCACCAAGGTTGCGCAGATTGCCGCAGCCCCGGCGGGTCAGCTGGCGCGGGTTTTTGGCGCATATGCCGCCAAAGAAGCAGCGTGATTTCGAACTAACCTTGAAACTACCTACCGGGATATCCCGGTTCTGATGGAGAATGAACATGGCTGATCTCGCAAAGATCGTTGAAGACCTGTCGGCGCTGACCGTTCTGGAAGCGGCTGACCTTTCGAAGATGCTCGAAGAAAAGTGGGGCGTTTCGGCTGCCGCTGCTGTGGCTGCCGCTCCGGCCGCTGCCGCTGCCGGCCCGGCTGCTGAAGAGCAGACCGAATTCGACGTCATCCTGACGGGTGACGGCGGCAACAAGATCAACGTGATCAAGGAAGTCCGTGCGATCACCGGTCTGGGCCTCGGCGAAGCCAAGGCGCTCGTCGAAGGCGCGCCGAAGGCCGTCAAGGAAGGCGTGAACAAGGCTGAAGCTGAAGAGCTGAAGGCTAAGCTTCTCGCCGCCGGCGCGACCGTCGAACTGAAGTAATTCGGTTCGGGTCCGGCGGGTTCGCCCGCCGTGCTTGCGACAAAGAAAAAGGGTGGTGCCTCGCGGCGCCGCCCTTTTTCATTGGCCCGCGAGCGGGCGGATCAGTTGCGCGTCCAGCCGGGCTTCAGATCCTTGCGGATGCCTCCGGGCTGCAGGCGGCGGACCTCCTGCTCGGCGGGGGCGGGGACGGTCTGACGCTGCGAGATTTCCCACGCGCTGACCGGCTTGCGCACCGGGGCCTGTTCGGTCTGCGGCTGGCTCGTCGCCAGCGCCGCGTCATAGTCGGCGCGTTCCTGGCGATCGAGGAACCGGGCGCGGGCAAGGCGCTTGCTCAGCGTCGTGAACGGATTGTCCGGCGTCGGACCCGCCATGGCAAGCGCTTCGTGGCGACCCATGCTGCGGGTCGGCACCGGGGTGAAGCCGGTCGCGGCGGCGGTGACCGGCTGCGCGGGCACAGGCTCGGCGACGGAGGCCGCGGCGATGTCCGCGCGGGCAATTTCCTCGCGGGCAAAGGCCGGTTCGGCCGACGGCACCCATTCGGCGCTGCGATGGCTCTCGTCGAATTCCCAGACTTCGGTCGCGGCGCGGCGGCGGTGCATCAGCGCGAAACCTGCGGCGCCCGCAACCAGCAACGCGGCAAGGCCACCGGCGATTTCCCAAGGGAAGCTGTCGCCGCCGGTCGCCACCTTCTCGACCGGCACCGGGGCGGGTTCGGCGATCGGCTGGACGGGCTTGGCGACCGGTGCCGCGATGGGTGCGACCTCCTCGGTCAGCACCGGGGCAGTGGGTTCGGTCGGCACGGCGGCGCGCGCCCGGACCGGAGCCGGGGCCGCAGCGCGCTGGCGCGGCGCCGGACGCGCCTCGCGGGCCGGAGCGGCGGCGGCGCGCGGTTCGGCGGCCTTCGGCGCCGGCGGCGTTTCGATCACCGTCGGGACACGGATCACCGGCGGCGGCGCCGCTGGCTCGGCGGCGGTAGGCGCGGCGGTCGGCGCCGTGGGGCTCGGCGGCTGCACGGTCGGCGGCGCCGCCGGTTCGGCGACCGGCGGCGTCATCGGGACGACCGGCGCTTCCTGCGCGAAAGCAGTGGGGGTGGACAGGGCCAGGAACGCGGCAATCGCGCTCGTGGCGGAGCGGGAGAGGGGGAGATTTTTCGTCATAGCGAGGGACAAACGAGCGGCAGTCGGAAAGTGCTGCAAAAATGCGGCGGATTCCACGACGAGCCGTGCCGGCCGGACGGCGCGGCGAAGATTCCGGTCCCGTTCGTCATGTTCCGGATCGCTTACCTGCTCAATCGACAGGGGCGGGCCGTGGCGCCGCGAAGCGCACCGCGCCTGCGGTCGAGATCGCCGCGCCGATGAGTGACATGTCGCGATCGAGACGCGCATCAAGCGCGCCGTCCGGCAGCCCGGCCAGCTCGGTGAGCAACGGCATCGAAAGCGACAGGCGGAGCGTACCCGCGATCCGGCCATCGAAAAGCGGGTGGGTCTTCACCGGCTGGCCGAGCCGGATTTCCTGCCCCAGCCACTGCCGCGTCTGGCACGCGATCAGCGCGTGCATGTCTTTCGCTGCATCGAAATCGCATTGCGGCCAACGCGCCGACAGATCGAGCGTGCGAAGCGTCTCGGTTGCGAGGCAACTCGTCCCGGCGCCAGGCACCTCGGCGAGTTCGAGCCGTTCAACGAGGCGCATCACATGGTGGCCAAACCGCGCGGCGACATGCGCAACGCGGTCCTCGGGCAGCGCGGCAAAGCGCTCCATTTCGAAGAGCGCTGCTTGCAGACGAAGCAGGAGTCCGAAGTTGCCCGTCGCGTGCAGGCGATCGGCGCCGGGCCAATCCGCGGGCCACTCGGCGCGATTTGAAAGGCGCCGAAATCCTTCCGGCAAAGGCTGCGCTCGATCCCGCGCCGAGGCTGGAACCAGCGCAAAGCCGCTGAACGGCGGACCGCCAGCGAATTTCGATCCGGTCATCAATACCACGCAGCCGAGCGCGATATACCGGCGGACCACCGCCGGGGTAATGCGGAGTTGGCAGGCATCGACGACGATCGTCATCGCATCACCATGCGTCGCGACGAGTCGCTCGACATCGTTGAGCGCGGGAAGGGTCAGCCCGGACTTCGATCCGTGCACGACGTGCACGACCGCGCGCCGCCGGTGCGCCGCCGCACGCTCGATATGGAGCGACAGTTCGGCGGTCACCGCTGCCGAAGCGCGCGGATTGCCTGTTGCGTCGCGCACCGCGACGTCGATCAGTTCGGTACCGGCGAATGCCGGGTCGATCGCAGCTTGCGCGACGACGCGCGCGCCGGTTGCGGTTTCTCCTGCGAAAAAGCGGCCGGCGGCGCTATGGACGCAGCCGCTGCCGACTTCGTCACGGCCAAGCAGCACCGCGGTCAAGGGATGACCGTCATAAGCGGCGGCGAGACCGACATATTCCAGATCGGTTCCCGACGCTGCAAAGACGATCGCGGCCTCGCCCGCGAGGCCGAAATAATCGCCGAGCCGTTCGCGGATCGCGCCCAGCCCCTCGATATAGTCGGCGCTCGCCACCGGCTGGTCGAGCCGGTCGCGCCAGTGGCCGATCAGCATGTCGAATGCGTGGGCTGAAATGCTGCTGATGGTCGATGAGCCATAGGCGAGCGCGTCGCTCGGCGCGGCGCTCGCATGATATTGATTGCGCCCCTGCGCATCTAGCCGGATGCGTCCGTCGCCTCCACTGACCAGCGCGGAGGTGAGGCGCGCCGAGTATCGGGTGCGCGCGCGCGAGGAGGCGTAGTCTAAACTTTGCGAATTCAGGAGCATGGGGAGCTATCCGGAACGGAGGAGATTTGCTGCAAACTACCGGCGCAGGATGACACTGATTTGGCGGTTTGGTGTCAGCCCGGTCATTGAAAAGTCATCGCGGTGCAACCTTGCCATGGTGAATCCGTCACATGCGAACCACCGACCTCGTGCCGACCCGGCTCCCCGAACGCCTGCGCGACACGCAGCGGCTCCTTTTCATCGCCAAACATGCGCGCTGGACCGGCGGATTGCATCCCGACGACGGCAATCACGCGCTTTATCATCGCGAGACGCGCGAGATACTCGAGGCGCTGGGGATACCGCTCGTCATCGCGGATGACTATGCCGACCTATTCGCGAGGCCCGACGCCGATTTCGTCTTCCCGCTGCTCAACAGGGGCGGCTTCTTTAATTCGGAGATGCTCCTGCCGCTGCTCTGTAACCGGCTGGGGATGCCTTATGTCGGGGCGTCGCCAATCATCCGCGGGCTCTCAGACGACAAGCATCTGACCAAGCTGGAAGCGGCGGCGCGGAGTATTCCGACCGCGCCCTGGTCGCTTTTTCGCCGCGGCGCGCCGGTCGACGTTGCACGATGCCCGCCTGCGCGGCGCTGGGTGATCAAGCCGAACAACAGCTCGGCCTCGTGGGGTATTCGCGACGCGCAAGACCGCAGCGAACTCGCGCAGGCGGTCGCTGAAATTCATGCGCTGGATCATGACGCGATCGTGGAACCGTTTATCGAGGGGAGCGACGTAGAGGTGCCCGTCATCACGACCGATGGCGTCCCCGCAATGTTGCCGATGATGATATTTGAACAGGCCGACCCGAGCCACCTGCGTACCTATCAGGAAAAGCGCGACCTCGTCGACCGTAGCCAGAAATACAGTCTCAAATTGTTCGACGACGCCGAGGTCGGTGCGCGGCTCGTTCGCTATACGATGGAGATGGCGGAGGTTTTCCGGCCCTTCGACTATGGCCGCTTCGAATTTCGTGTCGATTTCGCGACGGGCGAAATCCGGCTTCTCGAAGTCAATCTCAACTGCAATCTCTGGTCGGAGAAGGTGTTCGGCCGCGCCGCGATCGCCGCGGGTTTCACCCAGGCCGACCTGATCGAGACGATCGTGGCCGAGAGCATGATTCGCCAGCTTGTAGGCTTTGCGCGGAGGAATGCGGCATGAGCGGCTCGATCCTGATCCTCGCGGGGCGCCGCCCGGGCGCGGTCGACGCGCTGGCCGAGGCGCATGGCGTTCGCGACAAATGCCTCGTTCCGGTCGCAGGCCGCCCGATGATCGCGCATGTGCTCGACAGCGCGGCGCAGACCAATGCCGCGCATATCTTCGTCTCGACGCATCATCATAAACTGCTTGATGACCTTGCCGACGAGGTGGTCGAGCGACTGGGCGACCGGCTGACGATTGTGTCAGCGGCCGACAATCTGGCGGACTCGGTGCTGGCGGTTGCCGAACAGGCCGAGTTTCCGCTGTTCATCACCACGGCCGACAATTGCCTGCTGACCCCCGCGACGATCACCGAGATCGGCGCCGAGGCGGCGCGGCTCGGCGTCGGGGCGGGGGTCGCGCTCGCACGGCGCGAGGATGTGCTCGCGGTTCATCCCGAGGGGCAGCGGCGCTTCTATGAATTTTCCGACGTCGCGGTCTCGAATTGCAACGCCTACTGGATCGGCGACCGGTCGGCGCTCCGCGCGGCCGAGGCGTTTCGCGGCGGTGGTCAGTTCGTCAAGAAGCCCGTCCGCATCATCCGTGCCTTCGGCCTTGTCAACCTGCTGCGCTTCCGCTTCGGGCTCGGGCCGATCCACCACATCTTCCAGCGCATTTCGCGCCACCTGAAAGTCGACATCGCCCCGCTGCTGGTGAGCAACGGGGCGACGGCGATCGATGTCGACAACGAGCGGTCGCTGCGCGTTACCGAGGCGCTGATCAGGCGCCCCGATATGGTCAATCCGCGACCCAGTTTCCGTGAAATCCCGGCGGAACACGGTGCGGCAGGTGAACCACAGCTTGCGGTGACCCGGTAAAATCGTCGGCGTTCAGGATGACGAGATCGGTGGTCTCGTCATTCATGTCGACGACGAGGCCAATCAGCCAGCCGTCATCCTCGGCGCCCTGTTCGCTGCGCGGGACGAAGACGAACTCGCCGGGATGGCGACCGGGGCCGAAGTCGTGGATGTCGGTCACGCCCTTATCGAGGTCGTGGCGGAACAACCGCGTATCGGCGAGCTGCCATTCCGACCTGGCCGCGTCGGGAATCGCGATCGTATAGATATAGCGATAGGGCTTGGTGGTCAGCCGCTCGTCGTAACGCGGGAATTCCTGGGCATGGCCGTGGATGACGGAGCGCATCGAGGTTCGCGCGACCGGATCGAGCGTCCAGCGCTCCATCTGCGCCTTCTGGCTGTCGGGGCCACGCGTGGATTCCGCGAACATCGTCTCGTGCGCGACGACATCGACGATCACCTTGCCGTCCACGGTCTCGAACGCGTTGGCGGGGTGGAAGACATAGCAGGGATCGATCGGGATCCAGACGATGTCGTCCGCGTTGCCTTTCCTGGGGAGAAGGCCGACGCGCGAGGGATGCTTCTCGTTCCACGCATAGGGGAAGCTATGGCCCGCGAGCAGGCGCTTCATCGAGAAGGTGACGGGCAGGTCGAGGACGAGCACATAATTTTCGGTGATCGCGCAGTCGTGGATCGACGGGCCGTCGCTGACCGGGATGGCAAGCTCGCGGATCACATGGGCCTTGCTGTCGACGACGACGTGCCAGACGGTGTTGAAGTCGTCGCCCTTGTAGGTGATCGAATGCATCTCGCCCGTCGCGGGGTCGAGGTGCGGGTGCGCGGTGTACGGGCCCTTCAGCGTCCCGTCGAACGGGTTGTGCGCGATCGTGTTCAGCTCATAGCCGAGCTCTACGGGCTTGCCGCCCGCCTCGACGATCGCGAAGGTGCGGCCGTCGACGCCGATGACATTGGTGTTCGGGGCGTCGTTGCTTTCCTCGCGCGGGCCGGCCGGGATTTCCTCGCCAAGCACGGCGCAGGCTTCGGTGCCGCGGACCCAGCGGTTGCGATACCAGTCGGCCTTGCCGCCTTCGATGCGGATGCCGTGGACCATGCCCGCGCCGGTGAACCAGTGGTAGCTCGCGGGATCGGGGGCGACCGCCGGGTTTGGGCCGTTGCGCAGATAGCGGCCGGTCAGCGCCGCGGGGATTTCGCCGTCGACGCGCAGCGCTTCCAGCGTCAGTTCCTCGTCCATCGGTTTGTGGATACCGGTGAGATAGGGATGCGCGTCGGCGGGGGTGGGGAGGCGCTTGCGGTTGAAGTCGGCGACGGCGCCGATGCCTTTCTTCACCGCGCCGCGGATCAGGCTTTCTACGTTGCTCGCCATGTCGATGCTCCTTAAGTGGAAGGTTACGAAGGTGTCGCGCGGTGTGGGGGTTGCGCGGACGACTCGGAATGTTTACGGTGACAACATGGCCGAACAAGATAACAGTGTCAACATGGAAAATGCCGGCGGGAAAACCACGGGCACCTATCATCATGGCGACTTGCGCGCGGCGGTGATCGCGGCGGGGCTGAGGCGGCTGGAGGAAGGCGACGGCGCCGAGCTCAGCCTGCGGGCGCTGGCACGCGACGTCGGGGTCAGTGCGACCGCGCTTTACCGCCATTTTCCCGACAAGGAGGCGCTGCTCGACGCGCTCGCCGACGAAGGGCTGCGCCGCCTCGGCGCGCTGCAGGCGCAGGCGTGGCTGCGCGCCGGCGGCGGCCGCACCGGCTTCCTGGCGATCGGCGTCGCCTATGTCCGCTTCGCGCACGACGAGCCTGCGGTGTTCCGCCTGAGCTTCACGCGCCAGATGCCCGAACGCTATCAGGAAAAGGGCAGCGACGGCGGCGATGTCGCCTATGGCCTGCTCCGCGCCGGCGTCCAGCAATCGCTGCCCCATCTGGAAGAAAAGGTCGATGTCGCGGCGCTGCACGCCTGGTCGCTGGTCCACGGCCTTGCGATGCTGGTGCTTGACCGCCGCATAGAATGGGACGAGGCGATGGTCGAGCAGGTGGTCGGAATGACCTTTGGCGGGGTCGACTGACACCGCGACCCAGCCTGCCCGGGGGAGGTATGGCGGCGAAATGGTACAAAACGGGGAAAATCTTAGCGCTTTATTTGCCAGCGTCGACCTAGGGTAACCCCATGACGCGGTCGCACTCTCCCCGAGTCGAAGTGGCGGTATGGGCGCTGCTGACGGCGTTCGGCTATTTCCTGCTGGCCGCCGTGTCGCTCCATGCCACCAAGGGGGCCGACAACACTGCTGCGGTGTGGCCGCCGAGCGGTTACCTGCTCGCGCTGCTGTTGCTGATGCCCGCCCATGCCCGCCTCGCGTCGCTGGCCGGCATGGCCGTGGCGAGCCTGGCCGCGAACATGCTCGGCGGATCGAGCCTCGCCCTGTCGGCCGCCTTCACCGTCGCCAACGGCTGCGAGGCCTGTACCGCGCTGTGGCTGATCCGCCGCCGTGAAGCCGGCGAACTGTCGTTCATGGTCCCGCGCTCCTTCGCCAATTTCTGCATCGCCGCGCTGTCGGCAAGCGCACTCAGCGCCTCGAT
The DNA here is from genome assembly GCF_949769155.1 of Sphingopyxis sp. Geo48. NCBI lineage: Bacteria > Pseudomonadati > Pseudomonadota > Alphaproteobacteria > Sphingomonadales > Sphingopyxidaceae > Sphingopyxis > Sphingopyxis sp. Geo48. Next base: position 967,004 of record NZ_CATKPA010000002.1, on the reverse strand, counting down.
CGCGACGGCGCTCGTCGGCGCCAGTCTGGGCGGGCGCAGCCTCGATTTCTTCCTGTCGTGGCTGACGACGGTCGCGCTCGGCATTCTGATCGTGACGCCGCCGATCGTGACGCTGGCGCGGCTGATCGGCTCGAAGGCGCTGGAGCACGCCCCGGCGCGGATGAAGGGCGAGGCGGTGCTGATCCTGACCGCCACCGCCGCGGTGACCGCAATCGCCTTTTCGCAGGCGCATTTCCCCTCGACCTTCCTGCCGTGTATCGCGGTGGTCGCCGCCGCCTATCGCGTCGGCCCGTTCGGCGCCGCGACCGCGATGCTGATCGTGACGATCATTACCTCGCTGTTGACCGGTCAGGGAATGGGACCGGTGGCCGCGATCGAGGCCGATCGGACGACGCGCGTCCTGTTCCTGCAATTCTACCTGCTCGCGATGCTGTTCACGACGCTGCCGCTCGCCGCGCTGCTCGTCGCCCAGCGGCGGCTGGCGAGGCGGCTCGAACAGAGCAATCGTTCCTTGTTGCAGGCCGAAGCCGCGGCGCTCGTCGGCCATTGGCGCGTCGACCTGGTGCGCTGGGCGATCGAATGGTCCGATCAGACCTATCGCATCCACGGGCTCGCCCCCGGCACGCCAGTCGACGTCGAATACAGCATGGAGCAATATCTGCCCGAGGACCGGGAAATCGCGCAAAGCATCTTGCGGGAGGCAGTGAAAACCGGTCAGCCCTTCGAATATCAGGGCAGGCTGCGGCGCGCCGACGGCGAGGTCAGGCACGTCAAGTCGCACGGACTGATCGAGACGGGGCGTGGCGGCAAGCCCGTCGGCATCTTCGGAACGCTGCAGGACGTCACCGAGACGGTCGAGAATGCCCGCATCCTCGAAGCGGCGCGGAACGCGGCCGAGCGGGTCGCCAACACCGACATGCTGACCGGCCTGCCGAACCGGCGCCACACGCTGGCCTTCCTCGAAAAGGCGATGGTCGGCGCGCGCGACCATGGGGCGCCGCTGGCGGTCGCGATCTTCGACATCGACCATTTCAAGCGCATCAACGACGAGTTCGGCCACGCGGTCGGCGACGAAGTGATCCGCCGCGTCGCGCGGCGCGCCAAGGCGTCGCTGCGCGACGAGGACATGGTCGGGCGCTTCGGCGGCGAGGAGTTCGTGTGCATCCTCCAGCGGTCGAGCGCGCAGGCGGCCGAACTGGTCGCCGAACGGCTGCGCAAGGCGATCGAGGCCGACGACGGCGGCGGCGATCTGCCGCCCGCGACGGTCAGCATCGGGCTGGCGGTCTATGACGGCGAGCTTGACGCCGAGGAATTGCTCCACCGCGCCGACCAGGCACTCTATGCGGCGAAGCGCGAGGGACGGAACCGGCTGCGCATGGCGGCCTGATCCTAATTGGAAGACACAACCTTTCGCACATGCGCGAGGCACGCTGTCGTCTCGCGCGCCACATCGGCATTCAGCCACGCGACGATCTCGGGCGTTGGTCCGATGTCGGGCTCGAGCAGTGCGAAATCGAGATAGACCGGCGGCGCGATCGGGCGCACCGCAACGTTCAGCCGGTGGAACAGCGGGGCGCTGAACGGTTCGGCGATCGACACGCCCAGCCCCGCCTCGACGAAGGCATATAATATCTGCGAATGCTGCGTCTCCAGCCGCCGCGACACCGGGATACCCGAATGGTCGAGCGCAGCGTCGATCCCGTTCCACAGCGCGTCGGCCTCGTGCATCGGGCCGATGAACTCCTCCCCCGCCAGATCCGCCACCGCGAGTTGCGGCCGCGCCGCAAGCGGGTGGTTCGCGGGCAGGATGCAGACATATTCGGCGCGCGCGAGCAGCGTCGACCTGATGCCTTCGCGCCCCGGCGCATCGACCCCGATGCCAAGGTCCGCCTGCCCCAGGAAGACGCGTTCTTCGATCGCGCGCTGGCCCAGCGATTCGACCGTGATCTTGATCTCAGGATAGAGGATGCGAAAGCGCGCGATCACCGCGGGCAGCACCGACATGGCGATGGCGGCCAGCGCCGCGATGCGCACCGTGCCGACCGGGTGCGCGCGGATACGCCGCGCCGCCTGGTCGAGCAGGTCGAGCCCCGCGTAGCTTCGCCGCACCGCTTCGTACAGCGCCTGCGCCTGCGCGGTCGGATGGACGCGCGCGCCGCGTCGGTCGAAGAGCCGGAACCCCACGGCCCGCTCCATGTCGGCGATCAGCCGGCTCACCGATGGCTGGCTGATGTTCAGCATCGTCGCGGCGGCGGTGATGCCCCCGCTTATCATCACGGCGCGAAACGCCTCGACCTGCCTCATTCGCATGAGCCATAGTATAGACGTATGGCTGAGGGATGCAATTCGATTGGATACGATGGCCGATTTGGGGGTATCGAGTCGCTATCGGATAAATCCGGGAGAGACGGAAATGGATTACGCGGCTCAGCGCGAACAGTTCGCGACCGAAGGCTATGCAGTGTTCGAACGCATTCTCGAAGGCCCGCTGCTCGACCTGCTGCGCGAGGAATGCGGTCGCGTCATCGAGCGCGAGGACGCCCGGCTCGACGCTTTGGGGGTCGAGGTCGACGGTATCAGCCACAAGGGCAAGCGCTATTTCGCCGGCGAATGCCAGCGCAAGCAGCCCGACCTCAGGAAGATGCTGTTCAGCGAAACGATGGCCGACATCTGCCGCGCGACGCTCGGCGACGACGCCTATTTCTTCTACGACCAATATGTCGTGAAGGGCGCCAGCGAAGGCATGCCGTTCAGCTGGCACCAGGATTCGGGCTATGTCGTCGGCAATGGCGGCCCCGCCGACCACAAGCCGTACCTCACTTGCTGGTGCACGCTCGACGATACCACGGTGGCGAACGGCACCGTGCGCATCATGCCCTTTTCGCAGGCGCCCGAGACGCGCAAAGGCATCGTCCCGCACGTCCGTCAGCCGGGGAGCAACGATCTGGTCGGCTACACCGGCGACGATGAGGGTGTGACGCTCGAAGTCCCTGCGGGCAGCGTTGTCGCCTTTTCCAGCCTTGCGCTCCACGCGACCGGATCGAATTCAACCCCGAACATGCGCCGCGTCTATCTGGCGCAATATTCGCCCGAGCCGATCCTCAATCCCGGCACCAACCACCTTCGCCGCAACGCGATCGCCTTCCTGCGCGGCGGTAGCCAGGTGACCTTCAACTAAGGGAGAGCGTGATGATCGATCGTCCCGTTTCCGTCCGCCGTCCGCACATCGTCGCGCTGGGGGGCAATGCCACGACCGGCGGCTCGGCAGAGCGGCTGCTTCGCCACGCGCTTGCGCGCTGCGAGGCGCGGGGTGCCGATACGATGCTGTTCGCGGGCGAAGCGATCGACCTGCCGCTCTATGCCCCGCACCATAGCGAGCGGTGCGCGAAGGCAGAGGCGCTGACCGGCGCGCTGCGCGATGCCGACGGGATCATCGTCGCCTCGCCCGCCTATCACGGCACCGTGTCGGGGGTGGTCAAGAATGCGCTCGACTATGCGCAGGATCTCGTCTCCGACGCGCAGCCCTATTTCGATGGCCGTGCCGTCGGGCTGGTCGCGGTCGCGGGCGGCTGGCAGGCGGCGGGAAGCACGCTCGCGACCTTGCGTTCGATCACCCATGCGCTGCGCGGCTGGCCGACCCCGATGGCGGTCACCGCGAACAGCAGCCAGCCGCTGTTCGATCCCGACGGGCTGCTGACCGACGAGGGTATCGCGGCGCAGATCGACATCATGACGAGCCAGGTGATGATGTTCGCCCGGATGAAGGCGGCTTACGACCCCGCCGGGGCCCAGCGGCAGCCGGAGGTCCAGCGGGCATAGAGTCCGCGGCCCGGTTGCCCGAAGGGGCGACGCACGGCTGCCCCCTTTACAGCGTCCATCGGTGCGAACATCGTGTGCAGACCGCCACCCATGACGCGCCGGAGCATGATGCCCGCCATTCACCCGATTTACGACGCGATGGCGCCGACGATCTTCGAGCATATGTCGGGGCTCGCCCGCGCGCACGGCGCGATCAATCTGGGGCAGGGATTTCCCGACGGGCCGCCGTCGCCCGACATGCTGAACGCCGCCGTGCGCGCGCTGCACGAAAGGTCGCAGCAATATCCCCCGGCCTGGGGGATCCCCGAACTGCGCGAGGCGATCTGCCGCTTCTATGCGCGGCGGCAGGGAATGGCCCTCGAGAGCGAGCAGGTGATCGTGACGTCGGGCGCGACCGAGGCGCTTGCCGCCACCTTCCTGTCGCTGGTCGGGCCGGGCGACGAGGTCATCCTGTTCCAGCCCGCATATGACAGCTATGCGCCGATGATCCGGCGGGCGGGCGGCACGCCGGTGTCGGTCCATCTTCGCCCGCCCGGCTGGCACTATGACGCCGATGCGCTGGAGCGCGCGATCACGCCGCGCACGCGGGCGTTGGTACTGAACGATCCGCTCAACCCGGCGGGCACGGTCGCGAGCGCCGCCGAGCTTGCGATGATCGCCGGCCTGTGCCGGCGGCACGATCTGGTCGCGATCTGCGACGAGGTGTGGGAGGATGTCCGCTTCGACGGAATCGCGCACCGGTCGCTCGCCTCGCTGCCCGGCATGGCGGCGCGCGTGGTCAAGATCGGGTCGGCGGGGAAGATATTCGGGCTGACGGGGTGGAAGGTCGGATGGCTCTGCGCTTCGCCCGGCATGGCGCGCGCGATCGGCCGTGCGCACCAGTTCCTGACCTTCACGACGCCGCCGGCGTTGCAATGGGCGGTCGCCGAGGGTCTGGACCGGCCAGAGGGCTGGTTCGCACCGCAGCGCGCCGCCTGGGCCGCGGGCCGCGAACGGTTGGCGCACGGTTTGACCGGCGCGGGCTTCGCCGTCCTGCCCGGCGCGGCGACATGGTTCCTGTGCGTCGACCTCGCGGCATCGGGACTCGCGATCGACGACCGCCTGTTCAGCGAGCGCGCGGTGCGGGAGGCGGGGGTGGCGTCGATCCCCGTTTCGGCGCTGTGCGAGGGCGGCGGCCCGGCGCCTATCGTCCGGCTGTGTTTCGCCAAGGAGGGTGCGGTCCTCGACGAAGCGGTCGCGCGCCTCGCGCGCTTTCGGGAGCGATTGGCGGAGGAAATCGGTTGATCCCGATGCGCGCGGCTGCAATGTGCCGCCAGCCGGGCGTACGGACGGGCAAGAAGCGGGAGGCGGGACGCTGTTCGACACATTGACCCTGGCGGCGTTGCCGCCCGAAGACGAAGCGATCCGTCCCGCGATCCGCGCGCTCGTCGCCGAGGCGGTCGCGGCATTGCCCGACGATCGCCGCGCCCGGTCGTGGGCGGGGTTCGATGCCGCGTTCAGCCGGCGGCTCGGCGAGGCCGGCTTTCTGGGCCTGACGCTCCCCAAGCGCTATGGCGGGCACGAGCGCGGACCCTTCGTGCGCTTTGTGGTCGTGGAGGAACTGTTGTCGGCAGGGGCGCCGGTCGCGGCGCACTGGATCGCCGACCGGCAGAGCGCGCCGCTGATCCTCAATTTCGGGACCGAGGAGCAGCGGCAATATTATATCCCGCGCATCTGCCGCGGCGAGCTGTTCTTCTGCATCGGAATGAGCGAGCCGGGGTCGGGGTCCGACCTCGCCAGCGTCCGCACCCGCGCGGCGCGGACCGAGACCGGCTGGCGCGTCAACGGGCAGAAGATCTGGACCACCAACGCGATGCACAGCGACTATATGATCGCGCTGCTCCGCACCTCGGGCAGCAGCGAGGATCGGCACGCAGGCCTGTCGCAGCTGATCATCGACCTGAAGGCGCCGGGCGTCACCGTGCGGCCGATCGTCGATCTGGCCGGCGACGCGCATTTTGCCGAGGTGTTCTTCGAGGATGTCGACCTTCCCGCCGAGGCGCTGATCGGCCATGAGGGCGAGGGCTGGAAGCAGGTGACCGCCGAACTGGCGTTCGAACGCAGCGGGCCCGAGCGCATCTATTCGAGCGTCGTGCTGCTCGATGCGTGGATCCGCCACCTGCGTGGCGTCGGGCGCGACGACACCGCGACGCTCGATCTGGTCGGCGATTTCACCGCGCGGCTTGGCGTGCTGCGCGCGATGTCGATCGCCTGCACCGCGCGCCTCGCCGCGGGGGAGAGCCCGGTCGTCGAGGCATCGCTGGTGAAGGACCTGGGCACCAGTTTCGAACAGGAGCTGCCGGTGGCGATCGGCGCCGACCTTGCCGCGTGGCCGGACGAGGCGGTCGATGCCGAGCTCTACCGGACGCTGCTCTACGTCACCCACCTCGCGCCCAGCTTTTCGCTGCGCGGGGGGACGCGGGAAATCCTGCGCGGCATCGTCGCGCGCGGCATGGGACTACGCTGATGGACGCGGCGGATCTGATCGAACCCTTCGCGCGGATGCTCGATACGATCGCGGCGCCCGCCGCGGTGCGCGCCGTCGAGCGTGGCGGGAGCGCCGATGCGATGTGGGCCGAGGTTGCGGCATCGGGCTTTCTCGACGCGCTGGTCGGCGAGGATGCGGGCGGCGCCGGCCTGCCGCTCGCGGTCGCCAATGCGCTGTGGCAGGAACTCGGGCGGCGGGCCGTGCCGCTGCCGGTCGGCGAGACGATGATCGCGCGCGCGCTGCTCGCCGCGGCCGGACGGCCGATCCCCGACGGACCGGTCGCGCTCGCCGTTGCCGGCCAGGGGCGGCGCACCGTCGTGCCGTTCGGGCGGGTCGCGCACCATGTTCTGGTCGAGAGCGAGGGGAGGCTGCATCTGGTCGCGGCTGCCTCGGGCGACCCCGAAGCAACGGGCGTGACCGGCGACCTCTCGGCGGTGATGCGCTGGGACGCGTTGCCGGGCGCCGACGCCTTCGCCGCGCCCGAAGCCGGACTGCGCGCCCTGGCAGCGGTGCTGCGCGCCGCATTGATCGCGGGGGCGGCCGACCGGCTCGTCGAAATGACCGCAGCCTATGCGAACGAGCGCATCCAGTTCGGCAAGCCGATCGGGCGCCAGCAGGCGCTGCAGCAGACGATGGCGGTCATGGCCGAGGACGCGGTTGCCGCGCGCATCGCGTCGCAGCTCGGCTGCGCGGGCGCCTTCCCGCCGGCGCTCGCGGCCGCCGCCACGGCGAAGTCGGTCGCCAGCAAGGCGGCGGCGCGGATCGCGGCGAGCGCGCACGCCGTTCATGGCGCGATCGGAATCAGCGAGGAATACGACCTCCAGCTCTTCACCCGCCGCCTGCACGCGTGGCGGCTGGCCGACGGGTCGGAAAGCTATTGGAACCGGCGGCTTGGCAGGCTGCGTCTCGGCAGCGAGGCGGGATCGGTCGATTTCACCCGCGCCGAGCTGTTTTCGGCATAGGCGGGCCCCGGCCCGCCGTTGCGGCGCTGCCAAAGCTCTCTAGCAAGAGTGTGATATCAGGGGACGATTTGGCGCTTTCGTCCAATCGCGGCCCGGTCGCGGCGTGTAATTGCGCCTTGCGACCCAGAAGAGTTCTTCCTCGTTCGAGGACAGAAATCTTCATCTGGCGCCCGCCGGTTCCATTCCGGCGGGCGCTTTTTTGTCCGCGATCGCCGCCCCGCCGGAATGGCTGTTCGAAAAACCGCCGGAGCGACACCCAAAGATCATGCTTCACGTCGATCGCGGAGACCGGGGTTTAGCCTCGGCAAGGCGCGCCCTTGCGGGGCGATCCTGGATCACTGCTGCTTTTTTCGAAGTCCCGCAGGACTGTTTGGTGCGGTCGAGAGGGAAAAATTAAGATCCTAGCGCAGCGCAGCGCACCTCACCGATCATCGAATTTACTCTCATATTTTGATATGCTTACCTCATCCAATATCACTCCGTCTCATCCAATCTTATGCGTTGAGGTGGACTAGAAGGTGGACTCGTTTGCGCATAAACGCCCTTTCGAAATCGAGTTCGGTTTCGCTCCCGCCTGGCAAGCATGCCGACGGCCAAGGGTTGTGGTTTGTGAAGCGAACACAGGGAACGGGTAAGTGGTTTTTATGCCTCACCATAAAATGGCCGCCGCCGTGAAATGGGGCTTGGGCGATGGCCGGATGTATCCATAGCTGAGGCGCGGGAAAAAGCAGAGGCCGCTCGGCGAACCTTTCGCGAGGGGAAAGACCCGGTCTTCGAAAGAGCTAAGCTAAAGTGCGTAGCCAAGCCGCTGACGGCCAGGGAGGTAATTGACGACTGCTTCGAGGCCAGGAAAGCCGAACTGAAGGGGGAAGGCAAAAACGGTAGGTGGATGAGCCCGCTTCTCGTCCACGTGATTCCCAAGATTGGCCAATATCCCATCGAGGAGGTAGATCAGCATGTACTGAAACAGACGCTGGCGCCGATTTGGCATGAGAAAGCGGAGTCTGCTGAAAAGGCACTCAACCGCATCCAAATCGCGCTGCGGCACCCAGCCACGCTCGGGCTGTCGGTCGACCTTCAGGCTACGATGAAGGCCAAGGCGCTCCTTGGCAAGCAGCGGCGAACCACGACCCATATTCCTTCCATGCCCGATGCTGAGGTGCCCTCCTTTTATAAATGGTTGAAGGGACAAACGACAGTGTCAGCAAGCGCGCTTCGCCTTCTGATCCTGACGGTGTCCCGTACTACCGAGGTCCGCCTCTCGGCTTTCCCAGAATTCTAAGAGGAAATTTGGACCCTACCGGACGAGCGTACGAAAACGGGCATTGGCCGCTGAATTCCACTCGTTGCCGAAGCGCAGGAGATTGTGCGAAATCGCGTTGCAGCATCAGGCACGAACTTTCTGTTTCCAGCGTACTGCGGCCAGCCAATTTCGGACGCCGCAATGGCGACGTTGATGAAACGCGCGGGTCTCGAAACCCGGCCGCATGGATTCCGGGCGAGCTTTCGAACTTGGGTCGAGGAGAAGACGGATGCCCAGTTCGAAGTCAAAGAATCTTGCCTGGGTCACGCCGTCGACACAGGAGTAGTCGGTGCATACCAAAGGTCGGATCGTATCGAAAAGCGTCGCCGGCTTTTGCGGAAATGGGAGGCGTTCTTGCTGCAGGGTGGCTGAAAGGTCGGCTTTGCGCCTGATTTCAGCCTTTCAGCCCGAGTCACTCGCCACCTGAAAGCGGTCGCTTGGATTTAGTGAGCGATGGCGACACGAGGCAATACCGAACCCCTTGCTCAATCAATCGCGCGTAACCGCCGATGGAGCGGAATCTTGGCGCGACGCGCCTGCATTCATGGTATACTCTCCATGTTAGCGGCGCGCTTCTCGTGTTCGCGAGCGCGCCGTTTCTCCCCGGACCCGGCTTTCAAGCCCGTCAGCTCTCCGGTCTCCCCGAAAGGGGCCATGATGACCCGCACCATCCATGCCGACGTTGCGCTCAATCTCGCGCTTGCCGTCATTGCCGCCTCCGATGCACCCGCCCTGCTGCTCGACCAGGATTTCACGATCATTGCGGCCAGCACGTCCTTCTGCCGCGCCTTCGCGTTCGACCGGCGGCAAGCCGTTGGGCGGACGCCGATGGAACTGGGAGACGGCGAGTGGGACGTGCCGCAACTTCGGACATTGCTCGGCGTCACCTTTCGCGGCGACGCAGAGATAGAATGCTATGAAATGGACCTCGATGGCCCGGGCGCGCCCCGCCGGCTCGTGCTCCGTGCGAAGATGCTCGACTATGGCGATCTAGCCCGGCCGCGCTTGCTGCTGACCATTTCGGACGTGACCGAAGCGCGGATCAGCGAAAAGTTGAAGGATGACCTGTTGCGCGAGAAGGCGATCCTGCTTCAGGAGCTTCAGCATCGCGTCGCCAACAGCCTTCAGATCATCGCCAGCGTGCTCATGCAGAGTGCGAGGCGGGTGCAGTCGGAAGAGACGAGAAGCCATCTTCGCGATGCGCATAATCGCGTGATGTCGATTGCCACCGTCCAGCAACATCTGGCGGCGTCACGGTTGGGCGAGGTCGAATTGCGTGCCTACTTCACGCAGCTTTGCCAGAGCCTCGGCGCCTCGATGATCCGCGACCCGGACCTTGTCTCGCTCAAGGTGAGCGCGGACGACAGCATGGTGAATGCCGACATCTCGGTCAGCCTCGGGTTGATCGTGACGGAACTCGTGATCAATGCGCTGAAGCATGCGTTCCCGGGCGAACGCGGTGGAGCGATCCTGGTGGATTATCATGCACTGGGCGAGGCATGGAAACTGACGGTCCGTGACGACGGCGTAGGCACACCCCGCAAGCTGGCTGCGGCCAAGCCCGGCCTCGGGACCAGTATTGTCGAAGCCCTGGCGAGACAGCTTCACGCGACCGTCGAAACGGTGGGCGCCAATCCCGGAACTAGGGTTTCGATCGTGCACGACGCGCCGGTCGGTGCGGGCTGAAGCGGGCGCGGCCGGTTGACAAGATGGTTCTGCCAACTTCCGCCATGATCGGGATGAAAAACTGCCGCCCCCGCATTGAGCGGAGGCGGCAGATCCCCTTTTGATGGGCGTTCGTTTTACTGCGGGCTGAGCCGCAGGCGAAGATTCAGGCGATCGATCCTCGACTGAAGCGCGGCTTCATTGCGCGCTGACAGGCGGTCCATCCGGTCATGACGCATGGCCCGCTCGCTGGCGCGAATGGATCGCAGCTCGCGGCTGGCACTCATGGCCGTCCGGTTGTCGATCGTGCGCTCCGATCGCGCGGTGCGGACATATTGGTCGAGGTTGGCGAGCTGCGAGAGGATAGCGGGGCGGTTCGCCCCATAGTCGCTGTCCATGCCCTCGCGCCCGGTAGGAACCCAGCGCCCGCGGGCGTCGTAATAGCCCGTCGTCACTCCGGCGTTCCATCGGCCATTCCGATCATAATAGCCGGGATGCGGATCGGCGATCCACTGGCCGTTCGCGTCGCGGCGACCGCTCGCGGCGCCGGCAATCCACTGGCCGTTCGCGTCATAATGGCCGACGGTCACGCCCGCGACCCAGCGGCCGCGCTGATCATAGTGGCCACTTGCGGCACCGGTTATCCAGCGATCATTGTCATCATAATAGCCGGCCGAAGAGGCCGGTATCCAGCGGTTCTGGCCGTCATAGCTGCCGCTTGCCGTTCCGTCCTCGCGCTGGGGAATCCAGTTGCGCCGTTCGTCATAATAGCCGTTCGGCGTTCCGGTGACCCACTTGTTATCGCGGTCATAATAGCCGGTAGCTCGGCCGCGCGCGGTCAATGTTGCGTGCCACGCGCCGGCGGTGTCGTAATAGCCATAGGCGTCGTCGCGGCGAGTTGGCGGGTTTGAAGCGGTGTTTCCGATCCAACGCCCGCGATCGTCATACCGGCCACTCGTCGAACCCGGCACCCAGAGGTCGTCGCGGTCGTAATAACCGTTCGCTGATGCGGGCACCCATTCGCCGCCCGGTCGATAGTCGCCTTCTCCGCGACTGGACGCCGCGTAAGTGACCCAGCGGCCATCGCTGCCATATCGACCGTTGGGCGGACCATCGACCCATATCCCGTCACGATTATAATAGCCGCGGGCATCGGAGGAGTTCACCCCGGTGGCGTGCCAGCGATTTTCATTGTCGTAATAGCCAAAGGCATCGCGGCAATCGCGCGTCGGTTTGGCGATCTGGTTGGCGAGAACGGCTCCTGCGGCGGCGCCGACCACGGTTCCGACCGTCTTGTCGCCACGACCGGCGACGACATTGCCGAGCACGCCGCCGGCCGCCGCTCCACCGATGGTGGCGACGACGCGCGTCGAGCGCTGTTCTTCGCAGGTCGCCTGCGACTGCGTTCGTGCGCCGGCGATGGACGGAACAAGGGCGATGGCGGCGATATTCGCCGCGAGAATAAACCTGTACATTTGGGGGCTCCTGGAGCTGACAAGATGCCGCTCGCAATTAAACAACGCTCAGTATTTTTTATAGTTCCCCTATTTCCCCCGTTTCCTGAAATTATGGTTTCAAGATTCGATTTATTTTTTCATATCATGATAAATATATTGGGTAATTTATATTGTTTCTAATCGGGATTTTATCAACGGTCTTGGTAGACGGGTGGGAGATTTGATGAGATGTGCGCAGAATATCCCCGTCGCCGCCTGAGCCGGCACGCGAAAAATCAGGCTGAAATGACGGGCGGGAGTGAACGCACCGCTGGCCTTGCACCAAACAGCCTGCCGCGGGCGATCAGTCGCGCCCTGCGGCCCATATCGTCGTCACAGTTGGCGAATGACTCGTGTGCGATGTTGATAGGTGCTGTACCGCCTGCCGACGCGTCAATTGGCGAAGTCGTCGGCGAGCTTACGGGTCAGGCTCTCTATCTCCGTTCTTTGCCTTTCGGAGTCGGTGGCCGCCGGCTCGGGAATTGCGGCGCTTGGGTTTCGGATGGGCGCGAGCTCGGGGAAGTGGCCACCTTCATTTTTCCAGCTCTCGACAGCCGATCGCCTGTCCGCTTCATGCCGCGAAGGTAACGCCATCACGCGAGGCGCGGCTGCAGCCCGCCCCGACTTCAAAACCTCTGATATAGTCGGCATGACCCGGCTCCGTCGTCGAGCGGGAGTATGGAGGAATCTCTCAGTCGCACCGGCGCTCAAGGCATGGAATGCAATACCCTCCATCTGGGATGATGCATGGCCAATGCTAGGGTAGAGCCATCACATTCGTCGATGGCTCGGATGGCGCTTTGGGGAACTACGTCTCTGGCTTGCTGACGTACGATCGACGCTGTTGCATGGCCTTGGCACTATCGCCGCCGTAGGATCGACCTTTTGCCATCGCTGATGGGGCGGCCGGCGTCCGCATGGCGGACCTTTCGGGAAGGATCGCTATTGCTCCACGATACCAGGCTTCTCGCCATGCTCCTCATGGGACTGGTGCTCGCCTTCATCGGCGGGTTTATGGCGAGCAGGCTCAAGCTGCCGCCGCTCGTCGGCTATCTGCTTGCTGGCTTGGCCGTCGGCTCGTTCACTCGGGGTTTCTTGGGGGGCGGCGCCGATGTAGCGAACCAGTTCGCCGAAATCGGCATCCTGCTGATGTTCGGTGTAGGGATGCGGTTCGATCAAGGATATGATCGCCGCCGGCCGGTTGATCGTCGAGGCTCTCGTCAGGGTACTGGCGTCGGTATTGCTGTCGGCATTGATGGGCGCGCCGGGGGGGGTGAAGGAGCTATGGGCGGAGCACAACCTGTGAAAGGAACGCGATCATATTTTGCACAATTTTGTGGCCGGCACCTTCTCGATCTCAGGGCGAACCCCTGGGGCCGGGGGCTCTTCGTCAGTTATTGCACCGTTTGCGGTTGCGAGATGGTCAAACTGACCGGCCTGGTATGGCAGGCAAGCGGACAGCGGGGCTGAGACGATCTTCTTCTGCCGCTCTTCTTTTGCCGCTCGGCCGACCGGAAACGCGCTATTTGTCTTCTCGTATGATGATCGGGAACAATGCTCTCTCTGGCGCGTCGTCTCCATGCCCACTACCGGGCATTTGAAGAGAGGAGAATGGTCATGGTCAACCCCGACCAGAACCAGACCGGCAACCAGCCGGGCCGCAAGCCGGAAGGCGAGCGCCAGCCCCAGCAGGAAGATGGCGATCGCCGTCAGCCCGGCCAGCCGGACCGCGACAAGCGGCCTCAGCAGGGCCGAGAGACGGCAAAGCCGGGCAAGCAGAGCAGCTAGCCCCAGCTAACGGATCTTCCCCGACCGGGCTGCGTGTCGATGCGTGGCCCGGTTTCGTCTTTAGAAGTATCCTGCCACCCTTCCAGTGACTCCCGGCCGCTGGCAGTGTGCGATTTTCGCATAACCTGTTGGAAAAATGTGCCTTCGCACCACATAGGCAAGTACCGGTGAGGCGATAATCGTCGAGAAGCGAGGTCGCGGCCGAATGGCGCGTCCGTGCGATCCGATCGTCTTCAAGTAGCGGATTGAGGCACATAGTGCGGACTGTTGCATCAAGCGAGAGTACAACAATCTTCCCTTTGTCTCATGCAGCTTGTTCAGAATTCAGGTCACGAAGCCCTGCTACCACGGATCGCTAAAACCAAGACCCTATCGTTCGAAGCTGGCACGAGTGGCGGTTTGACGGGCGTAAACGGGAAATGTTCCTGATTATCGAAGCCGATGTGCTGCTCCGGTTCGGCGGGAATGGTCATGATATGGTGATGTTAGAGGATTTGCGCGGGGCTTCGGTTGCGCGGTCGCCCGCTTCGCCTGGTGCAATCGACCGCATCCGTATCCTTCCCGTTCGCCATTAGCTTGTCGCTTTGGCAGCGGCGCATAATCGATTCATTAATCCTGCTTCGAGCGGCCCGCCTATATCGTGGAGTTTATGAAGCCGTTCGGCAACGATTTTCCAGATATGGGCGGCCGCGCGATCGCCAAGGCGGGCCGCCTCGACTTCCTTGCCGACGGCAAACTGTTCCGAAGCGTTGCCGTGGCGATTTTCCGCGTCGAGCATCGCCCTTGAAATGATCTGTTCGCAATCAGGATCATCGGCTTGTTCGCTTAAGCTGCGCTCCCGAATGCGCTGGCGAAGGAGTTCGGCGCGATCGTCATGAACGTTGGTGTTTTGCGAAGTCTCCGGGGGCAATTGCCCGGCATGGCTGCGGGAGATACCTTCGTCCGTCGATGGCCGTTCAGAGCCGCGCTTGACCGTGCTTGTGGTGCTCACATTGTCGTCCAGCATCGTATCGTCGGCAAGAGTCGAGAGCGCGATGTCATCATATCCGAGCGACCGATAGATATCGCGGCCGATGACCCGGAGCGCTTCCTCGATGTCGGCCAGCCGGCCGCCTATATCTTCGAGTGCTGACGCTCTGCGTTCCTGAGGCTTCATGCTGAACCCCTTTTGAATGAGAAGCTCGGCAATGAGTGTGTCGACGAGGAAATCCCCATATCCGGTGACCGGTTCTGAGGTTGCTGGGTCGGCCCTTGGGCGTACGGAACCAGGCTGCGTTCTTATTGGAAGTCCGTCTTTGAGGCCGCGCGGGTCGCGATATTCGGCGATCCGCTTGGCATAGTGACTAGGCAAATCGAAGTTGGGCAAAAGATGTCCATTGCGCCGCGCCCGGCTTACTGCAATCAAGGCCATCTGATAGTGATCGAGAAGGTGATTGAGATCCATGTTCCGTCTCCCATGTGCGGGAGCGCGAAAGTCTCTCGGTCGCCAACATGCAAAAAACGAATCTGGCGATGTCTTGAATGTGGTGCGAACAACCGCTGATTACAAGGTCAATGGTCACCGTAGAAACCAGCCGTTCCGGTGGCGGTCAACGCGCGGCATGATCATGCTCGCGTCCGGCAACCTGAGGGGCGATGGTCGCAGGGATGGATCGACCGGACAGAAAAAGCCCCATCCTTCGACGGGGCTTTTTCCATCCTCTGCGGTCGTGACCAAAGGAAGCCCCATCAACTCTCACGAGGGTCGCATCAGAGAGTCTTTGTATAGAGAGCCTAGGCTTATCCACGAGAGAGTCGAGCGGTAAAATCCGCCAGGCGCGAAAGATTGAAGCCTCGCTCGGCGGTTATTGCGCTGTGATACGCTTCGGTTTCGCATGGGGCTCGGGTGGACCGGAGGGAATGCGACGATGCGGGCTGGGCGGGTGGAATGGTCTCGTTCTGCGCGGCGAATTGATGCCAGCATTATGTCCGTCTGTGTTAGGATGAGGCATCACCCGATTTCGATCGCAAGCTTCCCGTGACTGAGAGACATCGAGCTCCCGCTTGCCGACGGGAGTCTATTCGATGATTGCCATCCACGAACCCTCGCAACCTTTCGGCCGGATCATTCGGCTGTGGAACCGGCTTCTCACTCATGGGCTGGAACATGTCCCGCAAACAATCGAAAACGCGTTTCGCCAGTCGCGTCGCAGGCGGCGCGACCTTGAGCGCGCAATCGATAGCTGGGCGCGTGAGAGCAACGCCCGCTCGGGGGCCTCGCAACCAGCCCATCTTCAAATCGCACAATCGTTTCCCGTCCAACAAGCGATTGAACAATGGGACAATGAAGGCGGAGCACAACCCCGACGAGGACCGCGGCTGTGATTTTGCACAATCTTTTCGGCCGCCACGTTGCTTGCATCAGGATCGCCCGGATCGTGACAAGTGGCCGCACCAAGGTGGAGAAGCCGCAGCGCTAGGCAGGTGGGGCGGCTAGTTCTGGGCGGGTTCCGTTTTGGGAAGCGTCCCGTGGCGTTTCAAGTCGTCTCCGGTCGCCGGCTAGCGTCCGATTTCGCTTCACATGCGGGAACGGCGCACCTGCGCGACCGCATCGGCAAGGGTAGAATAGCGATAACCGTCCAGGACATAGGTCGCCACGGGAACGCGGGTAATGCTGTATCGATCGAGTGTTTTACGTTCGGCCGCATCGATTCTGCCGCTCTTGCACGCTCGGTCGTTTCCGGGAGGAGTCTTGTCCATGACGAAGCCTTTCAATCCTTGAGCTGGTCGAGAAGATTCGTGATCCTGATCGTGGCGACGGTCGAAAAGGCGTCGGATATGGCATAGGGAAGCAGGATGCGTTCTCCCACCTTTATGGCGCCGCACGAGTAGACCACGTTCGGGACATAGCCATGGCGCTCCGCGGCCGCCGGCTGGACGAGCGGTAGCTTGCGCAGGCCGATCCCTCCAACGCCACCGAAAGCACGCGAGCGGATTCGGGACGAAAGTTTTGCATGGCTGTCTCCCGAAAGTGGGCGACTGCCAGCATTGGGCCAGCCGATGTGTCGCCATTCCTCGCGACTGGATGCCGCTGCCAATTAATGAGCGAACATATGGGTCGACGCCCTACATTTGCTATGAAACCGGATGATCGTGAGACATGGTACTGACGCATCGACAAAGGCGGACGCCAGCGCGACGAACGGGCCAGGGGGCGAGCCGCTAGAATTTGTTCCCGAACGCGGGCTGGAGGAAGGTCGCGGATGTGCATGAATGATCTGCCCGGGGTTAGACAGCTACTCCAGCGACTGCATCGAAATGCGTGAATCTACAATGCGCGTCGGGGTATGGAGTAGCAATTGGTCAACCGCAAACGCCGGGCGCTGATCGAAAAGCTCGACGACGATGCGCTCGATCCCGGCGATCGCGCCGACTGTTGGGCACAGATTCGCGCGGCCGACGACGCGCTCAACCAATTATACAGGGAGGGCTTTTGATGCGAGGGATCCTGATAGCCGCGCTGCTCTTGTCGGGCTGCGCCGATCGCGCCGTCGTGCGCGATCGCATCCAGCCCGTATCGGTGCCGGTGATCCAGAAGTGCGCGAGCGAGAAGCCGGCCGCGGTGACCCCGCTGCGCAATCGGATCGATGGCGCCGCCTGGGACGCGCTGACGCTGAAACAGAAGGCCGAGACCGTTGCCGCGCAGGGCCTGCGGCGGATGAACCATTCGGCTTCGCTCGAGGCGGCGACGTCGGCCTGTTGAGATCGGGTATCGTGCCCGACCTCTGACTCAGATTGAGTCACGAACATGGGGTTCACCCCATGTTGAAACGGGGTGCCGCCCCGATCGCGATCGCCGGCAAAGCCGCGCCCAAAGTGGGGGTATCGCCGGGGGTATCGCCGCCGCGCGAACCGGGCGCGCGCGCCGGAAATCTGCGCTTTATGCGCGCCAGTGTCGGGGAGGGATTATCCGCGACACTCGGACGCGGAAACGACGCTTTTGCGTCAATTCGACTTTTACAGATTCTCCGCTCGAGAGCGGAGGCCGGGGTGATCCTACCCACCCCAAGCCGACGGCCAGAGCCGCCACGACCAACCGATCCTGTCCATGAAACAGAGGGCTGGATCATCCCGCCTGCCGAGCCGGCGGGGCAATGAGTAGGTACAGAGAAATGATTGAGTCCAACCGAATAGCTTCCGATCTGGCGACATATGCTGTCGATCCGGTCCGACCGGCCGCGCCCTACATCGGCGGAAAGAAGGTACTATCGCGCCGCCTTTGCCAGCGGATCGCCGAAGTTCCGCACGAAACCTATGCCGAAGTGTTTGTCGGCATGGGCGGCGTTTTCTTCCGTCGTAGCGCGAGGCCCAAGGCCGAAGCGATCAATGACTGGGCCAAGGATGTGCATAATTTTTTCCGCGTCCTGCAGGTGCATTACATCGCCTTCCTCGAGATGATGCGATTTCAGGTGACAAGCCGGGCCGAGTTCGAACGGCTCGCAGCAGTGGATCCCGAGACGCTGACCGACATGCAGCGCGCGGCGCGCTTCCTATATCTTCAGCGCACGGCATTCGGCGGGAAGGTGGCTGGTCGCGGCTTCGGAATTTCGCCAGCAAACGCCGGTCGCTTCGACGTAACGAAACTGCAGCCCATGCTTGAGGCCATCCACGACCGCCTTGCCGCAGTGACAATCGAGCGACTGCCCTGGGCGGACTTCATCAAACGATGGGATCGCGACGGAACGCTATTCTACCTCGATCCGCCCTACTTCGGCGGCGAAAATGACTACGGCAAGGGCATGTTCGGCCGCGAAGAGTTTGCCGCGATGGCCGAGCAACTGGCGGCGATCAAGGGCCGCTTCATCCTGTCGATAAACGATACTCCTGAAATCCGAGCACTCTTCGCGGGCTTCGACATCGAAGAGGTTAGCTGTCGCTACACGATCGGCGGGAACCACAAGGCCCGCGATTTCGGCGAGCTCATTATTTCCCGGTAAATCCAAAGCGAGGTGACTATGTTGACGATCGGCGCGGTGAAAGCCGCGGCGCCGCAGGCGCGCGCCTATAAGATGAGCGACGGCGGCGGCATGTTCCTGTTCGTCACGCCGGCGGGGCACAAGAGCTGGCGGCTCAAGTACCGCTGGCGCGGGCGCGAGAAGCTGCTCGTCCTGGGCAGCTTTCCCGACATGGCGCTGCCTGGCGCACGCGCCGCGCGCGAGCTCGCGAAGCAGCAGCTGCACGCAGGCGTCGATCCCGGGAAGCGCGCCGATCGCGGCGACGCACTGGAAGGGGTCGCGCGCGCCTGGCACGCGCACCAGGTAGCGCACTGGTCGCCGGCGCACGCCGCCGACGTGATCGCCAGCCTCGAGCGCGACGTCTTTCCGGCGATCGGCGCGCGGCCGATCGGATCGATCGCGCCGGCCGAGCTGCTCGCGCTGGTTCGAGAGGTCGAGGCGCGCGGCTGTCTCGAGAGCGCCGGGCGCCTTCGCCAGCGGCTGTCGGCAATCTTCGGCTTCGCGATCGCCGAAGGCCATGTCGCAACCGATCCGGCCGAGAAGCTCGGGCGCGCCATGAAGGGCGGAAAGCTCGCCACACCGCACCCGGCGCTGGTGACGATCGCCGAATGCCGCGAGCTGCTCGCCGCGTGCGCTGCGCTCGATGTCGCGCCGGCCGTCCTGGGCGCGTCGCAGCTGCTCGCGCTCACGGCCGTGCGCCTCGATGCGGTGCGCGGGATGCGATGGGACGAGGTCGAGGATCTGGACGGCGACGAACCGCTGTGGCGCGTTCCGCCGGCGCGGATGAAATTGTCGCGGGCAAAGAAGGGTGAGGAGCGCTTCGCGCACCTGGTGCCATTGTCGCCGGCCGCCGCGGCGATCGTGCGCGCGGCCGCCGGTCGACGTCTCGGTTCTGATCTGGTGTTTCCCGGGCGCGATCGCGCACGGCCGATCGGCGAGGCGACGCTGCGCGACCTGTATGTCCGGGCCGGCTTCGCCGGCCGCCATGTACCTCACGGCTGGCGCGCCAGTTTTTCGACGATCCTGAACGAGGAGCTGGGCGAGATCTGGTCGGCGGCGATCGACGCCGCGCTGGCACACAGCAAGAATGACAAGGTCGAGGCGGCCTATAATCGCGCCGAGCGCCTGGCGCGCCGGCGCGAACTGATGAACCGGTGGGGCGAGCTGCTCAGCGGATGATGCATCAACTTGCATCACGATGATGCAGATTGCCGCAACCGGGCCTGCCGAAGCAGCGCCCGATGGGTGGCACGGACCTTGCTCTCGGCCCTCGCCGAGCCCCGCGTCGGCACAGCCGACGCGCACGACGGTTCGTTCGGCGGTGAGGCCGAGGCGCTGCTCTACGCTGGGGGAGGGGGCGGATCTATATAGCGCGTGCCGAAGGCACACCTTTCATGGGATATGATCTATATCCCCCCGGTTTCAACGTGCCTCGACGATTCGCGCTCCTTGTCCAACAAGGTCGCGATGCGGGCGAGAGTTTCTCCCGCAAGCTCGTCGCCGTTCCACGTCGCTGCGTGGAACTGGGCGGAGCTCATGCTGTCCAGCATGGCTTGCCATTCCCTGGCGTGCTGCTCGCGCGCCCAGTCGGCGTCGTCGGGTGCAGGCGCGCCTCCGAGCAGCTGGCTCACCATCCGCTCGAGCGGCTTGGGGAGCAGCAGCGCATAGGCGTTCGAGATCTGTTTGACCTGCGGGCCGGCGCCTTCGGCGTCCTCGATCGGTTCACTTCGTCGGACCCAGTGCAGGAAGCCCGCCTGGCGCAGGCGGCGCAGCGCGGCGTGCACGGCCGCGTAGCTGTGGCCCACGGCCTCCGCGATCGTCGCGACAGCCGGATCGAGGCGGCCGGTACGGAAATCCAGATAGCGCGTGTACATCACCTCGAGCACCGCGAGGCCGATGTGACCGATCATCCCGTTGCGGGTGCCGGCATGCTGGCGCTGCCGCTCGCGCCGCGTGCGCTGCTCGAGGTGGCGCGCCGCCTTGAGGATCGCTCCGATCCGGCGCTTCGCGCCGCGGACATTGCCGCCCATGAAGGGGCGCCAGATCCTGTCCTCTATCTGCCCCTTGTAGTAGCTGTTACGCCACACCGGCTGCCCGGTGCGGCGCGTCTTGGCGGCAGCTGTTCCAGCGAGGAGCTCGCCGATCGACCGTGTGGGCGCGTTCATGCCGCGCCTCCCGTCGCTGTCAGTCGGGCATCAGCATATCCGCCCAGGCCTGCGCCAGCTCGCGTCGCCGCGGCAGATAGGCGGCGCGATTGTACGAGGCTTCGACGCCCTCCTTGATGTGGGCGAGCATCAGCTCGATGATCTCGCGATCGCGTTCGCGATCCTCGATCGCCGCGAGCTCGTTCATGATCGTCGAGAAGGTGGCGCGCCAGCCGTGCGGGACGTGACGATCCCGGTACCCGGCTTCGCGATAATGCTTGCTGATCGTCGATTCGCTGATCGGCTGATGGCCGCCGCCGTATCCCGGGAACAGCCAGCGCCGGCGCGGGTTGCCCGCCAGGGCCGACTTCACCACCCTGACCGCCTGCAGCGAGAGCGGTATCACGAATTCGAAGGTCACGTCCTCCTTGCGCTCGCGCGTCAGCTTCATCTTCGCCGCGGGGATCCGCCAGACAGGGTTCGGCCCGTCGAGATCCTCGAACTCGCGGGGCTCCGCCAGGCGCACCACACCCGGGCGCGCGGCCGTCAGCGCCATCAGCTGTGACGCCAGAAGGGTATAGCGCCAGCTCGACATAGCCTCGCTCGCGGCGAGCATCGCGCGCGCGTCCTCGATCTTGGTCAGCGCCGGGCGCAGCTGCTTCGTTCGCTTGGCGAGCGCCTTCTGGATGATCGCCGCGGGGTCGTTGTCCGCCAGCTCCGACGCGATCGCCCAAACGAAGATGTCCGAAACGTGCAGGCGCACGCGGTGCGCCATCTCCTTCGATCCCCGCGCCTCGACCTTGCGGATTGCGGCCAGCACCATCGATGCCGTCACGTCGCGGATCCCGACCGAACCAAACTGGGGAAAGATGTCCGCCTCGAGGCGCTGCAGGATCTGTCCGGCGTAGCGCGGCGCCAGTGTCTCCGATCGGCTGGCGTGCCAGGCGCGCGCCACTTTCTCGAAGCTGTGAAGCGAGGCCTCGAACGCGCGCGCCTTCGCTTGCTTGCGCACCACTGTCGGATCGATGCCCTGCGCCACCTGCGCCCGGGCGGCATCGCGCGCAAGGCGCGCCTGGGCCAGCGACACATCGGGATAAAGCCCGATCGTCAGCTGCTTTTCCTTTCCGCCAAAACGGAACTTCCACCGCCACGATTTCGTGCCGGTGGCCTTGATCAAGAGGAAGAGACTGCCGCCGTCGGAGAGCTTCCAGTCGCGATCGCGGGGGAGGGCCTTCTTGCAGGCCGCGTCGGTCAGCGCCACGAGGCCCCGGATCCGATGCCCCCACTAACACACCGCCTTTGCCCCATTGTGCCCCCGCTGGTGCCCCCACTTGAGGGGGGATTGGTTGAAACAAGCTGAAACAGGTTGAAACAATCTTTTCGCCGATCGCCCCGGAAACGCAAGCGTTTCGGGCTTCGTTGAAACAGGTTGAAACAGGAAAGTGGCTCCCCGGGTAGGATTCGAACCTACGACCGATCGATTAACAGTCGATTGCTCTACCGCTGAGCTACCGAGGAACACCCCGCCGTGGCGGGCAAGGCGGCCCCTTTGCCGCCGCGCGAATGATTTTGCAAGACCTCAAACGATAAATTGTTCCATCGCGATGCGTTCGTCCAATCCTTGGTCGGGATCGAAAAGCAAAGTCAGCGGCCGGCTGCGGTCGGTGGTGACCAATACCGTCTTCACGTCACGGATTTCGCGCTGGTCGGCGACCGCGCTGACCGGGCGTTTTGCGGCCTCGCGGACGTTGAAGCGGATGCTCGTCGATTCGGGGACAAGCGCGCCGCGCCAGCGCCGCGGGCGGAAGGGGCTGATCGGCGTCAGTGCGAGCATCGCCGAATCGAGCGGCAGGATCGGGCCGTTCGCGCTGAGGTTGTAGGCGGTCGATCCGGCGGGGGTCGAGACGAGGACGCCGTCGCAGGCGAGTTCCTCGAGCATCGTCCTTTCGTTGATCATTACCTCGAGCTTGGCGGCCTGGCGCGTTTCGCGGAGCAGCGAGATTTCGTTGATCGCGGGGAGGATGTGCCGTTCGCCGCTGATCGTCGTGATGTCGCCCGACAGCGGGTGGATCAGATAGGGGCGCGCGGCTGCAAGGCGGTCGAGCAGTCCCTCGACACGGAACTCGTTCATCAGGAAGCCGATCGTGCCGCGGTTCATGCCGAACACGGGCAGGCTGCGCCGCTGGTCGAGCAACTGGTGCAGCATGTGCAGCAGAAAGCCGTCGCCGCCGAGCGCGATCAGCAGGTCGGCCTCGTTGAGGTCGACGAAATCGTAGAGCGGCCGAAGCTCGGCCTCGGCCTCCTCGGCCGCCGGCGCGTTCGACGCGACGAGCGCGATCTTGCGTTGCATTATGGTCCCGAGCCCCCTGAAAAATCCCTGGGCGAGGCTATCCTAGCCGCCCGTTGCACTCATATGACGCGCGACCGCCGGTGTGGACTTTCGTTCGATATGAAAGTCATGCGCGCGGGGTTTGCCAGCCAATGCGGCGTCAATCAAGCCGTCGACATCGCCGCCGTCGCGCAGCGCCGCGCGCAGGTCGACATGGTCGTCCTGACCAAGGCACATATAGATGCGCCCCTCTACGGTCAGGCGGATGCGGTTGCACGTCGCGCAGAAATTGTCGCTGAGCGGGGTGATGAGGCCGAGCGTCACCGGGCTGTCCTCGATCGCGAAATAGCGCGCGGGGCCGCCGGTTGACTTGTCGACGGGCCAGATCGGCCGTTCGGCGCGCAGCGGCGCGATGAACTGGTGGAGCGGGATGTAATGATCGCTGCGGTCGCCCTCGACCTCGCCCAGCGGCATCGTCTCGATCAACGTAAGGTCGCATCCGTTCGCGGCGCACCACTGCAGCATCGGCAGGAGGTGATCCTCGTTGATGCCGGCGAGAGCGACCATGTTGATCTTTACCGCGATGCCTTCGCGCTGCGCCGCCGCGATCCCGCGAAGCGCGACGTCGAGGTCGCCGAACCGCGTGATGTGCCGAAAAGCCTCGCGGTCGAGCGTGTCGAGGCTGACGTTGATCCGCCGCACCCCCGCGGCAGCCAGCATCGGCGCGTGTTCGGCGAGCCGCATTGCGTTGGTGGTCAGCGTCAACTCGTCGAGGCCGTGCCCGATCAGCGAGCCGAGCCGCGCCGCGAGCATTTCGATGCCGCGTCGTACCAGCGGCTCGCCGCCCGTGAGGCGGATACGGCGGATGCCGCGCGCGACAAAGCGTTCGGCGAGTTCGCCCATTTCCTCGATGCTGAGCACCGCCGCCTTGGGCAGGAACTGCATGTCCTCGGCCATGCAATATCGGCAGCGCAGGTCGCAGCGGTCGGTGACCGAAAGGCGCAGATACTCGATCCGGCGGCCATGGGCGTCGGTCAACGTTGCGGCGGGCGGGGGCGAAAGCGCGGACATCGGCACGATCATGATGCAAAATGGAAGGGCTTGGCAAGGAAAGCCTGATAAGGCGGCGCGATGAATCGCATATCCGAGTCGCTGTCCGGCTGCGTCCGAACGCTGGAAAATCTTCATTTGCGGTACGACGCCGACGTGGGCGTCATGCTGGTTCAGGTCGACCAGATGGCGCGTATCAACAATAGCGCCGGGACTGCTGCGGGGGACGCCGTGCTCGACGAGATCGGCCGTCGACTCGAAAGTTTCGCGACCGACGAATTCGGGCAGGGGAGCTGCGTCGACCGGATCGACGGGCCGCGCTTCCTGATCGTTCCGGCGGTGCCTTTGTCGCTTGGCGCGCTGAGGGCGCAAGAACGCGCGCTGCATGTTGCGCTCGCCGAGCCGATGGTGGGCGATCCCAAGGGCCGCCTCGCGATTCGCATCGCCGCGGCGTTGATCGCGCGCGACGAACCTGTCGTCGAGCAGCTCCGGACCGCGAGCGACCAGCTGGCGCGCCCGGCGTCGGCGCGCGACGGCGCGATGGTGATGGCTGCGCTGTCGCGCGGCGAGGTGGTGATCCACTATCAGCCGCAATATGATGTCGCGACCGGCGCGATGAGCGGGGTCGAGGCGCTGCTGCGCTGGCAGCACCCGGAGCTGGGCCTGCTGGGCGCCGGGCCGCTGGTCACCGCGGCACGCGCGGCGCGCCTCGAACGCGAGCTCACCGAACATGCGCACCATGTCGCATTGGCCGAGATCGCGGCATGGCCGGAGGCGCTGGCGAACATTCGCGTCTCGCTCAACATCACCGCCGCGGACCTTGGCGATCCCGAATTCGCCGAACGGTTCGCCGGCATGGCACGGCAGGCAAATGTCGACCCCGCGCGCCTGACGCTGGAACTCACCGAGCAGGCGATGCTGAGCGACCCTGCGAGCGCGGCGGAGCAACTGGCGCAGATCCGCGCGTTCGGCTGCGCGATTGCGATCGACGATTTCGGCACGGGCTATTCGAGCCTGTCGCTGCTCGCGCGGCTGCCGATCGACTATCTGAAGATCGACAGCGGCTTTACGCGGACGATCGACGACAGCGATCGCGACCGCATCGTCGTGCGCGCGATCGTCGACCTCGCGCGCGCGCTCGGTCTGCTTGTCGTTGCCGAAGGCATCGAGAAGCCGCAACAGCTCGAACGGCTGAAGGAACTGGGTGTCGCGACCTGGCAGGGTTTCCTGAAGTCGGGGCCAGTGCCAGGCGACCAGCTTCCCGGGCTTCTCGCCGCCTAAGCAGCCTGTTTCGCGAGCTTGCCCAATCCCTTCGACAGCTGAAGCGCGCCGTTGAGCCGCGCTCCGGTACTCACCCAATCGCCGCTGATCGACAATTTGTTGTCGGGGCGGATGCGCGCGCGGCCCTTTAGCCGCTCGACATAGGCGATAAGGCCGGGGACGTTGGCGAAAGCGTCGCCGTGGAAGCTGACGAGCGCGCCCTTGGTGCCGACGTCGAGCTTGGCGATGCCCGCCGCCTTGGCGTTGGCCTTGATCTCCATCAGCTGAATGAGGTTCGCCGTCTCGGGCGGCAGCGGGCCAAAGCGGTCGATCATCTCGGCCGCGAAGGCGTCGAGCGCCGGGCGGTCCTCGGCCTCGTTCAGGCGGCGATAGAGCGCCATGCGCAGCGGCAAGTCGGGGACATAGTTTTCGGGGATCAGGATCGGCGCATCGACGGTGATGACCGGCGACAAGGCTTCGCGCGGCGGCGCGGCGCCCATGCCTTCGGCCTTGGCCACCAATATGGCCTCTTCGAGCATCGACTGGTACAGCTCGAAGCCGACCTCGCGGATATGTCCCGACTGTTCGTCGCCGACGAGATTGCCCGCGCCGCGAATGTCGAGGTCGTGGCTCGCGAGCTGGAAACCCGCGCCGAGCGTATCGAGATCGCCGAGCAGCTTGAGCCGCTTTTCGGCGGTGTCGGTGATCGCGCCGCCCTCGGGCGTGGTGAGATAGGCATAGGCGCGCGTCTTCGCCCGCCCGACGCGGCCGCGGAGCTGGTAGAGCTGCGCCAGGCCGAAGCGGTCGGCGCGGTGGATGATAAGCGTGTTCGCGCTCGGAATATCGAGCCCGCTTTCGACGATCGTCGTCGATAGCAGCACATCATATTTGCGGTCGTAGAAGGCGCTCATGCGGTCCTCGACCTCTGTCGGGGTCATCTGGCCGTGCGCGACGACATATTTGATTTCGGACACGCGGTTGCGCAGGAATTCCTCGATGTCGGGCAAATCCTTGATCCGCGGCACGACAAAGAAGCTCTGGCCGCCGCGATCATGCTCGCGCAGCAGCGCCTCGCGCATCACGACCGCGTCCCATGGGGCGACGTAGGTTCGTACCGCGAGCCGGTCGACCGGCGGGGTCTGGATGACGCTGAGTTCGCGGAGGCCCGACATCGCCATCTGCAAGGTGCGCGGGATCGGCGTCGCGGTGAGGGTCAGGACGTGGACGTCGGCCTTGAGCTGCTTCAGCCGTTCCTTGTGGACGACGCCGAAACGCTGCTCCTCGTCGACGATGACGAGGCCGAGATTCTTGAACTCGACCGATTTCGCGATCACGGCATGGGTGCCGACGACGATGTCGATCTGGCCGCTCGCGAGACCGTCGCGCGTTTTCTGTGCTTCGCCGGCCGGAACGAGCCGCGACAGGCGGCCGATATTGACCGGGAAGCCTTTGAAACGCTCGACGAAATTCGTGTAATGCTGGCGCGCGAGCAAGGTTGTCGGGACCACGACCGCGACCTGCACGCCCGCCATCGCCGCGACGAACGCGGCGCGGAGCGCGACCTCGGTCTTGCCGAAGCCGACGTCGCCGCAGACAAGCCGGTCCATCGGGCGGCCCGAGGCGAGATCTTCGAGGACGTCGCCGATCGCGCGGTCCTGATCGTCGGTTTCCTGATAGGGGAAGCGGTCGGCGAAGGCGGGGTAGGCGGCGTCCTGCGCCAGCACCTCGCCGGGGCGGAGCGCGCGCTGCGCCGCGGTCGCGAGCAGTTCGCCCGCGATCTCGCGGATACGTTCCTTCATCCGCGCCTTGCGGCGCTGCCAGGCCTCGCCGCCGAGCTTGTCGAGCGCGACGCCCTCGCTCTCGCCGCCGTAGCGCGAGAGGACGTCGAGATTTTCGACCGGGACGTAGAGCTTGTCGCCGCCGGAGTAAGTGAGCGCGACGCAGTCGTGCGGGCTGTTCCCGACCGGGATCGAAGTCAGCCCCTCGTAGCGGCCGATGCCATGATCGAGGTGGACGACAAGATCGCCGACGCTGAGCGTCGCGAGTTCGGCGAGGAAGGCGTCGGCGCTCTTGCGGCGCTTCTGACGGCGGACGAGGCGTTCGCCGAGGATATCCTGCTCGGTGAGCAGGCTGATCGCGTCGCTCGCGAAGCCGTGGTCGAGCGGCAGGACGATGAGTGCGACGCTTGTCCCCCTCCCGCTTGCGGGAGGGGCTAGGGGAGGGCGTGTTTCATTGGTGTGTGCGCCCACAGGCCCTCCCCCGACCCCTCCCGCAAGCGGGAGGGGAGAAGATAGGCCCAGCGCTTCCTGCCACGTCTCGGCCTGAACCAGCCCCGTCACCCCATGATCGCGCAGCAGCCCCGACAGGCGCTCGCGGGCACCGCCCGAATAGCTGGCGATGATCGTCCTGCGACCCTTGCGGCGCTCGTCCGACAGATGGTCGGCGACCTTGTCATAGACGTTGAGATCGGCGGTGCGCTCGGGGGTGAAGTCGCGCGCCGCGAAGGTTTCGAGGTCGATCACCGATGGCGACGGCGGGACGTCGAAGGGCGAGACCATGTGGATCGGGCGCGTGCGTTCGGAGGTGCCCCATTCGTCCGAGGTGAGGTACAGCGTTTCCGGCGCAAGCGGGCGATAGCTGCCCGCCTGCTCGCGCTCCGCGGCGACGCGGTTCGCATGATAGTCGGTGATCGCGTCGAAGCGCGTCTCGGCGGTCGCGTCGGTGCGGTGGCCGCGCAGCACCGGGGTCGCAGGATCGATATGGTCGAACAGGGTTGCCAGCCGCTCTTCGAACAGCGGCAGCCAATGGTCCATGCCCGCCTGTCGGCGGCCTTCGCTGACCGCCTGATAGAGCGGATCGCCGGTCGCCTGCGCGCCGAAAATTTCGCGATAGCTCGAGCGGAAGCGCTTGATCGTACTCTCGTCGAGCAGGGTCTCGGCGGCAGGGAGCAGTTGCAGCGCCTTCGCGGGGCCGAGGCTGCGCTGGTCGGCGGGGTCAAAGCGGCGGATGCTTTCGATCTCGTCGCCGAAGAAATCGACGCGAAGGCCGGTCTCCTCGCCCGCCGGGAACAGGTCGAGCAGGCTGCCGCGCACGGCAAATTCGCCCTGATCGGCGACGGTATCGACGCGGTTGAAACCGTTCGAGACGAGCAGCTCGGCGAGCGCATCGCGGTCGATCCGCTGCCCGGCCGCGAGTGTTGTCGCGAGTTGGCGGATGCGGAACGGCGTGAGCGTGCGCTGGGTGATCGCCGCGACGGTGGTCAGGATCAACTCGCCGCGCTTCGGCGCCGCCTGCAGGGCGGAGAGCGTCGCGAGCCGGTCGGCGCTGACCCGCATCGACGGTCCGGCGCGGTCGTAGGGCAGGCAGTCCCATGCCGGAAAGCGATGGATGATCAGGTCGGGCGCGAAGAAGGGCGCGGCGTCGGCGACCGCCTGCATCGCGGCATCATCGGTCGCGACATAGACGAGCCGCTTGTCGCTGGCGCGCGCGAGGTCGGCGAGCAGCAGCGGCAGGAACCCGTCGGCCGCGCGCGCGAGCGTCAACGGCGCCTCGGCGCGCGCGATCGCGGCAAAAATGTCGGCGGCAGCGATGGTCATGGCAGCGGGATATAGTCCAGCCGCCGCATCGCCGCGATCAGCGGCGGGTTGTCGAGATGCGCGGGCGGCTCGCCGGTGCCGAGCGCCCAGCTCATGATGTCGACATCGTCTTCCTCGACAACGGTCTCGTACCAGCGAAGTTCCTCTTCGCTCCATTCAGCCGCATAGCGATCGAAGAAGCCGCCGATCATATAGTCGGCCTCGCGCGTGCCGCGGTGCCAGGCGCGGAATTTCAGGCGTTTGAGGCGGTCTTGCATGGCGGGCTTCCAGAATGCGATCGACAAACATCGTCCCGATCCGTTCGTGTCGAGCGAAGTCGAGACACCCACCGGTCTTGCGCAGCGCCGACGGGCATCTCGACTTCGCTCGATGCGAACTGAGATGAAGGGCTGGGCAAAACGAAGGGTTCAGGTCTAGACACGCCCTAGCGATGCGACCCGAGATACTCAATCCGCTCTTTGCCGCGCTGACCGACCTGAGAGGCGTCGGGCCGCAGCTTGCCAAGCCGCTGACGCGGCTTGGGCTCGAGCGCGTCGTCGATGTGCTGTTCCACCTGCCGACGGGACTGATCTCGCGCTTCCCGGTCGACCGGCTCGACGAAGCACAGGCGGGGCAGACGATCATCGTCGAGCTGACGGCACAGGATTACCGCCCCGGTCGCAGCCCGCGCGCGCCTTTCGGGGTCGAAGCGTTCGACAGTGCGGGCGATCATGTGCGGCTCGTCTATTTCGGGCGGACCTCGGGGCTGGCGCGCAAGCTGTTTCCGCTCGGTGAGAAGCGCCGCGTGTCGGGGCGCCTCGACCTTTATGGCGACATGCGCCAGATCGTGCACCCCGACCATGTCGCCGAGCCGGACGACGAGGCGGGGATCGCGGTGCACGAGCCCGTCTATCCGCTGACCGAGGGGCTGACCAACGCGCGGCTGTCGCAGCTCGCCTCGGTGGCGCTCGAACGGCGACCCGAACTCGCCGAATGGATCGATGCACCGTTGCTGGCTAGCCGGGGGTGGCCCGCGTGGCGCGAGGCGATCGAACGCGCGCATGCGAGCCCGCGCGACGAGGCCGCGCGCGACCGGCTCGCCTATGACGAGATTTTCGCGAGCCAGGTCGCGCTGATGCTGATTCGGCAGGGGCTGCGCAACCGGAAGGGCAGGGCGATCGCCGGCGACGGGCGCCTGACCGACGCGCTGCAGCTGCCGTTCGGGCTGACCGGTGCGCAGGAACGCGTCGGGCGCGAGATCGCCAGCGACATGGCGCAGGACACGCCGATGCTGCGGATGCTGCAGGGCGACGTCGGATCGGGGAAGACGCTCGTCGCGCTCCGCGCGATGCTCGCCGCGGTCGAGGCGGGGACACAGGCGGCGCTGCTCGCGCCAACCGAAATCCTCGCGCGCCAGCATTATGCGACCTTGCAGCGGATGCTCGGCGGGCTGCCGGTGAACCTCGCGATCCTGACCGGGCGCGACAAGGGGAAGGTGCGCGAGTCGACGCTGATGGGGCTGGCTGATGGGAGCATCGACATTCTCGTCGGCACGCACGCGATCTTCCAGCAGGCGGTGACCTACAAGGACCTGTCGCTCGTCGTCGTCGACGAACAGCATCGCTTCGGCGTCGCGCAGCGGCTGATGCTGACCCAAAAGGCGGCGCGGCCGCCGCACTTGCTGGTGATGACCGCCACCCCGATCCCGCGGACGCTGCAACTCGCCAACCATGGCGAGATGGACGTGTCGCAGCTCGACGAGATGCCGCCGGGGCGCACGCCGGTCGATACGCGCGTCATTTCGCTCGACCGGCTCGATGATGTCATCGACGCGCTCGACCGGCATCTCGCAACGGGGGCGCAGGCCTATTGGGTCTGCCCGCTCGTCGCCGAGAGCGAGGGCAGCGAACTCGCGGCGGCTGAGGATCGCGCTGCGCTGCTCCGCGCGCGGCTTGGCGACCAGCGCGTCGGGCTGGTCCACGGGCGGATGAAAGGGCCAGAGAAAGATGACGTCATGGCGCGCTTCCAGGCGGGCGAAATCGGCGTCCTGGTTGCGACGACGGTGATCGAGGTCGGGGTCGATGTCCCCGCGGCCAGCTTGATGATCGTCGAACATGCGGAGAATTTCGGGCTCGCGCAACTGCACCAGCTGCGCGGCCGCGTCGGGCGCGGCGCTGCCAAGTCGGTGTGCCTGCTGCTGCGCTCGCAAAATCTCTCCGAAACCGCGCGCGAGCGGCTCGCGCTGATGCGCGATACGAACGACGGCTTCGTCATCGCCGAAAAGGATTTGGAACTGCGCGGCGGCGGCGAACTGCTGGGGCTCAAGCAGTCGGGCGACGCCGACTATCGCGTCGCGACGCCCGAGCAGTTGGTGCGGCTCTTGCCGGTGGCCCACGACGATGCGCGCCTGTTCGTCGAGCGCGACAGTGGCATGGAGGGAGCAAGAGGCGACGCGGTGCGCCTCTGCCTCTATCTATTCGAGCGCGACGCCGCGGTGCCGCTGCTCAGGAGCGGCTAGTTGACGTCGCCGCGCGCCCCCATGGCGCGGATCATCGGCAGATAATCTTCGGCGGCGATCGATTTTTCGAACTGCACACCGGCCTTGCCGCCGAGCGACCAGATGACCTTCGCCGCGACGCGGCCGATGATCGGCATCCGGTACACGACGAGGTCGCCGGGTTCGAGCCCGCGTTCGTAGCGCATCAGCAAACCGTCGGCGCTGATGTTGACGCAGGTGCACATTTCCTGCCGCCCGTCGGGAAGCACGAAGGGAAGGCGGCAATAGACGTCGCTACGCGGCGCAATCCGCTGGTCGAGCCCGACATAATGGGCTTTGCTGGTATCGATCTTACGCATACGTCCCGGACCTTTGTGGTTTGCCATGGACGTTCTACGCGAATGCTGAAGAATCGGTAAACGACATCGGCGCGGTCATCGCGTCACCAGCCCGTGTTTTTTTGCGCCAAGGCTCAGTGGAACCGGGTCGTTCGCGGGCTCGATCCGGTGATGCGGATCGCGGACCACGACCCCGTCAACCTTGACCGCGCCCTCGTCGAGTTTGCGCCGCGCTTCCTTGTTCGAAACCGCGAAGCCGAGCTCGCGCAGCGCGTCGACGATCGTGATGCCGTCGGCGGGGGCCACGACCTGCGGCAGATCGCCACCAATATGGCCCTTTTCAAAGGTTTGCGTCGCCGTTTCGGCGGCAACTCGCGCCGCCTCGGCGCCACGGCACATCGCCGTCGCTTCGTTCGCGAGGATCTTCTTCGCCTCGTTGATTTCGGCACCCTCGAGCGCTTCCAGCCGTGCGATTTCGTCGAGCGGCAGGTCGGTGAACAGCTTCAGGAATCGACCCACGTCGCGGTCGTCGCAATTGCGCCAATATTGCCAGTAATCGAAATGGGGCAACTGTCCCATATTGAGCCACACGGCACCCGAAGCAGTTTTGCCCATTTTGGTCCCCGCGGCGGTCGTGAGCAGCGGAGTTGTCAAACCATAGAGGTCGGCACCGTCCATGCGGCGGCCGAGTTCCATGCCGTTGACGATATTCCCCCACTGGTCCGACCCGCCCATCTGGAGGCGCACGCCGCGCTCTTTCGACAGGTGCCGGAAATCGTAGCCCTGCAGGATCATGTAGTTGAATTCGAGGAAGGTCATCGGCTGTTCGCGGTCGAGCCGCAGCTTGACCGAATCGAAGGTCAGCATACGGTTGATCGTGAAATGCGTGCCCACTTCCCGCAGCAATTCGATATAGCCAAGCTTGCCCAGCCAGTCCTGGTTGTCGACCATCACCGCGTCGGTCGGACCGTCGCCGAAGGTCAGGAACTGCTGGAAGATGCTGAAGATCGACGCGATGTTCGCCGCGATCGTTTCGTCCGACAGCATCTTGCGGCTCTCGTCGCGGCCCGTGGGGTCGCCGATGCGCGTCGTACCGCCGCCCATCAGGACGACGGGCTTGTGCCCGGTCTGCTGAAGGCGGCGCAGCATCATGATCTGGACGAGGCTGCCGACGTGCAGGCTGGGCGCGGTCGCGTCGAAGCCGATATATCCGGGGACGATCTGCTTCGCGGCAAGGGCGTCGAGCCCTTCCGCGTCGGTCATCTGGTGGATATAGCCTCGCTCGTCCAGCAGGCGCAGAAGGTCGGATTTGAAGTTCGTCATGGTGGGCGGGCGCTTAGCATGGCGGTGCGGCAAACCCAACTGGTTCATGTTTCCATTATCGTCACCCCGGACTTGATCCGGGGTCCCGCTTCCTCAAGAAGGGTGGATGGACCCCGGATCAAGTCCAGGGTGACGAAGAGGGATTGCCTTCGGCAAGCTCGGGATGAACGGAGAAGGGTTGAATGTCGGGCTATTCTAGCGAACGGCGCGAACTGATTTGCCACCCCGACACGCCGGCCCGGGGGGTGCGTTCGATCGCGGTCGAGATCGACCTGTCGTTCGAGGAGGGCTTTGCGCTGCGCTTCGTCGTCGAGGGAGAGATCGGAGCGATCGTGTTGCCGCAGGGCGAGGGTGAACTGGTGATCGCCGACAGCGGCACCGACGGCCTGTGGCAGGGCACCTGCTTCGAGGCTTTCCTGACCGAGGAGGGGCAACCCGACTATACGGAGTTCAACTATGCCCCCGACGGCCGCTGGGCCTGTTACCAGTTCGACGATTATCGCTCGCTGCTGCGCGCCGACGATCTCGCGCCGTGGATGATGGAGGTCGAGCGCGAGGTCGGCCGCTATGCCCTGCGCGTCGAGCCCGGTATCTTTCCCGACACCGGATCGAAGCTCGCGCTCGCCGCGGTGATCGAGGAAGTCGACGGCACCAAAAGCTACTGGGCGCTCCGGCATCCGCCGGGCAAGCCCGACTTCCATCATCCCGATTGCTTTGCGCTGACGCTTGAGGCACGCGGGCGGGCATGACGACCCTCTTCGGTATAGACCGCCTGCTCGCCGATCCCGCGCTTCGCGCGCCGCTCCAGGGCAAGCGTGTTGCGCTGCTCGCGCATCCCGCCTCGGTCACCGCCGACCTCACCCACAGCGTTGACGCCCTCGTCGCGGCGGGGATCGAGGTCACCGCGGTGTTCGGTCCCCAGCATGGCGTGCGCGGCGACCTTCAGGACAATATGATGGAGTCGCCCGACTTCACCGATCCCACTTACGGCATGCCGGTGTTCAGCCTCTATGGCGAGGTGCGGCGGCCGTCGGGGCAGTCGATGCACACCTTCGACGTCATGCTCGTCGATCTGCAGGATCTCGGCTGCCGTATCTACACCTATGTGACGACCCTGCTCTACGTGCTCGAAGCCGCAGCGCAGCATGGCAAGGCGGTATGGGTGCTCGACCGCCCGAACCCCGCGGGCCGCCCCGCCGAGGGGACGCGGCTGCGCGAAGGCTGGGAAAGCTTCGTCGGCGCCGGGCCGATGGTGATGCGCCATGGGCTGACGATGGGCGAAATGGGGCGCTGGTTCATCCGCCACTTCAACCTCGACGTCGATTATCGCGTGATCGAAATGGAGGGCTGGGAGCCGGAGGGGCCGGGCTTCGGCTGGCCCGCCGAGCGTGTGTGGATCAACCCCAGCCCCAATGCCGCGAACCTCAACATGGCGCGCGCCTATGCTGGCACGGTGATGGTCGAGGGTGCGACGCTGAGCGAGGGCAGGGGGACGACCCGCCCGCTCGAACTGTTCGGCGCGCCCGATATCGATGCCAAGGCGGTGATCGCCGAAATGCGCCGCCTCGCGCCCGAATGGCTCGCTGGCTGCAAGCTGCGCGATATCTGGTTCGAGCCGACCTTTCACAAGCATATGAAGCAGCTCAACAACGGCATTCACATCCATGCCGAGGGTGCGTGGTACGATCATGCGGCGTTCCGGCCGTGGCGCGTGCAGGCGCTGGGATTCAAGGCGATCCGTTCGCTCTACCCCGACTATCCGATCTGGCGCGGCAAGGATTTCAAATATGAATATACCGACGATGTGCTCGCGATCGACGTGATCAATGGCGGCCCGAGCCTGCGCTTATGGGTCGACGACGCGAATGCGACGCCGGGCGACCTCGACGCGCTCGCGCTGCCCGACGAGGCGGGGTGGCGCGATGAGATCGCGTCACTGCTTATATATTAGTGAACCCATCGATGGCTTTACCTACAATTGGAACATGCAGATTGTGCAACGCCAATCGACCGCTGGTAATGAGCCACATAATTCCAGCTTTTGCTTTCCGCTGGCAGAAGAGGACCGGCGGCCCAATTCGCTGTACCGACAACTTCAATCAGCGCGTGCAGGACGGACCAAAGGAGCCTTGGCTTTGCCACGAATGTGAGCAAATCTTTTCTCGCCACGAGCAAAAATTCTCGTCGTTGATGATGGAGAAAATCCCGCTGCCGGTATCCTCGGTGCAATATGGTCCTTGGCTGAACGCATTTCTGACGTCTCTGGCTTGGCGAACATATCACTTCTGCCGGGACCACGGGCGCGGCGGTGAATATTCGGGCGTTCAAGCCGAAAAAATGGATCAAGCTGAAAAAGCTTGGCGAAGCTATCTTCTGGGATCAAGCAGTTCAGCCTCGGCTTTTCCGATGTTCTTAATATACTTTGATAAAATTGAAGATCACAATTTGGTTGATCTGCCGACCAACTGGCACAGGTTCCAAATGCGCCAGATCACTCTAGATATCGCGGGCTCGAAGAGCACGTTGATGACCTATACGAAATTTGGGCCGTTTACTGCGTTGGGTATGATCCAGTATCGAAAGCGGGATTGGATGGGCGTTCGTGTAAACAACGAAAGCGGGCGATTTCCGCAGAAAAAGCTCGTTCTGCCTAAGGCGCTTTTGCCATTCTTCGCCGAAAAGGCCGCTCTGACAGCAACCGCTGCGGCTCGAATGAGCGAGACGCAAAGGATGAAGGTGTCTAAGGAATTTGAGCGCCGCCTCTTGGCCGGAGAAGCAGGCGGCCACCACTTAGATGCGATACTTGCGGACGCGAGAACATTTGGCATCGATGCGGTTACACTGCGCTAATTTTCGTAAAAATATCAAAACCCACAAGGATTCTGACGATGCAGCGCAGGCAATTTCTTGGCACAGCTGCCCTTGGCGGATTGGTCGCAACACTGCCCTTACCCGGCTGGGCTGCCGACACCGCAGGCCTTCCCAACCTTGCCGCAAGGGCCGTCCCGATCGGCAAGGCCGAGCGCATGGCGCGGATCGCCAGGGCGACCGAGTTGATGCGCGCGAACGACATCGGCGCGCTGCTGGTCGAGCCGGGGTCGAGCCTTATCTATTTCACCGGGGTCGAATGGTGGCGGAGCGAGCGGCTGACCGCCGCGGTGCTGACGCGCGAGGGCGAGGTGGCGATCGTCACGCCTTTCTTCGAGGAGCCGTCGGTGCGCGAGAGCCTGGGCATCGAGGCCGAGGTGCTGACCTGGAACGAGGACGAGAATCCGCTCGCCGCCGTCGCCGGATGGCTGGGCAAGCGCGGGCTCGCCAAGGGCCGGATCGGAGTCGAGGAGACGGTGCGCTATTTCGCCGTGGACGGCCTGCAAAGGGCGATGCCGGGCGCGACCGTCGTCAATGGCGCGCCGGTCGTGCGCGGATGCCGGATGCACAAATCGGCGGCCGAGATCGCGCTGATGCAGATCGCCGCCGACATCACCATCGCCGCCTATCGCCACACCGCGCCGCGGATCGAGGCGGGGATGACACCCGCCGACATCGGCGCGATCATGAAGGCCGCGACGCAGGCGCTCGGCGGGCAGAGCGAATTCGAGCTGATCCTGCTCGGCGAGGCGAGCGCCTATCCGCACGGGTCGGGCAAGCCGCAGGCGGTGAAGGATGGCGAGGTCGTGCTGATGGACTGCGGCGCGACGGTGCACGGCTATCAGTCCGATATTTCGCGGACGTTCGTGTACGGCAAGGCGAACGCGCGCCAGCGGCAGGTGTGGGAGCAGATGCGCAAGGGACAGGACGTCGCCTTCGCCGCGGCGAAGCTCGGCACGCCCGCGGGGGCGGTCGACGACGCGGTGCGCGCCTATTACCAGAATCTCGGCTGGGGACCGGGCTACAAGCTGCCCGGCACGTCGCACCGCACCGGTCATGGCATTGGCCTCGACGGGCACGAACCGGTCAACCTGGTCCATGGCGAGATGACGAAGCTGGCGCCGGGGATGTGCTTCTCGAACGAGCCGGGTATCTACATCCCGGGCGAATTCGGCATCCGCCTCGAAGACTGTTTCTACATGACCGACAACGGCCCGAAATGGTTCAGCGAACCGCCGCCTTCGATCGATCGGCCCTTCGGTTAGACGTGGACCGAGACCCACGCGATCAAGGTCGCGGCCGGGATAAGCAGCGCCTGCGCCAGGATCGTGCCCGCGAGGCGGCTCAGCGAGATGAAGGTGATCGCGCGGCGGAAATCGGGCTCGTCGACCTTCCCCTCGACCGCGTCGTCGGTCATTACCGATAGCTGCGGGTCGATGAACGCGAACAGAAGGATGGTCGCGAAGCCGTTGATCAGCGCCGACAGCTGCGAGGCGGTGACGCGGAATTCGGGGGCGAGATAGCCCGCGTAGAGCGAGGCCACGACGCCGACCGCGATCAGCGATTGCGCGAGGCAGTTGGCGATCAGCACGCCCCAGCCGATCCCCTTCGGCATCTTCCACGCTTTCAGGTGCGACAAGCTGGGAATGGTCAGCGATGCGCGGAGGGTACGAAGGCCGCTCGGGCTCATCGCCTTCATCGCGAGCTTAGTCGTCGATCGGTTGTTCTGATACCAGCCGATCGCGGCGGCGAACATGCGCTGGCCCGTGGGGACCAGCAGGATGCCGATAAAGGTCGCGACGCTGGCGGCCGCCAGAACCAGTTGCATGTCGACGAACAGCGAGGCGCCGCTGCCCGCGTGGATGCGCGTTTCGATCCGCTTTGCGAGGAACGGACCCAAAAAGCTGTTCGAGGTGCGCGAGAAGAGCACGAGGATGTTGAACAGCGCGAACGACATCGCGATGCGGCGCGTCCGGACGCCGGCGATGCGCGCGGCATAGGCGAGCGCGCCGATCAGGTTGATGAAGCCGGTCAGCAGCAGGATGGTGACGAGGGGGAGGTCGATCATGGCGGGCCTAATAGGGAGGAAGCGGATGTCTCGTCATCGCGAGCGAAGCGAAGCAATCCAGGGCGGTTTACGCGGGCGCTGGATTGCCACGGCGCTTCGCCGCTCGCAATGACGGAAATGGAGTGGTTGGCGCCTAGTGCTTGCGCGTCAGCTCGCGCATCGCATCGTCGAGCCCGGCGAGGGTCAGCGGGTACATGCGGTCGTTCATCAGCTGTTTGATCAACTTCACCGACTGGGTGTAACCCCAATGCGCCTCGGGTACGGGATTGAGCCACACCGCGGCCGGATAGACATGCGTCATGCGCTGGATCCAGACCGCGCCCGACTCCTCGTTGAAATGTTCGACGCTGCCGCCCGGGTGGGTGATCTCATAAGCGCTCATCGACGCATCGCCGACGAAGATCAGCTTATAGTCGTGGCCATATTTGTGGAGGATGTCCCACATCTGGTGGCGCTCGGACCAGCGGCGCTTGTTGTCCTTCCACACGCCCTCGTACGGGCAGTTGTGGAAGTAGAAGAATTCGAGATTCTTGAACTCGGTCGTCGCGGCGCTGAACAATTCTTCGCAGAGCTTGACGAACGGGTCCATCGACCCCCCGACGTCGAGAAACAGCAGCAGCTTCACCGCGTTGCGCCGTTCGGGCCGCATCCGGATGTCGAGCCAGCCCTGCCGCGCGGTCCCGTCGATCGTGCCCGGAATGTCGAGCTCGTCGGCGGCGCCCTCGCGCGCGAATTTGCGCAGGCGGCGGAGCGCGATCTTGATGTTGCGGGTGCCGAGTTCCTTGGTGTTGTCCAGATTCTGGAACTCGCGCTTCTCCCAGACCTTCAGCGCGCGCTTGTGCTTGCTCTCGCCGCCGATCCGCACACCCTCGGGGTTATAGCCCGAATTGCCATAGGGGCTGGTGCCGCCAGTGCCGATCCACTTGTTGCCGCCCTGATGGCGCTTCTGCTGTTCCTCGAGCCGCTTCTTCAGCGTCTCCATGATCTCGTCCCAGTCGCCCAGGGACTTGATCGCCTCCATCTCCTCGGGGGTGAGGTATTTCTCGGCGACCGCCTTCAGCCATTCCTCGGGCACATCGACGGGGTTCTGGCCGTAATCGGTGAGCAGACCCTTGAAGACCTTGTTGAAGACCTGATCGAAGCGGTCGAGCTGCCCCTCGTCCTTCACATAGATCGAGCGGCTGAGATAATAGAATTGCTCGGGCGTCCGGTCGATCACCTCGCGGTCGAGCGCCTCCAGCAGCAGCAGATGCTCTTTCAGGCTGGCGGGAATGCCCGCGGCCCGAAGTTCGTCGAGAAAGCCCAGAAGCATGAGCGCAGGCGTATCGCGTTCGCGCGGCGCGCGCAATCACTTTACGTGAACGTAAAGCAGATTGCCAAGAGGTGCGGGAC
Organism: Sphingopyxis sp. Geo48; assembly: GCF_949769155.1. Lineage (NCBI taxonomy): Bacteria > Pseudomonadati > Pseudomonadota > Alphaproteobacteria > Sphingomonadales > Sphingopyxidaceae > Sphingopyxis > Sphingopyxis sp. Geo48. Next base: position 927,606 of record NZ_CATKPA010000002.1, on the reverse strand, counting down.
GGTTTTGCCAATGACGAGTTTCGACCGAAATAAGCCGTCGCCCCCGCGCAGGCGGGGGCCGCTGTCGGTTTACGCGGCCGCGCAGGAATAGGCGGCTAGCGGCCCCCGCCTGCGCGGGGGCGACGTTGTTGATACGTCCGCTTCCCACCCCAAAGCCGACGCAAATAAAGGCCTTTCCTACATTGTCCGGCCGTGCCAGCCTTCATCCGGCTCTTTCATGTGGTGGATCAACGCGGCAAGGCGGGCGTGAGGCGTTCGGCAATCCCCCGGTCCGAAACGGGCGACGCGCAAGGCTGAACTTTCCTGAACTTTGCCATATCGCGCCGCCGTGGGGGACAGCGTCTTGACCCCGTGTTAACCAATGTTCGGCATAGCTTTGCGATCATTCAGGGACGTGGGTGCGCAATGAAATTCGATCCGATCAATCCGGCCGCGCAATTGCTCGACCAGTCGGTCGCCAGCGACTGCGGCGAGCTTGCCGTCGGTTGCAGCGACGCGGCGGGGCGCATCAAGCGCGCGACCGACCAGATGGAACGCCAGATATCCGAACTCGGCCGACTGGAAGAGTTCGTCGTCAGTCTGGAAAATGACCAGCGCCAGATCGCCGATTCGACCGACGAGGCGAAATTGCTCTCGGCACGCGCGTGCGAACAGCTCGACACCGGCGCCGAACGCGTCAACGCGGCGGTCAGCGAATTTCGCTCGGTCATCGACCTTGTCGCGCGGCTCGGCACCCACGTCACCAATTTTGCGGCGGTGATGGAGCAGGTGCAGCAGGTCAGCCAGTCGATCGAACAGATTGCCAAGACCACCAATATGCTGGCGCTCAACGCCGCGATCGAGGCCGAGCGCGCGGGCGATGCGGGGCGCACCTTTGCGGTCGTCGCGGCCGAGGTGAAGAAGCTCGCGCAGAATACGCGCGGCGCGACCGACGAGATCCGCCGCAGCATCGGCAGCCTCGCCGCCGAGGCGAGCGGGCTCGTCACCGAGATCCAGTCGGGGGTCGAGCAGTCGAGCCGCGCCGAGGCGCAGTTCGAGACGATCACCGAGGCGCTGCACGACGCGACCCACCTTGTCGCATTGCTCGACGATCAGAGCGACCGCATCGCGCAAAGCTCGGCCATGGTCCATGCAAATGGCGCCAAGGTTCGCGAGGCGCTGGACCGCGTCGTCACCTCGGTGCGCGACAACAGCGCAACCCTCGACGGCACGCGCGATTCGATCCTGTCGATGGAGCATGTCTCCAACCGCATGTTCAACGCGGTGATTTCGGCCGGGGTCAGCCCCCAGGATTCGGCGATCGTCGCGCTCGCGGCGAAGGTTCGCGACGAATTCGTCGGCCTTGCCGAACGTGCGATCGAGCGCGGCGAGCTGTCGATGGAGCAGCTGTTCGATAGCAATTATGTGCGCGTGCCGAATTCGAACCCCGAACGCTTTCGCACCACGCTGTGCGACTGGGCGGATGCCAATTGGCGCCCGCTGTTCGACCGCATCGTCGCCGAGCATCCCGAGATCAAGATGTCGTCGGCGGGCGACATGAACGGCTTCCTGCCGACGCACATCACCGAATGCTCGCGCGCGCCGACGGGCGATCTGGAGCATGATACGGCGCACTGCCGCAACGGCCGCATCCTGTATGACGAAACCGACGCGGCGGCGAAGCGCAGCACGGCGCCCTTCTTCATGACGGTCTATCGCCAGGAAGGCGACGGCATCAATTATCTGACCGTGCGCAACGTCTATATGCCCGCGGTGATCAACGGCCGCCGCTGGGGCGACGTCGAGGTCGCCTATCAGCTCTGAGGGCTGGGCGGCGCAGGTGGCTGCGCTGGGAACTGCTCTAGCGCCGGATCGAGGATCGCCCAGTCGGGCGCTTCGCCTGTCCAGATCGCCGCGGTCGGTTTGAGACCGTGCGGCTGGTCGAGCACGCCCAAGCGCACGACGCGCATCTGCGGCCGCGCCGATGACGCGCTGAACATCGGCGTTCCGCACGCGGCGCAATGCGAGCGGGTGAGGGTGTTGCCGCTGTCGGCGACATAGCTGTCGGACGCCGTGATGCCGTCGGTCATAATGGCATCGGTCGGGAAGATCGCATTGTGCGTGGGCCCTCCCGCCGCGATCTTCTGGCAGTGCTGGCACCAGCATTGGCGTACAGCGAGCGGTTCGCCGTCGATGCGGACTTCGACCGCGCCGCACGCGCAGCGGCCGGTATAGACCATCAGGCGCCTTGGCGCCGCGCCATGAAGGCGAGCTTTTCGAACAGCATCACATCCTGCTCGTTCTTGAGCAGCGCGCCGTGGAGCGGCGGGATCGCCTTGCCGACGTCGCGGTTCTGCAGCACCTCGAGCGGCATGTCCTCGGCGAGGAGCAGCTTCAGCCAGTCGATGAGTTCGCTGGTCGAAGGTTTCTTCTTGAGCCCCGGCACGTCGCGGACGTCGTAGAAGATGTCCATCGCGCGGCTGACCAGCGTCTTCTGGATGCCGGGGAAGTGGACCTCGACGATGTCGGCCATCGTGTCGCGGTCGGGGAATTTGATATAGTGGAAGAAACAGCGGCGCAGGAAAGCGTCGGGCAGTTCCTTCTCGTTGTTTGAGGTGATGACGACGATCGGGCGTTCCTTGGCGCTGATCGTCTCGTCGGTCTCGTAGACATGGAAGGCCATGCGATCGAGTTCCTGGAGCAGGTCGTTCGGAAACTCGATGTCGGCCTTGTCGATCTCGTCAATCAAGAGGACGGGGAGTTTGGGCGAGGTGAACGCCTCCCACAGCTTGCCCTTCTTGATATAGTTTCGGATGTCGTGGACGCGCTCTTCGCCGAGCTGGCCGTCGCGCAGGCGCGCAACCGCATCATACTCGTACAGGCCCTGCTGGGCCTTCGTAGTCGACTTGATGTTCCAGGTGATCAGCGGCGCGTCGAAGGCCTTGGCGATTTCCTCGGCCAGCACGGTCTTGCCGGTGCCGGGTTCGCCCTTCACGAGCAACGGGCGGCGCAGCATCGTTGCGGCGTTGACCGCAACCTTCAGGTCGTCGGTGGCGATATAGGCGCTGGTACCTTCGAAACGCATCGGCTCTTTCCCTTAACGTGAACGTCAAGCGAAATGGCACAGCGGCGCAGGGGGCGCAAGCGAATCTCCCCTCCGTCGACACAGGGAGGCGTTGGTCAGCTATGGGCGCGGCTGGCGGCGCGCGCGGCGAGCAGATCCCAAAGGCCGCTATGCTGGGCGATCAGCTGCTGCGCGCCGAACGCTATCGCGCGCTCGACCGCGGGGGTTTCGGCAACCTGCGCCGCGACCCGCGCCGTGTCGCGAAGGTCGGGGAGCGTGCAGCGCGGTACCGTCATCTCGAGCCGCTGCGCGCTGATGTCGAGGAGGACGCGGATCGTGCGCCAGTCGAGCGTCAGCGCGATCGCGGCGCCGATGGCGCAGCCCTGGCGATCCGATTCGGCGAGCATGTCGAGCGCGCGGCGCTGCGCCGCGACGGCGGCTTCGCATTGCGCCTGGCCTTGCGTGCTGGGCACCGGACCGGCGGCGGCAGCGATCTTCGACAGGAAGGCGCGTTCCTGGGCAAAGGCCTGCGCGGCTTCCTCCATCCATTTGCGCGACGCGGGATCGATCGCCTTGCGCGCGGCGCTGTCGACCACGCCCGGATAGCGGCCGTGGAGCAGCCCGATGAAATGGACGGCATCGGCAAGATTGCGCATCGCTTGCGGACCGCTCGACAGCGCCCCGGACCTGATGTGCGGATGCGCGCCGGTGCCCTCGCCGGCGACCAGATTGTCGAGCAGTTCGGCGACGCCGCGCGTTTGCAGCTTGGGCTGGGTCGACTGGCTCAACGCTTGATCCTTGCCTGTGGCGCCGGATCGCTGCCCGACGCGCGTGATTGCAAGACAAGAGCCTTACGCGAACGTCGTAAACGTCCCGTTTATAAGCCAGCTTTCAATTGCATGACGGGCTGTGCCGGATGGGGACAGGATGCACGCAAAGGGACCGGCAAGCACGGGGGAAACTTGCCGGTCCCGGTTGCCATGGCGCACATGGACGCCATGCGTTGCGGGTGCGGACGGGGCGGGGAGAGGGGGGATGCCCGGTCCGTGTCCCGTCAAGCCGCGAGCGCGAACTCCTCGGTCTTTTCTTCGTTGGCGGCCGCGGGTTCAGCCGCGGACTGCACCGGCGTTTCGACCGCCGCCGCCTTGTTCGGGAAGAGCAGGCGCGAGGCGAGGACGATGAAACCGAGCGCGAAATAGGCGGCGAAAGTCTGCACCGGGAAGAAGAAGAGCGGCGCGATGAACGCCAGACGCAGATAGAGCGGGTTGAACCCGAAATCCTGGCCCACGGCCTCGCAGATGCCGAAGAAGGTATCGCGGCGGCGGAAGAGATTGGTGGTTTCGGTCTGCATCGTCTTGTCTTTCCCTTTGGCCGCGGCGGAGGGGGAGCCGCGTTCGTACCGACTACTAAGCAATGCGCATGCCAATTTATGCATTCCCATGTTTTTTCCGCTTTTTCTTGTCCAAGCGGGTCGGTTGGTCCTGCCTCATGGCAAAGCGATTCCCATTTAATGGGGCTGATTACCATTCGGTGGCGCAATGCCTTCCGGTTACACCGGTCCCGCCATTGGCGCTATCTGGGAGCAAAATATGAAAAACCGAAGTCGCGCAGCCGCTAATTGTGCGGTGCAGCATTTCTGGTCACGGTGTGCGCAAGCGTGCGCTGTTGAAAGGGCGTCGACGAAAACGCGCAGCCCTATTGTATGCGCCGCCGCAATCGGCGGCCTAGTGCAATCAGATCGCGAACGAGCGGGATTCGGTCTTTCCAGCCAAGCTCGTGGATGTCGGTGCGCGACGGGCGTTGGTGGCCGAGGAAAGGCTTAGCGATCCAGCTCTCGAACGCGGGATTTTCGCGCCGGAACCAGCTGTAGGCGCCATCGACGTGCATCGGGCCGCCCAGCGGCGAGCCCGCCGGACGGTCGAGCATCGCGCGGAGGTAGGACGCCGCGGCACCGATCGCATCGCCGCGAAAGGCGATGAAATGCGCGCCCATCACCGCTGTTTCGGGGACCAGCCTTTCAATCGGCGTCACCGGTCCGTCGGACGACAGATTGAGCGCGCCGCCGAAAAAGACTGACCAGCCGACCCGATCGAGCGCCTCGCGAACCGCGGGCATAAGCGCGTCGAAATCGCGTTCGAAATCGAGATCGTCTTCGAGGATCAGAACTGCTCGCGCGCCGCTTGCCGCAGCCTCTTCCAGGACGGAGAGGTGGCTGTGGAAGCAGCCGCGCGCGCCGGTCGTGGGGAAATCGGCGGCATCTTCGAAGCGGCTGGCGGCGTGGAATGCGACGCGGTCGTTGCCCGCGATGCCGATGCGCCCCAGTTCATCGAGCATCTCGCGCTGCCGATCGGTCCGGTTCGGCAGGTTGATGATGCGGACGGCGCCGAACAGGTCGAGCAGATGACGTCCGGACGACCCGTCCCGCGTCGTCGCCGGTCCTTGCGAAGCCTGATTGTCCGTCATATGTGTCCGGCTCCCGCGACGTTCAGTCTATGGCCCGACGCGCCGTCGGCCGAGTTCGCCCAGCACAATATGCGCGATCTTGCGGCTGAATGCCGCGTTGCTCATCTGGGTGAGCGCGGTCTCGCGGCCTTGGCGGCCGTATCGCTCGCGCAGCGCGGGATCGTCCGCCAACTGCCGGATCGCGTGCTGCAAGGCTTCCGGCTTACCAAAGGGAACCGCAATGCCGTGCACCCGGTCCTGCAGATAATCGCCGATGACCGGCGCGTCGGAAAAGATATGCGGCCGTTCGAGCAGCATGCCGGCGACCGCGGTGATATGGCCCGCGCCGCGATTTCCGTTGTTGAGGATGATCAGGCTGGCTATCGCATTGCGCATGATCCCGAGGCACTGGTCGAACGGAAGCGTCGGAAATGTCCGTAGTTCGGTGTCCCCGGCCGCTTGCAGGTCGCCGCAACCCACGAACACCCCGCCGATGCCGGTCCCCTGCAATCCGAGCGCGGCTGCCTCGAAATCGCGATTGTTGCGGCCAATCATGGCCACATAAGGCGTGCGAGGAACCAGGGCCGCGACGTCGTCCGCGACGGGCGGCAGGTCGAAGCCCCAAGGTACGACGGAGAACCTTCCCCGATCCATGGTGTGTAGCGCCACGAACTGATCGGCTTCGGGAGTGGAGTGAACGACGATCCTGTCCAGCCGCGCGAAGACCCGGTCGACGATCCGGTCGATCGCGGCGTGGCCTGACCGGAAAGGGCGCCGCGAGAGGTTGAACCCGACCGCGATCAGCAAGGCGCGGCTGCGGAGCAACAGCGCCATGATCGCCATTGCGAAGGCACCCGTATAATCGCTTGCGATAACCGCGTCGAACGAGCGGACATCACGGGTCAGCCACAGCGCGCGCAGCACCTGGCGCGGGCTCGATCCTTCACGAATGACGCGCTGTTCCACCCCGCATCCGCTGTCGGCCAGTAGCGCGCTATAACCCGTCAGCGGATGCCCGACATCGCCGGCATCGCCGATCGAGACGACGAGAATGCGGGAACCGTGGCGCGAATCTCGCGTCGGCGAGGGGGCTTCTGACATGGCAGCGGAACCGCGCGTTCCCCCCATCGTCCGATATCCCCCGGCCTTCGGCTTACTGGTCGAGGAAGCTGCGCATCTTGCGGCTGCGGCTCGGGTGCTTCAGCTTGCGCAGCGCCTTGGCCTCGATCTGGCGGATGCGTTCGCGGGTCACGCTGAACTGCTGGCCGACTTCCTCGAGCGTGTGGTCGGTGTTCATGCCGATACCGAAGCGCATGCGAAGCACGCGCTCCTCACGCGGTGTCAGCGACGCAAGGACGCGGGTCACCGTTTCCTTGAGGTTCGACTGCACCGCGGCGTCGACCGGAATGACGGCGTTCTTGTCCTCGATGAAATCGCCGAGGTGGCTGTCTTCCTCGTCGCCGATCGGCGTTTCGAGGCTGATCGGCTCCTTGGCGATCTTCATCACCTTGCGGACCTTTTCGAGCGGCATCGACAGGCGCTCGGCCATTTCCTCAGGGGTAGGCTCGCGGCCGCTTTCGTGAAGGAACTGGCGGCTGCAGCGGACCAGCTTGTTGATCGTCTCGATCATGTGGACCGGGATGCGGATCGTGCGCGCCTGATCGGCGATCGAGCGGGTGATCGCCTGCCGGATCCACCAGGTCGCATAGGTCGAGAACTTGTAGCCGCGGCGATATTCGAACTTGTCGACCGCCTTCATCAGGCCGATATTGCCTTCCTGAATGAGGTCGAGGAACTGCAGGCCGCGGTTCGTGTACTTCTTCGCGATCGAGATCACGAGACGCAGGTTCGCCTCGACCATCTCCTTCTTGGCGATGCGCGCTTCGCGCTCGCCCTTCTGGACCATGTTCACGACGCGGCGGAATTCGACCAGGCTCATGCCCGCGGCTTGCGCGATTTCGCTGATCTCGACGCGAATGCGGTCGACCGCGCCGGCTTCATTTTCGGCGAAAGCAGCCCATTTCTTGTCGATGCCGCCGACCTGGTCGAGCCAATTCTCTTCGAGCTCGCGCCCGACATAATTGTCGAGGAACGCCTTGCGCGGCACCTTGTGGCGCTCGGCGAGGCGCAGCATCTGGCCGCCCAGCGCGGTCAGGCGCCGGTTGTAGCTGTAGAGCTGGTCGACGAGATATTCGATCTTGGTGCCGTGGAACTGCACGCTCTCGACCTGCGCGGTGAGTTCCTCGCGCAGCTTGTGGTACTTCTTTTCCGACGCCGACGGAAATTCCTCGCCGCCCGACAGCGATTCGAGGCGCGCTTCCTGCAGCTTCTGGAACGCCTTGAAGCTCTTGGTGATGTTCGCGAACTTCTCGAGCGCGTCGGGCTTGAGCAATTCTTCCATCGCCGCGAGGCTCAGCGTGTTGTCCTCGTCGTCCTCCTCGAAGGTCTCGCGCTTGCCCGACGAGCCTTCGCCATCTTCGTCGTCTTCGTCGGCCGAAGGCTCTTCCTCGACCTCATCCTCGTCCTTGAACGAGACGCCGGCGGTCTTTTCGCTGATCTCGCCGTCGTCCTCGGCGCCTTCCTCGTCAAGATTCTCGGGCGCCGGATCCTTCGAGAGCATCGCCTCGAGGTCGACGATCTCGCGCAACTGCATGTCGCCGTTGTTGAGCGCGTTCGACCATTCGATGATCGCGTTGAAGGTGAGGGGGCTTTCGCACAGCCCGAGGATCATCGTGTCGCGGCCCGCCTCGATGCGCTTCGCGATCGCGATTTCGCCCTCGCGGCTGAGCAGCTCGACTGCGCCCATTTCGCGCAGGTACATGCGAACGGGATCGTCGGTGCGATCGACCGTTTCCTTTTTCTTCTCGATGGCGGGTGCGGTCAGCGAACCCGAGTTCGAGGTGACGTCGATATCGTCGTCGGCCTCCTGCTCGGCCTCTTCCTGCACATCTTCGTCGCTCTCGACGATGTTGATGCCCATGTCGCTGATCGCCGACATGATGTCCTCGATCTGCTCGGACGACATCTCGTCCTGCGGCAGCGCCGCATTGAGCTCGTCATAGGTCAGGTAACCGCGCTTCTTGCCGCGCGCGATCAGCTTTTTGACGTCGGCCTCGTTGAGGTCGATCAGCGGGCCGTCGGTGTCGGTATCGGTGTCGGCTGCGGTGTTCTTGGTGGCCATCAATTCTTCCTGCCTTGGGGCATCTGTAAAATGGTCGTCACTGGTTCGTGCTGTCGGACAGCGCGGCCAGGCGGCGGGTCAGTTCCTCATCCATGGCGCGCAGTTTTTGCTGACGCGCCAGGCCTTCGTCGTCCATCGTGCGCTGGAAATCCGCGGTCGCCTCGGCAAGCCGGGCGCGGATTTCGGGCTGGGTGACCAGCACGCCGATATATTCGTCAAGATCACGCAGCGCGATTTCGCGTGCTGCGTCAATCTCTTCGCCTTCGAGCCTGCGATTGAATGAGAAGTGCATTCCGTCGGCTCTGAGCAATGTCATCGCCCTATTATACACTTTCATTGGCTCCAATATGGCAAGCAACCCCTCGCAATCAAGCCCTTCTTGGCCATTTGCGATGTCAAGCATTGCGCGGAGCAGTTCGGCGTCGCCGGAATCGGGGATGGGGAGGCGAAACAGCTCGTCCTCGTGCCGGCGAAGCGCCTCCGGATAGCGGAGCAATCCGCCGAGCAACGCCGCGGCGAGCGGGCCGGCAATCCCGCTCTGGCTGAGTGTGCGCGTCTCCTCGCCAGGCGGCTGAAGGCGGGGGTCGGGCTGGAAGCGGCGGCCGCCGCGCTGGGGTTGCGGAGCCCAGGGGACACGCGGGCCGCGCTCGGGCTGTTTGCGGGCGAACAACGCATCGAGTTTTTCGCGGAACGCCTCGCGATAATGGTGGCGGACGTCGGCGTCCTGAATCGCGTCGGCATGGGCGAGCAGCCGGGTCTTGAGCGCCGCGCGCTCCTCGGGCGTCGCGAGCGGCCCTGCCGCGACTTCGTGCGCCCAGAGCCGTTCAACGAGCGGTTGGGCTTCCTCCAGAATATCGACAAAACCGGCCGATCCGCGCGCCCGGACGAGATCGTCCGGATCCTGCCCCGCGGGCAGGGTCGCGAAGGCGAGGCTGAAGCCCGGACGGAGCAGGGGCAGGGCGCGCATCGCCGCGCGCATCGCCGCCTTTTGCCCCGCGCTGTCGCCGTCGAAGCAGAGTATGGGCACAGGCACCATCCGCCAGATCATCCCGAGCTGGTTCTCGGTGAGCGCGGTGCCGAGCGGCGCGACGGCATCGGCGATCCCCGCCTCGGCGAGCGCGATGACGTCCATATAGCCTTCGACGACGATGATCCGGTTCGTCTGGCGCGACGCGGGGCTTGCCTTGTCGAGATTGTAGAGCGTGCGCCCCTTGTCGAAGAGCGGGGTGTCGGGCGAGTTCAGATATTTGGGCTCGCCGTCGCCGAGGATGCGTCCGCCAAACGCGATGACGCGCCCGCGCGCATCGCGGATCGGGATCATCAGCCGCCCGCGGAAGCGGTCGTAGGGTTCTTTCTCCTCGACCGCGATGAGCATCCCCGATTCGACCAGCATCGCGGTCGGAAATTTCTTGAGCGCTTCCTTCAGCGCCGAGCGGCTGTCGGGGGCAAGGCCGAAGCCGAAAGCCTTGCGCGTTGCCTCCGAAATGCCGCGCTTCGCCAGATAGTCGCGCGCCGGGGCGCCGTTGCTGCTCGCGAGCTGCGCGGTGAACCAGTCGGCCGCGGCCTGTACGACGTCGCGGAGGCTAGCCTGCTCCTCGGCCTTCTTCGCGGCGCGCGGGTCGGCGGCGGGGACTTCCATGCCGGCCTCGGCGGCGAGTTCCTTGACCGCGTCCATGAACGACAGCCCGCGCTGGTCGGTCATCCAGCGGATCGCATCGCCGTGCGCGCTGCAGCCGAAGCAGTGGTAGAAGCCCTTTTCGTCGTTGATCGTGAAGCTGGGGGTCTTTTCGTTATGGAAGGGGCAGCAGGCCTTATGCTCGCGCCCGGCACGCGTGACCTTCACCGTGCGGCCGATGAGGGTCGACAGCGTGATGCGCGAGCGGAGTTCGTCCAGCCATTGCGGGGTGAGGGTCATATCTTCGATATGCCTCTGCCTGCATCCGCCCGCAAGCAGGCGGCGAGCGTGTGTCTCAGGAGAGCGCCGCCTTCACCCACCCGCTCGCCTTGCTCATGTCGAGCTGCGAGCCCAGCCGGTCCTTCACCGCGGCCATCACCTTGCCCATATCCTTCAGGCTCTCGGCGCCCAGCTCGGTCACGATCGCCTTGATCGCCGCCGTCGCCTCGTCATCGCTGAGCTGCGCGGGCAGGAATTCCTCGATCACGACGACCTCGGCCGCCTCGACGTCGGCGAGTTCCGGGCGGCCGCCCTGTTCGTACATGGCGATCGACTCGCGGCGCTGCTTGACCATTTTCTGCAGCACGTCGGTGACGAGCACATCGTCGTCGGCCGGCGCGGTGCCGGTCCTGAGTTCGATGTCCTTGTCCTTGATCTTGGCCAGCATCAGCCGGATGGTGCCCAGACGCGCCTTGTCGCCGGCTTTCATCGCGGCGACCTGCGCAGCCTTGATGTCGTCACGAATCATGCGTGTCCCCATGGCTCACAAATTTCGGAAAGGCCCTCTCTAGCGGCAAGATTCCGAATCCGATAGCTTGTGAATCACTTTTTTGCTTCCTACTTGGTCGGCCGTTTAGCCCCCCGTCCGGAGCATGTTGAATGGCACCAGCCAACCCCTCTGCCGCGCCCAAAACCCCGCCCGCGGGCGCGACTGGCGTTCTTGTCCTTGCCGATGGCACGATCCTGTGGGGCGTGGGCTATGGCGCCAGCGGCGCGGGCGTAGGCGAGATTTGTTTCAACACGGCGATGACCGGCTATCAGGAAATCCTGACTGACCCGAGCTATGCCGGGCAGATCATCACCTTCACCTTTCCGCATATCGGCAATGTCGGCGCGAACCCCGAGGATATGGAGCGCGAAAAGCGCGCCGCGATCGGCTGCATCACGCGCGAGCTGCCGACGCTGCCCAGCAACTTTCGCAGCGTCCAGACGCTGCCCGACTGGATGGCGGCGCAGGGTCTGATCGGGCTCGCGGGTATCGACACGCGCGCGCTGACGCGCCGCATCCGCGACGGCGGCGCGCCGACCGGCGTGGTCGCGCACAGCCCCGAGGGCAAGTTCGACCTCGATAAGCTGCTGATGCTGGCGCAGGGCTGGCCTGGGCTGGAGGGCATGGACCTCGCCAAGACCGTCACGCGCGAGCGGCAGGGCAGCTGGGACGCGGGCGTGTGGCATCTTGGGTCGGGATATGAGGCGTCGGACCACAAGCGCGAGGGCGATCCCGCGCCGCATGTCGTCGCGGTCGATTATGGCGCGAAGGACAATATCTTCCGCAACCTCGTGAAGGCCGGCGCGCGCGTGACCGTGGTGCCCGCGAAGACCAGTCTGGACGAGATCATGGCATTGCGCCCCGCAGGCGTATTCCTGTCGAACGGCCCCGGCGACCCCGCGGCGACGGGCGAATATGCGGTGCCGGTGATCAAGGGGCTGCTCGAGCGGGGCGTCCCGATCTTCGGCATCTGCCTCGGCCACCAGATGCTGGGCATCGCGGCGGGCGCGAAGACGGTGAAGATGCATCAGGGCCACCGCGGCGCGAACCATCCGGTACAGCGCGCAGAAGACGGTGTTGTCGAGATTACCAGCATGAACCACGGCTTCGCGGTCGATGCGGCGACGCTGCCCAAGGGCGTGGTCGAGACGCACAAGAGCCTGTTCGATGGATCGAACTGCGGCATCGCGATCACCGGCAAGAACGCCTTCAGCGTGCAGTACCACCCCGAGGCGAGCCCGGGGCCGCAGGATAGTTTCTATCTGTTCGAGAAGTTTGTGGGTGGATTGGCCAAATCGTCGTGACGGATATGACGATCGCGGGCGATACGGATCGCTGGATGCTGATGGGGCGTCAATCTGCGGACGGATATCCGCTGGTCGTGCGGGCGCGTGTCAAAAATGACTTCATCGTCGATTTTGAGAAGTCAAACGCTGTTTCGGCGGTGATTTGCGATTTGAAGCCGAGTCTCATACAGGAAAATCGGCTTCCAACCCCGACAGGCCTTAGCAATTTGCATGACTTGGAAGACAAAGCGATCGTGGCGCTGTCGTCTTTGCAATCTCACTGCTTTCATACTGCGAGCGTCACTGGCGATGGGCGGCGCGTGCTTTATTTTGCTCACGCCAAGGGCGATGAGGTAGCCGCACTTATTTCGGGCATCGGCTCGGAAATCGCGGACGTCGAAGTCGCGTCCGATTTTGAACTCACGACTTACCGGGAATTTATCACGCCTACGCCGCTCGATATCCAACTCGATGGGGATCAACAGGTGATCGGCGCGCTCGAAGAGAATGGCAATCAAGCCGACGTTCCGAGGAAGGTCGATTTCTGGTTTTATGGCGAACCGCTCAAACTCCAGCTTTTGGAAGCCAAGCTTGAGAAGCTCGGGTTCGAGGTCGATCATTGGCTGAATAACCCAGGCGGGGTCGTTCTGAGCCGCACGATGGGGACTGAAATCAGTACCTTCCACGAACTCACACCGCAGCTGCTCGAATTGGCCGAGGAGAGTGGCGTCGAATATGACGGCTGGGAAACTTTCGCGGCGACACCCGGCAACGCTTCCCCTCATCGCGAACCGCCTGCAAAACCTCGCTCTTTTCTCAATAAACTATTCGGCGCGAAGAAAAACTGATCATGCCCAAAAGAACCGACATAAAATCCATCCTCGTCATCGGCGCCGGCCCGATCGTTATCGGTCAGGCGTGCGAGTTCGACTATTCGGGGACGCAGGCGATCAAGGCTTTGAAGGAGGAGGGCTATCGCATCGTCCTCGTCAACTCCAACCCCGCGACGATCATGACCGATCCCGACCTCGCCGACGCCACTTATGTCGAGCCGATCACGCCCGAGATCGTCGCGAAGATCATTGCGAAGGAGCGCCCCGATGCGGTGCTGCCGACGATGGGCGGGCAGACCGCGCTCAACACCGCGCTCGCGCTGTTCAACGACGGAACGCTGGCGAAATATGGCGTCGAGATGATCGGCGCCGATGCCGAGGCGATCGACAAGGCCGAGGACCGGCAGAAATTCCGCGACGCGATGGACAAGATCGGGCTGGAAAGCGCGCGCAGCGGCGTCGCACATACGGTCGACGAGGCGTTCGCGGTGCTCGAACGCACCGGCCTGCCGTCGATCATTCGCCCGTCGTTCACGCTCGGCGGGACGGGCGGCGGCATCGCGTATAACCGCGAGGAGTTCGAGCATATCGTCCGCGGCGGCCTGATCGCCTCGCCGACCACCGAAGTCCTGATCGAGGAGTCGCTTCTCGGTTGGAAGGAATATGAGATGGAGGTGGTGCGCGACCGCAAGGACAATTGCATCATCATCTGCTCGATCGAGAATGTCGATCCGATGGGCGTCCATACCGGCGATTCCATCACCGTCGCGCCGGCGCTGACGCTGACCGACAAGGAATATCAGATCATGCGCAACGCGAGCATCGCGGTGCTGCGTGAAATCGGTGTCGAAACAGGCGGTTCGAACGTGCAGTTCGCGGTCAATCCGAAGGATGGCCGCCTGATCGTGATCGAGATGAACCCGCGCGTATCGCGTTCGTCGGCGCTGGCGTCGAAGGCGACGGGCTTCCCGATCGCCAAGGTCGCGGCGAAGCTCGCGGTCGGCTACACGCTCGACGAGATCATGAACGACATCACCGGGGTGACCCCGGCGTCGTTCGAGCCGACGATCGACTATGTCGTCACCAAGATCCCGCGCTTTGCCTTCGAGAAGTTCAAGGGCGCCGAGGCGACGCTCTCGACCGCGATGAAGTCGGTCGGCGAGGTGATGGCGATCGGGCGCACGATCCATGAATCGATGCAGAAGGCACTGCGCGGGCTCGAAACCGGCCTCAGCGGCTTCAACTTCGTCGACCGGCTGGTTGGTGCGAGCCACGAGCAACTCAAGAGCGAGCTCGCGAAGCGCACGCCCGACCGCCTGCTCAACACCGCGCAGGCGATCCGCGAGGGCCTGCCGCTCGCGGACATCAACCGCATCGCGGGCTACGACATGTGGTTCCTCGAACGCATCGCGGAGATCGTCGAGGCCGAGAACGAGGTGATGGCGAACGGCCTGCCGCGCGACACCGAAGGGATGCGCAAGCTCAAGGCCATGGGCTTCTCCGACAAGCGGCTAGCCTATCTGGCGCTGCAATCGGCGAACCTGCGCCCCGGTACGCGCCGCGCGACCGCGCATGGCAGCGGGCTGATCCACGAGGCCGTCAAGGCGATGACCGGCGGCGTGACCGAGGCCGAGGTGCGCGCGCTCCGCCACAAGCTCGGCGTCCGCCCGGTTTACAAGACGATCGATACCTGCGCCGCCGAATTCCAGGCCCAGACGCCCTATCTCTATTCGACCTATGAAGCCCCGACCTTTGGCGAGCCCGAGAATGAGGCGAACCCGAGCGACCGCAGGAAGGTCGTTATCCTCGGTGGCGGCCCGAACCGCATCGGGCAGGGGATCGAGTTCGATTATTGCTGTTGCCACGCGTGCTTCGCATTGGAAGAGGCGGGCTATGAGACGATCATGGTCAACTGCAACCCGGAGACGGTGAGCACCGACTATGACACGTCGGACCGCCTCTATTTCGAGCCGCTGACCGCTGAGGATGTGCTCGAAATCCTCAACGTCGAGATGTCGAAGGGCGAGCTTGTCGGGGTGATCGTCCAGTTCGGCGGCCAGACGCCGCTGAAGCTCGCGCAGGCGCTGGCCGAAGCGGGAATCCCGATCCTCGGCACCTCGCCCGACGCGATCGACCTCGCCGAAGACCGCGAGCGCTTCGCGGCGCTGGTCAACAAGCTGAAGCTCAAGCAGCCCGAGAATGGTATCGCGCGCAGCCGCGAGGAAGCCGTCGCGGTCGCGGCGCGCATCGGGTATCCGGTGCTGACGCGGCCTTCCTATGTGCTGGGCGGGCGCGCGATGGAGATCGTCGACGATCAGGCGCAGCTCGAAAATTATATCGAGACCGCGGTGCAGGTGTCGGGCGATTCGCCGGTGCTGATCGACCGCTATCTGCGCGACGCGATCGAGGTCGACGTCGATGCGCTGTGCGACGGGACCGATGTTGTGGTCGCGGGCGTGCTCCAGCACATCGAGGAAGCCGGGGTCCATTCGGGTGACAGCGCCTGCTCGATCCCGCCCTACAGCCTTCCGCCGCATATCGTCGCCGAAATCGAGCGCCAGGCCGATGCGCTGGCGCGCGCGCTGGGCGTTCGCGGCCTGATGAACATCCAGTTCGCGGTCAAGGACGAGGATGTGTATCTCATCGAGGTCAATCCGCGTGCCAGCCGCACCGTGCCCTTCGTCGCCAAGGCCGTTGGCTCGCCGATCGCCAAGATCGCGGCGCGCGTGATGGCGGGCGAGAAGCTCGCCGACCTGCCGAAGATCAATCGCGACATCGCGCATGTCGCGGTCAAGGAAGCGGTCTTCCCCTTCGCGCGCTTCCCCGGCACCGACCCTGTCCTGTCACCGGAAATGAAGTCCACCGGCGAAGTCATGGGAATCGATCGCAATTTTAACCTTGCATTCGCCAAGGCACAGCTCGGCGCGGGCGACCGCCTCCCCACGGAGGGGCGCCTGTTCGTGTCGGTGAAGAACAGCGACAAGCCGCGCATCGTCGGTGCGGTGAAGCAGCTCCGCGCCTGGGGCTGGAAGGTGATCGCGACCGGCGGCACCGCCGACTATCTCGCGCAGCAGGGTATCGAGGTGGAACGCGTCAACAAGGTCGCCGAGGGGCGGCCGCATATCGTCGACCGGATCAAGGACGGCGACGTGCAGCTGATTTTCAACACGACCGAGGGCTGGCAGTCGCTGCAGGATTCGCAATCGATCCGCGCCTCGGCGCTGGCCGCCGACATCGCCTATTATACCACCGCTGCGGCGAGCGATGCCGCGACGCAGGCGATCGGGGCGCTGCGCGCGCATAGTCTTGAAGTAAAGCCGCTTCAGGACTATTATTGAGGGTACCGCTCCACCTCCCCGACATTACGGAAACAGCGGCTCAGCCGCTCGGCGCTCAACCGCCGAGGCAGGATTATTGACGAAGGACAACAGGATAATGGCAAGCGTTGAAAAGGTTCCGATGCTGCAGGAAGGCTATGAGAAGCTGAGCACCCAGCTCGCGGCTCTGAAGGCCGAGCGACCCCTGATCGTCGATGCGATCGAGGAAGCGCGCGCGCATGGCGACCTTTCGGAAAATGCCGAATATCACGCCGCGAAGGAACGTCAGGGTCAGGTCGAAGCCTCGATCGGCGACCTTGAGGATCGTCTGTCGCGCGCCCAGATCATCGACCCCACGACGCTGTCGGGCGACCGCATCGTCTTCGGCGCGACCGTCACGCTCGCCGACGAGGATGACAAGCCGGTGCGCTACCAGATCGTCGGCCAGGCCGAGGCGGACGCGAAGGACGGCAAGATCAGCTACAACTCGCCGCTCGGCCGCGCGCTGATCGGCCGCAAGGTCGACGACGAGGTCGAAGTGACCGTGCCGTCGGGCGATAAATATTATCTGGTGACGAAGATCGAGTTCGTCTGAGCCGGGGGCGAACGGAGCCAAGGCGATGAAGCCGCAAGATGCGCCGCTGGTCACGGGCTACGCGCTCGCGTGTGTCGTCGTCTTTCTCCTGACCTGGGTCAGCGGATATCAGCTCGACTCATTCATCCGTGCCGGCTTCATTCCCGCGCGGTTCGGCAGCGAGCTGATCGCGTCGCCGGGCACGATGGTGCCCTTTATCCTGACGCCGCTGACCTCGGCCTTCCTGCATGCGGGTTGGCTCCACCTGATCTTCAACTTGATCATCCTGCTGTTCATCGGCCGCCAGCTGGAAGCGCCGCTGGGCGCGAAGGCGATGGGGGTGTTGCTCGTCGTCGGGGCTTATGCCGGCGCATTTGCGCAATATCTGGCCGATCCCGCATCGGCCGTGCCGATGATCGGGGCCAGCGGTGCGATTTCGGCGCTGATTGCGGTGTTCGCGCTGATCTTCAGTCGGTCGCAGACGAAGGCGATCGGGCCGATCCCTGCGCATTGGGTGCGCGCGCTGTGGCTCGCGCTGGCGTGGATCGGGTTGCAATTGCTCCTCGGTCTCAGCGGCGGCGGCGATTTCGGCGCGATTGCAATCTGGGCGCATGTCGGCGGCTTCCTCGCTGGCCTGCTCCTCGCGCGTCCGCTGCTGCGCTGGCGCTTCGGGGGGCGTTAGGCGAGCAGCCCGCCCGCCAGCAGCATCGCGACGCGCACGTCGATCCCGCACCCTTCGGCGCGTTTCGCCGCGACGAAATCCTCGATCCCGTCCAGCGGCACCCGGTGGACGATGATATCCTCGCCATCGACGCCGCCGCCTTGGCCGACCTTCGTCAGGCCGGTCGCGACGAGCAGCGTGAAGCTTTCGCTGACCATCCCCGGCGAGCTGAAGAATTCGCCAACCGTGCGCCAGTTTGCGGCGCGATAGCCCGTTTCCTCCTCAAGTTCGCGCTCGGCTGCAGTTTCCGCCGCCTCGCCGCTGGCGTCGTCGCCGACAAGCCCCGCGGGCAGCTCGAGGCACTGGACCTTCAACGGCACGCGATATTGCTCGACCAATATGATGTGGCGCCCGTCCGCGGCTTCGTCGATGGCAAGGATCACCGCCGCGTGGATGCCGCGCGAGCGCGACACATATTCCCACGTTCCTTGCTGCTTGACGGTGATGAAGCGGCCTTCCCACCGCGTCTCGATGGGGGTGTCGGGGGAGGGGCGGGTCATATCTTATCCTGTCGTCATTGCGAGCGAAGCGGTGCCGGAGGCGGCCGGTAGGCCAACCAATCCAGAGCGGTGTGCGCCGTTCTGGATTGCCATGCGGCTTTGCCGCTCGCAATGACGAAGGAATTAAAGCTCGATCAGCCGGTCGGGCAGTTCGTTCGGATTCTCGCTGCCGCGCGGAAAATGTGCGGCGAGCACGACGCCCATCTGGCGCACCGCCTCGGCCATGCCTTCGCCGGGCTTGCCCGCGCGCACGCGGTCGATGAGCGCCACCATCGCATCGCCCCAGACCTCGGGCGAGACCTTCGCCGCGATCGCCTCGTCGGCGACGATGTCGGCGCGATGCTCGCGCAGGCTGACGTAGAGGAGGACGCCGGTGCGTCCGAGCGTCTTTGCCTCTGTCCCGACCTTGAACAGGTCGATCGCGCGCGCACGGACGCGGGCCGCAAGGATCGCGCGCGGGGTCAGCCAGATGCGCAAGGGGCGCCACAGCAGGATCAGCCACATCCCGATCCACTTCAGGACGCCCACAGCGATCACTGTCCCGAGCCATTGATTGGCGGTTAGTTCATGCCCCCAACCGCCGGTCAGGCGATCGTAAAGCCCCCGGTAGAATTCGGGAAACAGCGCGATCACCGACATGGCAAGGAAAGCGATGACGCTCGCCCAGACCAGTGCGACATCGTCATAATCGTTCGACTGCGCCGCGATGACGGTGACGATCTCGCCGCTCGTCTGATCCTCGGCCGCGGCAACCGCGGCTGTGACGAGGTCGTGATCGGCGGCGCTGACGTGACTGACTTTCATGGCTCCGTTCCCCTACCAGCCGCCCGAGGCACCGCCGCCGCCGAAGCTGCCGCCGCCGCCCGAAAAGCCGCCGCCACCGCCCCAGCTCGACCCGCCGCCGCTGCCCCATGAGGAGCCTCCCGAAGAGCCGCCGCCCCAGTCGTCGCCACCCCAGATGATGATCGGACCGCCGCCCCATGGACGGTTTCGGCGATGCTTCCTGCCGCGCCGCCCGAAGGCGGAGAGCATCGGCAGGATGAAGAAGAAAAAGACGATGAAGCCGATGAAGATCAGCCCGCCGATGTCGCCGTCGTCGGCGCGGTCGCGCTCGGCCCGGTCGGCCGCGGCGGCCTGCGCGGCGGCTTCCTCGGGCGGGAGCTGGATCTGCTGCGCGATCGCGTTGACGCCGGCCTGGATGCCGCCCGGAAGGTCGCCGTCCTTGAACTTCGGCGTCACGACGTCGCGGATGATCCGGCCCGATAGCGCGTCGGTCAGCACGGGTTCCAGGCCCAAGCCGACTTCGATCCGCATCTTCCGTTCGTTCGGAGCGATGAGGAATACGACTCCGTCGTCCTTCTCCTTGTCGCCGATGCCCCAGTCGCGGCCGAGGCGATAGCCGTAGTCGGCGATGTCATAGCCTTCGAGACTGTTCACGGTCGCGACAACGAACTGGTGGCCCGTCGTCTTTTCGACCTGTTCAAGCTGGATGTTGAGATCGGCTTCTTGGGCGGCCGGAATGATATCGGCCTGATCGACGACCCGGCCGGTCAGCTTGGGGAAGGTCTGCGCGGTCGCGGGGGCCGCCAGCAACGACAGGCCCAGCGCCCAGCCGAGCAAAAGCGATCTCATTGCGGATCTCCGGTCTGTGCCGCGATGGCATCGATACCTGCCGACAGGCCGCCGGCATAGTCGCGATCCCCGAAGCGCGGCGTCATCTGGCGGACGACGGCGAGGGCTTCTTCGTCGGTCAGCATCTGTTCCATTCCACTACCCGTCGCGATGCGCATCTGCCTCTCGTTCGGTGCGACGAGGATCACGACACCGTCGTCCTGATCCTTGCGCCCGATACCCCAGCGATTGCCGAGGCAGGTCCCGAAATTGTCGACGCGCGCACCGTGCAGGTCGGGCACCGTTGCAATGACCATCTGATGTTTCGTGCGCTGTTCGTAACGGGCCAGCCGATCGGACAAGCGTGCCTCCTCTTCGGCGGTCAATATGTCCGCGGCATCGGTTACGCGACCGGCCATCTTCACCGGCGGGACGCCGTCGCACGTCGCTGTCTCGCCGGCGGCAGCAGACTCCTGCGCCGCCTTGCATCCGCCCGCGACGGCAAGGATCGCGAGCGGGAAGGCAAGGGCGGCGGCGCGCACCTTATTGACCGAAGTCGACCTTCGGCGCCTGGTTCGCGTTCGGGCTGACCGCTTTGTACGGCGTCATCGGCTTTGCGCCATGGACGATCTTGGCCCCGATGATGTCAGGGAAGGTGCGGATCGTCGTGTTATAATCCTGCACCGCGGCGTTATAGTCCTGAATCGAGATGTTGATCCGGTTCTCGGTGCCCTCGAGCTGGGTCATCAGATCGGCGAAGCGCGCCTGGCTCTTGAGATCGGGATATTGCTCGACGGTGACCAGCAGGCGGCCGAGCGCGCTCGACACATTGCCCTGCGCCTGCTGGAAGGCCTGTACCTTCGCGGGATCCTCAAGGTCGTCGGCGGTCAGCTTGACCTGCGTCGCCGACGCGCGCGCCTGGATGACGCCTTCGAGTGTCGATTGCTCGATCTTCGCGGCGCCCTTTGCGGTTTCGACGAGGTTGGGGATCAGGTCGGCGCGGCGCTGGTACGCCGCTTCGACATTGGCCCATTTGGCCTTCGCGGCCTCTTCCTTGGTGGGAACGCTGTTGATACCGCAGGCGGAAAGCGACAGTGCGGCAACCGGGACAATCAGCCAGCGGGCGGAACGATAGGTCATGGTCATCAATGCTCCCTCGCGCGGCGTTTTGCCGCAACAACACACATAATAGGATCGCGCTTGCCTTTGTGCAATCACCGCGGCACGTTCGGGACGCAAGATCGACGATCCGGGGAGCCGCAACATGTTGAGCGAATTCAGGGAATTTATCGCCAAGGGCAATGTCATGGACCTCGCGGTCGGCGTCATCATCGGCGGCGCCTTTGCGACGATCACGACCTCGCTGACCGCCGACCTGATCATGCCGCTGGTCGGCTGGATTTTCGGCGGGGTCGATTTCTCGAGCAAGTTCATCCTGCTCGGCAGCATCCCCGAAGGCATCGCAGCGACCGACTATGCGGCGCTCAAGAAGGCCGGCGTCGCGATGATCGGCTATGGCGCCTTCCTAACCGCGGTCATCAACTTCCTCATTCTCGCTTTCGTCATTTTCCTGCTGGTCAAGTGGGTGAACAAGGTGATGCGCCGCGGACCCGATGCGCCGGCCGGCCCGAGCGAGGTCGACCTACTCACCGAAATCCGGGACGAACTGCGGAAAAATAGGGGTTTGAGCCCGATTCAGGACGAATGACCCGCCTGCGCTCTTCCAAAGCGCGGGCGGGTTTCCTATATGGGTTGTGCCGGTTTCGACCGGCTATGAGGATAAATGGTGTCGTGGAATAGACACAGCGGACCCGGGGGCAGTACCCGGCGGCTCCACCACAAACCCACGCTCTCCCAGAGGGATCGAGGGTTTCTGACGGGGCCGAACCAGGATCGACGTGTGTTCAAAGACGATGTTTTCTTCCGGGCTGAGTAACCCGTTCAAGGCTCAAACCTATAAGTGCTAACGATAACGAAGCACTCGCTCTGGCTGCGTAACCGATAAGCCTCACGGCCTAAGGTTATTCAAATAGAACGCGGTTCGGACCGAACCGGGCAACAGAATCGGATACCAGCGGCTGGGGACGAGCCGGGCAACAGAATCGTCCCACCTTTCCCTCAATTACGCTGGCTCTGCGCCCTCGCATGGCTGCGCCGCGACGCCGCTTTCGTCGAGGCCCGCCTGGAAGTCGGCACCCCACGATCGCATGCTCAGCAGCACGGGCTTCAGCGAATGGCCGAGCGGCGTTAGTTCATATTCGACGCGCGGCGGCACCTCGGGATAGACAGTCCGTGCGACGATGCCGTCCGCCTCCAGTTCGCGAAGCTGCAGCGTGATCATCCGCTGCGTCGCATTCGGCGTCAGGCGGCAGAGCGCGTTGAAGCGCAGGCGGCCGCCGAGCAGGTGGAACAGCAGCACAGGCTTCCACACACCGCCGATCACCGACAGCGTCGCCTCGACGCTGCAACCCGTGCGCCCGGCGCGACGACGGACCGACCGTGTTTTCAAATTTTCTTCAATATTTTCAGTAATACTTACATTCATGATCGTACATGTCCAAAATGTGCGTACTTATGAATTTGTAGATAGCGGCCTATATTGATTCGGGCAACGGGCGCGTCCGCTGCGCCTGTGGAAACCGAACGAGGATAATGCCGTGGAACAATCCGTCATGAAGGCCGCCTGGTACGAGCGAAAGGGAAGCGCCGAAGAGGTGCTCGTCGTCGGCGAGCAGCCCATTCCCGTTGCTGCGCCGGGCGAATTGCTCATTCGCGTGCGCGCCTCGGGCGTGAACCCATCGGACACCAAGGCGCGGCAGGGCGCGCGCGGACGCACCGACATGCCCTATCCGCTGGTTATTCCGCATCAGGATGGCGCGGGCGAAGTCGTCGCGGCCGGATCGGCCGAAGACGGCGACTGGATCGGCAAGCGCGTCTGGTTCTACGAAGCGCAGCTGGGCCGGGCGCTCGGCGCCGCCGCCGAATTTGTCGCGCTGCCGGTGCGGCAGGTCTCGATCCTGCCCGACAACGCCTCGTTCGAAGAAGGCGCCAGCCTCGGAGTGCCCGCGATGACCGCGCACCGCAGCGTCTTTGCCGATGGTCCGGTCGTGGGGAAAACCGTTTTCGTCTCGGGCGGCGCGGGCGCGGTCGGCCGTTATGCAATTCAGTTCGCCAAGCTTGGCGGCGCGACGGTGATCGCGAGCGTGAGCCGCGACGAGCAGGCGGATTCGGCAAGGGCGGCGGGCGCCGACTTCATCGTCAACCGCAAGACCGACGACATCGTCGCGCGCGTTCGCGAGATCACGGGGCGGGAGCGCGGCGTCGATCGTTTCGTCGAAGTCGCTTTCGGTGCGAACCTCGATGTCATCATGAGCCTGCTCGCGCCGCGCGGCGTCGTCGCGACCTATGCGTCGGACGCGGTTCCGGAACCCGCACTGCCGTTCTGGCCGCTCGTCATGCTCGACGCGACGGTTCGTTTCGTGCTCGTCTATGTCATGGATGCCACGGCCCACGCCGACGCGGCGCAGGCGATCGGCGAGGCGCTGGCCGCGGGCAAGCTCTCGCACAATATTGCGGCGCGCTATCCGCTCGAGCGGATCGTCGATGCTCATCGGGCGCAAGAAGCGGGAACGACCGTCGGCAAGATCATCGTGACCCCCTGACCGGGCTAATGCGCGCGGCTGCACTGTCCATGGTCGCCGAGCGCCTCGATCACCCGGCAATCGCCGGCGAGGCCGCCTCGGCACCGGCCGACGATGCGGGTCAGTTCGTCGCGCAACGCCGAGAGTTGGTCGATCTTCGCCTCGACCTGTTCCAGATGCGCAGACGCGATGCGGTCCGCCTCGCCGCAATCGCGGTCCGGGTGGTCGGAAAGGTCGAGCAGTGACCGGATTTCCTCGATCGTAAAGCCGAGGTCGCGCGAGTGACGCACGAAACTGAGCCGCGTTCGGTGCGCGTCACCATAGCTGCGATAATTCGCATTGGTTCGCAGCGGGGCGGGGAGGAGTCCGATCCGCTCGTAATAGCGGATGGTCTCGATGTTGGTGCCGGTGGCCCTCGACAGTTCGCCGATTTTCATTGCTTGACCCTGTAGTTGCTACAGGGTGCATATGGGATGCCGAATCGAAGAACCAAGAGGTTTCGCATGGCCGACCAATGTTGCGCAGGAAAAAGCGGCAAGACCGCGCTGAACGATCCCAAGTGGCGCCGCATCCTGTGGATTGCGCTGATCATCAACGCTGCGATGTTCGGGGTCGAGATCGTCGCGGGCGTCGCCGCCGATTCGCGGGCGCTCCAGGCGGACGCGCTCGATTTCCTGGGCGATGCGGCCAATTATGCGATCAGTCTGGGCGTCGCGGCCATGGCGCTGGCGTGGCGTGCCCGCGCAGCGCTGCTCAAGGCTGCGACGATGCTCGCTTTCGGACTTTGGGTGCTTGGCGCGGCGGTGTGGGGCTTTGTCGCCGGCACCGCGCCGCAGGCCGAGACGATGGGAATCATCGGTGCGCTGGCGCTGGCATCGAACGTTGCTGTCGCGCTGATGCTCTATCGCTATCGGACGGGCGATGCGAATATGCGCTCGGTCTGGATATGCTCGCGCAACGATGCGATCGGGAACCTTGCCGTCCTCGCGGCGGCGCTCGGTGTGTTGGGAACGGGGCAGGGCTGGCCTGACCTTGCGGTCGCGGCGATCATGGCAGCGCTGGCGATATGGGGCAGCGTCGACGTGTTCCGCCACGCGCGCGGCGATCTCGGCCGCGCCGCAACCGAAGCGGCTTAACGCCGAGATCGAGATAGGATTTTCTGCCCTTTGCCAATGCGGTCTTCGCGCATATTGTGCGGCGCAGAATGGCAACGGGGCTTGAACTGACCTATAGAAATGCAGCGCCCCGTCCGTCGCGGGTCGACCGGCGTGGCTGATCCAGCCGTACCCGTCGCTCCGCCCGCGGAATATGTGCTGAAGCCGCACGAGCGGCCGCTGATACCAGGATCGCCAGCCAATCCGGACCACCCCAAAGGACGCCGGATCGCCTATTTCGCGATCGGCATCTATTTGGGGCTGGTGGCGGGGCTGACCAACGGCCTGCTTCTCGCCAATCTGCTTGTCTTGCAGGGGAATATGGCGCTGACGCCGGTCGATACCGGCTGGGTGACGGTGGCCTACAACCTGACCAACGCCTGCATGAGCATATTGCTATTCAAGGTTCGCCAGCATTTCGGAATACAGCGCTTCGTGCGCGCAACGATGCTGGCCTTGGTCGTCGCCAATTTCGTGCAGCTCTTCGATGCGGGCTATCAGGTCGAGCTTGTCTCGCGCGCGATCTCCGGGATCGCCGCGAGCGGGCTGGTGACGCTTGCGATTTTCTACATGATGCAAAGCCTGCCGGGTCCGCAAAAGTTGATCGCACTCGTCCTTGGCATTGGCGTCGTTCAGATTGGACTGCCGCTCGCCCGGGCGATCTCTCCGATCCTTGTGTACGATGGCGATATCGGAAACCTGTTCGCGTTGCAGTTCGGCCTTTCGCTCGTCACCGTCGGCCTCGTCAACATCCTGCCGCTTCCGCAAGGGGTGAAAGTGCGCGCCTTCGGGCTGCTCGATATGATCAGCTTTCCCTTGCTTGCCGTCGGGGTCGGCCTGCTTTGCAGTTTCTTGGTGCAGGGGCGCATCATCTGGTGGCCGACGCCGTGGTTGGGCACCTTGCTGGCGCCCGCGGTGCT
Source organism: Sphingopyxis sp. Geo48 (assembly GCF_949769155.1). Classification (NCBI taxonomy): domain Bacteria; kingdom Pseudomonadati; phylum Pseudomonadota; class Alphaproteobacteria; order Sphingomonadales; family Sphingopyxidaceae; genus Sphingopyxis; species Sphingopyxis sp. Geo48. The sequence goes on along the minus strand of NZ_CATKPA010000002.1, from coordinate 901,939 downwards.
GCTGATCGGTGCCGCCTTGCTGATCGAGCATAACCGCGAGAAGCCGATGCTCGAGACGCGCTGGATGGCGAGCAGCGACCTGCTGAAGCTGGCGTTGGCCGGTGCGTTCATTCGCGTCGTTCTGTCGGAGCAGAATTTCGGCGCGACCGGGCTGTTGACGTCGCTCGGCTATGTCAACGACCAGCTCGTGACCTTCTATGCCATAACGGCCCTGGCGGCTTTGGCCGGGGTATTCGTGCCGCTGGTCGGGCTCAATCCCACCGATCTTCGCATCTCGACCCTGATATCGCTGGCGATCATCGCGGTGGCGGCTTTCGCCGACACACGGACGGGACTGATGTCGCGGCCGTCCGATTTCTACCTGACGCAGGCAGCGATCGCCTTCGCGTCGGTCTATTTCATCGGACCCATGCTGATGGAGGGTTTCCTGCGCGCCTTGACGCGCGGGCCGTCCTATATTGTCAGCTTTCTGGCGCTGTTCAATCTTTCGCAGACGATCGGCGGGCTCGCGGGGACGGCGGCGCTGTCGGCCTTTTTCACTGTCCGCGCGAAGGCACATCTGACGACGCTGGGGCAGGGGCTCGCAACGGACGATCCCGCGCTGGTGCAGGCGCTCGCCTATCTGTCGAGCGGCCTGAACGGCTCGATCGGCGATCCGGCGCTGCGGTCGGCGGTCGCCGGACGCAATGCGGTTCAGGAAGCCGTGCGTCAGGCGGGTGTCCTCGCCTATAATGACGTATTCTTCCTGATCGGCTGTGGTGCCGCGCTCGGCTTCGTGATCATGCTGGTTCGCTGGCTGCGCGATCGACGGCGCGGCTACAGCCCGCTCGCAGCGGACCTGTCCATCCTCCAGCAGATGTTGGCGCAAAGAAAATGACCGACGACAAGAAACCGGCACCCGCAACCGAACAAACGCCGCCTCCCGCGCCCCCCGCGCCGGCTGAAGCAGCGCCGGCCGAGCCCGCACCGCCGCAAGGCGGTGGCGGTTGGCGGCCCGACCGTTCGCGATCGCAGATCATCCTGTTCAGCGGGCTGATCCTGCTCGGCGCGCTGGCGGTCCTCTATGCCTGGGGATTGCCGCCGTTCCGGCCCGACAGCCAGACCACGGACAATGCCTATGTTCGCGGCCAGACGACGATCATCTCGCCGCAGGTCGGCGGCTATGTGACGCAGGTGCTGGTGCAGGATTTCGAGCGCGTCGCGGCGGGGCAGATCCTCGTTCGGATCGACGACCGCATCTATCGCGAGCGCGTTGCGCAGGGCGCGGCGAACATCGCGGCGCAGAATGCGAGCCTCAGCAACAGCGAGCAGAGCGAACGTTCGGCCGAGGCGCAGGTGCGCCTGCAGGATGCGGCGGTGGCCAATGCCGGCGCGCAGCTCCAGCGCGCGCAGGCCGACATGCGCCGCGTCAACGAACTCGTCGACGCCGGATCGGTGTCGCTGCGCGAGCGCGACCAGACGCTCGCGGCGCTCCGGCAGGCCGAAGCCGCGGTACGGCAGGCGCAGGCGCAGCGGCAGATCGCGCTCGAGCAGGTGCGCTCGGTCACCGTCGGGCGCGGCGGGCTGAAAGCCGGTGTCCAGAATGCCGAGGCGACCCGCGGCCTTGCCGACATCGATCTGGAGCGCACGGTGATCCGGGCGCCGCGCGCCGGCCGGCTGAGCGAGGTCGCGGTCCGCGTCGGACAACTCGTGAACCCCGGCACCCAGCTCATGTATCTGGTGCCGGAAACGCATTGGGTCGTCGCCAATTTCAAGGAGGCGCAGACCGCGAGCATCCGGGTCGGGCAAAAGGCGCATTTCCGGGTCGATGCGCTCGGCGGGGTCGAGCTCAAGGGGACGGTCGAAAGTGTCGCCCCGGCGGCGGGGAGCGAGTTCAGCATCATCAAGCCTGACACCGGATCGGGCAATTTCGTGAAGGTGCCGCAGCGGATCGCGGTGCGCATCCGCATTGATCCCGGACAGCCGCTCGCCAAGCGGCTCGGGCCCGGCATGTCGGTGATCGCGACGGTCGAAACGGACGGCGGGCGGTGAGACGCGCGGCGCTGTTGCTGCCGCTGCTGATCGCGGGGTGCGCCCCGGCCATCAGTCCGCGGCCCGAGGCGAGCGTCGTTGCGCCGCCCGCCGACTGGCGCACGTCGCTGCCTGCCGAGGGCACGGTCGAGCGCGAATGGTGGGCACGGTTCGGCGACCCGCAGCTTTCTGCGCTGGTCGAGCAGGCGCGCGCGAACAATACGGACCTCGCCATCGCCGCGGCGCGCGTGGCCGAGGCGCGCGCGCAGGAACGCGTCGCACGCTCGCTGCTGCTGCCCAGCCTGTCGGCAAGCGTGCCGGGGTCGGAGGCGCGCACGGTCAACGCGTTTGGCCAGCCGAGCGAAAGCACCTCGGCGCAGCCGACATTCCAGGCGGCTTATGAGGTCGATCTGTTCGGCGTCAACGCGGCGCGGCACGATGCCGCGCGTGCCAGCGCCGCCGCCTTGGCCGCCGCGCAAGAAGCGGCGACGCTGTCGGTCAGCGCGACGGCGGCGAGCGGCTACATCACCTTGCTCGCGCTCGACGATCGCCTCAAGGTGCTTAGGGAAACGCTCGTCCAGCGCGGCGAGGCGCTGCGCATCGCGCGCGACCGCGCCGAGGCGGGCTATACGTCGGAGCTCGAACTCCGTCAGTCCGAAGCCGAATACCGCGCCGCCGAACAGCAAATCCCGACAATCGAAGCGGCGATTGCGCGGCAGGAAAATGCGCTGTCGTTGCTCGTCGGCGATACCCCGCACGCAATAACGCGCGGGGCCGATTTCGATGCGCTGGCGACCCCCGTCGTGCCGGCGGTCGTGCCGTCGGACCTTGTGCGCCGCCGTCCCGACATCGCGCAGGCCGAATATTCGCTCGCCGCAACCGACGCCAATCTGCGCGCCGCGCGCGGGCAATTCCTGCCGCAGATCCGCCTGTCGGCATCGGGCGGCGCGGCGATCTCGTCTCTGCTCAGCGATCCGATCACCATCTGGTCGATCGGCGGCAGCATCCTCGCCCCTATCTTCTCGGGCGGGCGGCTGGAGGGGCAGTTCGATGCTGCGACCGCACAGCGCGACCAGGCCGCATTCGCCTATCGCAAGGCGGTCCTGACCGCGTTTCGCGAGGTCGAGGACCAGCTTGCATTGATCGACCGGCTGGGCGCGCAGGAACAAGCCTTGCTTGCACAGCGCGCCGCGGTCGCCGAAGTGCTCCGCCACGCGACGAACCGCTACCGCGCCGGTTATTCGCCCTATCTGGAGCAAATCGATGCGCAGCGAGCGCTGCTATCGGTCGATCTCGCGCTGATTCAGCTGCGCGCCGATCGGCTGACCTCCTATGTCGCGCTCTATCAAGCCCTGGGCGGGGGCACGGCCCAGCCGTGAGGCAGCGCTGCGCGCGGAAGGCGGCGGCGCTCAGCGATTGAGGCGCGGCGCCTGATCCTCGAGGAGCCGGTGTTCGGATGCGTCGCTCTTGAGCCTGGAGTCGGTCGGCGCCAGCTCGCTGCCTCTCTTGCCGAGGACCGGTTGGGCCGCGGAACTGAGTTCGCCTCTCGGCGGTGCGATCAGTCCCGTCTGGACGGCGGGCACCGAGGCCGCGGCATCGCCGTCCGCGATCGCAGGGTCGAGCGGGAGCGCGCCGGAGGTCTCGAGCAGATAGCCCGACAGGCTCGTGACCGCCGACGCCGGAAGCAGCTCGGCATTGGCATAGGGGTTGACGAACGCGCTGCGCGTGCCGCTGCGGCCGCTCCATCGGTAGAAAATATGCGATCCGACGGTGCGCAGCTTGGTGAGATTGGCGCTCCAGTAGGGAACCACCCAAAGCGTATGATAATGCGTCGCGAGGCCGACGCTGGGTTCGACATAGCCGGATAGCGCCGCCGCCGCGACGGCGCGCGCGCGCGCCCAGCCGCTCGCCGAGGGGCGCCGGTTCAGCGAACCGTCACAGGTGAAGGTGAACTGGCAACCGGTCTTGCGCTGCGAGCCCTGAAAGACGACCCCGCAGACCGAATTGGGGTAGGCGGGGTGGCGCATCCGGTTGAGGACGACCTGCGCGACCGCGCGCTGACCGGTCAGCGTTTCGGACGCCGCCTCGTAGTAAACCGCCGCGGTCAGGCAATCGACCGCCGACAATTTGGTGTTCATCTGGGTCGACGGCAGGTTCAGTGCGAACGGCCGCGCGGCCACCAGCGGCTCGTCGGATTGCGGCACCGCCGCGTTGATCTGTTCGGCGGTTTGCGCGTCGATGCCCGGGCGGAAGCGGAAAGCTTCGGGCTCGGGGGCGGGACGTGCAGCCGTTTCGCGCCGGGACGGGGAATCGACCGACGACCGGTGCGGCAGCGAGAGCGACAGATAGATGGCATAAAGCGCCGCAAGCATCAGCAACCCGCTTGCGCCGAGCAGGGCAGGAAGTCGCAGGGATCGCTGCTTCATCTGCACGTCAACCACTCTCTTTCGACCCAAGCCTGAAGCAAAAAGGGCCGGCCATCAAGGCCGACCCTTCTTTGCCCAAGAAGCTGGCCGCGGTCGAGTTCAGGCGAACTGGAACCGGACCTGCGTTTTCTGGCGGCGGCGCATCGAGAAACCGACCGCGCCGAAACCGAGGAGCATCAGCATCCACGTGCCCGGTTCCGGGACCGCCGAGAAGACCGCCGAAACGCGGAGGCCCGCCGGGTTCGAGCCCGGACCGCTGGTGCCCGAGTCGTTCTGGACGAGGAACGAAAGCGTGTTCGCGCCAGCGAGGAGGTTCGTGCTGATGTTCAGCGGAACGCCGGTGCCGCCACCGAACTGCGAAGCGCTGCTGCCGTTGTTGTAGATCGCAATGCCGTTGAGCAGGATCTGGGTGACGCGATTGTCAGACCAGAAATTGCCCGTCAGCGTCGCTGCGGTCGCGATCTGGCTGAGGGTGAAAACGGTCGAATAGGTCGCCGTCCCGACGGGCTGATTGAGCGTGCCGTCACCATTGGGGGTGATCCAGCGCGCGCCATCGACATTGCCATTCTGGCCGGCAGCGGCACCGCCGCTGTACCAGTTCAGGTGAATGTTCGAAGGCGTTACGGCGGCAGAGCCATTGATAAGCCAGTTGAGGCCCGTTTCCGCCGGCGTGCCGGTCTTGACGTCGACCGTGGTCGCGGCGTTGGCCGTGGTTGCCGACAGCGTCACCGCGGTAAGCGTCAACGCCAAAGCAAGGCTGTTCTTGATCATGGTCATCCCCAATCTTCCAAACTGATTTCAGGCAAAATTTACGCGCAGGTTCCGGCGGCGGCGCATCGAGAAGCCGACCGCGCCGATGCCGAGAAGCATGAGCATCCACGTCCCGGGTTCAGGCACGCCGGGCGCGTCGAGCAGCAGGTAGCTCGGATTTCGGCTGTTCCCGACGTTCTGGACGGTGGCGTTGATCGAGTAGAAACCGCTGGTGGGCGCGGTGAAGCTGACCTTCGTCCACGGACCCGCGGTGCCGGCACCGACCGAACTGACCGACTGGCTGAACAATGTCGTTCCGGACAGGTTCGAGAAATCGAAGATGCCGAGACCGCCGAAGTCGTTGAAGTTTGATTCGGTGGTCGCGAAGGCGACCATGAAGCTAATCGTTTCGCCCTGCGTCATCGAGAAGAGCTGCGTCAGCAGGGTCGGAATGCCCTGAATGCCTGCGGCGATGACCGCGAACTGCGAGCCTTCCCGCGGCGTGTAGCCGCCGAACGACGATACGGTCGCGACGCGCAGCGGGTTGAGGGTGAACCATCCGGTCGGCGCGCCAAGGCCGACCGGGCCAGCTTCGAAGCCTGCGTTGACGATCGTCGATGCGGATGCGGCCTGCGGGGCCGACAAGGATGCAAGGGCAGCCGCAGCCGCCAGCAGAAATTTCTTCACTTTACCCCCACTTTGGTTTCCGAGACCCCAAGCATCGGGGGTGATCCCCGAAGGCGAGCACCGTCCCTCGACAGCACCCGATCCCGATTGAACGCGAAGCCGCGCCCGTCGGGCCAAAAGGACTCGTCGCCGGAAGCCCCATTGGGTGTGCTTCCAGCGCAAATTCCGACCCGAACTGCACGATATTCTCAGCAAGTCTGCTGCTTGCTTCCGCATTTGGGTTACTGTGATTTGCTAAAGTTTGTCAATGTGTTGTTATGATCTGTAATGACCATGGACAGATTCCCGCCGTTGGCGCTTTCGAGCGTCAAAAGGGCGGTTCGTCCTATAATACTGATTCTAAAGGGAAAAAAATTTGGCTAGCCCGGGGCGGCGGTGTGATCGGAGCCGGATGGTCGCAAGTGTGTTCCATAGTGAAACATCATCGCCGCGAATGGTAATGCCGCCGAAATGAGGTGTAACCCGCTGTTGCTGCTTTATTTTGTAAAGTACGGAATCCCGTCCGTTTGACGGAATTCCGCGCAAGAGCGGTGGCCGACCGGCGCGGGCTCAGATACTTCGCCGAGGCGCGCGAGGGTGGCGGGCTCGTCGTGCCGAATTTGGCCGGGCGAAAGAGCGGTAGCCCGTTTTGGCGCAGTTTGGACGAGAATCGGGACCAATAGGCAACGCAGCGACTAAGCCACCAGTCGCCGGGTTCGTCGGCTGCGCCTGCCTTTATTCAGCTATTGTAATAGCTGTCGTACTTCCCGCCATATCCATAAGGATCGCCATTGCCGCCGGTGAAGCGATTGAACACGGTCCCCAGCAGCGGCGTCGGATGGATCAGTTGCATCGCGCCCTGGAGCTGCTTCTTCGTCGTCACGCCCTGTTCGATGACGAGCAGCACCCCATCGAGCTTCTCTGCCACCAGAATGGCATCGTCGTTTGCGAACACGGGCGGAAGGTCGAAGATGACGATGGCGTCGTCGCCGAGCGCGCGCGCGCGCGCCACCAGATCATCGAGCCGTTCGCTGACCATCAGTTCGGCCGAATTCACCGGAGCCGCGAGGGTCGGATAGACGACAAGATTGCTCTCGCCGATGCGCCGTCCGATCTGCCGCAGTTCGATCTCGTCGCCGATAAGGAATTCGGTGATACCTTCGGGCACATCGAGGCCGAAGATCCGGGCGATCGTTGCGCGCCGCAGATCGAGGTCGATGAGAAAGGTTCGCTTGTTCGGCAGCTGCCCGATCGACGCAGCAAGGTTGGAGGCGACGAACGACTTGCCGGCATGGGGCGCCGGCGATGTGATGCCGACGAGCCGGCCGCCGCTTTCCGCCAGCTTCTTGATCAATTGGGTCCGGAGCAGGTTGAACGAGCGCGAGCGGGGATCCTTGGATTCGAAGCCGACCAGCTTTTCGCTGAGCTCTAGGTCGCGCGCATCGGGTACTTCGCCGATTCCCGGAAGGCCCGCTATGAGCGGTGTGCCCCCGAGAGGTTGTGGAAGGTTGGGAAAGCTGTTCATCGGCCGCTCTAGTCACCCGAACTTTGCAAGGCGTGCTTGCGGCGTGGAATAAGGGATCGAAGCCGCTGCCACCAGCTCGTGGAAGGCTGGTTTGCCGGATCGATCGTCGGAATGGAGACCATGGGCATCGTTCCTGTCACCGCACGGATGTCAAGGACGTCGCGAATGGGCCGGAGGTACAGCTCGACTGCCAGGATCAGAAACAGCCCGAAGCCGAGGCCAAAGACCAGCCCGCCAGCGATCAGGAGCGGCCGGTTGGGAGAGTTCGGATCTTCGGGGACGACCGGCGGATCGATGACCGAAAGGCGCTCGCCCTTCTGTTCGGTTTCGGCCTTGGCGCTCGCCTGCGCGGACAGCAGCCGCGTCGATACGCTCTCATATTGCTTGTTGAGGCCGTCGAGCTTCTGCTGTTGCTGCGCGATCTGTTCCTGGACGAGCGGGCCGCGCGCCTGTGCGCTTTGCGCGGCCGACAGCCGTCCGACCTCCTGAGCCTTCGCCGCCTGAAGCGCTGCGATTTGCGCGCTGTTCGACGCAATCTGCTGGTCGATCATGTCGGGAGGCAACTTGGCCGCATTGCTCGCGGCAAGGATTTTGGCTTGCGCAAGGCGGCGGCGTGCGATCGCGACGTCCGGATGGTCGTCGGAATAGCGCGCCTGCGCCGCGGCGAGTTCGGCTTCGGCGGCCGCAACGATCGGATCGCGGTCGGCGGAACTTTTGCGCGCTTCCTTTTGCGCCGCAAGCTGCGCGTTGTCGCGCTGCAACGCGATGATCTGGGCATCATAGCCGCCGGTGGATCCGCCAAAAATGAGCGCCCCGCTGTTCGACAGCGCCAGGCCGTTCTGCGCCTTGACCGTCTCGATTGCGTTTTCGAGCTCGCTGATCTGGCTTTGCAGCGCTGCGGCCTGATCGGTCAGAAATTGTACAGTGTTCGCCGCCTGCTCGGAGGTCTTCGTGGCGTCGAGCAGCAGCACCTGCTCGGTCATATCCTGCGCAACGGCCTGTGCCTGCGCCGCCGTTTTGTAATCGAAGCTGAGCGTGAAGGCGATCGTCGACGACTTTCCTCCCGACCGCTGAAGTTCGGCGGAGACTGCCTCAATCGTCGTGGCCTTGCGCATCTGCTCGATCGTTTCGGAAAGCGACTTGCGCGCTCTCTCGTCGGAATAGAGGCGATATTTCTGGATCAGCTCGATGAGACGCGGGCGGCTCAAAACCTGCTGCCGGATCTTGGCGATCCGCTGGTCGACAACGTCGCCGTCCTGCGTCCCGACCACATCCTCGGGAAGCTGCGGCGATTCGACGAGCAGGGTCGCGGTCGAGCGATAGACGGTGGGTAGCAGGAAGGCCGCGGCAACCCCGGCAATCAAGCTGAGGACAGCCGGAATCAGCAGCCAGCGATAGCGCTCGCGGATGATCGTGGGCAGGTGGGCGAGGATATTTCCGCCTTCCTCCTCCCGTTCCAAACGATCGTCGCTCATCGCACGCCCCCGAACCGATAGGAAATGCCGATGACCCCCTGAACGTTCGACCGTTTGCCGCCTAAATCGTCGGAAGAATCCGAATAACCCGCGCTCGCGAAGAGCGTCAGCTTCTCTGTGAGCTGGCGGTCGTAACGTGCATAGCCGCGGACGCTCTCGAAATCGCCGCCGATACCGGTCAACGGGCTGGAGGCGGTTGCATAGCTGCCACCGAGCTGGATCGTGTCACGCTCCGACAGCCGGCGCGAATAGGACGCGCCGATCGAGCTTTGCTCGCGGACGCCGCCGATCGCGGAGGGCAGGACTTGCCGCGAGCCGGTCAAACAGAAATTGTCGAGCGTCACCTTGTAGCAAAGGCTCAGATTGCCCGCGAAGGTTGTGGAACTGCTCGTCCCCTGCGCCAATTTGGTGCGTGTGAAGGACAGGCCGGCGCTGCCCGACACTTCGAACCGCGGCGCCAGGCGGATGCCGAACGACAGTTGCGGTGAAATCATCTTGGCGTCGCCGGCGCGGCCGTTCCGGAAATTGCTGATGCTTCCCGCAAGTACCCCGCCGAGCGTGATATCCTCGTTCAGCCGCCGCGTATAGGCGATCTGCTGTGACGCATAGTCGGAATCTTCGAGGTTGTTCGACGAGGGATAGCGTTGCGTCTGCACGAGCGCGGTCCAGCGGATATCGTCGAACTCGCTCGCGATATAATGCAACGAGGCCTGCGCTGACGCGGTGTTCCGCCGCTGCCGGTCGCCCAGCAAGGTGATGTCGTCGTCAATCGGCGGCGGAAGGCCGTCACCATCTCCGCCGACGTCGACCGGGCGAGTGAAGTCGGTCGTCGATATCGTGCTGGCGATCTGGACGCGCGCGGCAACGTCGAGACGTTCGTTGATCCGATAGGTCGCATCGACGTTCGCCGACAGATTTTGCGCCGAATCATAAAGACGGGCATATTCGACATGCTCGACCCGGCCTGAAACACGGATGCTGCTGATCTCGTCGGACCGCGAAATCGTCGGTACCAACTCAAGCCTGAACGAGGCGACATCACGATCGCCGCCGAACGCGAGGAACGGATTGCTGTCATAACCGGCGGACGCCGAAACCACGACCTCGCTGTCAATCTGGGCATAGGCGGGCGTCGTCATCAGGACGGCGACCGCGCCGGTGCAAGCGCCACGTCGCAGCGAAGAGCCAAGAGCGCGATGTCGGAACAGGTGCCGTTCGCTCATGGCACGATGACCGTGTCGCCGCTTTCGATGATCGGGATATTCTTCACCGCTTCGCTGCTAACCGACTTGCTGCGCAGGATTCCGCCGAGCCGCGCCGGGATCGACACCAGCCCCGCGCCCGACTTGCGGACGATGACGATGTTGTCGAGGCTTGCGAATTCGTCCGCACCGCCGGCGAAGCTCAACGCCTCGAGCAGCGTGACATAGCGTCCGGGCGTGAAGATGCCCGGACCTTTGACTTTACCGATGACCGAAAATTGGAGTCCCGAAGGGCTGCGCACTGCAACGGTGACGTCCGGCACCTTGCCGTCGACATATTTGTTGGTGAGCGCGGCGGATATGATGCGTTCGATCTCCACGGGGGTCCGGCCCGCGCCCTGGATCGATCCGACGAGCGGAAAGCTCAGCGAGCCGTCGGGCAAAACCTTGACGACGCGCTGGAGCTGATCCTCGCGCCAGACGTTGATCTCCAGCTCGTCACCCGGGTTGATACGGTAAACCGGAAGCGGGGAGGCTGCGGGCGAGGCGCCGGCCGCCGGGGTCGACTGGTTCGCGACGGGCAGCGATGGCTGCGCCGCAGCCGTTGTGGCAAAACCGGCCGCCAGGCCTATAAGCAGCACCGCGGTCGCTCTGTTCACGGATCACCTCTAGTGGAAATACACCGCTCTTAAGCGGTTGGATCGATTGGACCTACTTGCCGGGAAAAGTCAACCGCATTAACCCAACAGCGATATCAACGGCCTATCCAGAAGCGTTCGTAACAACGACCGGCTTCATATGTTAACATAAGGCAGCGGCTTGGCACTTCTCCCGACTTTTCGGCTCGCAATGCGGATGCTGCCGCTCGCCCTTTGGCTGGCGGTCGCATCGGGGTGTGCCGATTCGGCGCAACGTGCCGCCGAAAACGCCGCTATCGCCGAAAGCCAGCTGGCGGCGGGCGACGTCGAGGCGGCGCGCAAATCGATCCGCGAGGCGATTGCCGAGCGGGACGACGTCGCGGACTATTATATCCTGCTGGGGCGGATCGAATTGCGGGCGCAACAGCTGACGAGCGCCTTCAATGCCTATTCGATGGCGCTCGATCTGCAGGCCGACAATCCGGAAATTCTTCAGGCGATCGCCGAACTTGGCCTGCAGACGGGACGCGTTCGCGAGGCCGATGACGCGGCCGACCGGCTGTTGCTGCTCATGCCGGGTGCGACCCAGGCCATGTTGGTCAAGGGCTTTATCGCGATCGACGATGGGCGCCCGGCCGACGCGCGGAAGATGGCGTCGGATATTCTCGCGCTCAATGCCAGGGATGAAGGAGGTATCATCCTGCTCGCGCGCCTCGATGCTCTGGACGGGAAAACGGATGTCGCGCTGAAAGCCGTAGATGAGGCGATCGCCAGCGGCAGTACGACGCCCGCGCTCAACGTCACGCGGCTCGAGATCTACCGGTTGCAGGGCGACGGGAAGCGGATGAAGGCGATCCTCCCCGACATATTGAAGACGATGGATTATAATGAAGATTTTGTGCTCGACTATGCCAATCTGCTTTACAAGACAGGCGAAATCGCGGCCGCGCGGAGCGAGATTGTCAAGGCGATGGGCAGGTCGCCCAATGATCGGGAGCTTCTCGCAAGGCTCGTTCAGCTGTGGCGGGAATATGATCGCCGCCCGCTTTCCGATACGCAACTCCAATATATTTCGGGGAGCGGAACGCGGGCCCAGCAGATAATATTGGCGCGCTTCTATCTTGACGCGGGGGAATCCGATAAAGCGAAGCGCCTGATTTCGAGACTCTTCGACGAGCATGTCCTTGAGGGCCAGGCGCTAATGGCCAGGATCTTGCTGGCGCAGGGGGACAAGAAAAATGCCTATGAGCTGGCGAGCAGGGTGCTCGCGGCCGACGCGCGAAACGAGGACGCCCTCCTGGTGAGGGCAGCCCGAAGCCTTTCGGAACGGAACCTCGATCGGGCGATCGAGGACGCGAACGTCGTTGTTTCGGACTCTCCGGAAAACTACCTTGGCTATGTCGAACTGGCCCGCGCTTATATCGCCAAGGGGCAGGACATCCGGGCGCGGCAGACCTTCGAGCGCGGCATGGATTTTCTGCCGCAAAGCTTGGAACTCGCCGACGCTTATCGCGCCTTCCTGCTCCGCGTCGGCGACCGGCAGCGGGCGGTGACGCTCGACCAGGATGTTGCGATCGCGAAACCCTCTTCGGTTCGCGCCTGGGCCGTCTACTCGCGGACCTGTTCGCAATATGGCGACGCGCTATGTGCGGCGAAGGCCGAGGCCGGCCTTGCCCGCGCGCGCGTATCCTTCCTCGTCGACGACCCGCCGGGCACGCCGCGGCGGCGCGGCCTGTTCGCGCGCATCAGCCCCGAAAAAATATGTGCGACCTCGGGGGGCGTATGCACGGGAAGCTGAAGCCCGTCCCGCGGCGTAGCAGCGGTCATATCCGCTTCACGTCGAATGTGTTGCGGTCGCTCGGCGTCGCGAACGATGTGGCCTGCTTCTTCTGCGCCTATCTCCTGACGGTCGTGGTCTATGATCTGACGATCGGCTATTATTACGACGCGCGCCTGCACAGCACCGGCGCGATCATCATGTGCATCAACTATTTCCTCATCCGCATCTCGCGCGATGGCTATACGGTCTTCCGAGGGCAGGGCGAGGATGTAGGGGGGAGTGCCATAGCGGACTTCCTGCTCGCGTCGGCGCTTACCAGCCTGGTGATTTTCCAGCTCGAGATGATGCGTGAATTCTCGCGGGGGTTCGCGCTTTACTTCATCGGTTTCAGCATGATTGCGCTCTTCGTGAGCCGCATCGTTTTTCGGAAGCTGATCTGGAACCTGATGGAAAAGGGCGTCGTCGGGCAGCGGGTCGCGCTTTACGCGTCGGGCAAGGCGACGATCGACAAGGTGCTGGAACTTCTCGAAATCCAGCGCCTGCCGCATTTGCGGATCATCGGCTACGCCGACGATCGCAGCCGTACGAAGAACGATGTCGAGGAACTGCCCTATCTCGGCGGTTTCGAAGCGCTTCTTGACCTTGCGCGCGACGGTGACCTCGATCAGGTCATCCTCGCGTTGCCCGAGATCAAGCAGGACCGGCTCGCCTATATCGCCGAGACGCTGAGCGCCGCGTCGATCGACATCTGTGTTCTGCCGACCGAAGCGCTCGAACTCAAGGCGGGATACCGGATCAACTTCCTCGGCTCGATCCCCGTCTTCACGATCTGGCAACAGCCCGTCCGCGACGTCGACGGCATTCTCAAGGAGGTCATGGACCGCGGCATCGCGCTGATCGCCGTGCTCCTGCTATCGCCGCTCCTGCTGCTCACGGCGCTGGCGATCCGCCTCGAAAGCAAGGGACCGATCCTGTTCCGGCAGAAGCGCTTCGGTTTCAACAACAACGAGATTTCGGTGCTGAAATTCCGCTCGATGTATGTCGACCGGCAGGACGTCAGCGGCGCGGCGCGGACGCAGAAGGACGACCCCCGCGTCACCCGGGTCGGGCGGATCATCCGCCGCACCAGCATCGACGAATTGCCGCAGCTCTTCAACGTCCTGCGCGGCGATATGTCGCTGGTCGGGCCGCGCCCGCACGCGACGATGATGCGCGTCGGCGACAAATATTATTTCGACGCCGTCCGAGGCTATACGGCGCGGCATCGCGTCAAGCCGGGGATCACCGGCCTTGCGCAGATCCGCGGATTGCGCGGCGAGATCGCGACCACCGATCGGGCGCGGAAGCGGGTCGAATATGACATCTATTATATCGAGAACTGGTCGCCGCTGCTCGACCTCAGGATCATGATCGAAACCCTGTTCAAGCTGGTCTGGGACAAGAATGCCTACTGACGCAGACGGTGTTCGGTTTCTCGGCATCGAATTTACCGGATCGTCTTATGAACAGGTCGCGCGCGAGCTTGTCGAGCTCGTGGGCCGCGATTGCTTTTCCTATGTCGTCACGCCCAACGTCGACCACGTCCTGCTGCTCAATCCCAGGCAGCGAAACGCGACGATAGGACGGTTGGAGGCGGCTTATGACAACGCCGCGATGCGCCTGTGCGATAGCCGTATTCTCCAGCTTCTGGCGCGCTTCCGCGGGATCCGGCTCGATGTCGTGACGGGCAGCGACCTCACGGCCTACCTGTTTCGCAACCGATGGCTCGCCGGTCGAAAGATCGCTCTCGTCGGCGGTGACGAGGCGATGATGGCCGAACTTGGCGAGCGCTTCGCGGACCTTGAAATCGTCCAGCATCTTCCGCCGATGGGCGTGCTCCGCAACGAAGGGGCCATCGATGCGATCGTCGATTTCGTAGCGCGCGAACGCGCCGATTTCACCCTTTTCGCGATCGGCGCGCCGCAAAGCGAGATTGTCGCTGCGAAATGCAAGGCCGACCGGCGCTGCCGGGGTGTCGGACTGTGCATCGGGGCCTCGATCGAATTCCTCGTCGACCGCAAACGGCGAGCGCCCATCTGGGTGCAGCACCTCCATCTTGAATGGGCGTTCCGCCTGCTCAGCGAACCGAGGCGCCTGTGGAAGCGTTACCTGGTCACCGGCCCGCGTATTTTCGCCTTGGCGTGGCGCGAGCGCAGGCATTAGACCCTGATGGCGCCGACGGACAGCATTTCGAAGGAACAGCGATATCCCATGGCGATCCTCGATCCCGAAGGCCAGCCGGCAATATCGGCGTCCGACCCCGACTGGTCCCGCGAGCGCAAGGCGGCGGGCGCATGGGATCCGCCCCGGGCGCTGCTGGCCAGCATCCGGCGCTATCAGGACGCACGGGGTATCCTGGCGCCCTTCGCGCGCAAGCTGGCGGTCCTGCGGCATCGCTTCTGGTCGGCCGTGACCGGCGCGGACATCCCGATCAACAGCCGGATCGGTGGTGGTCTGTTGATCCCCCATCCCAACGGCATCGTCCTCCACCCCGGCGCCGAGATCGGGTGCAATTGCCTGATCTTTCAGCAAGTGACCATAGGGGCGAACGACCGGGGTATTCCCACGATCGGCGGCCATGTCGACATCGGCGCGGGCGCGAAGATCATCGGGCCGGTCACGATCGGCGACCATGCGCGCGTCGGGGCGAATGCGGTGGTGCTGAAGGATGTCCCCGCCTATGGCGTCGTGGTCGGAAATCCGGGTCGGCTCGTGCCCGAAAACTGAGCAAGCTTGCGCGCGGCGACGGATCGCGGCGGCGCGGCTCTACTTATATTCGATGATCTTCGATCGCTTGCCGGCGATCGGTTTCGTCAAGAATTGAAAAGCGCCCGCCAACTCGGCAAATTTCTCGTACACCGTCAGCAGCGCGATCCGGATCGCATATCGGCTCTTCCCCCTCTCGCGCCTCCATATCCTGAAGAATTGAAGGAGGTACAGCGAAAGGGGTGCCGCCAACCACAACAACGACCTGTTGGCGAAGAACAGGGAGAAGGCGGCGAACACGATGAACAGGGGGAGGGCCAAGCCCCAGAAAGAAAATCTGAGCACCTCTCTCTTCCAGCTCGGCAGGCTTTCTTTGCCGTTTCGCGCGACATGTTCGGCGTAGGCATAGCCCGTCCTCCGCATCCGGCGTCGCCATTGCCAGAATTCGAATATCGCGGCATCGTGAAGGCCCATTTCTGCGTCGACGCTCAGCACAGACCAGCCGGCCTTCCTGATCTTCAGGCAAAGGTCGGATTCTTCTCCGGCGATCAGCGTTTCGTCAAAGCCGCCCGCCGGCCGGATCGCGGCAACCCGGTGCATCGCGATGCCGCCGCAGCTTTCGGCCTCGCCGACGGGTGCGTTCCACGATCTGTCGCACAGGTAATTGTACAGGCTGCCTTCGGGGTTCACTTCGCGGAGGCTTCCGAAGACGACCCCTGCCGTGGGATGCGCCTCCAGCGCGGCGACGCCCTTTTCAAGCCAGTGATCATCGATCAGGCAGTCGCCGTCGACGGTCTGGATGAACTCAAGATCGGGGTGCCGTTTCAACAGGTGACAGATACCGGCGTTGCGTCCGCGTGCAGCCGTGAACGGCTTGTCTGACGTCAGCGAAAACGCGTCGATTCCCCGTCCCCGCGCGAACTCCACGCTGCCGTCTTGCGATCCGGAATCGACATATACGGTGGTGGGCCCGTTAGGCAGCTTCGCCAGACAGGCCTTGAGGCGTTCGCCCTCGTTGCGTCCGATCACCACGATTCCGAGTTTGTGTCGCGACGTCATTCAGCTAGTATCCACAGAGAGGGGCTCAGGAATCTTCTTGTCATGCGCTCACTCGATTGGCGATGATTGCTTTGGACTTTCTGCGTTTCGATACGTCCGCGGGCGATATTCCGGATCGGTCAACTATCCTCCGCCCAGCGGGGCAATTGAC
Organism: Sphingopyxis sp. Geo48; assembly: GCF_949769155.1. Classification (NCBI taxonomy): domain Bacteria; kingdom Pseudomonadati; phylum Pseudomonadota; class Alphaproteobacteria; order Sphingomonadales; family Sphingopyxidaceae; genus Sphingopyxis; species Sphingopyxis sp. Geo48. The sequence continues at coordinate 885,512 of NZ_CATKPA010000002.1, read as the reverse complement.
CAAAGGCCGAGCCAATTCTGGCGATCGAGGCCCTGCGATGCCGTGCCGCGGGCCAGATGCCCTCCTGGATGATGCCCCGCGTCTCCCCCGCAGTTGCGTTGGCACGCGCCGTTCGTGACAGCAACATGCGCGGGCCCCCGATCAGCGCGAAGCCGGACAGCCAGGCAAGGTTCGCGAGACAGGCGTAGGCGGCTCCACCGCTGCGCGTGAAGTATCGGTTGCGCGATGCGAACCAATAGGCCGGTTTCGGCTTTCGCACCTGTTTCCCGTCGACGCCGGTCGACGCGCCGCCGATATGGCGGACGCGGCTTTGTGGTTCGCACCATATCTGCCAGCCGCCGCGGGTCAGGCGTCGCATCAGTTCGACTTCCTCGAAATAGAGAAAGAAGCCGTCGTCGAACAGGCCGGTTGCGGCGAGCGCATCGCGGCGCAGCATTACGCTGGCGCCGGTTACCCAGCCGACCGGACCTGCCTCGTCCGGCGCCAGAACGATCGGCGGAATGCCCAGCAGCCGATGCAGGGCAAAGGTTTGCGATCCGCGCACGAACTCGCGGCCCGGGGAGGGGAAGCGAAAGGCCGAGGCGGCGGGGGCGCCGTCGGACTCGATAAGCTGACTGCCCACGGCCGCGACCCGGGGATGCGTATCGAGCACCGCGGCGAGCGATGCGACGGCGCCAGGCGTCACCTCCGCGTCGGGATTGAGGAGGTAGATATAGTCGGGAAGGTCGGTGCCGCGGCTGAGGATCGCCTGATTGTTCGCCCAACCGAACCCGCCGTTGAAATCGAGCGGAAGCAGGTCGGTCCATCCGTCGAACCCGGTACGCGCCAGGAAGCCGGCGAGCCGCTCCGCCGATCCGTCGCCAGAATTGCCATCGACCAAGATGGCCGAGAGACCGGCGTCACCCGATCGTTCGCTGGCGAGCGCTGCAAGGCATTTTTCGGCCAGTTCGGGGGTGCGGTAATTGACGATGATGGTCAGGATTTTGGTCAAGGCCGCTGTTCCGTTCCCGCGTCGGTTCGTTCGGTCCTGACCCAGCCGACGCTCTTGCCGCGCACGAAACCGAGATAGACCGGCAGCTTCCATACCATGTACAGCGGCAACTGGAGCATCGCGCGGGCGCTGAGCCAACGCCGCCCTTCGACCGCCCAATTGAGCAGGATAGCGGCGGCTGCCAGCAGGATCGCGGCAGCCAGCGCGACGAAGGCCGACCAATCTCCGCCGAGCCACGCCAGAACGCCGGTTGCCGCGAGCGCTGTGAGCGATACGAGCAGGAGCAACGTCAGGGGTGGAACGAGAAGGTGGAGGCCGAGGTGGAGCAGCTTTCGATTCCGCGACAGGATGCCGTCGTGGATCGCGCTGAAAGCGAATGTCCGGGCGGTTTGGAGGAAGCCGTGCTCCCAGCGCGTGCGCTGGCTCAGCGTCGCCGTCTCATCGGCGGCCGCGCTCCGGACCGAGGCACTGTCCAGATAGATTGGCGCCTGCCGGTTCCGCGTCAGATGGATACCAATCGCCAAGTCCTCGACGATGTTCGAGGTTGCCAGCGGAAGCGTCTTGAACAGGGCCCAAGGATAGGCTGTTCCGGTACCGGTCACCAGGACCGCACCACCCAAACGCATCCCGCCGCGCTGGCGGACGACGCTTTTGATCCAGAATGCGAAACTGGACATCTGGACCTTTGCGGGGGCGTCGCTCGCTTCCCGAAGGATATTGCGGCTCTGGACGGTCACGCGCCGCGCGACACAGGTCCGCGTGAGCGTCGACAGCGATGCCGCGTCGGTCTCGCAATCGGCGTCGAGGACGACGACGCATTCGAGCGTGCGCTCATCGCGAGAGGCGAGCAGATGGTCGCATCCGAACGCCAGCGCAAAGCCCTTGCCCCGGTTCTCCGGGTCATGGCGCTCGACCACCGCATGACCGCGCGACTGGATGATTTTCGCCGTGTCGTCGGTGCAGTTGTCAGCGACGACTAGCAGGCGAATATTTTGCCCGAGGGCTGGTTGCAGCCGGTCGAGAGTCGATCCGATCGTCGCGGCTTCATTGTGCGCGGGCATCAATATGACGGTTTCCGGCTGCCCCGGTGGTGGCGGTGCTTCGCGAAGCCGCCCGAGGCCGAGCAGCGTTTCAAGAACGAATATCGAAAGAGCGATCAGAGGGGGGAGGGCGAGGAGCCAGGCCAGCAGCGCGATCATGTCATCGGCCGATGTCGTGATGGAGCTGGAACAGGCGATGGAGTTCGCGGCCATTCCGGCTCGCATCGTGCCGGTCGCGCACTCTTTCCCTTCCGACACTGCCCAGCGCGGCGAGCTCGGCAGGCGAGGCGTCTAGCGCCGCGCGCATCGCATCGGTCAGCGCGTCGACGGATCCCGCGGGAATAAGCCAGCCACACCCATGGTCGACGAGTTCGGGCGTGCCGGCAATTGCGGTGACAACGACAGGGCGTTCGAGTGCCAGCGCCTCCATGATCACGACCGGAAGCCCTTCGGCAAAGCTGGGCAAGACCATAGCGCGCGCCTCGGACAGATGCGCGACCACCTCGTCGGCGCTCGCCCATCCAGTGATCCGAACTATCGCTTTGAGGCCGTGGCGATCGACGATCCGTTCAATCTCGTCCCGCATTTCGCCATCGCCGATCAGGACAAGTTCGAAATGCCTGCCTTCGTCCCTGAGGCGCTTCGCGGCCTCGATCAGCAGCGGTATGCCCTTTTGCGCGCTCAATCGCGCGACGGCGCACAGGCGCGGCGTGGCAGGCACAGGCGACGGGGCGTCGTCATCGAGGAACATTTCGTCTACGCCGCACCGGACCACCTCGATCTTGCTCCAGTCGTCGAACGCGCTCCAGCGCATCAACTGGCTGCGCCCGAAGCTGCTGATCGCCACGCAAAATCGGGCGTCGGCGATCTTCCCGGCGAGGTCGAGCGGGCCGGCGAGGTCGAATTCGTCGGGGCCGTGGACCGTGAAACTGTAGGGGATGCTACTCCATTTGCTGGCGATCCGGGCCACCATCGCGGGATTTGTCCCGAAATGGGCGTGCAGGTGATCGACCTTCAGCGCCCGCATCCGCGCGGCCAGTTCGGCGGCTTCGGCCAGATAGGCAACGCGCCGTATAATCGGCGCGACCTTCCATTCCACCCGCGCAAAGGCTGTCCGCGTCGCCCTGATGCCGCGGCCCGGATATCGGAAGAATCGGCCCGCCAACCGCAGCATGAGTCGCAGGCCGCCTGGGGTTAGAAGCGTCTCGGTTCGCATGACTTCCGCCTGGTCGCGCGGGTCGGGCAAGGCGGCGAGGTCCGCGGGGCGGACCGAGAAGCGAAACACCTCTGCGCCTGCGGCCTCGACTGCTGCGATCTCGCGGCGAATGAAGCTGTGGCTTGTCGCCGGATAGCGATTTACCAGATACGCAATTCTCAAGCTTGGCCCCCCGAACGCTTGCGTTGTTTCCCGCCTAGGCTGTTCGAACAGCTTTGCAAGCCGCGCCCTTGTATAGTGACGATCTTTTTCGTTGGCGAGTTGGTATGGCGGAGACTAAGCATGAGCGGCCGATCCAAAGGGCTAATATGACCAGACGCAATATTTTTTCGCCGGGCGAACGTGCCGATATCAGGATGATCGACCGGCGAGGCGCCCTGATTGGCCTAGGGCTGGCTACGGCCGCTGCCATCTCCTCCCTCAACATGCCGAGAGCCTTGGCTGCGCCCATCCCCAAAGAGCGGTTCCGCAAGATGATCCCTGGGGCGGCGGGCAGGTGGCGGTCGCGGACGAGCAGCGAACTGGTAACCGCTGCCCCCGACCCGTTTTCCGACAAGCTCTATCAGAATCTCGAAACCCGTATCTACGAAGGCGACGGGTTGCCCACAATCATGGTGCTGCTGGCGTACAACCATATCCAGCAGAATGACGTTCAGGTCCATCGGCCCGAGGTTTGCTATCCGGCGGCGGGTTTCCCGATCGTTTCTTCCAAGGCTGTGTCGCTCGATTTCGACGGTCGCCGCATCGCCGCGCGAAAGCTGATCGCCGATCGCGGCGGCCCGAAGGAGGAGATTCTGTACTGGGTCCGCGTAGGTAGGGATTTTCCCGTCGGGTGGGCCGAACAGAGAATCTCGATGGCGCTGGCGAATGTTGGGGGCGTTTCTCCCGACGGGCTGCTTTTCCGCGTCTCGACGATAGAGGGGGCATCCGGCTATTCGCCCGACGCGCTCGAGGAATTCCTGCAGGCTTTTGCTCGAGCCTGTTCCAGCGAGTTCCGGGACAATGTCTTGTTTTGAACGCCGCGTCGGCGGCTCAATAACCGGCGCGGTGTGGGCCGATGAAGATTGATCGTCGGTCGTTGATGCTCGCTTCCGCGGCCGGCGCGGGCGTCTTCACGGCCGGTCTCGGCGGACTGTGGGCCGCGACGCGTGAGGAACCGATTCCCATCCCGCGCGGCGACAGCTTTCCCAAATTGCCCATCGGCATGAATCTGGCCGGAATCGCGGACTGGGAGCCGGGCTTTCCCTTCCGGAACCTGTTTTTGGGGGCGAGGCCCTGGTACACGAAAAATCTGAGCCCCGCCGGGCCCGATAACACCGATGTTGCCGCGTCATTCCAATATGATGAGGATGGGTATCCCTTAGAGGTGCCGATCCGGGTGGCCGGGCTCGACGATCTGCAGACGATTGCAACCCTAGTTCCTAACTGCCGACCACCTGGCATTTATGTCCTGCTCTATGACGGCGAAGGTGAAATCGAGGGAACGGCTTATACGCAGATCATCTCAAGCAAGCCGGGCCGCGTGAAATTCCGTATGCGGAACGAGCCTGGAAAATATGAAGGGGTCCGTATCAACCGTTCGAAGCTCGGCAATCACATCCGAAATATCCGGCTGGTTGCGGAAGCAGACGAGAATGCGGACCTGAAGCGCGATCCGTTCCTGCCCGAATTCCTCGATTTCTGCCGTCCGTTCCATTGCCTGCGGTTCATGGATTGGGCGGGCACGAACAACTCGATCGAAGAACATTGGCGCAACCGGAAACGGCCGACATTCTATACGATGGTGGCCATGCCGGGCGATCCCGACGCGCGTTTCGGTCCTGCGCCGACACCGTTCGAGATGAAGTTTTCGGGCGGCGTCGCGATCGAATTGATGGTCCAGCTATGCAACACGCTTCAGATCGATCCGTGGTTTTGCATCCCGCACCGTGCGACCGACGACTATATCGCACAGTTTGCGAAGCTGGTGCATCAGACGCTTGACACCAAGCTGAAAGTCTATCTCGAATATTCGAACGAGGTCTGGAACTGGGGCTTTCTGCAGGCCGGCTGGATGCTGAATTCGCCGCTGGCGGGCGCCTTGGTCGAAGCGAAGGGCGGGAATCCCTGGAAGGATGAAGCGAAGACCGAGGGGAAGGATCACCCCGAGCGGATCGGGGCGCTGTTCAGGCGGACGTTCGCCATATGGGAGCGCGAATGGGCGGGAGCCGATGCGAAGCGGCTGGTGCGGGTCGGCGCGGTCCAGGCGGCCTGGTTCGACGCGTCGCAACGCACGATCCGGTGGTGTCTCGAAAACGGCGGGGTCGATACGGTGTCGCCGGCGGCCTATGTCGGGCCTCGCGACGCGGCCTATGAGAAATGGGCGAGCCTTGGCGCGGCGCTGACAGCCGATATGGTGATCGACGATGTCGCGGCGACGCTGGCGGAACTGCGCGCCGGCGACAGCCTGTCCCGGACGATCGATTTCGCGAAGCGCAACGGACTTGCCTACATCGCTTATGAGGGAGGGCAGCATATCCAGCCCAAGGGGCAGGCGGAGTTGCCCTATGGTCCGGCGCTGGCGGCGGCGCAGTCGCATCCGCGCATGTATGATCTCTATGTCGAACTCATGCGGGTGCACCGCGACCTTGGTTGCAGCCTGCTCGCCCATTTCAACAGTGTGGGGCGGCAAGGGACCCGGTGGGGAAGCTGGGGCGCCAAGGCGAGCTATGACACGCCGAACGAAAACAGCCCCAAAATGCGCGCGCTGCTGGACTGCAACGTCCCGCGGCCGCATATGCCGACCGCTGAATAACCGCGCGGGGGGCGTTCCATTCCGAATCTGTTTGCCTATTTGGTCCTCGGCGTCTGGCCGTGCGTGGCGATCCTGCTGTTTGCGACGCTCCCCGCACACCGGGCGCTCATCTGGTCGGTTCTCGGCGCTTATCTGCTGCTCCCCGTCAAGACCTCGTTCGAGTTTTCGGGTGTGCCGCCGCTCGACAAGACCAGCATTTCCAACCTCTCGATCCTGATCGGCTGCGCGCTGTTCGCGCGCGAACGATGGCTCGGCGCCTTCAAGAATCCCGCGATCGTCGGCCTGGCCGTGCTGTTCGTCTTCTCGCCGTTCGCGACGTCGGTCTTCAATCCCGAATCCTTCCTCTACGGCGACCGCTTCATTCCGCCGATGACCCTTTACGACGCTGCGTCGCAGGCGGCTTTGAACGTCATCACGCTTATCCCGTTTGTGGCTGCCTATGGCTTGTTGAACACTGACGAGCGCCGCCGCCAGTTCCTCTTTGCGCTGGTGCTCGCGGCGCTGGCCTATTCGGTGCTGATGCTGATCGAAGTCCGGCTCAGCCCCCAGTTGCACCGGCTGATCTACGGCTTTTTTCCGCACAGCTTCGGGCAACAGATCCGCGGAGGCGGCTTTCGCCCCGTGGTGTTCCTGGGTCACGGCCTGCTAGTCGCGATCTTCTGTGCCATGGCGCTGGCGGCGGCTGCCGCGCGGTGGAAGGAGGCCACGGGAACGCGCCGTACGCGGTCGGGACTGTTCGCAGCCTATCTGGCGCTGATTCTGGTTCTGTGCAAATCGCTGGGGGCGTTCGTGCTCGCCGCGGTGATGGTCCCGGCGATCGCGTTCCTGCGCGCCCGGCGGCTTGCCCTGCTGAGCGCGGCGCTATGCGGCTTGGTGCTGCTCTACCCCGCGGTGCGCGCCGCCGGACTGATCCCCACGGCGACGATATCCGAAATGACCAACGCCTTCAGCGCCGATCGCGGCGATTCGCTCGGAGTGCGGCTGACAAACGAGGATGAGCTGCTTCAGAAAGTCGCGCAAAAGCCGATGTTCGGCTGGGGAAGCTGGGGCCGGAATCGCATTTACGACCCCGAAACGGGGAAGGACAACAGCGTCACCGACGGCAGCTGGATCATTGCGTTCGGCACGTGGGGCTGGGCGGGGTATTTGTCGATGTTCGGCCTGCTGTCGATCGGAGCCGTCAGCCTCTTGTGGCGGCGCAAGGCGCTCGAGGCCATTTCGGTTCCATCGGCCGCCCTCTGCGCGTTGCTCGCCATCAATCTGCTGGACAGCGTTCCCAACTCATCGATCGTGCCGATGACGTGGTTGATCGCCGGCGCCGTGTTCGCGACTGCGAGTTTGCCCGGACGCCCGGCTCGTACTCGGTAAAAGATATCCGATTCAAGCTCTTGATCAAAGGGCGCCGCGATGCAAAAGGCTCGTTCGAGTGCCGCCGCGTTGTCCCGTGTTTCAGGTCTGGATTTTGGATGGGTTCCGACAACAGTTTCGGAGTGGAGGGTCTCCCCGCCGACGCTCCGGAAAAGTTGCGTCTTCGCCTGGGGCTCGATCCAGATGCTCCGCTTCGCATAAGTTACATCCCGGGGCCGGGCGATCTTGCGGGCACGTATGAATGCTGGCGTCGCCGGGAGCATGATCCGCGCATTCCGATCATCACCTATTCCGCGCAATTCTTTGAATTGGTGAAGCGTCTTGGCATGGATGCGCAAATCTTCGTTCAGACATCCGTTCCGAGGGACCAGATGGACCGGTCCCTCTCTTTTCATCGGATCGCGCGAGGTAGCTGGAATAGCCGCAAGGAATATTTTGCGGCGCAGAATGACTATGGAAACCGGGTGTGTTCTGCAATTGATGGGTTTGCGCCCCATCTGATCCTTGCGGCAACCGACTTTCCGTCGGCGTTCTGGCCGAGGCTCGCGCGGCGCAGCCAGCGCTTGCTGCTGACGGCGCACAATACATTCTGGCCTATGGGGCAACGCTTGGGCGGTGCAAAAGGAGTCTATCGAAAAGCGCAAACTGCATGGCGCGCCCGGTCGATCGACGATGCGATTTGCACATCGGCCGAATGCGCGCGGCAGATTGCGCAAGTGACTTTGGGGCGGGTACAGGGATTGGCACAGATTCCTCAGATGGCGCATCGGCATGCTGTGAAACGCGTCAGCCGAGTTCGTAACCTTTTGTATCTTGGCAGGATCGAGCACGACAAAGGCGTCTTTATGCTGTTGGACGCGTTTGCTGCGTTGAAGTCGGACTTTCCGGATCTCACTTTGGTGTTTGCGGGTGCAGGGAGCGCAACCGCCGAACTCGAAGCGCTGATCGCCAAGCTCGATGACCCGCGCGTTTCCTTCGTGGGCAAGCTGGACGGGACAGCGGTGCATCGGGCAATCGATGCCGCGGATTTACTGGTCTGTCCGACGCGAACGGCTTTCAACGAGGGGCTTGCCGTGGTGGGCTTCGAGGCGGCTGCTCACGGCGTCCCCTCGCTCATGAGTTCGATCGTTCCCGCTATAGCTGCTTTGGGTGACGGATGCGCGATATTCGAGGCGGACAGTCAGGACGCGATGGAAGCGGAGTTGCGCGACTTGATGGTGAACGAAGGGCGTGTTGCGGCAATGTCGGATCAACTGGCAGTCGTTCGCGAGGCGCTCTATGATCGCGACCGATCATGGGGGTCGCAGCTTGCGAGAGTAGTTTTGCGAATTTGACACAGGCGAACCAGCCCTCGACCGTGAAGATCGCCTGGAACTTAAACGGCGTTGCCCGATTTGGCGACCGGGGATGAAAAGGACGCAAGGGATGCCATCGCCGTACCATTCCGCATTTGGCTCAGGCCCAGTCAAGCTGCCTTGGCGTCCGTTCGTCCGGAAAGTGTCATCTGTTCCACTTTTCGCGACGTCAGGCGCGGCGCGGCCTGCCGCACCCTATAAACGCCGATCCTGATATGGTGAAGGCAGTGAGTAGAGCTCCTGTTTATACATCCGGTACCGGCGGGAAGATTTACGTTCTGTCGATGCGGAATCTCGATCGGTCTCCGGCCATGTGCTGCATGGCGGAGTTGGAGAATATATTGCTGCGGGAGCATGACGCCGAGCTGTGTCTCCTGCCGGAAAGCCCCGCCCAAGCAAGGAACGCGACGATCGTCTGTGTCCTGCGGCTTTCTATCAATTGCCGCCTCTGGAGACTCAATTGCGCGCTCTCCGTGAAGCGGGCAATCGCGTCGTGGTTTACCTGTTCGATTGCTGGGATACGCCGCACATACTCTATTCGCGCGGTCAGCAGTTCATCGAACGGCTGCCCGGTCCGGCGCGAGCCATCGCAAGCCGCCTGCGCCCGGCGTTCAGCCTGGAGGATAGCGTCGACCGGCTGTGCCTGCCATTCCGCCCTGTTTATGAGGGCCTCCGACCGGAGCATCGCGCCATTGCGCGACACGTGCCGCTGGCGACAGATACGACGCTGGTGAATGGTCTTAACAGTGATCGTCCGATTGCCGTGCTCGCTTACGGACGGCAGCTGCCAGGTATCACCCGTACTGTCGCCGAAGCGATGAATACCCCGGAAAGCCCTTACATCTTCCACCACACCGATCATCTGTCTATCGGTGCCATCGATGATATGCGGCTACACCGCATGCATTTCTGGAAGTTGGCGCAATCGTCCCTGATCGCGCTCGCTTATGACCCGCATATCACCAGTCCGATGCGGGTGCCGATGTCCATCGTCGGCCAGCGCTGGTTCGAATCGCTCGCGGCAGGCTGCATAGTCGCTGGCTCCCGCCCCTCCACCGAGGAAGCCGACGAATTGCTCGACTGGCCGGAGGCGACCATCGAACTACCGGAGGCCCCAGAAGAGGCGTTGGCCATGCTCCACGCCTTGTGCGCCGAACCGCAGAAGCTAGCGACCATCCGCGAACGCAATGTGGAACATGTCCGCACCCGGCATGACTGGCGCCATCGTTTGTCCACCATATTGGACTAATGCGCGATTCCGGCAAGCTGTTCCAGATAAGGGGGTATTTTTATTGGCACAGATTTGCCTTCAATGCAGCGTATTCTTTGAGGTAAAACGTCCAAATTCCTCTACAAGATATGAACCATAAAATGATATGCCGAATTGAATACGAGCAAAAATGACAAAACCAATATTATCAATATGATATCCATTTTCAAATCGATAATCTTGAATCGAAATGCGACGATCCATGTGATCGCGATATATACAAGATTTGCGCAAGCCATCCCGTATAGCATTCCCATGATTCCGTCGATATGGAAGCCCAGTAGGACCGCCACGATGCGAATTATCGCCAGCGAGGCGATCAACAGGAAGTAGCTTGACGCCCTTCCGATCGCCAGAATTGCACTATTGTAGCCGGAGGCGACCGCTGCAATCGCGTTGCCTGCGCACAGCGCCACGAGATAGTCTGCCGCTGCATGGTATCTTGGATCATAAAGCAGGCGGATCGCGGGATGCGCGACCACGATTGCGCCAGCAAAAAGTGTCAGCGAAACGGCAAGTGTCCGGATCCGCAGTGCGTGCAGCACCGCGGACGTGCGATCGGGCGCGGCGCGATAGGTTTCGGCAATGGCGGGCAGTCCGATCGATGCGGCGAGTTTCGTCGCAAGTTCGTTCGGAATGGCCGCGATCGTATAGGCTATAGAAAGGACGCCAAATTCCGCAGGAGAAATCAGGCCTCCCTGAATGGCCTTGAGTCCTTCCCCGCCCAAATAGGTGGCGAGGGTCGACAGCAATATCCACCGCCCGAAATGAAAAAGCGATTTTGCCGATGCGGGGTGCAGCATGAACCGATGTCGGTGCTTCGGAAGCAGCAGATGGCCCAGGACAACTGAGGCAAGCGTGCTGATGACGCCCGAGAAAGCCAGCGACCAGACCGATCTGTATAAATATGATAAAGTAATCAGCAGGGTGATGGAAATAATCTGGGATATGACCTGAATGACCGTGACCCTGCGAAAATCCAGCCGTCTTTCGGCCGTGGCAAGGGAAATGGACTGGAATCCCGATATGGCTGCAGTGGTGCTGAGCAGGGCAAGCAGCGGAAATAGAATGGGCTGCTCGTAAATCAGCGATATGGGGTAAGCGATCGCTGCTCCCACAGCGCACAAGCCAAGGCCTCGAACAGCCTGAACCGTCCATGCCGTGTTCAGAAAATCCGGGTCGTCGCCCCGCGGATCCCTGATAACCGCCGGATAAATTCCCACGTCCGAGAACATCGCGAGCCCGACCATGAAGACCGACGCCAGCGCCATCAGGCCGAACGCTTCGGGAAACAGCAGGCGTGTCAGGATCAGATTTGACCCGAACTGCAGAATCTTCTGCACCATGAACCCCGCACCGATCCACGCGCCCGAATTCATCGCCCGGCCGCGGAGTGAGGTGGTGTCGCCTTGACCAAGGAAGATCGACTTCAGCGAAGTCAGCTGGTGCTTTAGGTCCACAATCGGCTGGCCCAATCCGGTTTGACTGCGTGAAATGTCGTCACCCGCGACGCGGTAGCATTCGCGCGCATCTTGTCGAGCAAAAAGCTCCCTTTACGGGAAGGCAAATCGCACAGCTTTCGCCCCATTCTGAACCGCTTCAGCACGGTTCGCGCTGAATCGGCGTCCCGCGCCGCATGCCCATCATCATCCGGCTTGCGAAAGGATCGGATGTTTTGCTAGTCGCGTGCATCAGGGAGAGATCGGTGACCGCCATCGTGGCGGAAGGCCTGCTTGCCCGATGCAAAGGCGAAAGTCGACATTGCACGCTTCGGGTAACCCTGTGGTAAAACAATCCGCGCTCGCATGGGCGGGGCGTTACTGGCCGGCCCTTCTGGGACTGGCCCTGGTGTCGTTTCCGACATGGCGGTTCATCGCCACGCAAAGCTGGTCGACCGAGCAGGGCTCGCACGGCCCGCTGGTTCTGGCATCGGGGATATGGCTGTTTGTCAGGATGCTGCCGGAAACGCGTCCGGTGCAGCACAAACCCGCCGCGTGGAAGGCATTCGGCGCCATATTCGTGACCGCGCTCTCGCTCGTGCTGTTCCGGATCGCGGCGGTCATCGAGCTGGAGGTCTATGCGCTCTATGCGCTCGTCGTGGCCTTGCTCTATGCATTTGTCGGCGCCGCGGCGTTGCAGCGGCTGTGGTTTCCGCTGCTGTACCTGGTGTTCGCGGTGCCGCTTCCCGACAGCCTCGTTGCCGCGCTGACCAATCCGCTGAAGATATGGATCAGCGAGAGCGCGGTCTCGCTGCTGTATTCCCTCGGCTATCCGATCGCCAGTGCGGGCGTCACGATCCAGATTGGGCAATATCAGCTGCTGGTCGCGGCCGCCTGTGCGGGGCTGAATTCGCTCATCACGCTGTCGGCCCTGACGCTCTTCTACGTCTATATGAGCCACCGGGCGAACTGGCGCTACATGGCGGTGCTGGTCGCGGCGGCGATCCCGGTCGCGGTCTTTTCGAACCTGATGCGCGTGTTGCTGCTCATCCTCATCACCTATTATTGGGGGGAAGCCGCGGCGCAGGGGTTCCTGCACAATTTCGCGGGGCTCACGACCTTCGCGATCTCGCTCGTGACGATCTATGTGCTCGACAAGCTGCTGCAGCGGGTCTGGCGCTTCGCGGCCGGGAAACCCGCCGGCGGTTAGTTCGCGTTGCTGTCGAACGGCGCGAAGGGTTTGAGGATGTAGTGGATATAGGCGAGGATGCCGACGATCAGCACGACCGACCCGACCATATATCCCTCATTGCCCAGATAGTTGGCGATCGCGCATCCGATGGCCGGCGGGGCGTAATGATAGATTTTGTCGCGCGGCTCCTCTTCGGAGGAGCGCTGGAGAAAGAGTACCGCCAGGCCGACGAATATGGCAACCGTGATCCAATCGTAGACAGTTTCCAATTCGGTTTCCCCATTGTATTGCGGTCGCTTAAATCGCTATGCAGCCAGCAGCTTAGGCATCTTGCCTGTTGCACTGCTCGAAACTTTTGGGGGCGTAAGTGAAAACCGCTATAACTGCAAGGCTCGCCTATATTTGCGCCGCCGCCATCGTCCTCCACGGATGCGACAAGGAACCGACGGGGCAGGTGGTCGCCGTCGTCAATGGCGAGGAGATCACGCAGCAGGAGCTCAACGCCGAAATCGCGGAACTTCCGAACCCCCCGGCGGGCGACAAGAAGGCGGTGCAGCGGCAGATGCTGCAGCAGATCATCAACCGCCGGCTGATGGCGCAGGTCGCCAAGGAAGACGGGCTCGACCGCGATCCCCTGTACATCATTCGCGAACGCCGCCTGAAGGAAGAGCTGCTCGTCAGCATGTACGGCAAGAAGACCGCCGACACCGTCCGGGTGCCGGAAGCGGCCGCGGTAAAGAAATTCATCGCCGACAATCCCGGCCGGTTCGGCCAGCGCACCGCCTATATGGTCGACCAGATCAGCTTCGATATGCCGAGCGACCAGAAGATCCTGAAGGACCTGCAGGCAGCGCGGTCGCTCGCGGACGTCGAGGCGACGCTGAAGCAAAAGGCGATCACCTACCAAAAGGGCAAGAACAGCATCGATTCGGGCGTCGTTCCGGCGGCAGTGATGAAGCAGATCCTGGCGCTTCCGGACGGGGAGCCTTTCATTATCCCGACACAGGGCAAGGTCATCGTGAGCGTCATCGTCGGCCAGCAACCCGTTCCGGTCAGCGAGCAGGATGCGGGGCCGATGGCGGCGCAGGTCATGCGCGCCGAGAATCTGGGGGCGGTCCTCAAGAAGCGCGTCGACGAGGCGCGGGCCAAGGCGAACATCACCTATCAGGCGGGGCTCGAGCCGCCCGCGGCCAAGGCGCCTGCCAAGGCGCCGGCAAAGGCGGCCACTCCAGGATCGTAGCATTCGCGGGTGCCGTCCCGGCGCGGCGCAGTGGAACTGTGCCATGTCGAGACAGCTAATTTGTTGAAAAGCATCCGCTATGCTACCAATAGGTGACACGAATCGTATTGTGGGGGTTGCCGAAGCATGGAAGCAAGTGAGGGTAGCAAGCCGTCACGGTACAGGACGACGCGCATCGCGCTGATCCTGGGTGTCCTGCTGATCGGTTTTACGCGTCTTGAAGACCGTGCGATCCTTGGAATTCCGGGGCAGGGTGCCAGCGCGATGGCGGCGATGGCCATTCCACCCTCGGAAGAGGTGGATGACGGCAGCTACGCCGATGAACCCGATGCGGCGGTGCCGATCGCGAAGGCCACGCGCCTGCCGCGCAACAGGGTGCGCCGTGCCCTGCGCGATCGCGACTTCGCCACCATTGCGCGCCGCGACGGTCCGGTCATCGCGGCGCCGTCCGACGGCGCGGCGGCGGTCCCGGACCCGACCGGTACGGCTGCCACCGAGGCGTTTGCCGCTGCCCCCGCTGCCGGGCCTCCGGTGCTTGCACTGGCGGCGCCGGCGCTCGGTCCCATCGCGAACAATGTGTTTTCGGCGAGCACACCGCCCCCGGGTACGACGAGCAGTTCGTCGGGGGGCAGCAGCGGCGGGGGAACGAGCAGCGGCGGGACGACGACCAGCAGCGGCGGGACGACCAGCAGTAGTGGTGGTACGACCAGCAGCGGCGGCGATCCGAACCAGCCGCCGGCGGTTCCCGAACCGGCGACCTGGCTATCGCTCATCCTCGGCCTGTTCGGGGTCGGAATGACGATGCGCCTTCGTCGCCGCGCTGGTTTCCAGCCAGCCGCAAACGCCTGAGGCTTCGCGCTCCGTTCATGTCGACGCGCTCCACGCCCCTTCGCAAACTGGCTATTCGCGTATGGATCGCGCTGTGCGGTCTCTATTTCCTGTGGGAAGGAGCCACATATCGCGGCTGCTTTGCGCGGCTTGCCGAATGGCAGATCGGTCATTTCGGCGCTTATGCGCCGTTGCTTACCTTCTTGTTCCTGTTCCTTCTGGCCGTCTTCCCGGCGTGGCTCATCCTGCGCATTCTCCGCAAACGCGACCCGGAGCCGGAGGTGGAGCCGCCGCTCGAGGTCCAGATCAAGCGGGCCAAGACGCTCCGCGTGATATTCTACAGCTTTGCGGTTGTAGCCCTCGGCGTCATTCTCGGCTTTATCGCCTATATCCTGTTCGCCCTGCCGGGCACCGACGGCCGGCGGCAGACGATTGCCGCGAGCGACGCGGGTTCGGTGGCGATCATCGAAGGTCCGGCGAGGTTGGTCGGCGGTGAACTCGGCACCATCGTCTTCTTCGGACAGGATTGGTATATCGCCGACGACCGGATGGCCTTTTCGCCGTACCGGCCCGCCGGAAAAGGCGCCGCGACCTTCTTCGTGCAGCTTGAAGCAAAGAGCAGGAAGCGGCTTGCCGAGACGACCCAACGCCCGTCCTGGTCGGGAATCCTGGTCGAAGGTGGATTGCCCGGCCCGATCCGCGTCCTGTTCAACGCACTCGGCGTGGGTATCGGCAATCCCTATTACACCCTCTATCGCGACGAATATTCGCTCAAGGTGCGATATTGGCTGCAGGTGATCCAGTGGACGATCCTGTCGGTATTCCTCCTGCTGTTCGGCGTACTGCAGTCGCGGCGCGTGAAACACCTCGAAGAGGAAGCCAAAGAGGCCAAAGAAGCGGTCGGCTGACCGGGTCGGTCGCACCGGAGGCAAATTCCGGTTAACGCACCGTTAGCCACATGGGGAAACCGAAGGTCAAATTGCCGCGCCTAAAGCGGCCGAATGCGGGCCTCTGCCATCTTTCTTGCCGGAGCATTGACGTCGATGGTTACGTCGCCGCTGGTCGTGTCCGAACCGGGACAGGGACCTGCGACCGCATTTTCGGCTGGAGGCGCGGCGGGCGCTCCGGCCGAAGGCGGAACGCGGTCGGGCGCAATGCGGTCGGACAACGGCCTATTCTATATCGATGGAAAGCTGGCGGCGGGGTCAATCCGGTTTCTTGTCGATACCGGCGCAAGCCATGTCGTCCTGAGCCACGCCGATGCCCGCAAGCTCGGCGGCTATGTCGTCACGGGCGATACGCAGGCGGTGCTGACTGCGGCGGGGCCCGTGGCGGTCGACTGGATCGTCATCCGCGAGATCGAATTCGACGGCCACCCGATCCGCAATCTGAAGGCGGCCGTCCCGCGGCGCGATGTCGGCGTATCGCTGCTGGGGCAAAATGCCCTCGCGCAGTTCGACAGCATCCACATCGACGGTGACAGACTGACGCTGGCGCGCTGAACCCCCGCCCATCAAAAGGGTGACGAAAGCGGCCGGAAACTGTGGCGCGAAACCCGCGCTCCCTATATTCAGGCTCCCTGAATGGGAGCCGCACATGTCGAGGCAGAGCCACTATCAGCTTTTCGAGACTGCGGCCGGTGTCGCTGCGATCGGGTGGAACGCCTCCGGCATCAACAGCCTGCGCCTGCCCGCGCCGGACGCGCAAGACAGCGAACGAGCGATTGCGCGGCACCTGCCTGACGCCGTGCGTGCCGACCCATCGCCGGAGGTATACGTGGTTATGGACGGCATCCGTCGCTATTTCGCGGGTCAGCGCGTCGATTTTTCCGACGTTCCCGTCGATCTCGGCCCGCAGGAGCTTTTCTTTACAAGGGTTTATGACGTCGTGCGCCAGCTCGGCTGGGGTGAGACGACAACCTATGGCGCGGTTGCGCGGATGCTGGGAGTCGGTCCCGAATATGCGCGGAGCGTCGGCCAGGCGATGGCGCGCAATCCGGTACCGCTGATCGTTCCCTGTCATCGGGTCATGGCGGCGGGCGGAAAGATCGGGGGCTTTTCGGCCCCGGGCGGTGCGATCTCGAAGGCCCGAATGCTCGCGCTGGAGGGTGTGGCGCAGCCCGAACCGGCGCAGCAAGGCTTCGATTTCTGATGGAGAATGCGGCGTGAGCAGCGACATCGATCCATCGGTTCCGCCGTCGGGAACCGGCTGCGCCGAATGTCTGGAGCATGGCGGCTGGTGGTTCCACCTGCGCCGCTGCGCCACCTGCGGCCATATCGGCTGCTGCGATTCCTCGCCTGCGCAGCACGCGTCCGCGCACTTCGAAGCGACGGGTCACCCCTTTATCCAGTCGTTCGAACCGGGCGAGGACTGGTTCTGGGATTACCGGCAGGGCGTGCCGCTCGCCGGGCCGCAGCTTGCCCCGCCGACGAGTCACCCGGCCGCGCAGCCGGTACCCGGTCCGCGAGGCGCGGTGCCGGCGGACTGGATCAGCCGGCTCCGTCAATAGGCGGCGCGGCGACGAGGTGCCGCGCCGCCCCGGGGATCAGGCCGCGTCGACGAGGACGATTTCGCTGTCCTCGATCGCGGTGACGCGCAGCACGTCGATGCCGCTGATCGCGGCGCCATCGCGGGCGTTGACGCGGAGGTCGTCGATCTGCACCGCGCCCTTGGCGGGGACGAGATAGGCCTTGCGGTCCTTGCCTAGCGGATATTCCGCCGTCTCGCCCGCGCGGAGCGTCGCGCCCACGACGCGCGCGTCGGTGCGGATCGGCAGCGCGTCATTGTCGTTTTCATAGCCCGAGGCGAGCGTCACGAACTTGCCCGAGCGTTCGCCCTTGGGAAAGGGCTTGGCACCCCATTGCGGCGGTTCGCCGTCGCGGGTCGGGATAATCCAGATCTGGAAAATCTTCGTGGTCACGTCCTCGAGATTATATTCCGAATGGCGAATGCCGGTGCCGGCGCTCATTACCTGGACGTCGCCCGCTTCGGTGCGGCCCTTGTTGCCAAGGCTGTCCTGGTGCGTGATCGCGCCCTCGCGGACATAGGTGATGATTTCCATATCGCGGTGCGGATGCGGCGGGAAGCCGGTCTGCGGCGCGATGGTGTCGTCGTTCCAGACGCGCAGATTGCCCCAGCTCGTCCGCGCGGGATCGTGATAGCCGGCGAAGGAAAAATGATGATGCGCGTCGAGCCAGCCGTGGTTGGCGGCACCGAGGCTGTCGAAAGGCCGAAGTTCGATCATGATGTGTCTCCGAGGTGCAGGCCGGAAAGGCCGCCGTTGCAGGCGATTTAGGGATTGCGATCCTGCGGTTTGAGTGGGATAAATTTCATCGAAACGTTCGAGGAAATAGAAAAGTGAGCAACCCCGGCACGCCGACGCTCGACCAGCTTCGCATCTTCCTCGCGATCGTCGACACCGGCAGTTTCGCCGCAGCGGGGCGGCGGCTCAATCGTGCGGTTTCGGTGATCAGCTATGGCATCGCCAACCTCGAGGCGCAGCTCGGCCTGATCCTCTTCGAGCGCGAGGGGACGCGCAAGCCGCAGCTCACCGTCGCCGGGCGCGCTCTGCTCGCCGAGGCACGCGCGATCTCGCTCGGGATCGACGGGCTGCGCGCCAAGGTGAAGGGGATGCTCGACGGGCTGGAGGCCGAGGTCGATCTGGCGGTCGACGTGATGCTGCCCGCCGAGCGGCTCGGCAAGGTGCTGCGCGCTTTCGCGGTCGAGTTTCCGACCGTCCAGCTTCGCCTGCACGTCGAGGCGCTGGGGGCGATCACCGCAATGATCCTCGACCGCCGTGCGATCGTCGGCATTTCGGGACCGCTCGCGGCGGGGGTCGACGGTGTCGAATGCATCGCGGCGGGCTCGATCCCGATGGTCCCGGTCGCCGCGCCCGACCATCCGCTCGGCCGGATGGAGCGTATCCCGCCCGGTGCGGGGCGCGATTACACGCAGCTCGTGCTCACCGACCGGTCGCGCTCTACCGAAGGACGCGACTATTCGGTGATGAGTCCCAAGACGTGGCGGCTTGCCGATCTGGGCGCCAAGCACGCGCTGCTGCGCGAGGGCGTCGGTTGGGGCAATATGCCGCTCCCGATGATCGAGGCCGATCTGGTCGCGGGCACGCTGATCCGGCTTGCGATGCCCGATCATCCGGGCGGCACCTATCGCTTCGCGGGGGTGTGGCGGCGCGATACGCCGCCGGGACCCGCCGCGTCGTGGCTGCTCGAGCAGTTCGTCGAGCTTGGCCGCGACGATGCCGAACTAGCCGGGATGATCGACCTTTAAAGCTTGAGCATCGCTTCGGCGCCGACCATGCGGATCGTGCGCGCAGGGCCGGTGTCGCGGAGGAAGGCGCCAGCGCGGAAGGCCGAGAGGGAGGCCGAAAAGGACAGGGTTTCGCTCGCCTGCCAGCCGACCGAAATCTCGGCCTGATCGCCGATATGGCGCGCTCGGCTGCCCCCGGCGGGTCGGAGGAGGCCGCCGGGAATGTCATAAATGCCGTCACCGCGGCTTTCGCGCCAGAACCGTACCGCGACGAGCTCGAGTGTAACGCCCTTGCCCAGATCGAAATCGACGCTGGGATGGAGGTTTACGATGTTGCGCGGCCCGATCGGCGAGAGTTCGCCGAAATATTTGCCCTTGGGAAAGAGTGCGTTGAAGGTGCCGAGCTTGCCGTCGGCGGGATGGCGGTCGCCGCTCGCGATATTGGCGCGCAGGCGAAGCCGCGGCGCCAGCGGTGCCTGCGGGAAGCTCAATGCGGTTTCGGTCGCGAGCGACCAGGCGCGGATGCGGTCACCGTCGAAATGGCCGCGTTGAAGCATCGCCTCCCAGTTCCAGCCGAGGGCGCCGCGCTTGCCGAAGAAGCGCAGGCCGAACGTATCGCGCGTTTCGCGTCCGCTGCGGCTGGTGAAGCGCGCGCCGTCATCCGCATAGCCGAGCCAATAGGCGTCGACGCCGATGCCCCTGGCTGGCGCAAGCGTCGTATAGATGCCGTCAAGGCGGCGCGTCTTGGATGTCTTGTCGTCGAAATCGCCACCGCCAATCGCGACGGGGCGCAGGTGGAAGGCGTCGACGCGAAAAGCGCCATGCTCCGCGATTGCGCGGACGCCGTCGAAGGCCTGTGGGATGTTGGGGCCATAGCGGATGCCGACAAGCCGCTCCGATCCCAGCGCCATCAGTTCGCGCCCGCCGCGCAGCGTGAGGCTGCTATCCGTCCCGAGCGTCAACCGAAGGTCGCCGAACCCTTGCAGCAGGTCGATCCCCGTTTCGTCGGCGGGGCCCTTGCCCGCGCCGACGCCGCGCGCATGGCCCGCGATGCCCTGCACGAAGACGCGTGCCGGACCGGCGTGCAAATCGGCGTGCGGCATGACGCGGAGCCAGAGATACCCGTCGTCGGAGGCAGGCGGGCTGCCCCACAGATTATTGTCGAAGCCCTCGAACCGCGCCCGCGCTTCGCCGCCGAGGGTCAGATAGGCATCGCCCGTATCGCCCAGCGGCACATATTTGGCCTGCCGCCAGCCCTCGCGCGGCGCATCGCGCAACACCGACCAATCCTCGTCATAGCGCAAATTGGTCTGCTCGACCGATTGGGCAAAGGCGGTCGCGGGCGCGAGCGCGGCGAGGAGCAGGAGAAGGCGCATCAACGGGTTACGAAATGGCGCACCACGGGCGGGCCATCGCCGATCAGATAAGCGGCGAGCGCCTCCTGCTGCACGCGGTCGGCATTGGTGACGCGGTCGTGCTGGCGCAGATGCTCGAGCCAGCTTTCGACGGTAAAGGTTTCGATGACCATGCCGGGTGCCGCCGTATCCTCATAGACGCCCCAGTGGATCGCACCGTCGCGGCGACGGATGCGGCGCATGTCCTGAATCGCGGCGAAGAAGTCGGGCAGCCTCGCCGGATCGACGCGATATTCGATCGTCACGAGCACCGGGCCGCTGTCATGTTCGACCGTGCCATCGACGAGCGGCGCGGGCCAATGCGACGACGGGGCAAGGTCGAGCGTGCTCGCGCGGTCGAGCGGGAAGCGCGAGGCGAGGATCAGGCTGGCGGCGATGAGCAGACCGGCCGCGACGAGCAGCGTTGACGGCACGCCGATTGCCGAGGCGACCGAGCCCCATAAGGTCGCGCCCGCCGCCATAGATCCCTGGAAAACGAGGAGATAGATCGCGAGCGCGCGCGCCTTGACCCATCCGGGCGAGCTTGCCTGCGCGCCGCCGTTCAGCGACGCCATCATCGCGATCCACGCGAGGCCCGCAACGAAGAGTGCCGCCGCCGCTGTCGCGAACGCGACGGCTTGCGAAAGGCCGGCCATGGCGATTGCGAGCAGGATCGAAGCGGCGAGGGTGATCGCATTCGCGCCCATCCTGCTGCGCAGCTTCGGCATCACCAGTGCGCCCGTGATCGCGCCAAGCCCCATGAAGGTGAGCAGGCCGCCATAGCCGAGCGGGCCCAGCTCGAGGTCGCGCCGCGCGATGATCGGGAGCAGCGCCCAGAGCCCGCTTGCAAAGAGGAAGAAGCCGACCGACCGGATCAGCACCACCTGAAGTTCCGGCGCACGCAGCGCATAGCGGAGCCCGGCGCGCATTGCGCCGACCATATGCTCGGCGGGGAGGTGGCGATCGGGCGCGACGCGCCGCCAGCGGGCGAGGACCGTCAATATGCCGAGGATCGAGAGCGCATTGGCTGCGAACACCGCGCCGGGTCCCGAGGCAGCGATGATCAGCCCACCGAGCGCGGGGCCGATCGCGCGCGCGATATTGACCCCGAGCGAATTGAGCGCGACTGCCTGTTGCAGCGCCGGCCTCGGGACGAGTTCGGGGACGATCGCCTGGAAGGCGGGCGCCGAAAAGGCGGCACCCATCGCGATGGCTGCCGTGAAAACGAGCAGGATCCACGCGGTCGTGAAGCCGGCGAGCGTGATCGCCGCGAGCGTCATCGCGGCGACAAGGCCGAAGAGCTGGGCGCCGATCAGCAGCTTTCGCCGGTCGACGATGTCGGCGAGCGCACCGGCGGGGAGCGCGAGGACGAACATCGGAAAGGTCGTCGCGGCCTGCACCAGCGCGACCATCAGAGGATCTGGCGACAACGAGGTCATCAGCCAGCCCGCGCCGACGTCGTGCATCCAGGTGCCGATGTTCGAGACGACGGTTGCGATCCACAGCGCGCGGAAAACGGGATTCGCCAGCGGGCGCTGGTCGGGCTGGGCGGGCTCGGTCATGCCTTTCGGTCGCGCAGGATCGCGGCCAGCATCAGTCCGCCGATCAGCCCGATATGCTCAAGGAAGGTGTTGCGCTCGTGAAAGCGCGTCATCGGATCGGCGACCTGCCAGAAGGGATGCGCGATCAGCGTCGCGATCGCGGTGAACACCCCGAGCGCGCCCGCGCCGAGCCAGGCCTGGCGACCGAGGATGATCAGCAGCGAACCGCCGATCTGGACGAGGATCGTCGCGGCGACGGTCAGCATCGCGGGCTCGAGCCCGAAATGCCGGGCCTCGCCGAGCGCGCCGGGCAGGTCGGTGAGCTTGGCGATGCCGCTCGTCCAATAGGGGAGCGTCAGCAGCGTTGCAGCGAGGACCGCGAAGCGATTGTCGTCGAGCAGGCGGGCGATCGGGGCTGGAGTATTCATGGGTCAGACCGCCCAGCAGCCGCAGCCGAACGCGCCCCAGAAGCTCTGCACATCGGCAGCTGGCACATTGGCGCCGAGCGCCGCGGCATGGTCGTGGCCGTGAACCGCGCAGGCACTGGCGCAGCCGCATGCCGCCGCCATTTTCTGCTTAGCTTCGGGTCGACGATAATAGCCGCCGAAGGTCGCGACGGGCGACCAGTCGGGCATTGGTTTCGGCAGCGCGGGGGCGATCGGGCCATAGTCGCCCTCACCATGCACCACCTTGCCGCCGAGCAAGGTCAGCACCGACCGGAGGTGGACAATCTCGCTTTCGGCGACACCGAAATAATCGTCCGACAGCAGCGCAAGGTCGGCGAGCTGGCCGGCCTTGATCTGGCCCTTCTTGCCGACCTCGTTCGAGAACCATGTGTTCGCCTCGGTCCAGAGGCGCAGCGCCGTCTCGCGGTCGAGCCGGTTGCGGAGGGGATAGAGCGTCGCGCCGCCGAGCGTCTTGCCGGTGACCAGCCACGACAACGAGACCCACGGATTATAGCTCGCGACGCGCGTCGCGTCGGTGCCCGCGCCGACGGGTAGGCCGGCTTCCATCATCCGTTTGATCGGCGGCGTCGCCTCGGCCGCCTTGGCGCCATAGCGTTCGACGAAATATTCGCCCTGGAACATCATTCGATGCTGTACCGCGATACCGCCGCCCAATGCCGCGATGCGGTCGATGTTGCGCTCGCTGATCGTCTCGGCATGGTCGAAGAACCAGTTGAGCCCCTTGAGCGGAATGTCCCGGTTCACCTTCTCGAACACGTCGAGCGCGCGGCCAATGCTCTGGTCGTAGGTAGCGTGGAGGCGCCACGGCCAACGGCGTTCGGCGAGGAGGCGGATGACGGGTTCGAGGTCGGCCTCCATGTTTGGCGGCATGTCGGGGCGTTCGACCCGGAAATCCTCGAAATCGGCGGCCGAGTAGACGAGCATCTCGCCTGCGCCATTGTGCCGATAGGTGTCGTCGCCGTCGCCGGGTTTCACCTTGGTCGACCAGGTCGCGAAATCCTTGAGTTCCTCTTTCGGCTTCTGCGTGAAGAGGTTGTAGGCGATGCGCAGCGTCATCTCGCCGTCCTGGTGGAGCTTCTCGATGATCGCATAATCGTCGGGATAATTCTGGTAGCCGCCGCCCGCGTCGATGACGCTGGTGACCCCGAGCGAATTCAATTCGCGCATGAAATGCTTCGTCGAATTGACCTGATAATTTTCCGGAAGCTTCGGCCCCTTGGCGAGGGTCGAATAGAGGATCGTCGCGTTGGGCTGGGCGAGCAGAAGACCGGTCGGGTTGCCCGTGGCGTCGCGAACGATCTCGCCGCCCGGCGGGTTCGGCGTGTCCTTCGTATAGCCAACGGCGCGCAGCGCCGCGGCGTTGAGCAGCGCGCGGTCGTAGAGGTGGAGGATGAACACCGGCGTGTCGGGCGCGGCGGCGTTGATCTCGTCCAGCGTCGGCAGGCGCTTTTCGGCGAACTGATGCTCGGTAAAGCCGCCGACGACGCGGACCCATTGCGGCGGGGGGGTGTTCGCGGCCTGGCGTTTCAGCATCGCCATCGCATCGGCGAGGCTGGGCACCCCGTCCCAGCGCAGCTCCATATTATAGTTGAGCCCGCCGCGAATGACATGGATGTGGCTGTCGATCAGTCCGGGGATCAGGCGGCGACCCTTGGCGTCGATGATATCGGCGTCGGGACCGGCTGCCGCGCGGGCTTCGGCCTCGCTGCCGACACTCAGGAACTTGCCCTCGCGGATCGCGACCGCCTCGGCGACCGGGTTTGCGCGGTCGAGGGTGGTGACCTTGGCGTTGACGATGATCAGGCCTTTCGGGCGCATGGCGAAACTTTCCGTTGCAGTGAGAAGCGCGGTGGTGGCGGCGCCGGCGAGCGTCTGGCGACGGGTCAGCGGGCTCATGACCCGCAATCCTTGTTGTCGGGCAGCGGTCCCAGAACATGCTCGGCACAATCTTCGCGGACGAAGCGGGCGAGTTCGGGGCGGTCGGCGAGGCGCTTGGCTATGGGCACGAACTGCTCGCCGAGCAGAATACCCCCGAGACCGATCAGCGCAACGATCGGCGGGGCGGGAGAACGGACACCGAGCAGGCTGTAAATGACGCCAACCAGCAATCCCGCTCCCAGCGAGACGAGATAGATTTTCACGATGTCCGTCCTCCCTCTTCGCGTCAGGCCTTCACGAAGGCGAGCAAGTCGGCGTTGAGGATGTCGGCATGAGTCGTCAGCATCCCGTGCGGAAAACCCTCATAGATTTTCAGCGTCGCATTGGGCAGGATTTCGGCCTGCAGCACGCCTGCATTCTTGTAGGGCACGATCTGGTCGTCGTCGCCGTGCAGCACGAGCGTCGGCACGGTGATCGCCTTCAAATCGTCGGTCTGGTCGGTCTCGGAGAAGGCCTTGATGCCCTCATAATGGGCCTTCGCGCTGCCCATCATGCCCTGGCGCCACCAATTGTCGATCACCCCGTCGTCGACCTTCGCACCGGGCCGGTTGAAGCCGTAGAAGGGGCCGGCCGCGACGTCGCGAAAGAATTGCGCGCGATTGGCGGCGAGCCCGGCGCGCAGCCCGTCGAACACCTCGATCGGCAGTCCGCCCGGATAGCGTTCGGTCTTGAGCATGATCGGCGGCACCGCGCTGACCAGAACCGCCTTGGCGACGCGGCCCGCGGGCAGGCCGTGGCGCGCGACATAGGCGGCAACCTGCCCGCCGCCGGTCGAGTGACCGATGTGGACGGCGTCGCGCAGGTCGAGATGATCGACGACCGCCGCGGCGTCCGCGGCATAATGCGCCATGTCATGGCCGTCCGAGACCTGAGCCGATCGGCCGTGCCCGCGCCGGTCGTGCGCGACGACCCGATACCCGTTGGCCAGGAAGAACAGCATCTGCGTGTCCCAGTCGTCCGCTGACAGCGGCCAGCCGTGGTGGAATACGATCGGCTGGGCGTCCTTCGGTCCCCAATCCTTGTAGAAGATTTGGGTGCCGTCCTTGGTGGTGACGTAGCTCATGACATTGTCCTTTCAGGCTCGCTTCAAAAGAAACGGCCGGACCCGAGAGTCCGGCCGCACGGGAGGGGTTCAGTGACCGCCTTCGGAGGCGCCAAACATCGTCTTGGCATAGGTGATGCCGATGCCGTAGGCGCCGCCCCATTTGCGGGCGATGCCGGTGGTGAGGTCGTAGGTTTCGGCGCGCGCCCAGTCGCGCTGCAGTTCGAGGAGATATTGAAGGGCGGTCATCGGACGCGCACCCGCCTGGATCATACGCTCGACCGCACGTTCGTGCGCTTCGGTCGAAATGTCGCCGCTCGCGTCGGTAATCACATAGACCTCATAGCCCTGTTCGAGCGCCGACAGCGTCGGGCCGACGATGCAGACCGACGTCCACAGGCCGGCGAAAACCAGCCGGTCCTTGCCGATCCGGTTGACCTCCTCGATCACACCGGCATCTTCCCAGGTGTTCATCGACGTGCGGTCGAGCAGCTTCTGGCCGGGGAAGGGATCGGTGACCTCGTTGAACATCGGGCCGGAGAAGCTCTTTTCGGCGACGGTGGTCAGGATCGTCGGAACCTTGAAGCCCGCGGCGCCATTGGCGATCAGCGCGGCATTGTTGCGGAGCAGTTCGGGGGCGATCGACTTGGTGGCAAAGGCCATCTGCGACTGATAGTCGATCAGGATGAGCGCGTGGTTGCTCGGGTCGAGCAAAGCTTTGGCGGGGGTCGGGGCGGCTTTGATAGACATGGCTGAAACTCCTTGTGTGAAAGCGCGGGCCCCGAACCGTCCGGGGATGGCCATGGTTTAGGCAGTCTCATTAATGCGAAATAGACATATAAAATTGGTCCATATATTCTAGAAAATAGAAAAGATGGCAAAGTGCTGCGGTCCTGCTCCTTTCGTTCGAGCTCCGAATCCGGTCGCGGGAGATGCATCCCGGCGCGAGCAGGATAATTGTATGACAACATCGCCGCAACGATCAAATCGCCGCCGCCGGACCCGAGGGTCTGTCATGGGGCGATCGGTCGGCCTCGCCTGCGCGATGTACCGTTCGGCGGCGTGAGACCCTGTCCGGTCGAGACAGGGCCGCCATTCCCGTCGCCCGAGCGCCAGGGCGCGACCCGCTGCGCTTTGCAAAGCGGCTTGCGTCCTGTAAGGCGGGCCCGTGACCGATTGTGCGACCTGCGTTGTCCGAAACCGTGCGATTTGTGCGAGCCTCAGCCCTGCGGAGCTTGCCGCACTGGGCAAGATGGGACGCCGGCAAAAGGTACGGGCCGGACAGACCCTGCTTTGGGAAGGCGACGGTGCGCCCGTCGTCGCGAATGTCCTCGAGGGCGTGCTGAAGCTCGTCGTGTCGACCGCCGACGGGCGCGAGCAGATCGTTGGTGTGGTTTTTCCGTCCGACTTCATCGGACGCCCGTTCGGCAAGGAAAGCCCGTACAGCGTCACCGCGATGACCGATGCGGAAGTGTGCATCTTCAATCGCAGCAATTTCGACGAGTTTGCGGGCAATCACCCCGACCTCCAGCAGAAATTGCTCCGCCGCACGCTCGATGAACTCGACCGCGCACGGCATTGGATGATGCTGCTTGGACGCAAGTCCGCGTCGGAGAAGGTGGCGTCCTTCCTGCTTGAGATGTCGGAACGATTATCGGGGCAGGGGTGTCATGCCGACACGCAGGCCGGGTTCGAACTGCCCTTCGGCCGCCAGCAGATCGCCGACATATTGGGCCTGACGATCGAGACGACGAGCCGCCAGCTCACCAAAATGCGCGCCGACGGTCTGCTCGACCTGCCATCTCGCCGCGAAATCGTGATCAACGACCGCGCGGCGGTGGAAATGATGGCTGGCTGACCGGCTGCCGGCGTCAGTTCGGGGGATTAGCGTCAAAGTGACTGGGTTTCCTCCACCTCATCGGCACTTTCACATCAAGTGACTGAAAATATGCCCACGGGAAAAATGGGGTCCATCCTGAACGCCCATTACTGCCAGGCTTTGCTCCCGCGTTTCAAAGGTATCTCCCCGGCGCCGGAAATTGGCGGCGCAGCCTCCTTGTTGATCCTCGCCAACCGAGCCCTCAGCAACACAGTCTTTGGAACCATGTCGGAAAAAATAACAAACTCGATATTGAATGGCGGAGCGGGAGGGATTCGAACCCTCGATACGCTTTTGACGTATACTCACTTTCCAGGCGAGCGCCTTCGACCACTCGGCCACCGCTCCGCTGCACCCGGTCGTTTCGTGCGAAGCACGGAGCGTGAATCGGGTGCTATCCAATTCGCACTGGAACGCGCGCCCTAATCGCTTGGCGGGTCTTTCGCAAGCCGATTGGGCGTGGCAGACACGTCGCATGAGACACCTGCTTCTGGCGGCCGCCGCCGCTTCGCTCGTCCTTCCCGCTTATGCCGAGGAACCCGCGCCGACCCCGTCGCCGGGCGAAATTGCGGCCGCCGCGCCTGCGACGGATTGGATCGCCATCGCACCTTCCGATCTGCTCGTGATGGATCTTGCTCCGGATGCGAAGGGCAAGCCGCGGCGCGTCGTCATCCAGCTCATGCCCGCACCCTTCAGCCGAGGCTGGATCGGGAATATCCGCAAGCTCGCCGCCGCGCATTGGTGGGACGGGACGAGCGTCAACCGGGTGCAGGACAATTATGTCGTGCAATGGGGTGACGCGACCGAGAAGAAGCCGTTGCCCCAAGATTTGGTGACGGTGCCCGAGAGCGAATATGTTGTTTCCGACCCCGCCAGCAAAGATACGACGAGCGGCGGAAAGCCGGTCATCATCCTATCCAAGGACGAAGCGGCGCGGCGGGCAGGAAGGATGGATAGAGACCGAGGGCTCGACATATATGGAAGCAGCTTCGAACCGGCAACCGACGCCTATGCGCCGAGGGTAACCTTCGAATCGGGTTGGCCGATCGGTCTCGACGATCGCAAGGTGCCCGATCAACGGTGGCCGCTGCACTGCTATGGCATGGTCGGCGTCGGCCGCAATATGTCTCCCGATACCGGGTCGGGTGCCGAACTCTATGTGGTTATCGGGCAAGCACCCCGCCATCTCGACCGCAATATTGCCCTGGTCGGACGCGTTGTTCGCGGGATTGAGCATTTGTCGAGCCTGCCCCGGGGGACCGGGGCGCTGGGTTTCTACGAGACCGGGGCTGAACGGGTGCCGATCATGTCGATCCGCGTGGCGACGGAATTGCCTGTCGCCGAACGGCCGCGGTTCGAATATCTGTCGACCGACAGCGAAAGCTTTCGACGCTATGCGGACGCACGCGCCAACCGCCGCGATCCCTTTTTCATTCGTCCGGCGGGCGGCGCAGATATCTGCAACATTCCCATTCCGATCCGGCCGGTCGAAGCGAAATAGCCGCCTTGGAGGATTTCACCGTCACGACGCGGCTTTGGCGCTGGCAGTCGGCGACCGCGCCGGCGGCGTGGTTTTTCGTCACTATTTCGGGCGACGTCGCCGATGGAATAAGGCTCGCGGCGATCAGCGGGCAATGGCTCGATGGCCGCAAGGGCTTCGGATCGGCCAAGGTACGCGCGACGATCGGCGACACGATCTGGAGCACATCGGTGTTTCCCCACAAGGAAAGCGGCGGCTGGTTGCTGCCAGTCAAGGCTGCGGTGCGCAAGGCCGAAGGGATGGTTGAAGGCGACGATGTGACGGTGACCGTCAGTCTTTAGGCGGCGTATCGGGCCTGGCTTCGCGAGCCTGCGCCTTGCGTTTGCGCAGATTGGCGCGGAGCGCCTCGGCGAGGCGGCGCTCGCGTTCGAGGTCGGCGGGGGAGGGCGGCTTGCTCACGCGGCGGCGATGCGGGGAAATCGACCCGGCGTCAAGTCTCGCACCTTGACAGGCGAAGGCCGCCCCGCCATAGGCCGCGCCTGCCCCGCGAACAGGCGTTCCCGGGCGCCCCGGACGCTGCTGTAGCTCAGTGGTAGAGCGCACCCTTGGTAAGGGTGAGGTCGAGAGTTCAATCCTCTCCAGCAGCACCATTTTTCCGCCTTCGTTTCCGACTTTACCGGGGCTCGCCCCCCGGGCTAGGATTGCTGTACGCCGCGCGCGGCGACCGAGGGGACATGTGGTGAGCGACGGCAGAGGAGCGAGGGCGAGCGGCTATTGGGCGTTCCTGGTCGTGCTGATCAGCGTCTCGCTGGCCTTCGCCGCAATTCTGCTGCCCTATTTCGCCGCGATCCTGTGGGCGGTGATCGTCGCGATCTTGTTCGAGCCCGCCTATCGCCGCCTGCTGGCCGTCATGCCGGCCCGGCGTAACGGCGCGGCCCTGCTTACGCTGCTGATGATTCTGGCGATCGTCGTGCTGCCCGCCGCATTGCTGACCGTCGCGCTGCTCAACGAGGCTGCCTCGGTGTATCAGCGGATCCAGTCGGGCAACCTTGATCCCGAACAAATCTTCGTCGCGTTCGAATCGGCAATTCCCGCATGGCTGTCGGATGCGCTCGACCGGCTCGGGATCGGCAACATTGCCGCCGTGAAAGACATGTTCGGCGGCGGCGCCGCGGCAGGGGTCCGCGCGGTGCTGGGCCAGGCCCTGTCGATCGGGCAGGGGGTTTTCGACCTGTTCGTCAAGCTGATGGTGATGCTCTACCTCGCTTTCTTCCTCATTCGCGACGGAGAGACGATCCAGCAGCGCGTCAGCGCCGCAATTCCCCTGCAGACCGACCATCTGCAGCTTCTGGTCGAACGGTTCATCGTGGTGGTGCGCGCGACGATCAAAGGGAGCATCGTCGTCGCGATCCTGCAGGGCCTGATCGGCGGTATCGTCCTCTGGGCGCTGGGGATCGAGGCTGCGCTGCTGTGGGGGGTGTTGATGGGCGCGGCTTCGCTGCTTCCTGCGGTGGGCACCGGGCTCGTGTGGGTGCCGATGGCGCTCTATCTTTTCCTGTCGGGATCGATCTGGCAGGGCGTCGTGCTCGTATTCTGCGGCCTGTTCGTGATCGGGATGGTCGACAATGTGGTGCGGCCGGTACTCGTCGGACGCGAAACGCGCATTCCCGATTATGTCGTGCTGATCACGACGCTCGGCGGGCTCCAGCTTTTCGGCCTGCACGGCATCGTGATCGGCCCGGTGATCGCCGCGATGTTCATCGCGGTATGGGATATCGCCGCGACGATGCGGACCGAGGCGTCGGCCTGAGGGCGCTCAGATCCGGGCGCCCAGCAACCAGTCGTGAAACAGCTTGACCGCCGGCTGGCGTAGCGCGCGCGGGCGGCAGACGAACCAATAGCTGTACGGACTGTCGACATCGAAATCGAAGAGGCGGACGAGGCGCGGATCATGGGCGTCGTCGAAATGGTGACCGTGCATGAAGGCAACGCCGATCCCCTGCGCGGCCGCTTCGAGCATCAGCGGGCCTGAATCGAAGAAGTCGATCCCGGCGGGCTCGAGATAGGGCATCCCGATCGCCTTTTTCCATTCGGCGAAGGTTTCTGGCATTTCGCGGTGGAGCAGGATCGTCTGGCGCTGGAGCTGTTCGGGCACGGCGATCGCGCGGCCCCCGTCGGTCAGCGTCCGCGCCGCGATCGGGAACACCTTGTCCTGGTCGAGGCGCGCCGCATAGAGCATGGGGTCGATCGATCGGGCGAGCGCGATGGCGACGTCGATCCCTTCGCCGAGCCGCGCTTCGGCGTGCGACATGGTGTCGATATCGATGTGCAGTTCGGGATGGTCGCGCCTCAGTTCGGGCAGGCGCGGAAACAGCCGTTGCTGTGCAAAGAGCGGCAGGACGTTGAGATGGAGGCGGAGCGACGCGTCTGGGCTGCCCGCCTTTTCGATCACGCCGCGCAGCTCGTCGAGGATCGGCGAGAGCTGATCCTGCATTTCTCGCCCCGTCTCGGTGAGCCGGAGACCATGGTGATGGCGGTTGAACAGCGGCCGCCCGACGGCATGTTCCAGCGTCTGGATGCGCCGCGACAGGGCGGGCATCGACAAGCCGAGCTCGCTGGCGGCGGCTTTCACCGTGCCATGGCGGGCGACCTCCAGAAAGGCCTCCATGCTGCTGAGGGGAGGAAGGCGTGGCATGTGCGTCTCTCGGCGGATGATGGCATGGCGATATCGGACATGCCAGACAATTTGTGCAGTGCGGCATAGTATCGTTCGAATATTACGCGCTCTCGGGGCTCGAAAATCGCGAGCGATCGCCCTATCTTGCGCATTCCGACCTTTTTGCGGGAGATACGCCTTGGCCGATGCGGCAATAAAGGAAAAGCAGGTCAAACTGCAGGTGGCGACGTTGCGGGCCGAGGAAAGCGGCGCCGGAATCGCGCGAATCCCGCGCACCGCGATGGCCGAACTGGGCCTGACCGAGGGCGATGTCGTCCAGATCAGCGCCAAACGCGACACCGCGGCGCGGGTCGTCGCGCCCTACCCCGAGGATGAGGGGCTGGAGGTTATTCGTCTCGATGGCCTGCAACGCGCCAATGCGGGCGCGGGCGCCGGCGATATGGTGGCACTGAGCCGTGCCGAAATGCGACCCGCGACGCGGGTGACCTTTGCGCCAGCGCAGGAAAATCTTCGCCTGCAAGGCTCGGCGATGGCGCTGAAACGCAGCTTTTTCGGCCGGCCGCTCGTCGCCGGCGACACGGTGGCGACCGCCGGGCAGCAGCGACTTCCGGCGGGCGACATGCCGCCGCAGCTTCGCCAGATGCTCAACGCGCCCGCCTATGCGCTTGCCGAGGTGCGCCTGATCGTCGTGTCGGCGAACCCCAAGGGGATCGTGTATATCGACGAGAATACCGAGGTCGAACTGCTCGCGGAATATCAGGAGCCGCAGGACGCGCGGCGTACCGACGTCACTTATGACGATCTCGGCGGGCTTGGTGACACGATCAATCAACTCCGCGAGATGGTCGAATTGCCGCTTCGTTACCCCGAGTTGTTCCAGCGCCTCGGCGTCGATCCGCCGCGCGGGGTTTTGCTGCACGGCCCGCCGGGCACCGGCAAGACGCGGCTCGCGCGTGCTGTCGCCAACGAAAGCGACGCGCAATTCTTCCTGATCAACGGCCCCGAGATCATGGGCAGCGCCTATGGCGAGTCCGAAAAGCGGCTGCGCGAGATTTTCGAGCAGGCGACCAAAGCAGCGCCGTCGATCCTGTTCATCGACGAGATCGATTCGATCGCGCCCAAACGCGGACAAGTGACCGGTGAGGCCGAGAAGCGCATCGTCGCGCAGTTGCTGACGCTGATGGACGGGCTCGAGCCGCGGACCAACCTTGTCGTCATTGCCGCGACCAACCGCCCCGACGCGATCGACGAGGCGCTGCGGCGTCCCGGTCGCTTCGACCGCGAAATCGTGATCGGCGTGCCCGACGAGAAGGGACGACGCGAGATACTGGGCATTCACACGCGCGGTATGCCGCTGGGTGACGACGTCGACCTCGACGAACTGGCGCGCACGACCTTCGGCTTCGTTGGCGCCGACATGGCGGCGCTGACGCGCGAGGCTGCCATCGAGGCGGTGCGGCGGATCATGCCCAAGATCGACCTCGAGGAAGGAACGATTCCGCCCGAGGTGCTCGAAGGGGTTCGCGTGACCCGCGACGATTTTCTGGGCGCACTGAAACGCGTCCAGCCCTCGGCGATGCGCGAGGTGATGGTGCAGGCGCCGAATACGCGCTGGAGCGACATCGGCGGGCTCGACGCGGCGCGCGACAAGCTGATCGAGGGAATCGAACTCCCCTTGAAGCATCCCGAAGCGTTCCGTCGGCTCGGCATCCGCCCGGCCAAAGGCTTCCTGCTCTATGGCCCACCGGGGACAGGCAAAACCTTGCTTGCGAAGGCAGCGGCGCGCGAGTCCGACGCCAATTTCATCGCGATCAAGTCGTCCGATCTCCTGTCCAAATGGTATGGCGAGAGCGAGCAGCAGATCGCGCGCCTGTTCGCGCGGGCGCGGGCGGTGGCACCGACGATCATCTTCATCGACGAACTCGACAGCCTGGTGCCCGCGCGCGGCAGCGGCACGTCGGGCGAGCCGCAGGTGACCGAGCGTGTCGTCAACACGATTCTCGCCGAGATGGACGGGATCGAGGAAATGCAATCGGTTGTCGTGATCGGCGCGACGAACCGCCCGAACCTGATCGATCCGGCGCTGCTGCGCCCCGGACGGCTAGACGAACTGATCTATGTGTCGGTACCGAGCGCCGAGGGGCGGAAGCGCATCCTCGAAATCCATACGTCGCGGATGCCGCTCGCGAAGGACGTCGATCTGGCTGCGCTTGCCGAAAAGGCCGATCGCTTCACGGGCGCCGATCTGGAGGATCTGGTGCGCCGCGCGGGTCTCGCGGCGCTCAAACGTTCGATCAACAGCGATCTGGTCACGCTGGAGGACTTCGAGGCGGCGTTAAAGGACACGCGCGCGTCGGTGACCGAGGCGATGGAAAAGGATTATGAAAAGATCCAGGGCGAGATCAAGCAGCAGGCGATGAGCGTCGACCCGATCGGCTTCTTTGCGCCGGGGATGCTGAAGCCGGTTCGCGAGCAGAAGCACGCGGGCGAACCGACGAAGGACTAAGAGTTTGCGGGCTGGTCCTGCCTGAGCGCGGACCAGCCCCACACCATCAGCCAGACGCAGAAGGCCGCCATCAGCCCGTAGGCGACCATCGGGTGCCAGTTGTAGAGCAGCACGCCGATCGCGGGTGAGATGATATACGCCGATCCGTTGATCGACGCGGTCATGCCGGCGACCGCGCCTTGGTCGCGGCGCGGGACCGATAGCGACGCGCCGGCAGTGAAGCCGGGACGGAACAGGCCAAAGCCGAGCGATGCCGACGCGAAACCGATGACGATCGCGTGCAGATCCTGTGCGAGCCCGGTCATCAAGATGCCGAGGATGGCGAGGGCGGCACCCGCGAGCACGGTCGGCCGCGGCGTCAGCTTCAGGATCGGGATCAGCCCCCATTGCGCGAGCAACGTTGCGAAGGCGCCGGCCATCAGTACGATGCCGGTAATCGCCGCGCCCTCATCGGGTTTCAGCCGCAGGTGCAGGCGGTCGAGAATCAGGAAGCCGACGACGCCCAGCATCATCGCCTGCGCCTGACCGCCGAAGAAGCCCGCGAGCAGCCATGGCCGGACGCGGCGGTCGCGCCAGTGAAGCGGTTCCTGTTCGGCTGGGTCGAGTTCATTTTCCTCTTCTGCCGTTGGTTCCGACGGGCCCGCCGACAGGGGGTAGGAAGCAATCGCGCCGCGCGCGGCGAATCGTGGCACGTCGTCGGGCAGGCGCCAGCGCAGCATGACGAGCACGATCAGTCCGATCAGCGCGAAGACCAGCAAGGGGCCAGCGAGGCCGACCATGGGCAGAATGAAGAAAGGCGCGATCGCGGGTCCGATCACCGTACCCAGGCCAAAGGAGGAGGAGACAAGCGACAGCGCCTGCGTGCGCTGTTCGGGGTCGGTGCGCGAAGCGACATAGGCCTGCACCGCGGGGGGAGATGCCGATCCCAACCCGCCATAAAGGCTGCGAAAGATTGCGAAGACAATGAAGGTGAAACCAGCGGCCAGATAGCCCTCGAGTCCGGCCCACAAGGTCAGGCCGCACAGCGCCATCGACGAAAAGAAGCCGATGACCCCTAGCGCCATCAACGCTTTGCGCCCGCGCTTGTCCGATTGCCGCGCCCAATGCGGTGCGGTCAGCACCCAGAGCAGTGCCGACCAGCTGAACGCCAGGCTGACCCATACGTCGGGAATGTGGAGCTTGGCGCCGATAGCGGGGAGGATCGACTGCATCGCGGTATTGCCCGCCGCGGCTACGAGCATGATCGCGAACAGCACGGCCATGCGGTCGGCTGGAATCGATCGCGATGCGGCAGTCACTTGGTCCCCTTTTTGCGCATAGTTCGTTGCGGGTTGCCCCTCCCCGTACATCGGGTTGCATTTCTGTCCAGTGTCAAGACTGACTCTTTTGTTGCGCGAGCGTCACGATTTTGCCACGCATTCGTCAACCGCAACAACGCGAAAGCCATCATGACCAATCCACGGGCGCACGCCCAATCGAATGTCTCGCCGATCCGCAAGATCCGCGAGAAACTGAAGCGCTTTTTCGGCCCCTGGGGCATGTTCGTAAAGGGCTTCATCAAGCATCCGGTCATGGTGGGATCGATCGTTCCGTCCTCGCCAACGCTGATCCGCAATATGCTGCGGCCGGTCGACTGGAAAAATACGAAGCTGTTTGTCGAATATGGCCCCGGTGTCGGCACCTTCTGCCGTCCCGTCCTCGAAAAAATGGCGGGCGACGCGACCCTGATCGCGATCGACACCAACGAGGATTTCATCGACTATCTGCGCAAGGATATTCGAGACAGTCGCTTCATCGCCGTTCATGGCTCGGCCGCCGATGTCGAGGAGATCGTCCGCGCGCATGGGTTCGAGCGGGCCGACTATGTGCTGTCGGGCCTGCCTTTCTCCACTCTTCCGTCGGGCGTCGGCCCTGCGATCGCCGCCGCGACGCATCGCGTGCTGCGCCCTGGCGGCGCTTTTCTCGTTTATCAGTTCCGCGCCCGCGCGCGCGATTTCCTCGCGGCACATTTCAGGCGCATCGACAATGCGTTCGAGTGGGTGAACGTCCCGCCCTGCTTCCTGTTCTGGGGCTGGAAGGACTAGCGCAGCACATCGACGTTCGGGTCGTGTTCGGTCAGCCCGAAGTTCAACCGGCGCGTAACGGTATAGTCGGCGAAACCCACGACAAACCAGGCAAGAAGCCAGCGGAGGCGCGTAAGCCAGGTTCCGCGCTTCTTGTGCGATTCGACGGTGACGACGTCGCATTGCGGCTCAAGGCCCGCGACGAAATCGCGCAGCCTTTGGGCAAAGGCGGCATCGGTGATCCGCACCATCAACTCGACATTGATGAACAGGCTCCGCATGTCGAAATTGGCGGTTCCGATATAGGTGACGTCGTCGATGACGATCAGCTTCATGTGCAATTTGCACGGCTGATATTCCCAGATGTCTGCGCTGCGGCGCAGCAGGAAGCCGTAGAGAAGGCGGGAGGCACCGATCGTCGCCGGATTGTCGGACTTCGCCGCCATGACGAAGCGCGCCTTGCCGCGGCGCGCCAGGCGCCCGAGACGCCGCAGCACGCCTTGGCCGGGCGAAAAATAGGCCATTGCCATATCGAGGCGGCGGCCGCGGTCGAGGTCCGCTCGCACGGCCCGCGCCCAAGGCGACAGCCGCTCGGTCGGTCCGCCGACCAGCCATTGCACCGGCTCCGTTCCGATATTCCATTCGCGTACCAGTCGCCGCAGCATCAGCAGCTTGCCGTCGTCATGGACCGTATAGTCATGGATCGTGTCGAACCATTGCACCGCGCGCTCGACGGTCGGGCCGGTCACAACAAGGCCAAGGTCGAACCAGCAGTCGGCGGACGGCTTGCTCAGATAGTCGTCGGCAATATTGAAGCCGCCGGTGACCGCCACATGCCCGTCGATCAGGATCAATTTCTGGTGGTTGCGGACGAGGTAGCTCGATCGCCAGCGGCGCGAGAAGAAGGTCACCGTGCCGCCTGCCTCGCGCAGCGGCGTGAAGACGCTGTCGGCCACATCGCCCGAACCGAAGCTGTCGATCACCGCGCGCACGCGCACGCCGCGCTGCGCGGCGGCAGTCATCGCGCCCAGCACGCGGGTGCCCGCGCCGTCATGCTCGAAGATATACATGATGAGGTCGATGCTGCGGATCGCCCCGTCGATCAGCGTGAGCAGGCGTTCGAGGCGCCTTTCGCCGTCGAAGATCAGTTCGAGCCGGTGGCCGCCAACCTCCGCCTTCATCCGGTCGCTCGCGCTTCCGGAGGGCTCGCTGACGCTAACGGCGGTATCGGTCATCTCCTGCTCATAGGCCGGGCGCGTCGAGGGCCGCAAGCACGGGGTTGGGGGAGGGCGGTTTGATTGACATTCGCATGGACCCCTGCTAGCGCGCAGCGCTTGCCGCCATGCCATTGGCTGGCCTCTCCGACTTTTAAGGAAACAACATGGCCCGCGTTACCGTCGAAGATTGCGTCGACAAGGTTCCCAACCGGTTCGACCTGGTGCTGCTTTCGGCGCACCGTGCCCGCGAAATCTCGGGCGGCTCGGAGCTGACCGTCGATCGCGACCGCGACAAGAACCCCGTCGTCGCGCTGCGCGAAATCGCCGAACAGACGATCCGTCCGGTCGAGCTCAAGGATGCGCTCGTTGGCACGCTGCAGAAGGTCGTCGTCGACGATGACGACACGCCCGATGAAATCAGCTCGATCGCGCGTTCGGCAGAAGCGCTTCGCCTGACCGCCGCTGCGCCGCCGCGCAGCCCGGCCGGTGGCGGCGCCGACTTCGAATAAGCGAAGCGCGACAGCGATCGCCAAAGGGGGCCGCGGGAAAGCGCGGCCCTTCCTGTTTTCAGGCTCGTAGCGCGGTCAGGGAAGCCGTTTCAGTTCGGCGATGCGGATCGCGCGCGAGGCGAGCAACGGTTCGATGATCACGCCGATGCGCTGTGCGCGGGGCGAACCGATCGTGACGTTGAACAGGCTGTTCGCGACCACATCGGCAATCTGGACCCCGTCGGAGCGGCGGCTGTCGGCGAGCGAGGCCTGGCCCCATCCGGCGAGCCCCGTCTGGATCGTTTCGCGCACGCCCGCGAGGATCGCGGGATCATAGCGTCCATCGTCGATCACCACGTCGGTACACACGCCGCCGGTTTCGGGAAGCCAATTGCTCACCGCCAAATCGAGGAGGGCGGTGTAGAGCGCGAGGTCGCTCGGCAACTTGCCGTCGGAGGGCGGCGCCAGCGTCTGGCGCCTCGCGACCGCGACCCAGGCACGTCCACCGGCGCGGTCGAACAGCTCGAGCAGATAGGCGCGCTCGGTGAGGCTGATCCGGCTGCCCTTGAGTTCGCCGCGCAAGCCGGTGACGGCGCGAAAGCGCGCGTGGATGGCCGCTGCGGCCTCCGATGACAGCATCACCGCCGCGAAAGTCATCGCCCCGGCGTTGAGGCCGCCGGACTCATCGCAATAGATGGTCATGGCGCGCGCGAACCCGTGCCGATCACTTCACTTTGCCGAAGAAGGCGACGGCGCGCGAGGTGCCGACGGGAATCGGGGTACTCCAGAGCCAGCGGACATGAGTTACGTCAAAAACGGTGGCCGGGCGCGGTGCCGCGCCCGCGACCGGAACCGTGAGCATCTCGATTGCCCCGAAAGTCTGGCCGCCATCGACCGAGACGGTGAAATCTTTCGGATCGGACGTGCCGTCGAATACCAGTCCCTCGGGAATGGGATTGACGATCTTGACGTCGGCAGCGGGTGCCGCGCCGCCATTGGTGAAAATCAGCGTGATCCGTACCCGGTCACCCGGAACGACGACATCGGGCGAGGTATAGCTTTTGGCGGCGGGCTGGCCTGGGCTGGCGGACGTCAGCTTCTCGAGTTCGACCTTCGAGGTCAGCGTGCCCTGTGCTGCTGCAGGCTGTGAGCCCAGCAGGAGCGCGGCCGCAAGCAGCGCTGGTCCGCAAAACCTCATACGTCTCTCCTCGAAGCCGTTTCCATCACGCCGGGCAGGGATAGCGTTTCCGCATCAGCCCGTCGAATGCCGAATAGATCGAGATCATTTTGCGCGACTGGGCGGGATAGCTGCGCAGATGCGCGAGCCACTGTTCCGGGGTGAGCGTGCCGCTTTCGGGTGGGCAGCTTGCCGTTTTGCGACCGGCCTTGCGGTCGGCATCGATCCGCGCCTTGTAGCGCCTGCCGGCCTCGATAACCTCGCCTTTCAGGCGTTGCGCTTCGGGTGTGGCAATGGCGAGCGGGCCCAGCCGCTCGAGCAGGCTCGCGCGCTGGAGAAAGGCGGCGACGCTCATGTCACCGGGCGCCATGCCGCACAGCAGGACACCCGCACTGAGGGCGGCGATAGCCAATCCGGGCCGCATGTCCCTGCTGGTCATGCGGCCCGGAATCGCTTCAAATCACTGAACAAGGTCTGAATCAGACGCCTTGCGGGTTCGCGTCGCCGAAGGGGCGCGGCTTGCGCTTGATCTGCGGCAGGCCGCCGACGTGGCCCGATACGGGCGTCCCCGACCTGTCCTGATCATTCTCGCGGCCGATATCCTCGCCCTTGATCGCGCGGCGCGCTTCCTCGCCCGACAGCGTCTCATATTCGAGCAGCGCGCCCGCGAGGAGGTGCAGCTCGTCGAGATGATCTGTGAGTACCTTGCGCGCGGTCTTTTCGCCTTCCTCGACCAGTCGGCGGACCTCGGCATCGATCAGTTTGGCGGTCTCTTCGGACATGTTCTGCGCGCGCGACACGCTGTGGCCGAGGAACACCTCGTCCTGATTGTCGCGGTAGCGCAGCCAGCCGAGCTTTTCGGACATGCCATATTCCATGACCATCGCGCGCGCCGAGTCGGTCGCCTGCTGGATGTCGTTCGACGCGCCGGTGTTGAGCTCGTCCTTGCCATAGATGAGCTGTTCGGCGATGCGGCCGCCGAAGCAGAGCGCGAGACGCGCCTTCATCTGTTTCATGTTCATCGAATAGCGGTCGCGTTCGGGCAGGTTCCACGTCACGCCCAGCGCACGGCCGCGCGGGATGATCGTTACCTTGTGCAGCGGATCATTGCCCTCGACATGGAGCGAGACGAGCGCGTGGCCGGCCTCGTGATAGGCGGTCGCTTTCTTCTCGTCCTCGGTCATTACCATCGAGCGGCGCTCGGCGCCCATCATCACCTTGTCCTTGGCTTCCTCGAACTCGTTCGAGGCGATCAGGCGCTTGCCCTTGCGCGCCGCTAGCAGCGCCGCCTCGTTCGCGAGGTTCGCAAGGTCGGCACCCGAGAATCCCGGCGTGCCGCGCGCGATCCGGCGGAGGTCGACGTCGGGCGCGAGCGGCTTCTTGCGCGTGTGGACCTCGAGGATCTTCTGGCGTCCCTCGATGTCGGGGCGCGGCACGACGACCTGGCGGTCGAAGCGGCCCGGGCGGAGCAGGGCGGGGTCGAGCACGTCGGGGCGGTTGGTTGCCGCGACGATGATGATGCCTTCGTTCGCCTCGAACCCGTCCATCTCGACGAGGAGCTGGTTCAGCGTCTGCTCGCGCTCGTCATTGCCGTTGCCGAGCCCGGCGCCGCGGTGGCGGCCGACGGCGTCGATTTCGTCGATGAAGACGATGCACGGCGCGTTGCGCTTCGCCTGCTCGAACATGTCGCGGACGCGGCTGGCGCCGACACCGACGAACATCTCGACGAAGTCCGAACCCGAAATGGTGAAGAAGGGAACGCCCGCCTCACCCGCGATCGCGCGGGCGAGCAGCGTCTTGCCGGTACCGGGCGAGCCGACGAGCAGCGCGCCCTTCGGGATTTGGCCGCCGAGCTTCGAGAATTTGCTGGGGTCTTTCAGGAACTCGACGATCTCCTGCAGTTCCTCGCGCGCCTCGTCGATGCCTGCGACATCGTCGAAGGTCACGCGGCCCTGCTTTTCGGTGAGCATCTTGGCGCGGCTCTTGCCGAAGCCCATTGCGCCCGAACCATTATTCTTCTGCACCTGGCGGAACACGAAGAAGGCAATGCCCAGAATCAGCAGGAAGGGCAGCGACTGGACGAGCAGATACATCCAGAAATTGGGAACCTCGGTCGGTTTGCCGTCATATTTGACATTATTGTCGTTGAGCATCTTCAGGAGATCGGGGTCGCGGACGATATTCGCGGTGAAGCTTTCGCCATTGTCGAGCTTGCCGGTTACGCGATCCTCGGACAGCACGACCTCCTTGACCGCGCCTTCCTGAACCTTCTGCCGGAACTCGGAATAGGCGAGGGGGGCTCCAGTCGGCTGCGTCGCGCCGCCGAACATCGAGGCGACGAGGAGCATTGCGAGCAGGATGCCGCTCCAGATCATCACGCTCTTCATCCAGGGATTGCCCTGCGGTTCCTTGTCGTCCTGCATCGGAAACTTTCCAAACTTCGCGCACGTTCGCGCTTCAATCCCGATAATGTAGGATAATTGGGTTAAATGACAATGAGCCAGATTGTCCTATTTTCGGGCTTTTCGGCGCGGTGCGGCGGAAATGCGCCAGATCGTGCCCTGAAGCCCCGGCACGGCGTCGATCAGCAGCGCGCCGACCATCGCCCGGCGGCCGCCCTTCATCGCCGCGATCACCCCGTCGAGCGAGGCGCCGCGCAGGCGAAGCTGACCGTCGTTCGCGCGCAGACGCTGGGTGACGACGCGGCGGAAAATCTCGGCCGGATAGCCCTCGTCGCGAATGACCGCGATGTCCGAGGCGTCGGGCCAGTTCGCGATCAGCCGCTCGACCGCCCAGTCGATCGCCTCGTCGGCCTCGGCGAGCCAGCCCGCCGAACGCGCCGCCGCCTCGACGTCGATCGCGGTCTGCGAGGCGAGGGCGTGGCGCAGCCGCGCACGGTCGAAACGGTCGTCGCTGTTCGACGGATCGTCGACGAACGGAATATCGTGATCGAGCGCGATGCGCAGCAGTTCGGCGCGGCGCCACGCGAGCAGCGGGCGCAGCACGAGCCGGTAACGCGCGCGGATCGCGGCGAGGCCGCCGACCCCGCTGCTGCGGTTGAGGCGCATGACGATCGTTTCGAGCTGGTCGTCGGCGTGGTGCGCGGTGAGCAGCTGCGCAAGGCCGTTCGCTGCGCGCCAGTCCTCCATAAGCCGGTAGCGTTCGGTGCGCGCCGCGGCCTGCAGCGAACCGCGAAGCGGAACGGGGGGCGTCAATGTCGCGTGCGGGATATGCTCGCGCGCGCAGAAGCCCGCGACCATGCGCGCTTCCTCCGCCGATTCCTTGCGCAGGCCATGGTCGACGGTGACCGCCCGGACCTGTCCGGGCAGCAGCGCCGCCATGAGCCAAAGGAGGGCCATGCTGTCGGGGCCGCCCGACACCGCGACGCCATAGTGGAGGCGCTGCCAGCCGGGGCCGGCGAGCGCGGCAAGATCGCGGCCGAGACGCTCGACCGCGTCGCCGCTGTCAACAGCCTGCTTTTGCTTTTGCGGCGGCTGCATCGGTGCGGACATCCTGCGGCGCTTTTGCCCCATAGACTTCGTCGAGTTCGCGGAACGCCTTGCAAGCGTCGGCCTTGCGTCCAAGCTTGTCGAGCGCCACCCCCATGTACATCAGGCTGTGCGGGGCGCGCGGGCCGTCGGGGCGGTCCTTGTAATTGTTGTAGAAGGCCACCGCGGCGAGGCTGGGCTTGCCATCGTCGAGATAGGCGCGGCCGAGCAGGTTCTGCGCATAGCTCGCCTGGTTGCTTTTCGGCCATTTGGTGACGACGGTCTTGAGCTGGGCCTGCGCCTCCGGATAGAGTTTCGCCGACCAGAGGCGGAAGCCGTAATCATAGGCGTCCTGCTGCTCGTTGCCCGATGACGGGATTTCGACCTTCTTCACGAGCGCGAGGCGTGCCGCGTCGGGCTTTCCAGTGCTGGCGGCTGGCGGCGTCGCGGGTTTTTTCGGCGGCGTGGCTGTCGCCACCGGGGTTGGCGTCGGCGCGACCGGCTTGGGCGCGAGGGCGACCGGCAGGCTGGCAGGCGTCACGGCGGGCTCTCCGGCAGCGGCGGGGGGCACACGCTTGTCCATTTCGGCCTTGTAGGCAGCGAACTGCTTCTCGAGCTCGCGGAGATGGAAGGCATTTTGCTCGGTCTGGCCGGTGAGCGCCTGAAGCTGCGATTCGAGAGCATCGACGCGCGCGGTGAGATCGGCGACCGGCGAATTGCTTTTCACCGCCTGGCCCGGCGTCGCCTCGGGTGCGATCTCGCCTTCGAAGAAGGTCGGGGCGCCGCCCGGGAACACTTGCCGCTGAACCGCGCGCATTTCCTTTTCGAGCTTGTCGACGCGTTTCGCGACCGTCGCGTCCTGCGCCAGCGCGGCGGGTGCCGCCACGGCGATCGCGATCGCGGCCGCGCCGGCAAGGGTGATGTGATGCTTCGTCATGTGCCGATTGGCCCCCAAGAGATATTAACTATTCTGCGGGTCCATCCATAACGCCGCAAAGCGCGGGCGCGCAAACCCATTTCGGCGCGATGCCGCGCGTTGTCGCCGGAACGAGGCGATACAGCGCGCGGTCAGCCCCTGGTCCTGGGCGCCGCGGCGGGCACCGCCGGGCTGCCTTCGGCGCGCGCGACGAGGTCGGCCGGCTTCAGCGAAATGCCCTTCACCAGCGTGTCGGCGGGGCCGATCGGGCCGACGTCGCGGCCGCCGACGGTGACCTTGAGCGCCTGCGGGATGCTGGTGCGCAGCGTGAACTGCTCGATATAGGCGGGCGGCACTTCATAGGTTTCGCCAGCGTCGAGCGTCCGCCAATTCTCGGTCTTGCCCTTGGCATCGTCGAAGCCGATCCAGACCTCGGAAATGCCGGTCAGCACGACGGGTGCGTTGGCTGCGATCGTCGCCCCGGCCTTTGCCGGGGCGGGTGCCGCGACCTTGGTTGCGGGGGCTTCCGAAGCGTCGGCAGCCTGGTTCTGTGCAGCGACCAGCGCCTCGTCGGGTTCGACCGACAGGAAGCGCCAAACGCCATAGGCCGACACGAGGATGAGCGCGACGATCACCAGCGTCCACGTCAGGCGCGCGGTGGGCAGGCGGGCGGGATCGGTGGGTTCATAGGCTTCGTAGAGCGGACGCGAACCATAGGCGTCTTCTTCCAGCTCGCGGCGGATGCCGGCGCCGATCTCGGCCTCGGGCAGGTCGACCGCGCGGGCGTAGGCGCGCGCGAATCCGGTCACATAGGTGCGGCCGGGAAGTTCGGTGAAGTCGGACTTTTCGATGGCTTCGAGATGGCGCTGCGTGATGCGCGTGCGCGTCGCGACGTCGGCGAGCGACAGGCCCGCC
The DNA here is from genome assembly GCF_949769155.1 of Sphingopyxis sp. Geo48. Taxonomy (NCBI): domain Bacteria; kingdom Pseudomonadati; phylum Pseudomonadota; class Alphaproteobacteria; order Sphingomonadales; family Sphingopyxidaceae; genus Sphingopyxis; species Sphingopyxis sp. Geo48. Next base: position 841,325 of record NZ_CATKPA010000002.1, on the reverse strand, counting down.
TTCTCGCGCGCCAGGCGGAGCTTGTCGCCGGTGCGCGTGATCGCCAGTTCGCCCTGCGCGGCGACCTCTTCATCTGCCATTACTGTCTCCGTGCCGGTCGTTTGCAACCCGTATCGACCGTGTGGCAACGTTCATCGCATTGACGATGCGCGAAAGTCAAATGAAGTTCGGCGAACGAACGGCTGAAAAGACGCGGATTTGAGTTTGGCGGAAAAGGCGGCGAGGTCGCTGGCGCGGCAGGGCGGAGAGCGGGGATGTTTCGGGGCAGAAGGCTGTCATGCAAGCCGAGCCGCGACCGCTTTTATCCATCGGATGAAAGAGCGGGACGAAGGCTGGCACAGCGGGATGACGTAGGAATGGCCTGTTTGAAGGCGGTGTCGGCTTTGGGGTGAGAAGTTGCCATCCCCGATTTTCGTCATCCCCGCGAAAGCGGGCCCCTAGCGAGCTGGCTTAGAGTCCGTTAGGTCAACGGAATGTCGTTTAGTTATCGCGTCTCGCTGCAAGTCAAACATCCTTACGCTGATCCACAGCGCATTATAAAGTGCATAGGGTTGCCGCCTGTTCGTTTTTGGGCAGCCGGGGAGCGGCGTGCGACGCCCGAGGGAACATTGCTGCTGGGAGCCTACACAGAAAGCTACTGCGCGTTCGATATCGGTGCGGGCGATGACGGCGAACTTGCTGATTTCCTACGCCGGACCCTGACGCGGATTGATCCATCGGCTGCATTTATTGCCGAACTTCGCCAGACTGGCGGGAAACTCAATTTTTTCATCACGTGGACGCCGGGTGAAAGAGGAGAGGTTTTCGACGTGAACTTGCTCATGGACATGGCCCGCCTCGGTATCGATCTCGGTATTGAACCACTAGCTTCGACTTAGTCCGCTTACAGTCGCTTCCCCGTAGCTGCCAGCGTCCGCAATCGGTCCATACCGGTCATTCGGCCCAGATCGGCAGCGAACGGCCGAAATGGGGTGGGGAGCGGACGTTATGGTCCTCCCCATCGACTTGCGATGGGGAGGTGGCAGCCCGAAGGGCTGACGGAGGGGCCGAGCGCGCAGCGCTCGCTAACGCTCGCCGCCCCTCCACCACCGCTTCGCGGCGGTCCCCCTCCCCATCGCAAGTCGATGGGGAGGATCTTATGGCAACTTCCGACCGCAACCGGTCACGCCACGTTACAGCACATATTTGCTGAGGTCGGTGTCGCCGACCACATCGGCGAGCTGTTTGTCGACATAGGCGGCGTCGATGTCGAGAGTCGTGCCGGGAGCGTCCTCGGCGGTGAAGCTGATTTCCTCGACCAGCCGCTCCATGATCGTCTGGAGGCGGCGCGCGCCGATATTCTCGACCTTTTCGTTCACGTCTGCGGCAAGTCTGGCGACGCGCGCGATCGCCTCGGGCTTGAAGTTCAGCGTTACGCCCTCGGTGCCGAGCAGCGCCGCATATTGTTCGGGGAGGCCCGCCTTGGTTTCGCTCAAGATGCGGACGAAATCCTCCTCGGTCAGCGCGCCGAGCTCGACGCGGATCGGCAGGCGGCCCTGCAGTTCGGGGAGCAGGTCGCTCGGCTTCGCGACATGGAACGCGCCCGAGGCGATGAAGAGGATATGGTCGGTCTTCATCGGGCCATATTTGGTCGCGACGGTCGTGCCTTCGATCAGCGGCAAGAGGTCGCGCTGGACGCCCTCGCGGCTCACCGAGCCGCCGCGCACGTCGCTGACCGCGATCTTGTCGATCTCGTCGAGAAAGACGATGCCGTTCGCTTCGGCATCGGCGAGCGCGACGCGCGCGACATCATCCTGGTCGAGACGCTTGTCCTGCTCCTCTTCGAGCAGCCGTTTCCACGCCTCCATCGCCTTCATGCGGCGGCGCTTCTTCGGCCCGCCGCCGAGCGCCTTGCCGAGCATGTCGGAGAGGTTGATCATGCCGACCTGACCCGGCTGCCCCGGGAGTTCGAACGGCATCGACGGAGTGTCGCTGACCTCGATCTCGACGTCGCTCTGTTCGAGATGCCCTTCACGGAAGCGCTGGCGGAAGCTTTCGCGCGTCGCCTCGCTCGCGCCCTTGCCGGTGAGGGCATCGAGCAGCCGCTCCATCGCGGCCTCCTCGGCGGCGGCGCGCACGGCCTCGCGGCGGCGGTCCTTTTCGAGCCGGACGGCTTCCTCGACGAGGTCGCGGGCGATCTGTTCGACGTCGCGGCCGACATAGCCGACCTCGGTGAATTTGGTCGCCTCGACCTTGATGAACGGCGCGTCGGCGAGCTTCGCGAGGCGGCGCGAGATCTCGGTCTTGCCGCAGCCCGTGGGGCCGATCATCAGGATATTCTTGGGGCTCACCTCGTCGCGCAGGTCAGGCGCGAGCTGCTGGCGGCGCCAGCGGTTGCGAAGCGCGACGGCAACCGCTCGCTTGGCGGCGGCCTGGCCGATGATATGCGTGTCCAAGGCGGCCACGATGGCCTTCGGAGTCAGATCCTTGTTCATATTTATTTCCGGATTTCGATGGTTTCGGAGGTGAACTGGTCGTTGGTATAGACGCAGATGTCGGCGGCGACTTCCATCGCCTTCCGGGCCAGCACCTCGGGGTCTTTTTCATAGTCGGCGAGCGCGCGCGCGGCGGAGAGGGCGAAGTTGCCGCCCGAGCCGATCGCGGCGATCCCGCCCTTGGGTTCGAGCACGTCGCCGTTGCCGGTGATGACCAGCGTTACCTCCCTGTCGGCGACGATCATCATCGCCTCCAGATTGCGGAGATATTTGTCGGTGCGCCAGTCCTTGGCGAGCTCGACCGCGGCGCGGAGGAGCTGGCCGTTGTGACGTTCGAGCTTGGCCTCGAGCCGTTCGAAGAGCGTGAAGGCGTCGGCGGTCGCGCCCGCGAAGCCGCCGATGACGCGGCCGTCGTGAAGGCGGCGGACCTTCTTCGCGTTCGGCTTCATCACGGTCTGGCCCATCGAGACCTGGCCGTCGCCGATCACGACGACCTTGTCGGCACTGCGGGCGGAAAGGATGGTGGTTCCGTGCCAGGGTGCGGCACTTTGCGCATGGGGATTGGTCATGCGGCGGATATGGGCGATGGGTCGGTGCGCCGCAAGGGGAGGGGCAAGGGACGCGCCTGCGGGAGGTGACGTCAGGCCGTCGGCGGCGGGTTCGCGGCCAGATATTCGACGATCGCCTTGACCTCCTGCGCGCGGTCTTTCGGGATGACCAGCACATCGTCGCCGAGCGTGACCACGATCAGGTCCGAGACGCCGACTACCGCGAGGCGCTTGCCGCCGTCGGCGCGGAGGTAATTGCCGTGCGCGTCGAGCGCGACGACATGGCCCATTCGCACGTTGCCGTCCTCATCCTTGTCGGCAAGGTCGTAAAGCGCCGCCCAGCCGCCGACGTCGGACCAGCCGGGATCGACAGGCACGACGACGAGCTGTTCGGCGCCTTCCATCACCGCATAGTCGATCGACTGCGACGGGCTGGCGAGGAAGGCCTGCGGATCGGGGTGGATCAGGTGGCCGTCGGTGCGCGAAGCCGCCATCGCGGCGTCGCAGGCATGGGCGATGGGCGGCTGCTGCCGTTCCAGCTCGGCCAGGAAGCGATCGGCGCGCATCAGGAAGATGCCGGCATTCCAGTAATGCCCGCCCTCGGCCAGCATCGCCTCCGCCTTGTCGCGCGCGGGCTTTTCAACGAAGCGGCGAACACGGTTGACGCCGGGCGCGATGGTTTCGCCCGCCGCGATATAGCCATAACCGGTTTCGGGATGTGCGGGCGCGATGCCGAAGGTCGCGAGCGCGCCCGCTTCGACCGCCGGTCGCGCGGTGTCGACGGCGCGCAGGAACGCCGCGACATCGGTCATCAGATGGTCGGCGGGCATGACGAGGATCAGCGCGGCGGGATTGCCGGCAAGTGCGGCGAGCGCGATCGCGGGGGCGGTGTTGCGCGCCGCGGGCTCGACGATGATCGCCGCGTCGCCGACGCCCGATGCCGAAAGATCGGCCTCGACATGCGCGACATGCGCTGGTCCGCAGACGACGAGCGGCGGCGCGAAGCGGGTGCGGTCGTCGACGCGGGCGAGCGTCTGCCGGAACATATCGCCGTCGCCGATCAGCGGCTGAAACTGTTTCGGCGCCTCGCTCGTCGATACGGGCCACAGACGCGTGCCGGTGCCGCCCGACAGGATGACGGGGACGATCGTCATGTAGGCCAGCACAGCAGCGCGCGGGCGCCGGATTCGAGCGCGATCGTGTCGGCGCGGTCGGTCGCGATGCATTCGCCGAGCGTGACGGCTTCCCCCTCGATGCTGCAGCCGTCGGACAGGGGCACGAAGATATAGGCTTCGGCATCGCTCGGGAGATCGGCGGTGACGTCCGGTCCGGCGAGGTGCAGCAGGTGGAAATGGGGCCCGTCGACGAGAAGGCGGCTTTGGCTTGCGGCGACGCGGCCGTCGCGCGGATCGGGGCGCGGCCGCGTTTCTGCGACGGCGATCCCGGCGTCGAGATGCAGGTCGCGCGGGCGGCCATAGTCGTAGAGGCGGTAGGTACAGTCGACATTCTGCTGCACCTCGACGACGATCAGGCCCGCGCCGATCGCGTGGATCGTGCCCGCGCGGTTATAGACGAAGTCGTCGGTGGTGGCGGGGCGCCAGTCGATCCTGTCGACGATCGATCCGTCGAGCGCGGCCGCGCGCAGCGCCTCGGGCGTCGCCGCGGCCTTCAGCCCCACACCGAGTTCGGCGTTCGGGTCGGCGTCGAGCACCAGCCAGCATTCCTCCTTGCCCGACGCGAAACCTGCTGCGCGCGCGGCAGTATCGTCGGGGTGGACCTGGATCGACAGCCGTTCCGAGGTGAAGAGGAATTTGACCATGATCGGCGCGTCGGTGCCGGCGGGGAGGGTGAACCAGATCTCGCCGATCCGCCGTCCGTCGAAAGCGCCGAACGCGGCCGGAAGATCGATGCGACCCCAGGGCTTTTCGACGGGAACGGGGGTAAGGCGGGTCAGCATCGAACCGAAGGTGCGAGGTTGCCGGAGCGGCGTCAAGCGGCGCGGTAGAGGCGGTTGCCCCCACCCGAGTTCGGCTGGTCGGGCCAGAGGCCGCGGGTGTCATAGACGATCTTGTCGCCGCGCTCTTCGAGCGGGATCGACTTGAAGAGGTCATGGTCGACGAGGACGATGAGCAGGTCGCACTGCGCCAGCGCGCTGTCGAGGTCGATCAGCTCGGCGCCGGTCCCCGCGAAGTCCATCGGCAGGCCGCGCGCATAGGGCTCGACGATGCGGATCTGCTTGCCGAAGCGGCGGGCGAGCGCCGCGGCGACCTCGACCGCGGGGCTTTCGCGGAAATCGTCGATATTGGGCTTGAAGGCGAGGCCGAGGCAGGCGACGCGCGCCTCGGGATGCTGCGACACCAGCATTTCGGCGGCGCCGATCACATGCGCGGTCTTGGCCAGATTGACCTCGCGCGCGGTGCGGATCAGGCGGCTGTGATCGGGCGCGCCGTGAACGAGGAACCAGGGATCGACCGCAATGCAATGGCCGCCGACGCCGGGGCCGGGTTGCAGGATGTTGACGCGCGGGTGCCGGTTGGCGAGGCGGATAACCTCCCACACGTCGACGCCCATCTCCTCGGCCATCATCGACAGCTCATTGGCGAAGGCGATGTTGACGTCGCGGTAGCTGTTCTCGACCAGCTTCACCATTTCGGCGGCGCGCGCGGTCGTGGTGACGCACGCGCCGCGGACGAACTGACGGTAGAAAGTCATCGCGCGACGCGCGCAGCGAGGCGTGATCCCGCCGATGCAGCGGTCGTTGTCGACCAGCTCGACGAGGATGCGGCCGGGCAGCACACGCTCGGGGCAATAGGCGACGAAAATCTCGGCGGCGCCGGCGCAGGCGCCCGGCACCTTGAGGTCGGGACGAAGCTCGGCGAGCAGCGCGGCCACCTTTTCGGTCGTACCGACGGGCGAAGTCGATTCGAGGATGACGAGATTGCCCGCTTCGAGCTGCGGCGCGATCGCGCGCGCGGCGGACAGGACGTGGCTGATGTCGGGACGGTGCTCCGCGTCGTGTGGGGTCGGCACCGCGATCACGAACACGCCCGCAGGCGCAACCTCGGTCGATGCCGTCAACGTCCCGCGCGACACGACGCCCTGCACGAGGCCATCGAGATCGACTTCCTCGATATGCACCCTGCCGCTGTTGACGGTGCCGACCACCTCGCGGCTGACATCGACGCCGGTGACGCGGCTGCCCGATCGCGCGATCAGCGCGGCGGTCGGCAAGCCGATATAGCCGAGGCCGAGGACGGTGACCTTCTGTTCGCTGTCAATGGGCACGCGCTACGATCTCCGCTATTCTGTCCGCCGCCTTGCCGTCGCCAAAGGGATTATGGGCGCGGGCCATGACGTTATAGGCGGCTTCATCGTCCAAAAGACTGAAAATTTCAGAAATGATGCGATTTTTGTCGGTGCCGACGAGCCGCGCGGTGCCCGCCTCGATGCCTTCGGGGCGTTCGGTCGTCTCGCGCATCACGAGCACGGGCTTGCCGAACGAGGGTGCCTCCTCCTGGACGCCGCCGCTGTCGGTGAGGACGAGATCGCTAAGGCCGAGCAGGCGCACGAAATGCGGATAATCGAGCGGATCGATCAATGCGACATTCGGCAAGTTTCCAAGCAGAGGTTCCATCGCCCCGCGAACATGGGGATTTGGATGGACCGGAAACACGACCGCGACATCGTCGCGCGCCGCGATTCCGGCAATCGCTTCGGCGATCGCCTGCATCCCGTCGCCGAAATTTTCTCGCCGATGCGAGGTGACCGCGACAATGCGCTTGCCCGCGAACCGCGCGGCAAGCGGATCGAGACCGGCGGCGAGCGACGGTTCCTCTTCGATCCGCGCTCTGGTCGCGAGCAGGGCATCGATGACCGTGTTGCCGGTGATGTGAATTCGCTCCATCGGTACATTTTCGGCGCGAAGCGCGGCAGCGGCGGTTTCGGTCGGCGCGAAATGCAGGTCGGCGACCGCGCCCGCAACCTTCCGGTTCACTTCCTCGGGCCAGGGATGATAGATGTTCCCGCTGCGCAGCCCCGCCTCGACATGGCCGACCGGGATCTTGCGGAAATACGCCGCAAGCGTCGCCGCCATCGTCGTGAGCGTGTCGCCGTGGACGAGAATCCGGTCGGGCTTTTCGCGGTCGAAGGTTTCGCCGAGGCCGGTGACGAGCCGAGCGAGGAGGGCGTCGAGCGACTGATTCGGGGTCATCACGTCGAGATCGACGTCGGGAACGATCCGACCGATTTCAAGAACCTGGTCGAGCATCTCTCGGTGCTGGGCGGTGACGCAGACGCGTGTCTCGAGCGTGACTCGGGTACGGAGCGCATGCACGACCGGAAACATCTTGATCGCTTCGGGGCGTGTCCCGAAGACGGTCATTACCTTCATGCTTTGGTCCTCCAGCGGCGTCCGCGGTCCATGGCGCGTGCCGGTGCGGTGCCTAATGCGCGATTAATCGTCAAAGCTTGCAACACCCTTAAGGTCTCGGAGCGCAGGCCGAAACGGGTTTTGACCGCGGTCATGCAACGCTCCCCGGCAAAAGCCGTTGTTGTTTCGCGAGGCGAGGGAGGCTAGGGGAACGGCGTTTGACCGCCGGTCCGGAGTCCTCCCCGCGGTAGCGGTGTTTTCGAATTGGGTTCTTTTCATGTTCTGGAAGCGTAAGAGCAAGTCTGCTCCTCCGATGCGCGACAGTTTTGCGATTCCCGACGGTCGGCGTGTCTATGCCATCGGTGACATTCACGGGCGCGACGACCTTTTCGCCGAACTGATTGGATTGATCCGCGCGGACAATGCGGCGCGCGATCATGCCGAAGTGACGCTGATCCTGCTGGGCGACCTTGTCGACCGAGGCCCACAGTCGGCAGAGGTTGTCGAGCGCGCGATCCGGTTGAAGGACGAATTTCCCGATACGCGCCTGTTGATCGGCAATCACGAGGAATGTTTCCTCGCCGCGTTGACGGGGGACGTCAGGCGGCTACGCTATTTCATGCGCATCGGCGGCGACGCGACCGTGCGAAGCTATTGGAAGGATGAAGCGACCTTCGTTGAAGCCAGTTTCGAGGAGGTCGCGGAGCGTTTGCCGGCCATCGTCCCGTTCGAACATGTCCAATTCCTCGGCGGTGGCGAGGATGTCGTCGAAATCGGTGACTATATATTCGTTCATGCCGGCATTCGCCCCGGCGTGCCGATCGGAAAGCAGTCGTTGGGCGATCTGCGCTGGATCCGTGAAGAGTTCCTCGATGACGAGCGCGATCACGGCGCGATAATCGTGCATGGCCACACGATCTACGATGAGGTCGATGAGTGGCCCAATCGCATCGGCATCGATACCGGCGCCTATAAATCCGGCGTCCTTACGGCGATTGTTCTGGAGGGGACCGAGCGCCGCTATTTGAAAACGGACGGTGAATGACGGGGGTGGGCGGGTTTTCATCGCGGCATTCCATCGATCCGGCTCGTTGCCGTTTCCTCGCCCTTGAGAACCGGCCTTTCGGCCACTAGGCGCGAGCGAAACCGGAAAAGGTCCGGTTGTCGCAAAGGTTTACGGATTTGCCGAACCGTCTCCGTCATCATGTTTGTTATTGGGAATGTCGCAGCTTGTCGCTATCAACCGCCTGCGCAAGCTGAACATTCGCGCCGCGACCTGCCGCGCTCGAGAGGTTTGAGAATGGATATTTGGGACGGTCAGGCACTTGCGCTGCGCGAACGCGCCATGGCTCAGGCCGTGCATTGGTTGGCTTGGCTCGCCGATCTGCCGCGTCGGCGCCGCCAGCAAGTGGCAATAATGATGGACGCAGTGCTGTGCGTGGTTGCGGTCTGGATCGCACTGTCGCTCCGCGTCGGCGAGTGGAATTTGTTCACACGCCCAGTCTTCATCCTGTCGGCCGTTGCCATCATCCTTTGGTTCCCGATTGCGCTGCGGTGGGGCATCTATCTGTCGATCATCCGCTTTTCCGGCGGCCGGACGATGATGGGTTTAGCGGTGGCGTCGGCCCTATTCGCGATTCCGATGGTTTTGATATTCATGGTGGTCGGCATCGCGGGGGTTCCCCGCACCATGGGTCTGCTCCATCCGATCATTTTCCTTGCATTGCTGTCGGTCAGTCGGTTGACGATCCGCTTTGCGCTTGTCGACATCCTGCACCGGGCGAATGGCGGACGCGAGCTGAGACGCGTGCTGATCTATGGTGCCGGCAGGGCCGGTCAGCAGCTTTCGCTTTCGCTTCGTCACGAACCGCATGTCCAGGTTCTGGGCTATGTCGACGACGATGTCCGCCTCAACGGTCAGCGGCTCGACGGCATTCCGATCTATTCGTCCGACCGTCTCGCTTGGGCGATCCGGACCCTGATGATCGACGAGGTACTGATCGGCCTCCCGCGGATTTCGAGGGCCCGGCGCAGAGAGATCATCGACGCACTCCAGAATTTCCAGGTGCAAGTTCGCGTGTTGCCGAGCCTGAGCAGGATCATGGATGGCGAGGTTTCGATCAACGACCTGCGGGCCGTGCAGATCGAGGATTTGCTGGGGCGTGACCCGGTTGCGCCCAATGCGCTGTTGATGGGGCGCAATATCGTCGGCAAGACCGTGCTCGTCTCGGGTGCCGGGGGGTCGATCGGTAGCGAGTTGTGCCGCCAGATCCTGAGCTTTCGGCCACATCGCCTGATCCTGGTCGACCAGTCCGAATACGCGCTCTATGCCATCGACGATGAACTGACGGCTGCGGCGGCGCAGATTGACGGTTCGGCGATAGCCATCGTTCCCGAGCTGGGGAATGTCGCCGATCGCGATTCGATTTCACGCATTTATTCGCGCTGGAGGCCGGACACGGTTTTCCACGCCGCCGCATACAAGCACGTCCCGCTTGTCGAGACCAACCCGGTCGCGGGGATGCGCAACAACATATTCGGCACACTGTTCAGCTGCCTCGCGGCCGAGGAGGTCGGGGTCGCCACCTTTATCCTGATCAGCACCGACAAGGCTGTTCGACCGACGAACATCATGGGGGCGTCCAAGCGGGTCTGCGAGTTGATCCTGCAGGCACGCTCGGCAAAGCGGCGCTCGACGGTGTTCACGATGGTCCGGTTCGGTAACGTTCTGGGATCAAGCGGATCGGTCGTTCCGCGCTTTATGGCGCAAATTCGTGCCGGAGGACCAGTTACGCTCACCCATCGGGACGTTACGCGGTACTTCATGACCATTCCCGAGGCGGCGCAACTCGTGATCCAGGCGGGTGCGATGGCGAAAGGGGGCGAAGTTTTCGTGCTCGATATGGGGCAGCCGGTTCGGATTCGTGACCTTGCTGCGTCGATGATCCGGCTGTCAGGTCTTTCCGTGCGCGACGACACACATCCCGACGGCGACATTGAGATTCGCGAAATCGGGATGCGGCCAGGCGAAAAGTTGTATGAAGAGCTGCTGATCGGCGAGGATCCGCAGTCGACGATGCACGAGCGCATCATCCGCGCCAGCGAAACGATGTTAGACTGGGACGATCTTGCGCGCGCGCTCGATGGCTTGGCGGGTCATCTGGCACGCGGGGAGGCTGACGAGGCGCTGCAGATCCTCCGCGCGCTGGTACCTGAATATGCTCCTCCGGTCGACCATTCGGTGATACAGGCCGCAGGGTAAGGCAGGCGGGTTTTCAGGGCCCGTCAAAGTGGTTCAAAAACACGCTAGCGCGCCCTGAAACTATATCCTAAGGGCTCCCCTCCCTGCTCCCCCGCCGGTCATCTTCAAAAGATAATCGAGAAAGCATTTTACGGAATTCCATGCTGATTGCGAAGACGACATCGCCCACGCGGCACGACGAACGCAATGTGCTGCGCTGGCTTCTGCCAGCGACGATTCTGCTCGCCATGCTTTTGGGAGGTTCTTCGCGGGCCGACATTCTTTCCCTGCTGATCCTACGCCCCCTGTCGGCGTTGCTGCTGGTTTATGCTCTCTATCGCTATGGCGCCGAGGCGTGGCGCCAATCGCCATCGCTGATGGCGTTGACGGGGGGCGTGGTTCTGCTGGCCGTCGCGCATGTCGTTCCGTTGCCCCCCGCTGTGTGGTCGGCGCTTCCGGGGCGGGAGGTCGTGGTCCAGACATTTGAAGTTGCAGGTATTCCGCTGCCCTGGCTGCCGTTGTCGATGTCGCCCGTCGGTGCATGGAACGCCCTGTTCAGCCTCATGCTGCCCGTCGCGGCTTTGATATTCGCTCTCGCGGCCAGCCCCGAAGACCGACTTCGAGCGCTCAAATGGGTGATGGCAATCGGGTTGGTCAGCGGATTTATCGGGCTGATGCAGATGCTCGGTCCACCGCGCGGGCCGCTCTATCTCTATAAGGTGACCAACGTCGGCGCGGCCGTTGGCCTTTTTGCCAATCGCAACCACCAGGCCGTCCTTATGGCGAGCCTCTTCCCCCTTTTGGCGATGTACGCTTCGCTGGCTGACAATTCGCGCGGACGGTTGCAACTTCATCGCGCCATTGCGATTGCGGCCGCCGCTTTCATCACGCCCATGATCCTTGTCACAGGATCGAGAAACGGCCTTGTCCTCGGCGCCATCGGACTTGCGCTGGCGGTATGGGTCTATGGCAGGGGCGCGGAGAAGCTGGCCGCCAAGCCGACGGCCATGCGCTGGCGCCGATGGGCGCCTTATGCGGTCGTCGCGGTGCTCGTGGGCCTGTCGTCGTTGACTATCTTTGCGGCGCGGGGTGTCGCCTTCCAGCGGCTCGTCAATCTCGATGCCTCGCAGGATCTTCGCCTGAAGGCGTTCCCGACCGTCGTCGAAATCGCCCGGGATACCTTCCCCTGGGGCAGCGGGATGGGGAGCTTCGACGAGGTTTACCGGCGCTACGAGCCTGGGCAGTTGCTGTCCCCCAATTATTTCAATCGCGCGCATAACGACTGGCTGGAGATCGTGATGACGGGCGGCCTGCCGGCGGTCCTGCTTGCGGCGATGGCGATCACCCTGTTCATCATCGCAGTCGTCGCGGTGCTGAAGCAGAAGGAGCGGGGACGGTCGCGTCGCCGGATATTGATTTCGGCCCGCTGCGCGGCCGCCATATTGCTGTTGCTTGCCATAGGCAGCATTGCCGAGTATCCGGCGCGGACACCCTCGCTGGCTGTGCTTGGAGTATTGTGTGCGGCCATCCTCAGCGGTGTCCGCAAGATAGACACGGACGTTTCTTCGCGCGACCGCCAGGCCGCGCCGAATCGGCATCGTGATACCGGAGAAATTTGACCATGATGCGTGCTATTTTCGCGGCTGTTGTTCTCGCCATGGCGAGTGGCTGTGCCTCGGTTCCGCCGCTTCAGTCGAACCAGTCCATCCAGGTCGTGGACGCAGCGGAGCTTCCGCCGCCAGCAACCGCCGGTATGGAAGGCGGGTACCAAATCGGGGTGTTCGATCGCTTGCTGATCGATGTGCTCGGTTTCGAAGAATTGGCCAAGCGCGAGGTTCAGGTAGATGCGGCGGGCAATATCGCATTTCCGATTGCCGGATCGGTACGCGCCGCCGGCCGAACGCCGGGTCAGGTTGCGCAGGACATCACGGCGCGGATGCAGGCAGGTCATATCCGGAACCCCCAAGTCTCGGTCAACCTGTTCCAGTCGACGAGCCAGTATGTTACGGTTGAAGGGCAGGTGACGGAGCCCGGAAACTATCCGCTGGTCGGCGACATGACGCTGATGCGCGCGGTTGCAGCCGCCAAGGGGCCCGACGAATTCGCGAAGCTGGACGATGTCGTCGTCTTTCGCACTGTGAACGACAAGCGGATGGTCGCGCTCTATAATCTCGCCGCGATCCGTCGTGGTTACTATAGCGATCCGCAACTTTACGCGAAGGATGTCGTCGTGGTCGGCGATTCGCCGGGGCGTAGGCTGTTTACGCGGATCATCGAGGCGTCTTCGCTGATTACCGCGCCGATCATCGCGCTGGTTAGCAGCAATGCTTTGTAATACCGCCCCGTATTGCAACGTGGCCCCTTCTGAATGAGCATGTCAATGAATCGAATCCCCTTCGAATTGCCCGGTAACGAGACTGCGGGGCCGAATTCCGGTGCGGAAACGGCCGAGCCGCCGCTGGTGCTCCAATATTGGAGCATGGCGCTGCGCCATCGCTGGGTCGTGCTCAGCATCGTTATCGGTTCGATCGTCGTCGGGATTCTCGCGACATTGCTCGCGACGCCGCAATATTCGGCGACCTCGCGCATCGAGATTTCGCGCCAGCAGCAGCGCATCACCAACGTGCAGGGCGTGGAATCGGAAGAAACCGGCCGCGACCTCGAGTTCTACTTCACGCAATATTCGTTGCTTGAGGCGCGCTCCTTGGCCGAACGCGTGTCGCGCCAGCTCAACCTGCCCCGGAACGAAGCCTTTTTCGCTGCGCACGGGATCGAACCCGAGGGAGGCGCCTTGTTGAATATCGGCGGCGACCGTCCGCTCGATAGTGCTGCGCTGGCGGAGCGGCAGAATCTTGTCGTGGAAACGCTGCTCGAGCATGTCGCGGTCAATCCGATCCGCAGCTCGGCGCTCGTCGACGTCAGCTATTCGAGCGCGTCGCCTTCGCTTTCGGCCCAGATTTCCAATGCGTGGGTGCAGCAGTTCATCGCGCAGAGCATGGACCGACGGTTCGAATCGACCACCGACGCACGGCGGTTCCTCGAAACGCGGCTGGACGGTCTTCGCCAGCGGGTGGAACAGTCCGAGCGAGATTTGGTGAACTACGCTTCGCGTCGCGGGATCGTTCGTTTGCCGCAGGAGTCGTCCGACGGGCCGACCCGTAACATGGATACACTGGCGGGCAGCAACGTCCGTCAGATCAGCAACGCGCTCGCGCAGGCGACGGTCGCTCGCGTCGATGCCGAAGGAAAGCTCGACGCGGCGCGCGCGCGGCGCGCCAACGAAGCCGCGCTCCAGAACCCGGCACTCAACGAGTTGCGGAAGCAGCTTGCGGAGGCCGAAAGCGAATATTCCCGCGCATTGGTGCAGTTCGAGCCCGAATATCCGGCAGCGAAAGCCCTGCGCGAAAAGGCGGACTCGCTTAAGCGCAGCATCGCGGCCCAGGAAGGGCGTGCGGTTGAGAGCTATGTCACCAACTACGAGGCGGCCGCCAAGCGCGAAGGCGCCTTGAAAGCTCGTCTCGACAAGCTGCTCGGCCAGCTCAACCAAGAGCAACGCGATAGCATCCAGTACAATATCTACCAGCGCGAGGCGGATACCAACCGCCAGCTCTATGATGGTCTTCTGCAGCGCTACAAGGAGATCGGCGTAGCAGGTGTCGGCGCGAACAATATCTCGGTGGTCGACGTCGCGTCGGTTCCCGAACGTCCGTCCTCGCCGCGGCTCATCGTCAATATCCTGATGGCGTTGGCTGCTGGCATCGCCCTTGCTGCAGCGGCAGTGTTCGTCCTCGAAAATCTCGATGAGGGACTTCGCGAACCCGACCAGGTTCGCCAGCGCCTCGGCCTCCCGCTCCTTGGCGCGGTTCCGATGTTCGAGGATGGCAATGTTCGCGACCTGCTGGCCAATCCGAAATCGTCCCAATCGGACGCCTATTTCACCGTTCGAACAAACCTTGGCTTCTCGACCGATCATGGCGTGCCGCAGTCCCTCATGACGACGAGTACGTCGCCCTCTGAGGGCAAGTCGACGACGAGTTTTGCGCTGGCGACGATCCTCGGCCGCATCGGGCGGAAGGTCATCCTGATCGACGCCGACTTGCGCAAGCCGACAATCAACAAATATTTCGACGCGGAGAACAAGTTCGGTACGAGCAACTATCTGGCCGGGGACGACAATCTCGACGGCCTCATCCAGCCGACCGAGCATCCCAATCTGAGCTTCATGGCTTCGGGCCCTCAGCCGCCGAATCCTGCCGAGTTGTTGGGCGGCCGACGCCTGGAGCAGTTGATCGTCGAGCTCCGCAAGCGCTTCGACCATGTGATTGTCGACAGCCCGCCTATGCTCGGCTTTGCCGACGCACCGCTTGTGGCGAATGCCGTTGAAGGGGTGGTCTATGTCGTCGAATCGCAGCGGACCCCCGCACGCGGAGCGACGCTGGCGCTGCGCCGACTTGCCGAAGCGCACGCTCGCGTGTTCGGCGTCGTGCTTACCAAATATCGCGTCAACCAGGCGGGCTACGGCTACGGCTACGGCTACGGCTACGGCTACGGCTCCGACGGACGGGACAAAGCCGACACCGAGGAAAACTGATCGGTGCGGAAGGGATATTCGTTTCGCAAGCGGTCGGATAAGGGGGACGGCATCGCGCCGTTGCTCGCTGCGATTCGCCAGGGCCTGACGCCGTTGGCGTTGTTGGCTGCCATCGTTGCGCTGGGCCTTGCCTGGCTTGCGTTTATGAACGCAAGGGTCGGCGTCGGGCTTCGGTTGATGCCCGATACGACGATGGGGGCGGGTTTCGATCCGGTGCGGTCGCGACTGTCCACGTTCGAGAAAAAGCAGGTCACGCCGGGTTTCAAAGATCAGGCGGCAGCGGTGCGGGTGGCAAAAGCCGCGCTGCGCCAATCACCGTTGAACCCCCGCGCGTTGCGGATGCTGGCGTTTGCCGACATCGCAGGCGGACGTATCGACCGGGCGGAGGCCAAGATGGTCATGGCAGACCGCTTGTCGCGGCGTGACGGCGCGACGCAGTTGTGGCTTGCTGATCGGCGCGGACGGCAGGGCAGGATCGGCGACGCCCTGCGTCATATCGACGTGTTGCTGCGAACGAGCCCGGAAGCGACGACGCCGCTGCTCGAACGATTGGCCGTGGCGCTGGCGCTTCCCGAAGCGCGCGCTGCGATCAAACCGATGATCGTCGCCGATACACCATGGATCGAGCGTTTCTTCGCTGTCGCGGTGGAGCGATCGCCCAGCATGGCGCCGCTTGGCGAACTGGTGGCTTCATTGCGCGAAGCGCCTCGCCTCCAGCGGCTCGAGGGCAGCTACGCCTCGCTCGTTTACCGCCTTGCGGGCGAGCAGCAATATGACCTGATGCGCAAGGTCTATGTTAAGTTGCCGGGTGCGCGAGTGGGAGATCTTTACGACGTCAGTCTTCGCTCGGCGGTCGACCCCAAGGGTTACCGGCCTGTGATCTGGGACTTCGGTTCGCGATCGGATCGGGGGGCTGCGATGCTCGGTCCCGACGAGGCCGAGTTCTTCGCGATGACCGACGTGCGCGGCGTTGCGGCAAGTAAGGCGGTGTTCCTGAAATCCGAGGGGCAGGCGCTGCGATTCCGGAAGAAGGAAGGTGTCGGGGGCGACGGAGCTGCGGCGTTCTGGCGCGTAACCTGTGTCTTAGGGCGCGCGGCGAAGACTTCGATCCAGAGCCGGAACCTGCTCGAGACGCCCAACGGAACCGTCCTTCGCGTTCCGTTCCCCGCTGGCTGTGGCGCGGCGCAGATCGAGATGATCGTCGACGGAGCGATGCGCCGCGATCCGACGCGGGTCGTTCTGTCCGAAATCGGTCTGTCGCGCTGATCGCTTCGAATTTCCGGGTTTTGTTGGCCGTTGGCCGTATCTAGATGGAATGGTACATGCCCCGCGTTTCGGTTGTGGTCCCAGTGTATAATGCCGAAGAATATATCGGCGAGACGCTGCAGTCGATCGGCGGTCAGACGTTCAGCGACTTCGACGTCCACGTCGTCGACGATTGTTCGACCGACAGCTCCGCCGCGATCGTGCAGGCCTTTTGCGCTGCGGACGACCGATTTTTCTACCATCGCTCGCCAAGCAATTTCGGCGGGCCCGCAGGACCGCGAAATTTGGGGATCGAGAAATCGTCCGGTGAATATGTCGCGTTCTGCGACGCCGACGACATATGGGTCGCCCACAAGCTGGAAACGCAGTTGACCGTCGCTGAAGAGACGAGGGCCGACGTCATATCGGCAGTCGTCCGGGATTTTCATGACGGCGAGGAACGCGTTGTCGTCGCGCCGCCGTCGGGCGCCGCCCCGCGTTCGGAAATCTCTCACGCGCGCTTGTTGCTTAAGAACTGGATTGCACTTTCCAGTGTCGTCGCACGCCGCTCGGCGCTCGAGGCGGCCGGTCCGTTCAACCCCGCGCGAACGCACATCGCGGTCGAGGACTTCGATATGTGGCTTCGCATCACCCAAAGCGGCGGGCGCGCCGTGCGGGTGGGCGTGCCGCTCGTGCACTATCGGAAGCTTCCGACATCGATCTCGGCGAGCAAGACGATGATGATACGCAAGGCGCTGAACATGATCGGCGACGATTATGAGCGGCGCGGGAAGGGTGCGCTCTTCAAAATTCTGCGTCCGATCCACTGGGTCTTGTATGTGGGCACCTCGGCTTGGATGCGCGCGATCCGGCGCGAGCTTTGACGGCGAAGTGTCGACGCTATGGAGAATATGAAATGACGACCCCCTACGACTCCAAAAGGATACTGATTACCGGGGCCGCCGGATTCCTCGGCAGCCACCTGTGCGAGCGGCTGGTCGCACAGGGGCATGAGGTGCTGGGCATCGACAATTATTTTACCGGCCGCCGGGCGAACGTCGCTCATCTTCTCGGCAAGCCGAACTTCGAAATGATGCGTCACGACGTGACCTTTCCCCTCTTCGTCGAGGTCGACGAAATCTATAACCTCGCCTGCCCGGCGTCGCCCGTGCATTATCAATATGATCCGGTGCAAACGACGAAGACCAGCGTCCATGGCGCCATCAACATGCTAGGCCTCGCGAAGCGGACGGGAGCCAAGATTCTCCAGGCATCTACGTCGGAGGTTTATGGCGATCCCGAACAGCATCCGCAGACCGAAGAATATTGGGGCAATGTGAACCCGATCGGCCCGCGATCCTGCTATGATGAAGGAAAGCGCTGCGCTGAGACGCTGTTCTTCGATTATCATCGACAGAATAACGTTCGCATCAAGGTCATGCGCATCTTCAACACCTATGGTCCGCGAATGCATCCCGAGGATGGCCGTGTCGTATCCAATTTCATCATGCAGGCGCTGACCAGCCAGCCCATCACCATCTATGGGGACGGTTCGCAGACGCGTTCCTTCTGCTATGTCGACGACCTGATCGAAGGCATGATCCGCCTGATGAATTCGCCTGACGATGTTACGGGGCCGATTAACATCGGCAATCCGGGCGAATTCACGATCCGTCAGCTGGCCGAAAAGATCGTCGAGATGGTTGGCGCCGATGCTGAGCTGGTCTTCAAGGATCTGCCCGTCAACGATCCGATGCAGCGCAAGCCCGATATCGGCAAGGCGATCTCGCTGCTCGACTGGCGACCGACGATCGCGCTTGAGGACGGGCTTGGCAAGACGATCGAGTATTTCCGGTCGCTGGTAAGCGAACGTCAGAGCGCGTGACTATGGGGCGCGAAGCCATACCTGTACTGGGAGGCTCTGCGATGCGGTCGCCGATGCTGTCGATCGTTTGGTTTACGATCGGCTTTGCGCTTATTGCGGCCCTCTACACCGGGCTGATGTTCAAATTCTGGGCGATCGGTTTTGTCCTTCTGCTGACCGGTGCGAGCTACGCAGCGCTGGGCGGCTATACCGTCGCCTCGCTGCGGTCGGTCGATAGGGCCAACAGGCGGCCGACCTCGGCTCTGTTCAATATCATCGTGGCTGTGATTGCTCTGCTCGGCCTGTGGGCCATGTTTTACGACCGGACCGAGATTCGCGGTATCGACTATGTCAATTTGGGGATCGCGGCCGCCCGCGCCGAATTCAACCGCGTGGGTGAACGTGGCGGCCTGATCAGCGTCGCGGGGAATATTTTCTCGGCGGCCGTGTATCTTCCGCTCATCAATATGATATTCGACTGGGAAAAATGGGGGCGGGAACGCTTCATCGTTCTTGGGCTCGTGATCGCCGGAATGCTCGGTCTGACTTATATCACGGGCGGGCGCACTGCGCTGCTGATTGCGGTCGCCGTAGCTGCGGCGGCGATGCTTGGGCGAGGCGCGATCGGTCTGCCGCGGCTGCCTAGCTTTCTGACGAGAGCCCGGCTCATCGTCGGCGGCATTGTCGTGGCGATTCTGTTCGGTGCGATCTTCGCGCTGCGCGCGACAGCATTTGGCGCGGCGAGCGCTGGCGACTATCTGAGCCAGCTCTGCATCCACCTCGCGCAACCAGCGATCGAGATCATGGCGCAATGCTATTCGATCCCCTATTCGAGTGGACTGGAAAGCGTTGACGATGTTTCAAATTTCGGGACCGCCGTCCTTCTGTACGCCTTCCATGTGGCGTGGGTGGGCAACGTCATCATTGTCGACGTCAATCCGGGCGTATCGACCGCCTTTTCGGGTTTTCAGGACATGTTCCTGAGCAGGTTCGGCTATCAACTCACCGCGACCGACTATGACGGATATTTCATCCCGGCCGCGGCAAGCGTGGTCTACGACTTCGGTTATCTGGCCATGGCTATCGGATTTGCATTGCTGGGCTTCATGCTGGGGCTGTTTCAGCGGGCGATGCGCGCGGGAAATTTGTTCTTTGGCCGGGTTGCCTTTTGCTACATCGCTGCGGCGCTGCTGCTGTGCGTTTTGATCAGTCCTGCCAATCTGCCGGTGCTTCTCCTGTCGATCATGGCCATCTCGGCCATTGCTGCCGCGTCGATTTTCGCGCGGGCGCTGGGTTTCGAACTCGTCTTCCTGAAAGAGCTCCCGGCCCGCGAGGCCGGAAGATGAACAAAGCCTCGGACAGACGGCAGTATCGGCATGTCGGGGTCGTCCAAATCTATCCGTGGCGCCCCCACGCCTTCCAGCGCGACTATTTGTTGACGCTGGCCAGCGACAATGGCGCGGAAACCAGCGAACTCGTCTGCAACGGGTCGCTGGAGAAATGCTACGATAAGCAATATCAGACGGTCGGCTTCGGATCGGTCGACCATTGTGTCAAATGCCGATTGGGGCGCAGCGCGAAAGCGCGTTCGCACCGGCAATTCGCGATCGACTGGTCGACCAAGGACATTCCAGTCGAAGGCGAAGAACAGGCAATAATCTCCAACCGCGCAGCGCTGGTTCGAGCCGAGGTGGCAAGCGACGTCAGTCCGGATATCGGCGGACGCGGCCTGCTGCACGCGTATCGGGCTGGCTATCACTCGGCCGTGAAATGGATCGAGAGCTGCAACGTCGACCTGATCCTCCTCTTCAATGGTCGTATCGACATACTCAAGGGAGTGGTCGATGCGGCGACGGCTTGCGGCGTCGACTTCATGTCCTACGAGCGGTCGTGGTTTGGCGACGGGCTGATGCTGCTGCCCCGCGAGAACTGCCTGGGGCTACGTCATATTCATGACATGTGTAGAATCGTCGGCGATTCCGAACTCGCCGAAGAGGATCGGGTCCGCGCCGAGCGGATCATCGCGGGGCGTGTCCACCGGACCGGCAGCAACGAGTGGCGCGATTTCCAGAAGCGCGGCGAAGGAAATTACTCGGACCTCATAAGCCAGATCGGGAAAGCGCCGAAGGTGCTGGTTCTTCCCTCGAGCAACTACGAAATCTGGGGGCACAGCGACTGGCGGGTCGAATGGGTCGATAATTTCGAGGCGATCGACTATCTGCAGTCGGCGCTCGATGTCCCCTTCGAGGATTTCCTGATCCGCGGCCATCCGATATGGGCGCAGCGAGTCGGTGTAAGCTTTGGCAATCGGGCCGACGAGCATTATCGCGACTATTGCGCGCGGCGGGGAATTCGCTACGTCGAGCCGACCTCCGCAATCCACACATCGACGCTGATCGAAGCGTCCGACCTTGTTGTCCTGAACGCCGGAAGTTCGGTCATGGAGGCCGTGTGGCGCGGCAAACCGGTGATATCGCTAGCGGTCAGCACCTATCAGACTGCTGGTGTCTGCCCGACGTTACTTGGCCCCGGCCAGCCAATCGATCTGCCTGATGACGCGACGCGCCGTCGTCAGATCGTGAAGTTCATCCACGCCATGGACCGGGTCGCGCCGACATTCGTCAATCACCTGAAGGCGGTATCGTCCGGCGAGCAACAGGCGTTCGAGGGCGGGGATTTCGGCGATATCGTGCGCCAGCTCGAATTCGACACCCTGATGTCCCCCGGAAAGAACGAAGCGCCGGTTGGCGCTCCGATCGAGCGGCGACCGACCTTGGTAGAGAAGGCGCGTGCGCTGCTCAAATACGGCGATCGATAGGCGGGATGCAGTATTTCTTCTCGTCGACCCTGTTGCTTGCGATGGCCACAGTCATCCACGCGCTTCGCATTATCATACTGTCCTTTCTGCTCGGCAATACCGACTTCGGCGCGGTTTCGACGATCTTGCTCCTCGCGACCCTGTTCACCGAGTTCGGCGCGCTGGGCTTTTCCCAGCTGATTTATAACCAGCCGCTCTTCCATCCCGGTCGCGTGTCGAGGCAAAGTCGCAGGATCGGCCTGTTCTTCCTTACGGGCATGGGGCTGCTGCTCGCAAGCGCGGCGACCGTAGCGGCCATCGCCTCTGCAATTTCGCTGTTCGCGTTCGTCTCGATCTTTCTGACGCTGTTTTGCGCCGCGTCCAACATGATGGTGCTGTCGGCGTGCCGGTCGTCGCGCAGCAGCTTTACGCATCCGATTGCTTATTTCATCAAGTCGATTGTCGTCATCCTCGACATCGTGATCCTCGGCTTCTTCACGCCGCCGCTTGCGAAGATGGCGCTATGGGGCGAGGTGGTCGCGCTGCCGATCCTGCTCTTCTATGCCTGGCACGTCGGGATATTGAAGCTGCGCTGGACGACCGCCCGCGAAGTGCCGGCGGTTTTCGCCGCGCATTTCAAGCTCGGCTTGACCGCGATTGCTTCCGCCGCATCGGGCATGCTGTTCTTCAACCAAGAGCGCCTGTTCGGCGTAGCGGCGCTAACGCTGGAGCAGCTCGGCATTCTGACCAAACTGCTGCTACCCAAGATGATCGCGGCGCAGGGAGCGTTCCTGTTGGGCGTTCACTTCCATCGGATGGTCGTCCGCATGTCGGAAGCCGATCGGTCCGCCCTGTTCGCCCGCGCGAAATATTATGAGCGGTTTGCGGTGCCGATCGTAATCTTCACGGTCGCCGCGGGCGGGTATCTGGCGGTGCAGCTCAATATGTTGATCTATGGTATCGCCACCGAATATTCGACCGGATTGGCTGTGACCGTCCTCGCGTTGATCTTCTTCTTCAATCCCTATTCGATCATGCTCCAGGCTACCAATCGTTACTCGTCGCTAGCAATCGCAAACAGCGTTGCGGTGACCGGC
Source organism: Sphingopyxis sp. Geo48 (assembly GCF_949769155.1). Taxonomy (NCBI): domain Bacteria; kingdom Pseudomonadati; phylum Pseudomonadota; class Alphaproteobacteria; order Sphingomonadales; family Sphingopyxidaceae; genus Sphingopyxis; species Sphingopyxis sp. Geo48. The sequence continues at coordinate 819,099 of NZ_CATKPA010000002.1, read as the reverse complement.
TTTATTGCACTGGTCGGGATGGCCGGACCGCACGATCCCGGTGTCGCTGTTCTGTCGGCGCTGTCGGCGTGCCTGTGGTTCCTGATCGTGCGGATCTTCGTCGCCCGTAGCTTTTCCGCCAGCCGCGGATGACGGACGCGGCGATCAATCTTCGATGGGTATGAACAGCGACCAACTGGCGGGCGTGCCGGCCGAAACTGCGCGCGCCACCGGCTTGCCGATCAGAGTCGCAAGAAACTTCGGCGGCAAGCCGTAGCCGGGCCGTATCGCGCGGAGATTCTCGGCCGTCAGCATATCACCTGCTTGCATGTCCTTCGCGATATAGAGCGAGCGACGGAAGATGCGCGAGCCGTCCTCGGCCGGTGTGCCGCCAAAGGCGATCCCACCGATGGCCTGCCAAGCGCGGTCGCATTCGACGCGCAAGGCTAGAAACTCCGAGGGTTCCATCGAAAAGGCGCTGTCGACGCCGCCGTCGGCGCGCGCCAAGGTGAAGTGCTTTTCGATCAACGGCGCACCGAGCGCGACCGAAGCGACCGAAACGCCCGTGCCCATGGTGTGATCCGACAGGCCGACCTCACATCCGAAAGTCTGCCGCATCGCCGGAATGGTGGCGAGGTTCGTGTTCATCGGTTCGGCAGGATAGGTGCTGGTGCATTTGAGCAGGATGATGTCCTGGGCGCCCGCGCGCCGCGCGGCGAGCACGGCTTCGCCGATCTCGGCCACGGTTGCCATCCCGGTCGACATGATCATCGGTTTTCCAGTCGCTGCGACGCGCTCAATCAGCGGAATGTCGACGAGTTCGAACGAAGCGATCTTGTAGGCCGGCACGTCGAGCGTTTCGAGGAAGTCGACGGCGCTATGGTCGAAGGGCGAAGAGAAGCACGCGATCCCGAGCGATTTTGCCCGCTCCATGATCGGCGCATGCCAGTCCCACGGCGTATGCGCCTCATCATAAAGGTCATAGAGATTGCGCCCGTTCCACAGGCTCTTGGGGTCGTCGATGATGAAATCCGCCGTGTGCAGGTCTAGCGTCATCGTGTCGGCGGTATAGGTCTGCAGCTTGATCGCATCGGCGCCCGACGCGGCGGCAGCGTCGACGATTTCCAGCGCGCGGTCGAGCGAGTTGTTATGGTTGCCCGACATTTCGGCGATCAAATAGGGGCGGTGACCCGCACCAATCTCCCGGTTGCCAATTTTCATCTCGCTATTCCTGTTATCCAGATATCAAAAAGGTGAGGCGTCGCGCTCGCGGTCGCCGCGGGGGGTGACCGCTCCCTATCCCGCTCCGAACGGCGGGACAAGCATCGCTCAGGGCCGGAAGAGAAGCTGTAGTTCGAAGCGATCGCCTGACTGCGCATAGCCGGCATTGCGGAACAGGCGCTGCGAAACAGCGTTTCCGGGCAATGTCTCGGCCAGAATGACGAGATCGCGCCCCTCCTTGCGGCTGAGCGCCTGCTGTGCCGCCCTAATCATCGGAAGGCCGAGCCGCCGGCCGGTGACGATCGGGTTGAGATAGAGTGAAATTTCGTAGTGCCGATCGGCAAGGCGATCGAATCGGACGACCCCGATCGGAACGCCGTTTTTCTCCGCGATCAGCAGGAGATGGTCCGGCGACGCGGCGATGCGTTCGAACCATGCACGATGCGCCTCCCATTCGATTATACGAGCGTCGCGCGATACCGCACGGACATAGGGATCGTTACGCCACGCGAGGATGGCCGCCGCATCGTCGCGTGTCGCCCGCCGCGTCGTCACAGAAGCATCGTCGAGGGTCAGCAAAGCCGCCGCCACGCGCTCCGCGCCCCTGGCATCGACGAGTTTTCGGCAGCGCCGGGCCTGCTCCAGTCGGCCGTCCGGATCGGCGAGGATCGCAGGCAGCATTGCGCGCAGCGACGCCCAGTCGCCGGCCTGTACCAGCCACTGGAGACCCTCGTCCGCAAGCTGGTTGGCGATCTCGCGCTGGTTCTCCGCGGTGATGACCGCGATGGCTGGAGCGGCGCTGGCCATGCGTTCCCACGTGGTGCCGCCCGCCGCCAGAATGAAGAGGTCGTGATGCCGAAAAAAGGCCGTGAGATCGGGAAGGTCTACGTCGACTTCGACGTCACCGTCGGTGCTGGCGGCAGCTTGAATCGAAGCAATGTTGGGGTTCATCCCCGACGTGACGATACCGATTTTGCCACCGAACCCTGCAGCTCGCACCGTTTCGAGAACGGGGACCGTCGCGCGGGCCGGGTCGGTCCCGCCCATGAACAGGCCTATCGATGCCACGCCGTTCGATTGTTCGTGAGGCTCGCCGGTCCCGTAGCGCGGATCGATCAGGGCATAGTGCGGGCCGCCGAGTAACTCGGCCTCGCCGACCACATCGCGATATTTGGTCCGGTGATCGCGATCCCAGTTGGGGTCGACGACGAGGTCGGCGCGGAGCGGACGATCGGCGAGATCGTCGATCACCAGAATTCTGCAACCGAGTTCGTAGCGGGCCAGATCGTGCCATTCGGCATCCAGCGCGTAATGATCGACGATGATCCAGTCCGGCCGCCCGCGAGCGAGTGCTGCCAGCAACTCCTGGAAATCATGGACCTGCCCGTGCGGGAGCCAGCTTACCGGATCGGCATCCTGTTCCGGGAGGGGCGAAGGGAGGCGCAGTGCGCCGTCGGCGAATTCGGCGAGAAGCGGCGCAAGGTCAGCGCCCCATTCCTGGACCGCGAACCGGACATCAGCGCCGAATTTTCGAAGCGCCCGTGCGAGCGTCAGGCACCGGCGGACATGGCCGATCCCGATACGGGGAGATGCGTCGGCACGGACGATGATCTGCACGGCCTGCTCCGATCCGGTCAGCGAACCTTGAAGAGGGGTTCGAGCGGCGGGCAGCGCAGCGCTTCGAGGAGCGTGCCGGCGGCAAGCAGGTCTCGGAGCCGCGGGAACAATACTCGATAGGTGTCGAGCAGCGCCGCGAGATCCGTGTCGCCATGCGCGAAACTGAGGTTGTGCGTGCCGTAGCTCAGAATGCCGCGCTGATGCCATTCCTGCATCAGCCAGGTCTTGATCGCGAAGCTGCTCGCGCCGGGCTGGTCGCTGATGGTCAGGAACGACCAGCTCGGATGGCCCTTGATGTCGAGGACATGCGCAATCTGCGTTTCGTCGATGATCGAACGCACCGCGGATTTCAATCCTTCGCCGAGCGCGCCGATCCGCGTGACGACGGGTTCGCGCTTCAGCTTTTCGAGCGTTGCCTTCGCCGCGGCTAGCGACAGGAGTTCTCCGCCGAAGGTGAAGGAAAAGAAGACCTCTTCCATCATCTGCATCACGTCGGCGCGCCCGGCGACGGCCGATACCGGGTAGCCGTTCGCCAGCCCTTTGCCGAATGTCGCGAGATCGGGCATGACGCCGAAGAGTTCCTGCGCCCCGCCGTTGGCATAGCGGAAGCCCGTGATCGTCTCGTCGAATACGAGAATTGCGCCGTGCCGCGTCGCCAGCTCGCGCACTCCTTCGAGGAAACCGGGCGCCGGATATTCGATGTTCATCGGTTCGAGGATCACCGCAGCGATATGGTCCGGCCATTCGGCAAAGACGCGTTCAAGCGATGCGAGGTCATTGTACAGGAACGGGTGCGAGAGCTCGCGGGTCGCCGCCGGCACACCGCGATTGCGCGCCGTCGTGCCGATGTACCAGTCCTGCCAGCCGTGATAGCCGCAGACGGCCACATGGTCGCGGCCGGTGAAGGCGCGCGCGATCCGGATGGCGCCCGAGGTCGCGTCAGAGCCGTTCTTGCCGAACCGGACCTTTTCCGCGCACGGCACCATCTCGCAGATCAGCTCGGCGACTTCGGCCTCCAGCGAAGCTGGAAGCGACAGGATGACGCCGCGATCGAGCTGGTCGCGAACCGCGCCGTCGACGTCAGGATCGGCGTAGCCGAGCGTTACCGAGCAGAGACTGCTGATGAAATCGACATATTCGTTTCCGTCGACATCCCAGACGTGGCTGCCCTTGCCTCGATCGAGGTAGAGCGGCGACACGCCGACCGGGAATTGCGTTCGGCTTTTGCTGAACGTCTGGCTTCCCAGCGGGATGACATTTTCCGCCCGGGCAAGCATGGCTTCCGAACGGTCGAAATGGCGCATTGTCGATACTCCTGTCGTGGTCGGGCCGATGACCCGTCAATTGTCGGCGAAGCGGGCAAGCAGCACGAGATCCTCGAGGCGTCCGTCCGAAACAAAATGCGCGCGGCGAATGGCCTCGACCATGAAACCGGCGCGTTCGAACGCGATCTGGCTGCCCTTGTTGTCGGCATAGCAGCCCGCGGTGAGCTTGCGCAGCCCGAGGTCGCGGAAGCCGATGTCGGCGACCGCCGCGATGGCATGAGTCGCGATGCCGCGCCCCCAGGCGGCCCGCGCACCGATCATCAGGCCGATCTCGCCCAGTCCGTGATGGCGGTCGATCGGTCCGATCTTGATATTGCCGACATGCTGACCGAGCGCCTTCGAATGGATCGCAAGGAACAGCGATGCCGGGCTGGCCAGCATCGATTCGATATAGGCGGCAACACCGTTGTGATCATGGACCACGAAACGGCTTTCGAGATAGCGATTGATTTCGGGGTCGTTGAGCCAGGCGACATAGGAGTCGCTGACATCTTCGGGGGTCAGAACGGCGAGCCGTACGACGTCATTTTCCCAATGGGGTGCCGAATCGATCCGCATCAGGTTTCCATGCGGATGTCGATGCCGCTGTTGCGGACGTGCGAGCGGGTCTGGATCGGGTTCTGATCGCGAAACGCGAAAAAGGTGCCAGCGGAGATCGCCTCCGCACCGCCGTCCAATACGCCGTCCGAAAAATGGCTTGCGATGCCACAGCCGCCCGAAAGGATGACCGGAATGGGCAAGCTGTAGGCGACTTCAGCGCATAGCGCGCAATCGAGCCCTTTTCCCGTGCCGTCGCGGTCGGCGTCGACCAGCACGATCTCCCCCGCGCCGCGCTGCGCCGCTTCGTGCGCCCATTCGACGACGCTGCGCTCGGTGCGGCGCGAGGCCCGGTCGGTATGGACGCGCGGGGTGCCGTCGTCGTCGCGGCGATAGTCGATCGAGACGACGACACATTGCGCACCGAACTGCCCGGCCGCGGCGTCGATGATGTCCGGATTCTCCGCGGCGACGGTGTTGATCACCACCTTGTCGGCACCGTGGTCGAGCAGCCGACCGAAGTCCTCGGCGCTGCTAACGCCGCCGCCCACGGCGAGCGGCATGAAGGTTTCGCTGGCGAGCCGTTCGATGATCCCGAGAAGAAGCTCGTCGGAACCGATCGGGGTCCGGTCGATGTTCAGGACGATGAGCTCGTCGGCCATCTGCGCCTGATATATTTTCGCTTGCGAGACGGGGTCGCCGACGTCGAAGGACTGATCGAACTGGCGCGTCGTGACGAGCACCGGCCGAACCATCGAACCGATCTGGCGGTGCTGGATCAGTAGCTTGGGGATGAGGCGTTTCTTCAGCATGGCGATTACAGCGCGAGGAAGCCTTCGAGGAACCGGATGCCGGCATCCTGGCTCTTTTCGGGGTGGAACTGTGCCGCGACGACATTGCCGCGGCGGATGACCGCGGCGAAATCCTGGCCATGGGTGCAACGGCCGATCGTCTCGCCGAACTCGGGATCGAAGAAGGCAAAGCTGTGGTCGAAATAGAAATCGGCCTTGCTGCCTGCAGCGAAGGCCCCGAACGGCTCGTCGAACATCACGTCGTTCCAGCCGACGTGCGGGACGCGCACCCGGGCGCCATTGGCGATCAGCGGCAGCACCTTGCCGCCCATCCAGTTCAGTCCTTCATGATCGCCAAGCTCGAGCCCGCGGCGGGCCATCAACTGCATTCCGACGCAAATGCCGAGCAGTGGGCGATGTTCGACAAGCGCCCATTGTTCCAGCGCCGGCAGCATCCCGCTTTCGGAAAGCCGTCGCATGCAGAAGGCGAAGGCGCCCACGCCGGGCAGGATGACATGGCTGACGCCGTCCAGCTCGGCCGCGTCTGTGACGAGACGCGTCTCGCAACCGATATGCTCGAAAGCGTTTCGGATCGACCGGATGTTGCCTGCGCGATAATCGATGATGCCGACAACGGTCATCAGGGCGCTCAGGCCTCGTCGTCGGCGAAGGTGAACGATTTGCCGGTACGCATTTCGTAGCGCGCCAGCATTTCGTCCCGCACCCCCTTGGGCATCGCGCCGACGCGCGACCAGCGTTCAAAATCGTGGGTCTTCTTGCCCGGGCGGACCGCGTCGGGATCGTGCTGATAGGGCGAGACCATGTGCTCCATCGCGATGCGGTTGAATTCCGCCTCGCTGAGGCCGACGAAATTCAGAAAATTGTCGAGGCTGGGCGGACGGCGGTTTTCGAACTCGTCGATCAGGTGCTGCCCCTCGTTCAGGGTGATATTGCCCTGCCGAACGTCGATCGCCACCAGATGCGACGGGCGGGTGTAGCCGCGCTTGATATATTTGATGTAATCGCGAACGCCCTGCATCTGGCATTCGATCTTCTCATACTGGTATTGCGGAGGGACGTTCTCGACCTCGTCGCCCTGCCAACCCAGTTCGTCCATGATGATCTTCGACTGCTTCGGCACATCCCACGGAATGTACGAGCCGAGGCAGACCGACCGATAATTGAGCGCGCGCAGGTCCTTGAGCGGCGGATATGAGAAGCATTTGAGATCGCGCGGGTCGACCTTGCCGCCGAGGCGCACGAACATGTCGTCGGCGCTGATGCCGAGATTGACGTAGCGGTTGAACCGCTTCTCGTCGACTTCCTCTTCCTGCTCGTAGCTGAAATAGGCGGTATATTCGGACGAGGGCTCACCCCAGAAGATCAGCGGAACCTTCTTCTCCAGCGCAACCCACATGGGGTAGGAAAAGATGCCGGTGTGGCAATGCCAGCAGAAATCGCCCTTTTCGAGGAAGGACTGGAGCATCAGCTGCTGCACGACCTTCCAGTTCGGGGTGAAGGTCATGATGTCGACGCCGAGCTCGCGACACACCTTCTTGGTGTTTTCCTCGAGGCCGGGACGGAAGAAGCCATGGTCAAAGCGGACGACCAACGGCTTGATCCCATATTCCTTCACCAGATAGTAGAGCGTCCAGGTGCTGTCCTTGCCACCGCTGAAGGGCACGATGCAGTCATAGTCGTATTTGCCGCGATGCTCGGCGATCAGGGCGTCGAGTTCGCCCTTCTTCTGGGCCCAATCGATCCGGTTTTCCTTGAATTCGATCTGGCGGCACACGTTGCACACGCCCTCGTCGTCGAAGGCGATGGTTTCGTGGGTTTCGGGGAGGCCACATTTGCTGCAGCGTTGCATCGGAAAGTCTCCGGAATATGGGGGTGCGGGGAGGGCAGTTGGCGGTTCTCTAGACAGCCGATATCAGCTTTTCAAGGCTTCGTTCCGTTCGTGCGGGTTGGCTTCCAGCAAGCCGGCATCCTGTTGCAGTAGCCGCAAAATGTCGAAATAATCGCATTCGCCGCCCAGCGCCCCGACGATCCGGCGAACGAGCGCCAGATCGTCGGGATAGTCGACGGTCAGCCGCAGATGCGAAGCGGGGACGGCGGCCGTCAGGTTTGCGCGCGACGCACCGCTTTCCGGCGCCCGCATCCAGAGCGTCACATGTTCGCGTTCGGGCCCCGAAACGGCGAGCCGGTCTGCGCGGTCGAGCAGGTCGCGTGTAAAGCATTCGGTGTCCATCCCGTCGGCAAAGCCGGGCGGGTCGACATTGCTGGCATAGTCGACCCCGGCCGACCGATGCAACGCGACCACTTGTGCGATCAGGGCCGGATCGATCAACGGGCAATCGCCGGTCAGCCGGAGAATGGTCCTGGCGTCAAAGACGTCGGCGCCGACGACATAGCGTGCGAGAACGTCGTTCAGCGGCCCGCGCACTACCGGTACGCCATGGGCCTCCGCTGCGGCCGCGAGCGGATCGTCAGATGGGTCGTCGCTGGTCAGCACCGCGACCAGGTCGATTCCCCGAGCCCGACGGACGCGGTCGGCCATGAAGCAGATCATCGGCAGGCCGCCGAGATCGGCGAGCACCTTTCCAGGCAAGCGGCTGCTCGACATGCGGGCCTGAATGAGCGCTACGGTATCGGACATGTCAGCTCCGCCACTGCCGGGGATCAAGAACGTGCGGGTCGTCGCCCGCCAGTTCGGGGGCCTCGATCGCCGATGTCGCATTCCACGCCGTGACGATATCGCGCAACTGCGCCGTGCTGTCGACGCCGACGAGGCAATAATCGACCGTATCGAAGCTTTTCGTAACGGCCAAGGCAGCTGCGAGGCGCGATAGGCCGGCTTCCGCACACCATCGGTCCCAGCGGGCGAGCCAGCCTGCCGCCTGGGGCACGCGCGCGACGGCCCGGTCGCGGTCAACGAGGAGCAGGCCTTGCAGGAACGCCGAGCGCATCGAAACCTCGGTGTCCGTAAGCGCTTCGGCGAGGCCGTCGATGCGCTGATCGTAGGCGTTGCCGGGCAATTGAGCCATAACATGGTCCGGCCATAGTGCTGCGCCGGGCAGCGTTTCCGCTGAATAATGCGATGCCCCGACGCGGATTCCGCTTCCTGCCAACGTGTCGGCCAAGGCCTCGCGGAGCGCGGCGCCATGGGGCCCGATCGGCAGTGACGCGTCGTGGAAGATGATCCCGCACAGCCGGTCGCCTAGCCGCCGGCGACTGAGGTCGACCGATGCGCGCAGCCACGACACCGCCTCGGCGCTGTCGAGTCCTTCGGGCATTGCCGGAATCTTCGAGACGATGCTGAAATCCAGCCGCCCGCAGAGCGCGCCGAGCCGTTCTTCGATGTCGCCATAGGCCGGCGCAGTATCGAGGCGACGGATGCCACCTTCATAGGCCGCTGCCAATATGGTCCGCGCTTCAGATTCCGAAACAGGGTGGTTGCCACCCGCAAAACCATAGGCGAGGCCGAACTGCACCGTACCGAGCGCGAGTTCCATGGATTTTGCCGTCAGGCGCCGATCGCGCGGCTGAGTCGATCGACGACATAATCCTGTTCGGACGGGTCGAGCGACGGAAACAGCGGAAGCGTGATCGCGCCGGCATAATAGGCCTCGCTGGCCGGAAAATCGCCGGGCGCGAAGCCGCGCGCCCGATAATAGGGCTGGAGGTGGATCGGGATATAGTGGACGTTCACCAGTATCCCGTCGGCGCGCAGTGCGGCGAAGACGTCGCCCCGCGAGGTGCTGTCGGCGACTTCCACGACGTATAGGTGATGCGCCGATTGCCGATCGTTCGGTCGAACCGGAAGCTTCAGAGGGAGCCCGGCGAGCTTGTCGTCGTAGCGGCGCGCGGCATCGTCCCGGCGACGAAATTTCTCGTCGAGGCTCGTCAGTTGCGAGCTGCCCAGCGCGGCCTGAATGTCGGTGATGCGATAGTTGAAGCCGAGATCGATCTGCTCGTAATACCAGGCGCCCTCGCCACCGCTTTGCATCTGCGCGGCGTCGCGGGTGATCCCGTGGCTGCTCAACAGCCGTATGCGGTTGGCGAGTGCTGCGTCGTCGGTCAGGCACAGTCCGCCTTCGCCGGTCGTCACGATCTTCACCGGATGAAAGGAGAAGACGCTGATGTCGGCATAGCGGCCGATCGGTTCGCCGCGATAAGTGGCGCCGACGGCGTGCGAGCTGTCCGAAACAATCCTGAAGCCATAGCGGTCGGCGAGCGACCGGATTTCCTTGAGGTCGCAGGGCAGGCCGGAGAAATCGACAGGGATCACGACCTTGGGTAGCCGGCCGTCGCGCTCGGCAGCGGAGAGCCGTTCTGCGAGCGCGCCGACCGACATGTTGCGGGTCACCGGGTCGATGTCGACGAAATCGACATCCGCGCCGCAATAGAGGGCGCAATTGGCCGATGCGACGAAGCTGATCGGCGACGTCCACACGATATCGCCCGGGCCGACGCCGAGCGCGAGGCAGGCGAGGTGGAGCGCGGCAGTCGCGTTGCACACCGCGACCGCGTGGTTGCCGCTGTGGAGCGCCGCGAAGTCGGCCTCGAAACGCGCGACCGCCGGTCCTTGGGTAAGAAACGGCGACCCGAGGGTATTGACAACCGCCGCGATATCGGCGTCGCTAATTTCCTGCCGGCTATAGGGGATAGGCCGCATTACTGACCGTCAACGGCAAAGGCGGAATCGACATGCTGCTGGATTAGGCTGCGGATATCGTCGACCGACAGGAAGTCCTCGTTCGTGCCACTGTCGTATGAGAAGCCCGCCGGAACCAGTTTGGCGCCCACGCGGTCGCAATAGCGGTCGATCGCGTCGGGGTCGCCGGGCGGCAGGATGGCGAAATAGCTGCCGAGATCGACAGTGTTGGGGCTGTCGCTGGCGGTGATCATTTCCTCGTGGATCTTTTCACCAGGACGAATACCGATGATTTCCTGTTTCGCGGCCGGCGCGACCGCGGTTGCGACATCGGTGACGCGATAGGACGGAATCTTGGGTACGAAGATTTCACCACCCTCGGCATGATTTAGAGCCCACATCACCAGCGAAACACCGCCGTCGAGCGAGATGTTGAAACGCGTCATCGACGGGTCGGTGATTGGCAGGCTGCCGTGGTCGCGGCGGCCGAGGAAGAAAGGAATGACCGAACCGCGGCTGCCCATGACGTTGCCGTAGCGGACCACGCTGAAGCGGATGTCGCGGCTACCGCGTATATTGTTGGCGGCGATGAACAGCTTGTCCGAGCAGAGCTTCGTCGCACCATAGAGGTTGACCGGTGCTGCCGCCTTGTCGGTCGAAAGCGCAACGACGCGCTTCACGCCCAGGTCGAGGCAGGCTTCAATGATGTTCTGGGCGCCGATGACATTGGTCTTGATGCATTCGAACGGATTATATTCCGCCGCTGGAACCTGTTTAAGCGCGGCGGCATGAATGACCGTATCGGTGCCCTCCATTGCCCGGCGGACGCGGTCGACATCACGGACATCGCCGATGAAATAGCGGAGGAAAGGATATTTCGATTCGGGAAACTCCTGCGCCATTTCAAACTGCTTAAGTTCATCGCGCGAAAAAATTACCAGTCGCCGGGCCTTCGCGGTCTGGACGACGTGCCGAACGAAAGCCTTGCCGAAGGAGCCGGTGCCGCCCGTGAGAAATATCGAAGCGTCGTCAAGCTGGAACGGGGTCATAAACGTCCTTAAGGTTTTGCAGGGGGCCGCCCATATCCGACAGGATTTGGCTTGTCGAGGCAGCTGTCGCCAAGCCGCGGCGTCTAAGAGCCGTATGTGGATCGCACCAGTTTGCGCAGTTCGTCCTCAAGGCCCAACGGCTGGTTGCCGGCGCGATTTGCCCGCGGGTCGAGGACGCTCGATCGGAATAGCCGACGCCCGATCGCGGGGAAGAGCCGGTCGGCGCCGGCGACGACGATCCGCGGTAGGGAGACGATACGAAGCCTCATACGAGCCTCCTCAACCAGCACCACGCCGAGAAGGTCATAGTCGAAAAGCCGGGGATCGGCTGCGAAAGATATTCCGCCTGTCCCCGACCGCGCGGCATTTGCCAATTGGCGCGCGGCGTCGGCATAGGTGATCATGGAGCGCCGAACGGGGTGTCCCGAAGCGGCCGGCAGGTGCCTCAGCCGGGTTGCCAGCGATAAAAGCGGAGCCAGCAGGCTAGGCTTAGCCGCTGAAAACAAAAAGGGCAATCGTACGCATTCGACCGAAAATGCGTCATCGGAATTTCCTAGCAGGACATGCTCGGCCGCGGCCTTCGATCGGCCATATGCATTGATCGGTCGCTCGACAGTCCGATCGTCGATATGCTCGGCCGCGCCGAGAATGGAAAAGCTGCTGACCTGAACCAGCCGGGGAACGCCGGCATCTTTCGCGGCGTGCGCGATCGCCCGGGGAAGATCTATGTTCGCCGACTGTAGCGTCGGTTTGTCGCCCGTTGCGCTGCCGGCAGCATTGATGACAGCCGCGCAGCGCGCGAGAGTCCCGGCAGGCGGAGTGCCGTCTTGGCCGATTCGGACATGTTCGAAGCCTGGCAGCGGCGTGTCCGCCTTCCGCGTCGCGGCAATGGCTCTTTCGGGGCCCAGCTCGCGCAGCAGTGCCTGCCCGAGCTCGCCATTGGCGCCGACCACCAGATACCGGTCGCGGGTCATCGGCTTTGCGGCCCGGATGCGGCATCGCCCGACCCGGCGCCTGTCGCGGTTGCCCACAGGATCCGCAAATCCTGCGCGAGCGACCAAGGACCGTCGTAGCTTTTGTCGATTAGCGCCAGCTTGTCCGGGGTCGACATATCTATCCCGCGAATCTGTGCGACGCCGGTGATGCCGGGAACGAGGTCGAATACGCCCTGCGTTCGTCGCGCTTCGGTCAATTCGACCTGGTTCGGAAGCCCCGGTCGCGGGCCGACGAAGGACATGGTCCCGTTGAGAACGTTCCAGATTTGCGGCAGCTCGTCGATCTTGAGGCGGCGCAAGAGGCGGCCCGTAACGAGGATGCTGGCGGCGCCAACCTGATGCGATGCGACGCTGGGCGTGGCGACGTGCATGGTCCGCAACTTCAGCAAACGGAACGGACGCTCGCGCAGTCCGAGGCGTGTCTGGAAGAACAGCGGCGAGGCTTTCGCTTCGATCGCGATGGGAATCGCGGCGGCGAGGCACGCGATGACGGCAACGGGAGCCAGAGCCAGACCGAGCAGGACATCGAACAGGCGTTTCATGGGGTCAGTCGGGCGGCGATCGAGAGGAGGAGGACGCGATGACGTCGCTCATAAGGGCTCCCCGGACAGCGCACAACCATTTGATACGGCGGCCATGCAATCTGACCCGCTGCGGCGTTCAATAGGCAGCTAAAATAGGATTGTCGGCCTATTTCCTACTTTCCGTGACGGTTCCATGACGGTTTCGGGACGATGATCCTTCGTCCTTTCTCAAGGAGAATCGAATGTCATGTGAAGCCGCAACTGCACCTATTCTTTCCCCCGCCGATCTGGCGCTTGCCAAATTGCTGGCCGTGAAAACCGGATCGCCCGACAGCTTTGCGCGGGTCGATATGAACGACATTCTGGCGCTTATTTCGTCAGCCGCCTTCGGATTCCAGCGCTATGAGACCGTCGGAGCGCGCGACGCCGATACGACCCAGCCGAACGGCACGCTCAGCTATGTCTGGAACAACAACGACGATCCCGATGATACCGCCAACGGCTTCTATGCCTGGGATCTCTCGGCGACCGACTGGATCGAAGCGCCGTGGATTGCGAACGCCCTGTCGACAGCGGTCAACGATCTCGTCGAAGCGGTCGACGGCCAGTTCGCCGCAATCGAAACGAAACTCGACAATATGAAGAGGAAGGAGGTCGTCTATTGCGGGGTTACGGCCTCGACCGGTTCGCAGATCTCGCTTCAGACGGCCTATGGTACGGAAACGACGCCTGATATCTATCGCCTGTATCGGTTCCAGCTGAACTCGACCTATCCCGGTCCGTCGGTCAACGTTCCGACGGTAGCGCTCAACGGCGGCGCGCCGGTTCCCGTCTATGACCATGCCGGCCAGCTTATCGATCGCGAACAGCTAAAGGCGCAGCACTATGTCACGCTGCAATATCGCACCGCGTTCGGCGGGATCTTCAGTGTCGTCTCGCCGGCTAAGGCGCACACGTCGCCCCCGATCATCCTGACCGACACGGAGTCGAGCAGCGGCAATGCCTATGTGACGCGGACCCGCAATCTCGATTATCTGCCCGACAACAAACAGCTGTACCTGGCGCGCTTCAACGGCACCCAGACGGCATCGCACCTGTCGTTGCAGGTAAACAGCGCGCCTGCGCTCCCGGTATATGAACTAAACGGTGGGGTGCCGGTCGCTGGCCGCATTCAGGCCGGCCAGCTTTACACGCTGCAATATGTCGAAGCTGGCGATCCCGACGACGCCGGCGGTGCGCCCTACTGGATCATCCTCGATCCGGCTGAAGACGTCGGCCAGCGGCAGGCGCTCGTCGCGGCCCAAATCGCGGAGCAAGCGACGCTCTCGCTTCGCGAACGCTGGCGCGACGACAATCTCGCAGCGTTCGATGCTATCCCGCGCACCACGCTCTTTGACCACGATTTCGCAACCGACGTCGATGCCGGCATGTATCGCGCCCGCCTTGGAGGAGAAGCGCTCACCGAGGAGTATATCGCGTATGACTGGAATGCCGAAGGTTACATCGAGAAGGATCTGTCAGGGAACGACGGCCTTTGGTGGGACGCGAATCATGTCTGGCCCGGTCCCGGCTTCCTGCAACTGCCGCTCGTCCTGCAGCCGACGTGGCACGCTGCGCTGAGCAGTTCGACGCCGCTCAAAAATGCCATTCTCACCACGCGGCTACGGCTCGTCGATTTCGAGTTGCCACCGGGCGCCGTGCTGGCATGGCATTTTCAGACCATCGACGATTCGCCGGGCGGATCGGGGAAGGCGGTGAATTATATCAGCGTCGACAGGCTGGTCAGCGATGCGGCCGGCTTCGGCATCGGTCCCGATAGCGGAATCAGCTGGCCGCATCTGAAGCCATCCGTTGCCGATAGCGGATGGTTCGACTTCTCGGTGCGTTTCATCCCCGACGACGCCTTCTGGCAACCGCTGGCGACCAGCGTATTGCGTGGCAATGGCCCGGACGGAACCAACACTTATTCGACGGCGCCGATCCGGCGCGCGCTGGAGGGGACGTTTTTGTCGATGATCCTGGTCGTCCTGTTCCCGCAACAGATCAACCCCCGGGCGCGCCCCGCCCGCCGTGCGAAAGGTACGCTTCAGCTCGACTCGATCCGGCTGGATGTCGTGACCTAAGCCGCCTTCCTATCTGGACGACGCGGTGGTGCCGACACCGCGTCGTCTCGAAGGGGGAATTGCCGATCAGGGCAAATCCGGTAGTAAGAAGGGCAGGTCCGGGCCGTCCGAGCCGATGATCGGAGCAAGAATTTGGCCAAGGTTTCGGATATTTCCCATCGTATCGCGGAAGCCATGGGGCTGGCGTGTGACCTGGAAATTCATGCGTTCGAGGCGGGTTCGGAGACATTCGTCCGTCTGTTCGCCGACCCGGAGCTGACCAAGGCACTGGCGAACCCCGTCTCGGTCCAATTCGGTGCGCCGATACCGCATTTCTATCACGACCATCCGGGTGGCCTGCGCGTCAAGGTGGTTAACGCCAACAGCCAGGGCGTGGTGTTCGACGACGATCCCTATGATCGCCCGGTTTCGTTGCTGTCGTTATCGGGGAACAACGGCGGCGATCTGGTTGGAAACCGCCTCAAGGCTGGTTCGGGCCTGCGCGTCCAGACCGTGTCAGAATGGATCGCTGGCGGGCCGCTCATGCCATCGCAGTTTGTGGGCGACGATCGTGAGCAGCTGGTCGCGGCCATTGGCGAAGGAGCGGCCTGGCGCGGCGATGTCCAGGGGCACTGCATCCAGCTCGGCCGTGGCCAGCTAACTGTGTCGGCGCCATTCAATCTCGAAAACAGGGTAATTTTGCGCGGCCAGAACAAGCGAGGATCGAAGATCAAGGCGGGGCCGGACCATTCCGGTCCTTTCATGACGACAGTCAGGAACGGCAAGGCCAGCTCGTTCGATAATTCGATCGAGCAGCTCACCCTCGATTGCAACAATGTCGCCGGGCTGGGCGGTGTGGACAGCGAGGCGTGGCAAGAAGGCGGTGGCCTCCGGAGCGTACTGATAGAGAAATTCCGGGGAATCGGCGTCCAACTGCGCGGGATGGACGGCGGCGCAGCGC
This sequence comes from Sphingopyxis sp. Geo48, assembly GCF_949769155.1. Taxonomy (NCBI): domain Bacteria; kingdom Pseudomonadati; phylum Pseudomonadota; class Alphaproteobacteria; order Sphingomonadales; family Sphingopyxidaceae; genus Sphingopyxis; species Sphingopyxis sp. Geo48. The sequence continues at coordinate 803,341 of NZ_CATKPA010000002.1, read as the reverse complement.
TTTGCCGCTTTTCCGACAGCGAGATCTTCGGTTCGCCCCTCGGCTGCATCTCCGGCATCCGGTTGCACGACATGCTCGCCGCGCAGGCGTTTCAATTAGTCATTTCTGCCACCACGGTCGCCGGAGGCGGCGCGGATAACCGCTCGATGCCCAGGGCGGTCGATATCTTGAGCGGATCGCTGCGCCTTTATGCCAGTCACGTCGAGAATTGTGTGACGGGCGTCTATATCGACGGGGCCGGAGACCATCTCATCGAAGGATTGAGCGGGGCTGATGCCGCAGGCGGCGTTACAAACCTGGTCGAAATCGCACCCGGCTTCACCGGAACGTTGCGGATGCGAAATTGCTGTCGCAATGGGGCTGTGAACTTGCTGAAGGACAATCGTCCTGGCGGGCTCGGCACGATTTCCTACGATACGGACGTGACGATCCGGAACGAGCCCGAGGCAGCGCAGGGAGCGATCCTCGCATCGGCGAACATCGATGGCACGCGAACCCCCAGGATCACGAAGGGATTCGGAGTCGCCGCCGTGCAACGCAAGGGTATCGGCGACTATGTCGTCGTGATGACCCGATCCACCCAGACCGCGAACGACTTTTCGGTGTTCGCCACGACGAACCAGGGCACCGGCAATGTGCGGTGCGATTTGACCGGGGTCAACTCGGTTCGTCTGCGTTGCTTCGACGCAGCCAATAATCCTGTAGATGTGAATGAACTCAAGCTGCTCGTCGTCAGGGTTGCATAGTCCGCTCCGGTGTAGACCCGCCTAGCGACTGGTAGATGTCGCGATACCATCTGACGAACTGCGGTATTCCGACGGCAATCGGCGTGGTCGGCCGGAAACCGAGATCGCGTCCGATCGCGTCGATATCGGCAAAAGTGGCGGGAACGTCGCCGTCCTGCATCGGCAGCAGGTTGAGTTCTGCCTTTCGTCCGCATGCTTCTTCGACTGCGGCGATCAGATCCATCAGAGGCTCGGGCCTGTTGTTACCGATATTGTAGAGCCGGTGCGGGGTGGTAAAGCCGCCCGCCTTCTCCTTACCGTCGTCGGCTGGGGGATGATCGAGGCTGCGCAGCACACCGTCGACGATATCGTCGATATAGGTGAAGTCGCGCTGCATATCGCCGTGATTGTAGACGTCGATCGGCTTGCCCTCGAGGATGTTCGCCGTGAATTTCCACAGCGCCATGTCGGGGCGTCCCCACGGGCCATAGACGGTGAAGAAACGCAGGCCCGTCTGCGGAACGCGGAACAGATGTGCGTAGGTTTCACTCATCAATTCGTCGGCGCGCTTCGTCGCGGCATAAAGCGAGATCGGATGGTCGGTACGGTCTTCGACCCTGAAAGGCATGCTCTTGTTGGCGCCATAGACCGAGGAAGAGGAGGCATAGACGAGGTGCGTCACGCTGCGATGACGCGCGAGTTCGAGGATGTTGAGATGCCCGGCAAGGTTCGAACGGACATAGGCAGCGGGGTTGTCGATCGAATAACGTACCCCCGCCTGCGCGGCGAGATGAACGATCCGGTCGAAATTCACAGTCCCGAGCGCCGACGCCAGCGCCGCCTCGTCGCCGATATCGGCGGTGTGGACGGTGAGTCGGTCGGCGCCGCAGCGTTCCAACTCCGCGATGCGGGCGTTCTTCAGGGCAACGGCGTAATAATCGTTGAAATTGTCGATGCCTACGATCGTTTCTCCGCGCGCGAGCAGCCTTGCCGCGACATGCATTCCGATGAATCCTGCGATACCGGTGACCAGGATAGCCATGGTCAGACCTCGCCTGCCATGGGATAACCCTGCGGATTGTCCGACTGCCAGCGCCATGAGGAGGCGCACATCGCGTCGACGTCGAGCGCCGCGCGCCAGTGCAGCAGCTTTTCGGCTTTGGCGGTCGCGGCGTAGCTTCTGGCGACGTCGCCGGGACGGCGGGGGACGATCTCCAGCGGGATGGGCCGGCCGCTTGCTCGCCGATAGGTGATGACGAGTTCCTTGACCGTTACGCCTTGCCCGGTGCCGACGTTGATCGCCTCGCACCCCATCGCGCGGCCGGTGTAGTCGAGCGCCGCCAGATGCGCGTCGGCGAGGTCGACGACATGGATATAGTCGCGCTCGCCGGTGCCGTCGCGCGTGTCATAATCGTCGCCGAAGATCGAGAGTTTTGCGCGCCGACCGACGGCAACCTGCGCCACGAACGGCATGAGATTGTTGGGAATGCCCTGCGGATCCTCGCCGATCCTGCCCGATTCATGCGCGCCGACGGGGTTGAAGTAGCGGAGCAGAACCGCCGAGGCGTCAGGCGTCGCGCGGGCCCAGTCGCTGATGATCCCCTCGACCATCGCCTTGGTGCGGCCATAAGGATTGGTCGGACCGATCGGGTGTTCTTCGTCGAAGGGCAGATATTGCGCTTCGCCGTAAACGGTGGCGGACGAGGAGAAGACGATGCGCCGACAGTTTGCGGCATCCATCGCCGCCAGCAGATTGGTCGAACCCGTGACGTTGGTCTGGTAATAGAGAAGCGGCTTTTCGTTCGATTCGCCGACCGCCTTCAGCCCCGCGAAGTGAATGACGGCGTCCGGCGCGAAATCGACCAGTGCGGCGGTCAGGGCGTCGGCGTCGCGGATATCGCCCTCCACCATGGCGACGTCGCGATTGGTCAGCTGACGGACGCGCGCGAGGGCGACCGGCGAACTGTTGCAATAATTGTCGAAGACGCAGACGTCGTGCCCGGCGGCGAGCAACTGGACCAGCGTGTGGCTGCCGATATAGCCAGCCCCGCCGGTTACGAACACCTTCATTCACGTTCCTTTCGATGCGTCCATGTTTTTGCTGCCGATCCTTCGAGCGCCGCCCATATAGCTCAAAGCACACGAAAAGATGAAGATCGCCGGCGTCAGCCCGCAGCGATGGCCTCAACCGGACGGGTCTTGGCAAATGGGCTGAGGCCGAGCCATGCCTCGATGCTGGCAGTCAGTCCGTCGTCACCAGTGAGCAGGAGGCGCCGATCGGCCGTGGCCGCTGCAACCGAATCATAGCCCATCCAGATCGCGGTCATCGTGCGCAGGTCGGTCGCGGCGTAAAGGTCGACGTCGTGGCCGGGATCGACCGAGCAGAGCTCGGTTTCGGCGCCGGGCTCGACGACGAGCCACCATGAACGGCGGTCGGCGGGAAGGTCGGTGTAGCGGAACTGGACGATCGTCTTGCGGTCGGGCATCGGGTCGAGGACGAGCCCGCGGCGCATGTCCCACATCAGAAGCTGCACATCGAGCTTCTCGAGCGAGAGGTCGCCGTCGATCCAGCGCTTGCCCCAGATGCCGAACGCCTCGACCACCGGCGCGAGTTCCTGTCCCGCGCGGGTCAGTCGATATTCGAACACACCCGATTCCCCATGGACCGGCGTGCGGTGGACGATCCCCGCCGCCTCCAGATCCTTCAGCCGCTGCGACAGCAGCGCGGGCGACATGCGCGGGACGCCGCGGCGCAAGTCATTGAAACGCGTGGAACCTGCGGCAAGTTCGCGGACCAGCACGATCGTCCAGCGCGTGCACAATATCTCGGCCGCCATCGCGACCGGACAGAATTGACCGTAACTGGCATTCGCCATGCTATGCTCCTCCTGCGCGCATCATATCGCAGGAGTCGTGTCCGGCGCGAGTTCAGTTTCTGTACCGGGGTCGATTCAGTTCCTGAACTATCTCCGATCGCCGCGGGCCGTCATTACCCGTCGCCATCAAGGGACATTCATGGAGACGAACATGTTGGTAGCGACTGAAGAAAAGACCCCGGAATATTGGTATGGCATCGCGGACCGGATCGCCGCGAAGATCGGGGAGACCGCGGCCGCACACGATCGCGATGGCAGTTTTGTCGCCGAGAATTACGACCTGCTCCGCGAATCGGGCCTGATCGGCGCGGCGGTGCCCGTCGAGCTTGGCGGCGACGGGATGGACCATGCGACGCTGTGTTGCGTGGTGCGCCGGATCGGCCGGGCGTGCGGATCGACCGCGCTCGCCTTTTCGATGCACTGTCATCAGGTCGCGGTCGCGGCGTGGCGCTGGCAGCATATGCAGGCGCCGACCGATGGGCTGCTGCGGCGCGTTGCGGCCGAGAATCTCGTGCTCGTGTCGAGCGGCGGATCGGACTGGCTGCAGGGGGCGGGGACCGCGACGAAGGTCGAGGGCGGCTTCCGGATCGACGCGCGCAAGGTGTTTTCGAGCGGGTGCCAAGCCGGCAGTCTGCTGATGACGAGCGCGGTCTATGACGATCCCGAAGCGGGCGCTACGGTCCTGCATTTCGCCATTCCCTTTTCGGCCGAAGGGGTAACGATCCTCGACACCTGGGACACGATGGGGATGCGCGGCACCGGATCGCACGATGTCGAGCTGAAGGCGGTGTTCGTCACCGACGCGGCGGTGTCGGGCCGCCGCCCGCAAGGCAAATGGCATCCGCTATTCCACATTATCAGCATGATCGCCTTTCCGCTGATCTATTCGGCCTATCTGGGCGTTGCCGAAGGCGCTCGCGACGCGGCGCTGGAGATGGCGCGGAAGAAACCGGCGAATGCGGGATTGGTCTCGCTGACCGGCGAGATGCAGAATGCGGTGTGGACCGCCGAGACCGCGCTCACCGCGATGATAGCGACCGCCGCGACCGCGCAGCCGGGCCCCGAGACGACGAGCCGCGTGATGACCGGTCGGACCGTCGCGGGTCGCGCCGCGATCCGCACCGTGGAGCTGGCGCTCGAAGTTGGAGGCGGCGGCGCCTTCTATCGCAAGTCGCCGATCGAGCGTGCCTTCCGCGACATCCAGGGTGCGCGCTTCCATCCGTTGCAGGAGCCTGCGCAGCTCGAGCTTGCGGGACGTCTCGCGCTCGGCCTCGATATCGACGGCTGACGCCCAGGCTGGCCGGGCTGCATGAGGTGCCGCCCGGCCACTTGCATTCGGGACGTCAACGCTCGACAAGGCGCCATGGATATTGCGTTCGACAATAGTTTTCACGATTCCATGGAGGGCTTCTACGCCCCCGCCGAAGCCGCGAAGCCGTCGGCGCCGCGGCTGCTGGTCTTCAATCGGCCGCTCGCCGACCGGCTCGGTATCGACGTTGCCGACGCGAGCGACGATCAACTCGCGCGGCTCTTTTCGGGCGAGGAGATGCCCGGCGGCGCCAACCCGCTCGCGCTCGCTTATGCCGGGCACCAGTTCGGCCATTTCTCGCCGCAACTCGGCGACGGGCGCGCGCTGTTGCTCGGTGAGCTGGTCGCGCCCGATGGCGCGCGCTTCGATATCCAGCTCAAGGGGTCGGGACCGACGCCCTTTTCGCGCAACGGCGACGGCAAGGCCGCGGTCGGACCGGTGCTGCGCGAATTCCTGATATCCGAGGCGATGGCCGCGATGGGCGTCCCGACCACCCGGTCGCTCGCCGCGGTCGCAACCGGGGACCGCGTGCAGCGCGAGCAGGCGCATCCGGGTGCGGTGCTGACGCGCGTCGCGAGCAGTCATATCCGCGTTGGCACCTTCCAGTTCTTCGCCGCGCACTTCGGTGTCGACCATGTCGTGCAACTCTCCGACTACAGCGTTCGGCGGCATTTTCCTGACCTGGGCGCTGCGCCAAACCCCCATCTCGCGCTGCTCGACCGGGTGATCGGCTTGCAATGCAATCTGGTCGCGCGCTGGCTCGGCGTCGGCTTCATCCACGGGGTGATGAACACCGACAATGTCGCGATCAGCGGCGAGACGATCGACTACGGGCCCTGCGCCTTCATGGACCGTTTCTCGGTCAACACCGTGTTCAGTTCGATCGACGCGAACGGCCGCTATGCCTATGGCCGCCAGCCCCAGATCATGCACTGGAACATGGCGCGCTTCGCGGAGGCGCTGCTGCCCGCAATCCACGCGGTCGACCCCGACGATGTCGAACGCGCGAAACAGCTGGTCGACGCAATCCCGGAGCGCTTTCGCGCCGAATGGCACGCGCGGATGCGCGCGAAGCTGGGGCTGGAGGGCATCGCCGCCGACGATGGCGCGTTGATCGACGCGCTGTTCGACCGGCTGGAGGAGCACAGGATCGATTTCACCTCCTTCTTTCGCGCGCTCGCGATGCTGCTGCGCGGCGAGGGCAGGGCGCTGGAGGGGCTTCTTCCGGCCTCCGATGCGATGGCGCCATGGATCGCCGAATGGTGGGAGCGGATCGAGGGTGGCGGCAGCCCGCTCGACCGCGCCGACGCGATGGACCGCGAGAACCCGCTCTATATTCCGCGCAATCACCTGGTCGAGGCGGCGCTCGGCGCGGCGGAGGCGGGCGATCTTGCGCCATGGTCCGAATTGCTGGAAGTGGTGCGCCACCCCTATGCGCGCCGTCCCGAATGGTCGCTGTTCGAGGCGCCGGCGCCAGCCGAGTTCGGCCCATACAAGACCTTTTGCGGTACTTGAGGCGGAGGCTTATTCCGAGAGTTCTAGCAGATACTGGCCGTAGGTTGTTTTCGCGAAGAATTTGCCGCGTTCGATCAGCTGGTCGCGATCGATGAAGCCCTGCCTGTAGGCGATTTCCTCGAGACAGCCGATCATCTGGCCTGTGCGCTTCTGGATGACGCGAACGAATTCGGATGCCTCGACCAGGCTGTCGTGGGTACCGGTGTCGAGCCAGGCATAGCCGCGCCCCATCTGTTCGACATAGAGGTCGCCTGCCTCCATATAGAGGCGGTTGAGGTCGGTGATTTCAAGTTCGCCGCGTGCCGAGGGGCGGATCTGCCGCGCGAGGTCGACGACGCGGTTGTCATAGAAATAGAGGCCGGTGACGGCAAAGTTCGATCGCGGCTGCGCCGGCTTTTCTTCGATGCTGAGCGCGCGGCCGTCGTCGTCGAGCTCGACGACGCCATAAGCGCGAGCGTCGGCGACCTGATAGGCGAAGACTGTGGCCGCCTGCTGCCGGTCGCGGGCATTCGCGAGCAGTTTCTGGAAACCGGCACCGAAGAAGATGTTGTCGCCGAGGACGAGCGCCGCCGACTGGTCGCCGATGAAGTCGGCCCCGATATGGAACGCCTGCGCGAGCCCTTCGGGGCGCGGTTGCAGCGCATATTCGATCGCGAGGCCGAGTTCGTTGCCGTTCCCGAACAGGCGGCGGTAGTTGTCGAGATATTCGGGCGACGAGATGATCAATATCTCGCGAATGCCGGCGAGCATCAGCGTCGACAGGGGGTAATAGATCATCGGCTTGTCATAGACGGGCAGGAGCTGCTTGTTGATCGCGAGCGTCGCCGGGTGGAGCCGCGTTCCCGATCCGCCGGCCAGAATGATTCCGCGCATCTTGTCTTCCCCCTATCGTGCCAGCCGCTCGGCCAGGATCGCGTCGACCGCATCCTGCCATGGGCGCAGCGTCAGGCCAAAATCATCGTGCAATTTTCCGGTCGCGAGCCGGCTGTTCGCCGGCCGACGCGCGGGCGTCGGATAGTCGGCGGTCGCGATCGCGCGGACCTCGGGCACCTTGAGCCCCGCAGCAGCGGCGCGACCGAAGATATGGCAGGCGAGGCCATGCCATGTCGTCTCGCCGCCGTTGGCCGCGTGCCAGGTTCCGGGCGCGCGATCCCTGTCCAGCATCGCGAGCAGCGCGTCGGCGAGGTCGTCGGCGTTGGTCGGGCAGCCATGCTGGTCGGCGACGACGCCCAGCTGGTCGCGCTCGGCGCCCAGGCGCAGCATCGTGTTGAGGAAATTGGCGCCGCCGGCGCTCAACACCCAGGCGGTGCGGACGATGACATGCGTGACGGGCGCGGCGGCGCGCACCGCAATCTCACCCGCTGCTTTTGACGCGCCATAAACGCCGAGCGGCGCGACGGGGTCGGTTTCGACATAGGGCTCGGCCTTGGTGCCGTCGAAGACATAATCGGTCGAGACATGGACGATCGGACAGTCCTGCCGGGCGGCGTGGTCGGCGAGAATCCCCGGGGCCACCGCGTTGACGGCGTGGGCGAGCACGGGCTCGCTCTCGGCGCGATCGACCGCGGTGTAGGCGGCGCAGTTCAATATGGCGCGCCAGCGCCTGCCGTCCATGTGGCGGTGGATCGACGCCGCGTCGGCCAGGTCCAGCGCGGCGCGCGACGGCGTTTCGCACGCGATACCGCGGTCGCGCGCCAACCGCGCGACCGCGCCTCCGACCTGCCCATTGGCTCCGGTGATCAGCAGCGGCAAGTCCAGCATCAGGCGGACTTCGCGATTCCCAGGCGCTCGCCCCGATAGCGGCCCGACAATATGTCCTGCCACCAGTCGCGATTGTCGAGATACCAGCGGATCGTCCGCGCCATGCCGCTTTCGAAATTCTCGCGCGGCGCCCAGCCGAGCTCCGACTGCAGCTTGCCCGCGTCGATGGCATAGCGAAAATCATGTCCCGGCCGGTCGGCGACGAAGCTGATCTGCTCCCGGTAGCTGCGGCCGTCGGCGCGCGGTTCGATGCCGTCGAGCGTGTCGCAGATGACCTCGACCACCTGCAGATTGGTGCGTTCGTTGTTGCCGCCGACCATATAGCTTTCGCCCGCGACGCCCTTTTCGAACACGGTGCGCAGCGCGCGGACATGGTCGTCGACGAACAGCCAGTCGCGGATATTGTCGCCGCGCCCGTAAACCGGCAACGGCTCGCCGGCGATGCATTTGATGATCATCAGCGGGATCAGCTTTTCGGGGAAATGATAGGGCCCGTAATTGTTCGAGCAATTGGTGACGAGCGTCGGCAGGCCATAGGTGTGGTGCCACGCGGAGACGAGATGGTCCGACCCCGCCTTCGACGCCGAATAGGGCGAGCGCGGGTCATAGGGCGAGGTCTCGGTGAAGAAGCCCTCGTCACCCAGCGCGCCGAACACTTCGTCGGTCGAGATGTGGTGGAAGCGGAAGCCGGCCTTGTCTGGATCGGGAAGAGCGCGCCAGTAATCGGTTGCCGCCGACAGCATGGTGAAGGTGCCGACGATGTTGGTTTCGATGAAGGCGGCGGGGCCGTCGATCGACCGGTCGACATGGCTTTCGGCGGCGAGGTGGGCGATGATGTCGGGTCGCACGTCCGCGATCAGACTTTCGACGAGTGCGCGGTCGCATATGTCGCCGCGCACGAAACGGAAGCGGTCGCTGCCGCTGACCGGCGCGAGCGACGAGAGGTTGCCCGCATAAGTCAGCGCATCGAGCACGACGACCCGGTGCTCGCTTTCCTCGATAAGATGCCGCGCGAGCGCCGAGCCGATGAATCCGGCGCCGCCGGTGATCAATATGGTCTTGGAAGCGGTCATGCCCGTGCGTGTTCCTTATTCGTTCAATGGTGCGAGCGGCGTGCCCTCATAGGGGAAATCGAAATCGGCGTCCGACAGGAAAGGCAGGGCTGCATCCTTGGCGGATAACATCGGAAAGGTTTCCGTGCCGTCAACCACCGGCCACGCGATCGCGATCGATGGATCGTTCCAGCATATGCCGCCCTCGGTTTCGGGAGCATAATAGTCGTCCACCTTATAGATGACCTCGCAATCCGCCTCGAGCGTCAGGAAAGCGTGTCCGAATCCGACCGGGACGAACAGCTGGCGCCCATTCTGTGCTGAAAGTTCGGCGGCGACGTAGCGGCCGAAGGTCGGCGAGGCCCGGCGCAAATCGACCGCGACGTCGAATATTTGCCCGCGGATGCAGCGAACGAGTTTCGCCTGCGCGTGTGGGGGGCGCTGGAAATGGATACCGCGGATCGTTCCCGCCTGTTTCGAATAGCTGTGGTTGTCCTGCACGAACTTTGCCGTCACCCCGAGGTCGCGCAAGCGCTGCTCGTGGTAAGTCTCCGAAAACCATCCCCTGTCGTCGCCGAAACGGCGGGGCGTCACCAATTGCGGAATCATGATGAAAACCGGCCATTTAGAGGAAACATATGGGGGCCTTACCGTCCGGAAAATGGCAGGCCAATTGAAAAGTCGGGTCTGGCCACCAGCATTTCTGCCCCAGATTGCTACGAAACGGGCATAATTGGAGCCCGAGACATCTATTGCACCCGATGACGGCGAGTTCGGTTGAGCGACCGGATCGCAATTGCTAGGGACGCCGCGGCACCATCTAGAGGACGAAGCCTTGCCCCCAGCATCAGTGAAGATCACCGTCGTCGGCACGGGATATGTCGGAATTTCCAACGCCGTGCTGCTGGCGCAGCGCAATCGCGTCGTCGCGCTCGACATCGATGCGCGCAAGGTCGCGATGATCAATGCAAAGACCTCTCCGATCGCCGACCCCGAGATCGAGGAGTATCTGGCGACCCGGCCGCTCGACCTGGTGGCGACGACTGATCGCGAAGAGGCCTATGCCGGTGCCGATTTCGTCCTTGTCGCGACCCCCACCGACTATGATCCCGACACCAATTATTTCAACACCAGCACGGTCGAGGCGGTGATCGCCGACGCGTTGAAATTGGCGCCGCAGGCGTTGATCGTGATCAAGTCGACGATTCCGGTCGGTTTCACCGACCGGATGCGCGCGGAACTCGGCAGCGATGCGATCGTCTTCTCGCCTGAATTCCTGCGCGAAGGTCGCGCGCTGTACGACAATCTCCATCCGTCGCGGATCATCGTCGGCGACACGCATCCGCGCGCGGGCGAGTTCGCCGGACTGCTGCTCGACGCCTCGCTCGAACCCGCTACACCGCTCCTCCAGACCGGCAACACCGAGGCCGAGGCGATCAAGCTCTTTGCCAACACCTATCTTGCGATGCGCGTCGCCTTCTTCAACGAACTCGACACCTATGCCGCGACGCACGGCGTCGATTCGCGGCAGGTGATCGAGGGCGTGTGCCTCGACCCGCGTATCGGCAGCTTCTACAACAACCCGTCCTTCGGCTATGGCGGCTATTGCCTGCCCAAGGACACGAAACAGATGCTGGCGAATTATAAGGACGTGCCGCAAAACCTGATCGCGGCGATCGTGTCGTCGAACACGACACGCAAGGATTTCATCGCATCGGAAATCATCAAGCGGCAACCGCGCGTCGTCGGCATCCACCGGCTCGCGATGAAGGCCGGGTCGGACAATTTTCGTGCGAGCAGCATCCTGGGCGTGATGAAGCGGGTCAAGGCGAAGGGGATCGAGGTCATCGTCTACGAGCCGTTGATCGAGGAGGACCGGCTGTTCAACTCGCGCGTCGTCCGCGACCTCGACGCCTTCAAGGCCGAGGCCGACGTGATCATCGCCAACCGCGTGACGAGCGACCTCGCGGATGTGGAGGACAAGGTTTATAGCCGCGACCTCTTCGGCGCAGACGCCTGAAATCCTGTAGCAATTTGCGGTGAGGCGAGAGGCCTCGCCGGAACTGTCCCATAAGCGGAGCGTTGGCTGTGCAGAAGGGGAGAATTGGGTTGCGCAGCCACATCACGCAAGCCAAAAGTCGGCATCGGCCGGAAACAGATGCCACAGATTGAAAACCCTCGCGAATATGGCGCATCTTCGTCCGTGGCGGCCCGGCGGCTTCTGATCCTGTCGGCGTCGCTGCTTTGCGTCGCCGTGGCGAATGCGGCGAATGCGCAGCAGGCGGAAACGATCGCAGCGGCGCAGCCTGCTGCGGAAAAGGTCGAGAACAAACCTTCGGTTCCCGACATTGCGGCGCCGACCCCGCCTCCTGCCGACGTGGCGCTGCCAGAGGTTGCGCCGATCATTTCGGACGAGGAGTTCAAGGCTTCGATCCCGCCGATCAGCGCCGAGGACGATCCCGAACTCGACAAGCCGCTCGAATCGATCGCCGAATTCGAGCGGCGGCAGGCCGAGGCTGCGAAGGCGCGCGAAAATGCGCGAAAGGATTCGACGAGCGAAGCGGACGTGCCCAGGGTTGACCGGACGCCGGTGCCCGCGCTCGCCGATGGCGACAGCGTCGAGGCGATTGGCGATGCGCCGATCAGCGATGCCGAACTGGCGGCGCCGCTGCCACCGCTCGACAGCTTCGACGTCACGCCGGTCGAGTTTGCCGCGCCCGAGGATGCCGACGCGAACCGCAGCATCGCCTATGCGGTGAAGGTCACCGGGCTCGAGGCGCCCGATGACAGCACCGATGCCGATCTCGCCGACCTGTTCGGCGATCTGTCCGCTCTCTACGATGGCGACGGAAAGGCCGACAATATCGCGATGCTGCGCGCCCGATTGTCCGCCGACGCCGAGCTAATGTCGCGCATCCTGGCGTCAGAAGGCTATTATGATGCAGTCGTGAATACGCGGATCGATCGCGGCGATCGCCCCGACCGCAGCGATGCGGCGGCGGTCGAGGCGGCGCGCAGCCAACCGATCACCGCGCTCATCGACGTCAAGCCGGGGGTCCGGTACAGCTTTTCCGACATCGTCATCGATGCGAAGCCGACGGTGCCGCCAAAGCTGATCGAAGACAATTTCCCGCTCGCTGTCGGCGAGCCGATCGTTGCGCAGCGCGTGCAGGGCGCGGAGGCGGCGCTTGCCCTCAAGCTGCCCGAGGAAGGCTATCCCTTTGCCAAGGTGGGGCAGCGGGACGTCCTTCTCGACGGGGATACGGGGAAGGGGCTCTACACGCTGCCGGTCGACATCGGGCCGCGTGGCCGCTTCGGCGGCATCGAGACGACGGGCAAGCTCGCATTCGACGTCGAGCATGTCGGCGTGCTGGCGCGGTTCAAGCGCGGGGACATCTACGACAGCCGGATGGCTGACGATTTGCGACAAGCGCTCGTCGCAACCGGCCTGTTCGCGGCGGTTTCGGTCGAACCGCAGCCGACCGGTCAAAGCGCCGGGGACGACACCGAATATGTGACGGTGCTGGTCACGCAGGAAAAGGGGCCGCCGCGCACAATCGCCGCGACCGCGGGCTACGGGACCGGCGAGGGCATCCGGATCGAGGGCAGCTGGACACACCGCAACCTGTTCCCGCCCGAAGGGGCGCTGATTGCGCGCGGGGTGATCGGGACGAAGGAACAGGGCGTCGGCGTCACGTTGCGGCGCTCGAATGCGGGCAAGCGCGACCGGACCTTCGAGCTGATCACCGAGGCGACGCGCAGCCGCTATAACGCCTTCAACGCGATCACCGGACGCGTTGCGGCGCGGATGAGCTATGACTCGACGCCGATCTGGCAGAAGAAGCTGACCTATGCCCTCGGCGCCGAACTGATCGCGACGCGCGAAGATGATTATGACTTTACGCGGGGCGTGCGCGACAATGATTTCTACACGATCTTCGGGGTAAGCGGACAGGTCGGCATCGACCGTAGCAACAGCCTGCTCGATCCCACGAAGGGCTTTCGCCTGACCGCGCTCGTCCAGCCCGAAGGCTCGCTCGCCGGCCGCTTCTCGCCTTATGCGCGAACGCAAATCGATGGCAGCGCCTATTATCCGTTGACCGACAGCATCGTCCTGGCTGGCCGCGTTCGTGTTGCGTCGATCATCGGCGCGGCGCGCGAGCGGCTGGCGCCTTCGCGGCGTTTCTATGCCGGCGGCGGCGGGTCGGTGCGCGGCTATGGCTATCTGCAGCTCGGTCCCAAGGATCCCAACGACGATCCGATCGGCGGGCGCAGCCTGAACGAGGCGGCGGTCGAGGCGCGCTATCGCTTCGGCAATTGGGGCGTCGTCGGCTTCCTCGACGCCGGACAGGTCTATCGTGGCTCCACCCCCGACTTTTCCAACCTGCGCTTCGGCGCCGGGATAGGCGGGCGCTTCTATACCAATTTCGGGCCGATGCGGCTCGACCTCGCGACGCCGATCAACCGGCGTCCGGGCGAGGCGCGGATCACCGTCTATGTCTCGATCGGTCAGGCGTTCTGATGGGCGACGACGCGATCATCGCGGCCGAGGAAGAGGCGCCCAAGACGGCGACCCGGTCTTGGCCGCTGTGGATCGCCAAATGGATCGGCCTGACGTTGCTCGGGCTGGTCGCGCTCGTCGGCCTGTTCCTTGCCGGGCTGAACAGCGACGCGGGGCGGCGCTTCGTCGCGAACCAGGTCGAGAAATATCGGTTCGAGAACGGGATGAAGATCGGCATCGGCCGGCTCGACGGATCGCTGTTCGGCGAGATGGTCATCCGCGACTTCACCCTCGGCGATCCCAAGGGCATATTCCTCCGCTCGCCCGAAGTGCGGATCGACTGGCGGCCGTTCAAATATCTGAAGAATCATATCGACATCCGCTCGGCGACCGCACAGACGCTGGTGGTCGAGCGATTGCCCGCGTTCAAGCCGGTCCCCGACACCGGCGAGCCCCTGCTGCCCGACATGGATATCGACGTGCGGAAGGTGCGCGTCGACCGGCTCGTGTTCGAGCCTGCGATCACCGGCGAGCGGCAGGTCGCGACGCTCGATGGCAAGATCGCAATCGCCGACCGCCGCGCGCAGGTGACGGCTAACGCAGAGACAATCGGCCGGACGGCAAAGGGCGACAAGCTCGCGCTCGTTCTCGATGCCGTGCCCGACAAGAACCGGCTGGCGATAACGCTCGACCTCCATGCTCCGGCGGGCGGCGTGCTTGCGGCGATGGGCGGGTTCAAGGAGACGCTGACCGCGAAGCTCGACGGGCGCGGCGACTGGAAGCGCTGGGACGGTGCGCTGACCGCCCATCTCGGCGCCGGGCCGCTCGCCGACCTCGCGCTCTCGGCGCGCGACGGGACGGTGGCGATGAAAGGTGTGACACAGGCGTCGCGGCTGTTCGCGGGGCAGACGGCGGTGCTGCTGGGCCCCGAGACCGCGATCGACCTGACCGCGCGGCTCGACAAACGAAAGGCCGACATCGACGGACGGCTGTCATCGAACGCTGTCCGGCTCGGCGTCAGCGGGGGCGTCGATCTGGGCAACAACCGGTACGAGGATCTGAGGCTCGCGCTCAACATTTTGCGCCCCGATGCGCTCGCGAAATCGGTGCGTGGCAGCGGGCTACGCGCGACCGCTGCGCTTGACGGCGCCTTCGCGCTACCGACGGTGGCGTATCAGGCGAATGCCAACAGTCTCGCGTTCAACGATATTGTTGTCGAAACGCTGAGCCTGGCGGGCAAGGCGCGGGTCGATGCCGACCAGATTTTCGTGCCCGTGGCCGGGCGCGCGGTACGGATCCGCGGGCTCGACACCGTCGCGGGCGGGACGTTGGTGCAGGTGCGGCTCGACGGCGACCTTGCCTATAAGGACGGCCGTATCCTCAGCGACAATCTGCGCCTGCGCTCGCCGCGCATCGACGCGAAGGCAATCGTCATCGCCGATTTGAACAAGGGGTTCTACACCGGCGCGATCGACGGGCGGGTGAACGACTATCGGATCGAGAGCGTCGGCCTCTTCGACATCGATACCGACGCCGACCTCAAGACTGCGCCGCGCGGCGGGTTCGAGATTGCCGGCCGCGTCCGGGCGCGTTCGACCAAACTCTTCAATTCCGGAGTGCGCGATTTCCTAGGCGGCAATGCGACTGCGTCGGGCGACGTCCGCTATGGCACCGACGGGATCGTCCGCTTCGCCAATTTGCGGCTGACGGCGCCGAAGCTCCGCGTGACGGGGGGGCAGGGGACCTATGCGCCGGGCGGCAATATCCAGCTCGCGGCGCGGGCGCATTCGACCGACTATGGACCGGTCGGGGTCCAGCTTGCCGGGACGGTCAGCGACCCGCGCGCGGTCGTGACCGCGGACCGGCCGGGTCTGGGCATCGGGCTCGCGAAGCTGGTCGCGCGGATCACCGGCGCGCCCAACGGCTATCGTCTCGCCGCGACGGGCGAGACCGACTATGGCCCGCTCTCGGCCGACGTCGTGCTGCTCACCGCAGCGGGGCCGCTGACGATCGATATCGAGCGCGGCGATCTGTCGGGGATCGGATTCAGCGGGCGGCTGGAAAAGAGCGCGGCGGGGCCGTTCGTCGGGCGGCTCGACGCGTCGGGACAGGGGCTTGGCGGCCTTGTCCGGCTGAGCGGGCAGGGGCGATATCAGGCGGCCGCGGTCAATGTTCGCGCGAACAACGTCGTCCTGCCGGGCGCCGCAAATCTCGCGGTCGGTTCGGCGGTCGTCGACGCCGATATCGTCCTCTACGACAGGCCGCATATCGTTGCCGACATCCAGGTCGCCGACACGCAGATCCGCCAATATGACATCGCCGTCGGACGCGTGAAGATCGACTATCGCGACGGGCGCGGGCAAGCGCAGGCGCTGGTGGAGGGGGAGAGCGGGGTGCCGTTCCGCATCGCCGCGAACGCCGACCTCCAGCCCGCATTGTGGCGCGCGTCGGTCGTCGGCCGTGCGACCGGCGTCGATTTCCGCACCACCTCGCCCGCGCGCATCGTTCCGCATCGCGACTATTACGAACTGCTGCCGACGACGGTCGCGCTCGAACGCGGCAGCAGCGCGCGCATCGCCGGCCGCTTCGGTGAGGGGATCATGATCCAGAGCCGTCTCGACCGCGCAAATATGGCGATCGTCAACGCCATCTATCCCGGCCTCGGGCTCGGCGGCCGCGCGACGGGGAGCATCGATTTCGAACAAGCGCACAGCGACGCTTTCCCGCGCGCCGATGCGCGGCTGACCGTCACCGGCTTCACACGCACAACCGCCGCTTCGGTCAGCCAGCCGGTCGATATCAATTTCGCCGGTAAGCTGCTGAGCGACGGCGGCGAAGCGCGCGCGGTCGTGCGCAAGCGCGGCAGCGTGATCGGACGGTTGCAGGCATCGCTGCGTCCGCTCGGACCCGGCGCTGGCGACTGGTTGACGCGGCTGCGCGCCGCGCCGCTGAGCGGCGGGCTGCGCTACAATGGCCCTGCCGATACGCTCTACTCCTTCGCCGGACCGGCCAACCAGGGCATATCGGGGCCGGTCGCGGTCGCCGCCGATTTCAGCTGCCAGCTCAGCGATCCCTGCTTGCAGGGCGTCGTGCGCGGCAACGCGATGGTCTATGAAAACCAGGCCTATGGCACGCGCCTGACCGACATGGTCGTGAACGGCCGTTTCACCGGCAACCGGCTGGAAATCGAGCAACTGAGCGCGAAGGCAGGCGACGGGACGGTGCAGGCGAAAGGCTTCGTCAGCCTGTCGCAGGCCGACGGCTACCCGATGGATATCAGCGCGACGCTCGACAATGCACGGCTCGCGAAGAGCGAGAATATCGCCGCGCGCGCGACGGGGACGCTGCGTCTCGAAAAGGTCGCGGGACAGGCCGCGCTGCTCTCGGGCGATCTGCGCCTTCCCGAGACGCGCTACCGCATCGTGCGCGAAGGCGCGGCGAGCGTGCCGGTGCTGACGGGCGTGCGCCGGAAGCTGCCGACCGGGCGCAGGCGGATCAGCGGCGACGGGCTCGCGGCGGTCGGGGGCAGCCTGTTCGATCTGATCCGGCTCGATATCCGGATGCGCGCCAAGGACCAGATCTACGTCAAGGGCATGGGGCTCGAATCCGAATGGCAGGCCGACGTCCAGCTCGGCGGCACGACGGTCGCGCCGCGCGTCAACGGCGAGATCGAACTGGTGCGCGGGACGCTCGATTTCGCAGGGCGCTCGTTCGAGCTGGAGGAAGGGCGCGTGACCTTCCCCACCGGTGACGCCTTCGACCCCGCGCTGCGCCTGCTCGCGAGCGACACTTTCGACAATGTAACCGTGACCGTCGCGGTCACCGGCCGCGCGAGCAATCCGCAGGTCGCTTTTTCCAGCGTGCCGGGGCTGCCGCAGGACGAGATCGTGTCGCGGATCCTGTTCGGCGATTCGATCACGTCGCTGTCGCCGCTGCAGGCGGTTCAACTCGCGGCATCGCTCAACGCGCTGAGCAGCGGAGGCGGGGGCCTCAGCCCTCTCGGTGCGCTGCAGTCGGCGGCGGGAATCGACCGGTTGCGCGTGCTCGGTCCCGACGATGTGACGGGGCGCGGGACCGCGCTTGCCGCTGGGCAGTACATCACCAAGGACATCTATCTGGAGGTGATCACCGACGCGCGCGGCTATACCGCGACGCAGCTCGAGATCAGCCTGACGCGCGCGCTGTCGCTGCTCAGCCAGGCAGGCGGGTCGGGGCAGACGAACGTCAGCATCCGCTACCGGAAGGATTATTGATGCGGGGGCTCGTCCTTCTGGCAATGCTCCTGCTGGCGGCGTGCCATGACGAGCCGAGCTTCGACGAGCGC
Source organism: Sphingopyxis sp. Geo48 (assembly GCF_949769155.1). Lineage (NCBI taxonomy): Bacteria > Pseudomonadati > Pseudomonadota > Alphaproteobacteria > Sphingomonadales > Sphingopyxidaceae > Sphingopyxis > Sphingopyxis sp. Geo48. Next base: position 785,278 of record NZ_CATKPA010000002.1, on the reverse strand, counting down.
TATGACAAGGCGGCGAAGGAGGTCGAGGCGCGGGCGAAGCGGATGGACGCCGATATCGCCGAGGCAGACAGAGCGGCCGCCGCGTCCGACGAAACACCGCAAGCCTTGCCAGAGGCAGCAAAGCCGTCTAACGCGCGCCCGTCATCTGGGGAGTAGCCAGCCGTCCGGTATCGGACGGGCCACCGCGTCAACATACTCGGTCGAGAGGCCGTGGTGCGGAGGAAGCGGATCACCGCTTGGGCGAGACCAATGGCATCGAACCTTCCGTCCGGGCCGGGCGGCGGGGAACGATGTCCGTTGGAATTGCCTGCCGCCCGGCCCCGGAGTCTGTTCATGGAAGCCCTGTTCACCTCGACCGCGATCGTCGCTCTCGCCGAAGTCGGCGACAAGACGCAGTTGCTCGCGATGCTGCTCGCGACGCGGTTCAACCGTCCGCTGCCGATCATCCTGGGCATATTGGTCGCGACGCTTGCCAATCATGCGCTTGCCGCGCTGCTGGGCGCACAGGCGGCGGCTTTCCTCGATAGCCCGGTTTTTCGTTATGCGGTCGGCCTGTCGTTCGTGGCGATGGCGGCGTGGACGCTGATCCCCGATAAGTTCGAGGATGAGGACGCGCCAAAGCCGCGTTTCGGGGCGTTCCTGACGACGCTTGTCGCCTTCTTTCTGGTCGAGATGGGCGACAAGACGCAGATCGCGACCGTCGCGCTTGGCGCGCAGTATCACAATGTGGCGTTGGTAACCGCCGGCACCACGCTGGGGATGATGATCGCCAATGTGCCGGCGGTGTTCCTGGGCAATGCGCTGCTGAAGCGCGTCGACCTCGCGAAGGTCCGGATGGCGGCGGCGGCCCTGTTTCTCGTCATCGGCCTTTGGGTGCTCGCGCAGACGGCGGGCTGGATCGGCTGACCCTTCGCGGTGGCCCGCTGTCTCGATTACTCCGCCTCGGTGCTCAGCCCCAGTTCGGGGATGCCGATCGAACGCCGACCGCCGAAATCGGAGCGGACGACGATCGCGCCCTGCTTTTCCATATATTCGACGAGCCGCCGGATGCGCCCCGGCGAGCGCGTGCCATAGGCGCGGCCGAGCGCGTCGTCGTCGGGGCAGGGACTGCCCTCCATCGCGGCGCGCGCGATCTGGACGAAGGGCGCGAGCATGTCGTCGGGCAGGCGGCTCGCGGCCTCGAGCAGTTCGCGCCACTTGGCGTCGGCCGGATCGAACACGCCGCCCTTGGCGAGCGCGAACCGCCGCCGGAATTGCGGCAGGTCGAGTGGCACGCGCCCGAGCCGCTGCATCCGGCAACGGACCGAAAAGTCCTGATACAGAAAGGATTCGGGATGAAAGGCGCAGTCGGGATCGGCGAGCATTTCCTCGAGCGCGGCGATGATCGCGGGTTCGGCGTCGAGCGCCTCGACCTCGGGAAACAATGTGGGCGCGGCCACGGGCGCTTCGTCGTCGGCCTCCTGTTCGGCAAATTGGCGGATCAGGTCCTGCGCCGCAACGGGTTGCGGCGCAACAGCCGGGGTCGGCAGAGGCTGCGTCTCCAACTCGGCGAATAGCATCGTCCGCATATCCTGCGGCTCGGCGCTCGGGAGCGGGAGCAGGCCGTGCGTCCCGGCGCGCGTCGAAGTCTGGGTTGATCCGATCTTGACCGCGACCGGCCGCCGCGAAATCGCCGGGCCGAGCCCGAGGAAATGGCCACGCTCAAGGTCGCGGATTGCCTCGGCCTGCCGCCGCTCCATGCCGAGCAGGTCAGCGGCGCGCGCCATGTCGATGTCGAGGAAGGTGCGGCCCATCAGGAAATTGCTTGCCTCGGCCGCGACATTCTTCGCGAGTTTGGCGAGCCGCTGCGTCGCGATCGCGCCGGCGAGGCCGCGCTTGCGCCCGCGGCACATCAGGTTGGTCATTGCGGCAAGGCTCGCGCGGCGGACCGTGTCGGAGACGTCGCCTGACGCGCTGGGGGCGAACATCTGCGCTTCGTCGACGACGACCAGCGCCGGAAACCAATGCTCGCGCGGGGCGTCGAACAGCGCGTTCAGGAAGATCGCAGCGCAGCTCATCTGCGCCTCGATATCGAGGGTATCGAGCGCGAGGATCACCGATGCGCGATGCTCGCGGATGCGCGCGCCCATCGCCGCGATCTCGCGCTCGCTATAGTCGCCCGCGTTGACGACGATGTGGCTGTAGTGGTCTGCGAGGGTCACGAAATCGCCCTCGGGATCGATCACGACCTGCTGGACCAGCCCCGCGCTCTCTTCGAGCAGGCGGCGCAGCAAGTGCGACTTGCCCGACCCCGAATTGCCCTGCACGAGCAGGCGCGTCGCGAGCAGTTCCTGCACGTTGACGTGAACCGCGGTCCCCCGTTCGTCGATTCCGATTTCGATGCTGCTGTTCACTGCACCAGCCCCTATCGGGCGCCTGCAGGCTTGGCAACCGGTCAGCGGCGATCGAGATGCGCGAGATCGGCGGGGCGGTTGACGTTGACGATTCGACCGCCTGCGGAGACAGGGATGGCGCCGATTTCATCGGTCCAGGCGCGCATTGCACGCGGCTTCCCGGACGCCAGCCAGCCTTCGAGCCGCGCCGCGTCGGCGACTGGCCAGATGCCGATCACGGGGCAGGAATCGACATATGCGGCTTTATCCTGCGCGCAGAGCCTGTCGAGCAGATCCGGCGGAATGTCAGGGGTATCGCAGGGGAGCGACAGGATGCGGTCGCAGCCCTGTTCCTGCGCCGCGAACAACGCTCCGGCAAGGCCGCCCAGCGGGCCGAGGCCGGGTTCCGGCCGGTCGGGCACGCGGACGTGCGCGGGATGATCGCGTCCCGAAACGAAGATGACGTCGCAATGCTGCGCCAGCGCAGCGACCGACCAGTCGACGAGCGATCGCCCGCGCCACAGCGCCGCCGCCTTGTCGCTGCCGAAGCGTTCCGACCGGCCGCCGGCGAGGACGACGCCGGCGGTTCGTGTCTTGGACCCGTCAGTCAATCGTGCGCGCCAGTTCGCGGTTGAGCCACAGCGCGACGAGCGTGCCGATCGCGCCGGAGAGCAGATAGCCGCCTGCCGCAAGCAGACCGAACTCGCTCGACAACCACAGCGCGACCATCGGCGCGAAGCCCGCGCCGAACAGCCAGGCGAGGTCCGAGGTCAGCGACGAACCCGTATAGCGATGGCGCGGCGAGAAATTCGACGACAGCGCCCCCGACGACTGGCCGAACGACAGGCCGAGGATCAAGAAGCCGAGGATCATGAATGCCGCTTCGCCGGCCTCGCCCGCCGCCAGGAGTTGCGGTGCGAACCCGCTGAACGCCGCGATTGCCGCCGCCGTGCCGCCCAGAAGCGTGCGGCGGCCAATACGGTCGGCGAGATACCCCGAGGCGATGATCGACAGCACGCCGACCACCGCCGCGATCGCCTCGATCATAAGGAAGCGGATCGGCGTTTCCTCGGTGAACAGGAAGACCCACGACAGCGGGAACACCGTCACCATATGGAACATCGCGAAGCTCGCGAGCGGCGCGAAGGCGCCCATCGCGATGACCCGCCATTCCGACCTCACCGTGTCGGTGATCGTCGCGGGTTCGAGTTCGCGATCCTCGAAGAGTTCGGCATATTCGGGCGTCACGACGATTCGCAGCCGCGCGAACAGCGCGACGACGTTGATCGCGAAGGCGACGAAGAAGGGGTAGCGCCAGCCCCAGTCGAGGAAATCCTCGGCAGGCAGGGCGGCGATCAGGAACATGAACAGCAGGCTCGCGACGATCAGGCCGAGCGGTGCGCCCAATTGCGGGATCATCGCATACCAGCCGCGTTTGCCCTCGGGCGCGTTGACCGCGAGCAGCGAGGCGAGGCCGTCCCACGATCCGCCGAGCGCGACGCCTTGGCCCATGCGGAACAGCGCGAGCAGCAGCGCCGCGCCGATGCCTGCCGAATGATAGCTCGGCACGAACGCGATCGCCGCGGTCGAGCCGCCGAGCAGGAAAAGCGCGATCGTCAGCTTGGCGCCGCGGCCATAAGTCCGGTCGATCCACGAAAAGATGAAGGTGCCGACCGGGCGCGCGAGGAAGGCGAGCGAGAAGATCGCGAACGACCAGAGCGTGCCCTCCAACGGATCGAGATGCGGGAACACCAGCTTGGGAAACACCAGAACCGACGCGATGGCGTAAACGAAAAAGTCGAAAAATTCCGACGTCCGGCCTATGATGACGCCGATGGCGATTTCGGCGGGAGAAATCGGATGGCCGTCGGTGTGAAGCGCGCGGGCATCGCGTTCGGCCGGGGTCGTCGAGGGCGCGGTTTCGGCAGACATAGTTGGCGTCCTGCTGCTGGCGCCGGTTTGCGGCGCGAGTCGATCATAGGGCAAAAGCGCCCGTTATGAAATTGCCCCTGCGCGATGATCGGCGCTCGCGGGATTGGACAAAATGTCCTATGTGCAGTGCAACAAAGGAGGCCTAGGCGCGCGTCATGCCAAGCAATCTCCCTCGTTCCTTCGCCCGGATCCGGCGGCTTGCGCCGTTTGCCGCGCTGCCGCTGCTCTCGGGCTGCGGTCTGGTCGTCCTTGACCCCGCGGGCGACATCGCGCGCCAGCAAGGCAATCTGATCGTCATTTCGACCGTGCTGATGCTGCTGATCATCGTTCCGGTCATGGCGCTGACGATCTTTTTTGCGTGGCGCTACCGGGCGAACAACAAGGAGGCGACCTACAAGCCCGACTGGGACCATTCGACCCAGCTCGAGCTGGTCATCTGGTCGGCGCCGCTGCTGATCATCATCTGCCTCGGCGCACTGACCTGGGTCGCGACGCACCTGCTCGATCCCTATCGCCCGCTTGCGACGACGCCCGAACGGGTCGTCGCGGCCGACGCCAAGCCGCTCGACGTCAATGTCGTCGCGCTCGACTGGAAATGGCTGTTCATCTACCCCGAACAGGGTGTTGCGACGGTCAACGAATTGGCGCTGCCGGTCAATCGTCCGGTGCGCTTCCGCATCTCGGCCTCGTCGGTGATGAACAGCTTCTACATCCCGGCGCTCGCGGGGCAGATCTATGCCATGCCGGGCATGGAAACGAAGCTGCACGGAATTTTCGACAAGACCGGCGAGTATGAAGGCTTTTCCGCCAATTATTCGGGCGCCGGCTTCTCGCATATGCGCTTCGCGGTGAAGAGCCTGCCGGCCGCCGATTTCGACAAATGGGTCGCCGATGCCAAGGCGTCGACCGATGGCGGCCTTGATCGCGCGACCTATCTCAAGCTCGAAGTGCCCAGCGAGAAGGAGCCGGTGCGCCATTTCGCCACCGTCGACCCGCAGCTTTTCGACGCGGTGGTCAACATGTGCGTCGAACCCGGCAAGATGTGCATGCACGACATGATGGCGATCGACGCCCGGGGCGGCGCGGGCATTGCGGGCATCCAGAATGTCCGCTCGGTCGCCTATGACAAGTTCGCCGCGCGCGGCACCGGCAGCCTCGCGGGCTGGAGCGTGCGTTATGTCGCGGCGCTGTGCAGCCAGCAGATGAAGTCGGCCGACCGCCCCGACGCCAGGCCGGTGAACCCGGCGCCGCTGAAGGGCGAGGGGCTCTCGCGTCCGGGCGAAGCCGAGCGCACGGCGCTGAATACCTCCACCCCCCGACCGATGTCCTGAAGGCAGCCGAGATTGTCATGACCCCGACCCCGCTTCCAGCAACCGACCCCATTTTCGGCAAGCTGTCGCTCGCGGCGCTGCCGCTGCACGAACCGATCCTGATCTTCACCTTCCTCGGCGTCGCCGTCGGCGGCCTCGTCGTGCTCGGCCTGATCACCAGATATCGCCTGTGGGGCTATTTGTGGAAGGAGTGGTTCACCACCGTCGACCACAAGCGCATCGGGATCATGTACATGATCCTTGGCCTCATCATGTTCCTGCGCGGTTTCGCCGACGCGATCATGATGCGCCTGCAGCAGGCGATGGCGTTCGGCGGGTCCGAGGGCTATCTGCCCGCGCACCACTATGACCAGGTGTTCACCGCGCACGGCGTGATCATGATCTTCTTCGTGGCGATGCCGTTCATCACCGGCCTGATGAACTATATCGTCCCGCTGCAGATCGGCGCGCGCGACGTCAGCTTTCCGTTCCTCAACAATTTCAGCTTCTGGATGACTGCCGCGGGCGCCGCGCTGACGATGATTTCGCTGTTCGTCGGCGAATATGCGCAGACCGGCTGGCTTGCCTATCCGCCGTTGTCGGGGATCGCCTACAGCCCCAATGTGGGGGTCGATTATTATATCTGGGGGCTTCAGATAGCGGGGGTGGGCACGACCTTGTCGGGCATCAACCTGATCGTGACGATCCTGAAGCTGCGCGCGCCGGGCATGGGCCTGATGAAGATGCCGGTCTTTACCTGGACCTCGCTCTGTTCGAACATTCTGATCGTTGCGAGCTTCCCGATCCTGACCGCGACGCTCGCGCTGCTCAGCCTCGACCGCTATGCGGGCACGAACTTCTTCACCAACGATCTCGGCGGCTCGCCGATGATGTATGTGAACCTGATCTGGATCTGGGGACACCCCGAGGTCTATATCCTGATCCTGCCGCTGTTCGGCGTGTTCAGCGAAGTCACCTCGACCTTCTCGGGCAAGAAGCTCTTCGGCTACACGTCGATGGTCTATGCGACGGTGTGCATCACCATCCTGTCCTACCTCGTCTGGCTGCACCATTTCTTCACCATGGGTTCGGGCGCCAGCGTCAACAGCTTCTTCGGCATCACGACGATGGTGATCTCGATCCCGACGGGCGCGAAGCTCTTCAACTGGCTTTTCACCATGTACCGCGGCCGCATCCGCTTCGAACTGCCGATGATGTGGACGATCGCCTTCATGCTGACCTTCGTCGTCGGCGGCATGACCGGCGTGCTGCTCGCTGTCCCGCCCGCCGACTTCGTGCTGCACAATTCGCTGTTCCTCATCGCGCATTTCCACAACGTGATTATCGGCGGCGTGCTGTTCGGGCTTTTCGCGGCGATCAACTATTGGTGGCCGAAGGCCTTCGGGTTCAAGCTGAACGTCTTCTGGGGCAAGGTCAGCTTCTGGTGCTGGGTGGTCGGCTTCTGGCTTGCTTTCATGCCGCTCTATATTCTTGGCCTGATGGGCGTGACGCGGCGGATGCGCGTATTCGACGACCCGAGTCTCCAGATATGGTTCGTCATTGCCGCGATCGGTGCGGGGGTGATTGCCTGCGGAATCGCCGCGATGCTGATCCAGTTCGGCGTGAGCATCTGGAAGCGACAGGAACTGGTCGACAACAGCGGCGACCCCTGGCACGGCCGCACACTCGAATGGGCGACCAGTTCGCCGCCGCCCGACTATAATTTCGCCTTCACGCCGGTGATCCACAATCTCGATGCGTGGCACGATATGAAGACGCGCGGGCACGAACGCCCGGTCGGCGGCTTCCGCGATATTCATATGCCGAGCAATACGGGGACGGGGATCATCCTTGCCGGTTTCTGCCTGGCGATGGGCTTTGCGCTGGTCTGGCATATCTGGTGGCTGGTGATCGCCAGCTTCGCCGCGACCATCGCCTATGCGATCTTCCACACCTTCAACTACAAGCGCGACTTCGACATCCCGGCGGCCACGGTCGCCGCAGTCGAAGAGGCGCGCACCCGCCAGCTGGCGGCCGGAGCCTGATCCGATGAGCGCAAACACCGTCACTGCGGGCGATCCTGTCCGGTTCTACGACCTCGACGAGCACGCCCATCCCGAGGGGCACAGCACGATGCTGGGCTTCTGGATCTACCTGATGAGCGACTGCCTCATCTTCGCGATCCTGTTCGCCTGCTTCGCGGTGCTCGGCGGCAATTATGCCGCCGGCCCGGCGCCGAAGGATCTGTTCGACCTGCCGCTCGTCGCGCTCAACACCGCGATGCTGCTCTTCTCGTCGATCACCTACGGCTTTGCGGTGCTGCAGATGCAGCAGGGCAAGGTGAAGGGCGTCCAGCTCTGGCTCGCGATCACGGGTCTGTTCGGCCTCGCGTTCCTTGGCATCGAGCTTTACGAGTTCCATCATCTGATCGAGATCGGCGCGACGCCGCAGCGCAGCGCCTTCCTGTCGAGCTTCTTCACTTTGGTCGGCACGCACGGGCTGCACGTCACCTTCGGCATCGTCTGGCTGGTCGTGCTGATGGTCCAGCTCGGCAAGCATGGTCTGATCGCCGCGAACAAGCGCCGCGTGATGTGCCTCAGCATGTTCTGGCATTTCCTCGACGTCGTCTGGATCGGCGTCTTCACCATTGTCTATCTGATGGGAGTGCTGCGATGAGCGCCGATCCCCACGCCGCCGGTCATGACGAGATCGAGCTGCCGCACGCGTCGATGCGCGACTATGTGATCGGCTTCGTCCTGTCGGTGATCCTGACCGCCATTCCCTTCTGGCTGGTGATGGAGCGGCCGTTCTCGGCGGGAGCAACCGCGGCGATCATCATGGCGTTCGCGGCGGTGCAGATCGTCGTGCACATGATTTTCTTCCTTCACATGTCGCCAAAGGCCGAGGGCGGCTGGTCGATCACTTCGCTGACCTTCACGATCATCGTCGTGGTGATCATGCTCGCGGGCTCGCTGTGGGTGATGCACCATCTCAACACCAACATGATGCCGCCGCACGATGTGAGCCAATTGCCGTGACGCGCGCCCGCCGGGCGGCCTTCGCCGCCGCGGCGCTGGTTGCGGCGGCGTGCCTCGCGGCGCTCGGTATCTGGCAGGTCGAACGGCGGGCGTGGAAGCATGAACTGGTCGCGGCGGTCGATGCGCGCATTCATGCACCGCCGGTTGCGGCGCCCGGTCCAGGTCGATGGCCGACGATCAATGCGAAGGACGACGCCTATAGGCGCGTGAGCGCAACCGGGCGCTTCCTTCACGACCGCGAAACCCTGGTGCAGGCGGTTACGGAGCGCGGCGCGGGCTATTGGGTGCTGACGCCACTGGAGACGCCGGACTTCACCTTGCTCGTCAATCGCGGCTTTGTGCCGAAGGACCGCAAAGCAACCGCGGCGCGAGCGACAGGCAATCCGCCCGGCGAGGTCGAGGTTACCGGATTGCTCCGCGTCACCGAACCGGGCGGTGCCTTCCTGCGCACGAACGATCCCGCCGCGAACCGCTGGTATTCGCGCGACGTCGCAGCGATCGCGAAGGCGAGGGGGCTTGGGGAGACCGCGCCCTATTTCGTCGATGCCGATGGCGCGCCCAACCGTGGCGGCTACCCGGTGGGCGGGCTCACCATCGTCCGCTTTCCCGACAATCACCTGGTCTATGCGCTGACATGGTTCACGCTTTGCGCGCTCAGCCTCTTTTTTGCGTGGCGGCTGTGGCGTATCCGGGATTGATGACCAGTACCGCAACCCTGCCGACCGTGGCGGCCGAGGCCCCCGCCGAAGCGAATGCCGGCCGCCGCAACATGGCGCTGCTGATCCAGCTCCGCTGGCTCGCCGTGGGCGGGCAACTCGCGACGATCGGTATCGTGACCGGGCCGATGGGGATTTCGCTTCAGCGGGCGCCGCTGCTCGCTGCAGTCCTTGTCCTGATCGCGATCAATTTCGCCAGTCTCACCCTGCTCCGCCGCGGGCGCGCGGTGACGAACGCCGAACTGACGGCCGTGCTGCTCTTCGACGTCGCAGCGCTTGGCTGGCAACTCCATCACAGCGGCGGTCTGGCCAATCCCTTCGCCTCGCTGTTCCTGTTGCAGGTCGTGATCGGCGCGATGTTGCTGACCCCGGCATCGTCGTGGGCGATTGTGGTCGCGGCACTGGCGGCCATCGGGGTGCTTGCGGTCGACCCGACGCCGCTCCTGCTGCCCCCTTCCTATGCCGCCGATCCGATGGGGCTCTACCTCAAGGGCAGCCTCGTCTGCTTCCTGCTGATCGCGGTGCTGCTCGTCGCGTTCGTGACGCGGATCAGCCGCAATTTGCGCGAGCGCGACGCTGCGCTCGCCGCGAGTCGCCAGCGTGCGGTGGAGGAGGACCATATCGTGCGCATGGGATTGCTCGCCTCGGGCGCGGCGCATGAACTCGGCACCCCGCTGTCGACCTTGTCGGTGCTGATCGGTGACTGGAAGACGGCGCCGGCGATCGCCCGCGATACCGAATTGCAACAGGATCTGGCCGACATGGATGCGGCGGTGCGGCGCTGCAAGGCGATCGTCAGCGGCATATTGATGTCGGCGGGCGAGGCACGCGGCGAGGCGCCGCAGGTCACGACGATGCGCGCCTTTCTGACCGCCCTGGTCGAGGAGGCGCGGGCGGGGCGAATGCCGGGGACGGTCGAATTCAACGACCTGTTCGGTGCCGACCTCGCGATCATCTCGGACCCTGCGTTGCGGCAGGTGATCGGTAATGTGCTAGACAATGCCTCCGAAGTCTCGCCCGAATGGATCGCCCTCACCGCGTCGCGCGACGGCGGTATGGCGGTGATCGAGATTTCGGATCGCGGGCCGGGATTCAACGACGAGATGATCGAGCGCTTCGGCCAACCCTATAGTTCGACAAAAGGGCGGCCGGGCGGCGGGCTGGGACTGTTCCTGCTCGTCAATGTGCTGCGCAAGCTTGGCGGCAGCGCCAGCGTCGCCAACCGCGATGCCGGCGGCGCGGTGGTGCGCGTGATCCTGCCGCTGTCGGCGGTCGCCGCCGAAGGAGAGTCGGTGTGAGTGGCCGGCGGCAACTGCTGATCGTCGAGGATGACGATGTCTTCGCGCGGACGCTGAAGCGTTCGTTCGAAAAGCGCGACTATGCGGTGCGGGTCGCGTCGAGTCCCGAGGAGACGAAGGCGTTGCTTGGCGACTGGCAGCCGGGCTTTGCGGTCGTCGATCTGAAACTCGGCAATGCTTCGGGGCTTGCCTGCGTCCAGATGCTGCGCGCAGTCGATCCCGCTATGCGTATCGTGGTGCTGACCGGCTTCGCCAGCATCGCGACCGCGGTCGAGGCGATCAAATTGGGGGCGTCCTATTATCTCGCCAAGCCGTCGAACACCGACGATATCGAAGCGGCGTTCGACCGGGCGGAAGGCGACGTCGATGCGCCGCTCGATGCCAGGCCGTCGTCGATCAAGACCGTCGAGTGGGAACATATCCATCAGACGCTGGTCGAGGCAAATTTCAACATTTCGGAGGCCGCGCGGCGGCTGGGGATGCATCGTCGCACATTGGCGCGGAAGCTCGAGAAACGGCAGGTGAAATAATGCGGCGGCTGGCACGCTTCGACCTTAACCTGCTGCAGATATTCGACGCGATCCATTCCAAAGGCGGCGTATCGGCGGCCGCGCGCCACCTCAACCTGTCACAGCCCGCGATCAGCCACGCGCTCGCGAAGCTGCGCGACGCCTTCGACGACCCGCTGTTCGTACGGCAGGGTAACAAGCTCGTGCCGACACCCGCGGCGCGCGCGATCGCCGGGCCGGTGCGCGAGGCGCTGCGCGGGCTCGACGCGGCGCTCGATGCGGCGGCATCCTTCGATCCGGTGCAGTCGACGCGCGAGTTCCGCATCGGCGTCCGATTGTCGGGCGAAATGCCGCGCTTCTCGTCGCTGGTTGGCCGCGTACGGCATGATGCGCCGCACGTCGCGCTCGCCAGCGTGACCTTCCGCCGCCGCGACCTGGTGACGGCGCTTGCGAACGGTGATCTAGACCTCGCGCTCGATGTTGCGCTTCCGACCGACGAGCGGCTGTGCCGCCACTTTCTCGGCACGGAGCCGCTCGTCGTCGTCGCACGCAAGGGCCATCCGCGCGTCGATGGCGCGATCGACCTCGATACCTATCTGGCGCTCGATCATGTCGTCGCGACGGCGCGTCCGCACGGCCCGGGGATCGAGGATATGGCGCTGGAGCGGATGGGGCTTGGCCGCCGGGTAGCCGTGCGCTGCCAACATGCGATTACCGCGTGGCAGATCATCGCCGGATCCGACATGCTCTATTCGCTGCCGCGCTCGCATGCCGAGGTGCTCGACGCGGTGTGGCCGATGCAACTTCTCGACCTGCCGCTGCCGGTCGATCGGGGCGGAACCTACCTCTACTGGCATCAGGCGGCGCAGGCCGACCCGGCGCTCGAATGGCTACGCAGGATCATCATCGACGAGATGGCCAAGCCCGACTGACTATTCGTCAGACGAATACCATATATTCCGACCTATCATTTTGATCGATGATTGAGCGCGACTAGCATCGCGCCAGCTTCAGCGGAGAGCCGTCCATGACCGAAATCGAACTTCAAGCCGAACTCAACGACCTGCGTATGTCGAAGGATGCTCAGCCGCTCTTCGACGCTGTGAAACGTCATATCGCAGAGAATGTCGACCCGATTACCGAAGAATTCTTCCGTTTGGGCGAGAATCGCGCTGATCGCTGGAGCTGGGCGCCGGGCCAGCTCGAACTGCTCGAAGAGGCGAAGAACAAGGCAAAGGCCGCGGGCCTCTGGAACTTCTTCCTCCCTCACGGCGACACGGGAACGCCGCTCAGCAACCTCGACTATGCCTATATCGCGGCCGAACTCGGCAAGTCGCCGCTCGCATCGGAATCGCTGAACTGCTCGGCGCCTGACACCGGCAATATGGAAGTGCTCGAAATGGTCGGCACGCCCGACCAGAAGGAGCGCTGGCTGAAGCCGCTGCTCAACGGAGAAATCCGCTCGGCCTATGTGATGACCGAGCCCGGCGTCGCCTCGTCGGATGCCAGCAATCTGGAAACGAGCGCGGTACTCGACGGCGACGAATGGGTGATCAACGGCGAGAAATATTTCATCAGCGGCGCCGGCGATCCGCGCTGCAAAATCCTCATCTGTATGCTCAAGACCAATCCGGAGGCGTCGCGGAAGGGCCAGCATTCGCAAATCCTGGTGCCGATGGATACGCCGGGGGTGAAGGTTCTCGGCCCGATGCGCGTGTTCGGCGCCGACCATGCGCCGCAGGGACATATGCACATGCGGTTCGACAATGTCCGCGTGCCGCGCGAGAATATTCTGCTCGGCGAGGGCCGGGGGTTCGAGATTTCGCAGATGCGCTTGGGGCCGGGCCGTATCCATCACTGCATGCGTACCATCGGCAAGGCCGAGGTCGCGCTCGACCTGATGGTAAAGCGCGGCAACTCGCGCACTGCCTTCGGCAAGCCGCTGTCGCAGCTCGGCAAGAATCTGGAAGTCATCGCGCGAGCGCGCTGCGATATCGAAGCGATGCGCCTGATCGTGCTCAAGGCCGCCAAGGCGATGGACCTGCTCGGCAACCGCGAGGCGCGGGTCTGGGTGAGCATGGCGAAGGCGATGATCCCCGAGCGCGCATGCCAGATCATCGACCAGGCGATCCAGATCCACGGCGCGACGGGCATCTCGCACTGGACCCCGCTTGCCGAGCTTTATGCCGATGTGCGCCATCTGCGCTTCGCCGACGGTCCCGACGAGGTCCATTACATGGTCGTCGGCCGCGACGAACTCGGCCGGCACTGACCACGATTTCGCGGGAGGTGGCGGGGAGGGGGTGCGGCCTTCCAACCTTGCCGCGGCGAATTGTGCCACCGTGCCCCCGCCGTCACGATCCGTCGGGCCGTGAAGGCGGGGCTGTATCCATGCTGGATAGGGATGCAATAGCCGGCAACGAGCGGCCGCTGCCAAGCCGCCGCGCCACGAATGCGTCGCCGCTGTTCCGGTCCTCCGGGATGGAGGGCAGCAGAAGAAGCCCTTCATTCGCGGTTTCGCCCGGAGGTCACAAAAATGGTGACAGTTCGGAGCCGCCAAGGCTCAGGCTCGTGACCGGCACCGACCTAAGTCGTTTAATAGTAAAGGAAAGAAATGGTGGACGCACTAGGGCTCGAACCTAGGACCCGCTGATTAAGAGTCAGCTGCTCTACCAACTGAGCTATGCGTCCACATGCCGGTTTCGGCATTCTTCGGCGGGGCCGGGAAACTCCCTGTCTCGCGAAGAGAGCGCGCCGCTATCATGGTGTTTCGGGCTTGGCAATGCCCAATTGCAGATTTTCTTCAATGAAAGCGGCGTGTCCCGGTTTTGCTGTCGTTTTCGATCGCCAGGATGATGCCGACGCACGTCATGATCGTCAGCATCGACGAACCGCCGTAGGAAAAGAGCGGCAGCGGGATGCCGACGACGGGCGCCATGCCCATCACCATCGACAGGTTGATCGCGATGTAGAAAAAGATCGTCATCGTGAGCCCCGCCGCGGTGAGCTGGCCGAAGCGCGTCCGGGCACGGAGCGCGACGCGCGTGCCCCAGCGCAGCAGCAGGAAGAAGGCGAAGAGCAGCGCCAGGCCACCGATCAGTCCCCATTCTTCCGCCATCGTTGCGAAGATGAAGTCGGTGTGGCCTTCGGGGAGATAGTCGAGATGGCTCTGCGACCCGTTAAGGAAACCCTTGCCGCCGATCCCGCCCGAACCGATCGCGATCTTCGACTGGCTGATATGATAGCCTGCGCCCAGGGGGTCGCTTTCGGGGTCGAGGAAGATCAGGACGCGCTTCTGCTGATAGTCATGCAGCATCGAGAAGAGGATGGGCAATGCCGCGACGCCGGCACCCGCTGCGCTGCCGAACCACCAGAAGGGAAGGCCCGCGACGAACATCACCACGACGCCGCCGATCGAAATCGCGAGCGCCGTGCCGAGGTCGGGCTGGAGCATGACGAGTGCCGCCGGAAAGCCGATCGCGAGGAGGGCGGGCCAGAGCGCGGTGAAGGTGCGCGTGTTGCCCGGGGGTAGCTGCGTATAGAAGCGTGCAAGCGCGATCACGATCGCGACTTTCATCAGCTCGGATGGCTGGAGGTTGATGAAGCCGAGGTTCAGCCATCGTTGGCTGCCGCCGCCGACGAAGCCGAGCAGTTCGACCGCCATCAGCAGCGCGAGCACCCCGATATAGCCGATATAGGCGAAATCCTCGAAGAGACGGAGCGGGAGGCGTCCGATCACGAGCGCGGCGCCCAGAAAGACGAGGAAGCGGACACCCTGCTGCCACGCCCAAGGCGACCAGTTGCCGCCCGCCGCCGAATAGAGGACGAGCAGGCCGAAGCCGCAGATAGCCGCCAAAAGCGCCATGAGCTTCCAGGGGAAGCGCTGGATCGCGGGTGGAACCGGGATCATTGGGCGAGGCCCGGATCGGGCGCCGCAATGCCGGCCTTCCAGGCGGCGTAGTTGCGGTCCATGCGTTCCTTGATCGTGCCGCCCCAGCCGGCCTCGAAGGTCTCGAGCGCCTCCATCCCCTTTTCGCGATCGTAGATGAAGGTTAAGACGTCCTTGGCGACGGGCGCCGCGGCGCGGCTGCCGCCCATGCCATGCTCGATAATGACCGAAATCGCGTAGCGGGGATTGTCGACCGGTGCGAAGCCGATGAACAGGCCGTGGTCGCGAAAGCGCCACGTCCCCCCCTTGCCGTTACCGGTGTTGAGGCCTCGCACCTGCGCGGTGCCGGTCTTGCCCGCCATCGCGATGCCATCGAGCGGCAGGCGGCTGCGCCCGGCGGTGCCGCCCGGCCCATTGACGACGAGGTTCATGCCTTCGCGTGCTGTGGCCAGCGCCTCGGCAGAGAAGGGGAGGGCCTCGTTCTTGAATTGCCGGTTGACGAGGCGCGGATAGAGGCGGCGGCCCGACGCGATGCGCGATGCCATGACGGCGAGCTGGAGCGGGTTCACGCTGACATAGCCCTGGCCGATGACCGCGTTCAGCGAGTCCGATGCCGACCATGGCTGGTCATATTTCTTCATTTTCCAGGCGCTATCGGGGATCGTCCCGAAACGCTGGTTGCTGCCCGCGAGCTGGAATTCCTCGCCAAGCCCCATCAGGCGCGCGGTCGGCGCGATCGCATCATAGCCCAGCCGGTGGGCAACCCAGTAGAAATAGCTGTTGCAGCTTTTCATGATCGCGTGCGGCATGTCGAGGCTGCCATGCGTGCCAAGGCAGCGGAAGAAGCGGCTGCCGAGACGGTAGCCGCCGATGCAGGTGTGGCGCTCGCTGGGGTCGATGCCATGCTCGATCGCGGCGATCGCGGCCATCGGCTTCAGCGTCGATCCCGGCGGATAGAGGCCGCGCGTCGCCTTGTTGATCAGCGGCTGGTGATCGTCGGCGCGCAGCCAGCTATATTCCGAATTGCTGATCCCGTCCGAAAAGCTGTTCGGATCGAAGCTCGGCATCGAGACGAAGGCGAGGATGTCGCCGGTATGCGTGTCGATGACGACCGCCGCGCCGGACTCGGGGCCCATGCGCCGCGCGACATAGTCCTGCAGGTCGGCGTCGATGGTCAGGTGAACGGTCTTGCCCTGCACGTCGGGCTGGGTCGACAGTTCGCGCACGACCTTGCCACGCGCGGTGACCTCGACGCGTTTGGCGCCGGGCTTGCCGCGCAGCATCTGCTGGAAATATTTCTCGAGCCCGTCCTTGCCGGTCTTGTAGCCGGGGGTGATGTAGAGCGGGTCCTTGACCTTCTCATATTCCTCGGCGGTCGGCGCGCCGACATAGCCGATGAGGTGGCCGACGGCGGCGCCGGTCGGATAGTTGCGCGCGAACCCGCGCTGCGGCGCGACACCGGGCAGTTCCGGCAGGTGAACGAGGATCGACGAATATTCCTGCTCGGTCATATCCTCGGCGATCGCGACGGGCTGAAAGCCCGATGCGGCCTTCAGGTCGCGCTCGATTCGTTCCATCGCGTCATTGTCGAGGCGGAGCAGCGTCCGGAGCTGCCCGAGGACATTCTCCTTGTTGTGCAGCCGGTCGGGGATGATGTCGACGCGCAAGGACACGCGGTTGTTCGCAAGCGCCTTGCCGTTCCGGTCGACGATCCAGCCGCGGCGCGGCGGAACCAGCGTCAGATTGACGCGGTTGCTTTCCGCTTCGAGCACATAGCGTTCGTTGTCGATCACCGAAATATAGGCCATGCGCGCGGCGAGCGCCACGCCGACCGCCGCCTGCGCGCCGCCGACGACGAGCGCGCGGCGGGTGAAGGTGAAGCCGCGCCAGGCTTCGGTGATCGGGGGACTCTTTTTGCCAAACATGAAGGGGTTTTATCGACGTTTCAGGCGGAAATTGTCAAACTTGCCGGTGAGGCGAAGGAAGAGCGGGAGGAGCAGGATCGAAACGATGATTTGCGGCGCGACCAGGCCCAAAACGCGCCCGGTCTCGGCGTGCGGATGGGTGAGCAGCGCGGCGATCGCCTGGACGAGCGCGACGAGGAGCGCGCCGATCGCCCAGTCGTGGAAAAAGCCGCGCCAATAGATGCGCTGCGACAGATAGGCGATCGCGATGCTCGCCGCGGTCCACAGGAATACGGCCGTGCCGATCGGCGCGCCGCTGAACAGGTCGTCCCACAGGCCGAGGGGCAGGCCGATCCACACCGGCCACATCTCCGTCCGCAGCAGCTGCCAGCAGAGGAAGAACAGCAGGCCGAGCGGCGGCAGCACCGGCGAACTCGCGACCAAAGGCAGCATCAGCGGCAGCGCCGATGCGATCATCACCGTGGCGACCGGCACCGCGCGCATTCGCCACAGCGATGCCGGTTCGCCGAGACGCGGCCCTTTCTGGTTCATGGCGCCTTCGGAACCTCCGGCACCGCGTCGGCGTCGGGCTTCAGCAGCGCCTCGGCATTGTCGGGCGTATAGGGGCGAAGCACCGACACCGCGTCGACCTTCGCGGGGTCGGCGAGCGGGCGGGCGAGGGCGCCGTCGTCCTGGCGGCGGATGACGATCGCGACCGGGATGTTCGGCGGATAGAGGCCGCCGGTCCCTGAGGTGACGAGGATATCGCCGGGTTTGAACGGATTGTTCGCGATATTGAGCGTGCGGATGTCGAGATCGCCGTTGCCGCGGCCATAGGCAAGCGCGGGCAGGCCATCGCGCGCGCGGCGGACGGGGACGATATTGTCGATATCGGTGATCAGCAGTACCTGCGATACCGACGGCCCCGAGCCGAGGATGCGGCCGATCAGACCGTCGGCACCGCGCACCGGTTGACCCGCTGCGACACCCAGATTGCGCCCGATGCTGAGCAGCGCGATGCGCTTGCTGCTCGTCGAGGTCGAGGTGAGCAGATACCCGTTGGCGATCGCGGTCTTGTCGGCCTCCTGCAGTTTGAGCAGCGTCTTGAGCTGCCGGTTCTCTTCCTGCAGCGAGCTGGTTGCGACCAGCTGGCGGCGGGTCGCGGCGAGTTCCTTGCGGAGCCGGCGGTTCTGCGATCCTGCACCGACATAGGCGGAGACCGCATCATCGATGCCCGAGATCGAACCGATGACCGACCGGCTGGCGCGCGCGATCGGGGCCGTGACCTCGTGGCTCGCGACGCGCAGCGCAGCGAAGCCGACGGGATCGACGACCGACAGCACAGCCAGCAGCAAGCCCGCCACTGCCCCTGTCACCGCAATGACATAGGCAACGAACAGGCTGTACTGGGCCTTTCGGGATTGCCCCGGACGTCGATGTGCCGGGCGGACCACGGTGCGACGTTACCCGATCAGGCTTGCTGCAACACGCCGCGGAAGGCCGGATCCTCCATCGCGCGGCCGGTGCCGATCGCGACGCAGGTCAGCGGATCCTCGGCGACCGTGACGGGCAGGCCGGTCGCGTCGCGGAGCAGTTCGTCGAGCTCGGCGATCAGCGCACCGCCGCCGGTCAGCACGATTCCCTGGTCGACGATGTCGGCCGCGAGTTCGGGCGCGGTGTTCTCCAGCGCAATGCGGACGCCCTCGACAATCGTGCCGATCGGTTCGGACAGCGCCTCGGCGATCTGCGCCTGGTTGATCGAGATTTCCTTGGGCACGCCGTTGACGAGGTCGCGGCCCTTGATGTGGATCGTCATGCCGACGCCGTCGGCGGGGATGCGCGCGATGCCGAAATCCTTCTTGATCCGCTCCGCGGTCGCTTCGCCGATCAGCAGGTTATGGTGTCGGCGGACATAGGAGACGATCGCTTCGTCCATCTTGTCGCCGCCGGCGCGAACCGAGGTGGTGTAGGCAAGGCCGCGGAGCGAGAGCACCGCGACTTCGGTGGTGCCGCCGCCGATATCGACGACCATCGATCCGATCGGCTCGGTGACGGGCATGTCGGCGCCGATCGCGGCGGCCATCGGTTCCTCGATCAGCCACACTTCGCTGGCGCCCGCGTTCGACGCGGCGTCACGGATCGCGCGGCGTTCGACGCTGGTCGAGCCCGAGGGGACGCAGATCACGATTTCGGGGCTGCGGAACGCATTGGGCTTGCCGCCATGCACCTTGGTGATGAAGTGCTTGATCATCTGTTCGGCGACGTCGATGTCGGCGATGACGCCGTCACGCAGCGGACGGATCGCCTCGATGCTGTCGGGGGTCTTGCCCATCATCAGCTTCGCATCGTCGCCGACCGCCTTCACGCGCTTGATGCCGTTCAGCGTCTCGACCGCCACCACCGACGGCTCGTTGAGCACGATGCCCTTGCCGCGCACATAGACCACGGTGTTCGCGGTGCCGAGGTCGATAGCCATGTCTTGGGAATTGAATTTAAGCCAGCGAGAAAAGAAGGACATCTATACTGCTTCCTGTCATCGGCGCCGCCGGTCCAGGATGGACCGTGCCCCCGTAGAATTTTGACTCCGCATGTCCCGCCGTCAACAGCAGCAATCAGGGGGAGAGTCCGGCCTGTCCGAACGGATGGCTGGAGAAAATGATCAGGCTGTGCGGATGGGTCGCGATTTGCGTCCGACTGCGCTAGGAGAGCTTCCATGTCAATACGCCGCCTGCCGGAAAAGCTCGTAAATCGGATCGCGGCCGGTGAAGTGGTTGAAAGACCGGCCGCGGCGCTCAAGGAGCTGGTTGAAAACGCCATCGACGCCGGCGCGACTCGCATTTCGGTGCGAATCGCCGAGGGCGGGATGGCGCGGCTGGAGGTCGAGGACGACGGTTGCGGAATGACCGCCGCCGACATGGCGCTGGCCCTCGAACGCCATGCGACCTCGAAGCTGCCGACCGATGCGATCGAGGACGTCACGACGATGGGTTTCCGCGGCGAGGCGCTGCCCTCGATCGCGAGCGTCGCGCGGCTGACGCTCGAAAGCCGGGTTGCCGGTGGCGACGGGTGGCGACGCGTGGTCGACAATGGCGCCGTGATCGCCGAAGGACCGGCGGCGCTGGCGAAAGGGACACGCGTTCTGGTCGAGGATCTGTTCGCGCGCGTTCCGGCACGGCGCAAGTTCCTGCGCAGCCCTCGCAGCGAATATGCCGCCTGCCTCGACGTCGTGAAGCGGCTGGCGATGGCGCGCCCCGACATCGCTTTCGTCGTCGAACATGACGGGCGCCGCGTCCTTGACGTGCAGGGCGGACAGGATCAGCTGTCGCGGGTCGCCGCGCTCACCCAGCGCGAGCTGGCGGCGAACAGCATCGGGGTCGATGTGGAACGCGGCGCGGCGCGGCTTGGCGGCGTCATCAGCCTGCCGACCTACAATCGCGGCATCGCCGACCATCAATATCTGTTCGTCAACGGGCGCCCGGTGAAGGACCGGCTGCTCGTCGGCGCGCTGCGCGGCGCCTACGCCGACCTGCTCGCGCGCGATCGCCATCCGGTCGTCGCGCTGTTCCTCGATATTCCGACCAGCGAGGTCGACGTGAACGTCCATCCCGCGAAGACCGAAGTGCGGTTCCGCGATCCGCAACTCGTTCGCGGGATGATCGTCGGCGGGCTTCGCCGCGCGCTCGACGAGCATGGGTTCCGTAGCGTGCAGCGTCCCGCCGAGGCGGCGCTGTCGGCGTGGCAGCAAGAGCCGGTGCCGCCGCCCGAGCCCGCAACCGGGTTCCTCTTCGGCCGCCGCACCGAGCCCGCCGTCCACCTGTTCGGCGCCGACATCACGCCGGCGGGCGAGGATGTCGCGCGCGTCTATGACCGGCTCGTGCCCTTTGCGTCGGCGGCGCCCGCGCCGCCCTCGGGGCGCGCCGAGGTCGCCGTCGCGCCCCCGCCGATGGCCGGCGAGCACCCGCTCGGCATCGCGCGCGGCCAGATCGCCAACACCTATATCGTCGCCGAGGCCGAGGACGGGCTCGTGATCGTCGA
This sequence comes from Sphingopyxis sp. Geo48, assembly GCF_949769155.1. NCBI lineage: Bacteria > Pseudomonadati > Pseudomonadota > Alphaproteobacteria > Sphingomonadales > Sphingopyxidaceae > Sphingopyxis > Sphingopyxis sp. Geo48. Next base: position 764,275 of record NZ_CATKPA010000002.1, on the reverse strand, counting down.
CCAGCACGCCGCCCACGAACGACTCGTGCTCGAACAGCTCCGCCACGGCATGGCGGGGCGCGCCGTGCCGTCGCAGGGGCTGCTGCTGCCCGAAGTCGTCGAACTTGACGAACCCGCATGCGACCGGCTCGAAGCCGCCGCGCCGCAGCTCGCCGCGCTCGGCGTCGAGCTCGAACGCTTTGGTCCTGCGGCGGTCATGGTGCGCGCGACGCCCGCGATGCTCGGGGCGATCGACATGCAAAAACTCGTCAACGACATCGCCGACGATCTCGCGGGCTATGACGCCGCGCTCGGCCTCTCCGAAAAGCTCGAACTCGTTGCCGCGACGATGGCGTGCCACGGCTCGGTGCGAGCCGGACGGACCCTCAGCGTACCCGAAATGAACGCGCTGCTCCGCCAGATGGAGGTGACACCGCATTCGGGCCAGTGCAACCACGGCCGCCCGACCTGGGTGAAACTCGCAATGGACGATGTGGAGAAACTGTTCGGAAGGAAATAGGATGAGGTCTTTCGCAATCGCACTGCTATTGGCGGCATCTTCCGTACCGGTGCCTTTCGTGATGGCTGCCCCGGCCAAAAAGCCCGACGCCTGCCCCGCCAAACCCGTCCTGCCGCCCGAGCTGTCAGGCTGGGCGCGGAACAGTTCGAACAAGACCATCTACGGCTATGGCGACGCCCGTGCTGCCGACTGGCCGCCGCTGGCGGCCGCGCGCACCGGGCTCGCGCTCCACCGGTACGAAAGCCTCAGCTACTGGATCGCGCCCGCGCGCGAGCCCGATCCGTTCAAGTTCGGTGGCATGGTGCCGATCATCGTCAAGAAACCCGGCCGCCTCACCGTCGCGCTCGACGAGGGGGCGTGGATCGACCTGGTGCGCGACGGCAAGGCGGTGACGTCGGTCAGCCACGGGCACGGCCCCGCTTGCTCGGGAATCCGCAAGACGGTCGACTTCGACGTGACCGAAGGCCGCTACCTGCTCCAGATCGTCAACGCGCCGAACGCCTCCATCCGCGCGATGGCGGTGGTGCGCTGATCAGCGCGGCAGGCGTTTGACGAGCGCGCCGCTGGCGTCGCCCGGGATCGGCGCGACGCCGATCAGCCGCATGAGCAGCGGATAGACTTCGATATTGTCGACGATGCCGACGTCACCCTTCAGCGGCGTGCCGCTTGCCACGAAAAGCGCAAGCATCTGCGGATCCTGATTGTCATAGCCGTGGGCGCCGCCCTTGACCGGCCATTGCGGCGGGCCGGCGAGGATCGACCAGCCGGGCGCGGCGATGCAGATGATCGCCGCGACGCGCGGATTCTTGCCATAGTGCAACCGCTCGGGCAGCTCCTCGCGCCGGTTGCACGTCATATGGTCGTGCGGCTTGAGCAGTGCGTCATAGACGCGGTTGTCGGTCCCCGCGGCGGGTTCGATCGCGGCATAGGGGCCCGTCTCGACCGCGATGATGCTGGGCAGGTCGATCAGGTCGGCCAGCTGGATCACGCGGCTTTCGTCGATCGCGCGCATCCCGTGATCGGCGACGACGAGCAGCTGCGCCGGCTGGCCCATCGCAGCGAGCCCTGCGACGAGATCGCCGATCCGTGCATCCACCTCCGCGATCGCGGCGTTCACTTCGGCGCTGTCGGGACCGAACTCATGCCCCGCGCTGTCGACCGCCTCGAAATAGAGCGTCACGAAGGCCGGGCGGATGTCGGCGGGACGGCGCATCCAGTCGAGGATCGTGTTGACGCGCTGCGCATAGCCGACATTCTCGTCGTAGCGGAGCCAGTCGGGCGGACGTATCTCGTGGATCGCGACCTCGCTGCCCGGCCAGAACATCGTCGCGGTGCGGACGCCGGCCTTGTTCGCGGTCACCCAGGCCGGCTCCGCCTCGTCCCACCAGAAGGGATCGAGCGACTGCTTGGGGTCGCCAAGGCTGAACTTCACCGCGGGTCGCCGCGGGTCGATCATGTTGTTGCCGGTGATCCCGTTGGTGTCGGGGCGATTCCCGGTGACGATCGCATAATGATTGGGGAAGGTCTTGGTCGGAAACGACGGGCGCAGCGCGCCGTGCGCGCCCTCGGCCGCCAGCTTCGACAGGGTCGGCGTGATGCCGCGCTCCCGATAGTCGGCGCGAAAGCCGTCGATCGAGATCAGGATGGTGACGGGCTTGCGCACCTCCTGCGCCTGGGCGGGGCAGGCGGCGAACAGCAGCAGAAGAAGCGGGAGAATGCGTATCATGCGCGGGCCGCTATGCCCGAAATATGACCGCGCCGCGACAAGGGCTCAGGCCATCTTGATCCCGGCGACGTCGCGCTCGACCACCGCGGTCGCGCGCTTCGACAGCGTGTTGGTCGGCGTCGTCACCTTGTCGACGACCATGAAGTGCGATTGCCATGCTTCCTTGCCGACCTCGCACACGACATAGCCGCGCTGGTCGTTCGCGAATTTGAGCTCGGGGTTCAGCTTCAGGAACACGTCGGTGCCCTTGCGCTGGTCGCTGCCGTCGCCGCCGCTCGAGATTGAGGTCGCGACGACTTCGGCTCCGACGACCTTGGCCCTGTGGACCAGATCGCCGCAGAAATTCTGATGCTCGTCGCCGGTCAGCACGACGGTATTTTTGAGCCCCGCGAAACGCGATAAAATGCGCTCGCGCGGGGCGTCGTAACCCGGCCAGCTGTCGAGATTGACGATCTTCTTCGGCTCGTCCTCGCGGCGGCGGCGGTCGAGCGACATCATCGTCACCTGCTGCGCGATGCCGTTCCACGTCGCGCCGCCTTCGCCGAGATTCTTCGCGAGCCAGTCCTCCTGCGCCTTGCCGAGCACCTGCGCATCCTTGGCAAACACTTCGGGGCACGCCGGCTTGAAGCCGTCGCCGCACGGCTGATTGCTGCGATACTGCCGCGTATCGAGTATCTGCATCGCCATCAGATTGCCGTAGCGCAGCTCGCGGTTCGCCGCGATGAAGCCGCCGCGCGGGAGCAGCGCCTTGCGCACCGGCATATGCTCGTACCACGCCTGGAACGCCGCCTGGCGGCGTAGCATGAAGACTTCGGGCGGCGGCGCGTCGGGGTCGTTGCCGTCGAGGTCCATCTTCCAGTCGTCGTAAACCGAGACCCAGTCGTTGCGGATCTCGTGATCGTCGAAGCTGGAGACGAACGCGTGCTGCGAGCGCGCCGCCTGCATGTCGATGTCGAACAATGTCTGCGAATAGGCGGTGCGGAAGTCGCCGAGATCCTGGAGTCCGCGTAACGCATATTGGCGCACCGGCCGGACGGGCAGACCGTCGGGAAACAGGTAATCCTGCCGATACTCATAGATGAAATCGCCGTAGTGGTAGACGAAGGCGAGGTCCTCGCGGGCGAGATGACGGTACGCGCCATAGAAGCCCGATTCATAATGCTGGCAGCCGCAGACGCCGAACGTCAGCGCATCGACGTTGGCGCCGACCGGGGGCAGCGTCTTCGCCCGCCCGCGCAGGCTGCGCTCGCCGCCTGCGTTGAAGCGGTAATAATAGGGGCGGTTCGGCTGGAGCCCGGCAACCTCGACATGAACGCTGTGGCCGAGTTCCGGACGGGCGAGTTCGGTTCCCTTGGCGACGACCTCGCGAAAGCCGCTGTCGGGAGAGACCTCCCAATCGACAGGCACGTTGACTGGCGGCATCCCGCCGTGCGGCGCCATCGGCTCGGGCGCGAGGCGCGTCCAGATGACGAAGCCATCGCTCGCCGGATCGCCCGCGGCGACGCCAAGCCCGAACGGAAAATCGCGGAAGATGCCGGCCTCCGCGCGCAGAATCGCGGGCGCCGAGAGCCCGGCAAGCGTCGCAGTAGCAAGAAAATGGCGGCGGTTCAGCATGGCCGGGCTCCGTGGGGCGGAAAAGGGGGGAGGCGAATCACTGCCCCTCGATAGCCCAGCCGTGCGTTACATCAACGACCGATGCTCAGCCGAGCGAACACGGTCGCGCCGATCGGGTTCTTGCCATAGGCGGCATCGAGCAGTCGCGGCTTGTCGAACGCCGCGACGCTGCCGCCCAGCGCGAGGTTCAGCGGCCCGGTGAGCGGAATGCGATAGGCATAGCCCGCCTGGAATTTGGTTACGCGGAACGGCACATCGTGAAGCGGGTCGTCATGGTCCGAAAACAGCTCGTCATTTTTCACATTCTCAATACGTCCGAACAGCGTGTGATGATCGTCGATGTCCCAATTCACCTCGGCGAGATACGCCGTCAGCGTGTCGCCGGGATCGCGGTTCTTCGCACTGAACGCTGCGCTTGCGCACAGACCCTTGCCGTTCGCATATTGGAGGCTCGCGGTGGTGCGATGCTCGTTCTCGCCCGGATGCTGCGCCTCGGGTTCCTTGAGGCGCGCATGGCTGACCTGCAGCGCCCATTCGGGCGTTGGGGTCCACGTACCACGCACTGCCCAACTGTCGAAGCGCGGCGTTTCGATGTTCCAGCGCTTCTCGTCAGGCTCGCGGCCGGTGAAGAGCGAGCCCTCTAGTTGAAACGTCCGCGTCTGATAACCCAACGTCGCGACGCCATAGGTGATGTGCGTCGAATCGAACCAGTGGTGGGTGATCGGCGCCTCGGGATTATAGCGGGCGCTGCCGCGGTGCATGAAGGCGCTCGGCCCGATGGCTGGCTCGCCGACGGGACCGCCATAGAGGAAGATGCGCTCGCCATTGTCGCCGACATTGATGTCCACCCGAGCCGCCAGTTCCATGAATAGGTCGTGCGGATGTTGGCGATCGACAAGCGGCTCGCCGCCTGCGGTCTCGCCGGTCGCGAACAGGTTGGGGTAGCCGCGGTTCGACATCAGCGGCTCGAGGCTCATCATCGTTTTGAGCTGGATGCGGCCCCATCCGGTGTCCTTTTCGCCCGACAGCATCAGCATCGACTGGATAGTGGCCTTGTCGTCGCCGCGCGGCCCCGACTGGTCCGAATAGACGCCCCAGGCGAAGCCGTGCGCCATGACCATCCAGCCATCGCCGACGTCGATGTGGAGGCCGCTATGGCCGCCTTCGTTGGCGGGCAGGCGCGCGGTTCCCGACCCCTCGGCGGGGCTTGCCGGATCGCCGTGGCCCACCGCCGAATGGTCCATCGCCGAATAATCCATCCGCGCATGATCCATCGGTTCGTCGCCTGAGGGTGTTCCGGCGGACATGTCATGTCCTCCATGATCCTGCGCGGCTGCGGACGGCGAAAAGAAGGCAAGCGCCACGGCGCCCGCCAGAAAAGGCAGTTTCGACATAAAATTTCCTGACAAAGAACGGGAATGGGGTTTCCGTCTTCGTCAGATGCGGGGGGGCGGGGTACTCGGCGGCGCGTTGGCGCCCGCGAGCGCCGTCATCGGCTGCGCAACGGGCGCGGCAGGGGGAAGGGGCAGCGGTGCTTCCGCGGCCGGCAGCGCCGGATTGGCGACGCAGCCGATGCAGAAATGACCCACTTTGCCGGCATTGCCGTCAGGCTTGTGCGTGGGTTGCGTGCCATGACAATCGACCGGCGCGCTCTGCCCCTGCGTCGGCAGCGCCATCGCGGGCAGCGACAAGCCGATCAGAAACAGCGCGAGGAACAAATGCCGCAACATCGCGCCGCCCCTAGCACGGCGAGTGGGCAAGAGGAAAGACGCGGCGGCAAAGCCGTTTTCGCATCTCCGCCTAGCTATGCAGAAAGTGCATGACGTCGCCGTCGTGGACGACATAGGCCTTGCCCTCGGCGCGCAGCTTGCCGGCTTCGCGCGCCTTCGCCTCGCCGCCGAGCGTGACATAATCGTCATAGGCGATCGTTTCGGCGCGGATGAAGCCCTTCTGGAAATCGCTGTGGATTTCGCCCGCGGCCTCGGGTGCGGTCGCGCCGGTGCGGACGGTCCACGCGCGCGCTTCCTGCGGGCCGACGGTGAAGAAGGTGATGAGGTGAAGCAGCTCGTAGCCGGCCCGGATGACGCGCGCGAGGCCGGTTTCGTGCAGGCCCATCTCTTCGAGGAATTCGAGCCGGTCGGCCATGTCCATCGTCACCAGCTCGCTCTCGATCGCCGCCGAGACGACAACGGCCTGCGCGCCCTCGGCCGCCGCCTTGGCGAAGACCTTTTCCGAAAAGGCGTTGCCCTTCGCCGCGCTGCCTTCGTCGACGTTGCAGACGTATAGGACGGGCTTCGAGGTCAGCAGCTGTGCGGTCCGCAGCACACGAGCTTCCTCGTCATCCTTGGGTTCCACGAGGCGTGCGGGCTTGCCGTCACGCAAAAGGTCGAGCGCCTGGCCGAGGACCGACGCGGCGATCTTCGCCTCCTTGTCGCCCTGTGCGGCCTTCTTGGCAAAGGCGGGAACGCGCTTTTCGAGGCTTTCGAGGTCGGCGAGCAGCAGTTCGGTCTCGACCGTCTCGGCGTCGGCGACGGGATCGACGCGGTTTTCGACATGCTGGATGTCGTCATCTTCGAAACAGCGCAGGACATGGACGATCGCATCGACCTCGCGGATGTTGCCGAGGAACTGGTTGCCCAGCCCTTCGCCTTTCGACGCGCCGCGCACCAGCCCGGCGATGTCGACGAAGGCGAGCTGCGTCGCGATGATCTTCTTGCTGCTCGCGATGGCGGCCAGCTTTTCCAGCCGGTCGTCGGGCACCGCGACATTGCCGATGTTCGGCTCGATCGTGCAGAAGGGATAGTTTGCCGCCTGCGCCGCCGCGGTTTCGGTCAGCGCGTTGAACAGGGTGGACTTGCCGACGTTGGGCAGGCCGACGATCCCGCATTTGAAACCCATAAAAACTCCGTGAGGTTTGGCGCGCTGCTGGATGGAACGCCATGTCTTGCCCGCGCCCCTAGCGCCAAGTCGCGTCCGATGCCAGCCATATGGCGCGCCAGACCCGCCGCAGGACGATGCGGGTGGTCCGGCGAAGACGGAGTTCGCGGTGCAGCGGCGCATGGGTGCGCCGAATCGAACAAGGGACCGGGCGAAAGTTGCGGGACATTCAGACGCGGTGCGCTACGTCCCGCATATGCGAAACCGATTCCTGATCGCGGGACTGGCTGCGACGGCGATGTCCGCCGCCGCCTCCGCCGCGCCCTCGGGCTTCGAGGCGGCGGTGTTCAAGGATCTCAACCATTTCCGCGACGATCCCGCGGCCTATGCCGATGACCTGACCGGCTATCGCGATCGCTTCGACGGCAAGCTGCTGATCGCCGAAGAGGGCGAGGACATCGACATCATGACCAACGAGGGCGTCGCCGCGGTCAATGAGGCGATCCGTGCGTTGCGGTCGGAGGCGCCGCGACCGTCCTTCGTCTGGAGCGACATGCTTCAGCGCGCCGCCGCCGACCATGTCGCGGTGCAATCGCGGTCGGGTGCCGTCGGTCATTATTCGAACAACAGCGATCCCGGCGTCCGGATGCGCGCGCGCGGCGGCGGTCCCTATGTCAGCGAGGTCATCACCTATGGCCACCAGACGCCGCCGGGGGTTATCCACCAGTTGCTGATCGACGATGGCGTGCCGGGGCGGGGGCACCGCTTCAGCCTACTGCGCAGCGACCTGCGCTATGCCGGGGTCGCCTGCGGGTCGCACCCACATTATCGCCTGATGTGCGTGATCCTGATGTCGCCGACGCGCGACGGCACCGCACCCCCGCCGCCGCAGCGATCGGCGCCATAGACGCCTTGTCAACTGTATTGCCAGAATATAGCGGTGATCTCGCTGAAAACAGGAGCGATCATGATCCGACGTGCGAAAATGGCCCTGATCCTGCCGCTGCTTGTCGGGGCCATGCCAGCCGAAGCGAAGCCGTTCCCCGACAAGGCCGCGATTGCGTCGACCGCGCAAAAGGCGATGGCTGCGACGGGAGCGCGGGGCCTGGCAATTGCGGTGATCGATCGCGGGAAGGTCGTGTCGGTGCAGAGCTTCGGCGCGCGCAACGCCAAGGGCGATCCGTTGACGCCTGACACCGTCATGTACGGCGCCTCGATCACCAAGGCGCTCTTCGGCTATTTCGTGATGCGGCTGGTCGACGAAGGGAAGGTCGATCTCGACCGGCCGATCGCAGCGATGATGCCGAAGCCGCTTCCCGACTACGGCAATCTCGACGCCTATGGCGCGTGGGGCGATCTGGCGGGCGACGATCGCTGGCGGGCGATCACGCCGCGGATGATGTTGCAGCACAGCACCGGCTTCGCCAATTTCTCCTTCCTCGAACCCGATGGCATGCTGCGCATCCATTTTGCACCCGGCAGCCGCTACAGCTATTCGGGCGAGGGGATGATCCTGCTCCAGTTCGCGCTCGAGCAGGGACTTGGCCTCGACATGGACCACGAACTGCAGCGGCTCGTCTTCGATCCGCTCGACATGCCCAGGACCAGCCTGAAATGGCGCCCCGATTTCGCCGATAATCTGGCCGACGGCTGGCGGCTCGACGGCAGCGTCGAACCGCACGACGAGCGCAGCCGTATCCGCGTCGCAGGGTCGATGGATACGACGATCACCGATCTCGCCAATTTTGTTGCAGCCTTCGTGTCGGGAACCGGTCTGGGTGAAGCCGCGCGCGCCGAACTTGTGCGGCCGCAATTGCCGATCCGGTCGGCTACGCAATTTCCTGTCTTGCAGGAGGACGCGCCGGCGTCCGAACAGATCGAGGGTCTGTCGGCGGCGCTTGGTGTCGTGACCTTTGCCGGGCCGCAGGGGCCGGGTTTCTTCAAGGGCGGGTACAATGATTCCACCCGCAACATGCTCGTCTGCCTCGAACGCGGGCAGCGCTGCGTGCTGTTGCTGTCGAACGACGCGCGGGCGGAGGCGGCGTCGCCGATGATCCTGCGGTCGATCCTCGGCGAAACCGGAATGCCGTGGGGATGGATCTATCCCGGCGTCAAATTTCTCTGACGCCGGGACGCCCCTTTTTGATCAGTTGCCGACCGGCTGATTGTCGGTGCGGCGAACGACGATCGTCGACGAGCGCGGTTGCTCGCCCGCGACCGGCCAGTTTCCGGTCGGGTGCTGGATGTTGACGAAGAAGGTCGTCAGATCCGGCGTATAGGCGATGCCCGTGATCTCGCAGCCGACCGGGCCGACGAGGAAGCGTTTGGACTGCTTGGTGGTCTGATCGACGTAGAACATCGCGTTGTGGCCGAACGCCTGGTCGATCGTGCGGCCCGACACGCCCGAGTTGCCCGGCACGCTATGATCGGTCTGCACCCACAGGCGCCCCTGCGGGTCGATGCGGAGGCCGTCGGGACTGGAGAAGCTGTCGCCGTTGATGTTGCCGACCAGGTTGGCGCCGCCCGACGACAGCGAGGGATCGCCGGCGAGGAGGAAAATCTCCCAGCTGAACCTGGTCGCCAGCGGCGAGTCGCCTTCCTCGCGGAACTTCAGGATATGCCCGTGCAGGTTGGTCACGCGCGGGTTCATCGGATCGGTGACGCGGCGGCCGCTGTTGTTGGTAAGCGTGACGAACACTGACTTGTTGTCGGGGGCGACGGTCAGCCACTCGGGGCGGTCCATCACGGTGCCGCCGGCGACGCGCGCCGCCGACTGGGTGTTGATCAGCACGTCGGCCTGGTTGTTGAAATTGACCGTGGTCGGCGTCGGCGGCGTCGTGCTCTGGCTGACGTTGCCCGGATCCTGCGCGCCCGCGGTCAGGCCGTTCTGGCCGGCGACCAGTGCGCGCCATTCGCCGCTGCCATCGGCATTGAAGCGCGCGACGTAGAGCGTGCCATAGTCGAGCAGGTCGGCGTTCGCCGAACGGATCGTGCTGTACGCGCGGTCGGGGACGAATTTGTAGATGCAGCCCGGCGTCGAATCGTCACCCATATAGAAAGCGACGCGGCGGTCGCTGTTCTGCATGAAGGCGACATTCTCGTGGCTGAAACGGCCCATCGCGGTGCGTTTGGTCGGCGGCGACAGCTCGCGCAGCGGGTCGATTTCAACCACCCAGCCATAGTTGGTCGCAGGCTGCGTCGGGTCGAGGTAATTGTCGGTCGTCTCTTCGCACGTCAGATAGGTGTCCCACGGCGTGCGGCCGCTCGAGCAATTGTTGAGCATGCCTTTGATCGGGGCCGACAGCAGGCCCGCGGCGGGGCCACCGGCGCGGTAGCTGCTGTTGCCGGTATAGCGCTTATTGTAGGTCGATCCCGCGCGCACCGCCCATTTGCCGTCGCTGCCCTTGGCGATTTCGACCACCGCGATGCCGACTGCCGACAGCGCCAGCGCCTTCTGGTCGGCGGTCGCGGTCGCCGCGTTGTAGCTTCCGGCCATCAGGATGTTGAAGTCGGGATATTCGAAATTGAGCGCGAGGAGCCCGCCAAGGTTCGGATCGGTGCCGGGCAGGCGGAAATATTCCATCCCGTCGTGATTGCCGCCGGCCCATTTCTCGGCGACGGCGGGGGTCGGGAAGCTGCCCGTATAAGCTGCGCCGGCCTCGACCGAATCGCCGGCTTTCAGCAGCACGTCGACCGTATAGCCGGCGGGCACCGTGACGCCATCGTTCTGGTTCGCCGCAACCGATGCGAAATTGATCGCGTAGCTCGCGGTCGGGGTAGGGGTCGGCGTCGGGGTCGGCGTCGGGGTCGGGTTCACCGTGACGGGCGGCGTGCCGTTATCGTCGCCGCAGGCGGCAAGCGCGGCGACGGGCAGCACCGACAGGCCGAACAGCCCGTTGCGAAGCAGCGAACGGCGCGACGGATTTTCGGCGACGATCGCCTCCAGACTGTTCGGTCCGTGAAGGTCGTCGGTGTCGCGGCGATAGGGCGCGCGCGCTTCGTCGGTGAGATGTGACATGCAGTCCCCTTTTTCGGTTGAGCCCCGGGACCCGGCGTCCCAGCCTTTTCCAGGTAGCTCCCGATTGCAGAGGGAGGTGTCAGGGGTGTTGCGTCACCGTGTCGCGAAGAAAGAATTTATATTACAAGGTTCTGACAATAGGTCGGTCAAGAATGGTGCGGACCGGCGAACCCGCCGCGCTGCCGGTTGCAACCCGGCGGTCATGCAGGTCTCACCCGTTCAGGCGCAGCGCAAGGTCGCTCTGGAAGCGCACGTCGTCGCCGTCGGCGAGCCACGTCGCCTCGGCCGAAATCGCGCCGAGCAGATCGGTCAGCGGCTCGACTTCGCTCTTGTGATAATTGCCGAGGACATGGCCGGTGACGCGGTCCTTGTGTCCCGGATGACCGATGCCGATGCGCACGCGGCGGAAATCGTCGCCGATATGCTGGATCAGGCTGCGTATGCCGTTGTGGCCCGCCGCGCCGCCGCCCTGCTTTACCTTTACCTTCATCGGCGCGAGGTCGAGTTCGTCGTAGAAGACGGTGACGTCCTGCGGCGTCAGCTTGTAGAAATCCATCGCGGCGCGCACGCTGCGCCCGCTTTCGTTCATGAAGGTGCCCGGTTTGAGGAGCAGGATGCGGTGCCGTCCGATGCGGCCGTCTTGGAACCAGCCCTGGAATTTCTTTGCCGGGGCCGGAAAGCCATGCATGTCGGCGATGACGTCGACGGCCATGAAGCCGACATTGTGACGATGCATCGCATATTGGGGCCCGGGATTACCGAGGCCGACCCAGAGCTGCATGGCGCTGACTTTCTGGGGAAAGAAGAAGCGCCCCTCCCATCGGGAAGGGCGCTCCCAAAAAGGGCTTAAGCTTCAGCCGTCGCTTCGCCGTCGTCCTTCGTCGTGTCGCCGTCGCTCGACTTGAGCGCCGACGGGGCGACGATGGTCGCGATGGTGAAATCGCGGTCGGTGATCGCGCTTTCGACGCCCTTGGGCAGGGTGACGTTGCTGATGTGGATCGAATCGCCGACGTCGAAGCCGGTAACGTCGATCGAGATTTCGTCGGGGATCTTGTCCGCCTCGCAGACCAGTTCCAGCTCGTGACGGACGATGTTCAGGACGCCGCCGCGCTTCAGGCCGGGCGAGGCTTCCTCGTTCGCGAACACGACCGGCACTTCGACATGGACCTTGGCGTCCTTCGAGATGCGCAGGAAGTCGGCGTGGATCGGACGATCCTTGACCGGGTGGAACGCAACGTCCTTGGGCAGGGTGCGAATGGTCTTGCCGCCAACTTCGATCATCACGACCGAGTTCATGAAGTGACCCGTCATCAGCTGCTTCATCAGCAGCTTTTCTTCGACGTGGATCATCAGGGGTTCTTCCTTGCCGCCATAGACGACGGCGGGGACACGACCGTTGCGACGCAGGTCACGCGAGGCTCCCTTGCCTCCGCGTTCGCGCGTCTCGGCCGTCAGCGTCAGCTGATCGCTCATAGTTTTTCTCCGAGTACGGTTACACAGTTCCGCCACGCCTCCAGGGATGACCATGACGGAAGCGCGGGCGCATAGCGGGGAAGCGGCGGAAATGCAAGCGCCGCGGCGGCTATTGCACGCGGCTGACCTTATAGCCCTCAGCTTCGAGCATTGCAGGAACGCTGTCGCTTCCGACCAGATGCCCCGCGCCCACCGCCATCAGCACGGTGCCCGGCCGCTCCATCCGCCTTTGGACCCAAGCGCTCCAGCGCCGGTTGCGGTCGGTGAGGATCGCCTTGCGCGCGGCAGGCACGCTGTCGACGTCCTCGTTGACGATCTTTGCCAGCGCATCGGCGTCGCCGCGCGACCAGTCGGCCGCCATCGCCTTGACATCGCGGACGGCGTCGCCCGCATGTTCCGCCGCGCGGACGAGCATCGCACGCTGCGCGGCGGGATCGAGCGTTTCGAACAGCATCAGCTGGCTCTCGGCGCTTTCGAGGCCCGATATCGGTTTCCCTGCGTTGTCAAACGCCGCCGTCAGGCCGGCCTCGACGCCGTCGGAGGGCGAGAGCGCGGCCTCGTCGGCGACGCGCTGCCCCATCAGGACGAGGATGGCCCAGTCGTCGAGCGCGTCGCCGCCGAAGTCGCTTCCGGCTTCGAGCCTGCGGTAAGCTGCGAGCGCGGTGGGAGGCAGCCGCGCATCCATCGCGAGCGGCTTCTCGCGCGGCGCCAGTTCGCGGAAAACCCGCCCCGCCTCGGCAAGTTGCCGCGGCGAGAGTTCGAGCACCAGCTCGTCCGCCGCCGCGACAGCCGTTGCGACCTTGCCGCCGTCCCAGTCGGTCCCGGCGGGCAGCGCGTGCATCGTGCCGAGCATATAGATATGCGTGTCGTCGTCCTCGACGAGCCACATCGCCGGACGCGCCTCGACAGCCGGCTGGCTGCCGCACGCTGCGAGCAGCAACGGGAAAAGGGCCGCCGCGATGCGGCGACCCCCGTGCCGGAAGGGGAAGGCCCCGGCCCGCATCACTGGATTCGCTGCGCCTTGAGCCCGCGCTCCGCCAGATAGTCCTGCACGCTCTTCTCGCCCGCGAGATGACCCGCGCCGACCGCGACGAACACGGTGCCCGGCTTGTCCATCCGCGTCTTGATCTGGTCGGCCCAACGCGCATTGCGATCGAACAGCAGCGTCTTGGCGAGTTCGGGCGTCGCCTCCATGCTCTCGTTCATCGTCACGGCCAGCCCGTCGGGATCGCCCTTGCCCCAGAGCAGGACCATCTTGTCGAGTTGCGGCCCCAGCTTGTCGATGTCCTTGACGACCGACTTCAGGAAGCTGACCTGCTCGACCTCGGGCAGCGTATCGAAGAAGCCGAGCTGTTCGGTGAGCGTCTCGAACCCCGAAATCGGCTTGGCCCCCGCCTTGGCCTTTGCCGTGAGCTGCTTTTCGACGCCCTGATTGGGGTCATAGCCGTGCTTGGTCAGCGGCAGCACCGACAGGGTGACCCCCGCGAACCAGGGTTCGAAGGCGTCGAAGGCATTGGCAGGCAGGCCGAGCCCGGTGAGCGTCGCCTGATAGGCGGCGAGCGTTTCGGGATCGAGCTTCTGCGGCAGCGGCTTGCCGCTCTGGTCCATCGCCATCGGCAGGGTCGCCTTGGCAACCTCGGCCTGATCGTCGGGCAGGACGAGTTCGAGCACCAGTTCGTCGGACTTGTCGAACGCCTTTTGCACCGCACCGTCGAACCAGCTGAGGCCTGGCTTCAGGACGTGGACGGTGCCGAACAGATAGACGGTGGTGTCGGCATCCTTCACCGCCCACAGGGCGGGCTTGACCTTGACGGTCGTTTCGGCAGCGGCGGGCTCCTTGGCCAGCGCGATGCTTGCGGGCTGCGCGGCATAGAAGGCGACGGGCAGGATCGCACAGGTCGCGGCAAGCGTCTTGAACCAGGTCTTCATCGAAAAACACCTTTCTTGATGGGCCTTATGGCCGGTGAAGTTGGGGAAGGGGAGAGGCGAGATCAGCGAAATTTGAACCAGAGATAGGCCAGCGCATTGGCGGTGAGCGACAGGGCGAAGAGCGGCATGGCCTCGACCGGCGGCGCGAGATCGGCTCGCGCCAGCACCCACCAGACGGGGCAGGGGAAAATGAAGGCATAAAATCCAGCCAGGCCGCCTCGACGGTACGCCAGCATTTCATGGTCGTCGACATTGCGGTGATAGATTATCAGCGAGACCATCAGTCCGACGGTCCACAGCAGCGACAGGAGGATCGCGACCGCGGGGCTGATGGCGTCATCGTTGAAAAGTCCGCCCGTGCCCGTCGACTGCAATAGGATCGCGGTCACAAAGCCGAGCGCCCCGGCCAGGAGCAGGCTGATCCAGTACAGGCGCTTGCGCGGCGACCAGCTGCGCAGCCAATCGGCGTGACGCCGGAAATAATAGGCGATCGCCGCAGCCCCGATCGCGAGCGCGACCAATGGGCCGATCCATGTCGCGAGCGGCTTGCCGCCTGCCTCGACGGTCGATTCATTATATCCCGCGAAGGCTCCGGCGAGCATCGCGGTGCCGATGCCGATGGCGATCGGGATTCCCATGCCCGGGGCTCCGCCCTGCTTGCGATCATTCGCCATTTTCCGCTCCCTTGAAACCGTCATCGAAAATCTCCTCGATCGGCATCTCGAACAACCGCGCGAGCTTGAAGGCGAGCGGCAGCGACGGGTCGTATTTTCCCGTTTCGATCGCGTTGACCGCCTGCCGCGAAACGTCGAGCCGGTCGGCGAGTTCGGCCTGGCTCCAGTTACGCATCGCCCGAAGCACCTTGAGCCGGTTCTCCATGCATCACCTTTAGTCATCCGAGCATGACATTGTGTCAGCTGTTGTTGACTAAATGACATGATTCGCTGACGGTGTCAACAACACCTTACATTCTGCAATGCGAGGGTGACATTGCCCCTATCATGGGCGCGCCGTCCCTTGACCGTGCGCCCCCGCTGCGCCAAGGGCGACGACACTTGTTGCACCTGCGAAAGACGGAAAAAAGGTGACCGAAGGGGCGGAAAAGAAAGTCCTGAGCTTTCAGGACATGATCCTGACGCTGCACGCCTATTGGGGCGCCCGCGGCTGCGCGATCCTGCAACCCTATGACATGCGCGTGGGGGCAGGGACGTTTCACCCCGCGACGACCTTGCGCAGCCTCGGTCCCGAGCCGTGGAACGTCGCCTATGTCCAGCCGAGCCGCCGGCCGACCGACGGCCGCTATGGCGAGAACCCCAACCGCCTCCAGCATTATTACCAGTATCAGGTGATATTGAAGCCGTCGCCCGCCGACCTGCAGGACCAATATCTGGGCAGCCTCGCCGCGATCGGCATCGACCCGCTGCTCCACGACATCCGCTTCGTCGAGGACGATTGGGAATCGCCGACACTGGGCGCGTGGGGATTGGGCTGGGAAGTCTGGTGCGACGGGATGGAGGTTACCCAGTTCACTTACTTCCAGCAAATGGGCGGCTTCGACTGCAAGCCCGTCGCGGGCGAGCTCACCTACGGGCTCGAACGCCTCGCCATGTATATCCAGAATGTCGACAATGTGTACGACCTGCGCTTTTCCGATGCGGTCGGCGACGTCGCGGCGGTCAGCTACGGCGACGTGTTTCTCGAAAACGAACGCCAATTCTCGAAATGGAATTTCGAGGTTGCCGACACCGACACGCTGTTCGCGGGTTTCAAGGCCGCCGAGGACGAGTGCAAGCGCGCGATCGAGGCGGGCGTGCCGCTCGCGGCCTACGATCAGGCGATCGAAGCGAGCCATCTGTTCAACCTCTTGCAGGCGCGCGGCGTGATCAGCGTGCAGGAACGCGCCAATTACATGGCCCGCGTGCGCGACCTCGCAAAGGGCAGCTGCAAGGCGTGGATCGACAGCCAGTCCGAACGCTGGACCCAAAACTATCCGGGGTGGACGTTGTGACCGATTTTCTTCTCGAACTGCGCAGCGAGGAAATCCCGGCGCGGATGCAGGCCGGCGCGCGCGCCGAGCTGGAAAAATTGTTCCGCGCGCAATTGAGCTCCGCGGGACTCGAAACGGGCGAGCTGACCGTCTGGTCGACGCCGCGGCGTCTGGCGCTGATTGCGAAAGATCTGCCCGAAGCGACCGCTGCGGTGAGCGAAGAACTCAAGGGGCCGCGCAGCAGCGCGCCGCCGCAGGCGCTCGAAGGCTTCCTCCGCAAGACCGGCCTTCGCCAAGACCAGCTCGAGGATCGCGACGGCGTCTGGTTCGCCGTGATCGACAAGCCCGGCCGCGCGACCGCCGAGGTGCTGGCCGAGGCGATCCCCGCGATCGTCCGCGGCTTTGCGTGGCCCAAGTCGATGCGCTGGGGCAAGGAAAGCGCGAGCAGCGAAAGCCTGCGCTGGGTGCGCCCGCTGTCGGGTATCGTCGCGATCTTCGGCGACGAACTGGTGCCGTGCGAAATCGGCGGCATCGCCAGCGGCTTCGCGACGCGCGGCCATCGCTTTCACTGCCCCGGCGAGATCACGATCGGCTCGGCGGCCGACTATGCCGAAAAGCTGCGTGCGTGCCACGTCATCGTCGACCATGAGGAACGCCAGGCGATCATCCGCGACGGTGCCGCCAAGGCGGCGGCCGATGCCGGGCTGAGCCTCGTCGAGGACGAGGGGCTGGTGATCGAGAATGCCGGGCTGACCGAATGGCCGGTGCCTTTGCTCGGCCGCTTCGACGAAGCGTTCCTCGAAGTGCCGCCCGAGGTCATCCAGCTCACCGCGCGCGTGAACCAGAAATATTTCGTCGTGAACGGGGCGGACGGCAAGCTCGCCAACGGCTTCGTCTGCACCGCGAACATCGACGCGAAGGACGGCGGGGCCGAGATCGTCGCGGGCAACCGCAAGGTGCTGGCGGCGCGACTTTCGGATGCGCGCTTCTTCTGGGAGCAGGACCAGAAGAAGACCCTCGCGCAGCACGCCGAAAAGCTCGCGAACATCACCTTCCACGAAAAACTGGGCACCGTCGCCGACAAGGTCGAGCGGGTGGCGAAGCTGGCGCGTTGGCTGGTCGAGCAAAATATCGTCGCCCCCGCGAAGGCGGGGGCCGCTGGCGGTTTACGCAGCGACGAAGGAGAAGCGTCTCTTGCGGCCCCCGCCTTCGCGGGGGCGACGGCTGAATTGGCCGACCAGGCCGAACTCGCCGCGCGGCTGGCAAAGGCCGACCTTGTCACCGAAATGGTCGGCGAATTCCCCGAATTGCAGGGCCTGATGGGCGGCTATTACGCCCGGGCCGAAGGCCTGCCCGATGCCGTCGCCGACGCGATCCGCGACCATTACAAGCCGGTCGGGCAGGGCGATGACGTGCCGACGGCGCCGGTGACGGTGGCTGTGGCGCTGGCGGATAAGCTGGATACGCTGGGTGCGTTTTGGGCAATCGACGAAAAGCCGACGGGCTCAAAGGATCCGTTCGCCCTGCGGAGGGCTGCCATCTCGGTTCAAGCGCTCATTCTGACAAACGAACTCAGACTAGGGCTAATTTCGGTCCTCGACAAAGTTACTCGCGCGGGCGGTGTTGCGATGAAGAACGCACTGGACGCAGTCGTCGTTCGGAAAATGCAAGCTGTCGCGGCTGATGGCATCAGTTCGACCGCTGCTACCGGACTCGTCGGTGTAGGGCTCAAGAAATTTGGCAACTATTCGGAGCAATTTGACGCGAGGGCGCATGATTTGCTCGACTTCTTCGCCGACCGCCTCAAGGTCCAGCAGCGCGAGGCCGGCGTCCGCCACGACCTGATCGACGCGGTGTTCGCGCTCGGCGGCGAGGATGATCTCGTGCGGCTGCTCGCGCGCGTGAAGGCGTTGCAGGCGTTCATGGCGGCCGAGGACGGCACCAACCTGCTCGCGGGATATAAGCGCGCAGCGAATATCCTGAAGCAGGCGGATATCTCCGTCGCCCCCGCGAAGGCGGGGGCCGCTGGGGATCGTGCGCCTAACACGACGGCCCCCGCCTTCGCGGGGGCGACGGATGTGGATCGGGCATTGCTCGCCGCGCTGGACACCGCCGAACCCGCCGCTTCCGCCGCCGTCGTCGACGAGCGCTTCACCGACGCGATGGCGGCGCTCGCCTCGCTCCGCGCGCCGATCGACGCTTTCTTCGATGGCGTGATGGTCAACGATCCCGACGAAGCGGTCCGCGCCTATCGCCTCGGCCTGCTGTCGCGCTTTACCGGCGCGGTCCATGGCGTCGCGGATTTCTCGAAGATCGAGGGCTGACGGCGGGCTATGCGCCGCAGCTTATAACGAACGAAGTAAAACTGAATCGACGAAGTGCGATTGCATACCTACCCAGCCGCAACCTCCTCCCCGGGGCAGCAGGAGCATAAGATGACGACGATGGTGCATTTGTTCGGCGGCGACGCGACCACGCGCGAACGCTCGAAGGAATTGCTGGGCGGCAAGGGGTCGAACCTCGCCGAAATGGCCTCGATCGGCCTGCCGGTGCCCCCGGGCTTTACGATCACCACCGACGTCTGCACCCAATATTATGCGAACGGCGAGCAATTCCCGGCGGGTCTCGCCGCGGAAGTCGCCGCGGGCATCGCGCATATCGAGGGGATCACGGGCAAGAGGTTCGGCGACGCCGCCGATCCTCTGCTCGTCTCGGTGCGCTCGGGCGCGCGCGTGTCGATGCCGGGGATGATGGACACCGTCCTCAATCTCGGGCTCAACGACCGCACCGTCG
The DNA here is from genome assembly GCF_949769155.1 of Sphingopyxis sp. Geo48. Classification (NCBI taxonomy): domain Bacteria; kingdom Pseudomonadati; phylum Pseudomonadota; class Alphaproteobacteria; order Sphingomonadales; family Sphingopyxidaceae; genus Sphingopyxis; species Sphingopyxis sp. Geo48. The sequence goes on along the minus strand of NZ_CATKPA010000002.1, from coordinate 745,359 downwards.
TCGGCCTGTCGCAAGCGTCGGGCGATCCGCGCTTCGCATGGGACAGCTATCGCCGCTTCGTCCAGATGTACGCCGACGTCGTCATGGGCCTCGACCATGCCGAGTTCGAGGAAGCGCTGGAAATCGCCAAGGAAGACCGCGGCTTCTATCTCGACACCGAAATGTCGGCCGAGGACTGGCAGGCGCTGGTCAAGGAGTATCAGGCGATCGTCGAGCGCGAGACCGGCGCGCCCTTCCCGCAGGAACCCAGCGACCAGCTGTGGGGCGCCGTCGGCGCCGTGTTCGCGAGCTGGGAAAGCGACCGCGCGAAAGTCTATCGCCGCCTGAACTCGATCCCCGGCGAATGGGGGACCGCGGTCAATGTGCAGGCGATGGTGTTCGGCAATATGGGCGACACTTCGGCGACCGGCGTTGCCTTCACCCGTGACCCCGCGACCGGCGAGCGCGCCTGGTACGGCGAATGGCTGATCAATGCCCAAGGCGAAGATGTCGTCGCCGGCATCCGCACGCCGCAATATCTGACCCTCGCCGCGCGCGAAAAGGCTGGCGCCAAACCGCTGTCGATGGAAGAGGCGATGCCCGAGACCTTCGCCGAGCTCGGCCGCGTCTTCGACACGCTCGAAACCCATTATCGCGACATGCAAGACATCGAGTTCACCGTCGAACGCGGGACGCTGTGGATGCTCCAGACGCGTTCGGGCAAGCGCACCGCGAAGGCCGCGCTTCGCATCGCGGTCGACATGGCGGCCGAGGGGCTGATCTCGGAAGAGGAGGCCGTCGGTCGCGTCGATCCCGGCGCGCTCGACCAGCTGCTCCACCCGACGCTCGACCCCAAGGCTCCGCGCGACGTGCTGACCAAGGGTCTCCCCGCGAGCCCCGGCGCCGCGTCGGGCAAGATCATGTTCGACGCCGACAGTGCCGAGAAGGCCGCGGGCATGGGCGAGGCGGTGATCCTCGTGCGCGTCGAGACATCGCCGGAGGACATCCACGGCATGCACGCCGCGAAGGGCATTTTGACGGCGCGCGGCGGGATGACCAGCCATGCCGCCGTGGTCGCGCGCGGCATGGGGCGCCCGTGCGTCTCGGGCGCGGGCGGGCTGTCGATCGACAGCGCGGCGCGCGTGCTGCGCGTTGCGGGCCGCGAACTCCGCGAAGGCGACATCCTGACCCTCGACGGCTCGACCGGCGAAGTCATGGCGGGCGAGGTGCCGACGCTTTTGCCCGAACTCGTCGGCGATTTCGGTACCCTGATGGGCTGGGCCGACAAGGTGCGCCGCATGAAGGTGCGGACCAACGCCGAGACCCCGCAGGATGCGCAGGTTGCGCGTGATTTCGGCGCCGAGGGCATCGGGCTTTGCCGCACCGAGCATATGTTCTTCGACGCGGCGCGGATCACCGCGGTGCGTGAGATGATCCTTGCCGACAGCGAGGATGGCCGCCGCGCCGCGCTCGCCAAGCTGCTTCCCGAACAGCGCGGCGACTTTGCCGCGATCTTCCGCGTGATGGCGGGCCTCCCGGTCACCATCCGCCTGCTCGACCCGCCGCTGCATGAATTCCTGCCGACACGCGAGGAGGATTTCGCCGACGTCGCCGAGGCCGCGGGCGTCGGGATCGAGGCGCTGAAGGCGCGCGCGAACGAGCTGCACGAATTCAACCCGATGCTCGGCCATCGCGGCTGCCGCCTCGGTGTCACTTACCCCGAAATCTACGAGATGCAGGCGCGCGCGATCTTCGAGGCGGCGTGCGACGTCGCCGCCGAAACCGGCGCCGCGCCGATCCCCGAGGTGATGATCCCGCTGGTCGCGACGCGCCGCGAGTTCGATCTGATGAAGGCGGTCGTCGATGCGCAGGCGAAGGCGGTGTTCGCCGAAAAGGGCCGCGAGATTGCCTATCTGGTCGGCACGATGATCGAACTGCCGCGCGCCGCGCTGATGGCGGGCGAGATCGCCGAAACCGCCGAATTCTTCTCGTTTGGCACCAACGATCTCACCCAGACGACGATCGGCATCAGCCGTGACGATGCAGGGCGCTTCCTGACGCAATATGTCGACAAGGGCATCTTCGTCACCGACCCGTTCGTCAGCCTTGATGTCGAAGGCGTCGGTCAGCTGATCGAACTCGCCGCCGAACGCGGCCGCGCGACGCGCAGCGGTATCAAGCTCGGCATCTGCGGTGAGCACGGCGGCGACGCGCCCAGCATCCATTTCTGCGAAAAGACCGGCCTCGATTATGTCAGCGCCTCGCCCTACCGTGTGCCGATCGCACGGCTTGCGGCCGCCCAGGCGGCGCTGAAGAGGGGGTAGGAAGGCGCCACGACGAGCTGACGCAGCTCGCGCGTCCTCGCCCTCGATCCTCTATTGCCGAATCGGCTTGAGCGTCCCCTGCGGGGCGCTGCCGGCCTTCGATCCAACGAAATGTCGCTCCACAAGCGACCAGCTTAGCGCGCCTGCTATCATTGCGAGGACAAGCGACGCCGCCACATATGCCGGAAATGGTAGAGGCAGGGAGGTGACAAGCACCCGTTGGCATGGAAATGCGTAGAGGTAGGTGCCGTACGATATGTCGCCGTAGCGAGCGGCGTCCGGCACCTTTATCGGGCTGAAGGCCATATAGAAGAGCGCATAGCCCATTGTCGGAATGAACAGTAAGTCGAATGGCACCCGGCTGGCGAATAGATGGGCGGTGGCGATCGTTGCCATGACGAGCCCGACCAGAATCCATCGCGATCGAGGGATGTGTCCGCCGAATTTGAGCGTCACGACACCGACCAGAAACGATGGAGCCATCGAAAACCACAGATAGGGCCAGCCGAAGATTTTATGCACAAACGGGCCGCCTATCTCGCGACCCGTGGCGTCGAGCCATGCCTTGACGAGAATTATCGCGATGAGCGCGAAGAGCGGGAACCAGCCGCGGCCGATAAGCCGCGTCAAGCCTAGCGCCGCAACGGCAATGTAGCACCAGAACTCAAACGGGATGCTCCATAGCGAGCCGTTGATTGCAAAAAGCGGATCGCCCGGAAATGCGTCCGACGCCGGGATGAAGTTCCGCATCAGCAGATTCTTCCATGCCCACTCGCCGATAAGGTTCGGGGTGATGATAGAAAATCCCTGCGAAGAATATGCAGGAACGATCACGAAAGAACAGATTGCCAGGGCGACAAGATAGCCGGGATATATTCGCTTCACGCGCTTTTCGAAGTACGAGCGGGGCGATGAGGTGCGTTCCCAGCTTTGAACGATCAGAAAACCGCTGATGGCGAAGAAGACGCGGACGCCTATGTTGCCCGCATTATATTTTCCGTCGAGCAAAAGAGAGACGGGTTCGAAATCCTCGGTTCCATAGTAGATCGCGAAGCTGTGCGACCAAACTACCAGCAACGCCATCGCAAGGCGAATTGTGTTGAAATGATTGGCCGAGGTCGTGCCGGTCGGGACAAGCCCTTGCCACACCGTACCATGCGCAGGCGTTGTCATGGGGCTTTGCTACCTGTCGCGTGCCATCCTGCCAACATCTGGTTTCAGGCAATTGCGCAAATATGGCACAATCATCCTCCCGCACAAATTTCGCGGCGATCCTAGCCCGAACCCGGCTTGGACGGTGCTGCAAGATAAACCTGCTGAACCAGTCGCGCTGCCATGATTTTGAAATTTTCTGACGCGGCGGGTTGCGAATCACGAGTGGCAAGTCTAGAGCGCCCCTCGTTGAGTCGTTGGAACCCCCGCATCAGAGTGGCTGGAGCGTCCCACGAGTTGACGACATAAGTTGTTGAAAAACAACCACGCACCCGTAGCTCAGCTGGATAGAGCATCAGACTACGAATCTGAGGGTCGGACGTTCGAATCGTTCCGGGTGCGCCATTTTCCCGAACATCGCCCGATTTGCTGCGTTGCCGCCGTTCGCCGGACGCTGCGCATAGCTATGCCCTGTTGCTTCGGCCCCGCCTATGCGACATTCGGGCCGTCGAACAGGCCCCCGCACGCCGGCAAGGGAGAGTCATGAGCGAACAGATCGTCACGGTCGATATCGGCGGCACGCACGCGCGATTTGCGATCGCCGAAGTGGCGGATGGCCGCGTCGTCGCGTTGGGCGCGGAAACGACGCTCCATACGAAGGATCATGCGAGCTTCCAGACGGCTTGGCAGGATTTCGAACGCCGGCAGGGCGGAACGCTGCCGCGCGCGGTCGCGATTGCGATCGCCGGCCCGACGCGCGGCGAGATCATCCGTTTTACCAACAATCCCTGGATCATCCGTCCGGCGCTGATCGGCGAGAAGCTGAACGTCGATCGCCATGTGCTGGTCAATGACTTCGAGGCGGTGGGCCATGCGGTCGCGCAGGCCGGGCCCGAATATTTCGCCCATCTGACGGGCCCCGACGCGCCGTTGCCGGATGACGGTACGATCAGCGTTATCGGCCCCGGCACGGGGCTCGGTGTCGCCCACATCTGGCGTGGGAACGGCAGTTACCGGGTGCAGGCGACCGAGGGTGGGCATCTGGATTTCGCGCCGCTCGACAGCATCGAGGATGCGATCCTCGCGCGTCTGCGCAAGCGGCATCGCCGTGTGTCGACCGAGCGTATCGTGTCCGGCCCGGGCATTGTCGATATCTACGAAACGCTCGCGAGCCTGGAAGGGCGAGCGATCACACCGCTCGACGATCGCGAAATCTGGTCGCGCGGCATGGCTGGCGAAGACAGCCTCGCTGCGGCGGCGATCGACCGTTTCTGCCTGTCGCTCGGCAGCGTCGCGGGCGACCTCGCGCTGGCTCAGGGGGCGAGCGGGGTCGTGGTAGCAGGCGGGCTCGGTCTCCGCATACGCGACCAGCTTCTCCGTTCGGGCTTCCCCGAACGCTTCGTCGCCAAGGGACGGTTCGAGAATTTCATGGCGGCGATTCCGGTCAAGCTGATCACGCATCCGCAGCCCGGCCTGTTCGGTGCGGCAGCGGCGTTCGCGCGCCAGTATGCGTGAAATTTCGCTGGCGCACGGCGGCTAAAATCGGCAGCAAGGGGCATGTCCTCGCGCCCCGTCCTCGGCATCATTGCCTGCAACCGCACGGTCGGAACCGAGATCGCGCAGGCGGTGATGAACCGCTATGCGATCGCAGCGATGCGCCACGCCGATTGCGCGGCGCTGATCATTCCGTCGCTGCCCGAATTTATGCGCGCGGACGAGATTGTCGGGCGGCTCGACGGGGTTCTGCTGACCGGTACGCCCTCGAACGTCGAACCGGCGCGCTATGGCGACGAACGCGAGGGGGAGGGGCCGTTCGATCCCGAACGCGACCGGATGATGCTCGACCTCGTCGACGCGGTGATTGCGGCGCAGCGGCCACTTTTCGGCATCTGCCGCGGCTTCCAGGAGATCAATGTCGCGCTTGGCGGGACGCTGCGGCGCGACACATCGGCGAGCGAGGCGCTGCTCGCGCATCATGCGCCCGAAGGCACGGCGTTCGATGCGATGTTCGACCATCATCACAGGGTCGATCTGGTTGCGGGCGGCTTGCTCGCCGCCGCCTATGACACGCCGTCGCTCGACGTCAATTCGGTCCATTATCAGGGTATCGGCGAGCTCGCCGACGGCCTGACGGTCGAGGCGCGCGCGCCCGACGGGCTGGTCGAGGCGTATAGCGCGCGGCCGAACGGCGCCCCGTTGCTCGCCGTTCAATGGCATCCCGAATGGGGGACCGATGCGAACGGGCAGAGCCAGACCTATTTCCACCTGCTCGGGCGCGCGTTAAGAGGCGAATTATGAACCGCCGCGTCACCCGATATGATCGCTATCTCGCGCGGATCAGCTTTTCGCCCTGATTTTCCGGAAGCCGGTTTCTTTCCGTTTCCCGACAATCAGGAGTTTTATTGATGCCCCGCAATCACGACATCGCCGAACTGCGCCGCCTCGACGTCGCGCACCATCTTCCCGCGCAGGCCGACTGGGCCGAAATCGAACGGCTGGGCGGCAGCCGGATCATCACCCATGCCGAGGGATGTTATATTACTGACGGCGACGGCCACCGCATTCTCGACGGCATGGCGGGCCTGTGGTGCGTCAACGTCGGCTATGGCCGCGAGGAGCTGGTCGAGGCGGCTGCGGCGCAAATGCGCGAGCTGCCCTTCTATAACACTTTCTTCAAGACCGCGACGCCGCCGACGGTGACGCTGGCGGCAAAGATCGCCAGCCTGACGCAGAACCGCCTGCCGCATGTCTTCTTCAACGCCTCGGGCAGCGAGGCGAACGACACCGTGTTTCGCATGGTGCGCCACTATTGGAAGCTCAAGGGCGAGCCCAAGCGCACCGTCTTCATTAGCCGCTGGAACGCTTATCATGGCTCGACCGTCGCGGGCGTCTCGCTCGGCGGCATGAAGGCGATGCATGTGCAGGGCGACCTGCCGATTCCCGGCGTCGAGCATGTTCGCCAACCCTATGCTTTCAATGAAGGCCAAGGGATGACCGAGGAAGAGTTCTGCGACGCCTGCGTGCAGGCGATCGAGGACAAGATCCTCGAGGTCGGCCCCGAAAATTGCGCCGCCTTCATCGGCGAGCCGGTGCAGGGCGCGGGCGGCGTGATTATTCCGCCCAAGGGTTATTGGCCGAAGGTTGAGGCGGTGGTGCGCAAATATGGCTTGCTGCTCGTCGCCGACGAAGTGATCTGCGGCTTCGGCCGCACGGGCAAGATGTGGGGGCATGAGACGATGGGCTTCTCGCCCGACCTGATGCCAATGGCGAAGGGGCTGTCGTCTGGTTACCTGCCGATCTCGGCGACCGCGGTCGCGAGCCATGTTGTCGATGTCCTTAAGACCGGCGGCGATTTCGTTCACGGCTTCACCTACTCGGGCCACCCGGTCGCAGCGGCGGTCGCGCTCAAGAATATCGAGATCATCGAGCGCGAAGGCCTGGTCGAGCGCACCGGCAGCGTCACGGGGCCGCATCTGGCGAAGGCACTCGCGACGCTGAACGACCACCCGCTTGTCGGCGAGACGCGCTCGGTCGGCCTGCTCGGCGCAGTCGAGATCGTTGCGGACAAGGAAACCCGTGGGCGCTTCGGCGGCGCGGAAGGGACGGCGGGACCGATGGCGCGCGACGCCTGCATCGCCAATGGCCTCATGGTGCGCGGCATCCGCGACAGCCTGGTCATGTGCCCGCCGCTGATCATCACCACCGAACAGATCGACGAGATGGTTGCTATCATCCGCAAATCTCTGGATGAGGTGATGCCGAAGCTCCGCGCGCTTTAACAAAGGAAGAAATCTCTCCCATGCCTTCCGGCCTATTTGCCCTGCTCGACGACGTCGCCACCATCGCAAAGGTGGCGGCCGCGAGCATCGACGACGTCGGCGCCGCGGCGTCGAAGGCGGGGGTCAAGGCGGCGGGGGTCGTGGTCGACGATACCGCGGTAACGCCGCGCTATGTCACCGGCTTCACCCCCGACCGCGAACTGCCGATCATCTGGCGGATCACCAAGGGATCGATCTTCAACAAGCTGGTGCTGATCCTGCCCGCGCTGCTGTTGCTGTCGACCTTCGTGCCTTGGGCGATCACGCCGCTGCTGATGATCGGCGGCGCCTATCTCTGCTTCGAGGGCGCCGAGAAGGTGCTCCACTCGTTGCAGGAGGACAAGACGAGCCTGGCCGAAGACGCCGAGATCGTCGCCGACAAGGATCATGAAGAGACGATGGTGAAGGGCGCGGTGCGCACCGATTTCATCCTCTCGGCCGAGATCATGGTGATCGCGCTCAACGAGGTGCTCGACGAGCATCTGGTCATGCGCGGCGCGACGCTGGCGCTTGTCGCGGTGCTGATTACCGTAGCGGTCTATGGCGTCGTCGGACTGATCGTGAAGATGGACGACATCGGCCTCCATATGGCTAAGGAGGGCAACAAAGCGCGGCAGGCGATCGGGCGCGGGCTCGTGGCCCTGATGCCCAAGCTGCTCGCGACGTTGGCGACGATCGGGACCGCCGCGATGCTCTGGGTCGGCGGGCAGATCGTGCTCCACGGCCTCGACGAATATCATATCGGAGGGATCGGTCACTGGCTGCACGACACGGCGCATGCGATCGGCGGCGGTCTCCCGGTCGCGGGGCTGTGGGAGTGGCTGATCAACGCCGGCGGCGCGGGCTTGTTCGGCTTATTGCTCGGCGGGCTGATCGTCGGCGGGCTGCACTTCCTTCCAGGCAAGAAGGCGGCTCATTAATCTCTTCATCCCGGACTTGATCCCGGATCCACAGCAGCACCGAAGTCATGGAACCCGGACCAAGTCCGGGATGACGAAGATTTGGAGGGGGCGGGAGGTCTAACCCAGCAGCACGACCGGGCTATCGGCCCGCCAGTGCATCGAGACCTTGTCGTCCCAGGTGAAATCCTCCTGGTCATGGCGCGACAGGTTGGGGCGCGAGACACGCAGGCGCGCGCCCGATTCGAGCAATATGTCGTACAGGGTGATGTCGCCGAGGTACGACATGCCCTTGATGCAGCCGCGCGCGAAATTATGCTCGTCGGGGGCGTCTTCCGCAGCAGCGCGAACGGCTTTGCCTTCGCCGGGGACGTGAAGATAGATTTTCTCGGGGCGCAGCGCGACCCAGACGTCGGCGCCGTGCGGCCCGGTGACGCCGTGGTTCAAATAGACCTTGCCGAGCCCCGGGCAATCGACCGCCGCGCGATCGGGCTCGTCCAATGTCAGCTTGCCTTCGAAGATGTTCACCGATCCGACGAAGTCGGCGACGAAACGGTTCGCGGGATATTCGTAAAGGTCGGACGGCCCCGCGAGCTGCGACACCTCGCCCTTGTTGATCACGGCGATCCGGCTCGCCATCGACAGCGCCTCGTCCTGATCGTGCGTTACCGTGACGAAGGTGATGCCGACCTGATCCTGCAACTCCGCGAGCTCGAACTGCATTTGCGCGCGCAGCTTGGCGTCGAGCGCCGACAGCGGCTCGTCGAGCAGCAAGACCTTGGGCCGCATGATCAGACTGCGGGCGAGCGCGACGCGCTGGCGCTGGCCGCCCGACATCTGGTCGGGCATCCGGTCCTCGAACCCGCCGAGTTTGACGAGGTCGAGCGCTTCGGCGACGCGATCCCTGACCTCGCCGCCCTTCATTCCCGCTATTTTCAGGCCATAGGCGACATTATCGGCGACGCTCATGTGCGGAAACACGGCATAGCTCTGGAACACCATGTTCACCGGCCGCTTGTTCGGCGGGATGCCGGCCATATCCTGCCCGTCGATCAGGATGGTGCCTTCGGTCGGCAGCTCGAATCCCGCGATCATGCGCAGCAAGGTCGTCTTGCCGCATCCCGAGGGGCCAAGGAGGACAAAGAATTCGCCGGCCAGGATATCGAGGCTGACATTGTCGACCGCGGCGACCCGGCCGAAGCGCTTGGTGACATTCTGGATCTGGATGATCGGTTTCTTGGGCGCGTCGGTCATGGTCAGTGGGTTTCCGCGATGGCCTTCACGCCCTGAAGCTTCAGCGCGACGGCGGTCAGGACGATGGTGAGGATGATGAGCAGGGTCGAGGCGGCATTGACCTCGGGCGTCACGGAGAAGCGCACCATCGAATAGACCTTCACCGGGAAGGTGATCGTGTCGGGCCCGCTGGTGAAATAGGTGATGACGAAATCGTCGAGGCTCAGGGTGAAGGACAGCAGCGCCCCCGCGACGAGTGCCGGCTTCATATGCGGGATCAGCACGTCGCGGAACACCGCCCATTCGCCCGCGCCGAGATCCTTCGCGGCCTCCTCCTGCTCGCGGTTGAAGCTCGCGAGGCGCGAGCGCACAACCATCGTCACGAAGGGGAAACAGAAGGTGATGTGCGCGATGATGATCGCGCCGAGGTTGAACGGCCAGATCAGGTCGGTCGGCCATTCGAGCCACTTTGCGAAGAAGATCAGGAAGGCGACCCCCATGCAGATTTCGGGAACGATGATCGGCAGCGAGATCGTTCCGTCGACGGCGCCCTTCAGCGGGAAGCGAAAGCGCCAGAGCATGACCGCGGCGACCGCGCCGAGGATCAGGCTGGCGATCGTCGCAAGCGCCGCGATCGTCAGCGAATTGACCAGCGCCTCGACCAGCACGTCGTTGCCGAGTGCCTTCTCGTAATATTTCGTCGTGAAGCCGCGCCACACGACGTTGCGCTTGCTGTCGTTGAAGCTGAAGATCATCAGCACGATCAGCGGCGCATAGAGGAACAGCATCACCAGCCCGACCCACGTGCGCATCCACAGCGTGCGGCTATATTCGAGCGGTGCGAGCGGGGTGCGGGCGAACAGGGCCATCAGCGAACCTCCGGCACTTTCTTGCGCATCGCCTGCAGCGCAATCAGGATGAACATGGCGTAGATGAGGATGAAGGAGAGCGCGGCGCCGAAGGGCCAGTCATTCGCCTTCTTGAACTGGCGCTCGATGACGTTGGCGATCATCTGGCTGTCGGTCCCGCCCATCAGGTCGGGGGTCAGATAGGCGCCGAGCGCGGGGATCAGCGTGATCATGACACCGGCGACGATCCCGGGGGCTGCCAGCGGTACGACGATGCGCATGATCGTGCGGAAATGTCCGGCGCCGAGGTCGAGGCTCGCCTCGATCAGGCTGCGGTCGAGCCGGTCGAGCGCCGCGTAAAGCGGCAGGACCATGAAGGGCAGGTGGACATAGACGAGCCCGAAGACGACGGCGAAATTGTTGAAGAGGAGCTGCACCGGCTCCCACGTCGGCAGCGGCTGCAACCCGACGAGCGTCCTGAACCAGCTCGCCCCGCCCCACAGCGTCTCGAGCCCCTTATTCGCGAAGCCCTGGCTCCCGAGCAGCATCATCAGCGCATAGGTGCGGATCAGCAAATTGGTCCAGAAGGGCAGCATGATGCCGAGCAGCAGCCACGGCCGCCATTTCTCGCTTGCGAAGGTGATCGCCATTGCAACCGGGAAGCCGATGATCAGGCAGATCAGCGTGACCAGTGCCGCGACCGCGAAACTCTTTCCGAAGATACTGAGATAGAGATATTCGGTCGCGCGCTTGTAATTTTCGAGCGTTCCCGAAAATTCGATTTCGGTCAGTCCCTTGTTCTCGCCGAAGCTGTAGAACCAGACGATCGCCATCGGGATGACGAAGAAGAGCAGGGTCCAGAGCAGGGTCGGCAACGAAACCGCCGCGAAGACCCGCTTGTTTGCTTTCCAGTCCTGCTCCGCCATCCCCCATGCCCCCCTTCAGGATGTTACGACGCGCGAACCTTCGTGAACGCTTCCTCGTAGAGCGGCTGAAGCTTTTCGTTGAACTTCGCATATTCGCATTTCGCGAGGATATCGGTGGGCGGGAAGATGACCGGGTTGTTCTTGTACGTGTCGGGCATCAGCGCCTTCGCCGCGAGGTTCGGGGTCGGATAGAGGATCGTCTCGGTGATCTTCTTGCCCACCTCGGCATCGAGCATATAGTTGATGAAGGCGTGCGCGTTCTTCGGATGCGGCGCGCCCTTGGGAATACAGAGCGTATCCGAATTGAGCTGGCTGCCCTCCTTGGGCACGACGAAGTCGATGTCGTCGTCCTCGACCATCGCCTGCGCGATATCGCCATTATATTCGAGCACGACATCGACGTCGCCCTTGAGCAGCAGATCCTGTCCGTCGTCTTCGTGGAATTTCTTCACATTGGGCTTCTGCTTGATCATCATCGCCGAGATTGTTTCGATGTCGGCGGGGGTCAGCGCGTTGACCGACTTGCCGAGATATTTGCCGTAGAGGCGGAACATGTCGCCCGCTTCCGACAGCCAAGCGATGCGGCCGGCATATTCGGGGCTGTCGAACAGCACCTTCCAGCTGTCGGGCTTCGCCTTCACTTTCGATTTGCGATAGCCGATGCCGAGGACAAGCCAGGTATAGGGAAGCGAGAATTTGCGGCCGGGGTCGTAATCGACATTGATGAAGCTCGGGTCGACATTCTTGATGTTCGGAATCTGCGCGTGATCGAGCGGCTGCAGCATGTCGGCGCGGACCATGCGCTCGACGAAGTCGTTCGAAGGCACGATCACATCGTATCCGGGGTTACCTGCCTTGAACTTCGCGAACAGCGTATCGTTGCTGTCGAAGAGGTCCATCGTGACCTCGACACCCGTCGATTTCTTGAAATCGTCGAGCGTCGTCTCGCCGATATAGGTGTCCCAGTTATAGAAGTTGAGCTTGGCTTCCTCGCCGTTCGAGAGCTTTTTGCCTTCGCCCTTGCTGCACGCCGCAAGGCCGCCAAAGCTGATCCCGATGGCGGCCACCCCCATGGCCTGAAGCAGCGAGCGACGGTTGCGGCCCTGCGCGAGCAGTTCGTTCAAATCCATTGACGGCCTCCCTGTTTGTGACGTCAAGCTGACTCAATAATGTCACCTTGGGAAGAGGCTTTTTTGCGCTGCACCAACAAATTCTGGAACATTCATGCGTTGCGCAGGTACCAGTCGTAATCGAGTGTCGGAACGACGCTGAAATAATTGTTCTGTTCGACGCGCTTCACGATGCTGAACATCTCGACGAACCGTGTCCCGAGATAATCGCGCATCAGGCTCGACGCCTCGAAACGGTCGACCGCGGCGAACCAGTTCGAGGGCGGCTTGTCGTCGCCGCTGTTGTCGCGGTCATAGCCGTTGCCGACCACCGCCGCGCCGGGATCGGTACGGGTCGTCATACCATGATGCATCCCGGCAAGGACGGCCGCGACCGCCAGATAAGGGTTGGCGTCGGCGCCGCACGCGCGATGCTCGACATGGCGGCTGGGCGGCGGACCGGCAGGGATGCGGAACGAGACGGTGCGGTTGTTGACGCCCCACGTTGGCGCGACCGGAGCATAGCTGTTCGCCTTGAACCGGCGATAGCTGTTTGCGTGCGGCGCGAAGAGCGCAAAGGCATCGCCGACGGTCCCGATCATGCCGCCGATCGCGTGGCGGAGCGCGGGGGTGCCTTCCGGCTCGTCGCTCGCGAAAATGTTGCAGCCGGTATCGTCGTTGACCGATACATGGATGTGCATCCCGCTGCCCGCCTGCTCGGCGAAGGGTTTGGCCATGAAGGTCGCCTCGAGCCCGTGTTGCTGCGCGATCGCCTTGACGAGGCGTTTATACATGATCGCATCGTCGCAGGCGCGCAGCGCGTCGGGCTTGTGGCGCAATGTGAGCTCGAACTGGCCGGGCGCGAATTCGGAGATCGCGCTTTCGAGCGGCAGGCCCTGCACATCGGTCGCGGCGTAAAGCGCGTCGAAGAAGGGACGGAAATCGTCGAGCTCGCGCAGGCCATAGACCTCGACATTGCGCGGCGTGTCGCGGCTGTAGGCGGGGCGGGCAGGGCGGACTTTGCCGTCGCGCGCGCGGCGCGGATCGAGCAGGTAGAATTCGAGCTCGACCGCCAGCACCGGAGTCAATCCATCGTCGGCGAAGCGGTCGATCACACGGCCAAGGACGTGCCGCGGGTCGAGATCGTGCGGCGTGCCGTCGAGTTCGTAGAAATCGACGAGGAACTGTGCGGCCGTGTCACCGCCCCACGGGGTGCGAACAAGCGTGCCGGGGATCGGCTTCATCGAGCGGTCGGCGTCGCCATCCTCCCATACCAGGCCCGTTTCGACGGTGTCCTGTCCGGTGATGTCGACGACGGTGATCGAGCCGGGGAACATGCGGCCGCTATCGTAAACCGCCATCACTTCATGCTGGCGCAGGCGCTTGCCGCGCGGAACGCCGCCCATGTCGGTGTAGATCATCTCGATCGAATCGACGTCGGGATTGGCCTGGAAGAACGCCTCGGCCTCCGAACGCGGCGCGATCACGCCCGATGATTTCGACATCGCCCCTCTACTCCTTCAACGCTCTCATGCAGTCGGCGAAGGTGCCGACGAGCCGGTCGATCTGGTCGTCCGACGTGACCGGGCTCACCAACATCATATTGTGGAACGGCGCCAGCAAAATCCCGCGATTGGCAAGGAAGAGGTGGATCGCCGCCTCGAGTTCGGGATGCATCGCCGCCTTGGCTTCGCCGCCATTACGCGGCGGGGTAGGGCAGGTCAGGAATTCGACGCGGGCGCCAACCTGCGTGACGTGCCAGTCCAGCCCGGCGCCCGCGATCTCTGCTTCGAGACCCGCGACAAGGCGCGCAGCGCCGCGCAGCATGGCATCGTAGGCGGCCGGGGTGATGACATCTCCGAGCATGATATCCATTGCCGTGATCGCCAACGCATTGGCCGACAATGTGGTGCCGATCCCGCTATGGCCGGATGAGCGCGACCGGTTGAGCTCGGCCATGCGTTCGGCAACCTCGGTGCTGAAACCATAGACGGCACAGGGAACGCCTCCGCCGATCGATTTGCCAACCACCATCAGATCGGGCTTCGGGCCGTGCGTGAGGCTGTGGCCGCCATAGCCTGACGAAATCGTGTGCGTCTCGTCAAAGACCAGCAGCGTCCCGGTCTCGTCGCAAAGCGCGCGCAGCGTCTGCAGAAATCCCGGCGCATCGCGGACCATGCCGACATTGGTCATGACGGGTTCGGCGAGGACGCAGGCAATGTCGCCGCCGCGCAGCGCAGCCGCGAGAGCTGCTTCGTCGTTGAACTCGACCACCGCCGTGGTGCCGCGCAGATCGTGGACCTGTCCGACCAGGCTGGCGCGCATCGCCGGCGCGCCGCCTTTCAGGTCGACGAAGGCATCGTCGACCGCGCCGTGATAAGCGCCGTCGAAGATCAGGATCTTGCGCCGCCCGCTGATCCCGCGGCACCAGCGGATCACGGCGCGATTGGCCTCGCTGGCGGTCGTCGTGACCTGCCATTGCGGCAGGCCGAACATCGCCGCGAGCCGTTCGGACAAGGCCGCGCCGCGGTCCGTCGGGAGCATATAGCTCAACCCTTGGCCTACCTGCCTCGCCAGCGCGGCGGCAAGAGCGGGGGGCGAATGGCCGAACAGGCTCGCGGTGTCGCCGAGGCAGAAGTCGTCGTAGGTCTGGCCGTCGATGCTGGTCAGCATCGCGTCCTTCGCCGAGGCGGCGACGATCGGCACCGGGCTAGGCCAGTCCTTCATCCAGTGAAAGGGCACCGACTGGAACCAGCCGGTTGCGGAAGCATGGTGGGCGAAAGCAAGCGGGTTGGCACGCCGAAACCGCTCGGCCTCGCGTTCGGCGATGCGCGCGATGGCGGCGTCGGCGATCACCCGAGCCTGTCCTTCAGCGCATAGTAGAGCAGGCCCAAGGTCGCGAGCGGCCGGCGCAACCATTTGCCGCCGGGGAAGGGCTTCGCGGGGAGGTTCGCGAGCACATCGAAGCGTTCGGCCGTGCCTGCCAGCGCCTCGGCGATCAGCTCGCCGGCAGTTGTCGTGACCAGCGCGCCGTGCCCCGAGAAGCCGTGCGCGAAAAACACATTCCCGCGCCGCCCGATGTGCGGCAGCCGGTTCATCGTCACCGCGACCGCACCGCCCCAGCCATAGGCGATCGTCGCGTCGGCGATTTGGGGGAAGACCTCGGCCATGAACGGTCGCACGAATGCGGCGATGTCGTGCGGCGGCGTCTGCGAATAGCGCTCGCCCCCGCCGAAGATCAGGCGTTTGTCGGCCGAGAGGCGGAAATAGTTGAGCACGAAGCGGCTGTCGGCGACCGCGGCATCGGTTGGGAGCAATTCGTCGGCGTTGGCGAGCGGTGCGGTCGCGATGTTGTAGTTCATGATCGGCACCGTGTACCGGCCGAGGTCGGGTTCGACCTCGCCGATCCAGCTATCGGTCGCGTCGATGACGTAGCTCGCAGCGATATGCGCGTGGTCGGTCATCACGCCCGGCCCCTCCGGATTGTCGGTGATGCGATAGGCGCGCTCGCCCTCCCAGATCCGCACGCCGGCCGCTTCGGCCGCCTGCGCGAGGCCGATCGCATAGTTCAACGGGTGGAAATGCCCGCCCTGCGGGTCATGGACCCCGCCATGATAGAGCGGGCTCGCGATATGCGCGCCCATATCTGCCTTCGCGACGATCCCGGTCCGATAATCGAAGCGGTTGGCGAGATGGTCGGCCTCGCGCCGCATCGCATCGAAATCCTTCGGCGTCCACGCCGCTTCAAGATGGCCCGCTTTCAGGTCGCAGGAGATGCCATGCTTTTCGATCCGCGCCTTCACGCGATTATCACGCCAGCAGAGGTCGAACAGTGCATCGGCGCGGTCGCGTCCGAACTCTGCCTCCAGTTCGGATGCGGTCCAGCGCAGCCCCGGGATCAGCTGCCCGCCATTGCGGCCAGACGCCCCGAAACCGATATGCTCGCGCTCGATCAGGATGACCGAAAAGCCGCGCTCGGCGCAGGCGATCGCCGCGCTGACACCGGTGAAACCGCCGCCGATGACGGCGACGTCGCACCCGCAATCCGCGCCATCGAACGCGCGCGGCCGCCACGCATTCGCCGTCGCGGCGTAATAGCTATGGTTCAGCGGGTCTGTCATGATCGGGGTCGGGGTCAGACCCGCATCAGCAGATGTTCGCGCTCCCAGCTCGACACCACCGACTGATAGTTGAACAGCTCGTAATCCTTCACCGCGAAGAAGATTTCGAAGAAATCGTCGCCCAGCAGATTACGCACCTTCTTGCACGAGCTGAACCGGTCGAGCGCCGCCTCCAGCGTACGCGGCAGGGTGCGCGCGCGGTTGTACGCGCTGCCGGTGATCGGCTTGGGTGGCACCATGCGGTCGACCATCCCGATATAGCCGCACACCAGCGACGAAGCGATCGCGAGATAGGGGTTGCTGTCGGCGCCCGGCAGGCGGTTTTCGACCCGGCGGTTGTTCTTGTCCGACACCGGCACGCGAAAGCCGCACGAGCGGTTGTCGACGCCCCATTGCACGTTGATGGGCGCCGCGCTGTCGGGTCGCATCCGCCGGAAACTGTTCACGTTCGGCGCCCACATCGGCGAAATCTGCGGCATGAAGCGGATCAGGCCGGCGACATAGGAACGGAAGGCCGCGCTGTCGCGGCCGTTGGCGGTCGAGAACAGGTTGCGTCCGGTGTCGGCGTCGACGACCGACTGGTGGATGTGCATCGCGCTGCCCGGCTGGCCCGCCATCGGGTTCGCCATGAACGTCGCATAGACATTATGCTGCTTCGCGACGTTGCGCACGGCGCGCTTGAACAGAAACACCTCGTCGGCGAGGCGCAGCGGGTCGCCGTGGATGAAGTTCACCTCGAGCTGCGCGGCGCCCATTTCGTGGATCATCGTGTCGATATCGAGCCCCATAAGCTCGCAATCGTCGTAGATGTGATCGATGATCTCCTCATATTCGTTCATCGCCTCCAGCCCATAAGGCTGGCTCGCGGTTTCGCTGCGGCCCGACTGGCCGACGGGTGGTGTCAGCGGGAAATCGGGGTCGGCGTTCTGCGAGACGAGATAGAATTCGACCTCGGGCGCGATGATCGGCTTCCAGCCCTTGTCCTCGTACAGGCCGAGAACCTTTTTCAGGATCGTGCGCGGCGCGATGTCGACTTCGGTCCCGTCGCCGTTGAAGGCGTCGGCGATCACAAAGGCGGTGGGCGAGGTGAAACCTGGCGCGACGCAGATCGTGGTCGGGTCGGCGATCAATATCTTGTCGGGGTCCTTGTCCCAGATATCGTCGATATCCTCAGGGTAGTGACCGTCGATCGTGCAGATGAAGACACTGCCCGGAATACGGAGCGACTTGTCCTTGACCGAGGAGAGGAACTTCTTGGCTGGCAGAACCTTGCCGCGCTGGACCCCGTTGATGTCGGGGACGATACATTCGACTTCGTCGATATTATGGTCGCTGATCCATTGTTCCAGATTGACTGACATGTGCCCCCGATTGGGCCGAGGAGCCGGCCCGTTTGTGGAAGGCCAGCCTATCGCGAAGTTCGGCGAAGCGCCAGAGGGGCCGGTATCGGCCATTTTTCTGCGGCCATGCAGTGGGCGACTGTCTGGAGACGACCGGAAGTGGACGTGACGCCCAACCTAATCCGTTCGCATCGAGCGAAGTCGAGATGCCCCTCGGGCTAGGCGCAAGGCTGCCGGGTGTCTCGACTTCGCTCGACACGAACGGAAATAGAGAACGGCAGCTCCCCACCCCAGAGCCGCCATCCTGCCGCGCGATTTTTTTCTGTCCTACATCATTCGGGCGCGATAGCGTCGCGCAATGTCGGTGTCCTGCCCTTGCGCCGTGATCGCGCTGTCTGGCGCACCTCTTGTTTCGCGTCGAGAGCGGACGGCAAAAGTTGGTCGCACAAGGCTGAACTTTGGTGAACTTTGGGGCGGACAAGCCAATGTCCTGCCTCCGCATGGAGACGATCGATGAGGGGTGACAACGATCAGCTGGCGTCTTTCTGGATGCCGTTCACGGCCAACCGCGCGTATAAGGCGAACCCGCGCCAGCTCGTATCCGCGAGCGGCATGTATTACCGGTCGAGCGACGGGCGCGAAATTCTCGACGGCACCGCCGGCCTCTGGTGCAGCAACGCAGGTCATTGCCGGCCCGAGATTGCCGAGGCGATCGCGAAGGCCGCATCGACGCTCGATTTCGCGCCGACCTTCCAGCTCGGCCATCCGTTGCCGTTCGAACTCGCCCAGCGTGTCGCGGCGCTGATGCCCGACGGTCTCGACCGCATCTTCTTCACCAACAGCGGGTCGGAGTCGGTCGACACCGCGCTCAAGATCGCGCTCGCGATCCAGCGCGCGAAGGGGCAGGGGACGCGCACCCGGCTGATCGGGCGCGAGCGCGGCTATCACGGCACCGGATTTGGCGGGGTCACGGTGGGCGGGCTCGTCAACAACCGGCGCGTCTTTTCGACGCTGCCCGGCGCCGACCATCTGCGTCATACGCACGATCTCGGACGCAACGCCTTCACGCGCGGCTTCCCCCAACATGGCGCCGAGCTGGCTGACGATCTGCAGCGCCTCGTCGACCTGCACGGCGCAGAGACGATCGCGGCGGTAATCGTCGAGCCGATGGCGGGCTCGACCGGGGTGCTCATCCCGCCGGTCGGCTATCTCCAGCGGCTGCGCGAGATTTGCGACCGCACCGGCATCATCCTGATCTTCGACGAAGTCATCACCGCCTTCGGCCGCGTCGGCGCACCGACAGCGTCGGAGGCATGGGGCGTCACGCCCGATATCATCACGATGGCGAAGGGGCTGACCAACGCGGCGGTTCCGATGGGCGCGGTGGCGGTGAAGCGCGAGTTGCACGACGCGGTGCTGGACAGCGTCGCGGGCGGCATCGAGCTGTTCCACGGCTACACCTATTCGGGCCATCCGCTCGCCAGCGCAGCGGGTCTTGCGACGCTCGACCTCTATGCGCGCGACGCCCTGTTCGACCGCGCGAACGACCTCGCCGCCTATTGGGAAGATGCGGCGCACGGCCTGAAGGGGCGCCGCCATGTCATCGACATCCGCACCATCGGTCTTGTCGCGGGGATCGAACTCGAACCGCGCCCCGGCGCCCCGACCGCGCGCGCGATGGAGCTGTTCCACGCCGCCTTCGACGATGGCCTGCTTGTCCGCGCGACCGGCGACATCATCGCGCTGTCGCCGCCGCTGATCGTCGAGAAGGCGCAGATCGACGAGATGTTCGGCCGTATTGCCGACCTGCTCGATACGATCGACTAGGTGCTTGCCAGCGGGAAGGTCACCGAAACCTTTGTGCCCTTTCCGAGCTCGCTTTCGATGTCGAGCTGCCCCTGGTGGCGCTCGCTGATATGTTTGACGATCGCAAGGCCGAGCCCCGTGCCGCCGACCGAGCGGCTGCGCGCTTCGTCGACGCGGTAGAAGCGTTCGGTCAGGCGCGGCAGATGATCGGGGGCGATGCCCTCGCCCTCGTCGCTGACGGAGAAGCGGACGCGCTGTCCCTCGCGCGCCAGTTCGACCGTCACCGGCGTTCCGGGGCGGCCATATTTCATCGCGTTGGAAATGATGTTGTGGGTCAGTTGTCCGAGCTGCGCCTCGTCGCCGAGCACGGGCTGCGCGCCGCGGCCGAGCCGCGCGATGATATCCTTCGGACGCGAGGCCTCGCTGTCCTGCAGTTGGGCGATCGTCGTCTTGACGATCGCGGCCAGATTGACCGGACGGGTGGGGCGGCGGAAGCGGTCCGCCTCGACGCGCGAGATCGAGAGGAGGTCGATCACGAGTTGCTGCATCCGCCGCGCCTCGCGCTCGATGATCGACAGGAAACGGTGGCGTATCGGTGCGTCACCTTCGCCGTTCATGTCCTGCAGCGTTTCGACATAGCCGAGGATCGCCGCAAGCGGCGTGCGCAGCTCGTGACTGGCGTTGGCGACGAAATCGGATCGCATCCGGTCCGCCGCGTCGATCGCCGAGCGGTCGGAGAGGAAGATGATCCGCTCGCTTCCCGACAGCGTGGCGATGCGCATGGTCCAGCGCTGGCCGGGGCGGGGGAAGTCGACGAGATTGAGCGTTTCCAGCGGTGCGTCGCCCCCGATGCGCGCCAGCCATTCGGTCGCCGCGGGATGGCGAATCGCGGTGCGGATGTCGGCGCCGACGATGTGGCGGCCGAGCAGGCCCACCGCGGCGTCGTTGACGATCGTGACGACGTTGTCGGCAACGCCGATCAACGGTTCGTCCTCCTGGTCGACCCACAGCGCAAAATCGGGATGGCGGAGCAGCGAAACCGGCGGCTCTTCGATCGTGGCGGGCCCTTGCGGGTCGGGAAGCGGTGAAGGCAGGGCGCCGTAGACGATCGCGACGCCGGCGACTCCGGCCACGGCGATAATCGCAATCGAAAGCGCATCGCCGCCCGCCAACGCCGCGAAGATGGCCGCGATGGCGACCAGGGTGAGGGCAGCAACCAGGCTCGAGAGGCGGTCGAACATCGCTCGCGCGCCCTCGCACGAAGCCGGGCGTGCCGCAAGGATGTTCACGGTAATTAACCCCCGCCGCGCGAATGTCCCAAAGAGGGAAGCGGACGGGGCGAGGCGGTCTTTTGCTTTTCCGCGGCGCTTCATTGGTTTATGCGCTGCACGATGGAAGACAGCTCGATCCCCGCCGAAAATGCCACCGATCCAGCCGATGCCGAGCCGTCGCGGCGCAGGATGCTGGCGCTCGGTGCCGTCGGCGTCTCGGCGGCGCTGACGATCCGTCCGGCCTTTGCCCAGACCGCCGTGTCGGTGATGAACTGCCAGATTCCCGTGCCCGGTCCGACCGCGGCGGGCAAATATATCGACGCGCAAGGCAAGCTCGTGCCGCCGGGCACCAAGGGCGCCTTCCCGGGCTCGCCGCGCCCGTTCACCGGCGAGGAAGTGAGGCGCGCCTTTCGCGGCCAGACGCTGCCGGGCACAAGCTACAATCAGTCGCAGGCCTATCTGCAATATATCCGGCGCTTGCAGGCGGGGCAGAGCGGCTTTACCTGTTTCGCATCGATCCAGATGCCGCGCTGATCATCGCTCCCCCGATCATGCGATGCGCGGCGTCGCAGACAAAGGGACAGATGTGAAACTCGCTTCGCTCAAGCACGGCCGCGACGGCCGGCTCGTTGTCGTCTCCGACGACCTCGCCTGGTACGCCGACGCTGGCGCGATCGCCCCGACGCTGCAGGCCGCGCTCGACGATTGGGAGGATGCGGCACCGCGGCTCGCGGCGCTGGCGGAGGATGTCAACCACGAAGCCATCCCGCGCGAACGCTTCCACGAACGCGACGCCGCTTCGCCGCTGCCGCGCGCATATCAGTGGGCCGACGGCAGCGCCTATGTGAACCATGTCGCGCTCGTCCGGCAGGCGCGCAATGCGGAGATGCCCGAGAGTTTCTGGCACGATCCGCTGATGTACCAGGGCGGCAGCGATGCCTTCCTCGGCCCGCGCGATCCCATTCCGCTGGGCGATCCGGCGTGGGGATGCGATATGGAGGCGGAGGTCGTGGTGGTGACGGGCGATGTTCCTGCCGGGATCGATGCGGTCGCGGCGCGCGGCAAGATCCTGCTCGTCGGTCTCACCAACGATGTGTCGCTGCGCGGCCTGATCCCGGCCGAACTCGCCAAGGGTTTCGGTTTCTTCCAGTCGAAGCCGTCGAGCGCGATGTCGCCGGTTTTCGTCACCCCCGACGCGTTGGGCGCGCGGTGGAAGGACGGCAAGCTGCACGGCGTGCTGTCGGTCGATCTCAACGGCAAGCCGCTCGGCCGCGCCGACGCGGGCGTCGACATGACGTTCGATTTCGGCGCACTGATCGCCCATGCGGCCAAGACGCGCAACCTCGGCGCCGGCACGGTCATCGGGTCGGGCACCGTTTCCAATCGCGATGTCGACGGCGGCCCGGGCAGGCCGATTGCCGAGGGCGGGCTCGGCTATAGCTGCCTTGCGGAAGTCCGCACGGTCGAGACGATCCTGCAGGGGGAACCGAAGACGCCGTTCATGCAAAAGGGCGACACCGTCCGCATCTGGATGGACGACGACCATCATCACAGCATTTTCGGGGCGATCGAACAGACCGTCGCCTGATACGAAAAGGGGCGGGATCACTCCCGCCCCTCGATCGTTCGTGCTGGCGAACAGGGGTCAGCCGCCCCCGCGACCGAAGCCGCCGCCCGACATCGCATCGCTGAGCGCGCAGGCCGCCGGCCCCAGGATGACGATGAACAGCACCGGCAGGATGAACAGGATCAGCGGCACCGTCATGATCGCCGGCAGGCGCGCGGCCTTTTCTTCGGCGCGCATCATGCGTTCGTTGCGGAATTCGGCCGACAGGACGCGCAGCGCGCTGGCCAGCGGCGTGCCATATTTTTCGGTCTGGATCATGGTCGTCACGACGCCCTTCACCGACTCGAGATTGACGCGATAGGCGAGGTTTTCGAATGCCTGACGGCGCTCGGTCAGGAAGCCGAGCTCGATCGACGTCAGCGCGAACTCCTCACCCAGCTCGGGATAGGCGCGGCCGAGTTCCTTCGACACGCGCGAGAAGGCGGCGTCGACTGTAAGGCCGGCTTCGGCGCAGATGACGAGCAGGTCGAGCGCATCGGGGAGTCCCTTGCGGATCGCATCGGTGCGCTTCTGACGCTTGTTGTCGACGAACAGATCAGGCGCCTTGTAGCCGAGGATCAGCGCGGCCATCGTGAAGCCCGCGCGCTTGACCGTCGTCAGGTCGGGCCACATGTCCATGCCATAGATCAGCGTCGCGGCGATGCCGCCGAACAGGATCGGCAGCACGAGGCGGCCGAAGATGACGGCAACAGCCAGGTCTTTCGACCGGATGCCCGCCTGCGCCAGCTTCTGCTGAACGTCCTTGATCTGCTCTTCCTGCAGCACCTGAAGCTTGCCGAGGAAGGTACGCATCCGGTCGGCGGTCTGGTTTTTGCGGACCAGTTTGGCGCGGCGCTTGGTGGTCGACGCCGTGATGCCCGCCTTGAGCTGTTCGCGGCGCTCGTTGAGCGCCTTGACCCGCTTGGTCATCGGATTGCGGACGGTCAGCGCGCCATAGATGGCGAAGAGCACTGCGCCGACACCGACCGCGGCCAGCATCGTCGCAGCCCAGACGACATCGACCCCCATCAGCTTGGGGCCGCTCTGGGCTCCGGAGAAGGCGGCGGTAAGAAGGAAATTGCTGTTCATCGGTCCGCGCCCCTCAGATCTCGAAGCTGATCATTTTTTTCATGATGAGGGCACCGATGCTCATCCAGATGAGCCCGCCGACACCCGCGATGATCAGCCGTTGCTCGGTAAAGAAGCCGGCGAGATATTGGGGGTTCATCGACCAGACGATGCCAAAGACGAAAAAGGGCAGCGCGCCGACGATGTAGGCCGAGGCTTTGGCTTCCGAAGACATCGCGCGGATCTTCAGCTTCATCTGCGCCCGCTTGCGCAGAACGTCGGACAGATTCGCGAGCGTTTCGGCAAGGTTGCCACCCGTCTCGCGCTGGATCTGGATGGTTATGCAGAAAAACTGGAACTCGGGCGTGCCAAGCATTTCGGCCGATTCCTGCAGCGCTGCTTCCATCGTGTTGCCGATGCGGATGCGTTCGACGACGCCCTTGAATTCGTCGCCGACGGGGCCGGGCAGTTCCTGGCTCACCACCTGGAAGGTTTCGGTGACGGGAAGACCCGATTTCAGGCCGCGGACGAGAAGGTCGATCGCGTCGGGAAAGCGGGTATTGAAGGCGTTGACGCGCTTCTTGATCAGGTGCCCCACGACCATGTGCGGCAGGCCGACGCCGCCCATCAGCCCGACGAGCGCGGCGAGCAGGAACGGGGTCCGCAACACGAGCAGCGCGCCGGTCACGACAACGAACAGCCCCATGCACCAGAGCATATACTGGCTGAGATTCCAGCCCTTGCCGGTACGGCGCAGACGTTTTTCCATCAGCTCGCGCCGCGGCATCAGGTTGGAGATGCTCGCGGCGCCGCCGCTCCGGGCCTGGATCGTCTTGCGCATCTGCGCGGCGACGACGGCTTCGGTCGAGGCGGCGTGACGGTCGCGCACCGACGACAGCCGGCGCTTCTTCACCCCGCTGACCGACGGACCGGCAAGCGCCATGACCAGCATTCCGACCGCGACGAGGGCGGCAACAACGACGAGGATCAATTGCAGGTTCATGTTCGCCCTTTGCCCGCCTTATCCCTGGGTGGCCCGAGCAACCTGCCACCCGGCAAGCCGCTCTGGCCGGTTCACTTGGCCTTTTTCGTCACCAGCGTGCCGAGCCCGCCGATCTTGTCGAACAGCGAGCCACCCGACTTGGCCTTTGCCTTTGCCGGCGCAACCGGCGCCTCTTCGGCGCTTTCGTCGGCACCGTCGATGACGAGGCGCATCAGGCTGGTCCAGACCTGACCGGCCTTCGTGCCCTTGCAGATTTCGGCATAGGATTTGCCGAGTTTCGCCGACTGGCTGACCAGCTTG
This sequence comes from Sphingopyxis sp. Geo48, assembly GCF_949769155.1. NCBI lineage: Bacteria > Pseudomonadati > Pseudomonadota > Alphaproteobacteria > Sphingomonadales > Sphingopyxidaceae > Sphingopyxis > Sphingopyxis sp. Geo48. Next base: position 720,556 of record NZ_CATKPA010000002.1, on the reverse strand, counting down.
GGATCGAACGGAATGGTGAAGTCGATCGGACGTTCGATCGACGATTCGAATTCCTTGCGCGACAGCTCGCCAACGGCGTTCTGGAACTTGTTGGCGACCAGGATCACCCGCGCACCCGGAACATTCTGCTTGAACCAGGACAGCAGACGGATCGTGTCGCGCGCCGAGGCGAGCGTCACGTCGCTGACCAGCAGGATCGTTCCGACTTCCTGCACCAGGTGCGGGAAGGGGATCAGAACGTGCCGGGGGATGTCGACGATCGTCATCTCGAACGCGTTGCGCAGCTCTTCCTCCAGCTGGAAGAAGGCCGAGCCGTCGGTCATCACCGGCTGGTGGATCGGCGCTTCGGCCGACAGCAGGCTGAGCTTGTCCGACGCGCGAACCATGGCGCGCTCGATGAACAGGCCGTCGATCCGGCTGGGATTGTCGATCGCGTCGATCAGGCCGCGGCCGGGCTCGAGGTCGAGCGTCAGGGCGCCGGTGCCGAAATGCACATCGAGATCGAGCAGCGCGGTCTGGCGGTCGGCCTGTTCGCTGATCGCCCAGGCGAGCGAGGTCGAAACCAGCGACGCGCCGACGCCGCCGCGCACGCCGACCACCGCCATCATGTGATGCGGCTTGTCGTCGTGCATGTCGGCATGTTTCGGCGTCGACAGCATCGCCTGCGCCATCGTCAGCGATTCGCGGACCTGATCGAGCGACAGCGGCTTCAGCAGATAGTCCTGGATACCGCTCGACAGAAGGTCGCGGTACAGGCGGACGTCGTTCACCTGACCCGCCGCGATCACGACGGTGCCGGGTTCGCAAACCTCGGCCAGCGCGTTGATGTCGTTGATCGGGTCGCCCGATTCGGACATGTCGACGAAAAGGATGTTCGGGCTCGCCGAGACCGACAGCGACTGGACGGCGTTGCGCAGCCCGCCCTTGTTGCACTTCTCGGTCGGCCAGCCCAAGTCGGCGGCCGCGACGCGGATCAGCTCCAGCGTATCGTCGTCGCAGACGAACGCGTTGAAGGGGTCACGCAGCCCTGCTGCTTTGAAAGGAGCGTTCACTGGCTGCCTCCGCTGTTGGTGGTCTGTTGAGCCTTGAGATCGCCGGCGCCGGTCTGCGGCCGTTCACGATAGGTCTTGATCGCGCGCGTTGCGGCATTCGGATCATTGCCGGTCGAGGTCGAACCCTTGATCAGATCGTTGGGGTCGGCGACCATCGAGGCGAGGTTGCCGTTCGTCGCGCAGCCATAGTTCGACGAGGTGGCATTGGTGAAGTTGATCGCCGACTTGCTCGACCAGTCGGGGCACCCCGGGACATGCGCAGTCGCGCGTGTCACGACGACGCGGATCGATCCAGGGGGAACGGCACCGGTGGTCACGGGCACATCGTTGCTGAGTAGCAGCCCGCGGCGCTCCACCATCGCGCGGACGGTCGCCTGCGCCTCGCTGGCGCCATAGACCGACGGATCCTCGATGGCGATGCGGTCGCCGTAGCGCACGCCCAGCGCGTCGAGCCAGCCCTGGAGCCGGCCCTGCTCGCTCGGCGCGATGTCGCCCGATCCGGCAGCAACATCGAACTGATAGATGGTGTTCCGGACCACCGGCTGGTGGACCGATTCAAGGCCGCGATTGCCATTTGCCGCGCCCGTACATCCGGCGAGCGTGGTTGCCAGTGCCAGGGCGGTCCATGTTGCGATCTTCTTCATCACTTTGCTCCTGAAAACCGGCGTGTCACTTGCCGACGCTGAAACCCGGCGCGGCCGTGCCGGCAGCGCGCGGACGGTCGGCATCGCCGACCGACGTATCGAGCTTCGGTTTCGGCCGGTCGCCGCCCGTCACGCCGTCGCTCGTCTGGTTGAGGAGCAGGCGCTGCAGGTCGTTCGAATCCTGATAGGCATCGGTCGGCAGCTTGATCTCGTTCGCCGTGACCGGCTGGACGAGATAGGGCGTCACCACGATTACCAGCTCGGTCTCGCCACGGCGGAAGCTGTCCGATTTGAACAGCGTGCCGAGAAGCGGAACGTCGCCGAGGCCGGGAACCTTGTCGATCGCGCCGATCGAACGGTTGTTCATCAGGCCCGCGATCATGAAGCTTTCGCCCGAACCGAGTTCGACCGTCGTCTCGGCGCGGCGGATAGTCAGCGCCGGGACCTGGAAGCCGTCCATTTCGATGGCGCCTTCGGTCGACAGTTCCGACACTTCCGGGCGCACGCGCAGGCTGATGCGGCCGTTCGAAAGAACGGTCGGCGTATAGGCCAGGCTGACGCCATATTTGCGATACTCGATCGTGGTGCTTGCGAAATTGCCCGGGATGGGAACCGGGAATTCGCCGCCGGCCAGGAAGTCGGCCGTTTCGCCCGAAATCGCGGTCAGGTTCGGCTGCGCGAGCGTGACGACCATGCCCGACCGTTCGCCGATGTCGAGCGAGGCCATGACATCGAGGCCGAAGAGGCGGCCGGCGGCGCCGAAGCTGTTGACGCCGGCAGGCGTAGTGAACTGATAGGTGGTCCCGGTCGCGCCCGAGGAACCCTCGCCCGGGTACGTGATCGTACCCGCCGTGCGGCCCCGTACCACGCTGCCGAGGAAGCCGTTGCCGAACTGGCCGTCGCGGTCGCGGGTCAGCAGGTTTCCGCTGATTTCCTTGAGAAGCGTACGGTTCACTTCGGCGATGCGGACCTGCAGGTTGACCTGCAGCGGGGTTGCAGTGCGAAGGCGCGATAGCACCTTGGTCTGGTCGCCTACGAACGCCTGGACGAGGCGCTCGGCCTCCGCCGCATCGTCGGGCGAAGGCACGGTGCCGGTCAGCAGGATGAAGCCGTTCATCGTGTTCGACGCGATCTTTGCATCGGGCATTGCGAGCGACAGCATCTGGTCGATCGTCTCGATGTTGTTGCCGACACGGGCGACGGTCGAATAGACGACCCGGCCGCTGGCATCGGTCGCATAGATGCTCGTTTCGCCGGGCGCCTTGCCGAAGACATAGAGCTGGCGGCTGGAGCGGACCTGGACGTCGGCGACCTTGTCGTCGGCGACGAACACGTCGGTCATCGGCGCGCTCAGGCTGATCAGGCGGCCGCGACCGACAGACAGGTCGACACTGCTGCTGGCGTTCTGCGTCGCCTGCGCCGCCGCCTGCTGCACCGGGGCCGAGACCAGGGTCGCTGCGACCAGGCCGATGGCCAGGGTGCGGGCGAGCGCCGCGACCTTGAAAGTGGCTTTGCTGTTCATCTTATTTACCCCCAACCGTAATTTCGGTCACCTTGTCACCGCGGGTCACGCGAACGACCGGACCCTGGGGCGCCGCGGGGCCCATCGAAACGGGCGCGCCGCTGTACGACTGCTGTTGCTGCGGCTGGCGCGGAGCCGACACGCGGCCACGAACCGGAACCCAGAAGCGCGAGACGTCGCCACCGGTCGTGGCCGACGACTTGGCCGAGGTCGGACGCGCGGCGGCTTCGGCCAGCATCTTCTTTTCGGCGGCGGTACCACCGCCGGCGGGCACGTTCACTTCGCCCGAAGCAATGGCCGCCTCAAGGTCGCCGCTGTTTTCGGCGAGCGGGCGGAGCGCCAGCGAGAGCTGGCCCATATTCTGGGCGACGGCAATCTTTTCGGCGATTTCCGGCGTCGCTTCGAGCGTTACCGAGCCGAAAGTGCGGACGGGCGTCTTGCCGGTTTCATCTTCGGCGTCGTAGCGCTGGTCGGTCGCAAGGACGCGGACGTTGCGCACGATCGTTTCGGCGGTGTAAAGCTCATCGTCGGGATAGGCGCTGCCTTCCTTGATCGAGAGCTTCTGCGCGAGGACGACGTCGACGCGGTCGCCGGGGAAGACGAAGCCCGCGACACCTTGTTCCTGGCTGACCTTCACCGTCACGGCGCGCATCCCCGGGCCAAGCGCCGCGGCGAGGAAGCCGCGATCGTCGGGGTGGACGAGCGCGCCCTGCGTCAGCGGCTGCCCTGCGGTGATCGGATAGCGAACGACCGTGCCGACCAGATTCTGGACTTCGGTCTCTTCCTTCAGGAAATAGGCCTTCTCGACCAGTTCCTTCGGCCAGGGCTGGAAACGGAAGCTGTCCGGACCGATAATCGTGCCCGCCGGCAGCTGCCGCGTTGCGACGAGGATCATGGGGCCATTGATTTCCGGTGCGGCCGCGGCGCGTGCCTGCGGCGCCGTTGCGCCCCGCATCATCTGGTTGACCCCGAACGCCGCGCCGATGGCAATCACCAGCGCGCCGACGATCAGCATAATCTTTCGCGTATCCATGACGATTTTTCGCCTCCTGCGCCAACCAGAGGTGGTCGCGCTTGCCCTCAACTCACAGCGATAAACTGAAACTGGTTAAGATAGTGTTGGTGAAGCGCCCAAAGTCCGGCTGCGGCGATAGCGACCCCATAGGGAACCTCTATCATCTTGTCCGAAGGGCGAATTTTCGAGTGGATCAGCATCACGGCCGACAGGATCCCGCCGCCGATTGCCATGAGCGTCAGCATCGGAATGAACAACGGGAGCGGAATCCACAGCATAACGCCGCCGATCATCTTCACGTCGCCGCCGCCCATCGCGCCCAGCGCGAACAGACCGGCGAAGACCAGAAATACCGCAAAGGCGGCGCCGAACTGGAGCGGGATTTCGGGCCAAAGTGCCAGTCCGCTGGTGATCCAGAAGGGGATGGCGAGCAGCGCGATCGCGGCATTCAGGCGGTTCGATATCGTGCGGGTGCGCAGGTCGCTCACCGCCGCGACGATCATCAGCACCGCGAGAAGTGCCATCAGGCCAAGCGTGATCGGACCGTTTTGCATCGGTCTATCCCTAGTGATCATGGCTTACCAAAAAGTAACCATGATCGGGCCGCGCGCGGCTTGCATTCCGCTCGCCAGCCGATATGCGGCGGCTATGACCGGTTCGCTCCTTTCCTCCATCGACGTCCTGATCGTCGGCGCGGGTATTGGCGGGGCCAGCCTCGCGGCGTCGCTGGCCCCGCACCGGCGGGTGCTGCTGATCGAGGCCGAAGCCATGCCGGGCTATCATGCGACCGGCCGGTCGGCGGCCTTCTGGCACGAAACCTATGGCGGCCCGGCCATCCAGCCGCTGTCGAAGGCATCGTTCGACCTGCTGCGCGATCCTCCGGCTGATTTTTCCGAGCGCGGCTTCCTGTCGCCGCGGGCGGCGTTCAATCTGGGACGGCGCGACGAGGCCGCGGTTGTGGACGAATTTACCGCGGGCTTCGCGGCGAAGGGCGTCGATATCCAGCGCATGAGCGGGGTTGAGGTGGCGCGTATCGTGCCCGGCATCCGTCCCGACTGGAGCGAGGCGGCCTATGAGGGGGCCTGCAGCGATATCGATGTCGGCGCTTTGCACGCGGCCTTTCTGCGCACGGCGAAGCGTGCGGGCGCGCAGCTTGCGACCAGCGCCACGCTGACGTCCGCCCGGCGGACGGCCTCCGGCTGGGATGTACAGGTCGGGACGGACATGTTGCACGCCAATGTCATCGTCAACGCGGCGGGGGCGTGGGCCGATACGGTCGCGGTGCGGTGCGGCGCCCGTCCGCTCGGCATCCAGCCCTATCGGCGGACGGTCGTGCAGTTGCGGCTGGGCGTCCCGGTTCCCGCGTCGCTGCCGCTCGTGATTCACGTCGGCGGCAGCTTCTACTTCAAGGGCGAGAGCGAGGGACGGGTGTGGCTCAGCCCGCATGATGAGACGCCGTCCGCGCCCTGCGACGCCGCGCCGGAGGAACTCGATGTCGCGATCGCGATCGACCGGCTGCAAGAGGTCGTCGACTGGCCGATCGCTGCCGTCGAACGCAAATGGGCGGGCCTTCGCAGTTTCGCCCCCGACCGGCTGCCCGTCTTTGGTGCCGATCCGCACGTCCCCGGCTTCGTCTGGTGTGCGGGGCAGGGCGGGTTCGGCATTCAGACATCGCCGGCGATCGGCGGGCTGCTTGCGGCGGAGCTTGGCGCGCCGCGGCCGGGTGGCGCGATCGGTGAAGTCGATCCTGCGCCTTTCGCGCCCGCGCGCTTTGCCTGACCAATCTACCGGCTTGCGCGGAGAAAAAGGCGCATTAGCATGGGTTTGGCTGCGTCACCCCCGGCACGGCCCGACCTGTGGAGGATGGCATGGCCCATTATTTCGAGATCAAGAAGAACAAGGCCGGCGAATTTGTCGCCTATTTCAAGTATAATAGCGAAGCTATCTTCTGGACCGAAGGCTATAGCAGCAAGGCATCCGCGAAGAATGCCATCGAGTCGATTTTGAAGAATGGCCCCGGCGCGGAAGTGCGCGAGACCGAATAATCGACGGTGCGCGGGCGTTCAGCGCGCCCGCGCCGCCTCCAACGCCGCATCGCTCGCCAGTTTGTCGGCCAGTTCATTGTCGCCATGCCCCGCATGGCCCTTGACCCAGATCCATTCGATCTTGTGCCGTTTCGCCTCGGCGACCAGCCGCTGCCACAGGTCGGCATTGGCGACCGGTTTTTTTGCGGCAGTCTTCCAACCGTTCTTCTGCCAGCCGAAAACCCATTTGGTGATGCCGTCGCGGACATAGACGCTGTCGGTCGACAATTCGACGTTGCATGGCCGTCTGAGTGCCGCGAGCGCCTCGATCGCTCCCATCAATTCCATGCGATTGTTGGTCGTGTCGGCTTCGCCGCCCGAAAGCGTCTTCACGACATCGCCCCAGCGCAGCACCGCGCCCCAGCCGCCGGGCCCCGGATTGCCCTTGCACGCGCCATCGGTGGCGACGATCACCGTCCGGCCCTCGGTCATGCGGCGAACAGGCTGGCGGCGTCGGCGGCCTGATAGCGGCGCAGACGGTTCAGGAAGGGCGCGGGATCCTTGCGCGTGACCAGCGCGTCGGCGGGCGTATGGACCCAGTCGTGCGCGCGCGTCAGCAGGAAGCGCAGCGATGCGCCGCGCGCGAGGAGGGGCAGGGCTGCCGTCTCGGCCTCGGACAGCGCGACCGCCTTTGCATAACCCCGCATCAGCGCGCTTGCTCGCCCGGTGTCGCAGGTCGCGCCGTCGTCCGAAAAGGTCCAGGAGGCATGCGTGACCGCGACGTCATAGGCACGAAAGTCGCTGGCCGCGAAATAGAAGTCGATGAGCCCCGTGACCGTGTCGCCGAGCATCAGCACATTGTCGGGAAACAGGTCGGCATGGATCACATGGGCCGGCAGTCCCGACGGCCAGTGGGCGTCGAGATAGGCGAGTTCGTCGTCCACGACCGCTTGCAGCCCCGGAATTACCGTATCGAGATCGCCCGTCGCTGCTGCGACACCGCGCCAGTGGCGGTGCCCCATGCTGTTTTCGCGCCCCCCCGCGAAATCGGCGACCGCGCGATGCATCGTGCCCAGCGCTTCGCCCGCCGCCTCGCATTGGCGCGGCGAGGGGTGGGTCAGCGAAATGCCCGGCAGGAACTGGATGATGCAGGCGGCGCGCCCGGAGACGCGCTGTATCGTGCGGCCTTCGCGATCCTCGATCATCGCGGGCACGGGGCTGCCGCGACGCGCGAGATGATTCAGCAAGTCGACGAAGAAGGGTAGGTCGCCTTCGCTCACCCGCCTTTCGTAGAGCGTCAAGATGAAGCGGCCACCGGTCGTTTCCAGCAGGAAGTTGCTGTTCTCGACGCCCTCGGCGATCCCTTTGCACGACAGGACGGTGCCGATGTCGTAGCGCGCGACGAGCGCCGCGAGGTCGTCGGGGTCGACGTGCGTATAGACCGCCATCAGTTCGCCGCCGGTTCGAGCCCGCGTGGCAGCTTGAAGACCATATTTTCTTCGGCCGTCACAACGACCTCCTCGCGGATCGGCCGATGCGCCGCGACGGCGTCGATCACTTCGCGGACCAGCATCTCGGGGGCGCTCGCGCCTGCGGTGATGCCGAGCGTCGCGATATCGCGCAGCCAGTCTGAATCGATGTCGGTTCCGCGCTGGACCAGATGCGCCGGGGTGCCCAGCCGCTCGGCGACTTCGACGAGGCGCAGGCTGTTCGAGCTGTTCGGCGCGCCGATCACAATCATGCGGTCGCACCGTCCGGCGATCGCTTTCACGGCGTCCTGCCGGTTCGATGTCGCGTAACAGATATCTTCGCCGCGCGGGCCACTGATCGACGGGAAACGATGTTGTAGCGCGGCAATGATGTCGCGCGTGTCGTCGACCGACAGCGTGGTCTGCGTCAGGAAGGACAGATTTTCCGGATCGGGCGGCGATAGCGCCGCGACATCGTCGACCGATTCGACCAGCGTCATCGCTCCTTGTGGCAACTGGCCGAGCGTGCCGATGACCTCGGGATGGCCCGAATGGCCGACAAAGACGATGTGGCGTCCGGCCTCATGCGCACGCTCGGCCTGACGATGCACTTTTGACACCAGCGGGCAGGTCGCGTCGATATAGTCGAGCCCGCGCGCTTCGGCCTTGGCGGGCACTGCCTTGGGCACGCCGTGCGCGCTGAACACGACCGGGACGCCGTCGGGGACCTGGTCGAGCGATTCGACGAAAATCGCGCCCTCGGCCTTCAGCGATTCAACGACGTAGCGGTTGTGCACGATTTCGTGACGGACATAGACCGGCGCTCCATAGCGCAGCAGCGCCAGTTCGACGATGCGGATCGCGCGGTCGACGCCGGCGCAAAAGCCGCGCGGCGCCGCGATTAATACATTGAGGATCGCGCTTTCGCTGCCTTGCGGGCGCACTATATTGTCGGGAGCGTTCATGGTCCGCGCGCTCTAGCGCAGCACAACTATCGCGGTAAAGCGGCTTCGTCCGTGTTGCGCCTCGTTCATCGCACCGATAAGAAGCGGCGCGCATGGAAGGGCGAGCAGCCCTTCGATGCCTCCGCGCGAGTTTGGAAAGTCCGGTTTTTATGATGTCATCTTCGTTGTCCTCCCGTAAATTTGTTGCCCTGCTCGGCGGAGCCGCGGCGCTGGCGACGGTGGCGGGCTGCGCAAAGGACAATGATATCGACGTTTCGTCGGGGGTCGGCATCACCTCGACGCGCAGCGCATGCCCGGCGATCGCGGTCCCGACCTATACCGGCGACATCACCCTCTTCGACCCCGCGACGAGCCGCGATGCGAGCGCGATCGACGTCGTCGCGACGATCACCAACCTGACGCCGCAATGCAATGAAGAAGGCGAGAAAGTCTATCAGCTCGCCAATTTCGACGTTATCGCGACGCGCCGCGATGCCGGCCCGGCGCGGACGGTGACCTTGCCCTATTTCTCGACCGTCGTGCAGGGCGGCACCGCGGTGGTGTCGAAGCGGATCGGCCAGGTGACGGTCAGCTTTGCCGACGGCCAGGTGCGCGGGACGGGCCATGGTCAGGCGGCCGCCTATGTCGACCGCGCGGCCGCGACGCTGCCTGCCGACATCCAGGAACGCATCACGCGCAAGCGGAAGGCAGGCGAGGAAGACGCAGCGGTCGACCCCCTGAGCATCCCCGAAGTGCGTACCGCGGTGCAGCGCGCCAGTTTCGAACTGCTCGTCGGCTTCCAGCTGACCCAGGATCAGCTCGAATATAACGTCCGACGATAAGCCGCGCGGCGGCGCCCGTTCGCGCCCTGCGCTTCGTTCGTCCCTGCGACGCCTTTTTGGCGGCGCAGGGCTTTTCGCGTTGCCCCGCCTAGGCTAGGGCGCCCCGACGATATTTGACCCAAAGCTAGGATCCGCCGTGACCCTGTTCAGCCGTTTCTCCGACCATATCGGCACCGCCCTCGATGCGCTTGTCGCCCGCGATGCCTTGCCTGCCGGGCTCGACCGCAGCGCGATCAGCGTCGAGCCGCCGCGCGACCCTTTGCACGGCGACGTCGCCACCAACGCCGCGATGGTGCTTGCCAAACCCGCGGGCACCAACCCGCGCACGCTTGCCGAACTGCTCGTCGCCGAACTCGGCGCGCTCGATGAAGTGACCGAGGCGAGCGTCGCCGGGCCTGGTTTCATCAACCTGCGCCTCGTCGATGACAGCTGGCGCAATGAACTTGCGCTTATCCATGCCGATGCCGGCGAATACGGCCGCTCGAAAATGGGTGAAGGTCGCTCGGTAAATGTCGAATATGTATCTGCGAACCCCACTGGACCGATGCACGTCGGCCATTGCCGCGGCGCGGTCGTCGGCGATGCGCTTGCCACGCTGCTCGAATATGCCGGACACAAGGTGATCCGCGAATATTATGTCAACGACGCGGGCGCGCAGGTCGATGTGCTCGCGCGCTCGGTGCACATGCGGTACCGCGAATCGCTTGGCGAGGATATCGGCGCGATTCCGGAAGGGCTCTATCCGGGCGACTATCTGAAGCCGGTCGCGGCTGACCTCGCGGCCAAATATGGCGACCGTTTCGTCGGCGCGCCGGAGAGCGAATGGCTCGTTCCGTTCCGCACGGCTGCGGTCGCCGCGATGATGGACATGATCCGCGACGATCTCGCAAAGCTCGGCATCCACCACAATCTCTTCTCGTCCGAGGCCGAATTGCAGGCCGAAGGCAAGCCCGCTGCTGCTGAAAAGTGGCTGCGCGATCATGATCTTGTCTATGATGGCGTGCTGGAAGCTCCCAAGGGCGAGACACCCGAGGATTGGGAGCCGGTCGAGCTCCCGCTGTTCCGCTCGACGCAGTTCGGCGATGACCAGGACCGGCCGATCAAGAAATCGGACGGCAGCTGGACCTACTTCGGCGCCGACCTCGCCTATCATTTCCAGAAGAGCCAGGGTGCCGACGAACTGATCGACATCTGGGGTGCCGACCACGCGGGAACGGTCAAGCGGATCAAGGCTGCGGTCGCGGCGCTGACCGGCGGAAAGACCCGTTTCGACGTCAAGCTGGTGCAGATGGTGCGGCTGCTCAAGAATGGCGAGCCCTTCAAGATGTCGAAGCGCGCCGGCAATTTTGTGACGCTCGCCGATATCGTCGACGAGGTCGGCAAGGATGCGGTGCGCTTCACCATGCTGACGCGCAAAGCCGACGCACAGATGGACTTCGACTTCGCGAAAGTGGTCGAGGCGTCGCGCGACAATCCGGTCTTCTATGTCCAATATGCCCATGCCCGGATCGCGTCGTTGAAGCGCAGGCTGGCCGACGCCGGCGTCGCGCCGGCCACGCCGAACACGGCGCGGCTCGACGATTATGAGCTGGGGCTGGTCAAGCTGCTCGCGCAATTCCCGCGGATCGTCGAATCCGCCGCTTCGGCGCGCGAGCCGCACCGGATCGCCTTCTTCCTCGGAGAGGTCGCGGCAGCGTTCCATGCGTGGTGGAACATGGGTAACGATCGTCCCGACGCCCGTATCATTTTGGCAAATGACCCCGAATTGACCGCGACCCGCCTTTATCTCGCCGATGGAATCGGGCAGGTTATCCGCAACGGGCTCCACCTGATGGGGGTAGAGGCGCTCGAGGAGATGAATTGATGGCGGAGGAGAAGGACGCGGGGCTGGGCCTGGAGGACGAAGACCGGCTTCCCTGGCTCGAAGCGGCCGACGATATGGGCGAAGATGGCGACGTCTCGCCCGTCCGGCTGCTCGTGATGGTGCTCGGCGGCCTGCTCCTCATTGGCGCGGTGCTCGGCGGCCTCTGGTGGCTGCAAAATGGCGGCGCGCGCGGAGATGGCGAGCTGATCGTGGCGCAAAAGGGCGACTACAAGGTCGCACCGAAAAGCGACGGCGCGAAGACGTTCGAGGGCGAGGGCGATGCAAGCTTTGCGGCGACCGAAGGCGCCGAGCCGTCGGGCAAGGTCGATGCAAGCCGTATGCCCGAGGAACCGGCGGTGACCCCGGCCGAACGCGAAGCCGCGGCGAAGGCCGCCAAGACAAAGTCGGATGCTGACAAATCGGCAGCCGCCAAGGATGAGGCGGCGCGGATCGCTGCCGCTGACAAGGGCAAGCCAAAGCCGGCAGCCATGTCGGTCAAGACGGGCGACGCCAAGGAAGCCGACAAGGTCGCCTCTGGCGGATCGGCGACGATCCAGCTCGGCGCCTTCAGCAGCGAAGCCGCAGCGGGCAAGGCGTGGACGACCCTGTCGAAGCGCTTCCCCTATCTCGCCGATCTCGGCAAGTCGGTGTCGCCCGCGAAGGTCGGCGACAATACCGTCTATCGTTTGCGTGCATCGGGCGGTTCGGCGGCAAATGCGTCTGCTTTGTGCGGAAAATTGCGCGTTGCGGGCGAAAATTGCGTCGTCGTCCGCTGATTTCGCGCATTTTGCCGCAGAAAGCGTTGGTTCGATAAGGATGCCGTGTCATCATGCTTGCATTGGCCGGGCTGCGCGGGAAGTACCGGTCGATGGAGTTTGACGCATGATACCGGCTATTTTCGGACTCTCGGGCCTGACCTTGACCGACGACGAGCGCGCTTTCTTTCGCGACAGCGGCCCTGCAGGGTATATCCTGTTCGGGCGCAATATCGAAAACCGCGAGCAGCTGCGCCGCCTGACCGACGAACTGCGGGACCTTGACGGCCGCGCCAATCTGCCGATCCTTATCGATCAGGAAGGGGGGCGCGTCGCGCGGATGAAATCGCCCGAATGGCCGGATTTCCCGAGCGGGGCGGCGTTCGATGCGCTCTACGAACGTGCGCCGGCCAGTGCGATCGAGGCAGCGCGACTCAATGCGATGGCACTCGCGTCGATGCTGGCCGAGGTCGGCATCACGGTTGATTGCCTGCCGTTGCTCGACGTGCGTCAACCCGGCGCCAGCGATGTGATCGGCGATCGCGCGCTCGGTAGCGAACCGATGCGCGTCGCGGCGCTTGGTCGCGCGATTCTTTCCGGACTACAGGACGGCGGGGTCGTCGGTGTGGTCAAGCATATCCCGGGCCATGGCCGCGCGATGCTCGACACGCACGAGGCGCTGCCGACCGTCACTGCGGCCGACCGCGACCTCCAGACCGATCTTGCGCCTTTCGCGGCGCTGCGCGACGCCGCGATGGCGATGACCTGCCACGTGATTTTTGAGGCGTGGGATCCCGATCGGCCCGCAACCCTATCGCCGCTCGTCATCGATACCATCATCCGCCAGCGTGTCGGCTTCCATGGCTTGCTCATGACCGACGATCTCGACATGAAGGCGCTGTCGGGCGATGTGCCCTCGCGCGCGGCCGAAGCGATCGATGCAGGCTGCGACATCGCGCTTAATTGCTGGGCGAAAATGGACGATATGATCGGTATCGCGAACGCGCTCGATCCCATCAGCACCGTGTCGCTTGCCCGGCTGGAAGGTGCGATGGACCGGATCATCGGCACCCATGATCAACGGGCCTTCGATGTGCTCGTCGACCAGCGCGACGCGCTGCTGGCGCTTGCCTGAGGGCGGCGATGGACGAACTGCCGCTCGATTTCGAATTGGCTCCGGCGGCAGCTGAGCGCGAGGATGCGCTGCAACTCAGCCTCGAAAGTTGGGAAGGCCCGCTCGACCTGCTTCTAACGCTGGCGCGAAGCCAGAAGGTCGATCTTCGCCAGATTTCGATCCTGCAACTTGTCGAACAGTATCTGGCCTTCATCGCCGAAATGCGCGCGAAGCTGGAGGTCGCGGCTGATTATCTCGTGATGGCGGCGTGGCTCGCCTATCTCAAATCGGCGCTGCTGCTTCCCAAGGATCCGCTCGAGGAGCCGTCGCCCGACGAACTGGCGCTGCGCCTGCAACTCCGCCTCCAGCGCCTCGCGGCGATGCGCGAGGCGGCCGCACGCTTGCTCGCGCGCGATCGCATCGGCCGTGATGTCTTTCTCCGTGCGAAGCCCGAGGGGCTGCGCGATGTGAAACTGCGGCGCTGGGATGCCAGCCTCTATGACCTGCTTTCGGCCTATGGGCAGGTCAAGCTGCGCACCGAACCGGTGGTTCATATGGTTTCCCGGCGTCCGGTGGTCACCCTCGACGCTGCGCTTCATCACCTCGAACGTCTGATCGGGGTCCAGCTCGACTGGGCTGAACTCTCGGATTTTCTGCCTCCCGACTATCAGGGATCGCTCCGCCGCTCGGCGATCGCGTCGAGTTTCCTCGCCGCGCTCGAACTCGCGCGGCAGGGGCGCGTCGACCTGAAGCAGGAGGCCGCTTTCGAACCGCTCTATCTGAAAGCCGCAAAAGCATGATCGACGATCTGGAACGAGCGATAGAGGCGATGCTGTTCGCGAGCGACGAGCCGCTCGACCCGCGGCAGGTCGCGGCGCGGCTCGGCGACGAGATGACGCCGGGGCAGGTGAAGGCGATTATCGAAGCTATCGCACAGCGCCACGCGGGCAGCGGCATCGAACTGATCGAGCGCGGCGGTCATTGGCATTTTCAAACCCCCGCCGACTTGGCGCATCTTCTGCGCCGCGAGCGTGACGATCCGCGCAAATTGTCGCGCGCCGCCGCCGAAGTCCTGGCGATTGTGGCCTATCACGAACCCGTCAGCCGCGCCGAGATCGAGGCGATCCGCGGGGTTCAGACCTCGAAAGGGACGCTCGACGTGCTCATGGAAGCTGAATGGATCGCTCCCGCCGGGCGGCGCGAAGTTCCGGGGCGGCCGCTTATTTACAAGACGACCGACGCTTTCCTGCAACATTTCGGCCTCACCAGCCGCAAGGACCTGCCGGGAATCGAGGATTTGCGCGCGGCCGGCCTGCTCGACCCTGTCGACCTTGCTTTCGAGGAGGCAATGGGCGAACTGGACCTAGTAAAAGACGGTGAAGAGGCCTAGATGAGCCCTTCAAGGAGATTTTGAGATGGGTAGCTTCAGCATCTGGCACTGGCTCGTGGTCGGTATTCTTGTCCTTCTGCTGTTCGGCAAGGGCCGCTTCTCCGACATGATGGGCGACGTCGCCAAGGGCATCAAAAGCTTCAAGAAGGGCATGGCCGACGACGATGTCCCGCCCGCTCCGAAGCAGATCGAGGGGCAGCGGACGCCCGACGCCGCCACTCCGACGCCGACCGCGGAAACCGAAATCCGCTGATCGCGCCGCGCCGCCTGCGGGGGAAGCTTTAGTTCATGTTTGACGTCGCGCCCACCGAGTTGCTGCTCGTCGTGGTGGTGGCCCTGGTGGTCATCGGGCCCAAGGATCTGCCCAAGGCGATGCGCTTTGTCGGCAAATGGGTCGGTAAGGCGCGCGGCATGGCGCGCCATTTCCGGTCGGGCCTCGACACGATGATGCGCGAGGCCGAACTGGAAGAGCTCGAAAAGCAGTGGCGCGAGCAGAATGACGCGATCATGCGCGAATTTCCGCGGATCGATGACGCTGCGGCAGGGACGCCGCCGATTCTTGCCGCGACCGACAGCGGCGAGGCACCGCCCGAAAATCCCGATCATGCCGCCGCGGCCACCAAGCCCGAGACGCACGAAGTGCCGCCTCGTGATGGGCCGCTGCCATGACTGCCGAAACCCCCGTAACGGCCGACGAGGATGGCGCCGGCGGCAAGATGCCATTGCTCGACCATCTGATCGAACTGCGCTCGCGGCTCCTGAAATCGCTGCTCGCGGTCGGGCTGGCTTTCGGAGTCTGCCTCTATTTCGCGCGGCCGATCTTCGGCATTCTCGTGCATCCTCTGGTCGTCGCGGGGCAGGGTAAGCTGATCTACACCCAGCTGTTCGAGGCCTTCTTCGTCGAGATCAAGGTCGCGCTGTTCTCGGCCATGATGATCGCGTTCCCTGTGATCGCCAACCAGCTCTGGAAATTCGTCGCTCCCGGCCTGTACCGCAAGGAAAAGCGCGCGCTGCTGCCCTTCCTGTTCGCGACGCCGGTGCTCTTCACGGTCGGCGCGTGCTTCGCTTATTTCATTACGATCCCGATCGCCCTCAAATTCCTGCTCGGATACCAGGGCGAAGTCGGCGGAGTGACGCAGGAGGCGCTGCCCTCGGTCGGCAATTATCTGAGCTTCGTGATGCAGTTCATCATGGCGTTCGGCATCGCCTTCTTGTTGCCGATCCTGTTGATGCTGATCGAACGCGCGGGCCTCGTGACGCGCGAGCAGCTCATTTCTGCGCGGCGCTATATGATCGTTGCGGCGTTTGCGATCGCTGCGGTGTTCACGCCGCCCGATATCCTCAGCCAGCTCCTGCTCGCGATTCCGCTCGTCTTTCTCTACGAGCTGTCGATCTTTGCGATCTGGTTTACGGGCCGCAAACGCAAGACAGGCGCCGAAGCGGCGCCTGTCGAGCCTCTCGAAGAGGCTTAGGGTAAGCTTCCCGCCGATTAGTGAATGGCGTCGCTACCCGCCTGGCCGACCGACTCGATGTCGCGGCCAACGCCCTTCACCGTGTTGCAGCCAGCGACCAGAAAGCTAGCAAGCAGGGTGAGGAGGATTACACGGATACTCGTCATTTGATTCACCTCTCACGGGTCTTCTTGGACGCAAAATGGCCCGGCACGCTTCGAGGGGGGGGAGGGAATGCGGGCCGGGCCAATGTTGCTGAGCAGCGCTGCGGGGGGGGCGATGACCGCTGCTCGAAGGGGAAACGGACGGTGCCCGTCAAAAGTTCCCGAAAAAAATCACACAGGTGAAATTTTTTCGCGGCGCATTTGAATCGCTTGGATTTCAGAGCGTTGACCTAGAGCGACGTCAGTCCGCTGGCCACCGCGAGCCCCAGAAAGGCGAGAAATCCCATCGAATCCGTCGTCATCGTGACGAAAATCGAGCTCGCAACGGCAGGGTCCTGATCGAGCCGGTCCAGTAGCAGCGGGATCGCTACCCCGGCTACGCCAGCGACGAATATGTTCACGATCATCGCCGCGGCGATGACCGCGCCCAATTGCGGATTGCCGAACCAGAGCGCGGTAGCGGTCCCGGCGATCAGCGCGATCGTACCGCCATTGAGCAGCGCGATCTTTATTTCGCGCCACACGGCGCGATAGCTGTTCGAATCGGTGAGCTGGTTCATCGCGAGCGCGCGGACGGTGACCGCAAGCGTCTGCGTTCCCGCATTGCCGCCGACGCCGGCGACGATTGGCATCAGCGCCGCGAGCGCGACCATATGCTCGATCGCGCCGCCGAAGATGCCGACGATGCTCGACGCGACCAGCGCGGTGCCAAGGTTGGCGATCAGCCAGCGGACGCGAGCCGCATAGGTTTCGCGGATCGGCTCGTTGATGTCGCCGTCGCCGGCGCCCGAGAGGCGGAGGATGTCTTCGCCTGCTTCTTCCTGGATGATATGGACGACGTCATCGACCGTGATCATCCCGACGAGGCGCCCCGCCTTGTCGACGACCGCCGCCGAGATCAGCGCATATTTCTGAAAGCGGAGCGCGACCTCTTCCTGATCCATGTCGACGGGGATCAGCGTCTGCTCGCGCTTCATCACGTCGCTGACGGCAATGTCGCGCGGCGTGCGGAGAATCCAGCTCAGCTGGCAGGTTCCGACCGGGCGATGCAGCGGATCGACGACGAAGATTTCCCAGAAATCGGTCGCGAGGTCGACATCCTCGCGCAGCCGGTCGATGACGTCGCCGACGGTCACATGCTCGGGCACCGCGACATATTCGCGCTGCATGAGGCGTCCGGCGGATTCCTCCGGGTAGGAAAGCGCGTCCTCGATCGCGGCGCGATCCTCGGGCTCCATCGCCTCGAGAACGGCCTGCTGATCGTCCTCCTCCATATCCTCGATGATCGCGACGGCATCGTCGGTATCGAGTTCGGAGGCGAGTTCGGCGACCTGCTCTGGCGCGAGGAGGTCGATCAGCTCCTCGCGCACATAATCGTTCATTTCCGCCAGCACGTCGGCGGAGAGCATGTCGCCCAGCACGGCGGCAAGGACCGGGCGCTCGTCGGAGCTTGCGAGTTCAAAAAGGTCGGCGATGTCGGCCGGATGGAGACGGCCTATGCGCTCGCGCGCGGCCTCGCCTTCGCCTTCCTCGGCAAGGTCGATGACCTCGCGGACGAAGCGAGGACGCAGGCGATCATCCTCGTCGAGTTCGGTTTCGGTTTCGCGCGCAGGCTGGTCACGGCCGGCATCGCGATCGTCGGTGAGGATGGCGCCTTCGTCCGGCAGGGGTTCTTCGCGTTTGTCCATCGCGGTCCTCCCTGGATCATGCGGCGTCCGAGCCTCCCCTAGTCCCGCGGGCACACGATGGCAACGCCGCGCCGTCCATTTGCGTATTTAGTGCGTGCATTGCCGCGCGGCCCCGCTATGGCACCGCCAAATCCCCAATGAAGGAGCAAATCATGTCCGACCAGACGCTCACCCTTTCGCTGTCGACCGGCGATGTCGTCATCCGCCTGCGCCCCGACCTTGCGCCGCAACACGTCGAGCGCATCACGTCGCTCGCCAAGGAAGGCTTTTACGACGGCGTCGTCTTCCACCGCGTGATCCCGGGCTTCATGGCGCAGGGCGGCGACCCGACGGGCACCGGCATGGGCGGCAGCAAGCTTCCCGACCTGCCGCAGGAATTCAGCGCCGAGCCGCATGTCCGCGGCGTCTGCTCGATGGCGCGCGCGCAGAACCCGAACAGCGCGAACAGCCAGTTCTTCATCTGCTTCGACGACGCGCGCTTTCTCGACAAGCAGTACACCGTCTGGGGCGAAGTGATCGAAGGCATGGACAATGTCGACGCCCTCCCCAAGGGCGAGCCGCCGCGCGAACCCGGCAAGATCGTCAAGGCGACGGTGGCGTAAGTCACGTAACGAATCCTCCCCGTGGCCCAGGCATGGGGAGGGGGACCATGCGAAGCATGGTGGTGGGGCGGCGAGCGTAGTGAGCGCTCTGCGCTCGGCCCCTCCGCCAGCCTGCAGGCTGCCACCTCCCCATCGCTTCGCGACAGGGAGGATCCGGAAATCTCAGTCCTCGATAAAGCCGTTCAATCGCTCGCAGGCAGCGATCCAGTCGGCCTTGAATTCCTGCACGACCTGTCCGGCACCCATCGCTTCGTTCATCAGGCCTACCCCCTGGCCGACCCAATAGGTCGCGAGCGCTTTCGCACCTTCGTGACCGCCCTCCGAGAGCTTATCGACCTTGCGCAACGCCGGTTCGCTGACCAGCGACTGGAGCGGCATCGGTAGCGGCTTCGGCGCGCCCTCGGCCTCCCAGGCGTCGGTCCAGGGCGAGCGGAGCTGGCGCGACGGCTTGCCGGTACGGCTCTTCGAACGGACGGTATCGCGCGACGAGGCGGCGAGCATCTTTTCCTTCACCACCGGGTTGGTTTCGGCCTCCGCGGTCGTCAGCCAGACCGATCCGCACCAGGCGCCATGCGCGCCCATCGCCATCGCGGCGGCCATCTGGCGCCCGGTGACGATACCGCCGGCGGCAAGGATCGGCGTCGTCGCGCCGACGGCTTCGACGGCAGCCGCGACCTCGGGAACGAGCACCATCGTCGCAACTTCGCCGCAGTGGCCGCCGGCTTCGCCGCCCGCGACGACAAGGATGTCGACGCCCGCGCGAACCTGCGCCAGCGCATGGTCGCGGGTGCCGACCAGCGCGGCCACCGGTACGCCATGCCGCTTGCCGAGTTCGAGCATCAGCGGCGGCGGAACGCCAAGCGCATTGGCAATCAGCTTGATCGGATGACGGAAGGCGACTTCGAGCAGTTTCGCGGCACCATCGTCGGTCATATTTTCGCCGAGACCGCCGCCGATGCTGGGAAGCGCCAGATTTCCGTCGTCGACGCCGTGCTTGACGAGCAGGTCGGCGACGAAGGCCTTATGCTCGGCGGGGATCGGCGGCAGTTCGCTCCGGGCTTCGCCTTTGCCTGCGAAGCTGTTCGGGACGATCAGGTCGACGCCATAGGGCAGGCCGCCGATATGCGCGTCGATCCACGCCAGTTCTTCCTCGAGCCGCTCGGGCGGCAGCGACGCGGCGCCAAAGACGCCCATGCCGCCGGCCTTCGACACTGCGACGATGACGTCGCGGCAGTGCGAGAAGGCGAGCAAAGGAAATTCGATGCCGAGCATCGCGCAGATCGGGGATTGCATGGGGCCTCTCTCCATTTCTCTATTTGCAGCCATGTCAGCGTTAGTTGACGTAAACGTCAAGTTGATTTGCGCGGGCGCCCCTCTATCGCTCGTCGCATGAGCGATTTTTCCCTTTCCGGTTTCGACCTTGGCGCCTTTGTGCGCAGCACCTTGGCCGAGGATATGGCGTCGGGGGGCGATATCACGTCGATGGCGACGATCCCGGCCGGCGCGCGCTTTTCGGGAGTGATGGACAGCCGCGACGCGATCACCGTCGCCGGTCTGCCGATCGCCGCGATGTTCTTCCGCGCGCTCGATCCGGCGATGGAGATCGAGATACTGGCGGACGAAGGCGAACAGGTCGCGGCGGGCAGCGACCTGATGCGGCTGACGGGCAACGCGCGCGCGATGCTCACCGCCGAGCGCTCGGCGCTGAATACGGTGCAACATCTGTCGGGGATCGCGACGATGACGCGGCAGTATGTCGATGCGCTTGCGGGGACGGGGGCGACTTTGCTCGACACGCGCAAGACGATTCCTGGCCTGCGTGTGCTCGAGAAATATGCGACGCGGACCGGCGGAGCGACGAACCATCGCATGGGCCTGTGGGACGCGGCGATGATCAAGGACAATCATGTCGCGGTCGCGGGATCGGTCGAGGAAGCCGTCCGCCGCGCGGTCGATGCCGGGATCGAACGGATCATCGTCGAGGTCGACCGGGTCGCGCAGGTCAGGCCCGCGCTGGCGGCGGGCGCGACGCATCTGTTGCTCGACAATATGAGCCTCGACGAACTGCGCCAATGTGTCGCGCTGGTCGACGGCAAGGTGCCGACCGAAGCATCGGGCGGCGTTCGACTAGACACCATTCATGACATCGGCGCGACCGGAGTGACCTATGTGTCGGTCGGACGGCTCACCCAGTCGGCGCCCGCAGCCGATATCGGGCTCGACTTTGCGCTGGCTTAGCGCTGTCGCGCTGGCGCTGATGCCGGTCACGGCGCAGGCGCAGGCGCTCTCCTGTTCGGTGCCTGACCGCGTTTCCGTGCCGCGACTCGAACGCCCGGCGCGCGACGAGCCGGTGCGCAAGCCGCCGACGACAGGCTATTTGCTCAGCATGAGCTGGTCGCCGCAGCATTGCGCCGACGTCCGGAACCCGAAGGATGTCCGCGACCGTTTCCAATGTTCGGGCGAAAACGGCCGCTTCGGCTGGGTGCTGCACGGTTTGTGGCCCGAGACCGACACCAGAGATTATCCGCAATGGTGCCGCCCGGCGAAGATCGTGCCGCAGCCGGTGCTGAAGAAACATATGTGCATGACACCCTCGGCGCAGCTGCTGCAGCATGAATGGGCGAAGCACGGCACGTGCATGAGCCCGCATCCGGCCGCCTATTTTGCGGCGGCGTCGAAGCTGTTCCGGGCGGTCCGCTTTCCCGACATGAAGGCACTCGCCGCCGAGCCGCAGACGGCGGGGAGCATCCGCCGCGCCTTCGCGGCGCGCAACAAGGGCGTGACCGCCGCGATGGTCGCAGTGTCGACCAATCGTGACGGGTGGCTGGACGAAGTGCGGCTGTGCCTCGGTCCGCGAATGCGTCCGCGGGCATGCAAGCCGTTCCAGGTCGGCGCTCCCGACGGCAAGCCGGTGCGCATCACGCCAATGCCCGGCAGTTAACGATCAGGCGCAATGGCGTCCCGCGCCGGGACGGCCGGGCCGTTAACTCTTTTTTAACCTTACCGACTCGTTAACGCGGGCGTAGCTTCGCATGCATGGACTCGGACGAACAGATCGACATCCGCGATCGCCTGCGCGGCTATGCGGCCCGGCAGCTTGTCATCGCGCGAATGAGCGCGCCGGCGAACTGGCAGGACGAGCTTCGCGAAACGCTGGCGGCGCAGCGGGCAATCCCGTCGCCGTGGGCGCGAGGAAGCGATACGCGGCTGTTTCTTGAGAGTTTTGCGATCTTCTTCGTCGCGACGATGATGTTCTTGATCTAGTCGCAGGCGCGGTGAAGCTTGACCGCCAGCCAGGCGGAGATCAGGCACATCGCGGCGCTCATCAAAAGCTGGTCGACGACGCCGACGCCGGCAAAGCCCAATCCCATCGCGAGCAGTGAACCAGCGACCATCGCCCCCGAATTGACGATGTTGTTCGCGGCGACGGTGCGTGCGGTCTGATCCTTCGGCACGGTGGTGGTCAGGAAGGCATACAGCGGAACGACGAACATGCCCCCGCTGATCGCGATGCCGAGCAGGCTGGCGAGCAGGGGAATGACGTCGGCATGGCCCAGGAAGCCGTCGATCCCGTACATGACACCCGAGGGATCGTGCTCCCAATTGCGGCACACCCAGTAAAAGGCGACGACGAACGCGCCCATGACGATGACGCTGGCCGGGCTGTAGCGCGCCGAAACCTGCCCCTTGAGCAGCCGATTCACGGCGACCGAACCGATCGCGATGCCGATCGAGAAGATCGCGAGGAACAGGCTGGCGACGCTTTTGTCGGCGTGGAGGATATTCTTCACCAGCGGCGGGAACTGGATGAACAGGACCGCGCCGATCGTCCAGAAGAAGCTGATCGAGAGGATCGCGAGATAGAGGCGCGGGATGTGCATCGTGCCGCGCACGAGCGTCACCGACGAGCGGACAATATGCCAGTCGATTCCCGTTTCCTCATGCTCGGGCGGGGCGGGCGGGACCTTGCGACCGGTCCAGTAGCCGATCATCGCGACGAGGACGACGCCGAGGGCGGCCCATTCGACCTCGATCACCCCGGCGAGGATCGTGCCCGCGAGAATTGCGATATAGGTGCCGGCCTCGACGAGCCCGGTACCGCCCAGCACCTCGTCGCTTTTCAGGTGCTGCGGCAGGATCGCATATTTGATCGGCCCGAAGAAGGTGGAGTGGATGCCCATCGCGAAGAGCGCGAGCATCATCAGCGGTATCGCGACGAGATGCACCGCCCAACCCATCCACGCGAGCACGAGGCCTGCGCCGCCGACAAGCATGATCAGTATCTCGCAGAATTTGACGATGCGGATGATCCGCGCCTTGTCCCGCGTGTCGGCGAGTTGGCCGGCGAGCGCGGACAGGAGGAAGAAGGGGATGATAAACAGGGCGGTCGCGACCGCGCTGAACAAAGTCTCGGATGCTTCGTCGTTGAAAACGCCGTAAACGACGAACAGCACCATCGCATTCTTGAACAGATTGTCGTTGAAGGCGCCGAGGAGCTGGGTGACGAAAAGCGGCAGGAACCTGCGTTGTTTCAGCAGCGCAAAGGATCCGGTCATTGAAAATCCAGTTTGACAGCCCGACATTGCGACAGCGCCAACCCGCGATGGTCTCTTTTGGGGCAATGCTGTTGTCGCACGGGGGGCTTATCGGTTAGGGCAGGCGGGGTCAAAGCCCAATTGGGCCGCAAAGCTAGAACGGACGCGCCGACAGGGATCATGCTAAGCCTTCCCAACATCCTGACACTGTCGCGCATTCTGGCGGTTCCCATCCTGCTTTTTCTCCTGTGGCCGGGCGTGGTCGAGGGGTCGTTGCAGCCGAAGCCGATCGACTATGCGCTGGCCTTCGGGCTCTATTGCCTGATGGGCATTACCGATTATTTTGACGGCTATGTTGCGCGCTCGCGCGGGATCGTCTCGCGACTGGGCGCATTCCTCGATCCGATCGCCGACAAGATCATGATCGCGGCCGTTATCCTGCTGCTGGTCTTTACGCGCGACATCGACGGTTATCACGTCATCGCGGCGCTGATGATCCTGCTGCGCGAGATCATCGTGTCTGGATTGCGTGAATTTCTCGCGACGCTGCAGGTGTCGATGCCGGTCACCCAGCTGGCGAAATGGAAGACGACATTTCAGCTCGTTGCCTTCGGTGCGCTGATTCTGGCCGGGGCGCTACCCGCGATGGCGTGGATCAAGATCGTCGGACTTGCCTCGCTGTGGGGTGCGGCGGTGCTGACGCTGATCACCGGCTGGGATTATCTGCGCGTCGGCCTGAAGCATATGGACTAGGCGCGTGACGCTGACTATCAGCTACTTCGCCTGGGTGCGCGAGCGGATGGGGGTTGCCGGGGAAGTGATCGACCCTCCCGCCGATGTCACGACCATCGCCGATCTGGTCGGCTGGCTCGCCGCGCGCGACGATCGCGGCGCGCTGGCCTTTGCCGAGCCAGGGCGCATTCGTGCGGCGGTTGGCGGTACGATGGTCGGCCCGGAAGCGGCAATCGGCGACGAGATCGCGCTATTTCCGCCGGTGACCGGAGGATGATCCGCGTAGCGGTCCAAACCGACGCGATCAATGTCGCGGCCGAGCTCGATATTCACGATGCGGGGGGACATGGGGCAAGCGCGATCTTCGTTGGACGCGTGCGCGGCGACGACGGGCTTGCCGAACTTTTCCTCGAACATCATCCCGCGCTCACAGAAGCCGGGCTGGCTGAGCTCGCGCATGTCGCGGCCGATCGCTGGTCGCTATCCGCGCTGACGCTGGTCCACCGCGTCGGCGGAATGGCAACGGGCGAGACGATCGTGCTGGTGCTGGCGAGCAGCGCGCATCGTGCAGAGGCGCTGGCCGCCACCGAGTTTCTGATCGACCGGCTGAAGACTGATGTGATGCTGTGGAAGCGCGAGACGTTTGCCGACGGGCGCGTTGCGTGGGTCGAGCCGCGCGATGGCGATCATGGCCGCGCGGAACGGTGGGATTAGCGCCACGGTAGGCTAAAGACTGCTTTTGGGTAGGGAGCTGATCTCATGATCCTCCCCATCGACTGCGATCGGGGCTGCAAGCCCGCTGCGCTGACGGAGAGGCCGAGCGCTTAGCGCCCGATGAGAGCTCAACCCATGGATGCTGGAACAGCGAGGCCGTCGCCGCAGCCAGCATGACGGCTTTTTGATGTCCGCTCTCTATCCCAAAGCGGACATCCAAAACCAGCCTCGTCGCGACGGGCGCGCGACCAGCGGCGGAATCTAGTCCCGCCTCTGCAGGCTCACGACCGCGTGGATCGGCAGTTCGGCGTAGATGTGCGGGAACAGGTCGCCGCCGCGCGCCGGTTCCCAGCGAACGGCGTCGCCGAGGAGGAGGAGGTCCACCTCGGCGATCATGAGGCCGCTTTGGCCGGCGAAATATTTCTCGATCGTCGCCTCGAGCTGCTCCGCAGTCGACAGATGGATATAGCCGTCGGCGATATCCACTGGCGCGCCGCGAAATACCCGCTCGCGCTCGAAATCGGTCCATTGCTGCGCGGTGAGCACTTTGAAGGCCGTCGCGGGCGTCGTCATTCTGAGGGGGCTTCGCTGGCCGGGGCTTCGGCGGCGGTTTCCACGCCTTCGCTTTCTTCCTCGTCGCTGTCCTCGATCAGCGCGGCCGAGACGACATGTTCGTTGGCCGCGACGTCGAACAGCCGCACGCCGGCGCTGCCGCGGCCGATGACGCGCAGGCTGTCGAGGCCCATGCGGATGAGCTTCGCCTGATCGGTCACGAGCATCAGCTGGTGCGCCTGCGTCGCGGGGAAGCTGGCGACGACCGGGCCGTTGCGGCCGATATTGTCGATGTTGGTGATTCCCTGGCCACCGCGGCCGGTGCGACGATATTCATAGGCCGACGACAGCTTGCCATAGCCATTGGCGCAGACGGTGAGGATGAACTCCTCGCGGCTGGCGAGTTCGGCCATCCGTTCGCCATCGAGCGTCGGTTCGTTCTCATTGTCCTTCCACGGCGCGGCGCGGAGATAGGCTTCGCGTTCCTCGCTGGTCGTCCCGACCTTGTGCAGGATCGAGAGCGAGATGACTTCATCGCCATCGGCGAGACGCATACCGCGCACGCCGGTCGAATTGCGGCTCTGGAATTCGCGCACATCGTCACCGGCAAACCGGATCGCCTTGCCCTGGCGCGTCGCGAGCAACACGTCGTCGCTCTCGTCGAGCAGCGCGACACCGATAAGCCGGTCGTCTTCGTCCTCGCCCTCGAACTTCATCGCGATCTTGCCGTTCGATGGCACGTTGGTGAAGGCGTCCATGCTGTTGCGGCGCACATTGCCCTTCGCGGTTGCGAACATGACGTGCAGCTTGCCCCATTCGCCCTCATCCTCGGGCAGCGGGAGCACGGTCGAGATCGTCTCGCCCTGCGCGAGCGGCAGCAGGTTGATCATCGGGCGGCCGCGCGTTGCGGGTCCGCCCTCGGGCAGGCGCCACACTTTCATGCGGTAGACCTTGCCTGCGGTCGAGAAGAAGAGCACCGGCGTGTGCGTCGAGGTGACGAACAGGTTGGTGACGACATCCTCGTCCTTCGTCGCCATGCCGGCGCGGCCCTTGCCGCCGCGGCGCTGGGCGCGGAAGGTCTCGAGCGGGGTGCGCTTGATATAGCCGTCGAGGGTGACGGTCACGACCATCTCCTCGCGCTCGATCAGATCTTCATCGTCGATGCCGTCGGCGGCGGGGGCGACCAGCGTCTTGCGCGGCGTCGCGAATTCGTCGCGCACCGCGACGAGTTCTTCGCGCATCACCGCATAGAGCTTTTCGCGGTCCGCGAGGATCGAAAGAAGTTCCTCAATCTCGGTCGCCAACTCGCCAAGTTCCTTGCCGATTTCGTCGCGTCCGAGCGCGGTCAGGCGATGGAGGCGGAGGTCGAGGATCGCCTTCACCTGTGTCTCCGACAGTCGATAGGTGGCGCTCTCCTCCATCTCGCCCTCGATCGCTTCGACGAGTCGGATGTAGGGTGCGATCTCGCCGATCGGCCATTCGCGCGCTAGCAACGCCTCGCGGGCGGCAGCGGGCGAGGGCGAGCCGCGGATTATGCGGACGACTTCGTCGAGATTGCTGACCGCGACGACGAGCCCCAGCAAGATATGTGCACGGTCGCGCGCCTTGGCGAGTTCGAACTTGCAGCGGCGCGTGATCACTTCCTCGCGGAAGGTGATGAAGGCCGAGAGAATGTCCTTGAGCCCGAGCATTTCGGGACGGCCGCCACGGATCGCGAGCATGTTCGCTGGGAAGCTCGACTGTGCCGGGGTGTGGCGCCAAAGCTGGTTGAGCACGACGTCGGCGGTGGCATCGCGCTTCAGTTCGATGACGACGCGGACGCCCTCGCGGTTCGATTCGTCGCGAATATCGGCGACGCCCTCGATCCGCTTGTCGCGTGCGGCTTCGGCAATTTTCTCGACGAGACCCGACTTGCCGACCTGGTACGGAATCGAAGTCAATACTATCGATTGGCGATCGTTCCTGCCTTCCTCAATGATGTGCGTCGAGCGCATCATGATCGAGCCGCGACCGGTCAAATAGGCGTTGCGGGCGCCGCCCTGGCCGAGCATCAGCGCGCCGGTCGGAAAGTCGGGGCCGGGAACGATCGCCATCAGATCCTCGAGTGAGATCGAGGGGTTGTCGATCGTTGCAAGCGTCGCGTCGATGACTTCGCCGAGATTGTGCGGCGGAATGTTCGTCGCCATACCGACCGCGATGCC
Organism: Sphingopyxis sp. Geo48; assembly: GCF_949769155.1. Lineage (NCBI taxonomy): Bacteria > Pseudomonadati > Pseudomonadota > Alphaproteobacteria > Sphingomonadales > Sphingopyxidaceae > Sphingopyxis > Sphingopyxis sp. Geo48. The sequence goes on along the minus strand of NZ_CATKPA010000002.1, from coordinate 693,282 downwards.
GCCCGCGCCATTGACGAGCAGGTTCGGGAAGCGCGCGGGAAGGACCGTCGGCTCTTCGCGGCTTGCGTCATAGTTGGGCTGGAAGTCGACCGTGTCCTTGTCGAGGTCGTTCAGCAGCACCATAGCGGTCTTGGCCAGCCGTGCTTCCGTATAACGCATCGACGCCGGCGGATCGGGGTCCATCGAACCGAAATTGCCCTGACCGTCGATCAACGGCACGCGCAGCGACCAGTCCTGCGTCATGCGCGCGAGCGCGTCGTAAATCGCGCTGTCACCGTGCGGGTGATAGTTACCCATGACGTCGCCGACGATCTTCGCCGATTTCTTGTACGGGCGGCCGGGAACAAAGCCGCCTTCCTGCGCCGCGTAGAGGATACGGCGGTGGACCGGCTTCAGGCCGTCGCGTACATCGGGAAGCGCCCGGCTGACGATCACGCTCATCGCGTAATCGAGGTAGGAAGTCTTCATTTCGTCGACGATGTTGATCGGCGAAACACCGTCGTCCGACGGTTGCATAGGCGTATTTTCTTCGGTCAAAGCCCGGCCTTTTTTCTGCTTATCGGGAGATAAAATCGGACTAGCCGATGGGGGCAGGAAAGGCCAGCGATTCGGTCATTTTTCGGGATATTTTTTGCTGGGCTTCGGGCGTGGACGGGAACCGGGAAAGTGGAGCGTTTTCTTTATTCTAGAATGACGTCATGCCATCCGAACTCCAGTTATGCCGGCGACGGCCGGGATGTCGCCTCTCCGTCCGGCACCGCCGCCCAGAACCGGGCCTTCTGAAGGATGGGCGAGCAGAGGAATCGGCCTCGCTGCAGGCTTGCCAATCGCGCGTCCTCCCCTAAAGCTGCGGGCCGATGACCATGAGACTGCCAGGGGGGTGTCGGTGGCCCTGATCGCGCTGGTCGGCGCGAGCGAAATGCTGCCCGACGGCGGCTTGCGGGCGCTCGTCACCGTGGCTGGCGAGACGCTGATCGAGCGGCAGGCGGCGCGGCTCGCCGATGTCGGGGTGACGCATATCGCTGTCGTGGTCGCGGCGGTGCCTGCGGACCTTATCGCGACGTGCGACCGCATCCAGCGGCGCGGAATCAAGGTGACGCCTGTGCGCGCAGCTGCGGATCTGGTCGCGATCGTCGAGAGCGACGACCGGATCATCCTCGTCGCCGACGGACTGCGCGCGAGCGGGACCCATTATGCCGCGATCGCCAAGCCCGGTTCGCCGGCGATCCTCGTCACCGGCGACACGGTGCTGACGCAGGCGTTCGAGCGGATCGACGCGACGCGGCGCTGGGGCGGGCTGGCCGCCATCTCGCAGCCGATGGTTGCCGAACTCGCGGCGATGCCGGGCGAGTGGGACATGATGCTGACGCTGCTGCGGCTCGCAGTGCAGGCGGGATCGCGGCGGCTCTACTGCGAGCCCGCGCTGTTCGAGCAGGGCGAGATCGCGGTCGTTATTGACCGCCCGACCGCGGCGCTGATCGAGCAATCGAGCCTGCAGCAGGTCGAATATGGCGGGATGGGGCTGGGGCGATCGGCGATCATGATGCCGATCGTGCGGCTGGCCGGGCCGCTACTCGTGCGATCCGCGAAAGTCGCACGCTATATGCCTTATATCACGGCGCTTTTGTGGGTCTCCGTCGGGCTGCTTGCGGCGAATGGTCTCGCGGCCGCGGGCGCGCTGGTCGCGCTGTTCGGCGGGCTTGGCCTCGCCACGATGCGGTTCCTCGCCGCCTTTCGCGCGCAGAGCGTGACGCAGGACCGCGTGCGCAATGCCATCCGCACCTTTGCGCTCGTCCTGCTGGGGCTGTTTCCCTGGCTGCTCGCCTTGGCAGGCCCGGAGCATCGGATGCCGCCCTTTTCGCAAGCCGCGCTCGCACCCTGCCTCGCCGCGATCATCATGCTCGCGCGGACCTTGTATGAGGATTCGGGTGACAAACGCCGCTTCCACTGGTTGCTCCCCGACGCCGACCAAGCGTGGATCATGCTGGTGCCCGCGCTGATCTTCGGTTTCGCGCCGCTGATGTTCGCAATCCTGCCCTTGCTCGCCCTGTTCCAGATCATGCTGTGGATGCGGCTCGCACGGCGGCCGGAAGCGCGGTAAAGCCAAGCTCGCCAAGGTTTAAGGCCTATTAACGACATGCTGCTATCGCGAGCGTGCATGGCTGACTTCTTTCCCTCGCCCGGCATCGACCCGCCGTCGCCGACGCTGTCGGCGCGCCTGCGCGAGCTGGCCGATTTCCTGGCGGCGCCCGCCGCGGGGCGGCTGACCGAGGAGCAGCGAGCGCTGTCCCTCGGCATCGCGCGCCGGCTGGTCGAGGATGCGGCGCGCGAACTGTCGGCGGACATCGACGTCGGCGCGCTGTGGCGCGACTGGCTGGAAAGCGGCTTGCCGACTGCCCCGCGACTCGCCGCTGCCTGTTTCGCACGCGCCGAGGAACATCGCTGGCGCGAGCATTCGGCGCGGCGGATCGCTGCCCCCGTCGTGGTTCCGGTGGACGGTGACGGGCCGCCCGCGCCCGAGACGATCGACACGACGCCCGAGGCCGACCGCGCCTATCTGGCGCTGCGGATTGCCGACCGCCGGCGTGCCGACGGCCGTGGAAGTCCCCGGATTGCGCTTGAAGACGTCGAGCCCGAACTCCTGCGTGCGCTGCTGCTCGACATCGCTGCCTGGCGGATGGTGCAGGCAGGGAAAGATGGCCAATTGGCGGCTGGCCTGGGTGAAGCGGTGCGCAAGGTCGTCGAATATCGTGCGGCGATCCCGGGGATCGACGTAGCGGCGCGGCAATATCTGGCCGCGCTGGGCGAGGGGGCAGCGATCGAAGGGGCCGCGGCGAGTGCGATCGATCGCCACGACTGGCTGGCGCTCGTCGCGCTGGCGGCGGCCGCGAGCCGCCGATCCTTTGCCGACATGGCGCTTGCGTTGACGAGCGCGGAGGCGGCCGCTTTGCCAGCGCTTCTGGCTCCGCTTAGCCTGGACCGCGCATCGCTTGCCCCGCTTGAAGCATCGCTCGCCGCGCTGCCATCGCGCACGGTCGAGACGCGCGGATGAACGAGCGGATCGTTCGCGGCCGCGTCGATAGCGCGGGCAGGTTGGTGAGCGCCGACGCGCCGCTGCTGCGCCTGCAACAGCGCGCGGGGGCGGCGATCGGCCAGCCGCTTGCGCTGCCCAATCTCGCGCGGCTCGTTGCGCTGGCGCAGCGGCTGCAGCGCGACATTTCGCGGCCGCTCTATGCCGCTGACGATCATAGCGACATTCATGCGCTCGTTCGCGTCCTGCCCGATGGGGAGGGCGCAAATCTTGAAATCAGCGACTGGCGTACGCGGCCGATCCTGCTTCCCGAGGCGCCGGCTGACGGCGCGGGCATGGCGTCGGCCGACGGGTGGACATGGGAATGCGATCAGCGGCTTCGCCTGCTGACCTTGCACGCCGACGGCGATGCGCTGCCGATCCCGGCCGACTGGGAGGGACGGTCGCTGTCCGAGTTGTTCGAGCTCCAGCCCGACGAGCAAGGCCGGTTCCCGGTGCTGCGCGCGCTCGCGGGGCAGACCCGGTTCGACGGGCAACGCGTGCGTGTCGAGGCCGAACAAGGCACGGTTACGATGACGCTGGCGGCCGAACCCCTGTTCGACGCAACAGGGCGGCTGACCGGCTTTCGCGGCGTCGCGGTGAGGGGGCCGGCCGATACGGACGCCGGCGAATATCCGGCGCCACCGCCCGATCCGGCCTTTGGATCGCTGCCACTGTCCGATCCGCAATTCGGACGGCGGATCGATGGTGCGCTGCGCGGTCCGTTGAGCCGCATCATTGCGACCGCCGAGACGATCCATGGGCAGTTCGACGGGCCGATCCGCGCCGACTATGCGCGCTATGCCGGCGATATCGCGCACGCGGGACGGCACCTGCTCGGGCTCGTCGATGATCTGGCCGACCTCCAGAATATCGAGCGTCCGGGGTTCAAGGCGGCCGCCGACCAGATCGACCTTGGCGACCTGGCGCGCCGCGCCGTCGGCCTGCTCGGCATGAAGGCGGAAGAAAAGGGCATTCGCATCGACGCGCCGCGCGTCGACGACAAGATGCCGGCGACCGGCGAATTCCGGCGCGTGCTGCAAGTACTGTTGAACCTGCTTGGCAACGCGATCCGCTATTCGCCCGACAATTCGCAGATATGGATCCGCGTCGATCGCGAGGGCAACCGCGCGATGGTGACCGTAGCCGATCAGGGGCAGGGCATTTCGGCCGAACAGCAGGATGTCGTGTTCGAGAAGTTCGAACGATTGGGGCGCACCGATAGCGGGGGGTCGGGGCTCGGCCTTTATATTGCGCGCCGCCTGGCGCGCGCGATGGATGGCGACCTGACCGTCGACAGCGCGCCCGGGCAGGGGGCCAGATTTACGCTGAGTTTGCCGGCGCGGGATTGAAGGCGCCGCGATTGGCGATGTCGTGGCGGGGAGCTCAGATGTCTTCCTCGATCGTTGCGGGGCGGACTTTCAAAGTTCAGGAAAGTTCAGCCCATTGCATCGCCCGCCGGGACCGGGAAAATTGCCGAACGCTTCGCGCACGCCGCATGGCAGCCGCACCCGCAAACCGGGCCGCGGCCGCATTTGTCCGACCGGGTGAAGGCTGGCACAGCGGAATAATGTAGGAAAGGCCTTTTTGAAGGCGATGACAGCTTCGGGGTGAAGGCGGACAATTTCCTGCGCGATCGCCTGAGAAAGCCGGGGATCACATCCGCCATGGCAGCGATCCGCCGAAGGCGACTGTTGTCGAAACCCGGTCGCAGCAGGTTCAGTTGCGCTTCGCATTCCACGCGCGAACGGCAGCCATCGTCTTTTCGATATGCGCCTGCGGCTTGCTGTCGCTGTAGCTCAGCAGGATCGTCCCGTTCGGCGCGATCACATAGGATGTGCGATTGGAGAGCGGCTTCCCGTCGGCGCCCTGCATCGTTGCATCATATTGCGCCGCGACCTTCGCGCCGGGGTCGGCCGCGATGGCAAATTTGTCGCGGCACTCCGACCGCGAAAACTCGGCGACGCGGTGAATATTGCCCGCAGTCACGCCGATCACCCGCGCGCCCAGCTGGTTGAACTGGCTGTTCGCTTCCGCAAACAGATGCGCCTCAACCGTGCAGCCGGGGGTGAAGGCGGCGGGAAAGAAATAGAGCACGACCGGCCCGTTCCGCAGCGTCTGTCTCAGCGACAGGCGGAATTCCTTGCCCGCCTGCGCCGCATTCAGCGTAAAATCGGGCGCTTTCGCGCCCTGCTGCAGCGCCGCGATGCCCTGCCCGGGAAGGATCAGGGCAGCAAGGCCGAGGCTGGCCGCAAACGCCAGTTTCGTCGCGATTTTCATTTGCGGTCTCCACCTTCAACTGCGGGATCATGCCCCACCGGGGTGATCACTCTACCGCGTTATTTGCCGACCGCAATCACGCCGGTGCCGATCCGCCGACACTTGGACCGCTGCAACCTCGGTTAAGCGGCGCAAGTGCCAGCCGGACCTCACCCTCGATCAGCAGCGGCGATCGCCGCGATCGATCTCGCGTCCGATCAGCGCACCGGCGGCACCGCCGATGATCGTGCCGGGAACGCGGTCGCCATAGCGATCGACCTCGCGGCCGAGCAAGGCGCCCGCGGCGCCACCGACGATCAGGCCTGTCGTGCCGCTGCCGCGCCGGCAATAATAGCGGCGGTCGCGATAGTCGTTGCGGCGATAATCCCTGCGGTAGTCGCGCCGGTAATCGCCATAGCGATCATGGTCGCGGTGGCCGTGATAGCCGTGGCGGTGGTGCCGGTCGTGCGCGTCCGCTTCGGCGGGCAACGCGGGAAAGGCACTGGCGCCAATGAGCGCAGCCAACGCCATATTCCTGAACCCGAACATCTGTTTTCTCCATCCTGTCCCCCGACGCCGTCAAGGTAGAGCGGCGAAGATGGCGCGTGGATGAATTGCCGACGCCCCGCGCGCCTGCGAGAATCGGCTCGACGAACTTTCGGGGCATCCTGCCGCGCCCGATTGACCCCGCGCGCCATTCGGCGCAGCATCGGCGCATGACCTTGACCATCGCCCCCAGCGGTCAGGCGTGCGGTGCCCGCGTGACCGGCGTCGACCTGACGAAGCCGCTCGATGCCGGAACCGTGGCCGAAATTCGCGCCGCATGGCTCGACCATCATGTCCTGTCCTTCCCCGACCAGAAGTTGAGTGCGGAGGATCTCGAGCGCTTTACGGGCTATTTCGGCGGCTTCGGCGACGATCCTTTCATCCGCCCGATCCCCGGCCACGATCATATCATCGCGGTAAAGCGCCGTGCCGACGAGACCGCGCCGCTCTTCGCCGAAAACTGGCATAGCGACTGGAGTTTCCAGGAGCGCCCACCCGCGGGCACCTGCCTTTACGGCATCACCATTCCGCCCGTCGGCGGCAACACCGAATTTTCGAACCAGCACGCCGCGCTCGACGCGATGCCGGCCGAATTGCGCGCGCGCGTCGAGGGGCTGCAGGCCATCCACAGCGCACGCAACGGCTATGCGCCGACCGGCATGTACGGCGCGAACGACCCAAAGGGCCCGGGGGGCCGCAGCATGGACATCCGCTCGGACGACGCGGCGCTGGAGACCCAACTCCATCCCTTCGTCCGCACGCATCCCGAAACCGGCCGCCTCGGCCTGTTCGGCTGCGCGGGCTACATCATCGGTTTCGACGGGCTCGACGACAGCGAGGGGCTTCCTCTGCTCTACGAGCTCATCCAGTGGCAAGGGCGCGAGGAGTTTCGCTACTCCCACGAATGGGAGCCCGATATGCTTGTCATGTGGGACAATCGCTCGGTCCTCCACCGCGCGACCGGCGGCTACGACGGCCACGACCGCCTGCTTCATCGCACGACGATCGCGGCGTGGGACGGGGCGTCCGGCAAGACGTGAAGATTACGGAAGGCGTCGGCCGTCCGCGGACACCGAATGCATATCGACGTCGCGCACCTAGCGCCGAAAATCGGTGTGAATCCGGTGGAGCCTGTCCTGCAGCACCGCGCGATGCGCGTCGGTAAACACACCGGCGTCGCGGGCCTGCGTTGCGATCACCTTGCTGCGCAGCGCCTCCAGCCTCTGTCGGTAGGTGTAGTTGCTCTGCTCGGCGCTCGCTTTCTTGGGCGTCATAAAGGGCGGCCTGGACGGGATGGCATAAGCCGACGAGCTCGCCGTCATAACGGCCCCCAGCACGAAAAAGGATCTTACGTTCAAGAGCCTATCCTCCGGCGCATCGATTGCAGAGCCAATTACGAAGCAGCCCGGTTGCAAAATCGCCAACCTCCTGAACCGAGCGACCGGCCGAACCGCAGGATGACGTCGTTGCGCGGCGCCGCGCCGTTCACGCGCCTAAGGAACATCACCGATTGGCGAAACTTAGTCTCGGTTCCATGTGTTGGACTTTCCGAAAAGGAGCCTTGGCATGACAGTCCCCCACGACACGCTCGTCCTCGTCGCCGACGGCCGCAAGGCGTTGTTTCTGCGCAATCGCGGCGACGAGCAGCAGATCGACCTGCGCACCGCATCGCATCGCGAGCGCGCGGATCGCAAGGACGGCGACATCAAGACCGATGCCGCGGGCCGCTCGGCCCGCCCCTCGGGCGCCGGAGCGTCTCAGGACACGATGGAGGAGCCCGATTTCCATCAGCAGGAAGAGGACCGCTTCGCGCGCGACCTCAGCGAAAAGGTCAACGCGATGGCCCTTGCGGGCGAATTCCACGATCTCGTCGTCGTCGCGCCAGCGCGCACGATGGGCGAGCTTCGACCGCTGTGGCACAAGGAGGTGCGGAGCCGGATCGCGGGCGAGCATGTCAAGGAAATGACCGACCGCCCGATTTCGGATATCGAGGCGCTGCTCGTCGGTGATGCCGCGCCGCCTTCCTGATCCTATTCCTTGCCCAGCGTGCGCACCACGCCCCAAGCAATCAGCGCCTGCCCCGCAAAATAGAGCGGCCAGACGAGCCACATAGTGACGTCTTTTGGCAGCACTTCGCCTTCGCCCGCGAAGATGAACAGGTCGCTCGCGAGGAACATCATCGCGCCGATCCCGGTACGATACCGCGGAAAGCGGCTCGTCCAGGCCGCCGCCGCCATTGCGGCGACGAACAGCGAATAGGCGGCGGCGTGCCACCAGCCCGGCGCAGGGCTCAGCATCGCCCAAACGATCGTCAGTGTGGCGGGGATCGTCAGCCAACCGAGCAGCCGCTGCGACGGCGTGGTCCGCGCCCGCCTATTGGTCAGATACAGGATGATCGCGATCAGATGCCCGACGGCGAATGCTGCCGCTCCCGCGATCAGCCCCCTGGCATCGAGCATCCAGTCGCCGAGCGCGCCGAAGCCAAGCGCCGCCGCGATCAGCCAGCCGCTGCGCTCGCGCGCATTCGCCGCCGCCCACAGCGCCAGAAATGCGACCCCTGTCGTTTTCCACGCCCAGATCGGGGGACCCTCGAGCCGCTGCACCACCGCTATCATGAAACTGATGCCGCCGGCCAACGCCAGCCACCAAAGCCACCGCGCCCGATCCCGACCGTGCTGCCCGCTCATCCCGTCCCCTTTGCATCTTGCCCGCAACCGGCCTAGTGCGCGGCGCATCAAGTACAAGTCAACGGATAGCGTAAATGGCTCACGACATTCACATCATCGGCGGCGGCCTCGCGGGCTCCGAAGCCGCCTGGCAGCTTGCCGAGGCGGGCTATCGCGTACGCCTTTCCGAAATGCGCGGGGGCGGCGACATGACCCCGGCGCATCAGGGCGACACGTTCGCCGAGATGGTCTGCTCGAACAGCTTCCGCAGCGATGACGGCGACAGCAACGCCGTCGGCCTGCTCCACCGCGAGATGCGCACGCTCGGCTCGATCATCATGCGCGAGGCCGACGCCACCAAGGTGCCTGCGGGGTCGGCGCTCGCGGTCGACCGCGACCTCTTCTCGGGCGGCGTCACCAGGGCGCTTTCCGAACATCCCAATATCGCCATCGTCCGCGAACGCATCGACACGCTGCCGAGCGAAGGTCTGACGATCGTCGCCACCGGCCCGCTCACCGCGGCTGGCCTCGCGGAAAGCATCGGCGCCGCGACGGGCAAGGATGCGCTCGCCTTCTTCGACGCCATCGCGCCGATCGTCTACCGCGACAGCATCGACATGGACGTCGCATGGATGGCGAGCCGCTGGGACAAGGTAGGGCCAATCGGCGACGGCAAGGACTATATCAACTGCCCGATGGACAAGGACCAGTATCACGCCTTCGTCCAGGGGCTGATCGACGGCGACAAGACCGACTTCAAGGATTGGGAGAAGGACACGCCTTACTTTGAAGGCTGCATGCCGATCGAGGTGATGGCCGAGCGCGGCGTCGAAACGCTGCGCTTCGGCCCGATGAAGGGCGTCGGCCTCGACAATCCGCGCACCGGGCGATGGCCCTATGCGGTGGTCCAGTTGCGGCAGGACAATGCGCTCGGCACGCTCTGGAACATGGTCGGCTTCCAGACCAAGCTCAAGCATGGCGCGCAGGTCGAGCTGTTCCGCACCATCCCCGGCCTCGAAAAGGCCGAGTTCGCGCGCCTCGGCGGCCTGCATCGCAACAGCTTCATCCGATCGCCCGAATTGCTCGACGGCCAGCTTCGCCTGAAATCGGCGCCGCACATCCGCTTTGCCGGGCAGATTACCGGCTGCGAAGGCTATGTCGAAAGCGCCGCGATCGGCCTCGTCGCCGCGCGCTTCGCCATCGCCGAGCTTGGCGGCCGCACGCTTGCGGCGCCGCCACCCGAAACCGCGCTCGGGGCGCTGCTCGGCCACATCACCGGCGGCGCCGACGCCGCATCCTACCAGCCCATGAACGTCAATTTCGGCCTTTTCCCGCCGCTCGCCGAGGATGTCCGCAAGAAAGACCGAAAACTTGGCTACACCCGGCGCGCGGGCGAGGCGCTGGCGGAGTGGATGAAGGTCGCGGACGGCGTTGCGGCCTAGGCGCGGGCTGCGGCGGCTGAGACGTCGGAATGGCGGCTTTGGGGTGGTTTCCAGCCTTTCAATTCTCGTCATGCTGAACTTGTTTCAGCATCCATGGCCGGGCCTTGCATCCGGCGCCGCGCCGAAGGAAACGGCAGACCATGGACCCTGAAACAAGTTCAGGGTGACGATGAAAGAGACGATGCAGGATAGGGCAGCTTTCGGTCGACTCCAGACACTACGCCCGAGCCCTATCTTCTCAGCAGCTGCACTTCGCCTTCGGGGCCCGCTTCGGCGCGGTCGTTGCGAACTCGGCGCGTGTCAGGTCGCCGGACTTGTCGGCATCGGCCCCCGCGAAGCGCTCGCCCGTCGCCGCCGCCCATTCCTCGAAGGTCAGCAGATTGTTGCCATCCTGGTCGAGCTTGCGAAATCCTGCCGTGCGCGCCGACATCAGTTCGACGCGACTGATCCTGTTGTTCCGGTCGCGATCGAAGCGGTTGAAGCGCCGCTCTTCGCGCGACGCCTCTTTCGCGGCGGGCAGTTCGGGCGGTGCTGGTCCGCGCTTCGGCGCACCTGCTCCCGCGACCGGGATCGCAGGCAAGGCTGGCGGCGGTTCAGGCAGCTCCTCCTCCTCCTCGGCGATCTGGCTGTAGCCCTTCCACAAGAAGAGCCCGCCGGTCAGCAGCAGCGCGCTTGCCACGCCGCCGATCAGGAATCGCGAAACCGCCATAAAGCCCTCCGTCCTGCGACTTAGCTAGCACAGGACGTCGCGCGCCAGCGGAAAACGCCACCAATACGGTCGCGAATATATATATCGAGCAAACTGTTCAAAAATGAAAAATCCATGGCTATATCCGATCAATGCACAACTACCTCCCCTCGCTGAAGCAGATGCAATATCTCGTCGCGCTCCATGAGCACGGCCATTTCGGACGTGCCGCTGACGCGTGTAACGTGACGCAGTCGACGCTGTCGGCGGGGATACGCGAGCTTGAGACCCTTCTCGGTCAGACGCTCGTCGAGCGCACCCGCCGCGTCGTCCGCTTCACCACGCTCGGCAATGCGATCGTCGACAAGGCGCATCGCGTGCTGCGCGAGGCCGAGGAACTGGCCGATATGGCGGCGGCTGCCGCTGCCCCGCTGGTCGGCGAGCTGCGCATGAGCGTGATCCCCACGATCGCGCCCTTTCTGCTTCCCGGCCTGCTTCCGCGCCTTCGCAAGGAACGCCCTTCGCTCAAGCTGTTTCTCCGCGAGGAACCTAGCGCGCAGGCGTGCGAGTCGCTCCACCACGGCATGGTCGATTGCGTCCTCCTCGCGCTCCCCTATGCCTGCGGCGACGTCGAGAGCGAGAAATTGTTCGACGACGCGCTGTTCGTCGCCTTCCCGGGCGACCAGGCCGAGGATCTCCCAGCGATGGTCAGCGCCGACCAGCTCGACCCCGCGCAGATGCTGATGCTCGAGGACGGCCATTGCCTGAAGGATCACGCGCTCGCCGCGTGCAACCGCCCCGAACTGCGCGCCGGCGCCCGCATGATGGGCACATCGCTCCACACGCTCGTCCAGATGGTCGACAACGGCCTCGGCATCACGATGCTGCCGCAGATGGCGATCGAGGCGGGGATCCTCGATCACACCGACATCGACACGCGCCCGCTCGATTCGGATCACGACTGGCGCACCATCGCGCTCGTCTGGCGCAAGGGCAGTCCGCGCGCCGATGAGTTCCGGATGCTCGCGGACATCTTTCGCAAGCACCAGGCGAACTAGCCCCATCGACGCCGGACCAAATCCGGCATGAAGGGGAGAGTCGGCGAACGACCGCAACCGACCGTTGCCCGCTATTCGCTTACGAAAAAGGGGCCGCAAAACGGCCCCTTTTGCTATTGCCGTTGACCTGACCGCGCCTAGCGCTGGTCGACCGGCACGTACGGACGGTGCGTCGGGCCGGTGTAGAGCTGACGGGGACGGCCGATCTTCTGCGCTGGGTCCGAGATCATCTCGTTCCACTGCGCGACCCAGCCGACGGTGCGGGCGAGCGCGAACAGCGCAGTGAACATCGTCGTCGGGAAGCCGATCGCCGAGAGGATCACCCCCGAATAGAAGTCGACGTTCGGGAACAGCTTCTTCTCGACGAAATAGCTGTCGTTGAGCGCCATTTCCTCGAGCTGCAGCGCGACCTCGAACACCGGGTCGTTGACCTTGAGCGCGTCGAATACCTCGCGCACCGTCTTTTGCATCACGGTCGCACGCGGGTCGTAGTTTTTGTACACGCGGTGGCCGAAGCCCATCAGGCGAAACGGATCATCCTTGTCCTTCGCGCGCGCGATATATTCGGGAATGCGTTCCGGACGACCGATTTCGCGCAGCATGTTGAGCGCCGCTTCGTTCGCGCCGCCATGCGCGGGGCCCCACAGGCAAGCAATGCCCGCCGCGATGCACGCGAAGGGATTGGCGCCCGACGAGCCCGCGAGGCGGACGGTCGAGGTCGACGCGTTCTGTTCGTGATCGGCATGAAGGATGAAGATGCGGTCGAGCGCCCGCTCGACGGCGGGAACCACCTCATATTCCTCGGCGGGAACGCCGAAGGTCATGCGGAGGAAATTGCCGGTGTAGCTGAGGTCGTTGCGCGGATAGACGAAGGGCTGACCGATCGAATATTTATACGCCATCGCCGCGATCGTCGGCATCTTCGCGATCAGCCGGTGGCTCGCGACCATGCGCTGGTACGGGTCGTGAATCTCGGTCGAGTCGTGATAGAAGGCCGAGAGCGCGCCAACGACGCCGCACATGACGGCCATCGGGTGCGCGTCGCGACGGAAGCCGCGGTAGAAGGTCGCGAGCTGCTCGTGCAGCATCGTGTGGCGCGTGATCGTATTGTCGAAATCGCTGAGTTCCTGCGCGTTCGGCAACTCGCCGTTGAGCAGCAGGTAGCAGACTTCCATGAAGCTGGAATTTTCGGCGAGGTCGCCGATCGCATAGCCGCGGTGGAGGAGCACGCCCTCGTCGCCGTCGATGTAGGTGATCTGCGACTCGCAACTCGCGGTCGAGGTAAAGCCCGGATCATAGGTGAAGGCGCCGGTCTGGGCGTAGAATTTGCGGATATCGACGACATCGGGGCCGACCGTGCCCTTGAGCACGGGATTCTCGACGGTGGTGTCGCCCAGGGTGATCTTTGCAGTATCGGTCATTTTCTTCCCCTGATGCTAGGGCGGGAGACGTTGCGTTACGCCCCTGCCGGATAATTGTGCGCTGCGTCAAGTCGCGCCAGGCTCGCATCACGGCCGAGCAGGAGCAAGACGTCAAAAATCCCCGGCGACACCGTTCGCCCGGTGAGCGCGGCGCGCAGCGGCTGCGCGAGTTTGCCGAGCCCGACTCCGGCCGACTCGCTTGTCGCGCGAACCGCCGCCTCGATATCTTCGCCAGTCCAGCCGTTCAGGCCGCGCAGCTTTTCGGTGACGCTCGCGAGCACTCCCTCCGGAGCGTCCCTTAGCACCTGCGCCGCCTTTTCGTCCACCGCCAGCGGCAGGTTTTCAAAAAGGAAAAGCGCGCCTTCGGCGACTTCGTCGAGGGTCTTCGCGCGCGGCTTCAGCGACTCCATCGCGCGGGTGAGCAGCGCAAGGTCGGCATCGCCGAGCGCACGGCCGACGAGCGTTTCGACACGCGGCGCAACAAGGCCGGCGAGGCGGGCGTCATCGGCTTCGCGGATATAGTGGCCGTTGAGATTTTCGAGCTTCTTGAAGTCGAAACGCGACGGCGAGCGGCCGACATTGGCGAGGTCGAACCATTCGACCGCCTGCTCCCGGCTGATGATCTCGGCGTCGCCATGCCCCCAGCCGAGGCGGAGGAGATAGTTGTTGATAGCCTCGGGCAGATAGCCAAGCTCGTCGCGATAGGCGTCGACGCCAAGCGCGCCGTGGCGCTTCGACAGCTTCGCGCCGTCGGCGCCGTGGATCAGCGGCACATGGGCATAGATCGGCTCGCGCCAGTTCATCGCGCGGAGCAGCGCGAGCTGGCGGAAGGCATTGTTGAGATGGTCGTCGCCGCGGATGACGTGGGTGATCCCCATGTCATTGTCATCGACGACGACGCTGAGCATGTAGGTCGGCGTGCCGTCGCTGCGGAGCAGGATGAAGTCGTCGAGCTCGGCATTCTGGACGGTAACCGCGCCCTGCACGCGGTCGTGGATCGTCACCTCTCCCTCCTGTGGTGCGCGCAGCCGGATGACGTGCGGGACCGCCGGATCGCCGTCCTCGCGGTCGCGCCATGGGCTGCGGACACGGAAAGGAATGCGCTTCTCCTGCGCCTCGGCCCGCATCGCGGCGAGTTCGTCCTGCGTCAGGTAGCAGCGATAGGCCTCGCCCCTCGCAAGCAGATCGTGCGCAACCTCGGCATGACGCGGCGCGCGCGCGAATTGATAGACGGTCTCGCCGTCCCAATCGAGGTCGAGCCACCGCATCCCATCGAGGATCGCGTCGATCGCGGCGTCGGTCGAGCGTGCGCGGTCGGTATCCTCGATGCGGAGCAGGAATTTGCCGCCGTGGTGGCGCGCGAACAGCCAGTTGAACAGCGCCGTGCGCGCGCCGCCGATATGGAGATAGCCGGTCGGTGAGGGGGCGAAGCGCGTCACGACGTCAGCGCCGGTCGCTTCTGCCAGATCGGTTGGGGTTTCGGTTGCCACCTTGGCCTCTTTCTTTCATTCTGCCGCCCTTGAGGGTCGGAGGTCGGGGCAGCCCCTAGCATGGCGACAAGGCGGCTTCAAACGCCCATTGGCCTGCGCTTTGCGGTGCCGTTGCGCCGGCTTTTGGCCGACATCGAAGCGCGACTCGACAGCGAGCGGGAACGGACGGGGTTGTGGCTGCCCGTGGCGCTCGGCACGGGCATCGCGGCATGGTTCGCCTTGCCTGCGGCGGCGCACTGGACCGGCTTGCTGTTCATGCTCGCGAGCGGCGGGCTGGCCGGGTTGCTCATCGGATGGTCGAGCCGGATCGGCCGCATGGTTATGGTGGGCTGCGGCATCATCGCGATCGGGGTGCTGCTGATATGGGCGCGCGCGACATCGGTCGGTGCGCCGGTGTTGGCGCAGCCCGCGACGACGGCTTTTTCGGCCGAGGTCGAGGCCGTAGAACCGCTGCCGGCGCGGGGCGAGACGCGACTGATCCTGCGCCCGCGCGGACGCGACGACCTGCCACCGCGGGTTCGCGTCACGCTGCGGGGCGAAGCGCGCGGCACGATCATGCCGGGCGAGCGGATCGGGCTGCGCGCGCGGTTGATGCCGCCGCCCGCGGCAAGCCTGCCCGGAAGCTATGATTTTGCGCAGCGGGCGTGGTTCGACCGGATCGGCGCGGTGGGAACTGTATTGGGCGATGTTTCGCGCGCGCCGGGCGCGGGGCAGGGCGGGCAACCGCTGCGCGCCCGGCTGAGCGAGCATATCCACCGCCAGATCGAGGGTTCGCCGGGCGGGATCGCGGCGGCGCTGGTCACCGGCGACCGGGGGGCGATCTCCGCCGAAGACGAGGAGGCGATGCGACGAAGCGGGCTGGCGCACCTGCTGTCGATCAGCGGGTTGCACGTCACCGCGGTGATCGGGTTTGCCATGCTGTTTGCGCGGCGGCTGTTCGCCCTGAGCCCGCGCCTGGCACTGGGCGGATATGTGCTGCCGGTCGCGGCGGCCGCCGGGGCGCTGGCGGGGGCGGGCTATACGTGGCTAGCGGGCGCCGAGGTGCCGACATTGCGATCGCTGATCGCGGCGCTGCTGGTGCTCGTCGCCTTGCTGATGGGGCGCGAGGCGCTGACCTTGCGGTTGGTCGCGGCGGGCGCCTTGATCGTCCTCGTCTGGCGGCCCGAGTCGCTCGTCGGGCCGAGCTTTCAGCTGAGCTTCGCGGCGGTGACGGCGATCGTCGTGCTGCACGAAAGCCCCGCCATGCAGCGCTTCATGGCGTGGCGCGACGAAGGACTGGTGCGACGCTGGGCGCGCGGGATCGCCGGCCTGCTGGTCACCGGTCTGGTGGTCGAGGTCGCGCTGGCGCCGATCGCGTTGTTCCATTTTCACAAGGCCGGACTTTACGGCGCGCTGGCAAATGTCGTCGCGATTCCGCTGACGACATTCGTTGTCATGCCGTTCGAGGCGCTCGCGTTGCTGTTCGACAGCCTGGGGCTCGGAGCACCCTTCTGGTGGGTTGCCGAGCAGGCCCTGCGAGTCCTGATTGCGCTCGCGCATCAGGTCGCCGACGCGCCGGGTGCAGTCGCTACGCTACCGCGGTTTCCGGCATGGGCGTTTGCGCTGGCGGTCGCTGGCGGCTTGTGGATTCTCGTCTGGCAGCGATCATGGCGCTGGTGGGGACTCGCTCCGCTCGTCGCGGGCATGGCGGTGCTCGTCCTGCAGCCGCGCCCCGATTTGCTGATCACTGCCGATGGTCGAAACATCGCCGCTGCCGTGCCCGGCGGCGGTTATGCGCTGCTGCGCGATCGCGCGGGCGACTTCGTCCGCGACACGATGAACGAAGCGGCCGGCAGCGACGCGCCGCTGGGCGCGCTGGCCATGCTCGACCATGTCGAGTGCAATGTCGATTTCTGCCGCTGGGTACAGGAGGGCCGCATCGTCCTCGCCTCCCGCGGCCACGACCGGATCGAGGGAAGCGTGATGGCGCCCGCCTGTGCCGCCGCCGATGTGGTGATCAGCGACCGTTGGCTACCGCGCGAATGCGTCGGGCGCTGGCTGACGATCGACCGCGACAGTCTGGCGGAAAGCGGCGGGCTTGCCATCTACCTTGGCGAAAAGCCGAAAGCCGTCGCCGCGCTGACGGCGGGCGACGGCCATCCGTGGCGCAATGCGCCGCAGGTCAGTGGTAACGACGAAGCAGTCCCGAAAGCCGCCCTTGCACAATGACGCGCCCAGCTTCGTAGCGCTGGGGTTCGTACGAACTGTTTGCAGGATCGAGCCGGATCATCTTGCCTTCGCGGCGGAAGAATTTGAGCGTCGCATCCTGTCCGTCGACGAGCGCGACGACGATATCGCCCTCGCGAGCGGTGCTGACCTTCTGAATCAGCGCATAGTCGCCGTCGAAAATCCCCGCCTCGACCATCGAATCGCCCGAAACCTCGAGCGCGTAATGTTCGCCGGCGCCGAGCAGCGCGGCGGGAACCGCTAGCTGGTTGTGATCCTCGAACGCCTCGATCGGGACGCCGGCCGCGATCTTTCCGTGCAGCGGCACTTCGACGATATCGTTCGCGGCAATCGGTTTGAGCGAGGGGGCGGGCTTGCGGAGCGGAACCACATTATCGTTGCGCACGGGCGTCTTGGCCGCCTCGGGCACCTTCAGCACCTCGAGCGCGCGGGCGCGGTTGGGCAGGCGGCGGAGAAAACCCCTTTCTTCCAAGGCGCTTATCAGGCGATGGATACCCGATTTCGACTTCAGGCCCAGCGCTTCCTTCATTTCCTCGAACGACGGCGAAATGCCGCTCGCGTCAAGGCGCTGCTGGATGAAGTGGAGCAGTTCGTGCTGCTTCGCGGTCAACATCGCTTGTTCTCCATGAGGTCAGTTCCGGACATAGGGAGAACGATAGTGGAACAAACCGGAACTTGTCAAGCGATAGCGATATAGTCCGCTTGTTCACCCACCAAGCGCGCCGGCGCAGCGATGTCGCGGATCACCAGCGCGTTCGCTTCGGCGAGCGGCACGGTGCGGCCGCTATCCTGTCCGTCGAAGACCGAGAGCAAGCCGCCCTCCAGCCGTGCGCGGAGATAGTCGCGCCGCTTCCCACCGGGGCCGAGCGCGGCGGCGAGTGGGGCTTGCCGAACCTCGGGTAACGGCGCGTGCGCCCCGGCGAGGTGGCGAACGAGCGGGAGGAGGAACAGCGTCGCGGTGACAAAGGCGGACGAGGGATTGCCGGGCAGGCCGAGCAATATGGCGTCGCCGATACGGCCGGCAATCAGGGGCTTGCCCGGGCGCATCGCGATCTTCCAGAAATCGAGAGAGCCGCCAGCGTCCTCAAGCGCGCCGCGGACATGATCATGATCGCCGACCGAGGCGCCGCCGACGGTCACGATGACGTCGTGACGTCGCGCCAGGTCCCTGAGAACACGCGATATCATCAGCCGGTCATCGCGAATGTGCAAAGGCAGCGAGACGTCGGCGGGCTCGGTCCCGAGCATCGCCGCGAGCATCGTGCCGTTGCTGTCCGGGATCTGGCCGGGCGCGAGCACGTGGCCCGGCTGGACGAGCTCGTCGCCGGTGGTGATGATCGCGACGCGCGGACGGGTGCCTACCGTCAACTGCGCGGCGCCGCTCATGATCGCGGCGGCAATGACGCCGGGCGTGACGCGGGTTCCGGCGGCGAGAAGGCGCGCGCCCGCCGGAAAGTCGCTCGCGCGCGACCGGACGTGCTGGCCCGGCCGGATCTCGTCAGCGGTGGCGAGGCGCAAATGCGTGCCCTCGGCAATGGCATTCTCCTGGATCACGATCGTGTCGGCGCCCTCGGGAAGCATCGCGCCGGTGAAGATGCGCATCGCCTCGCCGGGGCCGACACGCTGGGACGGCACGCTGCCCGCCGCGATTTCGCCGGTCACTGCCCACGGGCCAAACAGGTCGGCGGCACGGATCGCGTAGCCATCCATCGCCGACAGGTCGCCCGAAGGCTGGTCCCGCTGGGCGAGGATATCCTGCGAGAGATATCGTCCAAGCGACTGGGAATAGATGACATTCTCGCTACAGAGCGGCCCTCGCAGGGCCAGCAGCCGGGCCTGCGCCTCCTCGACCGGGAGCAGGCCGCTCATTCGGCGCGCCAGTCGCCCGAGCGACCGCCGCTCTTTTCGAGCAGGCGGATATCGCCGAGGATCATCGCGCGGTCGAGCGCCTTCGCCATGTCGTAAAGCGTCAGGAGCGCGACCGATGCAGCCGTGAGCGCCTCCATTTCGACGCCGGTCGGGCCGGTCGTCGCGGCGGTTGCGCGCACGGCGATGCCGTTGCTTTCCCACGCGAACTCGACCGACACTTTGGTGAGCGCGAGCGGGTGGCAGAGCGGAATGAGATCGGCCGTGCGCTTGGCGGCCATGATCCCGGCGATACGCGCGGTCGAGAGGACGTCGCCCTTGGGCGCGTTGCCGCTGCGGATCGCGTCGAGCGCATCGGCTGACATCGTGATCCGGCCGCCCGCGACGGCGCGGCGCCCGGTGGCGGGCTTGGTCCCGACATCGACCATATGCGCGGCGCCGGTGTCGTCGAGATGAGTCGGTTTGGGTTTCATCGTCGGGACCGAAGCAAGGCAGGGCTGGAAAGGCAAGGGGAATGGCAGGAAACGACCGGTTGCGGCCATTCGCTCCTCCCTGTCGCGCAGCGATGGGGAGGTGGCAGCCCGAAGGGCTGACGGAGGGGCTTATGGCGCGACGTCGTGGCCCCTCCACCATCGCCTGCGGCGACGGTCCCCCTCCCCATCGCTTCGCGACAGGGAGGATGGTTCCCTCTTCGTCACCCCGGACTTGATCCGGGGTCCATGACTTCGCCGCCGCCGTGGATCCCGGGTCAAGCCCGGGACGACGAATAACGTGGCGTCCGCTTCACACCCCAAAGCGGCCGTCAGCCTTCGAGCAGCGCTTTCGTTGCCGCGGTGACGTCGTCCTGGCGCATCAGGCTTTCGCCGACGAGAAAGGTTTTTACGCCGCTTTCCGCGAGGCGTTGGCAGTCTGCATGGGTCGCGATGCCGCTTTCGCCGACGAGCAACGTGCCCGCCGGAACGCGCTTCGCAAGGCGCTCGGTGACGGCGAGATCGGTTTCGAAGGTGCGCAGGTCACGGTTGTTGACGCCGATCAGGCGCGACTGGAGCTTGGCCAGCGCCCGGTCGAGTTCGGCTTCGTCGTGGACTTCGACGAGCACGTCCATGCCGCGCTCGACCGCTGCCGCCTCGATGTCGCGCATAGCGCCGTCGTCGAGTGCCGCGACGATGATCAGGATCGCATCGGCGCCGATCGAGCGCGCCTCGGCGACCTGCCAGGGGTCGATCATGAAATCCTTGCGCAGGACGGGCAGATCGCACGCGGTGCGCGCGGCGATGAGGAACTCTTCATGCCCCTGAAAATAAGGGGCGTCGGTGAGCACCGAGAGGCAGGCCGCGCCGCCGGCGGCATAGGCGCGGGCATGATCGGCGGGATTGAAATTGTTACGAATCAATCCCTTGGAAGGCGATGCTTTCTTGATTTCGGCGATCAGGGCGTAGCCGCCCGCATCGATCCTTGCCTGCAGGGCGGCTTGAAAGCCGCGCGGAGCGCCCGCGTCGACACGGTCGAGGTCAGCCATCGAATAGGCCTGCCGCCGGGTCGCGACCTCATCCGCCTTGGTGGCGAGAATCTGGGTGAGCTTGTTCATCTGTAGGCGATCCAGCTATTGAGGAGCGCGTTGGCAAGCCCCTTGTCGATGGCTTCTGCGGCTTCCTCGACCCCGTCGATCCGGTTTTCGACCGCTCCGGCGACGATGAGCGCCTCGGCGGCATTATAAAGCACGGCGTCGCGATAGGCGTTCCGTTCGCCTTGCAGTAGGCTGCGCAGCGCGCGGGCATTTTCTCGCGCATCGCCGCCGCGGATCGCCGAAATGGGATGGCCGGGAAGCCCCGCGTCGGCCGCAACGCTGCGCTGCATACGGACATTCTCGCGCGTGACGATCGCGACCTCGTTGCCGCCGGCGAGCGAGAGTTCGTCGAGCCCTTCGTCGCCGGAAATCACCCGCGAATGATCCGTCCCCAGCCGGTGCAGCGCCTCTGCATAGACGGGGACATAGGCGGGGCGCGCGATGCCGACGAGCTGGCGGGTGACGCGCGCCGGGTTGGCGAGCGGGCCCATCAGGTTGAAGATGGTACGGCGGCCGATCGCCTTGCGGATCGGCATGATGTGCTTCATCGCCGGATGGTGGTGCGCGGCGAACAGAAAACAGATGCCGAGGTCGGCAAGCTGCGCCTCCGCCATCTGCGCGGCGCGTTCCATGTCGAGGCCGAGGGCTTCGAGCGTGTCGGCGGCGCCGGATTTGGAAGAAGCCGCACGATTTCCGTGCTTTGCCACGGGAACTTCGCACGCCGCCACGACGATCGCGACCGCGGTCGAGACATTCAGCGTGTGGTGACCGTCACCGCCGGTGCCGCAGACGTCGATCGCCCCGGCCGGCGCATCGATCGGGATCATCCGGTCGCGCATCGCCTGCGCCGCGGCGGCGATTTCGACCATCGTTTCGCCGCGCTCGGCCAGCGCGATCAGGAATTCGGTGATCGCCTCGTCGCTGGCGGTGCTGTCGAGAATGGCGGCGAAAGCGTCCGCCGCCTCGTCATGATCCAGCAGTTCGGCGGGATCGGGAAGCGGGCCGAAGCGGCTCATGCCGCCTGCCGCGCCGCCACCGGCAGTCCCGCGAGATGCAGGAAATTGGCGAGCATCGCGTGGCCATGCTCGGTCGCGATGCTTTCGGGATGGAATTGCACCCCGTGGATCGGAAGCTCTGCGTGGCGGAAGCCCATCACCGCGCCATCATCGCTGGTCGCGTTGATCAGCAATTCGGCAGGAATATCGACGACCTCGAGGCTGTGATAGCGCGTCGCGGTGAGCGGCGATGGCAGGTCGATGAACAGGCCGGTGCCGTCGTGGCAGACGGGCGAGGTCTTGCCGTGCATCAGGTGGCCGCGCTGCACGATCCCGCCGAAATGCTGGCCGATCGCCTGATGCCCGAGACAAACGCCGAGCAGTGGGCGCTTGGCCTCGGCGCAGGCGGCAACGAGGTCGAGGCTGACGCCTGCCTCGTTCGGGGTGCAGGGACCGGGCGAGATGAGGAAAGCCGATGCGCCCGTCGCGAGTGCTTCGGCGGCGGTCAGCGCGTCGTTGCGCTCGACGCGCACCTCGGCCCCCAGCTCGATCAGATAATGAACGAGGTTGAAGGTGAAGCTGTCATAATTGTCGATGACGAGGATCATGGGGGCGCCCTAACGGCTTTGCGGGAATTGGGGAAGGGATAGAAGCTTTTCGCGCCGCAATGCTGGCTTTTAGGCCACCATGCGCACGACGACCTTGCCCTTCGCACGCCCGGATTCGAGATAGGCGATCGCATCGCCGATCTCGGCAAAGGCGAATGTGCGGTCGATGACCGGCTCCAGCCTTCCGTCGACGACGAGCTGCGCGAGTTCGGCGAGTTCGGCGCCGCTTGGATGCATGAAGAGATAGCGGTACCTCACGCTCTTTTTGCGAGCCTTGGCGCGGAGGCCGAAGCTGGCGAACCAGAAGAGCGCAGCGAGGCCGACGCCGCGGCCGAGATCCTTTCGTGCGGTCAGCGGTTCCGGCATTCCCGCGACCGAAACGACCATGCCGCCCGGCTTTACCACGCCGAAGCATTTTTCGAGTGTGTCGCCGCCGATCAGGTCAAAGGCGCCGTCCATGTCGCGCACTTCATCGTCGAAATTCTGCGTGGTGTAGTCGATGATATGGTCGGCGCCGAGGCGTTCGACGAGCGCGCGGCCGCGTGGCGAGGCGGTGGTCGTCACCTCGGCGCCGAGCCATTTGGCGATCTGGATCGCGAGAGTGCCGACGCCGCCCGCGCCGCCGGGGATGAGGATGCGACTGCCGGGTTTGAGCTGCAATTCGTCGCGTAGCGCTTGAAGCGCGGTGAGGCCCGCGAGCGGAATGCCCGCGGCGGTATCGAAATCGATCGACGCCGGCAGGAGCGCAATGTGGCTCGCGGGAACGGCGGCATAGTCGGCAAAGGCACCCATCCGGCTCTTCGGAACGCGCGCGAAGACACGGTCGCCGGGCTTGAAGTCGGTGACACCTTCGCCGATGCCTTCGACCGTGCCGGCGAGTTCATTGCCCATGACGACCGGGAAATCATAGCCCTGCACGACCTTCAGCATGCCGTCGCGGGTCTTGAAATCGACAGGGTTGAGGCCCGCGGCGTGGACGCGGACGAGGACGTCGCCGGAACCGGGAACGGGACACGGGACTTCCTGCAACCCGGTCGCTTCAGCGCCGCCGTAGCGATTAAGAACAAAGCCCTGCATCCGTGTCACTCCGCCATCAGCTTCGCAAGATCGTCTTTCCAGAATTTCGCCCAGGTGTGCGTGCTGTGGCCCTTGGTCTCGGCGCTCGCAGGGATGAGGATGTAGCGCGCGCGGGGCATGCGCTTCACGCCCTCTGCGGGGTAGGAGAAGCCCGGCGGGTTGATGAAATCGTCGGCCGAGTTGATCCAGAGCACCGGCACGGTGATCTTTTCGAGGTTCGGCCACGGGTTGTAATTGCGCGACGAATCAAGCTGGTAAATCGTGTCGTTCGCATCGTTGCGGCCAAAGGTGCGCGCGAAGGCCTCGTCCTTATATTTTTCCGCCGCGACGCGGGTCGGATATTGGGCCTGCAGCGCATAGGGGTTTGCACCCGCGATCATCGAGAGCGAAGCGGCGGTGCGCAGGCCCGAGAGTGGCGGGTCGGTGTAATTGCCATCCTCCCACAGCGGATCGGCCTTGATCGCGTCGATCGAGAGGGTGCGCCACATGCGGTTCTCGCCCGCTATCTCGACCGGCTGGCACGCAAGGGGCGCGAGGCGTTCGGCAAATCCGGGGTAGGTTTCGCCCCAGACGAAGGCGTGCATACAACCCATCGAGGTGCCGAGGATCAGTTTGAGCTTCTGCACGCCGAGCTTTTCGGTGAGCATCCGGTACTGCGCCGCCACCATGTCGTCATAGTCGTACTTGGGGAATTGCATGCGCAGCCCATCGCTGGGTTTCGATGAGCCGCCGTGGCCGAGATTGTCGGGCAGGATCACATAATATTTGCTGGTGTCGAGAAGCTGGCCGGGGCCGAAGAGTTCGTTCGCGAACTGCGGCTGAAAGAATTGCTTGCCGGTGCCGCCGGTGCCGTGGAGGATCATCACCGCGTTGGCGATGCGGCCCTGCTTGTCACGCCGGGGCTTTCCGAGCGTGGTGTAATGCATCTTGATTTCGGGCAGTTTCTCCCCGGTGTGGAAGGCGAAATCCTTGAGGATCGCGTCGCCCTCGACGGCGCCATCGGCTGTCTGGGCATGGGCGGGGGCGGTGCCGGCGAGCAGCAGGGCGAGCGGGGCGAGTATCTTGTACATGGCAGGACGCTAGCGCGCGTCCCGGCGCGGTCAAGCTATTGCCCGTAGCCCGGCGTTCCGGCGAGCCGCACCGCTTCGCGCGCGGCGGCGAAGAGCGCGCCGGCCTTGGCCTCGCACTCGCGCTGCTCATAGGCGGGGTCGCTGTCGGCGACGATGCCCGCGCCTGCCTGGACGTGCATTTCGCGGTCCTTCACGATCGCGGTCCTGAGGACGATGCAGCTGTCCATATTGCCGTCGGGCGCGAAATAGCCGACGCCGCCGGCGTAGGGCCCGCGCGCATCGGCTTCGAGTTCGGCGATGATCTGGCACGCGCGGACCTTGGGCGCACCGCTGACGGTGCCGGCGGGGAAGCCCGCGAACAGCGCGTCGATCGCGTCCTTGTCGGGCGCGATGCGGCCGATGACGTTCGAGACGATGTGCATGACGTGGCTGTAGAATTCGACGGTGTAGCTGTCGGTCACTGTCACGGTTCCGCCGGTCGCCGCGCGGCCGACGTCGTTGCGGCCTAGGTCGAGCAGCATCAGATGCTCCGCGCGTTCCTTGGGATCGGCAAGCAGGCTTTCGCGATTTTCGGCATCCTCGGCACTCGTGCGGCCGCGCGGGCGGGTGCCTGCGATGGGCCTGATCGTGATCTCGCCATCGCGAACGCGAACGAGGATTTCGGGGGACGAGCCGATGATCGCAAAGCCGGGCAGATCGAGGAAATAGAGGAAGGGGGATGGGTTTATGCGCCTAAGCGCGCGATAGAGGTCGAAGGGCGGCAGGTCGAACGGGGTCGAGAAACGCTGCGAGAGGACGACCTGAAAGATATCGCCCGCGGCGATATATTCCTTCGCCGCCGCGACCATCTTCGCGAACTGCGCGGGCGTCGTCGCGGGGTTCGCGGCAATGTCGGTGGGCAGGGCATCGGTCGTGGCGCGGTCGGCGTGCGCGCTCGCGCTCGACAGGCGCGCGGCGACATCGTCGAGCCGGTCCTGCGCCGCTTCGATCATCCGGTCGATGGCGCCGTCGGGATCGGGCCAGATCGGCGCGATCAGGAAGAGCTCGTCGGCGAGGCGGTCGAAGACGAGGATCACCGTCGGGCGCATGAACACCATGTCGGGCAGGCCGAGGCCCGCGCCCGGCGCGCGCGGAATACGCT
The DNA here is from genome assembly GCF_949769155.1 of Sphingopyxis sp. Geo48. NCBI lineage: Bacteria > Pseudomonadati > Pseudomonadota > Alphaproteobacteria > Sphingomonadales > Sphingopyxidaceae > Sphingopyxis > Sphingopyxis sp. Geo48. The sequence goes on along the minus strand of NZ_CATKPA010000002.1, from coordinate 668,092 downwards.
CGACGAGGCCGATCGTTTCGTAGGCGAAGAAGCCGACGAGCGTGGCGAGCGCCTTGGGCAGCGCGTCCGGTACGTCGAAGCGGCATTCGGCAACGAGGTCGCGCAACGCCTGCAGCGCGCCCGTATCGAGCGGCTGGAACGCGGTGCGGTCGCGGCGCCAGTTGCGATTGATGCGCGCCGAGTCGCCGGTGACCTCAAAGAGCAGGTCAGGGTCGAGCCCGATCAGGCTGTAACGACCGCGCGTCTCGCCGCTCTCGACCGATTCGAGCACCCAGTCGCCGCGTCCGGGCTCGATGAGCTTCAGCGCGGCCGACACCGGGGTCTCGACGTCGGCGATCAGCCGCTGCCACACGACCGCGCCGCGGCCCTGCGCCAGCGCCTCGAGCGCCGCGGCTCTGCCCTCGATCGCCACGCCTGCGCTTATTCGCCGGCCGGCGCGGCGCCGGTCAGCTCTTTGCGGAGCTGATCGACCAGGTCCTTGTTGATCGTCACCCCGACACGGCGCTTCGCCTCGGCGGCGAGTTGTTCGACCAGCTCGTTACCGAATGCCGAGGCGAGCGGTTGCGCGAGCGCGGCGACGCGCGCGGGTTCGATCGACTTGGGATCGGGGCGATCGACCTTGTCGAGCGCGATGACCATCCAGCCGCGGTTGCCGGGGACTTCGAGCGTCTTGACGCTGTTCTTCGCCATCGAGAAGAGCAGCGCGAGTTCGGGAGGGACGCCCTTGCCGTCGCGGCCGAGTTCGGAGCGGCGGCCGCCGATCGTCTGGACGCTGCCGATGTTGGGGCCGGCGGCGCGCGCGGCCTCGGCGAGGCTCTTGCCGCCTTCGACCGCCTTGACGATGGCGCGCGCCTTGTCGCGGGCGACCTTCTGCCCCTCGGCGAAGCGCCATTCCTCGAGCAGGGCGGGGCGGATTTCGGCAAAAGGCGGCGGTGCGGCCGCAAGGATGGATTTCACCGAATAGACGGCAAATTTCTCGTTCTCGACCAGCGTTGCGATCTGGCTTTCGCCTTCGCCGCTACCCTGGAAGGCGCCGCTGACCATCGGCGCGAGTTCGGGAGCGAGCGCGAAGCCCGCCACCTTCGGGGCACGGCCGCTGGGGAGAAGGGCGGGGGTTTCCTCGACCTTCAGCTTGCGGTCGGCCGCGATCTCTTCCAGCGAGGCGCCGCTGTTCACGGCGTCCTGGATCGCGTTGAAATAGTCGACCATCGCCTCGTTTGCCTTGTTCTTGGCGAGTTCGGCGCGGATTTCGGGGGTCGCGTCGGCAAGGCTGCGCGCGGGCTTCGCGGTCACCGCCTCGACCCGTGCGACCGCCCAGCCGAGGCCGGTCTGGGTCGGGCCGAGAATGTCGCCGCGCTTGGCCGCGAAGGCCGTTTTGGCCATCGCGTCGCTGGTCGTCGCGGCGTAGGCCGAAAGGGTGAGTTCGCCCGTCGTCGACGCCGAAAGCCCCGATGCCTGCGCGGCGGCGGCGAGCGGCGTGCCGGCGCGCGCCTTTGCCGCGATGCTGTTGGCGGTGGCCTGATCGGGGGCGATCACTTGGGCAAAGCGGCGCGTCTCGCTGGCGGCATATTGGGCGGCGTTTGCCTTATACGCCTTCTCGATTTCGGCGTCGCTGACCGCGGGAACCGCAACGGAGCTGCGGTCGAAGAGCGCATATTGCAGCACGCGCCGTTCGGGGACCGTGAACTTCGATTTGTTTTGGGCAAGGAAGCTTTGCAGCGCGGCGTCGCCCGGATCATTCTTCGGTGCGAAGATGCTGGCGGGGATGAAGGTTGCTTGGCCGCTGCGCTGTTCGAGCAGCAGCGCGGTATAGGGGCTGGCAATGCCCGTCGCGATACGCGGCAGGTTACCGATGGGCGCGCCGATCTGTTCGAGCAGCAGCTGCTGCTTGATGTCGCGGCGAAGCTGCGCCTCGGTCATCCCCTGCTGGCGCAGGAAATTTTCGAACGTCTTCTGGTCGAACTTGCCCGACACCCCCGAAAAGGCGGGAATGTCGGCGATACGGCCATCGATCTGGCGCTTGCTGACGCTGAAGCCGAGCTCGGTCGCGAATTGTTCGAAGGCGATGCCGTCGACCATCTGGTTGAGCGCCTGGTCGAGCCCGCCCGATTCGACGAAGGCCGCCATCGTGAGGCCCGGCTGCTGCTGCCGCGCCTGGTTGTAGGCGAGGCGAACGCGTTCGCGAAGCTCGCCGACGCCGAGCTGGCTCTTGCCGACCTTGGCGACATTGGCGCCGCCGAGGCCGCCGAACGAGGCGTTGCCGGTGACGTCGCCGAGCGCGAACAGCACGCCGATCAGGGCGATGAAGCCGAGCGCGATAATCTTGCCCAGGGTGGATCCGAACAGACGGCGGAGAGACGTGATCATGAAACGACTATACTTTCGGCGTGGCGCCTTCGGGCGCGGTTTGGGCGCTGCTTTAGGCGGGAGGCGGGCAGGCTTCAAGGCGGGAAAGCGCGAAGCGGCGCGCGCTTGCATTGGAACGCCGCCGGGCGCTAGGGGCGGGCATCACGACGACAGGCAGGAGGATCGGGTCAATGGCGCGGCGCAAATATGTGGTCGGCAACTGGAAGATGAACGGGCTGACGGCCGCGCTGGGCGAGGCGCAGGCGATTTTCGACGCCGCGAAAGCGCATCCCGCCGTCGATGTGGCGCTTTGTCCGCCTTTTACGCTGATCGGGCCGATGCTTGCGGCGGCGCCGGGCGCGGCGGTCGGCGGACAGGATTGCCATAGCGCGGTATCGGGCGCTTACACCGGATCGGTTGCGGCGGCGATGCTGGCCGACATCGGCGCAACGCTCGCCATCGTCGGGCATAGCGAGCGCCGCGAAGGTTTTGGTGAGAGCGACGCCGATGTGAAGGCCAAGGCCGAAGCGGCGCTCGCCGCCGGTCTGTCGGTGATCCTGTGCGTCGGTGAGCCGCGCGAGGTGCGCGAATCGGGCGGCGCGATCGACTATGTGCTGGCGCAGGTCGCGGGATCGCTGCCGACGGACTTCGATGCGTCGCGGCTTGCCATCGCTTACGAGCCGATCTGGGCGATCGGGACCGGGCTGGTGCCGACGGTTGATGATGTGGCGGCGATGCACGGCGCGATCCGCGCCAAGCTCGGCGAACTCGCGGGTAGCGGTGCGGCGGGCACGATGCGCATTCTCTACGGCGGTTCGGTGAATGCCGAGAATGCCGCCGAATTGCTGGGTGCGGGCGATGTCGACGGCGCGCTGGTCGGCGGCGCCAGCCTGACGGCGGTCAAGTTCGTGCCGATCATCGCGGTGGGCGCGGGGCTCTGATGATCGTCGCCCCCGCGAGGGCGGGGCGACGGTATGCAGGCTTGAACCCCTGGCACTTCATCTCTATGTGCGCCGCGGGCGTGGTCCGTGTGGGACCGCGCAAGTCCGGGAAAATTCGATGTCCAGCCTCTTCACCTTCCTGCTCGTCGTCCAGGCGCTCGTTGCCGCGGCGATGATCGGCGTCATCCTGATGCAGAAGTCGGAAGGTGGTGGCCTTGGCGTCGGCGGCAGCCCTGCGGGCCTGCTGTCGGCGCGCGGCGCGGCGGACTTCCTGACCCGGGCGACGACGGTTCTCGCCAGCCTGTTCGTCGGACTGTCGATCCTGCTCGCGGCGCTCGCGTCGGTAGGTAGCGCTGGCGGTTCGGCCATCGATACCTCGCTGTCGAAATCGGCGCAGCCGAGCAGCGGCGCGCCGACCTCGTCGCTCACCGGCCCGGCACAGGCTCCGGCGCAGACTGCGCCGGCCCAGACTGCGCCGGCCCAGACTGCTCCGGCCTCGGACGATCCGCTGGCAGCAGCCGCTGCAGCGGCCAGCCAGAGCGCTCCGGCACCCGCCGAGGCCCCTGCCAAGAAATAGACCGGCGGCTTCGGCCACCGGCATCGCACGCGCGGCGGCGGAATTTTTTCCGCCGCAAGCGATTCGACGGCTTGCGCCGTCACCCTCCTGTTGAGTAAGTCTTTCCTCCCATGGCGCGGTTCATTTTTATCACCGGCGGCGTGGTCTCCTCGCTTGGCAAAGGTTTGATGGCGGCTAGCCTCGCTGCCTTGTTGCAGGCGCGTGGCTACCGTGTTCGCATCCGGAAGTTCGATCCCTATCTCAATGTCGACCCGGGCACGATGTCGCCCTATCAGCATGGCGAAGTCTATGTGACCGACGACGGGGCCGAAACCGACCTCGACCTCGGCCATTACGAGCGCTTTACCGGCGTTGCGGCGCGGCAGAGCGACAATGTCACCTCGGGCCGCATCTATCAGCAGATCATCACCAAGGAACGTCGCGGCGATTACCTCGGCGCGACGGTGCAGGTCGTTCCGCACGTCACCGACGCGATCAAGGCGTTCGCGCGCGCCGAGACCGACGACCTCGATTTCGTGCTGTGCGAGATCGGCGGCACGGTCGGCGACATCGAATCGCTGCCCTTCATCGAAGCGATCCGCCAGCTGAGGAACGAGGAGGGGCGCGAGAACACGCTCTCCGTCCACGTCACGCTGGTGCCGTACATCGCCGCCGCGGGCGAGCTGAAGACCAAGCCGACGCAGCACAGCGTGCGCGAACTCGCGTCGCTTGGCGTCCAGCCCGACATTCTGCTTTGCCGCTGCGAAAAACCGCTGCCCGAAGGCGAGCGCGCCAAGATCGCGCAATTCTGCAACGTGCGGAAGGAAGCGGTGATCCCGGCGCTCGACGCCGACAGCATCTATTCGGTCCCGGTGCAATATCATGGCGAGGGGCTCGACAGCGAAGTCCTGCGCGCCTTCGGCATCCATGACGCGCCCGATCCCGACCTGTCGGCGTGGTACGACATCATGGACCGCAAGCAGCACCCCGAGGGCGAGGTCACGATCGGCGTCGTCGGCAAATATGTCTCGCTGCCCGATGCGTACAAGTCGCTCAACGAGGCGCTCGTCCACGGCGGCATGGCGAACCGGGTCAAGGTCAATATCCGCTGGCTCGACGCCGAAATGTTCGAGCGCGGCGACGACCTCGCGAACGAACTCGAGCCGATGCACGGCATTCTCGTCCCCGGCGGCTTCGGCGAACGCGGGTCGGAGGGCAAGATCGAGAGCGTCCGCTTCGCGCGCGAGCGCAATGTGCCCTTCTTCGGCATCTGCCTCGGAATGCAGATGGCGTGTATCGAGGGCGCGCGGAACACGAGCGGCATCGAAAAGGCGTCGAGCACCGAATTCGGCCCGACGAGCGAGCCGGTCGTTGGCCTGATCACCGAATGGATGAGTGCCGAGGGGTTGCAGCAGCGCGGCGCGAACACCGACATGGGCGGTACGATGCGGCTTGGCGCCTATGAGGCGAAGCTGTCGCCGAACAGCCATGTCGCGGCGATTTACGGCGCGAACGACATCAGCGAGCGTCACCGCCACCGCTACGAGGTGAACGGCGCCTATCGCGACAGCCTTGAAAAGGGCGGACTTGTCTTTTCTGGCATGTCTCCCGATGGCATGTTACCCGAGATCGTCGAGCGGCCGGACCATCCGTGGTTCATCGGGGTGCAATTCCACCCCGAACTGAAATCCAAACCCTTCGATCCGCATCCCCTGTTCCGGGGATTCATCGAAGCGGCGGTGAAACAGAGCCGGCTCGTCTGAGATCTGCGGGGCGGACGACAGGAAAGGGACGACAGGGGCATGGATCACGCGAGACTCGCCGAGCTTCAGGGCCCCGACAGCATCTTTTCCGGTCTGAGCGTCGAGGACTGGGCCGAAATCGCCAGCCGGTCGGTGCAGATCAGCTTCGTGAAGGGCAAGGAGTTGCTCGTCCAGGGCGATCCGGGCGACATGATGCTGATCCTGACCGAAGGCACGGCGCGCGTGTCGATGTTGACCGCGGGCGGGCGCGAGATCGTGCTCGCCTATGCCGAACCCGGCGCGGTGCTGGGCGAGATTGCGCTGCTCGACGGCGGCGAGCGCACGGCGTCGGTGACTGCAACGAGCGCCGGGAGTGCGCTCCAGCTCGGCCGTAACGCGCTCAAGGATTTCGCGGCGAGCCATCCCGAATTCACCTGGTCGCTGATGCAGCAGCTCGCGCGGCGGCTGCGCACCGCCGACCAGACGATCGAAAGCGACCGCGCCTATGCCTCGGGCCCGCGGCTCGCGCGTTACCTCAAGCGCCTGATCCGCAAGGACAGTGCCGAAAAGTCGCACCGTGTCGAACTCAGTCAGACCGAACTCGGCAATTTCGCCGGGATGAGCCGCGAGCATATCAACCGCCAGCTCAAGAGCTGGGAAGAGTCGGGTGTGATCTCGCTGGAGCAGGGCCGCGTGCGCGTGCTCGATGCGGATATGCTGGAGGATATCAGCGAGTGCGAGGGGTAGGGGCGCCGCAAAACGCCCCTCGCTCGCGAGCGTCTATGCCACCACCGACGTCGTCAACATGAGTGATGCCAGCCGGATGATTCGTGACAGGAGCATGACTTCGACGGTGCCTGTGCCATATCAAGACGATATCGAAAACACACATGGGGCCAATTAACATTTGGTTGACCAAATTAACCGTGCATGGGAGGCCGTAACGATATCTGCTGCATTTTGGGGGTAAGGCGATGTTGATTTTCAAGCTATTCGGACGGTTCTGGCTGTCGCTCGTTGCGGCATGCGCGATCGGGCTATCGCCAGCGGCGGCCGCCGAACTCGTGACCTATAGCTGGACGACCACCAATGCGGGCTTTGGGTCGCATGTGTCGCAGCCGACATCGGCGACGTTCCAAGTGCCGCTGTCCTCCGTGCTTGCAGGAAAGATCAACTATTCGGATATCAGCAATATTCAGTTTGCTTACCCCGGATTGACGTTCAATGCCTATGCGGCGAGCTCAACCGGGCTGGATTTCGCATCCTATGTGGATCCCGCGACCGGGGCGTTCATCTTTAACAATGTCAATCAGGGTCTCGCGGTGATCGGATATGAGGGCGGTTTGTTTTCGGACAGCTTTCTGTCGATCACGGTCGGGAATCCCAACTCGAGCTTCACGGGCGTTGCCGATCAGTTCAACGCACTGAAGATGGGATCGCCTTATGCAGGGTTCCCGACGGCCGGCTATTGGACCGCGAACTTCCCGACCACCTCGGCTGTTCCCGAGCCCGCCACCTGGGCGATGATGCTTCTCGGTTTCGGCGCCGTCGGTTTTGCGATGCGTCGCAAGCGGCATTTCACGACGAGCTACGCGACCGCCTGATCCGGTTTCGTTTCAGCGCGCGACAGGGCGCCCCGGTTTTTGGCCGGGGCGCCCTTTCTTATTCGTCCCAGCCATTTTGCCCCAAACGCCTTCGTTCCGGCCCCAGTGCTAAACGGAGATGCGTCGTGGGGCCGGAATCACAACGCCCGGGCCTCTTCCGAGACCCGGGCGCCTGTGACGAACACTCGCCATCCCCCTTGTGCGCAGACCGGCGAAGGATCTGCACTCCCTGGAGCCGGGCCGTTTGGCCGCGTTGAACCAGAAGCCATGTGGGTAGGTCGAAGGCGGCGCTTTGTCACCCTCCGCGCGCGATGACGCCTTCTTTTGCGTCCGCCCTGTGGCCGTTGGGCAACATATTGTGCGAATCGTTCGCAAGTACTGCGTGAATTCGTGACCATTGCCAGCATCGCCCGCGCTCCCTAAAGCGACGGCATGACCGCACCGCGTATCGCGCTTCCAAGGCCGCCCGCCCGATGATCCTGCGTCCTTACGAACGCGCCATCTTCAAACGCTATCTTCTGCCGCAGCGCGGCGAGGGCTTCATCTTCGTCGCCGCGGCCTTCAGCTTCATTGCGGTGACGCTCGGCGTCGCGGCGCTGGTGATCGTGATGAGCGTGATGAACGGCGTCCGCTCCGACCTGTTCGACAAGATCGTGGGGCTCAACGGCCATGCCGTCGTGCAGGGCTTCGGCGGGCGGCTCGACGACTGGCAGGATGTGCTGAAGCAGGCGAAGGCGACCCCCGGCGTGGTGTCGGCGACGCCGCTGATCGAACAACCGTTGCTGGCGAGCTTCAGCGGGCGTGTCGAGGGCGTGCTGGTGCGGGGGATGACCGTGCAGGACATTCGCAAGAATGACGTGCTTGGCGGAAAGGTGCTGCAAGGCAGCCTGAACGCGCTGACCCCCAATTCGGGCAATATTGCGCTCGGCAGCGAATTGGCGCGCAATCTGGGCGCGACGGTCGGATCGACCGTCACGATCATCAATCCGCAGGGACGGGCAACGCCCTTTGGCACCGTGCCGCGCGAGATTGCCTATCGGGTGTCGGCGATCTTCGAGATCGGGGTGTATGATTTCGACAAGGCCTATGTCGTGATGCCGATGGAGGATGCGCAACTGTTGCTGCTGATCGGCGATCAGGTGGGGATGATCGAGGTCAAGGTGACCGATCCCGACCGGGTCGGCGAAACGCTGCAGCCGCTGGCGGAGAAGGTCGCGGCGAAAGCGGTCATTTCCGACTGGCGATCGATGAACGCGAGCCTGTTCGAGGCTTTGTCGATCGAGCGCGTCGCGATGTTCGTGATCCTGTCGCTGATCATCCTTGTCGCCGCGTTCAACATCATTTCGTCGCTGATCATGCTGGTGCGAGCGAAGACGCGCGACATGGCGATCTTGCGCACGATGGGCGCCCCGCGCGATTCGGTGATGCGGATTTTCATCGCGATCGGGCTTTCGATCGGCGTTGCAGGCACGGTCGCGGGTATGGCGATCGGGTTCGGGCTGCTTTTCTTCCGCCAGAATGTCCTGCGCGGCTTCGAGATCCTTACCGGGCAATCGCTGTGGGATCCCTCGATCCGCTTCCTCACCGAATTGCCGTCGAAGCCCGATCCGTTCGAGATCACGGGGATCGCGGTCATGACGATCGTTTTCAGTTTCCTCGCCACGCTCTATCCCGCGTACAAGGCCGCGAATACCGATCCGGTGCAGGTGCTGCGCTATGAGTGATGTGGTCCTTGAACTCGCCGGCCTGAAGCGCAGCTTCACCCAGGCCGACGTCACCATCGAGGTGCTGCGCGGCGTCGATGCGAACCTGAAACGCGGCGAAATCGTCGCGCTGCTCGGGCCGTCGGGGTCGGGCAAGTCGACGATGCTGCAGGCCGTCGGCCTGCTCGAAGGCGGCTTCGGCGGCACGATCCGTATCGACGGCGAGGATGTGACGCGCATCGACCAGGGGGAGCGGACGAGGACGCGGCGCGAGAAGATCGGCTTCGTCTATCAGTTCCACCATCTGCTGCCGGACTTTACCGCGATCGAAAATGTCGTGCTGCCGCAGCTGATCCGCGGCGCCAGCCAGGCCGATGCCGAGGCCCGCGCGACCGAACTGCTCGGGCGGCTGGGGCTCGCCGAGCGGCTGCATCACAAGCCGAGCAAGCTGTCGGGCGGCGAGCAGCAGCGCGTCGCGGTGGCGCGCGCGCTCGCGAACCGGCCTCTGCTCGTGCTCGCCGACGAGCCGACGGGCAATCTTGACGAGGCCACCGCCGACCGCGTGTTCGAACAGTTCGTGCAGCTGGTGCGCGACCATGGCTCGGCGGCGCTGGTCGCGACGCATAACGAACGGCTGGCGGCGCGGATGGACCGGGTGTTGCGCTTGCATGAGGGGCATATCGAGGCGTAGCGTTGCGATTCTGCGGGAGGGGACGAATGATCCGTTCGCTATCATTTGCGGCACTGGCTCTTATGGCCGCCCCGGCGCACGCCGGATTTCAGTCTCCTCCTCCGCCGCCTCCGCCGGTCCAGCTTCCGCCACCGCCGCCGGCTATTCCGTCGCAACCCGCGCCGCTGGTCCAGCTTCCGTGCGCGGGCACGGACTATCATGCCTTCGATTTCTGGGTCGGCGAATGGGATGTATTCCCGAACGGCAGCAGCACGCAGGTCGCGACGAGCAGCATCGAATCGATGTTTCTCGGCTGCGCGATCCGCGAGACTTGGAAACCGCTGAAAGGCGGGGGCGGCGGCTCGTTCAGCCACTATGATGCCGAGCGCCGCTACTGGCGGCAGGCGTGGGTCGACGCGACCGGCGCGCGGGTCGATTTCGATGGCGGTCCGGTCGATGGCAGGATGGTGCTGACCGGCCATTGGGCGAATGTCGTTGCCAAGGGTCAGGACGGCCTTATTCGTATGACCTATTCGAAACAGCCCGACGGATCGGTGCGCCAGCATGGCGAGCAATCGACCGACCACGGGCTGACATGGACGACGAGCTTCGACTTCATTTACAGACCGCGCAGGGCGGGGGAGAAATAATATGGGCCTCTATGATCTTTCGGCGAAGCTGCCGGGCGGCGGCGAGCAGCCGTTGGCCGATTACAAGGGCAAGGTGCTGCTGATCGTCAACACCGCGTCGAAATGCGGCTTCACCCCGCAATATGAGGGGCTGGAAGAGCTGTACCGCGATTACAAGGATCGCGGGTTCGAGGTGCTGGGCTTTCCGTGCAACCAGTTCGGCGCGCAGGAACCGGGCAATGCAGAGGAGATCGCGAATTTCTGTTCGCTGACCTATGATGTGACCTTCCCGCTGATGGCGAAGATCGACGTCAACGGATCGAACGCCGATCCGATCTTCAAACATCTGAAGGACGAGCAGACCGGGCTGCTGGGTAGCGGCATCAAGTGGAACTTCACCAAATTCCTCGTCGATCGCGACGGCAAGGTGGTGTCGCGCCACGCGCCGACGACCAAGCCCGAGCAGCTGCGCAAAGAGATTGAGGAATTGTTGGGTTAACCGTTGGCAGAATCGCCGCTGTCACTGTAGCGTCATCCGATGGCCTACAGCCCCTTCGTTCCCCTGCGCGTCTTTTCCAGTTTCACGATGCTGGAGGGGGCGATCGAGCCCAAGGCGATTGCAAAAGCCGCACGCGAGCGAGGATTTCCTGCGATCGCGGTCGCCGATCGCAACGGGCTCTACGGGGTCATGGCGTTCGGCGAGGCGTGCAAGGCCGCAGGGGTGCAGCCGATCGTCGGCGCCTTCCTGAGCGTTGCGCGGCCGGGACAGCGGCTGGCGAACGGCGCCCCGATGATCGACTGGCTCGCGCTCTACGCACAGGACGACACGGGCTACAACAATCTCTGCGCGCTGGTGTCGGCGGCGCATCTCGGCCGTCCGGTCGAGCAGGATCCGCATGTCACGCTCGCCGACATGGCAGGGAAGACCGACGGCCTCATTTGCCTGACCGGGGGCGGCGAAGGGGCGCTCGCGCGGTTGCTTGCGGGCGAGCAGAAAATGGCGGCCGACGATTATGTCGAGCAATTGGAAGCGCTGTTCGGGGGGCGGCTCTATATCGAGCTGTCGCGGCGAAACGACGCAACCGAAATGGCCGCCGAGAACGCGCTGATCGATCTGGCCTATGCCCGGGCGCTGCCGATCGTCGCGACCAATCCCGCCAACTTCGTCGAGCCGCAATTCCACGCTGCGCACGACGCGATGCTGTGCATCGCGCAATCGGCCTATGTCGAGAGCGAGGATCGGCGCGTGTCGAATCCGGAGGCGTGGCTGAAGCCCGCCGAGGCAATGGAGGATGCGTTCAGCGACCTGCCCGAGGCGATGCACAATACGCTCGTCGTCGCGCAGCGCTGCGCCTTCATGGCGCCCAAGCGCAAGCCGATCCTGCCCAGTCTTGCAGGCGACCGCGAGGGTGAGGCGGCGCAGCTCAAGGCCGACGCCCATGCGGGGCTGGAGGCGCGGCTCGCGCATTATCCCGACCTTTCCGCCGAGGAACGCGAAGCCTATGTCGAGCGCCTCGATTTCGAGGTCGACGTCATTACCCAGATGGGTTTTCCCGGCTATTTCCTGATCGTTGCCGACTTCATCAAATGGGCAAAGGCGCACGATATTCCGGTTGGGCCGGGGCGCGGGTCGGGTGCGGGCAGCGTCGTCGCCTGGGCGTTGACGATCACCGACCTCGATCCCTTGAAGCTCGGCCTGCTGTTCGAACGCTTCCTCAATCCCGAGCGCGTGTCGATGCCCGACTTCGACATCGACTTCTGCGAAACGCGGCGCGGCGAAGTGATCCGCTACGTGCAGGAAAAATACGGCCGCGACACGGTCGCGCAGATCATCACCTTCGGTAAGCTGAAGGCGCGCGCGGTGCTCAAGGACACCGGGCGTGTGCTCCAGATGAGCTATGGCCAGGTCGACCGGCTGGCGAAGCTGGTGCCGAACCATCCCACCGATCCCTGGACGCTCGAACGCGCGCTGAATGGCGTCAGCGAGCTGATGACCGAATATAAGCAGGACGACGGGGTGCGGCGCCTGTTCGACATGGCGCGCCAGCTGGAAGGCCTGCCGCGGCACAGTTCGACCCACGCGGCGGGCGTGGTGATCGGTGACCGGCCGCTCGACCAACTCGTTCCGCTATATCGCGACCCGCGCTCGGACATGCCGGTGACGCAGTTCGACATGAAATATGTCGAGACCGCGGGGCTGGTGAAGTTCGATTTCCTCGGCCTCAAGACGCTGTCGGTGCTCAAGGAAGCCAAACGGCTGCTCGCGCTGCGCGGGGTCGATGTCGACCTCGACGCGCTCGGCTGGGACGATCCGGCGGTTTACGAACTGCTCCAGCGCGGCGAGACCGTTGGGGTGTTCCAGCTGGAATCCGAAGGAATGCGGCGCACGCTGTCGGCGGTGAAGCCGACCAACTTCGGCGACATCATCGCGCTCGTCGCGCTCTATCGGCCGGGTCCGATGGACAATATCCCGCTGTTCGGGGCGCGCAAGAACGGCCGCGAGCCGATCGCCTATCCGCACCCGCTGCTCGAAGGCATCCTTGCCGAAACCTATGGCATCTTCGTCTATCAGGAACAGGTGATGCAGGCGGCGCAGATTCTCGCCGGCTACAGCCTCGGCGGCGCCGACCTCTTGCGCCGCGCGATGGGCAAGAAGGTGCAGGCGGAGATGGACGCGCAGCGCGACACCTTCGTCAAGGGCTGCGGCGAGCACAACGGCATCGACGCCAAGGCCGCGAACGAGCTGTTCGACTTGATCGACAAATTCGCAGGCTATGGATTCAACAAGAGCCACGCGGCGGCTTACGCCTTGCTGTCGTATCAGACGGCTTGGCTGAAAGCCCATTATCCGCACGAGTTTTTTGCGGCGTCGATGTCGTTCGATAGCCACCAGACCGACAAGCTGTCGATTTTCATCGACGATATGCGGCGGCTGGGGGTCGAGGTGTCGCCGCCCTCGATCAACGAGAGCGAAGCCGATTTCTCGGTCGGGCGCGGCGAGGATGGGCTGACCGTGCGCTACGCACTCGGCGCGCTGAAAGGCGTTGGCGAGAAGGCGATGGAGGCACTGGTCGCCGAGCGCCATGCGAAGGGCGATTTTGCGAGCCTCGACGATTTCGCGGCGCGCATCGATCCCAAGCTGCTCAACCGGCGGCAGATCGAGGCGCTGGCCGCCGGCGGCGCGTTCGATTGCGTCGAGCCTGACCGGCCCACCGCCTTCGCCGGCGCCGAGGCGCTGCTCGCCTGTGCGAACAGCTCGGCGCACGAGCGCTCGACGGGGCAGGGCGGCCTGTTCGGCGGCGATGTCGCGATCGCGCCGGTGCTTCAGCTGTCGGCGGCCGAGCCCTGGACGCTCGCGGAGCGCATGACGCGCGAGAAGGAGGCGTTCGGTTTTTACTTCTCGGCCCACCCGGTCGAGCAATATGAGGCGATCGTCGCGGCACGCGGCGCGCGCTCCTACGGCGACATTTGCGAAAATGTCGAAATGACGCCGGGAACGCGCATCCCGATGGTGATGGCGGCAATGGTCGAAAGCGCGCGCCCGCGCGTGTCGCAGCGTGGCAACCGCTTCCTCAATTTGACCCTGTCCGACCGCAGCGGGCAATTCCAGTCGAGCTGTTTCGACGAGCAGGCGGGGAGGGTGCTCGAGGCGCTGGCGGCTGACGGCGGCTGCGCGATCCTGTCCGTCGAGCTCGACCTGCTCGAAGGCGAGGAGACGCCGCGTGTTACCGTGCGCGGGGCGCAGTCGCTCGCCGAAATCGCGGCGACGGCGGCGTTGCAGCTGACCTGCCGGGTCGAACTGGCCGATGCGGTCGCGGAAATCGCTAAACTGCTGGAGCGTCGCGACGATGCGCGCGGCAAGGTGGTCATCGCAACGCGCGATCCGCTGACCGATGAGGATGTCCGGGTGGAGCTTGGCCGGAGCTTCGCCCTCGGCCCCGACACCGTCTCGCGGCTTGAAATGATCGCAGGCGTGACCGAACCCGCTCTTTCGCTGGTCGCGCCGCGCGATTTCAGGGCGCGATAGTCCGCTTCACCCTTGCATAGCGCTCGATTCCCGCCCTATCCCTAGGCGGCAACGATAATCGAGGATGCCGAAAATGGGAATGCAGGGTCAGCCGCTGCTCGTCACTAGCCTGATCGACCATGCCGCGCGCGAACATGCGGAGCGCGAGATCGTCTCGCGCTGGGCCGATGGCAGCATCACGCGCTCGACATGGGGCGAGGTGGGCGCGGACGCCCGCCGCTTTGCCGCCGCGATGGTCAGGCTGGGAATGCAGAAAGGCGACCGCATCGCGACGCTGGCGATGAACCATGGTCACCATCTCGTCAGCTGGTACGGCACCGCGGGAATGGGCGGGGTATTGCACACCGTGAACCCGCGGCTGTTCGACGAGCAGCTCGTTTATATCGTCAATCATGCGGAGGACCGCGTGTTGCTGTTTGACGCGATGTTCCTGCCGATCGTCGAGCGGCTTCGCGACCAGCTTCCCACGGTCGAACATTTCGTGCTGTTCGATGCGCCTGCGCAGGGCGACTATACATCCTACCGCGATCTGATCGGCGCCGAGGACGGGCGCTTCGAGTGGGTGGAACTGGACGAGCGCGATCCGGTCGGGCTTTGCTACACCAGCGGCACGACGGGCAATCCCAAAGGCGTTCTCTACGAGCATCGCTCGAACGTCATCCACGCGATCACCGAAATCCAGCCCGACGTTTTCGACATGTCGAACCGCAGCGTGATCCTGCCGATCGTGCCGATGTTCCATGCGAACAGCTGGGGCATTCCCTTCGCGGCGGCGACGGTCGGCGCAAAGCTGGTGTTTTCGGCGACCAACGAGGCGCAGGTGCTTTGCGACCTGATCCACGCCGAGGGCGTGACGCACAGCGCGGGCGTGCCGACGGTGTGGCTGGCCATGTTCGCGCATATGGACGCGACCGGCATCGACTATGGGAAGTTGTATCGCGTGATCATCGGCGGATCGGCGGCGCCGCGCGCAATGATCGAACGCTTCATGAAGGCCGGGGTCGACGTCGGTCACGCGTGGGGAATGACCGAAACCTCGCCGATCGGTACGATGGGCAAGCGCCCGTGGAACTGGGACGAGATGGCCTTCGACGAGCGCGTCGATATCGTCTGCCGCCAAGGCTGTCCTCCATTCGGGGTCGAACTGCGCGTCGTCGATGACGAGGGCAAGGAACTTCCGCGCGACGGAGTGACGAGTGGGCGGTTACAGATTCGCGGGCCGTGGATCATCCAGCGCTATTTCAAGGCAGGCGAGGATGCCGCCGACGACGACGGCTGGTTCGACACCGGCGACGTGTCGGTCATCCATCCCGACGGCGTGATGCAGATCACCGACCGCGCGAAGGATGTCATCAAGTCGGGCGGTGAATGGATTTCGTCGATCGAACTCGAAAACGCCGCGGTCGGCGCGCCGGGGGTACAAGAAGCGGCAGCGGTCGGCGTATTTCATCCCAAGTGGGACGAGCGGCCGATCCTGCTGATCGTGAAGAAGCCCGGTGCCGATGTGACCGAGGCGAGTGTCGTCGATTACCTCAAGGACAAGGTCGCCAAATGGTGGCTGCCCGACGAGGTCGTGTTTGTCGATGAACTGCCGCACACCGCGACGGGCAAGCTGTTGAAGCGCCAGATCCGCGACGATTTCAAGGACTACAAGCTGAAGTCGCTGACTGCGGCGTAAACAAGATCGTCGCCCCCGCGAAGGCGGGGGCCGTTGTGTTCTTCGCTCAAGCGTTGAGCCTTTCGAACAGGTCAGTCCATTCCGGATTGGCTTCCGAAATCAGGCGCAATTTCCAAAGGCGATTCCATTTCTTCAGGGCTTTCTCTCTGGAGATTGCCTCGTCAATGCGGCTAAACGGTTCGGCATAAACCAGCCGCTTCAAGTTCCATCTTCTGCAGAATTCCGATCCCGCTCCCGATCGGTGAGCAAAGATCCGGGCCGGCAAATTGTCGGTGACGCCGACGTAGAGGATGCCCATCGGTTTGTTTGTCATGATGTAAACATAGGCGTTTCTCATCGGCCATTGCTCCATGACGTCGGCGGCCCCCGCCT
The DNA here is from genome assembly GCF_949769155.1 of Sphingopyxis sp. Geo48. NCBI lineage: Bacteria > Pseudomonadati > Pseudomonadota > Alphaproteobacteria > Sphingomonadales > Sphingopyxidaceae > Sphingopyxis > Sphingopyxis sp. Geo48. The sequence continues at coordinate 651,824 of NZ_CATKPA010000002.1, read as the reverse complement.
TCGCGGGGGCGACGGGCTTCAAAATAATTCCATCTGCCCGTCTCGTTCGGGCGGACGGAACAGGTCGCTGCGGAGCGGCGGGAAGCTCTTGTCCATGCCATGTTCGCGCGCGGCACGCTTGACGCGCTGGCGGATGAGCTGCGGCCAGACGCCTTGTCCTTTCATCCGCGTGAAGAAATCGGGGTCGTTGTCGCGCCCGCCGCGAATGTCCTGCACCATATGCATGACCTTGTCGGCGCGATCTGGATAGTGCGCCGCGAGCCAGGCGCGGAATAGCGGCGCGACCTCGAACGGCAGGCGCATCAGGATGTAGGAGGCGCGGATCGCTCCCGCCTCCGCCGCGGCCGCCATGATCGCCTCGATCTCGTGATCGGTGATCGCGGGGATGATCGGCGAGATATTAACCTGCGTCGGCACGCCGGCGTCGATCAACTTGCGGATCGCAGCCACGCGTCGGCGCGGGTGCGGCGCGCGCGGCTCGAGCGTCCGTGCGACCCCGGGATCGAGCGTCGTCACCGAAATCGCGACGCCGACCAGATTGTCGCGCGCCATAGCGGCGAGCAGGTCGATGTCGCGAAGCAGGCGGTCGGACTTGGTCGTGATCAGCAGCGGGTGCCGTGTTTCGGCAAGCACCTCGACGATCGACCGGGTAATTCCCCATTCGCGCTCGATCGGTTGATAGCCGTCGGTGTTGGTGCCGATCGCGAGCGGCGCGACCTTGTAGTTGCGTTTGGCGAGTTCGGCGCGCAGCAGCTTCGCGGCGTCGGGCTTGGCGAACAGCCGGCTTTCGAAGTCGAGACCGGGCGACAGATCGTGAAAGGCGTGCGTCGGCCGCGCGAAGCAATAGATGCAGCCATGTTCGCAACCGCGATAGGGGTTGATCGAACGGTCGAAGCCAATGTCGGGCGAGTTGTTGCGCGAAATGATCGTCCGGGGGCGCTCGACGGTGACCGTCGTGCGCAGCGGCGGGGGCGCGCCATCGACGTCCTCGGCCACGTCGAGCCAGTCGCCATCGGGCGAACGGTCGAGCGATCCGGTGCGGGTCGGGCGCAAATTGGTCGGCGCGCCGCGGCCCGAAATGGGAGGCAGGGGCTTGGTTGGTTCCACCGTCGCAGGATAGTGAACCCGCGAGAACAAATAAAGAACAATTCCGCGATCGCCGAATGATCCGTATGGCTCCTCATTTCAGACGCGGTCGCGCGGGGGAGGCATAAAGGTCGGATCTATTCGGTCAGCCGCGGCATCAGCTCGACGAAGTTGCAAGGCTTGTGGCGGCTGTCGAGCTGGGTCGACAAAATCCCCTCCCATGCGTCGGTGACGGCGCCGGTCGAGCCGGGAAGGGCAAAGATGTAGGTGCCGCGCGCGACGATGGCGCAGGCACGCGACTGGATCGTCGAAGTGCCGATCTTCTGAAAGCTGATCCAGCGAAACAGCTCGCCGAAGCCGGGGATATCCTTGCCGTCGAGCCGGTGCAGCGCCTCGGGCGTGACGTCGCGGCCGGTGACGCCGGTGCCGCCGGTCGTGAGGACGACATCGACCTCGGGATTGTCGATCCAGTTGTGGAGGCGCGAGACGATCTGGTCGCGGTCGTCGCGGACGATGGCGCGATCGGCGAGGACATGGCCCGCCGCCGTCAGCAGTTCTTCGAGTTTGTCGCCCGACTTGTCGTCGGCCGCGCTGCGGCTGTCCGACACGGTCAGAACGGCGATGCGGACCGGCCTGAACGGCAGGCTTTCGTCAATCGGCATTGGCGAGGCCAGCGGGTCCGGCCCAGGTCAGCCGCACGCGGTCCTTGCTGTCGGGAAAGCGCGGCCATTTGCCCTGTGCGAGCGCGGCGCGGCTGACCGAGGGCTTGCCCTGCTGCGCTTCGTACATCCAGTAATTGCGGAGCACGATGCCGACATAGCCGCGCGTTTCCCAATAGGGGATCGATTCGATGTAGAGCAGGGGGTCGCCGCCATCGCGGATCTCGGTCTGCCAGCGTGCGATCGGCGCGGGGCCGGCGTTATACGCAGCGATGACTTTCGGAAGCTGGCCGCCGGTCGAGCTGTCCTTGCTGAGATATTGCAGATAGCGCTGGCCGAAGTCCATGTTCACGGCGGGAATCTTGAGGTCGCCGGGCGCGCGGCCGTCGCCGTTCCAGCGCGCAAGGTCCGATGCGGTCCCGGGACGCACCTGCATCAGCCCGGTCGCGCCTGCGGGGCTGACCGCCTTGCGCTGGAACCGCGATTCCTGGAGCGTGTGGGCGAACACCAGCGCCGGATCGACGCGCCAGCCGCCATTGGGCTCCCACCTCGGCTGCGGATAGCGCGTCGCGGCCGAAAGCTTGCGCCCCTGCGGCGTGTTGTGCGCCAGGTAAAGTTGCGTTTCGGGCAAGCTGAGCGCCTGCGCCATGCCGATCAGTTGTTCGTGCTGGCGCGGGTCGCCGATGCGGGCCTGATGGCGGAGCAGTTCGTCCGAATATCCATCCTCGCCGATTTCGGCAAAGGCCATCGCGGCGCGGACGTTGGGCAGATCCTCGAGCGCGCGCCAGGCGCTGCGATCGGGGCGGACATTCTCGCGCTGGCGATCGGTTTCGACCCCCAGGGTCTCGGCGGCGAGCAGGCCGTAAAGCGTTTCCTCGTTCGCCGCGGCGGCGCGGAGACGCGGCTGAACCGATGCCGGTTCGCCCGAGGCGATCGCGGCGCGCGCGGCCCAATAATAGGCCGCGGCGCGCAACTCGCTGTCGGGCGCTTCCTTGGCGACGCGATCGAAGGCGACGAGCGAGGTGCGATAATCGCGAAGGCGCCACGCGGCGAGACCCTGCACCCATGCGGCCTGCGTCGCCCAAGCACTGCGGCCCTGCGCCGAGGCGATCGCGAGGCGAAGCGCGTTCGCATCGTCATTTTCGATATAATAGGACCAGGCGATCTTCTGTTGCCATTCGTCGCGCGCCTCGGGCGTCAGCTTGTCGGCCGCGGCACTGTAAAGCGCCTCGGCCCCGGCGGGGTCGTCGTTCTTGATCCGGTCGGGAATCGAACGCGCCAGGCCCGACGCCGACGGATCGCCGATGCTGTCCGCGCCGACGCGGCGCGGCGCGCTGCCTGCCCAGGCGAGCCGCGCCTGCGAAGGCAGCGTCGGAATGTCGGTCGCGCCGCGTTTCGCCGCAAGACGGCCGAGCTGGTCGGCCTGCGGCAATTGCGGCGAACGCGAAAGGATCGGCATGATGTCCGCGACCTCGGCGCGCGGGCTGTTCGCGGCGGTCAGCAGTTCGGCGCGCAGAAAGTCCGCAAGCGGACCATTGTCGTCGCCGATCAGCGCCTTCGCCTCGGCCCACCGCTGGCCGCGGATCGCGGCGAGCACCTGCGTGTAGAGCTGCTTCTGTTTGGCGGAGAGGATGTCGGGCACCGTTTGCGGAGCGGCCCGGAAATCGGACGGGCTCGCATCGGCGGCAAGCGCGGGCACCGAGCCGGCCGCAAGCGCGACGACGGCACAGGACAGGAGTTTCGCGGTCATATTCCTCATCTGTCAACGTCCCCGGTTGAACAGTTTCAGACTGTCCCAGGCGGCCGCCTTCTGGGCGGGCCGGGCAAGCAGCATCGCGGGATGCGCGACTGCCACCGCCTCCAATTTGCCGCCATCTTGGTTAATATCGAGTAACTTTCCGCGCGCGTCGGCAAGCTGGAGTTTCGCCGCCATCCGGACGATGTCGCTGCCGATGAGCAGGAGGCGGCCGGGCCTCGCGAGGCGCAGATGGTGCCACAGCAGCCGGTCGAGTTCGGCGGCGTCGCGCTCGTCGATGCGGCCGCCCGGTGGCCGGGTAATCGCGAGGCTGGCGAGATAGCAGTCGCCGCGCGTCGCGCCGACCGCGCCGAGCATGGCATCGAGCAATTGGCCGGCGGGACCGGTGAAGAGCGCTCCGTCCCGCTGGTCGTCGATTTCGGGCCACGCCGTAAGGAGCATCAATGGCGCCCCGGCGTTGCCGACGGGCAGCACGCGGCGCGCGTCCCACTGGCTGCCGGGAACATCGGGGTTTGACGCGAGCCAGCTCTGGAACTCGTCCCACGCGTCGGGAAGGGCAACCGGACCCTTTGCTCCGGCCTCTGCGGGCGCTTCCGGGCGCTGGAGCGCGGCGGGCAGGGGGGCGGGCTCGGGCCCCGCAATCGGTGAGGCTTTGGGCTTTGCCGCGGCGTCATTCGCGGCAGGCACATCGAGCCAGCCCGCCGGCGCCTCGCCGACGAGCACGTCCACCCCGGCCAGCGACCACCAGTCATGATAGCTTTCGGCCAGCAAGGCTGAATTTCGCCCACCCATGAATTTGTTTCAAACAGACAGTTGACGGGCGCGTCAATTGGCGGGCATCGCGTTTCGTGACAGAATGAGCGCCGGACACGATGAATGATCGGCGCGGGGACGGCAGAAAGGTGATTGCGGTGAGCGAACGGGAATCGATGCCCTATGACGTCGTGATCGTCGGGGCGGGGCCTGCAGGGCTTTCGGCGGCGATCCGATTGAAGCAGCTGGCGAACGAGGCGGGCAGCGAGCTGTCGGTTTGCGTCCTCGAAAAGGGTTCCGAAGTCGGCGCGCATATCCTGTCGGGCGCGGTGATCGATCCCAAATCGCTCGACGAGCTGATCCCCGATTGGCGGACGCAGGGCTGCCCGCTCGCAGAAGTCGCGGTCAACGACAACCAGCATTGGGTGCTCACGAAGAACAAGAAGTTCGGCGTTCCGCACTTCATCACCCCCGGATTCATGCACAACAAGGGGACCTATACGGGCAGCCTGGGCAATCTCTGCCGCTGGCTCGCCGAGCAGGCCGAGGGGCTGGGCGTCGAAATCTTCCCCGGCTTCGCGGCCGCCGAAATCCTCTATTACGAGGACGGCTCGGTAAAAGGCGTCGCGACCGGCGACATGGGGATCGCGCGCGACGGCAGCCACAAACCCGACTATGCGCCCGGCCTCGAACTCCATGCGAAATATACTTTCTTTGCCGAGGGCGTGCGCGGGCACCTGACCAAGATGCTCAAGCCGCAATTCGCGCTCGACGCCGAGTGCGAGCCGCAGGTTTATGGCATCGGGATCAAGGAACTCTGGGACATCAGGCCCGAGAATCATGCGCAGGGTCGCGTCATCCACACGCAGGGCTGGCCGCTCGACGCGCATGCCAACGGTGGCGGTTTCCTTTATCACCAGGCAAACGGGCAGGTCGCGCTGGGTTTCGTGACCTGGCTCAACTATCGCAACCCGCACATCTCCCCCTTTCAGGAGATGCAGAAGTGGAAGACGCATCCCGAGATCGCAAAGATCCTGAAGGGCGGCAAACGCGTCTCCTATGGCGCGCGCGCTATCAGCGACGGCGGCTGGCAATCGGTGCCGAAGCTGGCATTTCCGGGCGGCGCATTGATCGGCGACACCGCGGGCTTCCTCAACGTCCCGCGTATCAAGGGCACGCACACCGCGATGAAGTCGGGCATGATGGCGGCCGAAGCGGCATTCGCCGCGTTAAGCGCGGGCCGCGGGTCCGACACGCTCGACGCCTATCAGGCGGCCTATGACGAAAGCTGGGTGAAGAAGGAACTGAGCGTCGTCCGCAACGTGCTGCCGCTGGTCGAGAAATTCGGCGACCTTGCAGGCACGATCCTGTCAGGCATGACGATGTGGCTCGAAACGCTGGGGATTCGCGTCCCCTTCACGATGAAGCATCATCCCGACAATACGACGCTTTACCGCGCCGATATGATGCCTAAGCCCGATTATCCAAAGCCCGACGGCGTGCTGACCTTCGACCGCCTCTCGTCCGTGTTCCTGTCGAACACCAATCATGAGGAGGACCAGCCGGTCCACCTGCAGCTCAAGGATCCGTCGATCCCGGTCGAATATAATCTGCCGGTGTATGACGAGCCGGCGCAGCGCTATTGTCCGGCAGGCGTTTACGAGATCGTCGGGCAGGACGAGGGCGATCCGAAGTTCGTGATCAACGCGCAGAATTGCGTCCATTGCAAGACGTGCGACATCAAGGATCCGACCCAGAATATCAACTGGGTCACTCCCGAAGGCGGCGGAGGCCCCAATTACCCGAACATGTAAGTCCGCTTGCTGGCTCCTGGCCGTCGGCTTTCTTGCGGCGGCCGTTCCGGCCGAAGCCGCGAGCGAAGGCGGCGCGGCGGTCAATGCGCTGGTGCGGGCGCGGCTGGCCGAGGATGCGGGCGATCCAGCCGCGGCGCTGTCTGCCCTGACCAGCGCCGCCAGCGCGGCGCCCGACCTACCGGGGCTTCGCGGGCGGATTTTGGAACAGGCGATCCAGGCGGGCGACCTGGTCGCGGCGCGCGGCGCCGCTGCGCAGCTCTGGGCAAGCGGCGAGCGCCGCTTCGACGCGCAGCTTGTGCTTGTCGTCGACGCGATGAAACGGGCCGACTGGAAGGGCGCGCGCGCCTTTCTGGGGGGGCGGCCCGACAAGACCGGCGGCGATGCGATCGCCAATCTGGTGACGCCGGCGCTGAACAGCTGGATCGACGTCGGCGCGCGCGAGAAGGCACCCGAGCGGCACCTGATAGCGGCGCTGGCGCCCGGGCGGCTCGAACCGACGCTGGCGCTCGAAGCGGCGCTGGTCAGGGTCGCGGCGAAACAGCCCACCGAAGGGGCCAAGCTGGCGGCGGACACGGTGCTGAGCGATCGCACGAGCCAACTCGTCGCGCTGCGGCTGGCGGCGACGCTCGATGCTGCGGGGCAGGCCGACGCCGCGAAGGCGCTGCGCGGGCGGACCGCGATGGCGGCGGGCGGGCGCGAAGACCCGATGCTGCTGCTGTCGGGCCAGCCGGTGACGACGGCGCGCGGTGGTGCGGCGCACTGGCTCGGGCTGCTTGCCGACGGGCTGGCGCGGACCCCAAATGGCAGTCCGAAGCTGCCGCTGTTGTTCGCGCGTGCGGCTTATTGGCTAAGCGATCAGGATTGGGCGGTACGCTCGGCGCTCGTCGAGGCACTCGATCGCAACGGGCAGGAGCGCGATGCGATGGCGCTGCTGGCTGGCAGCCGGACCGCGCAGCCGCCGGCGCTGCAGATGCGTCATGCCGAACTGCTGGCCGAGGCGGGCGATATGACGAGCGCGGTAAAACTCGCCGACGCTGCCGCGCGTAGCGAGCCGGCGGCGCGCAGCCTGCTTATCCGCTTTGCCGATATCGCGCGCCGTGCGAACGATCCCGCTGCCGCGGAACGCGCCTATTTGGGTCTGGAAGCGACGCTGGGAGATATCGCGGACGACGCACCGCTGCGTGGCTCGCTGCTGATTGCTCGCGCCGAGTTGAAGTTGCAGGCCGGGGATTGGGATGGCGCGGCGCCACTGATGGAGAAGGCGGTCAACCTGCGCCCCGGCGATGCAACGATCCTGAATTTCGCGGGCTATTCGGCGCTCGAGCGCCGCAAGAACGTAAAACAGTCGCTCGCGCGGATCGAGGCGGCGTGGAAGGCCGAACCGCAAAGCGCGAGCATCACCGACTCGCTCGGCTGGGCCTATTTCCTGACCGGCCGCATCGACGATGCGGTGCCTTTGCTCGAACTGGCGCAGCGCGGCGATCCGGGCAATGCCGTGATCGTCGAGCATCTGGGCGATGCCTATTGGCAGGCGGGGCGTCGGTTCCAGGCGCGCTATACGTGGCGCGCTGCCGCGCTGTTGGCCGAGGCCGACATGGCGGCGCGGATCGAGGCGAAGCTGCGCGACGGGCTGAGCGCCGCCACCACGGCGCCATGATGGCCGACATGCAGGAAAGCGGCTGGGCGAAGATCAACCTCGCGCTCCACGTTCGCGCGCGGCGGAGCGACGGCTATCACCTGATCGAAACGCTGTTCGCCTTTGTCGATCATGGCGACACGATCGCCGCGGCGCCGGCCTCCTCTGACAGTCTGTCGATCGACGGAGAGTTTGCCGAGGGGCTAGGCAATGGTGCCGACAATCTGGTGCTGCGCGTGCTGGCGCTGCTTCGCGAGCGCTATGGACGCGATCGCGTGCCGCCGCTGGCGTTGACGTTGACCAAAAGGCTCCCCGTCGCGGCGGGGATCGGCGGCGGGTCGGCGGATGCGGCGGCGATGGCGCGGCTCGTACGGCGACATTTCCTGCCCGAACTGGGCGACGCGACGCTGGCGCGGCTGGTGAGCCCGCTCGGCGCCGATATTGCCGCCTGCATCGCCAGCACGACATGCCTTGGCGTCGGGGTCGGCGAGGAATTGAGCCCGGTCCCCGAGCTGGCCCTGACCGGCACCCCCGTGCTGCTCGTCAATCCGCGTCAGCCGGTATCGACGGGGCCGGTGTTCGCGGCATGGGACGGCGTCGATCGTGGTCCGCTGTTCACCGGCGCCGACATGCGCGCGCAGCTGTTCGCGGCGCGCAATGATTTGCAGCGCGCGGCGATCGCGCAATGCCCGGCGATTACCGACTTGCTGACCGAGCTTGGCGCGCTCAGGCCGTGGCTGGCGCGCATGTCGGGATCGGGCGCAACCTGTTTTGCGCTGTTCGACGCGCCTGCGGAGCGCGATGCCGCAGCGGTGCGGCTCGCGGAGAGCCATCCGCATTGGTGGCAGATGGCAGGGACGCTGCGATGAGCGAGGCGTGGCGTCAGCTCGGGACGCCGCGTGCCGGCGGTATCCTGTTGATCGGCGATCATGCGTCGGCGCATGTGCCGCCGGATATCGATCTCGGCATCGATCGCGCGTTGCTGCGCGAGCATATCGCGATCGATCTTGGCGTTTCCGAAGTGGCAGCGCTGCTCGTCGAGGCGAGCGTTGTCGATACGGCGATCCTCGGCGGCGTGTCGCGGCTGGTCGTCGACTGCAATCGTGACGAGGACGTGCCCGGCGCCATTCCGATCGCCAGCGATGGCCACGCCATTCCCGGCAATGCGCTCGACCATGCGGGGCGTGAGGCGCGGCTGGCGCGCTTCTTCCGGCCGTATCATGCGCATATCGCGGCGACGATCGCGGCGCATCGTCCGGCGATGATCCTGTCGCTGCACAGCTTTACGCCGGCGCTGGCGAGCGATCCGGCGCACGCGCGCCCGTGGCACGTCGGTGTTCTCTACAATCAGGACGACCGGCTAGCGGGTCCGGCGATCGCCGCCTTGACCGAGGAGGGGCTGACTGTCGGCGACCAGCTTCCCTATTCGGGCAAGCTGCTCAACGCGACGATGAACCGGCACGCCGAGGCAAACGATATTCCTTATGTGGGAATCGAGATGCGACAGGATCTGGTGCGCGATGCGGCGGGTCAGGCGCGGTTCGCCGAACGATTGGGACGCATGTGCAAGAAAGTGGCATTGTATGTCGCCGAATAGGCGTGTAATGGCGCCTTTCTCCACGAATATTTGAAATAAAATTATCAGAAAGTTCCAAGATGCCTTCTTATCGTTCGCGAACCACCACCCACGGCCGCAACATGGCGGGCGCACGCGGGCTTTGGCGCGCGACGGGGATGAAGGACAGCGACTTCGGCAAGCCGATCATCGCCGTGGTGAACAGCTTTACCCAGTTCGTGCCCGGCCATGTGCATCTCAAAGACCTCGGCCAGATGGTCGCGCGCGAGATCGAGGCCGCTGGCGGCGTCGCCAAGGAATTCAACACGATCGCGGTGGATGACGGCATCGCCATGGGGCATGACGGGATGCTCTATTCGCTGCCGAGCCGCGACCTGATCGCCGATAGCGTCGAATATATGGTCAACGCGCATTGCGCCGACGCGATGGTGTGCATCTCCAACTGCGACAAGATCACGCCAGGGATGCTGATGGCGGCCCTCAGGATCAACATCCCGGTGGTGTTCGTCTCGGGGGGACCGATGGAGGCGGGCAAGGTGGTGCTGAAGGGCAAGGAGGTCGCGCTGGACCTCGTCGACGCAATGGTCGCCGCCGCGGATGAAAAATACACCGACGAGGAAGTGCAGGCGATCGAGCGTTCGGCGTGCCCGACGTGTGGCAGCTGCTCGGGGATGTTCACCGCGAACTCGATGAACTGCCTGACCGAAGCATTGGGGCTTTCGCTGCCGGGCAATGGTTCGACGCTGGCAACACATGCCGACCGCGAGGAGCTGTTCCTGCGCGCGGGGCGGATCGTCGTCGAAATGTGCCGCCGCTATTATGAAGAGGATGACGAGGCCGTCCTGCCGCGCAGGATCGCGAGCTTCGAGGCGTTCGAGAATGCGATGAGCCTCGACATCGCGATGGGCGGTTCGACGAACACGGTGCTCCACCTGCTCGCCGCCGCGCACGAGGCAGGGGTCGATTTCACAATGAAAGATATCGACCGCCTGTCGCGCCGCGTACCGTGCCTGTCGAAGGTCGCGCCCGCGAAAAGCGACGTGCATATGGAGGATGTCCACCGCGCGGGCGGGATTATGGCGATTCTCGGCGAACTCGATCGCGCGGGGTTGCTCCACGCGCATTTGCCGACGGTGCACAGCGCGACGCTAGGCGATGCGCTGAGCAAATGGGATATCGCGCGGACGAACGATCCCGACGTGCAGAAATTCTTCCTCGCGGCGCCTGGCGGCGTGCCGACGCAGACCGCGTTCAGCCAGGACCGGCGCTGGGACTCGCTCGATCTGGATCGCGAGGGCGGGGTGATCCGTTCGGCGGATCATGCGTTCAGCAAGGATGGCGGGCTTGCGGTGCTGTCGGGCAATATCGCGCTCGACGGCTGCATCGTGAAGACCGCAGGCGTGGATGAGAGCATCCTGAAATTTTCGGGTCCGGCAAAAGTCTATGAGAGCCAGGACGCCGCAGTGGCCGGCATCCTGACCGGACAGGTCGAGGCCGGCGACGTCGTCGTCATCCGCTACGAAGGGCCGAAGGGCGGGCCGGGGATGCAGGAAATGCTGTATCCGACGAGCTACCTCAAATCGAAGGGGCTCGGTGCAGCCTGCGCGCTGATCACCGACGGGCGCTTCTCGGGCGGCACGTCGGGCCTGTCGATCGGCCATGTCTCGCCCGAGGCGGCCGAGGGCGGCGCGATCGGGCTGGTCGAGAATGGCGACATGATCGAGATCGACATTCCCGCGCGCGCGATCAACCTGATGGTCGGCGACAGCGTGCTGGCCGAACGCCGCGCCGCGATGGATGCGAAGGGCGAGGCCGGCTGGCAGCCGGCGAAGCCGCGCCCGCGCAAGATTTCGGTCGCGCTGGAGGCTTATGCCGCGATGACGACAAGTGCGGCGCGCGGCGCGGTGCGCGATTTGTCGCAGCTTCGGCGCAAATGATCGGGCGCCTTTTCGGTCCGGCCAGCGCATTGCTGCTGGCGTCGGGCTGCAACGGTGCGCCCGACAATGGCGCGCTGGCCGAAGCCGAGGCGCACGGGTCGAACCAAGCCCTGAAGGATGGGCGCATCGAATGCGCGCTCGAAGGGGCGAAGGCATTCGACCGCACCTGTACCATCGACGAGATGAGCGGTGACGACGCGACGATCCTGGTCGTGGGCAAGCCCGACGTGGGATACCGCCGGTTGCAGATCGCGACCGACGGGCGCGGCGTGATAGCGGCCGACGGGTCGGAGCCCGCCAAGGTCATGATCATCGGCGACGGGGTCATCGAGGTCGCGGTTGGCGGCGACCGTTATCGCCTGCCTGCGAACACGAAGGGGCCGAAGTAGCGCGACTTTTGGTTCGGGCGTGCTAGGGTCGGGTCCTATGTCCCTTCCCGCCGACGCCCCGATCCTGACCAGCAGAGCGATGCGTGACGCCGAAGCGGCGTGTGCCGCGTCGGGCACCCCGCTTTCCGAGCTGATGGACCGTGCGGGTGCTGCTGTGGCCGAGACCGCGTGGCGGATGGCAGCGGCGGCGCCGGTTCTGATCCTGTGCGGCCCCGGCAACAATGGCGGCGATGGCTATGTCGCGGCACGACTGCTCAGTGAGCGCGGGGCGAATGTACGCGTCGCCGCACTGGCGCCGCCGACCACCGATCTCGCGAAGGCGGCGCGGGCAAAGTGGGCGGGGGCGGTCGAGCCGATCGACGAGAATCTTGTCGCAGCGCCCGTGGTGGTCGATGCCCTGTTCGGCGTCGGGTTGACGCGGCCGCTGGCGGCCGACCTGACCGGGCGGCTTCGAGCGCTGGCTTTTCGCCGCGTGATCGCGGTCGATGTGCCAAGCGGGGTCGATGCCGATGGCAAGCATGATTGGGTGCCGCCGCTTCCCGCGCATGTGACGGTGGCGCTGGGTGCGCTGAAGCCCGCGCACGTCCTGTTGCCCGCTGCGCAGCATTGTGGACGCGTCCTGCTCGCCGGGATCGGGATCGCGTGCGATGCGACGATCCGCAGCCTGCCGCGCCCGCGCGCGTCGGCGCCCGGCGTGACGTCGCATAAGTTCAATCGCGGGATGATGCTCGTTCGCGCGGGGGCGATGCCGGGCGCCGCTGCGCTCGCTGCCGCTGCAGGCCTGCGCGCCGGGGCGGGTTATGCGGTGCTGAGCGGAGCGGATACAGCGCCGTTGTTCGCGATCATCGTCGAGGATGGCGCCAATTATCGAGAGCGGCTGGGCGACAAACGCGTCGGGGCCGTGGTCATCGGTCCGGGCTATCCGGCGGGCATGGCGCTCGATCGCGATGTCGCGTCCGCGATCGACAGCGCCAAGCCGCTGGTACTCGATGCGGCGGCGATCGATGCCGCGCTGCCGCGCCTGCGCGGGGGTGGGGTGACGGCTATTCTGACGCCGCATGAGGGCGAGTTTGTGCGCGCGTTTCCGGGCGCAGAGGGGAGCAAGATCGACCGAGCGTTGGTCGCCGCCAAGGAAACGGGATCGGTCGTCATCTACAAGGGCGCCGATACCGTCATCGCCGCGCCCGACGGCCGCGTTGTCGCGGCATGGCCGGGCAGTCCGTGGCTGGCGACGGCGGGCAGCGGGGACGTGCTGGCGGGCGCCTGCGGGGCGATGCTGGCGCGCGGCGGCGACCCCTTCGATGCGGCCGTCGCCGCGGTGGGCTGGCATATTGCGCGCGCGGCGCATATAGGCCCCGGCCTTGTCGCCGACGATCTGGTTAGGGAATAGAATGATAGACAGTGGGCTGATCGAGCGCATTGCCGCGCGCGGCGATGGCGTGACTGCCGACGGGCGCCATGTTGCAGGCGGCGTGCCGGGCGACCGGCTTGCTGCCGACGGGACGCTGGTGCCGGGTCCGAACCGCGCCGAGCCGGTGTGCCGCCATTTCGGAAAGTGCGGCGGCTGCCAGTTGCAGCATGTCGCCGAGGGGTCGCTCGCCGATTTTGTGCGTGACCGCGTCGTCGGCGCTCTGGAAGGGCAGCAGGTCGAGGCGGGCGACATACTGCCGGCGTTGATCTCGCCGCCTGCGAGTCGGCGGCGCGCGGCGCTGACCGCACTCAAGATCGGCAAGCAGGTCGCCCTCGGTTTCAACGCCGCGCAGAGCAACCAGATCGTCGACATGCGCATGTGCCCGCTGCTGCTGCCCGAGTTGTTCGCGCTCGTCGCGCCGGTCCGCACCCTGCTCGACGCAATCGCGCCCCAGCGCCGCCCGGTGAAGGTCAAGTTGCAGATGCTCGACCAGGGCGCTGAAATCATCGTCGAGGGCGTAAAGGCCGCCGGGCTGGACGCGGCGATGGCGCTGCAGGATTTCGCCGGAGAGCATCGGCTGGCGCGGCTGGCGATCGATCAGGGCGACGGGCTGGAAACGGTCTGGCAACCCGAGCCGCCGACGGTGCGCTTTGGCGACATAGCGGTCGAAGTGCCGCCCTTCGCCTTCCTGCAGGCGACCGCGACGGGGCAGGCCGCGCTGGTCGACGCGGTGCGGCGCGCGATCGGCGATGCGGCGGCGGTGGCCGACCTGTTCGCTGGGGTCGGAACCTTCGCACTGTCGGTGCAGGCGGGGCGGAAAGTCTATGCCGCCGAGGGCGCGCGCGATGCGATCGCGGCGCTGACCGGTGCCGCAAACCGCGCGCGGGCGCTGGTCGCGACCGAGCATCGCGATCTGTTTCGCCGCCCGCTCGTTCCCGCCGAGCTCAATCGGTTCGGCGCGGTGATCCTCGATCCGCCACGCGCGGGCGCCGAGGAGCAGGTGAAACAGATTGCGGCCTCGACTGTGCCGGCCATTGCTTATGTCAGTTGCAACCCCGCCAGCTTCGCGCGCGATGCCAGGTTGCTCGTCGCAGGCGGCTATCGCCTCGACTGGGCGCAGCCCGTCGGCCAGTTCCGATGGTCGACCCATGTGGAACTGGCCGCGCGATTCAGACGCTAGTGGGCGAGCATTCCCGAGTGGAGCACGAAGCCCATGAACGCATGGACGCATAGCGCGATCAGCGCGAGGCTCGCGAGCGCGAACACGCCGAAGCGCCACATGACGCGGTTGACCGTCGCCTGGATCAGGCTGTGCAGGATGCGCAGGCCCACATAGGCCCAGGCAAGCTGCGCGTTGAGCCCGCCGCCCATGCCGCCGACCGCCAATGCCAGCGCAACGGCATAGAAGACCGTCGGCTGTTCCATCAGATGGTTATAATTGTGGGCCTTCCACTGCACTTCGGCGGGCAGCACCTCGTCGAGGCCGCGGCCGGTGGTGCCGACAAGATTCTTGGCATCGATCTTGGCACGCTGCATCGCGGGGATGCGCGTCGCATACATCCAGATCCACATGACCATCGACCAGAGCGCGAGCGTCGCGACCGGCCCTAAAATTGCATTCGTTCCCATTATCGTCTCCCCCCTCAACCCAAAGTCGCGATCACCGCGAGCAACGACAGCGCCAGCAGGCACAGCGTTGCCACTGAAAAGATGGCGAAGCGCACCGGAATACGGTTCACCGTCGACTGCCACAGGCTGTGGACGATGCGCAGCACGACATAGGCCCAGGCGAGCCCGCGCGTCAGCTCGGTGTTGCCGCCCGACAGCTGCAGAAAGACGAGGACCGCGTAAAAGATCGTCGGCTGTTCGCAAAGATGCGTGTAATTGTGCGATTTCCAGTTGGTTTCCGGCGGCAGCACGCCCTCCAGATCGACGCCGCGGCCGCCCGGCGGTGCCGCCTTGATGTCGATGCCGATCTTTGAAAAGGCCTGAAAGCGCGTCACGCCGGCCCAGGTCAGCATGACGATCGTCCACAGCGCGAGCACCGCACCGGGTGCGAGCAAACTATCCGACATATGGCTCCCCCTTATGATTTACTGCCATGCTAAGGTGCCCGGCCGACAATGCAACGGCCGAAGTTTACCGGCGGTCGGCGATCTCCGCCCGGATCGCGTCGCCGTCGCCGCCGACCGTGGGCGCAAAGCCGAGGTCGCGGGGCGGGGCGGCGCTATATCTGACCGGCGGCTGCATTTCCCAGAAACCGCCGACCTGCGGATGCTCGCGGTGGCGGAAGAAGCCGGTGGCAACCAGATGCGGATCCTCCTTGATATCTTGCAGATCGCGGACCGGCATGGCGGGAATGTCGTTTGCGGCGAAGAGATCGAGCCATTCGGCGGTGGTGTTCGTTGGCGTCTTCCGGGCGATCTCGCGATAGACCAGCTGCATATGCTTGCCCTTGGCCTTCGCTGCCTCGAATTCGGCAGAACCGAGCAAAGTTTCGCTGCCGAGCAGACACATCAGCCGCGCCGTGGATTCGGGCGTGTAGGGAACGACCGCGATATAGCCGTCGGCGGTCGGGAAGGGCTGGCGCGTCGGATCGAGCTGACGCGGATAGCCCGCGGGGCCTATTGGCGGATCGAGCGTGGCGTCGCGCAGATGTTCGGTGAGCATGAAGGCGGCGAAGCATTCGAACATCGGGACCTCGACCGCCTGACCCTCGCCGGTACGCAGTTTGTGCACGAGCGCGGCGAGGATCGCCTGCGCGCCGAACTGGCCGGCAATCTTGTCTGCGATCAGCGAGGGCAGGTAGCGCGGGCGCGGATCGCCGTCGACGCGGGGCAGCAGACTGGTCGTACCCGTCGCCGCCTGGATGACGTCGTCATACGCCTGAAGATCGGCGTAGGGGCCATCCTGTCCGAAGCCCGTGCCGTGGACATAGATGATGTCGGGTTTGATCGCCTTGCAGCCTTCGTAATCGAAGCCGAGCCGCGCGATCGCCTTGCCGCGCACATTGTGGAAGAAGACGTCGGCGGTCGCGATCAGGTCGCGGAGTACCGTGGCATCGTCGGGGTTTTTGAGATCGAGCGCGATCGAACGTTTGCCGCGGTTCACGGTGAGGTGCGTCGAGCCCATCGTCGGATCGGGAACACCCGAGCCGAGATAGCGCGAGATGTCGCCGATGCCGGGGGCTTCGACCTTGATGATCTCGGCGCCGAGATCGGCGAGCATCTGCGTCGCATAAGGGCCGAAAATGACCGTGGTCAGGTCGACGATGCGGATACCGGCGAGTATGGTCATGCGGTGGGTGTGCCTCTCCTCTTTGCGCCACGACAGAATCGTTGCGGAAGAAAACGGAAAAGGCAATTGCGCGCGAAGAAAAAGGCCGGCGCATCGCTGCACCGGCCTCTGGATCGATCATTCTACTTCGTTCAGAAAAGCTTCGTCACCGTCGCACTGCGGCGTTCGGGTTCGGCTTCGCCGGTGTACAGGCTCGCCATCGGCTCGTCGCTGACGACGTGGATTTCCTCCGCGCCAAAGCCGTTGAACCTGGTGCGCATCGCGCAGCCATAGGCGCCGAGCATGCCGATCTCGATGAAATCGCCAGCCTTGACATCCGCCGGCAGGAAGAAGGGCCCCGCCATATGGTCGAGGTCGTCGCACGTCGGACCGTAGAAGCTGAACGCGGCCAATTCCGCATTGCTTTCGGGCTCGCGCAGCAACGTCACCGGGAAGCGCCAGCCGACATGCGCGGCGTCGAACAGCGCCCCGTAAGCACCGTCGTTGATGTAGAGCTCTTCGCCGCGGCGCTTTTCGACGCGAACGATCAGCGAGCTGTATTCGGCCGACAGCGCGCGGCCGGGCTCGCACCAGAGTTCGGCCGAATAGCTTATCGGCAGGCTTTCGAAGCTGCGGTGGATCGTCTCGAAATAGGCGCCCAGCGGCGGAGGTTCCATGCCGGGATAGGAGGACGGGAAGCCGCCGCCGACATCTACGATGTCGACGGTGACTGCAGCCGCCACGATCGCGGCGCGGACGCGCTCCATCGCCTGGGCGTAGGCGTGCGGCGTCATCGCCTGGCTGCCCACATGGAAGCAGATGCCGAGGGCGTCGGCCGCCTGACGGGTCGCCATCAGCAGTTCGGCAACATCCTCGGGCTCGGCGCCGAACTTTGCGGCGAGGCTGAGCTTCGAATGGTCGGACGAGACGCGCAGGCGCACGAGCAGGTTCAGATCCTGCGCGCCCTCGGTCGCACGGACGATCTTTTCGAGCTCGTCCATCGTGTCGAGCGAGAAGGTGCGCACGCCATGCTTCCAATAGGCTTCGGAAATCGCTTCCTCGGCCTTCACCGGATGCATGAAACAGAGTGTTGCCTTGGGCAGCGTGCGCGCGACGAGGCGGACCTCGGCGATCGACGCGACGTCATAATGCGTGACGCCCGAATCCCACAGCACGCGCAAGAGGTCGGGCGAGGGATTCGCCTTGACCGCGTACATGGTCGTGCCGGGAAATCGCTCGATGAAGAAACGCGCTGCGCGCGCCGCGGCGTGCGGGCGGACAAGCGTAACAGGTTCGACCGGCGAAAGTGCCTGAATCAGCCCGTGGGCGCTATGATGCTGGTGCAACTCAAGGGACCCCCAAAAATAACGTTCAACACAAAGGCTGCCTTGCGGTTATTGGAAGTCCCCCTGGGGCAGCGGAGCGCGATATATGCAGGGGGGTCCCCCCTGTAAAGACCCTATCGCGCAATTTTGTAACGCCACGGTAACACTCGCGCTGAAACGGGGCAGGGCTGCGCCGAAGGGCCGAAAACGAGACAAATGCGCGTGCCTGCGCTAGACCTGTTTGCCAATGATAGCCGAAAGGACTGACCCGCATGACCTCCCGCGCCGACGTCAATCACAATTTCACCGACGCGGAGCTCGACGAACTCAAGGCGTTCGGGACGGTTGAGTCGCACAAGGCGGGCGACGTGCTGGTCGAGGAGGGCGCGATGGCGCCCGATTGCATCATCACCCTGTCGGGTCACACGGATATCTTTGCCTCGACCGACGAGGGGCGCAAACGCGTCGGGTGGATGGAGCACGGGCAGTTCGCGGGCGACCTGTCGGTCTTGACCGGACAGCGCCATTTGTCGCGTGTCGAGATGGGGGCGGATGGCAAGATCATCCGCATTGCGCACGCCGATTTCCAGCGGCTGATCGCCGGCAATTCGCATTATTCGGACATTTTTGTCCGCGTGCTTTCGGCGCGGCGCGAGTTCAGCAAGCATCGCGGCTTTGCGGTCACCATCATCATCGGCGCGGCGATGGATCGCAGTGTCTATGCGATGCGCGACCTGCTGATGAAGCATGGCGTCGCGCATCGCTGGTTCGACCCCGCCGACGGTCCTGTCGCCGGGCATCTGCTCGCCGAGCGCGGGCTGACCGAGGATCAGCTGCCGGTGGCGATTCTGGGCGCCGCCGAAGTGCTGATCCAGCCGACGCCCGAACAGTTGGCGCAGGCACTGGGGCTCGACCTGCTCCCCGACGGGTCGACCGCGGACGTGCTCGTCGTCGGCAGCGGGCCAGGCGGGCTCGCCGCGGCGGTCTATGCCGCATCCGAAGGGCTGACCGTGATCGCCATCGACGCGCTTGCGCCGGGCGGACAGGCGGGGACGTCCTCGAAGATCGAAAATTATCTCGGCTTTCCGACCGGCATTTCGGGCAACGAGCTCGCACGCCGTGCGACGGTGCAGGCGCAGAAGTTCGGCGCGCGGCTGGTGTCGCCGGTGCGTGCGGCATCGATCGGACGCGACGGCGATGCCTATTGCCTGCATCTCGCCGACGGGCGCAAGCTGCGTAGCCGCGCGGTCGTGGTGTCGAGCGGGGCGCAATATCAGCGCCTGCCGATCGAGGGGATCGAGAATTATGAGGGTCGCGGCATCTATTATGGCGCGACGCCGATGGAGGCGCAGCTGTGCAGCAACGCCGAAGTGACGGTCGTCGGGTCGGGCAATTCGGCGGGGCAGGGGGCGATCTATCTCGCGGGCGTCGCGAAGAAGGTCTATGTCATCTTCCGGCGTAAGAGCCTGCGCGAGACGATGTCCGAATATCTGGTCAAGCGACTAGAGGAACATCCGAATATCGAGATCATCGGATCGACCGATGTCGTGGCACTGCGCGGCGAGGGGCAGCTCGACGGGCTGACCTATCGCTGCCGTGAGACCGGCGCGGAGGATCTTTGCGACTGCAAATTCCTGTTCCTCTTCCTCGGCGCGAACCCGAACACAGGGTGGTTGCCGAAGGAAATGGTCTGCGACGAAAAGGGCTTCGTGAAGACCGGCACGGATATCGCTCCGCTCGAACTCGTACGCGCAGGCTGGTCGCTCGACCGGATGCCGAGCCGCTTCGAGACGAGTTGGCCGCGCATTTATGCGGTAGGCGACGTGCGCAAGGGATCGGTGAAGCGCGTTGCTTCGTCGGTCGGCGAAGGATCGGTCGTGGTGAGCGATATCCACCAGGCGCTTGCGGAGGTGATTGCCGACGTCAGCTCAGGCGCGTCTTGAAATCCTCGTAGCCGAACTCGCGGACCAGCTTGAGGTCGTCACTCTCGCTGTCCCACAGCCAGATCGATGGCAGCGGCACGCCATTGAAGGTGTTGGTCTTCACCATCGAATAATGCGCCTGATCGAGGAAGGCGAAGCGCTGGCCGATATGCGCGTCGCCGGGCAGACGATAGTCGCCGATGACGTCGCCGGCGAGGCAGGACGGGCCGCCAAGGCGCGTCGGCATTCCATCCGGTCTCTCCCCCAGCATCGCGGGGCGATAGGGGGCTTCGATCACGTCGGGCATGTGGCAGGTCGCGCTGATGTCGGTAATGCCGATCGGCATACCGTTATCGAACAGGTCGAGCACTTCGCCGACGAGGATGCCCGCGTCGAGTGCGACCGCTTCGCCGGGTTCGATCATCACGTCGCAATTCGTCGCGGCGCGAACCTGCTTCAGGAATGCAATCAGCTCGTCCGTCTGGTAGTCGGCGCGGGTAACATGGTGGCCGCCGCCGAAATTGATCCATTTGAGCTGGCCGAAGAAGGGGCGCAGCATTGGCTGCACCGCCGCCCAAGTGCGCTGAAGCGGCGGGAAATCCTGTTCGCAGAGGCTGTGCATATGGATGCCGTCGACGCCCGCCATATGCTCCGGGAGCAATTGGGTGACCGGGAAGCCGAGGCGGCTGCACGGCGCGGCCGGGTCGTATTTCGCGACCTCTCCCTCGCTGTGCATCGGGTTGATGCGCAGGCCGATGTCGAAGCGCTCGCCTTTCGCGCGCAGCTCGTCGAGCAGCGGACGAAAGCGCGCGATCTGGCCGGGCGAATTGAAGATCAGATGATCCGACAGGCGGGCGATTTCGGGGAGGTCGGCTTCCTTGTAGCCGGCGCAATAGGTCGCGACCTCCCCGCCATATGCTTCACGTCCCAGCTTGGCCTCGTAGAGCCCTGACGCACAGACGCCGTCGAGATAGTCGGTGACGGTCGATCCCAGCGACCACATCGAAAAGGCCTTGAGCGCCGCGAGTACGCGCGCGCCCGACTGGTCGCCGATATGACGCAGCACGGTAAGGTTCGCGCGCACTTTCGCAGCATCGACCACAAAAGCGGGCGAGGGGACGCGGGTCAGGTCGAAATGGGCAAAGGCCCCGGGATCGCCGGCTCTGGTTTCCATGGCGCGCCTCTAGAGTGTTTCGCGGGATGATGAAAGCGGATCGGATCCGCGGAGCGCAAGGTGAGGGCGCGACGGGCCGCTTTCAAGACACCGGGGTTTTCACGTTGCCCGCCGCGGTCTGCACCGAATAGCTGAAAGGTGTGTCCTCCCATCCGGTTTTGGCGCCGCCATGCACGCCATCGCGGCGGATCACCGCGATGCCGCCCCCGATGCTGTAGCCTGCATCCTCGATCCGCTTGATCGCCGCTTCGGCGGCGGCCTGGGGCGTCATTCCGCCGCGCATCAGTTCGACGGCGTGATAGGTAGGCAGGAAGCGCATCATGACGTCGCCATTGCCGGTCGCGACCGCGCCGCCGACTGCCTGATCGACATAGGCGCCGGCTCCCGCGATCGGCGAGTCGCCAACGCGGCCGGGAATCTTGAACTCGCGTCCGTTGGTCGAACAACCGACACAGAGATTGCCAGCGGCGTCGAGCGCGATGCTGCCGACGGTGTCATGGCCGACGAGTTGGTCTCCCTTGCGGATCGGTTCGGGATCGAAGGCGTCTGTTTTTTCGCCCTTCGCGGCCCACTTGTCCCACGCCTGCTGCGACACGACGCTGGTCAGCGAGGTTTCGGTGAAGCCCATGCGAGCGGCGAAGCGGGTCGCATCGTCGCCGACGATCAGGCTGTGCTGGGTTTCCTCCATCACCTTGCGCGCGACCGAGATCGCCTTTTTGACACGCTTGAGGCAGCCGACCGCGCCGAGATCATGCGTCGGTCCCCACATGATCATCGCGTCGAGCGTCGTTTCACCGATCTCGTTGGGGACGCCGCCGGCGCCGACCCAATAGTCGCCGAGCAGTTCGACATGGTTGATCGCCGCCTCGACCGCGTCGATCGCCGATGCGCCGTTTGCGAGCATCGGCCAGCCGACGGCGTTGGCGCCAGGGCCGAAATCCCATGTCGTCAGGATGAAGGGCTTGCCGGTTGGAATGGCCTTGGGCGCGGGGGATTTCGCCGCGGCGCCTGTAATCCCCAGCGCGGCCAGCCCCGCTGCTGCCGCGCCGAAAAACCGTCTGGAAATCGCTTTATCCGTCATCGCCTGTCCTCTCGCTCGCGGCGAGGCTAGCGGGCGGGGCGTCAGGCTGCAATCGGCGCCTTGAAGATGAAGAAGGCGCCGCCGCAGATCAGCGCGAAGCCGATCAGATGGTTCACCGTCAGCCGCTCGCCGAGCCAGAAGGTCGCGAAGCCGGCAAAGACGATCAGGGTAATGACTTCCTGAATCGTCTTGAGCTCCGCGGTCGTATAGACTGCGTGACCGACGCGGTTCGCCGGGACGGCAAGACAATATTCGAAAAAGGCGATGCCCCACGCGACCAGGACCGCCAGCCATACCGGCCGCGACAGGTCGCCAAGATGCCCGTACCAGGCGAAGGTCATGAAGATGTTCGAGACGAACAGCAGCCCGATAGGCAGGATATAGGCCGTCATGGGATTCCCTTGCAGACGCGGGCGCCGACACTGGCCGGCACCCGCAGCAGCAATCAGAAATCGAGCGGCGCGTCCAGTTCCTTCACCTGCCACGGCAGGCCATGCTTGTTCAGCATGTCCATGAAGGGATCGGGGTCCATCTGCTCCATGTTGAACACGCCCTCGCCTGACCATGTGCCGGTTACCATCATCGCGGCACCAATCATCGCCGGGACGCCGGTCGTGTAGCTGACCGCCTGATTGCCGGTTTCGGCATAGGCGTCCTCATGGTCGCAGATATTGTAGAGGTAGAGCGTTTTTTCCTTGCCATCCTTGCCGAGGCCGGTTGCGATCACGCCGATGTTGGTCTTGCCCTTGGTCGTCTCGCCGAGGCTCGAAGGTTCGGGGAGAACGGCCTTCAGGAATTGCAGCGGGATGATTTCCTTGCCTTCGTAGATCACCGGATCGATCCGCGTCATGCCGACATTCTGCAGCACGGTCAGATGCTGGATATAGGCGTCGCCGAAGGTCATCCAGAAGCGGATGCGCCTGATCTCGGGCAGGTGGGTCTTCAGGCTTTCGATCTCCTCATGATACATGAGGTACATATTCTTGGGTCCCACAGCTTCGAAGTCGAAGGTCTGCTTCACCGACATCGGCGGGGTTTCGACCCAGTCGCCATTTTCCCAGTGACGCGCGACCGCGGTCACTTCGCGAATATTGATCTCGGGGTTGAAGTTGGTCGCGAAATGCTGGCCGTGGTCGCCGCCGTTGCAGTCGAGAATGTCGAGCGTGTCGATGCGATCGAAATGATGCTTCTTGAGCCAGGTCGTGAACACGCTGGTGACGCCGGGGTCGAAGCCCGAACCGAGCAGCGCCATCAGCCCCGCATCCTTAAAGCGGTCGTGGTAGGCCCATTGCCAGTGATATTCGAACTTCGCCTCGTCGCGCGGTTCATAATTGGCGGTGTCGAGATAATGCGCGCCGGTCGACAGGCACGCCTCCATGATCGTGAGATCCTGATAGGGAAGCGCAAGGTTGACGACGTGCGTCGCACCGACCTGTCGGATCAGCGCCGCGGTCGCATCGATATGGTCGGCGTCAACCTCGGCGGTCTTGATCGTGACGCCGGTGCGCGTCTTCACCGACTCGGCGATCGCGTCGCACTTGAACTTGCGGCGGCTGGCGAGCGTGATGTCGGGAAAGATGTCGGGGTTCATCGCCATCTTGTGCACCGCGACCGAACCGACGCCGCCTGCGCCGATCACCAGAACCTTGCTCATGTGAAAAATCTCCTGCGCCTAGCTATGCGGCTTGTGTTGTATGCCGCGGCCTATAGGACGAAGCGATGACACAGCAAAGCCCCGAAGCCCTGATCGATCCGGATCGCGCGCCCACGCTCGCAGGGGTCGAACGCGCGGCGGCGAAAGTCGCTGCCTTGCTGCCGCAAACCCCGCTGCTGCCGCTCGAAGTCGACGGCCAAACCGTGTGGTGCAAGGCCGAATGCCTGCAGCCGATCGGCTCGTTCAAGATTCGCGGGGGGTGGCACCGGATGAGCGATCTCACGCCTGAGGAGGCGGCCGCCGGCGTTGTCGGCGTATCGAGCGGCAACCACGCCCAAGGTGTTGCCTGGGCGGCCAAGCGGCTGGGGATCCGGGCAACGATCGTCATGCCGAGCAATGCTCCCGCTATGAAACTTGCAGCGACGCGCAGACTCGGGGCCGAGGTCGTTCTGTATGACCGCGTGACCGAATCGCGCGATGTCGTCGCCGCCAAGTTGCTCCGCGAGCGCGGTGGAACGCTCGTCCATGCCTATGGCGATCCGTGGATCATCGAGGGGCAGGGTAGCGTGGGGATCGAAGCGAAAGCCCAGATGCAGGCGCGCGGGATTGACGGACCCGACAAGGTGATCGCCTGCTGCGGCGGCGGCGGGCTGTCGGCGGGTTTGGCGCTGGCGCTGCCCGATGCCGAGATTGTGGCGGTCGAGCCCGAGGGCTGGGACGACGTCACACGCAGCCTCGCCGCGGGGGAAATCCTGTCGGTCGAAGACCTTGCCTATCCGACCGAATGCGACGCGCTCCAGACGCCCCAGACCTGGCCGATCAACTTTGCGGTGCTTGAGGCGCGTGGGGTTCGGGGCGTGGTCGTGACGCGAAGCGAGGTTCGCGACGCCGTGCGCCTCGCCTTCGAAAGACTGCATCTCGTCGTCGAGCCCGGTGGCGCCGCCGCGCTGGCGGCCGTGGTGGCGGGCAAGGTCGCGGTGACCGATGCGACGCTGGTCACGCTGTCGGGCGGCAATGTCGACCCGCTGAAATTCGCGGAGATTATTACCGAATAGGAAACTTGTCGCGGCGCAAGCGTTGGGATGGAGAAGGAGACGTATGATGCAGAAGAGCATGATCCTGACGAGCGCGATGGCGCTGGTCCTGTTGACGGGATGCGAGAAGGCCGAAGCGCCGGCGCCCACCGATACCCAGACGACGACCGAGGAAGTGCCGGTCGAAACCGTTCCGGCCGAGGGAGCCGAGGCGACCGATCCCGCAACTGCTCCCCACCGCTTTGCCGACTGGGCCGGGAAATGGACCGGCGTCGAGGGGATGTACGCGACGATCACTCCTACCGAGCCTGGCAAGTACAAGCTGGAAATGCAGTCGGACCTCGACACCAAGGGCACTTACGACGGCGAGGACAGCGAGCATGGCATCAAGTTCAAGCGCGGCAGCGAAGAGCTGTCTCTCCGCCGTGGTAGCGGTGACGAAACCGGCCTCAAATATCTCGCCGGCAAGAAGGAGTGCCTGATCGTCAAAGAGGGCGAGGGCTACTGCCGCGACTGATCTTCGAAACGGCGACAGGGCTTTTTTGACACTGTCGCCGTTTTGTCATCGAAACGACGCGGGAATCGCAACAAACGCTGCCATGCGCGGCCCCGGATCCACCTCTCTCCGGGAGACCATGACCTATGGCCAGCCAGCCCAATCGCAAGATCGCCGCCGCCGTCGTTCGCGAAGATGCCGAACAGAAGCAGCGCTTGCTCGACCGCGCTTTTGCGCTCGCTTTCAAGGGGCTGGTCTATGCGCAGATCTGGGAAGATCCGGTCGTCGACATGGAGGCGCTGGCGATCGAGCCCGGCAACCGGATCGCGACGATCGCGAGCGGCGGTTGCAATGCGCTGTCCTATCTGACCGCCGACCCGGCGGAGATCGTCGCGGTCGACCTCAACACCGCGCATGTCGCGCTCAACAATCTGAAGCGCGTCGCGGCGCAGCGGCTGCCCGATTACGAGAGCTTCCGCCGCTTCTTCGCCGAAGCCGACAGCGTGGCCAATATCGCCGACTACCGCACCTTCATCCGCCCGCATCTCGACGAGACGAGCCGCCGCTATTGGGAAGGCCGCGATCTCGTCGGGCGCCGCCGGATCAACGGCTTCGCCAGTGGCCTCTACAAGCGCGGACTGCTCGGCAATTTCATCGGGCTCGCGCATCTGATAGCGCGGATGCACCGGATCGATCTGAAGCAATTTCTGGACGCGAAGACGATCGAGGAGCAGCGCGCGATCTTCGACGAGAAATTCGCGCCCTTCTTCGACCGCAAGCTGATCCGCTGGATCACCGACCAGCGCTCGTCGCTCTTCGGGCTCGGCATCCCGCCAGCCCAATATGATGCACTTGCCGACGGCAAGCCGATGGCCGATGTGCTGCGCGGTCGGCTCGAGAAGCTCGCCTGCGATTTTCCGCTCGAGGAGAATTATTTCGCCTGGCAGGCGTTCGGGCGCGCCTATGGCAAGGGGAAGGCAGCGCCGCTGCCGCCCTATCTGCAGGCTGGTCATTATGCCGCGGTGCGCGCGCGCGCCGAGCGGGTGACAATGCTGCACGCGAACATGACCGACATGCTCGCCGCGAACGATGCTGCGAGCTTCGATCGCTATATCTTCCTCGACGCGCAGGACTGGATGAGCGACGCGCAACTCGCCGCCCTCTGGACCGAAGTCACGCGCACGGCGCGTCCGGGTGCGCGGGTTCTCTTCCGCACTGCCGCCGAGCCCACGCTGCTGCCCGGCCGCCTTCCCGACGATCTGCTGCGCCGCTGGGACTATCGCGAGGACGCGTCGCTCGATTACACGCGCCGCGATCGCTCGGCGATTTACGGCGGGGTTCATCTCTATGTGTTGAAAGACGCCTGAGCGTGGCGGCGCATGGCGAGTTGATGGACAGCGTCTATCGCACGCAGCGGCATATCTATGACCTGACCCGCAAATATTATCTGCTCGGCCGCGACGGGTTGATCGCCGATCTCGCGCCGCCGCCGGGCGGGAGCGTGCTCGAAATCGGATGCGGCACCGGGCGCAACCTGATCGCGGTGGGCAAGGCGTGGCCGGGGGCGCAGCTGTTCGGGATCGATATTTCGGAAGCGATGCTGGAGACCGCGCGGGGTTCGATGGCCAAGGCCGGTGTCACCGCGACGCTGTCGCAGGGCGACGCGTGCGATTTCGACGCGCAGGCGCTGTTCGGCCGCGCGACCTTCGACCGCGTGTTCATCAGCTATGCGCTGTCGATGATCCCCGACTGGAAGGCGGCGCTGGTACAGGCCGCAAGCTGCGTCGCGCCGGGCGGGCGGCTCGAGGTCGTCGACTTCGGCCAGCAGGACCGGTTGCCCGGGCTCTGGCGGCGCGCGCTGTTCGGCTGGCTCGCCCAATTCCATGTCGCGCCGCGCGCCGAGCTCGGCCGGGTCATCGCGGCGCTGGCGAAAGAAACGGGCAGCGTCGGCCACTGCCGCAGCCTCTATCGCGGCTATGCGATCCGCGGCGGCCTCGCACGCGGCTGATTTGCTGCTATCGTCCTCGAAAAGGAGGGGCGAATGGGCGAGACGATCGGACAGGCGGAGCGGGTGCAGCTCCCTGCGGTGATGGAGACGCTGGCGCAGGCATTCCAGACCGACCCGGCGCTCTCGTGGATATTGCCCGACCCCGATCACCGCGCGCGGGCGCTACGAAGCCTGTTTCATGTGCTCGTGCCTGCCGATTTCCGTGCGGGCGTGGCGCTGCGGTCGGACGGCGACGAGGCCGCCGCTCTCTGGCGCGCGCCCGGACAGGCTCACAGCGGCACACTCGAATTCCTGCGCAGCGTCCTTCCGCTGATCGCGACCTTCGGCACGGCCCTGCCGCGCGGGCTGAAGGTGCAGGGCAGCATCGACGCGCACCGGCCCAAGGGGCGGTTCTGGTATCTCCACTATGTCGGCGTCCGGCCCGCGCATCAGGGCAAGGGCCATGGCGGGCGGATCATCCGCGCGCAGACGGCGGTGGCGGACCGCGAAGGGCTGCCTTGTTGGCTCGAAACCGCGACGCCGGAAAATGTGGGGCTCTACGAGCGGCTCGGCTTCGTTACACAGGCCGAGTGGGACGTACCCGGCGGCCCGCATTTCTGGGGCATGATGCGGCAGCCGACCTGATGTTCAGTCGTCGAAGCCGACGAAGCGGACGGCTTCTTCGATGCTCTTGCGGTTCGATACAACCGCGTTGGCCGGGAAGTTCTCGTCGGGCCAGCCCATCGCGACGCAAATCATGATCACCTGGTTGTCGGGGATGCGCGCATGTTCGCGCACGACGGGGCTTTGCATGATGCCCTGGCTGTTGATCACGCAGCCGAGCCCGCGCGACCAGGCGGCGTTGACCAGCGCATTGGTGACGGCGCCGCAATCGAAGGGCGCGATGTCGCTGCCGAGCAGGACGCGGTCATAGGTCACGACGATGCTGACCGGCGCGTCGAACTGGCGAAAGCCGCGCAGCACCCAGTCCTGCCGCGCGTCCTTGTCGTCGCGCGCGATGCCCATCGCGCCGAACAATTGCTTGGCAACCTCGATCTGACGCGCCCGGTGCATGTCCGCTCCGCCGTCGAACCGGCGAAATTCCCGGCTGTCGGGCTTGCCAGCCAGGATACCCTCGGTATTGCCGCGCCGGATCGCATCGAGCGGCGCGCCCGTTACGACCGAGAAATTCCAGCACTGATTGTTGTACGACGAGGGCGCGCGCATCGCGACTTCGAGTATCTCGGCGACCAGCTGTTTCGGGACGGGCTTGTCGAGGAAGCCGCGGATCGAACGGCGGCCCCGGACGACCGCGTCATAACCGGGGGCGCTCGTCACGCGGCCTTGCGCAGCTCGAGACGATCCCAGATTTCGACAAGTGCGTCGGTCAGTTCGCGCATCATCGCCTCGTCATGCGCCGGGCCGGGCGTAAAGCGCAAGCGTTCGGTGCCACGCGGCACGGTCGGGAAATTGATCGGCTGCACATAGACGCCATATTCGGCGAGCAATATGTCGCTGATCTTCTTCGCGCGAACCGGGTCGCCGACCATCAGCGGCACGATGTGCGTCGTCGAATCCATCACCGGCAGGCCCGCGTCGCGGAAGCATTGCTTGAGATAGGCTGCGGCTGCCTGCTGCGCGTCGCGCTCGACGCTCGACGCCTTGAGGTGACGGACGCTAGCGAGGACTCCGGCCACGAGCACCGGCGACAGGCTGGTGGTGAAGATGAAGCCCGGCGCGTAAGAGCGGATGACGTCGACGATATTCTTGTCGGCGGCGATATAGCCGCCCATCACGCCGAATGCCTTGCCCAGCGTGCCTTCGATGATCGTCACGCGGCTCGCCGCATCGTCGCGGTCGGTGATGCCGCCGCCGCGCGGGCCGTACATGCCGACGGCATGGACTTCGTCGCAATAGGTGAGCGCATTATATTTCTCGGCGAGGTCGCAGATTGCGTGGATCGGCGCGACATCGCCGTCCATCGAATAGACGCTCTCGAACGCGATCAGCTTGGCCGCCTCTGGATCGTCGGCGGCGAGCAGTTCCTCGAGATGATCGAGGTCGTTGTGACGCCATACGCGCTTTTCGCAGCCCGAGTTGCGGATTCCCGCGATCATCGAGGCGTGGTTGAGCTCGTCCGAATAGATGATGCAGTTCGGCAGCAGCTTGCCGAGCGTGCCGAGCGTCGCCTCGTTCGAGATATAGCCCGAAGTGAAGAGCAGCGCGCCGTCCTTGCCGTGCAGGTCGGCAAGCTCATGCTCGAGGTCGATGTGGTAGTGCGTGTTGCCGCCGATGTTGCGGGTGCCGCCCGATCCGGCGCCGACGTCGTGCAGCGCCTCTTCCATCGCCTCGATGACCTTGGGATGCTGGCCCATTGCGAGATAGTCGTTCGAGCACCAGACGGTGATCGGCTTCGGCCCGTTGTGGCCCGCGAAGCAACGCGCGTTCGGGAACGCGCCCTTGTTGCGAAGAATATCGATGAAGACGCGGTAGCGTCCTTCTTCGTGCAGCCGGTCGATCGCGCGTGCGAAAATATCGTTATAGTTCACGTCTCAGCCCCGCAGTCAGGTGCCAGTTCGGCTTTCGGCGCCGCTCCCTCCGGCGACGGTTTTCGGCGCCGCAATAACCGCGAAACGCCGCGAAATCCAGTGCGAACGATTCGCAGCAGCCGGGTCAAATTGTCTCGATCGACCCGATGCCATAGGGCGCGAGCGCCGCGAGTGGCGGGGGCGGACGATCGCCGCTGCGCGTGAACACCGCGATACCAGGAGCGGGCTCGGCAGGCCACTTCTGGCCGTCGGTCAGATAGGCGACCCGCCGGGCGATCCCTGCCGCGCCGTCGATCAGGCGAACACCGGGGCCGGCAACCGCCTGCAGTTCTTCGGCGAGCAGCGGGAAGTGGGTACAAGCGAGGACGATGACGTCCATCGCATCGCCGCCGGGCTGGTCGCGCAATCCTGCGATCGCGCGCTCGATGGCTGCCGGGTCATAGGCTTTGCCGTTGAGCTTTGCTTCGGCCGCGGTAACCAGCCCGGGGCTGCCGTGGCGCAGCACCGTCTTGTCGCTCGCGAATTTGGCGCTGAGATCGTCGACATAGGGCTGGCGCACCGTCGCCTCGGTGCCGAGGACGCCTATCACGCCGGTTTCGGTCAGCTCGGCAGCGGGTTTGATTGCGGGGACCGTCCCTACGATCGGCAGATCGAGTGCCGCGCGAACGTGCGGCAGCGCAATCGTAGACGCAGTGTTGCACGCGATCACCGCGAGCCGCGGCTGGTAGCGTTCGACAAGGCGGCCGAGCAGCGCCGGAACGCGCGCGGCCAGTTCCTCGTTCGTCTTCTTGCCATAGGGCAGGCCCGCATAGTCGGCGGCATAGACGAACGGTGCGGTCGGAAGCAGCGCGCGCGTCGGGCCGAGCACGGATAGCCCGCCGAGACCGCTGTCGAAGAAGAGGAGGGGGGAGTCCGGGTCGGGGGAATGATCCATATCGGACGCGGCGATACGCCAAACGCCCGCCGCACGGCAAGCTTGGCGTTGACCCACGGCCCCAGGTGCCGCCAAAAGGCGCTCGCAGCCGGAGGCGAGTCCGGCAAGCTGGGGAGCGCCGCGTGACGATCATCGCCTTGGCCGTGATGGGCTATTTGCTGGGGTCGATCCCCTTCGGGATCATCCTGACGCGGCTGTTCGGCGCGGGCGACCTGCGCCAGATCGGGTCGGGCAATATCGGCGCGACCAATGTGCTGCGGACGGGCCGCAAGGAATTGGCGGCGGCAACGCTGATCCTCGACGGCGCAAAGGGCGCGGTCGCGGTGTTCCTGGCGCGCCATTTCGTACCCGAGTTGGGGCAGGACGGTGCGATGATCGCGGGCGCTGCAGCGATGATCGGCCATTGTTATCCGGTGTGGCTCAAATTTCGCGGCGGTAAAGGAGTTGCGACGCTGCTTGGCCTGTCGCTCGCGCTCGCGTGGCCGATCGGCGTCGTGTTTGCAGTCGTCTGGCTTGCGGCGGCGTTGCTTTCACGCATATCGTCGCTGGGCGGCATGGTTGGGGCAGTATCGGCGCCGGTCGCCGCGCTGGCGCTCGGCTATCCGGTCTATGCGACCGGTCTCGCGGGACTGGCGGTCGTCGTGCTGTGGCGACACCGCGAAAATATCGTGCGGCTGCGCGCCGGGACCGAGCCGCGCATCGGCGCAAAGAAGGACACAGCCGCGTGACGCTTGCTGAACGGCTGGCACGGCTGCGCTTGATCCGCACGCCGCATGTCGGTCCTGTGAGCTGGCACCATCTGATGCAGCGCTTCGGTTCGGGCGAGGCGGCGCTCGAGGCGTTGCCGGACCTTGTGCTTCGGGGCGGCGCAGGGAAACCGCGCATCGCCTCCGCCGAACTCGCAGAGCGCGAAATCGAGCGCGTCTCCAAATTGGGCGCGCGGCACGTGTTCAGCGACGACGCGGGCTATTCCGCGCTGCTGCGCGAGGCCGAGGGCGCGCCGCCCGTCATCATCGTGCGCGGCGACATGGCGATGCTCCAGCGGCCGTGTGTCGCGATCGTCGGCGCGCGCAACGCTTCGGCCGTCGCGTGCCGCTTTGCGCGGCAGATGGCGGCCGATCTTGCCGCGCGCGGGGTGACCGTGGTCAGCGGGCTGGCGCGAGGGGTCGATACCGCTGCGCATGTCGGTGCGCTGGGAGGATCGACCGCGGCGGTGATCGCGAGCGGGATCGACATCGCTTTTCCGCCCGAAAATGCCGCGTTGCAGGAAAAGATCGCGAGCGACCAATTGCTGATCGCCGAGCAGCCGCCGGGCACCGAACCATTGGCGCGGCACTTCCCCGCGCGCAACCGCATCATCGCAGGCCTTGCGCACGGAACCCTGGTGATCGAGGCGGCGCCGCGTTCGGGGTCGTTGATCACGGCGCGGCGCGCAGGCGATTTCGGGCGCGAGGTCATGGCTGTGCCGGGGTCGCCGCTCGATCCGCGCGCGCAAGGGTGCAACCAATTGATCCGCGAGGGCGCAACGCTGGTGCAGACCGTCGACGATGTGCTCGAAGCGCTGGGTCCGATCGACGATCGCATGGCGCGCGAACCGCGCCGCGCGTCGTTCGAGATGGCGCAGGTGGTCGAGACGGGGGACGGGGATCGCGATGCTGTGGCCGGACTTCTCGGCCCGACGCCGGTCGCGGTGGACGAGATCGTGCGGCAATCCGGACGTCCTGCGGCTGCGGTCCAACTTGTGCTGCTCGAACTCGAACTCGCGGGCCGCGTCGCGCGCCACGCCGGCGCACGGGTTTCGTTGATGTGATCGGCTGCACAGCGGCCTAACGTCCTCTATTCTAACAACTCATCGCGGTTCAGCCACGGTTCAGCGGCCGACCGACAGGTTCATGATATTGTATCTCATGCCGGGGAGTTGGACGATGCGAAGCCGATTACTGACGGGTGTCACGATGTTTGCGGTGCTGGCTTCGGGGCCTGCTCCGCTGCCTCTCGCGAACGCCAATGCCCGAACCATCGATCCGCAGCAGGGCTTCTGCCGCAATGCCGGCCCGCTACCGCGTCTCGACCCCGAAGTGAGGCCGCAGCCGCAGCAGAATGACGGGGCGTACAAAACGCGCGGCGGTCGCGACCGCGCCCACGATATGGCCGAGGCGCTGCCGATGCCTGAAGCACCGCCGCCTCCGCCGCCCCCGCCACCTCCACCCCCGCCGTCGATGGCGCCGCCATCGCCGATGGCCGACGGTGCGGCGCGCGAGATGGTCGTGACCGGCAGTGCGGTCGGTTCGGCGTCGGCGCCGGTCAGCGCCACGCCGCCGGTCGAAGGCATCAGCGCGGGCTCATCGGCCGATTTCGAGGGACGGAGCGAGGTTTCGAGAGTCCCACCGCGCCCCTATCCGCAACCGCAGTCGGGCATATTGACCGCGGGCGAACATGACGACCTGCTCAATCCCGAACTCTACGCCGCTTATGTGAACCGCAGCAACCTGGGGCAGGAGATCCGGACCGTGCCGCGCGTCGACACGACGCGGGTCGTGACGGTCAAGGTCAACGACCGCAGCGGTCAGCCGATCCCCTTCGCGGATGTCGTCGTGACCTGCAGCGATGGCAACAGCATAACGATGGCGACGCAGGCCGATGGCAGCGCGGTCTTCTTCCCCGGCCTCGACCGGCTCAGCGAACGGATCACCATTTCGGCGCGGAAGGCCGGGCGCACGATCGCCGACGCGCGCACCGTGCTCGTCAGCGGCGCGGCGGGTGGTCAGATGGTCGGCCTGACCGCGAACCAGATGGCGGTGAAGGCGACGAAGCTCGACCTGATGCTCGTCGTCGATACGACCGGCAGCATGGGCGACGAGATCCGCTATCTCCAGTCCGAACTGCGCTCCATCATTTCATCGATTACCGAAAAGCACCGCAACCTCGACATCCGGATCGGCTTCGTTTTCTACCGCGATCTGGGCGACGATTATGTCACGCGCACGGTTGCTTTCACTCGCGACGTCGGCGCGGCGCAAGGCTCGCTGGCGCAGCAATATGCGACCGGTGGCGGCGACTATCCGGAGGCGATGGACCAGGCGCTGATCCGTGCGGTCGGGCAGGACTGGCGCCCCGATGCGGTCAAATCGCTGCTGCTCGTCGCCGACGCGCCGCCGCACGACGAACTGTTCGGGCGAACCTGGCAAGCCGCCGAAGTCGCGCGCGCCAAACGGATACACATCACCCCGGTCGCGGCGTCGGGTGTCGCCGACAAGGCCGAATATGCGATGCGCGCGATGGCCGCGGCAACCCAGTCGCGCTACCTGTTCCTGACCGACGACAGCGGGGTCGGCAATCCGCACGCGCCGCCGGCGATCGATTGCTATCTCGTCACGCGGCTCGATGCGCTGGTGCGGCGTGTTGTCGACAGCCAGATCAGCGGGCGGCGGATCGAGCCCGACGACAAGGAGATCATCCGCAGCGTCGGCAAATATGACGCGGGCAAATGCATCCTGCCGGCCGACTTCAAATGGCAGAACGGCTGACGCAGCGACGCCGGTCGAGATGCCGGCTCCGATACCGGCATTGACACGCCCCCACATCTGACCGATGCGGGGGCGTGGGTTGCTTCGATGAACCTTTCTCTTCGGTCGGTGGGGTCGGCTGGCGGAGTGAGGGGTCGGAGGATATGACCCATGAGGAAATTGCTGTCGGCTGCCGCGATCGCGGCGCTGCTGGTTCAGCCTGTCATCGCCAACGCCAAGGATGTCGAGCCGGTCAAGATTTCGGGACCGGCCAATGCGAAGGGCGTTACCACAGTCGCCATCGGCGCCTTCAACGTCGGCTTCATCTTTGAATCGATCGACCAGACCGCTGCAAGCGGCGGGCTGATGGGAGCGTTCGGCGGGACAACAAAGGCCAAAAGCGCGCTCGTCGGCGTGACACCCGAGATGATGCAAGCGGTGACCGACGCCGCCTATGCCGACTTCGTGCAGCAACTCGCGGCAGGCGGCTACACGGTGCAGCCGACAGCCGAGCTGTTCGGGCACGGCGCGCTCGCCAAGACCAAGTCGCAGGACGTACCGCTCGACATCAATATCGCCCTCGAAAAGGGCAGCAAGGGCAAGGCGACCTATTTCAAGCCGACCGCTTTTCCCTCGCTGCTGATGATCCCGGGCGACTTCCTCGGGTCGGGGATGAGCAGCATGGGGATCAACATGTCTGCGGGGCAGGCGAGCATGGCGCTCAACAATTATGCGCGCGAAAGCGGCGTCGGCGTCGTCGATGTCGTCTATCTGATCGATTTTTCGCAGCAGAAGCGCCCCGGCGCGTTCAGCTTTGGCGGGCTGCAGGTGAACAGCGCACTGTCGGTCAGCGCCGACTATTCGCGCATGACGCTCATCGCGCCGAACGGCAAGCAGTCGGTGATTACGATCAAGGCGCCGGTGGCTGTCGAGGGCGAGTTCGTCGAGAAGAGCGACGCGTCGAGCGGAACGGACAAAGCGCTGCAATCGGGCGCCAACGTTGCGGGCGGTGTGGCGGCCGTCATGGGCTTCGGTGGCCTGCGCTTCGGAAAGACGCGCAAGTTCGAATTCACGGCGAAGGCAGGCAATTATGAGGAGGGCGCAGCCAAGGCGGCGAGCCTTGCCAGCGAACTCCTCATCGGACGGCTGGGCGCTCTCCGTTGACCCCGGCGCGGGCGCTTCCTAAATCCGCTTGACGGAGGGCCGGAGCGCCCGCCACCCTCGCGCGTGTACGTGAGAGTAATCGGGGAACAGGTTTTTCAATGCAATTGGTGATTGTGGAATCGCCCGCCAAGGCGAAGACGATCGAGAAATATCTCGGTCGCGATTTCAAGGTTCTGGCCAGCTATGGCCATGTCCGCGACCTGCCGCCCAAAGACGGCTCGGTTGATCCGGACGACAGCTTCGCAATGCAGTGGCAGATGTATCCCGATAAGGCGAAGCGGATGAAGGACATCCAGGACGCGGCGAAGAGCGCCGACCGCCTGATCCTCGCGACCGACCCCGATCGCGAGGGCGAGGCGATCAGCTGGCATGTGCAGGAACTGTTGCGCCAGAAAAAGGCGCTGCCGCAGGCGGTCGACCGCGTGACCTTCAACGCGATCACCAAGCAGGCGGTCACCGACGCGATGGCGCACCCGCGCGAGCTCGATACCGACCTGATCGATGCGTATCGCGCGCGCCGCGCCCTCGACTATCTGGTCGGCTTTACCCTGTCGCCGGTGCTGTGGCGCAAGCTCCCCGGTGCAAAATCGGCGGGCCGCGTCCAGTCGGTCACGCTGCGCATGATCGTCGAGCGCGAACGCGAGATCGAGGCCTTTGTTGCGCAGCAATATTGGTCGGTCACCGGCCTGTTCGAAATGGCGGGCACGCCGTTCAAGGCGCGCCTGTCGCGCTGGCGGGGCAACAAGATCGAGCGGCTTTCGATCGGCACCGAGGCCGATGCGCGCGCCGCCGAAGCCGATGTGAAGGCGGGGCATTTCACCGTCGACACGGTCGAGACCAAGCCGCTCACGCGCAACCCGCCGCCGCCCTTCACGACGTCAACCTTGCAGCAGGAAGCGGCACGCAAGCTCGGCTTCTCCGCCAGCCATACCATGCGCGTCGCGCAGGATCTCTATGAGGACGGCGCGATCACCTACATGCGTACCGACGGCGTCCAGATGGACGGCAGCGCGATCAGCGCCGCGCGCAAGGCGATCGCCGATCGCTATGACGGCGGCTATGTTCCCGACCAGCCGCGGCAATATCAGACCAAGGCGAAGAACGCGCAGGAAGCGCACGAGGCGATCCGTCCCACCGATTTCTCGAAGGACAAGGTCGGCGGCGGCGATCACGCGCGCCTCTACGAACTGATCTGGAAGCGCGCGCTTGCGAGCCAGATGGCCTCGGCGCGGCTCGAACGCACCAGCGTCGATCTCTCCGACGGCACGGGGAAGACCGTGCTGCGCGCGACGGGGCAGGTGGTGAAATTCCCTGGCTTCCTCGCGCTATACGACGAGGGCCGCGACGACGCCGAAGATGAAGATGCGCGCCTGCTTCCGGCAATGAGCAAGGGCGACGCACCCGCGAAGACCGGGGTCGAGGTCGAGAAGCACGAAACCCAGCCGCCGCCGCGCTATTCGGAAGCGAGCCTCGTCAAGAAGATGGAAGAGCTCGGCATCGGGCGCCCGTCGACCTATGCCGCGATCCTGCAGGTCTTGAAGGACCGCGCCTATGTGCGCGTCGAGAAGAACCGCTTCATTCCCGAGGAGAGCGGGCGATTGCTGACGGCGTTCCTCGAGCGTTTCTTCAATCGCTACGTTGAATATGACTTTACCGCGGGCCTTGAAGAAGAGCTCGACGACGTGTCGGGTGGCCGCGCGCAGTGGCAGGCGGTGCTCGAGCGTTTCTGGCGCGATTTCAAGCCGCGCACCGGCGAGGTGATGGAGCAGAAACCGTCGGAGATCACCGCGGCGCTCGACGAGTTTCTCGGCCCGTACCTCTTCCCCGACAAGGGCGACGGCAGCGATCCCAGGCTCTGCCCCAATTGCGGCACAGGGCGGCTCGCGCTGCGCGGCGGCAAGTTCGGGCCGTTCATCGCGTGCAGCAACTATCCCGACTGCAAGTTCACGCGGAAATTTGCGCAGCCGGGCGGTTCCGATGCTGGCGACAGCGGCCCCGAGGTGATGGGTACCGACCCCGAAAGCGGGCTGGAAGTGTCGAAGCGCAGCGGGCGCTTCGGCCCGTACATCCAGCTCGGCGACGGGAAAGAGGCGAAACGCTCGTCGATCCCGAAGGATATTCCGGCCGAGGATTTCGACCTCGACTATGCGCTGCGGCTGCTCAGCCTGCCGCGCGAAGTCGGGACGCATCCGGAGAGCGGCAAGGTCATTATGGCCGGGCTGGGTCGCTATGGCCCCTATCTGCTCCACGACGGCAAATATGCGAAGCTGACGGGCACCGCCGAAATCTTCGATATCGGCATGAACGCTGCCGTGGCGCGCATCGCTGACGCTGCGAATGGCGGCGGGCGCGGCGCGCGAGGTAAGGCCGAGCCGCTGAAGACCTTCGGGCCGCATCCGACGAGCGGCGGCGAGATGAAGCTGATGGCGGGGCGCTTCGGTCCCTATGTGACCGACGGCACGACCAACGCGACGCTGCCGAAGACGGTCGAGGCCGATGCGCTGACAGAGGAAGAGGCGATCGCGCTGATCGATGCGCGCGCGGCGAAAGGGCCGGCGAAGGGCAAGAAAAAGGCGCCCGCCAAAAAGGCTGCGGCGAAGAAAGCCCCGGTCAAGAAGGCTCCGGCGAAAAAGAAAGCTGCGGAGGAATAGTTCCAATCGTGCCTTTCCGCGAAGGCGGGGACCCATCACCGGAAGGCTCCGCATTGCGCGATCGGGTGATGGGCTCCCGCCTTCGCGGGAGCGCACCGCCGTTTGCCTCGTTTGGAATATGATCGGGTCGTGTTAACATCGGCGCATCGGGAGGTATTTCGATGCGACGCTTGCTTGCCGCCTTGTCCGCCCTTCTTGCCCTGTTCGTGCTGCCCGCCGCTGCGCAGCAACCCGGAGCTCTGATCTCTGCCGAGCCGATAGAGGCAACCCCTCCGGGGGTGCAGGCTTGGAAAATCCTCTACTGGACGAGCAATGGCAGCGGCCAGCGTTTCCAGGTCACCGGCATCGTCGCGGCGCCGATGGAAGCGATCCCGCCGCGCCCGCGCCGCGTCATCGCCTGGACGCATGGCGCGTGGGGTGTTGCGGAGAAATGCGCTCCGTCGCTGAGTCCGAATTTCTTCGAATACAGCGCCGGGATGGACGCCGTCCGATCGGGCTATGTCGTCGTCGCCCCCGATTATATCGGTCTCGCGAGCCCGACGATGCATCCATTTCTGGTCGGTCCCGACACCGCGAATGCGGTGCTCGACGCCGTGCGCGCGGCGCGGGCGATCCCGGGCGCCGCAGCGGGCGGCAGCTT
Organism: Sphingopyxis sp. Geo48; assembly: GCF_949769155.1. Classification (NCBI taxonomy): domain Bacteria; kingdom Pseudomonadati; phylum Pseudomonadota; class Alphaproteobacteria; order Sphingomonadales; family Sphingopyxidaceae; genus Sphingopyxis; species Sphingopyxis sp. Geo48. Next base: position 613,414 of record NZ_CATKPA010000002.1, on the reverse strand, counting down.
TGCGGTGTGGGGCGAGTCGCAGGGCGGCCATGCGGCGCTGTGGACGGCGACGGCGGCGCGCAGCTACGCGCCCGATCTGACCCTCGTCGGCACCGCCGCCGCGGCGCCGCCGACTGATCTGGCGGCCAATTTGCGCGACGGCAGCGACAAGAATGCGCGCGCGTTGCTGCTATCCTTTGCGCTGCACAGCTGGTCGACGCTCTATGGCTTCCCGCAGGACAGCATCGCCAATCGCACCAACCAGGGCATCATCCGCCGGTTGGCCGAAAATAATTGCGTCGCCTTCAACAAGAAGCCGAAGCTCGGCACGATCCTCGGTATCCTCACCATCGCGCGGGCGACGCGAACGAAGGATATCGCAAAGATCGAGCCCTTCGGCTCTTTCGCGCGGGCCAACAGCGTCGATCCCGCGCGCGTGCCGGGCCCGCTGCTTATCGCGCAGAGCAGCAAGGACACTATCGTCGCGCCCGCCGTGACGCGCAAGTTCGCGAAAGCGGTCTGCAGGCGCGGAACGCCGACACGCTGGATCGACATGACGGGCGATCATGGTTCCAGCGCGAAGGACAGCGCGCAGGAAACGATCGGCTGGATCACCGCACGCTTCGACGGCATTGCCCCGCCGAACGATTGCCGGCGGATTTAGGGCTATCTGAATGTGCCGGGATCAAATGGCTTTCTGTCGAACCAAGCAATCGCATCAGGACGGAACAGCATCGCTGTCGCTGCTCCATAGATAATGAGGATCACCACAGAGATGGCCAGCGCGAGGCCTTGCGGCTCCAGTGGATTGTTGAAAGTCCACGCAAAAGAAGCCAAGCCGATTAGATAGAATATCGTCTGGATCCATTTGGCGACCTTGCTCGCTCGCCTGGAAATGAAATACCAGAGGGCCAGATTGATCGACGTCGAAACGACGAAGACCGCTATCAGAAATCCCAACCCAATCCCGGCTGCTTTCGCTTCAGGCGATTGGGCAAGGAGTGCCGTTGCATCGCTCCACCGGAAGGCAAAATTAATGGCGCCGAGCGAAATCGCCCCTAGGAAAAGTCGAGCGAAGAGAATGATAGAATCTGGTTTCTTCATTTCACCCCGTTTTCACTTCAATCGACCCAGTCGAGCCCCATGTCGCGATAGACGCTGCGGTCCTCGTCCCAGTTTTCCTTGACCTTGACGTGCAGGAACAGGTGGACCTTGCGGCCCATCAATTCGGTCAGTTCGGCGCGGGCGCGGGCGCCGATTTCCTTGATGCGGGCGCCGCCTTTGCCGAGCACTATCGCGCGCTGGTTGTCGCGCGCGACGAAGATCTGCTGGTGGATTTCGGCGCTGCCGTCGGGGCGCGTCTTGAACAGCTCGGTCTCGACCGTCGACTGATAGGGTAACTCCTCGTGGAGCTGGCGGTAGAGCTGCTCGCGCGTGATTTCGGCGGCGAGCATGCGTTCGGGCGCGTCGCTGACCTCGTCCTCGGGGAAGTGCCACGGTCCCTCGGGCATCAGGCTCGCGAGATTGGCCTTGAGCTCGGCGACACCGTCGCCGCTGCTCGCCGAGATGAAATAGGTCTCGTCGAACGCGACCTTCGCATTGAGCTCGGTCGCGATCGTCAGCAGCTTGTCCTTCTTGGTCAGATCGACCTTGTTGAGGATCAGATATTTCTTCTCGGGTCGGTTCGCGATGCCCTCGAGGACGCGCTCGACGCGGCCCGTCAGCTTCGCCGCTGCGTCCACCATGACAAGGATCGCTTCGGCCTCCTCGAGGCTGCCCCAAGCGGCCGCGACCATCGCGCGATCGAGCCGGCGCGTTGGTGCGAAGATGCCGGGGGTATCGATCAGCACGATCTGCGCATCGCCCTCCATCGCGACGCCCATCAGCCGCGTGCGCGTCGTCTGCGCCTTCGGACTCACGATCGCGACCTTCTGGCCGACGAGCGCGTTGACGAGGGTCGATTTGCCGGCGTTCGGCGCACCGACGACGGCGACGAAGCCGCAGCGCTGGGTCATTTTGCTTCTTCCTGTATCAATCGTTCGAGCAGCGCCGCCGCTGCGGCCTTTTCGGCTGCCTGTTTCGACGCGCCTTCGCCTTCGGCCTCTGCAAGCTTGCCCACTGCAACCGCGACCAGGAAGCGCGGCGCATGGTCGGGGCCGTCGCGGCGGACGAGGCGATATTCGGGCGGCCGACGTTTCCGCGCGAGCGCCCATTCCTGGAGCGCTGCCTTGGGGTGCTTGGGCGCCGCGACCTGTCCGTCGATCATGTCGCCCCACTTGGCGACGATGAAGGCGCGTGCGGCGTCGTCGCCAAGATCGAGCCAGAGCGCGCCGATCAGCGCCTCGAGTACATCGGCGGCGATATTGTCGCTATGCCGTCCGCCGTCGCCGATCGCCTGGCTGCCGAAAAGGACATGCGCGTTGAGGTCCAGCCCTTGAGCGATCCGTGCGCAGGTTTCGCCCGACGCGAGCGCATGAAGACGTGACGAAAGCTCGCCCTCGGCAGCCTTTGGAAAACGGCGGAACAATTCGGACGCGATGACGAGGCCAAGCACGCGGTCGCCGAGAAACTCGAGCCGCTGATAGTCGCCCACGCCGCTGCTGCCGTGGGTCAGCGCCTCTTGATAGAGGCTCAGGTTGCGGGGGCTGGCGCCGGTAAGGGCAGCGATCGTCTCCGCGGAAACGCGGTCGCTCAAAAGCCTTCCCCGATACGGCTCCAGCGCGCGGCGGTGAACCAGCTGATCGGGTTGATCCAGCTTGCCGAACCGTCGGTCGAGAACATGCCGACGAGCGCGTGGCCAACGAGATTCTCTTCGGGAACAAGGCCAATGCCGCCATTTTCCTGCGCCTCGAAGCGGCTGTCAGCGCTGCGGTCGCGGTTGTCGCCCATCAGGAACAGGTGTCCGGCGGGCACCGTCACGAGTTCGGTATTGTCCTCGGGGATCGTGGTGATGTCGAGGATCGCATAGCTCTTGCCGCTGGGAAGCGTCTCGCGGAACTGCCGGTACCGGCACTGGCGCTGGCCATTCGCACCGATCTCTTCGAACTGCGGGGCGTAGCAGGGCAGGGAGCCCGTGGTGCGCGAGGCGTCGAGCATGTTCTGCGTCACCGGGATCACGAAATCGGCCATCGGCTCGCGCTTCAGCGGCTTGCCGTTCAACCAGACGATGCCTTCCTTCACCTGCACCGTATCGCCGGGCAGGCCGATCACGCGCTTGATATAGTCATTGTCGTTGACCGGCGGCGCCTTGAATACGACGACATCGCCGCGCTCGGGCGTGCGCGCGAAGATGCGGCCCGGAATCAGCGGCACGCTGAACGGCAGGCTGTATTTCGAATAGCCATAGGCCATCTTGTTCACGAGCAGATAGTCGCCGATCAGGAGGCGCGGCTGCATCGATTCCGACGGAATGTTGAACGGCGACAGGAAAAAGCTTCGGAAAATCAGCACCGCGATCGCCAGCAGCGCGAGGAAACGGACGGTATCGACCGCCTCTTCTCTGGCCGATACCGGCGCCGGTTCGGGCGTCGCGGGGCCGGGCTGGGCGGCGGGCGAATTGTCGGCGGTCAGGCTGGCGTCGGTCATCGCCCGGCATTGGCGACGAATAGGTCTGCGCGTCAAGCAAATATCGGCGGATCGCGCTGGCGCGGCGGCTGCCGCTGGCGTAGAGGCGTGGCCCGATATTGAAGGAGCTGCGACATGACGACCGCCGATCAGGCCTGGCAGGCGCTTGCCGACTGGCAGCCGCAGAAGCTGACCGATCTTGTGTCGGCCGATCCCGAGGCGCGGTTGCAGGCGCTGGTTCGTACGGTCGCCGATATCCGCTTCGACTTCGCCAAAACCCATCTAGATGATGCGGCGATCGGCATTTTGGGTGGCCTCGCCGCCGCGCAGGACTTTGCCGGGCGCCGCAAGACGTTGTTTTCGGGCGGCATTGCCAATCCCACCGAAAATCGCGCCGCCGAGCATAGCGCCGAGCGCGGCGAGGGGAGCCCCGAGTCCGTCCATGTCGCGCAGGCGCTGCATCAGCGGATGCGGATGATGGTCGATGCGATCGAAGCGGGCGCGTTCGGAGAAATCCGGCACTTGCTCCACATCGGCATCGGCGGCTCGGCGCTTGGCCCCGACCTGCTCGTCGATGCATTGGGACGGCATAGCGAGCGTTATGATGTCGCGGTCGTTTCGAATGTCGATGGCGCCGCGCTGGCAGAGGCCTTCGCGAAATTCGATCCGGCCTACACGCTCGTCGCGGTCGCATCGAAAACCTTCACGACGACCGAGACGTTGCTCAACGCGTCGTCGGCACTGCAATGGCTGGAAGAGGGCGGCGTCGACGATCCACTCGGCCGCTTCATCGCGCTGACGGCGATGCCCGAGCGCGCGATGGAATGGGGGATCGACGAAACGCGCATCCTGCCGTTCAGCGAGACGGTCGGCGGGCGTTATTCGCTGTGGTCGTCGATCGGTTTTCCCGCCGCGCTCGCGCTCGGCTGGGATGCGTTCGCCGACCTGCTCGAAGGCGCGGCGGAAATGGACCGGCATTTCCGCCTTGCGGAGGGCGCCGACAATATCTGCCTGCTCGCGGCATTCGCCGACCAGATCTATGCCAACCGCCTCGGCTGCCAGACGCGTGCGGTATTCGCTTATGATGAACGCCTGCGGCTGCTTCCCGACTATCTCCAGCAGCTTGAAATGGAGTCGAACGGCAAGTCGGTGGCCCTTGAGGGCAAGCCGCTCGTGCAGCAAAGTGCGCCGATTACCTGGGGCGGCGTCGGCACCGATGCGCAGCACGCTGTATTCCAGCTGCTCCATCAGGGCACCCACCTGATTCCGGTCGAGTTCGTCGTCGCGCGCGAGCCCGATCATCTGCTCGACGACGCGCATCACGAAACGCTCGTCGCGAATTGTATCGCGCAGGGGGCGGCGCTGATGGCGGGCCGCGCGAGCGCGGACGGCGCGCGCGCCTATCCCGGCAACCGCCCGTCGACGACGATCCTGCTCGACCAGCTGACACCGCGCAGCCTCGGCGCGCTGATCGCCTTCTACGAGCATCGCGTCTTCGCCAACGCGGTCCTGCTCGGGATCAACCCGTTCGACCAGTTCGGGGTCGAGCTGGGCAAGGAGATGGCGAAGGGGCTCGCCGAAGGGACGATCGAATTCGATTCCGCGACGCAGGCGCTGATGCAGGCGGCGATCGGCGCCTGAGGTTCCCTCGCTGTCTCTGACCGCAAAATTCGATTGGCAAGCCGCCGGCGCGTAACCACATTGACGTCGGCGGCGAATGTCTGCCTGACCATTTCAGGGGTAATTCATGAGCGACTTCGACTATGATCTCTTCGTCATCGGCGCCGGTTCGGGCGGCGTGCGCGCGTCGCGTGTGGCGGCCTCACACGGCGCGCGGGTTGCAGTGGCGGAGGAGCATCGGGTCGGCGGCACCTGCGTGATCCGCGGTTGCGTGCCGAAGAAGCTGCTCGTTTACGGAGCCCATTTCGCCGAAGATATCCACGACGCGCGCAAGTTCGGCTGGGACGTTCCCGAGTGCCGTTTCGACTGGAACGTGCTGCGCGACAATGTGCTTGCCGAGGTCGACCGGCTCGAAGGCCTCTATGGCCAGACGCTTGATAACCACAAGGTCACGGTCTTCAAAACACGCGCGACGATTGTCGGGCCGCAGAAGGTCCGGCTCGCCGACGGCACCGAGCTGACCGCCGAGCGTATCCTGATCGCGACCGGCGGCTGGCCGCACGTTCCCGAGTTTCCAGGCAGCGAGCACGCGATCACCTCGAACGAGGTCTTTCATCTGGAGAGGCTGCCGAAGCGGATCATGATCGCGGGCGGCGGCTATATCGCGAACGAGTTCGCCGGCATCTTCAACGAATTCGGCAGCCAGGTGACGATCGTCAACCGCGGCGACACGATCCTGCGCGGCTATGACGAACAGATTCGCGACCGGCTGCTGCAGATTTCGATGACCAAGGGCATCCACTTCAAATTCAACGTGCCCTTCCAGTCGATCGAGAAGAATGAAGACGGCACGCTGACGGTCCATCTGGAAAATTGCGATCCGTTCATCGTCGATGCGGTGCTGATGGCGACCGGCCGCGTGCCGAACACCAAGGGTATCGGCCTGGAAGAGGTCGGCGTCGAGCTCGACGATCAAGGCGCGATCAAGGTCGACGACACGAACCAGTCGTCGGTGCCGAGCATCTACGCCGTCGGCGACGTCACCAACCGCATCCAGCTCACCCCCGTAGCGATCCGCGAAGGTCAGGCGTTCGCCGACAGCGTGTTTGGCGGCAAACCGACGGTCGTCGACTATCAGAATGTCCCGAGCGCGGTATTCAGCCATCCGCCGATCGGCGCGGTCGGCATGACCGAGGCGCAGGCGCGCAATCAGCTCGGCACGGTACGCATCTACACCAGCGATTTCCGCGCGATGAAGAATGTCCTCGCGGGCCGCAACGAGCGCGCGCTGTACAAGATGGTGGTCAATGCCGCGACCGATCAGGTCGTCGGGCTCCACATGATCGGCCCCGACGCGCCGGAGATTTTGCAAGCGGCCGCAATCGCGGTGAAGGCGGGACTGACCAAGGCCGATTTCGATCAAACGGTCGCATTGCATCCAAGCATGGCCGAGGAACTGGTGCTGCTGAAATAGCCCCTCTCGTCGTCACCCCGGCGATGGCCGGGGTCTCGACATTGTATCATCACACACCGGCGAGATCCCGGCCTTCGCCGGGATGACGATAAAACGGAAAAGATTTCTAATCGCAACCGACATGCTATCTTCCAGCCATTACAAGCAAGGGAGAGGCGCATGACGGGCACGGTACTGGTCACTGGAGGTAGCGGCTATATCGCGGGCTTCCTGATCCGGCAGCTGATCGAAAACGGCTGGACGGTGAACACCACCGTGCGCAGCCTGAAGCGCGAGGACGAGGTTCGCGGCTGGCTGCAGGTCGATAACAGCAAGCTTCGCTTCTTCGCCGCCGATCTCGAGAACGACGCCGGCTGGGCCGAGGCGATGGCGGGATGCAGCCATGTCGCGCATGTCGCTTCGCCCTTTCCGCTGGACGTTCCCAAACATGCCGACGATCTGGTTGTTCCGGCGCGCGAAGGTGCGCTGCGCGCGCTGCGCTTTGCCGAGGGTGCGGGTGTCCGGCGGTTCGTCCTGACCTCGTCGATGGCGGCGATCGCCTACGGCCATGGCCCCGCGCGCGATCTCTATAACGAGGCCGACTGGAGCAATCTCGATAATCCGGCGGTCATGCCCTATCCGCGCTCGAAAACCGTCGCCGAACGCGCGGCGCGCGACTGGGTGGCGGCCGAGGGCGGCGACCTCGAGTTCGCCTCGGTCAATCCGGCGGCGGTATTCGGGCCGCTGCTGTCCGACGACCTGTCGACCTCGATCGAACTGGTGAAGCAACTGCTCGAAGGCAAGGTGCCGATGTGCCCCGATATCGGGTTCGGCATCATCGATGTGCGCGATGTCGCCGACCTCCATTATCGCGCGCTGACCGCGCCGGACATTCGCAACGAACGCTATGTCTGTTCGGGGCCGTTTCTGAAGATGATCGACGTCGCGAACATACTGACCGCCAACCTTGGCGATAAGGCGAGAAAGGTGCCAACGCGGAAAATGCCCGACTGGCTGCTGAAGCTGTTCGCGCTCGTCCGCCCCGAACTCAAGCAGCTTGTGGCCGAGCTCGGCAATGTGCGCGGCGGCGACAGCCGTCACGCGATGGACACGCTCGGCTGGACGGTGCGGCCGCCCGAGGAGGCGATCCTTGCGACAGCGCATAGCCTGATCGAGCGCGGAATCGTGAAGGTGTGAGCGAGCCCCCTCCCGCACGCGGGAGGGGAGACTCTTACGCGATCGTCGGAACGATCCCGCCCTCGGCGCGGATTGCGGCGCCGTTGGTCACCGCGGCGAGCGGGCTGGCGAGATAGGTCACCATCGATCCGATCTCGTCGGCTTCGATCAGGCGGCGGATCAGCGACAGCGGACGCAGTTCCTCAAAGAAGGCCTTTTCACGCTCGGCTTCGGGCGCGTCGGGGTTCGAGACGACCGAGCGGATGAAGTCGACGATGCCTTCCGAGCGCGTCGGCCCCGGCAGCACCGTGTTGACGGTAACACCCGTACCCCGCGTCTGTTCGGCAAGCCCGCGCGCGATCGTCAGCTGCGCGGTCTTGGTCATGCCGTAGTGGATCATCTCGGCGGGTGGCAGCAGGCCGCTCTCGCTGGCGATGAAGATTACGCGGCCCCAATTTTTCTCCAGCATCTTCGGAAAATAATGCCGCGACAGCCGCGCGCCGCTGACCACATTCACCTCGAAAATATGGTGCCAGTCGGCGTCGCTGATCTCGGTAAAGGGTTTTGCTTCGTAGATGCCGAGATTGTTGACGAGAATATCGGTCGCGGGAACCGCGGCGATCAGCGCATCGGCACCTTCGGCCGTGGCAGGGTCGGCGAGGACGGCGCGGATCGTGCCCGATCGCGACAGCTCGTCCGCCGCTTCGTCGAGCTTCGCCTGGCTGCGTCCGGTGATGACGACTTCTACGCCCTCTTCGGCGAGGCGCTTGGCGATCGCATAGCCGATGCCCGCGGTCGATCCGGTGACGATGGCGGTCTTGCCCTTGAGTTTCAGGTCCATCGAAAATGTCCTTTCAATCTTGGTCTTTGTTCGATGCGCCCAAGATAGCGCTCCGCATCATTATTGATTAGAATGCGCTTCATCATTTCAGTGGTGATTCAAAATCAGGAATGGCAATGGACAACCGGTTCGGCGATATCGAAACCTTTTTGGCGGTGGCGAATGGCGGTAGCCTTGCGTCGGCGGCCAGGGCGCTGAGGCTGACGCCGTCGGCGGTCAGCCGCAGCATCGCACGGCTGGAACAGCGACTCGGCGTCACGCTGATACGGCGGACGACGCGCTCGCTCGCGCTGACCGACGAGGGCCGGGCCTACCGCGACCGCATGACCGTGCTGCTCGCCGATATCGCAACCGTCGAGGCGGGGCTGGGGCAGGCAGGGCAGGGACCCCGCGGCCTGCTGCGCATCAACGCGTCACCGTCGATCGGCGCGATGGGGCTGTTGCCGATCCTGCCGCTTTTTATGGCGCGTTATCCCGACATCGTCGTCGACCTGGCGCTATCCGACACGATCGTCGACCTGATCGAAGAGCGCGCCGACGTGGCGATCCGCATCGGGCCGCTGCGCGACACCAGCCTGCGCGCCAAGAAGCTGGGTCACAGCCGCATGGTGCTGGTCGCCAGCCCCGATTATCTGGCGCGCTGCGGAACGCCGAAGAAACCGGACGACCTCGACGCGCATATTTGCCTGCGCTTCAGCTTCCGCCGCTCGGTCGATAGCTGGCCGTTCCGCATCGGCGGCAAGATTGTGCAGCGCCCGGTTCACGGCAGCTTCTTCGGCAATTCGGGCGAGGTCGTCCGCCAGATGGCGGTCGCGGGCGGCGGGATTGCGCGGCACGGGCATTTCCATGCCGCGCGAGATATGGAGGCCGGGCGGCTCGTCGAGGTACTTCCGGACTATAACCCCGGCGACGGCGAGGATATTCACGCACTCTACGCGCCCGAAGATCGTGCCGCGGCGCGCATTCGTGCCTTCCTCGACTTCCTCGAGGAGGAGCTGGTGATCGCGCCCTAGCCGATCCGGTACGGCACCACATCGCGCCGGTCCGGGTCAACCAGGATCGGGCGGTCGCTCGGCGGAAAGGCTCGCTGATCGCAATCGTCGCGTGGGCAGATGCGGCATGAGAGGCCGATGCGCGTCGCGGCCTGCGGTGCGGTAACGTCGACCCCGTCGGCGTACACGAAATCCGCGGCATATTGCGCCTCGCACCCCAGCGCGACCGCGTAGCGCCGCGGGCTGCGCGCATAACTGCCCGAGGGTTTCACCAGCCCCTTCGCCATCGACACATAGCGGAGGCCATCGGGTGTCTCGGCAAGCTGGAACAGGATGCGATCGGGGATCGCTGCCGCCTCGTGGACGATCCAGAGCGGGCAGGCGCCGCCGAAGCGCGCAAATTGCAGGCGTGTAGCGCTGTGCCGCTTGGTGATATTGCCTGCCATGTCGACGCGGCAGAAGAACATCGGAATCCCGCGCGCGCCGGGACGCTGGAGTGTCGAGAGGCGGTGGCACGCCTGTTCAAAGCTGACACCATATTCGAGGCGCAGTCGGTCTATGTCGTGGCGCACCGCGCGCGCGCTGGCGCGGAACGGGGCGTAAGGCATCAGCACCGCACCCGCGGCGTAGTTGGCAAGTCCGACGTGGAGCAACTGTCGCGCCGCCGCAGTACGGAGCGGCGAGGCTTCGACGACCTTAGCAATCTCGTCCGCGAGTGCGAGTGCCGCGAGTTGGTGCGCAAGCTGGAAGCGCCGGCTTTCGGCGGGCTGGGATGGATCGATCACCAGATGCCGCATCGTGGCGTCGAAATCGCGTAGGCTGATAGTCTGCTGATAGACGATCGAGATGCCGAGCGCGTCGCGCAGCCGCCGCTCGATCGTCTCGACCGCGGGCGACGGCTCCTTGCCGCGAAGCTGGGCCGCCAGCGTCTCGGCGGCGCGGTCGATGCTGTCGACATAATTGCCGGCGTCGTGAAACCAGTCGCGCACCTCTTCCCATGGCAGGCGGCTCCCCTCGGCGGTGCCGCCGGTCAGCGCCTCGTCGATGATCTGGAGCCGCTGTCCCGCACGGCGGTAAGCAGCGTGGAGCGCGACGAACTGGTCCGCGAGTTGCGGCTGCTGGAGCGCGGCGCGTTCAAGCTGGTCGGGGGCGAGTGGCGCCGCGGCGAACAGCGGGTCGGCGGCGGCTTCGCGCAGCGCACCGGCGCGGCGATCGCCCGCATCCGCGGCGACTTCTTCCCATTCGAGCGGAAACAGCTTTTGCAGCCGGTCGAGCAGCCCCGGCGTCAGCGGACGATCGTCGTGCTCGATCTGGCTGAGATACGAGGTCGAGATTCCCAGCGTTTCGGCGAACTCGGACTGACGGATGCCGCGCTCGCTGCGTAGCTGCCGCAGCCGGTTTCCGGCGAAGATGCGTTGGCGGGCCATGCGCTTCGATACTTTGCAAACTTGTACTTTGCAACTTTGCAAATTCACATTTGCATGAACCGGGCATTCGGCGCAGACGGCACATTCCCATTCTGACGGAGAAGCCGAGTGTCCGCCAATATCGCCGAAATGGAACGCCGCCGCGCCGCCGCGGCCCTTGGGGGCGGCCAGAAGCGCATCGATGCGCAGCATGCCAAGGGCAAGCTGACGGCGCGCGAGCGGCTCGATGTGCTGCTCGACGAAGGCTCGTTCGAGGAACTCGACACCTATGTCGAGCATGATTGCGTCGATTTCGGGATGCAGGATCAGAAGGTTCCGGGCGACGGCGTCGTCACCGGATCGGGGACGATCAATGGCCGCCTCGTCTATGTCTTCAGTCAGGATTTCACCGTCTTCGGCGGCTCGCTGTCGAAACGCCATGCCGAGAAGATCTGCAAGGTCATGGACAAGGCGATGCTCGTCGGGGCGCCGGTGATCGGCCTCAACGACAGCGGCGGTGCGCGTATTCAGGAGGGCGTCGCCTCGCTCGGCGGCTATGCCGAGGTGTTCCAGAAAAATGTGCTGGCGTCGGGCGTGGTGCCGCAGATCAGCCTGATCATGGGCCCGTGCGCAGGCGGCGCAGTGTACAGCCCGGCGATGACCGACTTCATCTTCATGGTGAAGGACAGCTCATACATGTTCGTCACCGGCCCCGATGTCGTCAAGACCGTGACCAACGAGGTGGTGACGCAGGAAGAGCTGGGCGGCGCGATCACCCACACGACCAAAAGCTCGGTCGCCGACATCGCGTTCGAGAATGATATCGAGGCGCTGCTCGCGACGCGCGATTTCTTCGATTACCTGCCCGAGAATAACCGCAGCGGCGTGCCGGTGCGGCCGACCAGCGACCCGTTCGACCGTGCCGAAATGAGCCTCGACACGCTGATTCCGCCGAACGCGAACCAGCCGTACGACATGCACGAGCTGATCCGGAAGACCGTCGACGAGGGCGATTTCTTCGAGGTGCAGCCGGCGCATGCCGCAAACATCATCTGCGGTTTCGGCCGCATCGAGGGGCGCACCATCGGCATCGTCGCGAACCAGCCGCTGGTGCTCGCGGGGGTGCTCGACATCAACTCGTCGAAGAAGGCGGCGCGCTTCGTCCGCTTCTGCGACGCGTTCGAAATCCCGATTATCACCTTCGTCGACGTCCCCGGCTTCCTGCCCGGCACCGCGCAGGAATATAACGGCATCATCAAGCATGGCGCGAAGCTGCTGTTCGCCTATGCCGAGGCAACGGTGCCCAAGATCACGGTGATCACGCGCAAGGCCTATGGCGGCGCCTATGACGTGATGGCGTCGAAGCATCTGCGCGGAGATTTGAACTATGCGTGGCCGACCGCCGAAATCGCCGTGATGGGCGCGAAGGGCGCCGTGGAAATCATCTTCCGCAGCGATATCGGCGACCCCGAGAAGATCGCCGAGCGCACGAAAGAATATGAGGACCGCTTCGCGAACCCGTTCGTCGCGGCGCAGCGCGGCTATATCGACGAGGTGATTTACCCGCACTCGACGCGGCGGCGGATCGCGCTGGGGCTGCGGAAGCTACGGAACAAGCAGTTGGAGAATCCGTGGAAGAAGCATGACAATATTCCGCTGTAGCGATGCGCTGGGGAAGTGGAGATATTGCTTTTCTGCTGCTTTGGCTGGCGATTGCGGTGGCTTTTACCTGGCAAAGCATCCGGTTCGTGAAGCGAAGGGATGAGCGATATTTCTCATATGGGTTCAAAGAATTTGATCAGAAGGAATGGCCAAACTGGCATCGTTTCTTGATCGGTTGGCACATTCTTACAGCGGCGATGGGCGTGCTGTTTGTGGCAATCGGGTGCTGGGGGCTGTTATGGGCATTGGGATTGATTGAATGAAACTAGGCCGCCTCAACCATATCGGCGTCGCGACGCCGTCGATCGCGGACAGCATCGTCTTTTACCGCGATGTGATGGGCGCGACGCAGATCCATGAACCTTTCGACCTGCCCGAGCAGGGCGTGAAGGTCTGCTTCGTCGATACGCCGGGGGCGGACGGGGCGCTCAACGGGACGCAGATCGAGCTGATCGAGCCGCTGCCGGGCAATGTCTCGATCGCGGGGTTTCTGGAGAAGAACCCGGCGGGGGGGCAGCATCATATGTGCTACGAGGTGCCCGATATCTATGCCGCCAAGGCCGAGTTCGAAGCGATGGGCAAGCGGGTGCTCGGCGAACCGCGGATCGGGGCGCATGGGACGTTGATTTTCTTCCTGCACCCCAAGGATATGGGCGGGGTACTGACCGAGATTATGGAGACGCCGAAGGGCGATCACTGACCTGTGTTCCCCGGCGCAAGCCGGGGCTCACGACTTCTGGACCCCGGCTTGCGCCGGGGAGCACGAAACGAGATTGCATATGACCGACAAACCCACCCTCGGCCAATGGGCCGAAGCCGCTGCCAAGGAAGTGAAGGGCAAGGACCTCACCTGGCACACACCCGAGGGGATCGACGTCAAGCCGCTCTATACTGCGGAAGATGTGACGGTCGACCCCGGCCTGCCCGGCTTCGCGCCCTTCACGCGCGGCGTGCGCGCGTCGATGTATGCGGGGCGGCCGTGGACGATCCGGCAATATGCGGGCTTCTCGACCGCCGAGGAATCGAACGCCTTCTATCGCCGCAACCTTGCCGCAGGACAGAAGGGTTTGTCGGTAGCCTTCGACCTCGCGACGCACCGCGGCTATGACAGCGACCACCCGCGCGTCGTCGGCGACGTCGGCAAGGCCGGGGTCGCGATCGACAGCGTCGAGGATATGAAGATATTGTTCGACGGCATCCCGCTTGATCAGATGTCGGTCAGCATGACGATGAACGGCGCGGTGATCCCCATCCTCGCCTTCTTTATCGTCGCGGGCGAGGAGCAGGGGGTCGACCGCAAATTGCTCGACGGGACCATCCAGAACGACATCCTCAAGGAGTTCATGGTCCGCAACACCTATATCTACCCGCCCGAGCCCTCGATGCGGATCATCAGCGACATTTTCGGCTACACGTCGCGCGAGATGCCGAAGTTCAACAGCATCTCGATCTCCGGCTATCATATGCAGGAAGCCGGCGCGACGCAGGTGCAGGAGCTCGCCTTCACGATTGCCGACGGCGCAGAATATGTGCGCTACGGCGTCGCAAGCGGCCTCGACATCGACAAGTTCGCCGGGCGCCTGTCCTTCTTCTTCGCGATCGGCATGAACTTCTTCATGGAAATCGCAAAGCTCCGCGCCGCGCGCGTGCTGTGGCACCGCGTGATGACCAACCTCGGCGCGAAGGACGAGCGGTCGAAGATGCTGCGCACGCATTGCCAGACGTCGGGGGTCAGCCTGACCGAGCAAGACCCCTATAACAACGTCATGCGCACGACGATCGAGGCGATGGCGGCGATGCTGGGTGGCACACAGAGCCTGCACACCAACGCGCTCGACGAGGCGATCGCGCTGCCGACCGACTTCTCCGCCCGCATCGCGCGCAACACGCAGATCGTCATCCAGGAAGAGACGGGGATGACCAAGGTCGTCGATCCGCTCGGCGGCTCCTATTATGTCGAGGCGCTGACGCAGGAGCTGGTCGACAAGGCTTGGGAGATCATCGAGCGCGTCGAGAAGGAAGGCGGGATGGCGAAGGCCGTTGCCGCCGGCTGGCCGAAGGCGATGATCGAGACCGCCGCCGCCGCTCGTCAGGCGCGTGTCGATCGCGGTGACGATGTGATCGTCGGCGTGAACAAATATCGCCTCGCCAATGAAGACCTGCTCGAAACGCTCGAGGTCGATAACAGCAAGGTCCGCGAGGCGCAGATCGCGCGGATCAACAGGACCAAGGCGGGCCGCGACGAAGCGGCATGTCAGGCGGCGCTGAAGGCTCTCCGCGATGCGGCGGCGGGCGAGCAGTCGATCGAGAACAACCTGCTCGCGCACGCCGTCGAAGCCGCCCGTGCGCGCGCCACGCTCGGCGAGATCAGTGCCGCTATGGAAAAGAGCTTCCAGCGTTATGCGACCCAGCCGACCCCGGTGAAGGGCGTCTATGCCGCGCCCTACGAGGGCGATGCGCGCTGGCAGCAGGTGCTCGACGGGGTCGCCGCGGTCGAACGCCGGATGGGGCGCAAGCCCAAGCTGCTCGTCGCCAAGATGGGGCAGGACGGGCATGATCGCGGTGCGAATATCATCGCCTCGGCGTTCGGCGACATGGGCTTCGACGTCGTGTCGGGCCCGCTGTTCCAGACGCCCGAGGAGACCGTCGTGCTGGCGCTCGAAAGCGGCGTCGATGTCGTCGGCGCGTCGAGCCTTGCCGCGGGCCACAAGACGCTGATCCCCGAGCTGATCAACAAGCTTCGCGAAGCGGGGCGTAGCGACATCAAGGTGATCGCGGGCGGCGTCATCCCGCCGCAGGATTACGACTATCTCCGCGACGCGGGCGTGCAGGGTATCTATGGCCCCGGCTCGAACGTCGTCGAATGCGCCGCCGATGTGCTGCGTTTGCTGGGCCATAATATGCCGCCGATTGGAGAAGCTGCGTGACCAATATGAATCTCTCTACCCCGTTCGTGTCGAGCGAAGTCGAGACACCCATCGACCCTGCGCCCAGCCCGAGGGGCATCTCGACTTCGCTCGATGCGAACGGGGTGGGGGAATGTCGCACCAACTGGACCCGCGAAGAAATCGCTGCCCTCTTCGATCTGCCGTTCGACGAATTGATGTGGGAGGCGCAGGGCGTCCACCGCCGTCATCATGCGCACGGCGAGGTGCAGCTTTGCACTCTGCTAAGCATCAAGACCGGCGGCTGCGTCGAGGATTGCGGCTATTGCTCGCAGTCGAAGCATGCCGACAGTGGCCTCAAGGCGACCAAGCTGATGGATGTGCGCGCGGTGCTGCAGGCGGCGGCGCAGGCGAAGGACGCGGGCTCGAAGCGCTTCTGCATGGGCGCCGCGTGGCGCAACCCCAAGGATCGCGACATGCCCGCGATCGTCGAGATGGTCGAGGGCGTGCGCGCTATGGGCATGGAAACCTGCATGACGCTGGGGATGCTGAGCAAGGAGCAGGCGCAGACGCTCGCCGTCGCGGGGCTCGATTATTATAACCATAATATCGACACAAGCCCGGAGAATTACGGCAATATCATCTCGACCCGCACCTTCCAGGATCGCCTCGACACGCTCGAGGAAGTCCGCAACGCCGGGATCAACGTCTGCTCGGGCGGCATCGTCGGGCTGGGCGAGACGCGGGCCGATCGCGTCGGCTTCATCCACGCGCTCGCGACGCTCGAACGCCATCCCGAAAGCGTGCCGGTCAACGCGCTGGTGCCGGTGAAGGGCACCGTGCTTGGTGACATGCTGGCCGACACGCCGCTCGCCAAGATCGACGATATCGAGTTCGTCCGCACGATCGCGGTCGCGCGCATCACCATGCCGAAGTCGATGGTCCGCCTGTCGGCAGGCCGCGAAAGCATGTCGGAAGCGACGCAGGCGCTCTGCTTCATGGCGGGCGCGAACAGCATCTTCACCGGCGACAAGCTGCTGACGACCGCGAACGCGGGCGACAATGCCGACGCGGCGCTATTCGCCAAGCTCGGCCTCCGGCCGATGGAGAGCGAAGAGCCGATGCGGATGGAAGCGGCGGAGTGAGCGCATTGCCTCGCGTCGTTAGTTTTCTCGCAATCAGCTTCGTGTGGTGGGTTATTGCTGCCTTCGCGATCTTAGCTGCAACATTCCCTTGCGGCGTGGGGCCGGACGCCAGTTGCGAAATGGGAAGCTCGCTATCGGTATGGATCGCGATAGCTGGGGGAATCTGCGGTTATGCCGCTCTTTGTTTTCTCTTATTTCGCCGTTGGAGGCGCTAAATGTTCAAGAAAATCCTGATCGCCAACCGCGGCGAAATCGCTTGCCGCGTCATCAAGACTGCACGCCGCATGGGCATCGCGACCGTCGCCGTCTATTCGGACGCCGACGCGCGCGCGCCGTTCGTGCAGATGGCCGACGAGGCGGTGCATATCGGCCCGTCGCCCGCGTCCGAATCCTATCTGATCGCCGACAAGATCATCGCCGCGTGCAAGGCGACCGGCGCCGAGGCGGTACATCCGGGCTATGGCTTCCTGTCGGAGCGCACCAGCTTCGCCGAGGCGCTGGCCAAGGAAAATATCGCCTTCATCGGCCCGCCGGTGAATGCGATCGCCGCGATGGGCGACAAGATCGAGTCGAAGAAGCTCGCGAAGGAAGCTGGGGTCAACGTCGTCCCCGGCTTCGTCGGCGAAATTCGCGACACCGAGCATGCGGTCGAGATTTCGAACGAGATCGGCTATCCGGTGATGATGAAGGCGTCTGCCGGCGGCGGCGGCAAGGGCATGCGCCTCGCCTATGACGAAAAGGACGTCCGCGAAGGGTTCGAGGCGACCAAGCGCGAAGGGCTCAACAGCTTCGGCGACGACCGCGTCTTCATTGAGAAATTCATTCTCAATCCGCGCCACATCGAGATCCAGATCCTCGGCGACCAGCATGGCAACATTCTCTACCTCAACGAGCGCGAATGCAGCATCCAGCGGCGGCACCAGAAGGTCGTCGAGGAGGCGCCGTCGCCCTTCGTGACCGAGAAGATGCGGAAAGCGATGGGCGAACAGTGCGTCGCGCTGGCGCGCGCAGTCGGCTATTACAGCGCGGGCACGGTCGAGTTGATCGTCAGCGGCGCCGACCCGACGGGCGAGAGTTTCTATTTCCTCGAAATGAACACGCGGCTGCAGGTCGAGCATCCGGTGACCGAGGCGATCACCGGCATCGACCTAGTCGAGCAGATGATCCGTGTCGCTGCGGGCGAAAAGCTCGAACTGACGCAGGACGATGTGAAGATCGACGGCTGGGCGATCGAGAACCGCGTCTATGCCGAAGATCCGTATCGGGGTTTCCTGCCCTCGACCGGGCGGCTGGTGCGTTACCGCACCCCGGTTCCGGCGTGGGAAGGCGACGAGCGCGGCGTCGATGGCGTGCGCGTCGACGCGGGGGTCGAGGAGGGCGGCGAGGTGTCGATCTTCTACGACCCGATGATCGCCAAGTTGGTGACGTGGGGCGAGACGCGCGACGAGGCCGCCGATTTGCAGATCGCGGCGCTCGACCGGTTTGAACTCGAAGGGCTCGGCCACAATATCGACTTCGTGTCGGCAATCATGCAGCATCCGCGCTTCCGCTCGGGCGAGCTGACGACAGGCTTTATCGCCGAGGAATATCCCGAAGGCTTCCACGGCGCCCCGACCGACGCGAAGATCACGCGCGCGCTCGCCGCTATCGCGGGCTTCATGGCGAGCGCCGAGGCCGATCGTGCTCGCCGCACCGACGGCCAGCTCGGCGACCGGCTCGAACCGCCCGCCAAATGGCAGGTGTCGATCGACGGCACGGCCCACAAGGTCAAGATCGGCGAGAAGCATATCAAGGTCGAGGGCGACAAGATCGACATCGCGCTCGAATATACGCCGGGCGACCGGCTGGTCGTTGCCGAAATCGATGATAGCGAGCTGGCTGTGAAGGTCGCGAAAACCCGCGCAGGCTGGAAGATGACGACGCGCGGACATATTCACGACGTCCGCGTACTCCCCTGGCATATTGCGCCGCTGGCGGGTCATATGATCGAGAAGATCCCGCCTGATCTGTCGAAATTCCTAATCTGCCCGATGCCGGGTCTGCTCGTCGCGCTCCACGTCGGCGAAGGCGACAAGGTCGAGGCGGGCCAGCCGCTTGCGACGGTCGAGGCAATGAAGATGGAAAACATCCTCCGCGCCGAAAAGTCGGGCGTCGTGAAAAGCGTCAACGCGGCGCAAGGCGACAGTCTGGCGGTCGATGAGATCATTCTTGAGATGGAGTGAGGCCTTGCACGCCCATCACGATCAGGATGCCCCTGCGGCCGACCCAATCGCCTTCGACGAGTTCCTGAAGGTCGACATCCGTATCGGCACGATCGTCGAGGCCGAGCCCTTTCCCGAGGCGCGCAAAGCCGCGTTTAAGTTGAAGATCGACTTCGGCCCCGCCATCGGCATCAGGAAGAGCAGCGCGCAGATCGTCGACCGCTACACGCTCGACGAGCTGGCGGGGCGGCAGGTCGCCGCGGTGGTCAACTTCCCGCCGCGGCAGATCGGCAAGTTCATGTCCGAGGTGCTGACCTTGGGATTTGCCGACGAAGAGGGCGCGGTAATCCTCTTCGCGCCCGACCGAGCGGTGCCGAATGGCTCGCGCCTCTTCTAGGCGGCTGTCGTCAGTCGCTTCCCGAGGAAGAGCTTGAACAGCACGAAGGCGACCAGCCCGACCACCGCCGTCGCGACGTGGAACAGCCAGAAGCTCGTCGTCGGCATCGACGAATACCAGCCGCCGACCTCGCCGACGATCTTGTTCGCCCCGAAGAAGGCGAGATAATAGATGCCGACCACCGTCGCGTTGAGCGCGCGCGGCGCGACCTTGGTGAAGAGCGCGAGACTGACCGGCAGGATGTGCGCGAAGCCGATGCTGTTGAACAGGTGGAACATGACCGGCCAGAACAGCCCGATCTTGCCGTCGCCCTGCGTCGCTGCCGCCGTGAACAGGCAAAGCCCGCCCGCGATGGTGAAGAGGCTGCCGATGATCATCTTGCCGAGCTCGTCGGGCTCCTTGTAGCGTTTGCCGTACCAGACATAGAAGGCAGCAACCGCAACCAGCATCGAGAAGCTTGCCGTGGCGTCGATCGTGATCATGTAGCTTGTCGGCAGCGTCGTTCCGAAGAAGGTCAGCTGGAAATGCTGGTCGGCCCAGACGAGATAGGCGTTGAAAATCTCCTGATTGGTGAGCAGCGCGACCGCCAGCGCGGGCACGAGGATCAGCAGCGCGGCTACGCGTATCCAATCGTCCCGCGTCAACGGTTCCCTTGGCTTCCGAGCCTTCTCCGCACGAAGCTCGCGGCTCTCGGCGGGCAACCAGGGCTTGGCGTAGATGTACAGGATCAGCCCCGCGACCATCACCACGCCCGCGGTGCCGAAGCCCCAGTGCCAGCCAACCTTCTCGCCCAGCGTCCCCGAAATCAGCGGCGCGACGATGACGCTGACATTGATCGCGATGTAGAAAATCTGGAACGCCATCGCGCGGCGGAGGTCGTCCGGGCCGTACAGCTCGCCGACCTGGCTCGCGATATTGCCCTTGAACAGCCCCACGCCGACGATCAGCGCGAGCAGCGCGAAGAGGAACGCGCCTTCGAACGCCATCAGGAAATGGCCGACCGCCATGAACAGGCCGCCAAGGATCAGGGTTGTGCGCCGACCCAGCCAGCGGTCGGCAATGAAGCCGCCGGCAATCGGGGTCAGATAGACCAGCGAGGTATAGTCGCCGAAAATCTTCGACGCGAGCGGCTGGCCGTCGATCCCGCCATACCAGTCGCGCAGCGCCGAGAGCCCGATCACCCCCGCCGCATTCTCGGGCAACAGCAGATATTTGACCATGTAGAGCACGAGCAAGGTCTGCATCGAATAATAGGAAAAACGTTCGCACCCCTCGACGAAGGCGAGGTAGCCAAGGCCCTTGGGGTGCCCGAGAAAGGCGCGATCGTTGCGGTCCGCCTCGAAATCGGGCGTCGCCTCGGCGATGGTCATTCAGTCACTCCCCGGTCATTCTGGTGTCCCGCGACGGTAAAGTTTCACCTGAAACTTGCCAGTGGCGTTCGACGAACGACCGGCTTAGGCTGCGCGCGTGCAAACAAGGGAAGAGGGTCGATGACTTTACCGGTAACTGCGTTCGTTGCGGCGGTCTGCGCACTGCTGCTGCTCGTCACCGCGATCGACACGGTGCGCCAGCGCTTGCGTCTGAAGGCCGCGTTTGGCGACCATGGCGATCCGAAGCTGATCAGCGCCAGCCGCGCGCACGGCAACCTTGCCGAATATGCGCCGATCACGATCATCCTGCTTGGCCTGCTCGAGACGGTTCGCGCCAATCATCTGGCGCTGATGATCATCGGCGCGATCTTCCTGATCGGCCGCGTCGCGCATGTGATCGGCCTATACACGCCGTCGGAACCCGGCGAGGCGCCGCTGGGGCGGCAGGTCGGCGTCGTCGCAACCTTCGGCACGCTGCTCGCACTCAGCCTGTGGACGCTGTGGATGCTCGCGACGCTCAATTTATAGGGCGACTTCGGGGTGGGCGCGGCCATGCCTTGCCTGGGCCTCGCGGCATGGATTTTTCAAAGTTCAGGAAAGTTCAGCCCATTGCGCGCCCCGTTCTGGACCGGGAAAATTGCCGAACGCATCTCGCCCGCGGCCGTACCCGGCGACCGCCTTTGCCCACCAGATGAAAGCTGACACAGCCGGATAATGTAGGAAAGGCCTATTTGAAGGCGATGGCGGGTTTGGGGTGGGGAGCGGACATCCTTCTGTGATCCCCGGCGAAAGCCGGGGCCCAGGGAATTCTCACACAAGCCTGGTGCTTTGCCGCTCTGGGCCCCGGCTTTCGCCGGGGATCACAATGCCCGCAACCGGTCGATTGCGGACATACAAAAACCCGCGTTCAATCCTCGACCAGCGCCACCGCGCGGATCCAGCCCGCGCTGGCGCGCTCGATCTTCACCGGGAAGCAGCTCAGCGTCCAGCCGGTGGAGGGCAGGGCGGCGAGGTTTGTCAATTTCTCTATCTGGTAATAGGGCCTGATCCGCCCCGCCTTATGGCCTTCCCAGATGATCGACGGGTCGCGCGTTTCGGCCCAGCGCCTGGCCGTGTGGCTGAACGGCGCGTCCCAGCTCCATGCGTCGGTGCCGACGACTTTGACCCCGCGCTCGGTCAGATATAGCGTCGCTTCGGCGCCCATGCCGCAGCCCTGATCGGTGAAATTGTCGGTGCCATAGACCGCGCCAGACTGGACGAGCACGATGTCGAGCGGCTGAAGCGCGTGGCCGATCCGCGCCAGCTCGGCTTCGACCTCGGCCCCGCTCACGACGTGCCCCGCAGGGCGGTTGGAAAAGTCCAGTTTCACGCCGGGACGGAAGAACAGGTCGAGCGGCGCCTCGTCGATGCTCGGCGCGGCGCTGGCGCCGGCGTCGGTCGTCGAATGGAAATGCCACGGCGCATCCATGTGCGTGCCGTTGTGCGTGCTGAGCGTCAGACTCTCGACCGCCCAGCCTTCGCCGTCGGGCAGGTCGTCCTTCGTCAGTCCGGGAAAGAACATCGCGATCTGTTCCCACGTATTTTCGTGCGTCATGTATGTGATCTGCGGGCGCATCACCGGCGGGTCGGAGACGACATCGTTGGTTATCGGGATCGAGAGGTCGATGAACTGCATGGCGCGCAGTCTGCCACCGGAATGACGCTGCGCCAAGAAGGCTTGCGCGGCGCCGCCGGACAGCTACACCGGCCCAAACCCGTTCGTGTCGAGCCAATTCGAGACACCCATCGGGCGTGTACGCCGTCAAGGCATCTCGACTTCGCTCGATGCGAGCGGGAGGGGGACAGGCCCGAGAGGCCAAGGGAGAGTGTATGACCGACGCCGCCGCGGCCGCCGACCACGCCGCCGCCTACCAGCCGACCGCGAAGGATATCCGCATGGTCATCGCCGCCTCGTCGGCGGGGACGATCTTCGAATGGTATGATTTCTTCATCTATGGCACGCTCGCGGCGATCATCGGCAAGGCCTTTTTCCCTAGCGATAATGCCACGCTCGAAATCCTGCTCGTCTGGGCGGGCTTCGCGGTCGGCTTCGGCTTCCGTCCGCTCGGCGCCGTGCTGTTCGGCTTTCTGGGTGACCGCCTGGGCCGCAAATACACCTTTCTCGTGACAGTGACCCTGATGGGTATCGCGACCGCAGGCGTCGGCATGATCCCGTCTGCCGCAACGATCGGCTTCACGGCGCCAGTCATCGTGTTGCTGCTCCGTATTCTGCAGGGTCTTGCGCTCGGCGGCGAATATGGCGGCGCGGCGGTCTATGTGGCGGAGCATTCGCCGCCTGAAAAACGCGGCTTCTATACCAGCTTCATTCAGGCGAGCGTCGTTGGCGGCTTTGTCCTCAGCCTGATTGTCGTTCTTGGCTGCAAGGCGATGATGCCGGACGCCGTGTGGGAAAGCTGGGGCTGGCGTGTTCCGTTCCTGCTGTCGCTCATCCTGCTCGCGATTTCGCTGTGGATGCGTCTCAAACTCTCCGAAAGCCCGGTGTTCCAGGCGATGAAGGCCGAGGGTGAGATCGCGAAGAATCCGATCAAGGAAAGCTTCACCTACCCCGGCAATCCGAAACGCATCTTCGTTGCACTGTTCGGCATCGCGGCAGGTCTGACGGTGATCTGGTATACCGCAATGTTCTCCGGCCTCTCCTTCCTCAAAGGGCCGATGAAGGTCGAGGATACGGCCGCCGAAATCATCGTCGGGATCGCCGCAGCGCTGGGCATGGGATTCTTTCTCCTGGCGGGACGCCTGTCCGACCGCATCGGGCGCAAGAAGCCGATCGTCTGGGGCTACGCCGCGACGCTGGTGTTGCTCTTTCCGCTCTTCTGGCTGATGGGCAGCGTCGGCAATCCGGCGCTGACCGCGGCGGCGGAAAAGGCGCCGGTCGTCGTCACGGGATCCAAGTGCAGCTTCGATCCCTTTGCGCAGACGCAGGAAACTGCGTGCGGCAAGACACTCGGCGAGCTCACCAAGCTGGGTGTTCCCTACCAGGTCGTGTCGAACGAAACGGGGTTCGACAGCGTGAAGGTGATGATCGGCGACCGCGAGGTCGCGAGCGAAGATCCGGTGCTGCTCAAACCCGCGCTCGAGGCGATAGGCTATGGCTTCGACAAGCAGATTCCGGCGCCGTTCGGCATGGCGGTCATCCTCGTCGCGCTACTCGGGCTCAGTGCGCTGTCGGGCTTCACCTATGGCCCTGTCGCGGCGCTGCTGTCCGAAATGTTCCCGCCGCATGTCCGCTATTCGTCGCTGTCGATCCCTTATCACCTCGGCACCGGCTATTTCGGCGGTTTCCTGCCGCTGATCGCGAGTTTCATCGTCGCCAAGACGGGCAATGCCTATGCCGGGCTGTGGTACACCTGGGTCGTGGTGCTGGTCGCGTTCCTCGTGTCGGTCTTCCTGCTGAAAGAGCCGGTCGAGGGGCAGTGGGACAAGCCGGCACCGTCCGCGGGCGATGCCGCCTGACCCATTGGCGCTGCCGGTAAAGCCGTCTAGGGGCTTGGGCATGATCGATATTGCATCGCCGCTGCGTCTCCGCCTCGATTCCGCCGCGCTCGTTTCCAACTGGCGCTGGCTGGCGGCGCAAGGGGGCAAGGCGTGCGGCGCGGCGATCAAGGCGAACGGATATGGCCTTGGCGCGCGCGAGGTGATGCGCCATCTCGCCACGGCGGGATGCCGCGACTTCTTCGTCGCGAGCTGGAGCGAGGCGGCGGCGCTGATGCCGCTCGCCGGCGACGTGTCGCTGTCGGTCCTTCACGGCGTCGGCGCGAGCGATATGGTCGCTGCCCGCACCCTCCCGGCGCGTCCGGTGCTGTGCAGCGTCGAACAGGCGCTGCGCTGGCGCGAAGGAGGGGAGGGGCGGCCATGCGACGTGATGGTCGATACCGGCATGAACCGTCTCGGCCTGCGTCCCGAGGAGGCCGCGAGTGGCGCGCTCGACGGCCTCGCAATCGAGACGTTGCTCAGCCATCTCGCGTCGGCAGATGAGGACAGCGATCAGAATGCGCGGCAGCTGACGGCCTTTCGTGCGGTCCGCGCGCGTGTTCCGGCGCGGCGTTACAGTCTTGCGAACAGCGCGGGCATCTGCCTTGGCCCCGACTATGGCTTCGACCTGACGCGGCCCGGGCTGGCGCTTTATGGCGGGATTCCCCGCGCGTCCGCCGACGGACATATCCGGCAGGTCGCCTATCCCGAGGCGCGCATCATCCAGCGACGCGTTGCGCGTGCGGGCGAGACGGTGGGGTATGGCGCGACCTGGACCGCGCAGCGCGACACGCCCGTGGTCATTGCCAATATGGGCTATGCCGACGGTTATCTGCGTTGCCATGCCGGGATCGGCGGTGCGACGCGGGAAGGGCAGGCGTTGCCCTTGATCGGGCGCGTCTCGATGGATCTGATCGCCTTCGACGCGAGCGGAGCCCCGGACGCCGCCGAAGGCGACTGGCTGACGATCGATTATGACCTGCCTTCGGTCGCGGCGCAAAGCGGGCTGTCGCAATATGAACTGCTGACCGGGCTCGGCGCGCGGTTCGAGCGCGTCTGGGACTGACGCCCACTACCGGATCAGCGGCGAAGGGGTGCGCAGCCCCCAAGGATCGAAGCGCGCGCGCCGGATCCAGCGCGTGCAGATCCACTTCGTCCCCTTGGTGACGGCCTGCCCAATGTGGCGGCTGTCCAGATCGACCTGGCCGTCGGGGCGCGTGTTCGCGAAAGTGAGCATGTCACCGGTGCGCCCCTTGATGTCGAGGCCCGCTGCGGGAAAACTCGTTTCGCCGCCCTGATAATCCTCGTTCAGATAGACGATCGCCGTGCGGACGCGCTGGTTGGCTTCGCCGGGCAGGCAATCATGATGCTCGCGATATTGCTGTCCGGGTTCGTAGCGGAGGACGATCAGCGGCTCGCCGGCCTCGACGTCGGTGCCTGTGGCCGCGGCGAGGCGCAGATTGAGCGCATGGAGCACCAGATCCTGCTGGATCGGTCCCAGTACGGCGTTGAACGAGGTGCGGATCGGATTGGGGCTTTGCCGTCCGGTCCGGGAATCGACAACGACCGACGGTGCGAGAAACGGTTTCGCAAGGTCGATAACGTGCGCGCATTCCGCGGGCGAGAATAGGGCGCGTCGACGGGCTGCGACCGGTGACCGTGCGAGCACCTCCTCCGGGGGCAGGGATTGCGGCCGACCGTCGCCGCCAATATCCATCGCGCGCAACAGTTCGACCTGCCGCGCCGCCATTGCGTCTTCGGGCGCAGCGGCTTCGAGTAACTCGAAGGCTTCCTTCCATCTGGGTTCGCCGCCGGCGCCGAGTGCGACAAAAACGGCATAGGTGGTTGTCGCGGGCTGGTACCCCGCGCGACCGGCATGACCGAAAAACAACCGCGCCCGGGCAAAGTCGCGCTGCAAAGGCTGTCCATAGACATGCCACAGGCCAAGCTCGTTGAGCGCCTCGCCATCGCCGCGCCGCGCGGCGTCGGATACCAGCTCGATGGCTTGCGCGGTGTCGCCGGCTTCGAGCAGCCGCCGCGCGCGGATCGAGAGGGAGGCTGGAGTGACCATGTCGCCTCCTACCGAAGGATCGGGGACAAA
Organism: Sphingopyxis sp. Geo48; assembly: GCF_949769155.1. Classification (NCBI taxonomy): domain Bacteria; kingdom Pseudomonadati; phylum Pseudomonadota; class Alphaproteobacteria; order Sphingomonadales; family Sphingopyxidaceae; genus Sphingopyxis; species Sphingopyxis sp. Geo48. The sequence continues at coordinate 587,091 of NZ_CATKPA010000002.1, read as the reverse complement.
AAAAGAGGGCCGGACAAGCGTCCGACCCTCCCCTTTTTCGACGTCAAGTTCGATCAGAACTTGGCCACGATACCAGCGTAGAAATACTGGCCGCGGTTGTCGTAAATGCCCGAGCCCGCGCCGACGCCGGTTAGACCGAACGGCGGCTTGCGGTTGAACACGTTGTCGATACCGGCGTAGAAGTTGAAGCCTTCCGAGACATCAACCGCAGCGCGGATGTCGACATAGGCCACCGACGGATATTTCTGAACCGGGGCATAATCGAGGTTCTGCGGCGGAAGGCCGTTGAGCTCGTTAAAGTCCTCGTAGGTGTTCAGGTACATCTTGTCGATCCAACGGAACTGGTAGCCGAAGGTGACATTCTTGTACTTGGCGCTCAGGTTGACGTTGACCTGGTTCTTCGGGTCGCCGAGCTCGCCGAGAATGCGGTTCTTGAACGTCGGGTCCGCCGGGTTCAGGAACTCGTCACGCTGCAGGACGCGCGTGTAGAGACCGCCGAAGGTGAACGTCCAGTCGCCGTCGGTGTAGCGATAGTCGATCTGCGCATCGATACCGCGTGCCTTCAGCTTCGCATAGTTCTGGCTGATCTGAATCAGCGAGCCCTCGAGAATCTGGAACGGAATTTCACCACGGGGACCGCCACCCGCACCGGCACGCTGGAAGAGCGAGCAGAACGGGTTGTTGTTGATGTCCGGCAGGTCGTAACAGGCGTTCGCGATCTGCTGCGCCGAAGGCGCGGTGATCACGTCGTCGACCGTGATGGTGTAATAGTCGGCCGACAGCGACAGACCGGGGATGAACCGCGGCTGCAGCAGCACACCAACGGTGTACGAGTCCGACTTCTCCGCCTTCAGGTTTTCGTTACCACCGCTCAGGATTTCGAGCGACGAGCTGTAACGATAGTCATAGCCAGCCGGACGGCCTGCGGCCGTACAATTGGCGAGACGGTTCGCCGAACCGGTAGCCAGGTTGACCGCCGAGCAAGGGTCGCCGAAGCCCGGAGCGAAGTTCTGACCCTGCGCCGAGTAGAGGTCGGCGAGGTTCGGAGCACGGACCGCGCGGGCATAGGTGCCGCGGAACCCGATGTCTTCGATCGGCTTCCACATGATTTCACCACCATAGGTGTAGGTGGTGCCGGCGCCGCCCTTATAGTCCGAAATACGGCCATTGGCACGCAGCGTCAGTTCATGGGCGAGCGTTTCGTCACGCAGCAGCGGAAGCTGGATTTCGCCATAGACTTCCTTCACTTCGAACGCGGGCGAGTCAAAGCTCGGGATCGCGTTGTAGAAGGCGTAACCTTCCTGCGTAAGGTCGTCGAGGTCGTACTTCAGCGTTTCACGGCGATATTCCGCACCCAGCGAGAAGGCCACGGGGCCGCCCGGCAGGTTGAAGAATTCGCTCGTGTCGCCGGCGACATAGCCGCCGATGTTGAGCTGCGTGATCTTGCCGGTCGCGAGCGAGTCGACGAGCACATAGTTGCGCGCCGCCTCGGAAACCGAACCTTCGCCGAACGGATTGATCGGAACGCAGGCCGCGACGTCGGCCGCCAGGCGCGGATCGTCACCGGCGCTGAGCGGCGTGCCGTACACGTACGACAGCGGATCGTTGCCCGGGAGCTTCGAGCGGCAGACGATGTTGCCGTTCGCATCGCGGGTGGTGTCGATACCCAGCAGATAGCGCTGGATGTTGACGTTGCCCTTGATGAGGTTCTTTTCCTTGTGCTCGCCGTAGTTCGCGAAGACTTCGTAGTTCCAGTCGTCGTTGAACTCGCCGCGCGCACCGATCACGGCGCGATAGGTTTCACGCGTGATTTCTTCGTCGCGGGTGCCGAAGTCGGTCCAGTTGCGACGCAGGCTGAAACGGAACGTGCCTGCGCTGATCTGCGCTCGCTGAGTGGCCAGCTTTTGCGCCGCAGTAACCGTCACGACGCCGTTGACGACAGTGTCTGTGAAAGCCGCACCGGTATTCGGATTGACCGTCGATGCCAGGAAGGTGTCGGTCAAGATCTGGCGTGCCTGCGTTGACAAATAGGGGTTGTCGAGGCGGAGGCGTTCGCGGCCGCCCGGATCACCCAGCGTCGCGCCCTGCGAGAAGAAGGGACCGCTCTGCGAACCCTGGGCTTCCGAGCGGACATACTTCGCCTCGAGGAACGGAACGAACGCCGGCGAGACTTCGAAATGCGCGATGAGGTTAGCCGAATAGCGCTGAAGCTGCGGCGAAAGCGCGATCAGGCGACCTTCGCGGCCCGTGTAGCCGTTGCCGCCGATGAACGGACCCGTCGGGCCGAGGCCTGCGCGGTCGCCGGTCTGCGCGATCAGGCTGCCGTCGGGCTGGAACAGGAAGGCGCAGGTAAAGGCCGTGCCGCCGCCGCGGCCGCAGGGAGCCGTCGTCGGGTTCGGATAGGCCGCAACCATGCCGCCGAGGCTGATCGTCGTCGAGCGGATATCGCGGAAGAAGTAGCGGTCGAACCCGCCGGCCGCGCCATTCGGCGAACCCGGAGCGTCGGCTTCGACGACGAGGAAGGCGTCGTTCGTGTCGAGATACGGACGGCCCGAGGCATAGAAGTCCTGGCTGTGCGCATATTCGAGGTTGATCGCGATGTTGCCGCGCCCTTCGGCGAAGTTCTGGCCTGCGGTGACCGAAAGGAACTGGTTGCCCGCATCCTTGTACTTCGAGATGCCGCCCTGGCCGCGGACCTGGACGCCTTCGAAGTCGTCCTTGAGAACGAAGTTGACGACACCTGCGATGGCGTCCGAACCGTAAACGGCCGATGCGCCGCCGGTCACGATGTCGATGCGCTCGACGAGGTCCGACGGAATGGTGTTGGTGTCGACCGACACGCCGTTCGACAGCACGTCCGAACCGACGTGGCGGCGGCCGTTGACGAGGACCAGCGTGCGCTGGGTGCCGAGACCGCGAAGGTCGAGCAGGTTAAGACCGCGCGTTCCGAGGAAGCGCGTCGAGTTCTGCTGGCTGAAGGTGCTGCGGAGCTGCGGGAGGTCGTTGAGAAGGTCGCCGACCGAAATGCCGCCGGTTTCGAAAATCTCGTCACCGGTCACGACCGCAATCGGGTTAGCCGATTCAAGGTTCGGCTGGCGGATGCGCGAGCCAGTGACAACGATCGCGCCCGATTCCTCGGAATCGCAAACGCCGTTGCTGTCGGCATCGACGCAATCGGTCGCGCCCTGCGCGAACGCCGGCATGGCGCTGAACAATGCAAGAGTCAGGGCAGAGCCCCTGACCAGCAAGCTAGTCTTTTTCATGGTATGTTTCCCCGTTTACCGTTCTGAGAGACTGAAAAGAGAACGGCCTGCCGTCTAGAAAGACGGAAAATTGCGGCGACACAAGTCCCGCGGGATGAATTTTCACAGATATGCAACGTGAGCGCCCGCGTTGTGTCATTTTGGCAACACCGGGCGACGCGTCCGCGGGAAAAGGACATTTCGCAGTTGCGATATGTTTTGACGGCCAGGGGCGAAATCGCATCAAAAAAGTTCCTCAAATTGGTATCTGTTGTAACGAAATTGCGGGAGGCGGTTTGACCGACCCGCCCTAAGCGGAGCGCGCGGCCGCTGAAAAATGCTTGCAGGCTGTGTATTGCCCGTCCCGAGGGGCGTTTACGCTGACGGCATCCGCGGCCACCGATTCGGTCCCGGGCACGCATGTTGCGGCGCATCATGATTTGATGCTATTGCCATGGCCGCACCGAAAAGCGGGAGTACGGCCGGGGGAACCCGGCCATGGGGTACAGGAGCCTGGGTCAGCATGACAAAATCGAAGACGACCGGGGATGACGGCGTCGTTACCATCAAAAAATATGCGAACCGGCGCCTCTATGACACCGAACGCAGTTGCTACATCACGCTGGACGATCTTGGCGCCATGGTCCGCGACGGGCGCGACTTCCGCGTGGTCGATGCCAAGAGCGGCGAGGATATCACCCATAATGTCCTGACGCAGATCATCATGGATACCGAGACCAAGGGCGAGACTTTGCTGCCCGTCAATTTCCTCCGCCATTTGATCGGCCTCTATGGCGACAAGATGCAGTCGGTGGTGCCGCAGTATCTCGAAGCCTCGATGGCGTCGTTCCGCAAGAACCAGCAAGATGTCCGCGCCGCCTTCGAAGGCGCGCTCGGGGCGAATCCATTGGCGGAGTTGACCCGTCGGAATCTCGAGATGTTCCAGCAGGCGGCGGGCGCCTTCATGCCAGGCGCTGCGGGCAGCAAATCGAAAGATGCCGAAATCGCCGCGCTCAAGGCCGAAATCGCCGACCTCAAGGCCGAGCTTGCCGGCAAGAAATAACCGGAGCGCTCTCCCGCTCCCAGATTAGAAAACAGGACAGATGATCAAGCATGCGCTCAGCGTAACCCGTCAGGCCGACTTCGCGGCCTGGTATCAGGACGTCATTGCCGAAGCCGACCTTGCCGAGGAATCAGGTGTGCGCGGCTGCATGGTGATCAAGCCGTGGGGATACGGCATCTGGGAACGCATCCAGAAGGTCATGGATGCGGCGATCAAGGATGCCGGCGTCCAGAACTGTTATTTCCCGCTTTTCATCCCGCTCTCCTTCTTCGAAAAGGAAGCCGATCATGTCGACGGCTTTGCGAAGGAAATGGCGGTCGTCACGCACCATCGGCTGATCCAGGACGCGAAGGGCAAGCTGATTCCCGATCCCGAAGCGAAGCTCGAGGAGCCGCTGATCGTCCGCCCGACGTCGGAGACCGTGATCGGCAATGCGATGAGCCGCTGGGTTCAGAGCTGGCGCGACCTGCCGCTCAAGGTCAACCAGTGGGCCAACGTCGTCCGCTGGGAAATGCGCACGCGCATGTTCCTGCGCACCAGCGAATTCCTGTGGCAGGAAGGCCATACCGCGCACGCCGACCGCGACGACGCGATGGCCGAGACGCTGCGCGCGCTCGAAATGTATCGCAGCTTTGCCGAGGATGTCCTCGCGATGCCGGTGATCGCCGGCGAGAAGCCGGAGAACGAGCGTTTCCCCGGCGCGGTCGCGACCTATTCGATCGAGGCGATGATGCAGGACGGGAAGGCGTTGCAGGCCGGCACGTCGCACTATCTCGGCACCGGCTTCGCCGAGGCTGCGGGCATCCGCTATCAGGACAAGGACGGCGGCCATAGCCTCTGCCACACGACGAGCTGGGGCACCTCGACGCGCATGATCGGCGGCGTCATCATGACGCACGGCGACGACGATGGCCTGCGCTGTCCGCCGCGCATCGCGCCGCATCAGATCGTCATCGTCCCGATGCTGCGCGACAATGACGAAGACGCCGCGATCCTCGACTATTGCCGCGACCTCGAAAGCCAGTTGAAGGCGCTCGACGCCTTCCGCGAGGCGGTGCGCGTGCTGCTCGATACCACCGGGGCCAAGGCGCAGACCAAGCGTTGGGGCTGGGTCAAGAAGGGGGCGCCGATCATCGTCGAAGTCGGCCCGCGCGACGTTGCGGGCGGCAATGTCGCGGTGATCCGCCGCGACCGCCTCTATCAGGAGAGCGGCAAGCTCGACACGGCGTTCGTCCCGAAGGGCGATTTCGTGGCGAGTGCCGTCGCGACGTTGACCGACATTCAGGCGAACCTCCATGCCGAGGCGAAGGAGCGGCTGCATTCGAACATTCGCCGCGACGTCACCGACCTCGCGGTGCATTTCGCCGGCGACGACAAGTTCGTCGGCTGGGTCGAAGTGCAATGGTCGCGTCCGACCGGCGCCGCGCTGGACAAGATCGTCGAGCAGCTCAAGGCACTCAAGCTGACGATGCGCAACACGCCGCTCGACGCCGCGCCCGCCGACGGCGCCTGTTTCTTCACCGGCGAACCCGCGGTCGAACGCGTGCTCATCGGGCGGACCTATTAATTGGCCAAAGCACCGAAACGGCCGCAACCCGCCGGGCTGCCGACGAGCGAGCAGATCCTGCGCTTCATCGAGGACAGCCCGGGCGCGGTCGGCAAGCGCGAGATCGCCAAGCATTTCGGGCTCCACGGCGCCGACAAGATCGCGCTGAAGGCGCTGCTCAAGGACATGACCGACGAGGGGCTCGTCGACATGGCGCCGGGGCGGGCTTTCCATAAGCATGGCGGGCTGCCGAAGGTCACCGTGCTGCGCGTTGCGGCGGTCGAGGGCGACACGATATGGGCCGTGCCCGATCGCTGGGAAGGTAGCGGTCCCGCGCCGCGGCTTCGCGTGATGGAGAAGGGCCGCAAGGGCGCGCTCGGTATCGGCGACCGCATCCTGTCGCGGACGGAGGAGCGGGGCAGCGGCCATGTAGCGCACCCGATGAAGAAGCTGCAGGCGGGTGGCGAGACGATTATCGGCGTGCTCGTCACCGACACCGGCCCCGGCGGCAAGCCGATGACCTGGCTGCGCCCCGCCGACAAACGCGCGCGTTTTGATTTTGTCGTCTCGGACATGGGCGATGCGCAAATCGGCGATCTTGTTCGCGCGGAACTGTCCGGGCGCGGGCCGGCGACAAAGGCGCGCGTGATCGACGTGATCGGTGACCCCTTTGCGCCGCGCTCGTTGAGCATGATCGCCATCGCGAGGCACGAGATTCCGCATGTCTTTCACGAAGAGACATTGGAGGAAGCCGAGCGCGCCGCGAAGCTGCCGCTGACTCCCGGCGGTCGCGAGGATCTGCGCGACCTGCCGATCGTTGCGATCGACCCGATCGACGCGCGCGACCATGACGATGCCGTCTGGGCTGTCCCCGACGAGGATGAGAAGAACAAGGGCGGGTGGAAGGCGATCGTCGCGATTGCCGACGTCAGTTATTATGTTCGTGCCGATGGTGCGCTCGACCGGGAGGCACGGCGGCGCGGCAACAGCGTCTATTTCCCCGATCAGGTCGTGCCGATGCTCCCGGAGACGCTTTCGGCAGGTGTCTGCTCGCTGAAGGCGGGCGAGGACCGCGCGGCGATGGCGTGCCATCTGACCATCGACAAGCATGGCAAAGTGACGTCATGGCGTTTCACTCGCGCGCTGGTGCGGCTTCGCGCGAACATCGCCTATGAACGCGCGCAAGCGGCCTATGACGCCGATTTGCCCGACGCGAGCTGGGATGCCGATGTGCTTCCGACGCTCAAAAATCTTTGGGGTTGCTGGACTCTGCTCGCCAAGGCGCGCGCTGCTCGCGCGCCGCTCGACCTCGATCTGCCCGAGCGGCAGGTGCGGCTCGACGAACAAGGCAATATCGCCGAAATCAAGGTGCGCGAGCGGCTCGATTCGATGCGGCTGATCGAGGATTATATGATCGCGGCGAACGTCGCGGCGGCAAAGGCGCTCGAGGCGAAGAAGTCGCCGGTGATGTACCGCATCCACGAACCGCCGAGCCGCGAGAAGCTCGTCAGCCTGAAAGACTATCTCGAAACTTTCGAGCGGAGCTTTGCGCTCGGGCAAGTGATCACGCCCGCGGTGTTCAACCGTCTGATCGACGGCTTCTCGGGCGACGACCGCTTGTCGCAGCTGATGGAAGCGATCTTGCGCAGCCAGACGCAGGCCTATTATGGTCCGGCCAATTCGGGGCACTTCGGTCTCGCGCTTGGTTCCTACGCGCATTTCACCTCACCGATCCGCCGCTATGCCGACCTGATCGTCCACCGCGCGCTCGTCGACAGCTACCGCCTCGAAGTGCCCGGCAAGCCCAAGGGCCTTCCCGAACGAACCGGACTCGGCGACGCCGACCGCAAGGGCTTGTCGCGGATCGGCGAGGCGATCAGCGCGCTCGAACGCCGCGCGATGGAGGCCGAGCGCGAGACGATCGACCGCTATGTCGCGGCCTATCTGGCGACGAAGACGGGCGAAATCGTGCCGGCGCGGATCACCGGGGTGCAGCCCTTCGGCTTCTTCGCGACGGTCGACGGGCTTGGCGGCGACGGGCTGGTGCCGGTGTCGACCCTGGGCAGCGAGCGTTTTTTCTACGACGAGGCGGCGCGGACGCTCGACAGCGAGCATGGGCGGGTGAGCTATTCGGTGGGCCAGCGGCTTGAGCTGCGACTGATGGAGGCCAATTCGATCAGCGGCGCGCTGCGCTTCGAGCTTCCCGATGCGCCCGAAGGCGGCTTCCGCAATCGCCCACCACGCCGCGACGGACTGAAGGGTAAGGGCCCCAAGAAAGACGGGGCCGGCAAGCATATGGTCGGCAAGCGCGGGCGGCCGGGCAATATTCGGCATCAAAGTAAACGCCGCTGACTCCAGTTTCGTCACCCCCGCGAAGGCGGGGGTCCAGCTGGATTCCCGCCTTCGCGGGAATGACGAGATTGAGCTATTTGGCCGCCAATCGGCCGAGCAAAGCCGCACTCTCCGCATCCGCGGGAAAGAACGCCTCGATCGCCAGCTCGGACAATGTGATATCCACCGGCGTCCCGAAGATCGTCACCGTCGACACGAAGCTGATCCGCCCGGCGACCGTATCGAGCACCAGCGGTACCGCGATGCTGTTGACCGCGCCGACTTCATTGTCGTTCGCTTCGATCGCGTAACCCGCAATTTCCTCGCGCAGCGCCGCAAGCAGCGGATCGGCGCTCGCCTCGATCTGCAGGTCGAGCCGGTGCAGGATATGCGCGCGCCACATGCCGTAGTTCACGATCTGCGGCGCCAGTCCCTCGGGATGCAGCGCGATGCGCAGCACATTGACCGGCGGCGCCAGAAGCGCGGGCGAAACCTGCTCGATCAGGATTGCGATCGCGTCGTTCGCTGCGATCATGTTCCAGTGTCGATCGACCGCGAGTGCGGGATAGGGCTCGTGCCCTTTCAGTACATGCTCGACGATCGCCCTCATCCCGGCCATTTCGGGGCTGTCGAGCGGGCGCTCCTGGAAATCGGGCGCATATCCCGCCGCGAGCAGCAGCGCATTGCGCGCGCGGTGCGGCACCTCAAGGCAGTCGGCGATCCGCTGCAGCATCGCGGCGCTCGGTTTCGACCGCCCGGTCTCGATGAAGCTCAGATGCCGGGTCGATATTTCGGTATCGAGCGCCAGGTCCATCTGGCTCATCCGGCGGCGGGTGCGCCATTCGCGAAGCTGCTCGCCGAGGGGTGCGACTTGCATGGCCTTCTCCTTCGCAGCCCGGCCTAGCCGGGCGCCGTTCCGATTTCCATTACCTCCCGCGTAATCGACGCCATTCAATTCGGGGTTCATTTGGTCGGGGTCGAAAGGAGAACCGCCATGTCCTATTTCAATCTCAAGAACACTCTCATCATCGACGCGATCACGTGCGGGGCGCTGTTCCTGCTGTGCGTGTTCGCCACCGCGACGGTCGCCGCGCTGCTCGGCCTCCCCTCGGGCGTTGTGACCGTCGCGGGCTGGATCGGGCTGCCGTCGGCGGCGCTGATGCTGTTCGTCGCCAGCCAGAAGGCGCCGAGCAAGGGACTCGCGAACCTGATCGCGATCGGCAATCTCGGCTGGGTTGCGGCGAGTTTTGCTGTCCTCGCGATCTTCGCCGGGCAGATGAGCTGGCTCGGCATCGCGGTCGTGGCAGTACAGGCGCTAGTTGTTCTCGATCTCGCCGTTCTGGAAGCAAAGGGCGCCGCCGCGCTGACGCGCGCGGTCGCTGCCTAACTCAGCGCATCGAGCCGGGCGATATCGATCCCGCCCGGCACGATCATCACTGGGCAGGGGAGGGTTCCCGCATCCTGTCCGGTGAAGTGCGCCACCAGCGGCCCCGGTGCGCCGCTCGCCGCGGTCGCGAGCACCAGCGCCGCGACCTCGTCATTCTCGCCGATCGCGTCGCGCACGACCTCGACAGGCTTGCCCGAGCGGATCATCGTCTGCGCGACGATATTGCCTTCCTGCATCACCGCATCGGACGCCGCCGCGACGAGTTGCTCGGCATGTTCTCGCGCCTCGGCCTCGATCGTCGCCTGGACGCCGCCGAACGCCACGAAATCCTGCGGCGGGATGATCGCCAGCACCGCGACCCCGCCGCCCGTTCGCGCCGCGCGTCGCGCCGCGAAGCGCAGCGCCAGGCTGGCCTCGGGACTGTCGTCGATCACCACCAGATACGTCCGCATCGCCCGACCCCTCGCTATGCTTTTTGTGAGGCGAGAGTGCGTCACATTCGTATGAAAGGCAAGTTGCCCCGCTGGACCTTGACCCGAGCAAGTCTTATGGCGAGGAACAATCCGTAGCGGCAGGCACCGCCTGCAAGTACTCACGCCTGTAAGATCGAGGACAAAAGCGACGATGCCGATCGAACTCAAAATGCCCGCCCTTTCGCCAACGATGGAGGAAGGGACGCTCGCCAAATGGCTGGTGAAGGAGGGGGATGCGGTCAAATCGGGCGACCTCCTCGCCGAGATCGAGACCGACAAGGCGACGATGGAGTTCGAAGCGATCGACGATGGCACGATCACACAGATTCTGGTCGCCGAAGGCAGCGACAATGTGAAGGTCGGCACCGTGATCGCGGTGATCGCGGGCGAGGGCGAGGATGCGTCGAGCGCGAAGGCTGCGCCTGCACCGGCACCTGCTCCCGCTGCTGCCCCGGCACCCGCTGCGAAGGCCGAACCCGCGCCAGCGCCCGAGCCGGCTCCTGCCGCAGCCGCTCCGGCTCCCGCCGCATCGGGCGACCGCATCAAGGCGAGCCCGCTCGCCAAGCGCATCGCTGCCGAGAAGGGCATCGACCTTTCGACGATCAAGGGCAGCGGCCCCGGCGGCCGCATCGTCAAGGACGATCTCGAGGGCGCTCCGGCTGGCGCAGCCGCTCCTGCCACGGCAGCAGCGCCTGCAGCCGCAGCGCCTGCTGCTGCTCCCGCAGCTGCGCCAGCACCCGCAGCCGCCGGCCCGATCCCCGATTTCGGCATCCCGCACGAGGACGAAAAGCTGAGCGGCATGCGCAAGACGATCGCGCGCCGCCTGACTCAGTCGATGCAGGAATCGCCGCACATCTATCTGACCGTCGACATCCGCCTCGACGCGCTGCTCAAGCTGCGTGGCGAACTCAATGCCAGCCTCGAAAGCCGCGGCGTCAAGCTCAGCGTCAACGACATGTTGATCAAGGCGCTCGCGGTTGCGCTCGAACGCGTGCCACAGTGCAACGTCAGCTTCGGCGGCGACGTGATGCGCTTCTACAAGCGCGCCGACATTTCGGTCGCGGTCAGCATCCCCGGCGGCCTGATCACCCCGATCATCACCGACGCAGGCGGCAAGTCGATGTCGAAAATCTCGACCGAAATGGCCGAACTCGCCGCGAAGGCGAAGGAAGGCAAGCTCCAGCCCAGCGAATATCAGGGCGGTACCGCCTCGATCTCGAACATGGGCATGATGGGGATCAAGCAGTTCACCGCGGTGATCAACCCGCCGCAGGGCATGATCATGGCGATCGGCGCGGGCGAGAAGCGGCCTTATGTGGTCGACGACGCGCTCGCGATCGCCACCGTCATGTCGGCGACGGGCAGCTTCGACCACCGCGCGATCGACGGGGCAGATGGCGCGCTGCTGATGAAGACCTTCAAGGAACTGGTGGAGAACCCGCTGGGGCTGGTGGCGTGAAGAATAACCCCTCTCCCTTCAAGGGAGAGGGAGGGGCCCGCGCGCGTCAGCGCGTGGGAGGGTGAGGGTATGACGGCAGGCTATTCGCAAGAAACGCTGGCACGCGCCAAAAGTCTGCGACATGCGCTCACCGATCAGGAAAAGAAGCTTTGGGGTGCCTTGCGCGATCGCCGCCTCGGCGGTTTCAAATTTCGCAAGCAACAGCCTATCGGGCCCTTCATAGCGGATTTTGTCTGCCAAGACCAACGCCTGATCGTCGAGATCGATGGATCGCAGCATGCAGAATCGCAAACCGATACGGCTCGCGACGCCTTCCTGAACGACAAGGGCTATCGCGTACTCCGCGTGTGGAACAATGAAGTGACTGGCAATCTGTCCGGTGTGTTGACGGCAATCCTTGCCGCGCTCTCGGACCCTCACCCTCCCATTGCTTCGCAATGGGCCCCTCCCTCTCCCTAAATGGGAGAGGGGATTGAAGATGGAGCAAATCTTGGCTGACACCAATTACGACCTCATCGTCCTCGGCTCCGGCCCCGGCGGCTATGTCGCGGCGATCCGTGCGGCGCAGCTGGGCCTCAAGACCGCGATCGTCGAGCGCGAGAATCTTGGTGGCATCTGCCTCAACTGGGGCTGCATCCCGACCAAGGCGCTGCTGCGTTCGGCCGAAATCTATCATTATATGCAGCATGCGGGCGATTATGGCCTGATCGCCCAGCAGATCAGCGCCGATATCGATGCGGTCGTGAAGCGCAGCCGCGGGGTCGCGAAGCAGCTCAGCCAGGGCGTCGCCTTCCTGATGAAGAAGCACAAGATCACCGTCCATATGGGCGAGGGCAAGCTGACCGCGCCGGGCAAGCTGGAGGTGAAGGGCGAGAAGGGCACCGAAACCCTCACCGCCAAGAACATCATCGTCGCGACCGGAGCCCGCGCGCGCGACCTGCCGTTCGCCCCTGCCGACGGCAAGCGCATCTGGACCTATCGCCACGCGCTCGTCCCGCCCGAAATGCCCAAGAAACTGCTTGTAATCGGGTCGGGCGCGATCGGCATCGAGTTTGCGAGTTTCTACAAAGACATGGGCGCCGAAGTCACCGTCGTCGAAATGCTCGACCGGCTTGTCCCCGTCGAGGATGCCGATGTCTCGGCCTTCCTCGAAAAGGCGCTCAAGAAGCAGGGCATGACAATCTACACCGGCGCCGGGGTCGAGGAACTAAAGGCCACCGCAACCGGCGTCACCGCGAAGATCAAGACCAAGGACGGCAAGACCGAAAGCGCCGAGTTCAGCCACGCGATCGTCGCCATCGGCATCGTCCCCAACACCGAGAATATCGGCCTCGAAGCGCTCGGCGTGAAGACGACCAAGGGCCATATCGACACCGACGCGATGTGCCGCACCAACGTCCCCGGCATCTGGGCGATCGGCGACGTCACCGCGCCGCCGTGGCTCGCGCACAAGGCGATGCACGAATCGGTGATCGCGGTCGAGGCGATTGCTGGCAGCCACCCGCACGCGATGGACGTGCGCAACATCCCCGGCTGCACCTATTGCCGCCCGCAGATCGCCAGCGTCGGGCTGACCGAAGCGAAGGCGAAGGAGCTCGGTTACGAGGTCAAGGCCGGCACCTTCCCCTTCATCGGCAACGGCAAGGCGATTGCGCTGGGCGAATCCGAAGGCTTCACCAAGACCGTGTTCGACGCCAAGACCGGCGAACTGCTCGGCGCGCACATGATCGGCGCCGAAGTCACCGAATTGATCCAGGGCTATACGATCGGCAAGACCGCCGAACTGGTCGAGGATGATTTCATCGGCACCGTCTTCCCGCATCCGACGCTCAGCGAGACGATGCACGAGGGCGTGCTCGCGGCGTTCGGACGGCCGCTGCACATCTGATATTTTCGATCCTCCCCGTCGCGCAGCGATGGGGAGGGGGACCACCCGCAGGGTGGTGGAGGGGCCCCTCAGTCGGCCCCTGCGGGGCCGCCACCTCCCCATGGCTCCGCCACAGGGAGGATTGTCTGGACCGTCATTTGCGATTGCCGATCATCGCGGCGGGGCTGCTCCTCGCGGTTATCCTGCTTGGCCTTGCGGTCGGCGCGGGATGGACCGACGCGGCCGACGGGCGCATCTCGCAAGCGCTCTCGCTGCGCATCGACGAAAGCGACCCGGCCTTCATCTCCTTCGTGCAGGGCGTAAGCTGGATCGGTGGCGGCACGCCGCGCTGGATCATCGTTATCCTGCTTTGCGGGCTCGTCTGGCACTGGTGCGGCCCGCGCTGTGCTGCTGTGCTCGGCTGCGTCTCGCTGCTGTCGAACCTCGCGTCCAGTCTGCTCAAGCTCGGTTTCGGCCGCGCGCGACCCGATCTGATCGACCACCTCGATCATCAGACCAGCTTTTCCTATCCCAGCGGCCATGCAACGAGCGCCGCCGCTGTGTATCTGCTTCTGGCCTCGCTCGCGCCGCCGCGCTGGCGAGCGCTCGCTTGGACGCTTGCATTCGCCATGATCATCCTCAACGGCTTTTCGCGCATCATGCTCGGCGTGCATTGGGCGAGCGATATCGTCGGCGGCACGATGCTCGGCGCCGCGTTCGCGCTGCTCGGCACATGGGCGGTCGCGCGGCGCGGCCTAAGACAATCGTAAGCATTCTGACCTAAACCGGCACGCATCGGCAGGGGAGTGGCTGCGATGCGTTTGATCGGCGGTGCGTTCAGTTGGGTCTTCGCGCTCATCCCGATCGTCTATATCGGCGCGATGCTCTGGTATTTCGCGGGCGTGGGCGGCAACAGCGCCAAGGGGATCGTCGGCATCGGCCTTGGTCCCACCGTGATCGGCCTCGCGATCGTCGGGCTGTTGCTGGCGTTGCCGCTCGTCATCAAGTTGTTGCGCGTCGTCAGCGGGACCAATCGCGTACCGGGTGCCGGCGCCGCGGCGGGCGAACCGTCGGTGGAGACCCAGGGATTCGACCCGGATGCCGCCTTTGCCAACTATATGCGGGGTCGCGATTCGGCTCCCCCGCCGCCGATCGCGTCCGACGCCATCGGCGACGATCTGCGCCCCTTCACCCCGCGTCCCGGTGGCTTTGGGCGCAAAGGCGTCTGATCGCCTTCAAAAGCGGGCCATCACTTTCCGCTGTCCTACGGCCGCCGGTTTTGCCATCTAGGTAGAGGGCACCAACAACAGGCGGGTCGGACATGCAATCGCGGGTGAAGTTTGTCAGTTTTCTGCGGGGAATCGCTTGTGGTTCCGCCGCCCTCCTTTCGGCGTCGGCAGTGGCGCAGGACGGCACGGGCCAGACGGTGATCACCGCCGCGCGCTATGTCGATGTGCTGGCCGGCAAGACGGTCGAGCATCCCGCAATCTTTGTCGGCGCCGATGGCCGTATCACCGGGATCGCCGACGCGCGTACCGTGCGCTGGGGCTCGAACGTCAAGCATATCGACCTTGGCGACAAGACCTTGCTGCCAGGGCTTATCGACATGCACGTCCACCTTGACGGCCCTGCCGATATCGGCGGCTATCGCGGGCTCGAATTCACCGACAGCTTCTGGGGCATGACCGCGGTCAAGAATGCCCACGACATGCTCGACGCGGGTTTCACGACCGTCCGCAACGTCGGCTCGGACAACCGCAACGATATTGGGCTCAAGGAAGCAATCGATGCGGGTTACGCCGTCGGGCCGCGAATCGTGCCTGCGGGCTATGCGCTCGGCGCGACCGGCGGGCATTGTGACAGCACCTTCCTGCCGCCCAGCCTCGAAAAGAAGGACGGCAAGGAAGAGGGGATCGGCGATACGCCCGACGAACTGCGCTATCAGGTCCGCCGCCAGCGCAAATATGGCGCCGAGGTGATCAAGGTGTGCGCGACCGGCGGCGTCTTTTCGCGCAACACCGAACCGGGGCAGCAGCAGCTGACCGACGCCGAGCTCAAGGCGATCGCCGACGAAGCGCATCAATGGGGCCTCCGCGTCGCCGCGCACGCGCATGGCGCCAGCGGTATTCGCGCTGCGATCGGTGCCGGGATCGACACGATCGAGCATGCCAGCCTCGTCGATGACGAGGGCATCCGGATGGCGGTCGCGCGCAAGCGCCCCGTCTGGTTCTCGATGGATATCTACAACACCGAATATACGCAGGCCGAAGGCGCGAAGAACGGCGTTCTCGAGGATAATCTCCGCAAGGATCGCGAGATTGCGCAGGCCCAGCGCGACAATTTCCGCAAGGCGCACAAGGCTGGCGTGCGGATGGTGTTCGGCTCCGACGCGGGCGTGATGCCGCATGGCGAGGTCGGCAAGCAGTTCCGCGTCATGGTCGAATATGGAATGACGCCGATCGAGGCGATTCAGGCCGCGACGCGCAACGCCGCACAGGCGCTCGACCGCGAAAAGGACGTCGGTGCGATTGCGGTGGGCCGTTACGCCGACATCATCGCGGTCGACGGCGATCCGCTGAGCGACGTTCGCCAGCTGGAAGGCGTCGATGCAGTGGTGAAGGGCGGGGTACTGGTGAAGGGCGAATAGTGAGACGTCGCCCCCGCGAAGGCGGGGGCCGTTCGCGGCCACACGCTACGCCGACAGTGGCCCCCGCCTTCGCGGAGGCGACGGACTCTTCAAATTACCAACCGGTCGATCATCGCCTCGCGCTTTTCCGGCGTCAGGTTCAGGACCGTTTCGGCATAGGTCGGGATGTCGCCATGATCGCGGCGCACGGTCGCGAGCGCGGCGTCGAGATAGGCGGGATTGACAGACATCAGCGCGCGGATCGCATCGTCCTTGATCTCGGCGCCATAGCGCATCCGGATATGCGCCGCGCCCTGTTCGATCCGTTCCTCGATCTTGCCGGCGGTGTTGGTGAGCAGATAATCGTGCATCAAATCGTCCTCATGGACGCCGAGGAGCCGGTGAACGACCGCGACGGCAAAGCCGGTGCGGTCCTTGCCAGCGACGCAGTGGACAAGGCTGGGCGCGTCCGTGTCCGCCAGCGCCGCGAGATAGAGCCGCAGCGTCGCGACCAGCGCGGGCCGGTACGGCATCCCGGCGTAGGTATCGATCATCCGCTCGCGCGCCGTCTCGACATCGATCGCGCCGCCCGCCGCCTGCAAATGCGGCGCGAGGCCGGCGGTGATCCCGCCGGCGAACAGCACGCGTCCTGCGAAATTCGGCGACCGCCGGCACGGGTGCAACGCGCGTTCGTCGTCGCCGCGCAGGTCGATCACCGTTTGGAGGCCGAGCGCATCGACCGCGGCCAGGTCGTCGTCGCTCGCTGCTTCATGGTGCGCCGACCGCCAGAGGAAATTGTCGCGCAGGCGGCCGTTCCCTTCGACGGCATAGCCGCCATAGTCGCGGAAATTGTGAATCCCCGACAGGGGCAGGACACGCTCGGCCAACATTTTCATTCTCCTGTGAACACCGGCTCCCTCTTTTCGACGAAGGCGTTGATCGCCTCTCGATTGTCGGCGGTTTCATGGACGATCGCCTGATAGGCGGCGCTGAGTTCGAGGATGTCGCTCATCCGGCTGTGCTGCGCCTCGCGGAGCAGGCGTTTCGTCAGGCGCAGCGCGCGGGGCGGGTTGCAGACGATGCGGTCGGCGATTGCGATCGCGCGGTCAAGCAATTGATCGTCGGGCACGACCTCGGTGACGAGGCCATAATCCTTCGCGGTAGTAGCGTCGAAGCGGTCGCCGGTCAGGAAGAGTTCGGCGGCGCGCGGATAGCCGAGTATCTTCTGGAGCAGCCAGGCGCCCCCGTCGCCGGGAACGATCCCGACCTTGATGAAGCTGCACGCGAACTTCGCGCTCTCGGACGCGATGCGGATGTCGCAGGTGCAGGCGAGGTCGCAGCCGAGCCCTATCGCATGACCGTTGACCGCGGCGATCATCGGCACTTCGCAGTCCATCAGCGCGCGGATCACGGCCTGAACGCCCTTGCGGTAATTGGCGCGGGTGGAATCGGGCTGGTCGAGGACGCCGATGCCGGTGCGGTCCTGCATCCCTTTAAGATTGCCACCGGCGCTGAAGGCCTTGCCGCTGCCGGTGAGGATGATCGCGCTGACGCCGCGGTCGTCGCCAAGCGCGCGAAGCGTGTCGATGATGTCCTGGCAATCCTCGTGCGTGCCGATCGCATTCATGCTTTCGGGCTTGATCATCGTCAGGATCGCGATCTTGCCCCGTCGCTCGACACTCAGAAACTCACCCATCAAAAACTCTCCTCGTTCGCGAAGCAGGCTATGCCTCACGGGTCGGTGTTGCAAGCCAAGGTTGGCGACCGGACGCGCGCCGGCGCCCGGTCACCCAAAGCGTCAGCCGACGGCGCCGCTGTCGCGCAGCGCGGCGATACCCGCCGCGTCATAGCCGAGACCGGCGAGCAGGGCATCGGCATCGGCGCCGCACGTCGGTGCCGCGCGCGGCGCATCGTTGACGGTCGCCGAATAGCGCGGGGCGGGGGCGGGCTGGACGACGCCACCGACGGTCAGGAAGGTTTCACGCTTGACGTTGTGCGGATGCTGCGGTGCTTCGGCGAGCGAGAGCACCGGTGCGAAGCAGATGTCGGTCATTTCCATGATCGCGCACCATTCGTCGCGCGTTTTGGTCGCGAACAATGTGGCGAGCTTGTCCTTGAGCGGTCCCCACTGCGACGGGTCCATCTGTGCGTCGAACGCCGGATCCTTGTCGAGCCCGGTCTTCTCGCGCAGCAGCGCATAGAATTGCGGCTCGATCGAGCCGATCGAGATGAATTTGCCATCGGAGCAGGTATAGGTGTCATAGAAATGCGCGCCGGTGTCGAGCATGTTGACGCCGGGCTCGTCCTTCAGGCGTCCGGCGCCGAAGAAACCCCAGGTCATCGCTGCTAGTACGGCCGACCCGTCGGTCATCGCGCAGTCGATCACCTGGCCCTCGCCGGTCTTCGCAGCATGGAGCAACGCGCTCGCCATACCGAAGGCGAGCATCATGCCGCCGCCGCCGAAATCGCCGACATAATTGACCGGCGGCACCGGCTTCTCGCCCGCCCGCCCTACGGTGTGCAGCACGCCCGACAGCGCGATATAATTGATATCGTGCCCTGCCGCCTGCGCGTATGGGCCGAACTGGCCCCAGCCGGTCATGCGGCCGTAAACGAGCTTTGGATTGTCGGCGAGCAGCACGTCGGGCCCAAGGCCGAGGCGTTCCATGACGCCCGGGCGGTAGCCCTCGATGATGCCGTCGGCGCTCTTGCACAGTTCCCGCGCCACTTTCAGCGCCTCGGGATTTTTCATATCGAGAACGATCGACGTTCGGTTACGCGACAGGGGATCGCGCGGATCGAGCGCGGCGCCGGGGCGGTCGATACGGATGACTTCGGCGCCATGGTCGGCGAGCATCATGCCGGCGAAGGGGCCGGGGCCCAGGCCGGCGAATTCGACGATCCTTATACCTTTGAGGGGACCAGTCACATCATATTCCTTTCGAATGCTATATCTGGAGGCCGCTGCCGGCCGATGGGCGGTCGGCTGGCAGAATGCCTCCCGTGGCTAAACGGGCACCAGGGTGACGAATTCAGAGTCGTTCGATGATGATCGCCGGCGCCATGCCCCCCGCGGCGCACATGGTGACGAGGCCGTACCGTCCGCCCGAGCGTTCGAGCTCGTCGAGCGCGGTGCCGATCAGGATCGACCCGGTAGCGCCGATCGGGTGACCGAGCGCCATCGAACCGCCATTGATATTGACCTTCTCGCGGTCGAGATCGAGATCGCGGATGAATTTTTCGGCGACGACGGCGAACGCCTCATTGATTTCCCAGACATCGATGTCGTCCTTCGTCAGACCGGCCTTCTCGAGCACCTTCTTCGCCGCGGGAACCGGGGCGTTGAGCATCAACGTCGGATCGTCGCCGATATTGGCATAGGCGACGATGCGGGCGCGCGGCTTCAGGCCGTGCTTGTCGGCATAGTCCTTCGACGTGAGCAGCACCGCCGCCGCACCGTCGACGACGCCCGACGAATTGCCTGCATGATGGAAATGCTGGATGTCGACATCGGGATAGCGGCGGTTGATCTGCTTGCGAAAGGTCACGCCGCCGCCGAGGTCGAAGTCGGCGAGCGCTGCGAAGCTGGGCTTGAGCGCGGCCAGTCCTTCGGCGGTCGTTTCGGGACGCGGGAACTCCTCGTGGTCGAGCGCGACGCTGCCGTCGGGATTGAGCACCGGCACGACCGACTTGGCGAAGCGGCCCTCCTTGATGGCGCGGTCGGCGCGCTGCTGGCTGACGAGCGCAAGCGCGTCGAGATCCTCGCGGCTGATCCCTTCGATCGTCGCGATCGCGTCGCCGCACACGCCCTGGTTCGATTGCGGATGCAGGGCGTCGAGCGCCTCGTGACCCGAACCCATCATGCGCGGGGGTAGCCCGGCGTTCGCCTGTTCGGCCGCATAAGCAGCGGTGTAGCTCATCATTTCGGTGCCGCCGGCGATAACACAGTCTTCCATGCCGCTCATCACGCTGGCCGCGGCGAAGTTCACCGTGCTGATACCGCCGCCGCAGAAACGGTCGAGCGTGGTGCCGCTCGCCTTGATGTCATAACCCGCCGACAGCGCCGCCATGCGGCCAAGGTCGCCGCCTTGCTTGCCGTTCTGCGACGAGGTCGACCAGACGATGTCGTCGACCGTCGCGGTATCGAGATTGTTGCGGTCGCGAATCGCGGCGAGGACGGTCGCGGCGAGGTGCTGAGGGTGCAGGTGCGACAGCGCGCCCTTGCCGGGCTTGCCGATCCCGCGCGGGGTGCGGACGGCGTCGATGATGTAGGCTTCTGCCATGGGGAGTTCCTTTCGTAGGTAATTGTCCGGGTGGTCAGCGGATTGAACAGGGTGTTGTCGGGGTGATCAGCGGGGCGCCATGCGGCCACCCCGAGGTTTAGCGGGGTGCCATGCGGATCGCGCCGTCGAGGCGCACAGCCTGGCCGTTGAAGTAGCTGTTGCGCGCCATCTCCATCGCGAGGCTGGCATATTCGCTCGCCTTGCCGAGGCGCTTGGGGAAGGGGACCGAGGCCTCCAGGCTTTCCTTGACCTTCGGGTTCATGTTGCCGAGCAGCGGCGTTTCGAACACCCCGGGCATGATCGAATTGACCCGGATGCCAAGGTCCATCAGGTCGCGCGCCATCGGCAGGACGAGCCCATTCACGCCCGCCTTGGCCGAGCCATAGATCACCTGTCCGATCTGCGCATCCTGCGCAGCGACCGAGGCGGTGAAGATGATCACACCGCGCTCGCCGTCCTCCAGTTCGGGCAGCCCCGCCATCCCCTCGGCGGCGATCGAGCCGATGCGGTAACTCGCGGTCAGGATGCCCGCCACGCCATAGGCATAATCCTCGGTCGGGGTGCGGCGGAACTTGCCGGTCTCCTTGTCATAGGCGAGCGTCTTGCCGCGACGCGAGGTCATCGCGCAGTGAACGCAGATGCGCTCCTGCCCATGTGCCGCGCGGGCCTGCGCATAGCCATCGAGGACCGACTGCTCGTCGGTGATGTCGACATGGACGAACAGCCCGCCGATCGCCTTCGCGACCTCTTCGCCGAGCGCGTCGTTGATGTCGAAGATCGTGACTTTCACGCCCGCTGCGGCAAGCGCTTCGGCCGTCGCGCGGCCGAGGCCGGAGGCGCCGCCGGTTACGACGGCGGCGGTCGAGGAATCGATAATCATGAAGCAGGCTCCTTCAGGCCGGAATCTGGTTGAACGGGATGCCCTTGTCGGGGCGATGGTCCTGCGGCAGGCCAAGAATGCGTTCGGCGATGGTATTGAGCAAGGTCTCGTCCGACCCGCCCGCGATGCGCCCGGTCGGCGCGTTGATCCAGCTCGATGCCCAGTCATCTTTCGGCGAGGCATGTTCGTCGAACAGGAAGCCGTCGGTGCCCTGCAGGTCGAGCGCGAGCTCCGACAGCTTCTGGCGCGACCGCACCGCGACGAGCTTGTTGAGCGAGCCTTCGGGCCCCGGGGTCATCCCCGCCTGCATCATCAGCCGCGCGCGGCGGTTGATCGAGTCGAGCCCGGCGCGCATCGCATAGTTGCGCGCGATCTGATGGCGAATGCGGCCGTCCTCGATCGCCGGCTTGCCGTTGATCTTCACATCTTTGGCGAGGTCGACGAACAGGTCGAGGTGCGGGCCGAAACCGGCGCTGTCGGTGGCGACATATCGCTCGATCATCAGCGTCGTGAGCGCGACCGCGAAACCGCCACCGACCGGCGACATGCGGTGATCGTCGCTGATTCTTACATCGTCGAAGAAGACTTCGTTGACGTGGCTGTCGCCGCCCGCGAGCTTTATCGGGCGCACGGTGACGCCCGGCGCCTTCATGTCGACCCAAAAATAGGTGAGGCCCTTGTGCTTCGCGACCGTGGGATCGGTGCGGACGACGATGACGCCATAGTCCGAATATTGCGCCCAGCTGGTCCAGACCTTTTGACCGTTGATCTTCCAGCCGTTGCCGTCTGTTTCGGCGCGCGTCCGGAGGCCCGCGAGGTCGGTGCCGCCCGACGGCTCCGAGAAGAGCTGACACCAGATTTCCTCGCCCTGCAGCGCCTTGACGACACGCTCCTTCACAAAATCCCTGTCGGCACCGAACTGCATCAGGACCGGGACAGGCATCCCCAGCGAAATGCCGAAATAGACGTTGGGGAAGCCATGCTTCATCTCTTCCCCTTCAAAGGTGATCTTCTCGATGTGGCCGAGCCCCTGGCCGCCATATTCGGTCGGCCAGTTGATGCCTGCAAAGCCCGCATCGAATTTCGCCTTCTGATAGCGGCGGCCGAGCGCGAGGTCCTCTTCGACGCTCAGCCCCTTGCGCGCCGCCTTTCCGAAGGCGGGCACCATCGATTCGCACCACGCAGCGGCTTTCGCGCGGAAGGCTTCGAGATCGCTCATGCGGCTTCTCCTGCCAGGCGGTCGACGAGTATATCTTCCCAGAAGAGGCTGTTTCCCTGTTCGAGCGCGAGGCTGCGCGAACGGCGCATGTGAAGGTGCAGCCCGATCTCCCAGGTGACCCCGATGCCACCATGGATCTGCACGCAGTCGCGCGCGGCGGTATCATAGGCTTCGGTTGCCGAAAGGCGCGCCGCGGCGGCGGCTGTGATGAAGTCTCCCTGATCCACGCGTGCTGCGGCATGAATGCAGTTCGCGCGGGCGAGCTCGACCAGTCCGTACAGTTCGGCGATGCGATGCTTGATCGACTGGAAAGCGCCGATCGGCTGCCCGAACGCCTTGCGTGTCACCGCATAATCGCGGGCGATTTCCATCAGGGCTTCGGCGCCGCCGGTCTGTTCGTGCGCGGTGACGACGGCCTGCAGCGCCAGAATTTGAAGCGCGGCGGCGCGTGCTGCCGGACCCGTCGCGATCACCTCGGCGGGCGTGGCAGCAAAGCGGAGGTCGGCGATCAGGCGGCTGTTGTCAAAGCTGTCGATCGCCGATCGTTCGACCCCGGCGAGCTCGACGAGCGCCAGGACCGGCACGCCGGCCTGGTCGGCGAGAACGACGGCGACATCGGCGGCCAGCCCCGCAGTGACGCTTTTCGCGTGCCCCTCGATACGGCCGTTTGCACAGGTGAGGCCCGGTATGGCGGGAAGCGGATCGGCGCCGGCGGCAAAAGCGACCGCGCCGATGGCTTCGCCGCTGGCGAGGCGAGGCAGCCAACGCTGTTTCAGCGCATCGGTGCCCAGGAGTTCGATCGCTTTCGCGGCGCCAAAACCCGAGGTCAGGAAGGGGGCGCCGCTCAGCGAGCGTCCGGCCTGATGCGCGATCAACCCAAGCTCGACGAGGCCGAGGTCGAGACCGCCATAGGCTTCGGGAAGGGCGAGGGCGGTCCAGCCCTGTTCCTTCGCCGTTGTCCAGAAGCCCTCGTGGTAACGGCCGCTTGTCTGCAGCAACGGCAGCAGGTCGTCCTTGCTGATCCGTGCTTCGAGAACACGGCGCGACTCGGTCGCGATCGCCTGCTGTCCTTCATCGTGCAATATCGACATCGGCCCGATTCCTCACCCTGCTCTGTTTGTGCCCATCATCTGTACGTTAACGTAAACGTCAAGTCTTTTGACGTTACGTCTCGGGCGCAGCGGAATCATTCCGCGCCAACAAACTTCGCGGCGCTCAGGCGTGGCCGGCTTTCCAGTCGCGCTTGATCTTCTTGGCGAGGCTCCATTTGTGAACCTCGGTCGGGCCATCGTAGATGCGGAAGGCGCGGACCTCGCGGAACACCTGTTCGACGATCGTCCGGTCGGTCACGCCGGTGCCGCCCATGACCTGGACACAGCGATCGGCGATGCGCATCAGAGCTTCCGACACCGCCACCTTCGCCATCGAGCTTTCGACGGTGCCGAGCGATCCGGTGTCGAGGACGCCTGCGCACCAGTCGATCATCAGTTCGGCCTGTTTGAGATCGATCATATTTTCCGCGAGCATGAAGCCGACGCCCTCATGCTCGATCAGCGGCTTCCCGAACGCCTCGCGGCGGTTGGCATAATCGGTCGCGATCTCGTGCGCCCGGATACAGCAGCCGAGCCAGCGCATGCAGTGCGACAGGCGCGCCGGCGACAGGCGTATTTGCGCATAGCGAAAGCCTTCGCCCGCCTGGCCCAGCATCTGGTCGGCGGGAATGCGCATATTGTCGATCGTCAGCGTGGCGTGGCCGCCGGGCATCGAGCTGTCGATCGTATTCGGAATCTCGTCGATACGGATCGCGGGGTCGGGCAAGTCGACCAGGAACATGCACGCTCCTTGCTCGGCCTTCGCCATGATGATGCCGACCCGCGCGCCCTGCGCGCCGGTGATGAAGGTCTTGCGACCGTTGACGACCCAGTGATTGCCGTCGGGGTGGCACGTCGTTTTCATCATCGACGGGTCGGAGCCGGCGCCACCCTCTTCGGCAGGCTCGGTCATGAGGAAGGCCGAGCGCACATGGCCATCGACCATCGGCTTGAGGAAGCGGGCCTTGAGCTCGGGGCTTCCCTCCTTGCCGAGCAGATACATATTGCCCTCGTCGGGCGCCATCGTGTTGCAGGCGAGCGGGCCGAGCGGCGACAAGCCGCTGTTGATCAGCACGACGGCGGTCTCGCGCTGGTTGAGGTGGCTGCCGTCTTGCAGGATGTGTGGTGTCAGCACACCCGCAGCGCGTGCTTGCTCGCGCATTTCCATGACCAGCTCGTCGGTCGGAGCGCCATGATGGTCGCGGCGGGCGTCGCGTTCATAGGGGATGACGGTTTCCCGGACGAAGGTCTCGACCTTTGTAGCAATCGCCAGCGCCCGATCCGATATGCCTTGGTTCGTCGTCATCCCGATTCCCTTCACCGCTTCTGCAATTGCTCAACCCGACGTTGACGTAAGCGTCAAGTTAATTCATGTGCAAAGACGACGGTGCCGTAAGGGCAATAAAATTAGGGAAGGACGGGGCATGGCTTTCAAGACGCGTATCACCGAGATGCTGGGCATCGAACATCCGATCGTTCAGGGCGGGATGCAGAGCGTCGGCTATGCCGAGCTTGCGAGCGCGGTATCGAATGCGGGCGGGCTCGGCATCCTGACCGCGCTGACCCAGCCGTCCCCCGACGCCCTGCGCGCCGAGATCGAGCGCTGCCGCACGATGACCGGCAAGCCCTTTGGCGTGAACATGACGGTGTTTCCGACAATCAACGCGCCCGATTACAAAGCCTATGCGCAGGCGATCATCGACGGCGGGGTGAAGATCGTCGAAACCGCGGGCACGCAGGCGGTGCGGGAGATCTGGGAGATGCTGAAGCCCCATGGCGTCACGATCCTCCACAAATGCACAGCGGTCCGCCACGCGCTGTCGGCGGAGAAGGCGGGCTGCGATATCATCTCGATCGATGGCTTCGAATGCGCCGGCCATCCGGGTGAGGACGATATTCCGGGCCTGATCCTGATCCCCACCGCCGCCGACAAGGTCAAGATTCCGATGCTCGCCTCGGGCGGCTTCGGCGACGGGCGCGGCCTCGTTGCCGCGCTGTCGCTCGGCGCCGAGGGCATCAACATGGGCACGCGCTTCTGCGCGACCGTCGAGGCGCCGATCCATGACAATGTGAAGCAGGCCTATATCGACAATGACGAGCGCGGCAGCTTCCTGATCTTTCGCAACTTCAAGAATACCGCGCGCGTCGGCCGCAGCCCGGTGAGCGAAGAGGTCGCGCGCCGCCTCGCCAATCCCGATGCGCAGTTCAGCGACGTGCAGGAGTTGGTGTCGGGCGCCGCGGGGCGCGAACTGCTCCAGACCGGCGACCTGTCGAAGGGCGTGTTCTGGGCCGGGATGGTGCAGGGGCTGATCCACGATATCCCGACCTGTCAGCAACTGATCGACCGGATTATCGGCGACGCCGAAGCGATCATCGACCAGCGGCTTGCCGGTTTCAGGAGCTGACGCCCGCCCATCCTTGCGCTCCGTCCTTGCGGTCCGGCAACGGGTGCCGCTATGCTGGCAGGGTCCAACCTGCCGGCCTCTTTGCTCGCCGGCCCGTCGAGGGGGCTGCTTGGCTATCATCGAATATAAGGGATTTGGCGGCCTTCGTCTGTCCGCCGATGTTCTGGGCGACGAAAATGATCCCGCGGTCCTGCTGCTCCCCGAACCGGGGCAGGGGCGCGAGGTCTGGCGCGCGGCGGCCGAAGCGCTCGTCCTGTCGGGGCGGCGCGTCGTCAATGTCGAGCCACGTGCCTCTGAAATGGAAGCAGGCGATATCGCTGCGCATGTCGAGGATCTGCGCGCTATCCTGGCGCAGATGGGGTCGCGCCCCGTCGTCGCGACCGCGCGGCGAGGGGGATTGGTCGCGACGCAGGCGCTGGCCCCTGATGGCGCGCATCTCGCGGCGGGATTGATTCTGGTCGACATGCCGGTGAGCGATGAGGCGGTCGCGGCGGCGCCGCGCCTCGCGCTTCCGACGCTGGTCGTTCGCGGCGGCTTTTCGCCCGCCGAATGCACCGCGGCGAGCGACGCTTTCACCGCGGCGCTGCCGATCGGCGAAAGCGCCGATATCGAGGACAGAGACCTGGCGTTCGCGGTCGATCGCAACGAGGCGCTGCTCGGCCAGCTGCTCGAATTCCTCGAACGGCGCCAGCCGCGCGAAGCGATGGAGTTCAAGGCTGGATCGGACCCGCGCACGCTGCGCGATGCGATGGGCTGTTTCGCCACCGGCATCACGATCGTCACCGCGCTCGACGCGTCGGGGGCACCGGCGGGACTGACGGCGAACAGCTTCACCTCGGTGTCGCTCGACCCGCCGCTGCTGCTCGTCTGCATTGCCAATACGTCGGGGACTGCGCCGATCCTGCGTGACGCGGTACATTTCGGCGTCAACGTCCTCCAGATCGGGCAGCAACCGGCGTCGAACCGTTTCGCGTCGAAGGGCGAGGACCGCTTCGCCAACCTGCCATGGGCGCCTGGCCAGACCGGCGTGCCGTTGCTCGGCGGCTCACTCGTTTCGTTCGAATGTCAGCGCGAGTCGCTGCATGAAGCGGGCGACCATTTTATCCTAGTCGGGCGAGTGGTGCGCGCGCAATTCGAGCCGCACCGCGACCCGTTGCTCTATTTTCGCGGCAAGTACCGGCGGCTCCATTTCGCCTGACCGGGTGGCTCGCAGCTTTGAATCAGGCCGGAGAACCGAGCTTGCCAGCGCGAATTTCGCGCTTCAGTACCTTGCCGACTTTCGACCGCGGCAGGTCGTCCCAGATTTCGAGCTCTTTCGGCGTCTTGACGCTGCCGATGGCCGCCTTGACGTGCGCGATGATCTCTTCGGGTACTGCCTGCCGGCCCGCGCGAAGCTGCACGACCGCGCAGACTCGCTCGCCCCATTTGTCGTCGGGAAGCCCGAACACCGCGCCGTCCTGAATCGCCGGGTGCGACAGCAGCGCCGCCTCGACCTCGGCCGAATAGACGTTGAAGCCACCGGTGATGATCATGTCCTTGGCGCGGTCGACGATGTAGAGGAAATTGTCGGCGTCGAGATAGCCGATGTCGCCGGTGCGGTGCCAGCCGTTCAGCGTCGCCTCGGCCGTTGCTGCCGGGTTCTTGTAATAGCCGTCCATGACGAGCGAGCCCCTGACAACGATCTCGCCGCGTTCGCCCTGCGGCAGTTCGTTGCCGTCGGCATCGACGATCGCGACGCGCACGAGCGGGCCGGGCTTGCCCGCTGACGACAGGCGGTGGCGCGCAACCGACCCGTCCGGGTTGAAATGATCGTTCGGTGCCATCATCGAGATCATCATCGGTGCCTCGGTCTGACCGAAAAGCTGCGCCATGACCGGCCCGATCTTGTCGATCGCCTCTTCGAGCCGCGCGGGCGAGATGGGCGCCGCGCCGTACCAGAAGCACTGGAGCGACGAGAGGTCGGTGGCGCCGAGCGCTGGATGATCGAGCAGCATGTAGATCAGGGTCGGCGGCAGGAAGCTATGCGTAACGCGGTGCCGCGACACCAGCGCCAGGAACTCTCCGATATCAGGATAGGGCATGATCACGACCTCACCGCCATGCGCCATGATCGGGAAGGTCAGCACACCGGCGGCGTGCGTCAGCGGTGCCATCGCCAGATAGACCGGGCGTCCCTCGAACGGATAGCCCATCAGGGTCAGCGCGGTCATCGCCTCGAGATTGCGGCCCGTCAGCATGACAGCTTTCGGGTGGCCCGTCGTCCCGCCGGTGCCGGGGAGCATCGCGAGGTCGCTGACCGGTTCCGCCTGAAACGGGCCGTCGGGGACGCCCGCGAGCCACTGGTCGAGCGACGGCGCGAAAGGCTGCTCGGCATCGAGGCAGACGAGCAGCTCGAGTTTCGGCAACTGCCGGCGAAGTTCGTCGACCAGATCGGCGAACTTCGAATGAAAGAGCAATGCCGCACAATCGAAATTGTCGAGAATATAGGCGTTCTCGGCCGCCTCGTTGCGCGGATTGATCGGACACCAGACCGCCGCGGCGCGCGAGATCGCAAGGACGCAGGCAAAGGCGACGGGATCGTTGCCCGAGAGGATCGCGACATGCTTTCCCGGCGTGATCCCCGCGCCGTTCAGCCTGCGCGCGACGCGGTGCGTCAGGGTCTGGACCTCGGCATAGGACAGGCTCTTGCCGTCCATCGTCAGGCAGGGGGCGCCGGCGCCCAGCGACGCCCCCTTGTCGAGCCAGTCGACCAGCCGCATCCGCCGCCTCCTCAGTCGTGAACCGTGACGACCGGTTTCAGCACCAGCCCGAACTGGCGCAGCGCGCCGAATATCTCGCGATGCCCGAACGCCTGGCACGCTGACGCAAAGCCGACGCGGCGCGGCGATTGCTGGAGCAGGTTCATCGCTGCCCACGCCTGCATCAGGCCGGTCTGCTTATAGTTGCAATTGCCGTGAAGCAGCACATGCACGCGGCCGAGCGGGCCCGAGGCGTAAACCGAATCGATGCTGGTGTTGAGCCGCGGATTTTCGCGCGGCGGCATGTCGCCCTGAACCGATTCCGCCATCTTGGCGAGCGCCGCCTCCTGTTCCTTGAAGGGGAGCGGCTTGATGTCGGTATCGATCATCTTGGTCATGTTCACGACATTGTCCATCACCTCGCGCGCGAAGACACCGCCATAGACCTTGACGGTCGAAACGCGCGGGTCGTCCTTGAACCAGAGCGGGTGCGATGTCCCGCCCCACGGCAGGGTCAGCGCGGTCGCGTGCTGGCCGGGGACATGGCATTCGGTGGTCGTCAGCGTCGGCCATTGGACATACTGATTGTTCTCCAGATAATACCAGTCGGCCTTCAGGATCGTGAAGATCGTCTGGACCGAGGCATAGGTCGGGAAGCCCTTCCACAGCACGAGCATGTCGAGCGTATCGAGCCCCGGCATGGTTTCGAGCGCGATGTTCGCCGCGATCTCGCCCGTCGTGTACATATGCGCGACGCACGGAGAGAGCAGCAGGCCCTTTTTCGCGAAACCCTCGCCCCATTTTTCCTGCGCCAGCATCATCCAGTCCTGCTCGCCGGTGGTGTCGAGGTAATGGCATCCCGCTGCGAGGCTCGCCTCGACGGTTTCGGGGCCATATTTGATGAAGGGGCCGACCATGTTGCACACGACCTTTGCGCCCTTGAACAGCTTCGTCAGCGCTTCGACGCTATGTTCGACCTCGGCGACCTCATAGTCAGCGGTCTCGATGCCGGGCACCTTGTCCATCACCTCCTGTACGCGCTTCGCGTCGCGTCCCGCGGCGATGAACGGAATGCCGAGTTCGCGCAGATATTCGCAGACGAGGCGGCCTGTGTAGCCCGAGGCGCCATAGACGATGACCGGTTTCTTGCTCATGGAATGTCGTCCCTGTTGTGTAGGATTTGGATCAGACGGCGGTGTAGCCGCCGTCGACGATCAGCTCGCTGCCGCACATGTAGGCGGCATCGTCGCTGGCCAGGAAAAGGAGGGGGCGGGCGATCTCGCGCGTCGTCGCCATCCGGCCGAGGGGAATGGCGCCGACCGTCGCGGTCGCGAAACCCGCGGCCGCATCGCCAAGGCTGCCGACCGCGTCGGCGACGAGCTTGGTCTCGCAATATCCGGGGTGGAGCGAGTTGATCCGCACCGGCCAGCCCTTGCGCGCGCAATCAACCGCCACCGCCTTGGTCAGCATCGCAACGCCGGCCTTGCTGGCGTTATACGCGGGGAAGAGCGGCTCGGCGACGTTCGCCGCGATCGAGGCGACATTGACGATCACGCCCCCCTTGTCCTTCATCGCGTCGATGCCGGCGCGCACGCCGAGGAAGACGCTTTCCAGATTGACCGCCATCAGCCGCTGCCATTCGGCAAGGTTCGTATCGACGACCGATTTCAGGAAACCCATGCCGGCGTTGTTGACGAGGATGTCGAGCTTTCCGTCGCGCGCCACGACGTCGGCAATCACCGATTTCCACTCCGCCTCGTCGGCGACGTCCTGACGCCGGGCTTCGGCTTTCAGCCCCTCGGCACGGATCGCGGCCGCCGCGGCGTCGGCCTCGTCCGCGTCAATGTCGGTGATCGTCACCGATGCGCCCTCGCGGGCAAATTCCTGCGCGGCAGCGAGGCCGATCCCACGCGCGGCGCCTGTGATCAGAACGCTCTTGCCGGTAAAACGCATCATCCGATGCTCCTTGCGAAACGATAAAAAGGGTCGGGGGCGGCGCGGGAGGAGGGGACGCCGCCCCCAGGGGGGTGCCTCAGAATTTGGCCGTCAACTCGACACCATAGGTGCGCGGCGTACCGCGGTTGAGATAGTCGAGCCCGAAGATGTCGATGTTGAGCCCATAGCTGTAGTAATATTTGTTGGTCAGGTTCTTGACCCACGCGCTGACCGCATAGTTGCCATGCTCGAAGGTCAGGCGGCTGTTCACCAGCCAGTATCCGGGGTTGCCGCACGTGATCGCGGGGCCGGCCGGACGGACGTTGCCGGGCGCGCCGGGACGGTCGCACGGGGTCTGACCATAATCGCCGAACGGGTCGAAATAATATTTGCCCGTATAGGCGGCGTCGCCGCGCAGCGTCAGCTTATTGTCCCCGCTTTCAAAGACATCCCAGTCGAAGCCAGCCGAGAAAGTGGTGCGCGGCGCGTTGGGGAAGGGGTTGCCGTTGACGTTGCGCGTCGGGCTCGACGGGTCGGTCGGATCGATGACATTGCCCTTATATTTGCTGCGCAGTAAACTCATCGAGGCATCGAGGCGCAGGCTGTCTGCGGCCTGGATCGTCAGCTCGGCCTCGCCGCCATAGAGGCGCCCGTTCGCGCTGCGGGTGAAGGTCGTCGCGCCGATGACCTGCGTCACCTGATGGTTCTTGTAGTCGTAATAGAAGCCCGCGAGATTGAGCTGCACGCGCCGGTCGAAGAAGCGCATTTTGAGCCCGCCTTCATAGGCGTTGATCTGCTCGGGCTCGATATAATAGACCTGATTGGTGCCCTGATAGGCGAGGCCGTTAAAGCTGCCGCTGCGATAGCCGCGGCTATAGTTCAGATAGCCCATGACATCGTCGGCAAAATCATAGCTGACGTTGATCCGCCCGGTCAGGCGATTGGCCTTTTCCTTCTGCCGCAGCGCCGGAACGCTCGCATCATAAGGGAAGGTATAAGGAATGGTGCTCGCGCGGATCGTGCCGCCAAGGTCGTAGAGCACCGTCCGCCCGTTCAGATATTTGACTTTGTCCATCGTGTAGCGAAGGCCGACGCTGACCGTCAGCGCATCGGTGATGTCATAGCTCCCGTCGAAGTAGATCGCCGCCGAAGGCCGCTTGATCGTGTAGCGCTGTTCGCCCTCGATGGGACCGAATGGCGGTGCGCCCGCCGCGCGGCATGCGGCCGAAATCGCGCCGCCGAAACCGCCGCCACCCGAATTGTTGACCTGGATGTCGGTGAGCAGCGCGATCAGCGAGCGGGCATCGAGGAAACCGTTGGGGTTGCCCGTTGGCACTGCAGCGCAGCTTGCCGGGTTGGTCGGGTCGAGCGTCGGATCGACCGCGAAGGCGGGAACGAACGCAGCCGCCTGCGGCGCCGACACCGGGGCGTTGAAGAAGCTGTTGGGAACCCCCGCGCCCTGCAGGATCGGCTTCAGCACGCCGAAGAAGTCGATCTCGTTGCGCGTGTCGATCTTGTCGACGCCATAATAGAGCCCGGCCACCGCGTTGAAGCGGTCGCCCTTGAAGTTCAGGCGCAGATCCTGGTTGAAATTCTTGCTGAACGAATTGTAGCGAAGCGCGCAGACGCTGTTGGGCGAGCCGTCGCAGTCGAAGGGCGAGTTGCGATATTTGCCCGTGTCATAGCCGGTGATCGAGGTCAGCGAGAGGCTGTCGCTGACCTCGATCGCGACATTGAGCGCAAAGCCCTGCGACGAGGTGTAATAGCGTCCGCCCGTGTCGGCGGCGACGTCGTTCTTGCCGAGCGGGGCACCGCCATTTTGCGCGGGGTCGAAGCGCGAGTAGCCGAGCACGTCGCGGCCCTCGGCCAGCTGGCCGAGGGCATAGGGATTGGGCGCCAGCGGATTGTCGCGCGCGAAATAGCCTTTGAGGTTGATGTCGACCGTTTCGGTCGGTTTCCAGCGGAGCGAGGCGCGCCCTGCAACCGTGTTCGTCGTGCCGACATGGCGGTCCTGCACCGGATTATATTGCCAGCCGTCGCCCTTGGCATAGGTGCCCGCAAAGCGGATACCCAGCTTGTCGGGGATCAGCGTCGCCTCGACCGCGCCCTCGACCGTCTTGGTGTCGTAATTGCCATAGCCGAGCGTGATCATGCCCTCATTGCCGTCGAGTTTCGGTTTGTTGCTGAAAAAGCTGATCGCGCCGCCGGTCGTGTTGCGGCCATAGAGCGTGCCCTGCGGGCCGCGCAGCACTTCGACCCGTTCGAGGTCGTAGAGCTGCTGGCCGTGGCTCGCGCGGAAGCTCTGATAGACTTCGTCGACATAGACACCGACTGGCGAGGCGGTGGAGGCGGAAAATTCGTTCGCGACCGATACGCCGCGGAGCGAGAAGTTCGGCTGGGTGCGGCCATAGGGTGTGGTGATCTGGAGGCTGGGCACGAAGCCTTGCAGGTCGGACGTCTCGCTGATCCCGCGCGATTCCAACTCCTCGCCCGCCAGCGCGGACACGGCGACGGGAACGTCCTGCAGGTTCTGCGCTCGCTTTTGTGCGGTGACGACGATTTCGGCGATGCCGCCGCTACTTGTCTCTTCTGGGGCAGAGGTTTCCTGTGCGAACGCGGCGCCCGGCCATCCCATCAGCATCGTCGTCGACAGGCAGGTCGCCAGAAAAGCTTTGTGCGTCACGCTTTCTCTCCCTTCGCTCGGTCCCGTTCTGTGCAGAACCTTCGTCCTTCGGGAGGCTATGGCGGCGGCGCGGCGGGCAATAGACAAGGCGTCGGGGGGAGCGATGGGGGGGTAGGTGCCTGCCGCTTGCCCCCGAATGGCCAAAGCGATAGCTTCCGATCATAGATGGGGGGCAGAATGACCGTCCAACAGGGATCGGGGAATATCGCCAAACCGCGCCTGCGGGCCGTGCCGAACGAAGGCGCATCCGCTTTGCGTCCCCGCCATTCGGCGCCTCCCCGCTTTCCCGCCGACCTTGTCGGACTGGCGACGCAGCGGGTTTGGCTGGACAAGCTGTTCCAGCATGAAATCGGCATCGTCTGCGCCCCCGTCGGGTACGGGAAGACGGCATGGTGCGCGACGCTGTTTACCGAAGCGGTCGCTGCGGGATGGCGGACGGCGTGGTTGTCGATCGATGCCGAAACCGATGCCGCGATGCTGCTCGCCGCCTTTGGGCTCGATCTTTCGGAGGACATTGGCGCGCCGGCGAGCGCCGACGCACTGGCGAGGCTCATCGACGCGGACCCGCGTCCCCTGCTGTTCGTAGCCGACAATGCCGACCGTCTTGCCGATCCCGTGGCGCGCGACATGCTCGCCCGGCTTGTTCAGCACCCGCCCGACCGGCTGCGGCTGTTGGTCGTCGGCCGGGCTCGACCCGATATCCCGCTTGGCGATGTGGAGGCGCGCGGCATGGCGCTGGCGATCGGACGCACCGATCTCGGGCTTTCCGATACCGCTATCCAGCAGTTCCTCGCCGCGTCGGGCATCGCGCTCGATGCGAACGAGGCGCGCGCGCTCAATCGCTTCCTGCTGGGCTGGCCCGCGGGCGTGCGAATGGCGGCCCAGTTTGGCGGCGATCTGCGCGCGATGGCAACGGCGGGCGATTGGCGGCCGCTCGCACGGCGCTTTGCGGCGATCGTTGATCCGGTGGTCGACGAGTTGCCCGCCCCGATGCGCGAGATGCTGGTGCGGAGCGCCGTGGCGCCCCGGCTCGACGAAGCGCTCTGTCTGCTGCTGGCCGGCGGCGACAGCACGACTTCTGTTAGCGACCTCGCGTCGCATTCGCCCTTCCTGGAAGCGGACGGCGACGGCGGATTTGGTATCCTCCCCGCCCTGAGGGCGGCGCTGAAGATTCGGCTCGATCCGGCGAACGCGCTACAGCTGCACCGTGTCGCCGGGCGCTATTACGCGGCAAACGGAAGAACAGCCGACGCCGTCGACCAGCTTCTCGCCTGCGGCGATCTTGACGATGCGGCGGGGCTCATCGCCGACCTTGCGATGCCGATGATCAGGAGTGGCGCGATCGATCGCCTGGCGGCCTGGATCGACCAGCTGCCGCCGGAGACGGTCACTGCGGCGCCGCGTCTTGCAAGCGCACGCGCCTGGCTTGCGCTGTTGCGCGGCGAAAGCGGCTCGACCGACCTTGCGGGACCGGATGAGGCGCGCGCGCTCCAGCTGCTGCGCCGTGCCTATGCCGAGGACCGGCCCGACGACATCGTCGAGGCGAGCGACCGGTTGCTGGCCGCGTCGGCAGAGGAAGACGATTTCGTCACCGATATGGTCAGGGTCGCTCTGGCCGATGGCGCCGCCAGCCGCGGCCTTTTCGGGCTTGTTCACGATGCGCTGCGTCCCGTCATGCTGCACGGTGCCGGGCGGGCGCTCAACCTGCCGGGTGCGCTCGCCGCAAGGGTGAAGGCCCGCGTGTCGCGCGCGCAAGGGCAGTTGGGAGAAGTCGAACGGCTGCTGCGCGAAGCGAAGGCGCGGGAAGGCGGTTCGGATCTTGCATCGGCCTTCATCAATGCAGCGCTTGCGCGGGCCTGCTACGAACGGGATGCGTTGGAGGATGCGGCCGATCTTGCCGCCGAAGCGTTGCCGCATCTCGAGGGCAGCATTTTTCAGGATGCGCTGATCGACGTTTTCTTGGTCGCTATTCGTGTTGCGGCGAGTGCAGGGCAGGGCGATCGCGCCGCATCGCTGATCGACCGGGCCGAGTTGCTCGCCTTCCGCCGCGACTGGGCGCCGCTCAAGGCGCTGTGCATCGTCGAACGCGCGCGGCTTCGCCTGCCGCAGACGATCGATGCCGAGACCGTCGTGGCGATCGGTGAAGAGGAACGCGCCATAATCGACCCGCTTTCCGCGCAGGGGCGGGCCTTTGCCCTGCTGTCGGAATGGCGCGCCTACGAAGCCATTGCGAACGGAGACCGACCGCGCCTCACCACCGTCGCCGACCGGCTGCTGCGACTTGCGTCGAGCAGCGACAGCGCCGAACTGCGCGCGAGCGCGACGCTGTTCAATATCCTGCCGCAACTCAGCGGGCGCTGCGACAAGATGGTCGAACTTGAAACGGTGCGCTTCCTCAACCATGCGGCGAGCCGCGGCTTCCGGCGTACAATCGTCGATGTCCTCGACGTCACCGGCGTGCGGGCGGTGCAGAATTTCTGCAGCGAAGCCTATTCCTCCGACTGTTTTCTCGCATTGTTGAAACTGGCCGAACCATCACGGCGCAACCCCGCGCTCGAGGGCGGATACAGCGCAGCGCCCGGCGAGGCATTTTCGTTCCTGACCGAGCGCGAGATCGAAATCCTCAGCGCGCTCAATGTCGGCGAGTCGAACAAGGAAATCGCCCGAACGCTGCACCTCGCGCCCGAAACGGTGAAATGGCACCTCAAGAATGTGATGCGCAAATTGCGCGCGGGCAGCCGCGAGGAAGCGGTCGTCAACGCGACGATGCTTGGCCTGAAGCTGATCGAAAAGGCGCCCGCGCCGTAGCTGCGAAATATGGTGAGCCCTGCTGGGTTCGAACCAGCGACCTACTGATTAAAAGTCAGTTGCTCTACCGACTGAGCTAAGGGCCCATCGTGGCGCCGAAAGCGTCGACGCCCGAAGAGAGCCGTCGCCCTAGTGCGCCTCGGCGTTCCGGTCAACCGGCTTGGCGCGGATCAGGCGTGCGGCGAGTTGGCGGACCGTTCGCCCGCTGACCGGATCGCGCCATTCGGGGGCGACGGTGCGGAGCGGGCCAAGAACGAAGGCGCGCTCGGCCATTGCGGGGTGCGGGACGGTGACGTCGGCGTCGCTCCACGCGCCGCCCGACCAGAGCAGAATATCGAGGTCGAGCGTCCGCGCGCTCCAGCGCTGGCCGGTGCGGCGGCCGAACTGCGCTTCGATTTCGCGCAGCCGGGCGAGCATTTCGGGCGGCGTGAGCGGCGAGGCGACGAGCGCGACGGCGTTGGCATAGCGCCGGCGCGACGGCCCCACCGGATCGCTGGCGATGATCGGGCTGGCATCGACCGGCTCGATCTCTTCGCTTTCGAGCGCCGCGAGCGCCGCGACCAGAATGTGGCGCGGATCGCCATGGCGCGCATGGCGTCGGTTTGAGCCGAGGCCGATGGCATATAGAGCAAGGGGCGTTGCGCTGGTCATGGCGGAGCGCCTATCGCAGCCGCGTGGAGATTGTAAGCCCCTTGCCGGGAACCGAGCCGTCCCGCGATTGCCTGCGCTGTCCGCGGCTTGTCGCGTTTCGGCGCCAATGTCGGGTCGATCATCCCGACTGGTGGAACGCCCCGGTTTACGCCTTTGGCGATCCAGATGGATGGCTCGCGTTCGCAGGCCTCGCGCCCGGAAAGCATGGGGCGAACCGGACGGGGCGTCCATTTACCGGCGACTATGCTGGCGACCTGTTGTTCGCGACGCTTGCCGAGTTCGGATTGAGTGAGGGCATTTACGACGCGCGCGTCGACGATGGGCTGCGCCTTCAAGGGGCGATTATCGTCAACAGCGTCAAATGCTTGCCGCCCCAGAACAAGCCGACGCCCGCCGAAATCGCGAGCTGCCGCCCCTTCTTCGAGCGGCAGCTCGCCGCTTTGCCAAATCTGCGGGTCATCATCGCGCTCGGCCGAATTGCGCATGACGCGGCGCTTCGTGCTGCCGGTGCGCGACTGGCGGCTTACCCTTTCGCGCATGGTGCGGTCCATGCGCTGGCCGATGGACGGTATCTCGTCGATAGCTACCACTGCTCGCGCTACAATACGAACACCGGGCGCTTGACGCCGCCGATGTTTGCCGATGTGTTCCGTACCGCGCTTATCCTCCGCGATCAGACGAGCGAGCGGAATTCCTCGACCACGGCGCGATAGAGCTGGCGCTTGAACGG
Source organism: Sphingopyxis sp. Geo48 (assembly GCF_949769155.1). Classification (NCBI taxonomy): domain Bacteria; kingdom Pseudomonadati; phylum Pseudomonadota; class Alphaproteobacteria; order Sphingomonadales; family Sphingopyxidaceae; genus Sphingopyxis; species Sphingopyxis sp. Geo48. Next base: position 549,674 of record NZ_CATKPA010000002.1, on the reverse strand, counting down.
CACGATCAGCATTTCGAGCTCATCGAGCTCGGCCCAGCGCCACGCCCGGAATTCCTGGTGCTTGGTTGCGATATCGACATCCCTGTCCTCGCCCATGAAGCGCATCAGGAACCATTGCTGCCGCTGGCCGCGATATTTGCCGCCCCACATTTTGCCCATGAGGTGATCGGGGAGGTCATAGAAATACTCGGTCTTGCTGCGCGCGATGATCTCGACCAGCCCGCCATGGACGCCTGTCTCTTCGCCAAGCTCGCGGATCGCCGCTTCCTCGGCATCCTCGCCCGGATCGATTCCCCCTTGCGGCATCTGCCAGGCGTCCTCGGACGAATCGAGCCGCTGGCCCACGAACACGAGGCCGTCCCGGTTCGCGAGCATCACGCCGGCGCAGGGGCGGTAGGGGAGATTGTCGTCACTCATGCACTGGCTTCGGTGACGATAGCCTTGAGCACTGTCAAGGCATCGCGAATATCGGCCTTCGCGCTCGGAATGCCCTGCGACAGGTTGATGAAGCCGTGGATGGTGCCGCGCGCTTCGCGATAGGTCGTGGGCACGCCCGCCTCGATCAGCTTCGCCGCATAAGCGCGGCCCTGATCGCGGAGAGGGTCGAGTCCTGCGGTGATGAGCAGCGTCGGCGGCATCCCCTCCGCGGGGAAATCGAGCGGCGCGGCGCGGCGGTCGGTCGGGTCGGGGGCATAGTGGCCCGAGAACCAGGTCATGCTGCTCTCCGTCAGCAGATGCCCTTCGCCGAAATCGCGATAGCTTTGCCAGTCGTCGCTGGTCGTCACGGCGGGATAGATCGGGTGGATCGCGATCACCGGCTTCGACGCGGGATTGTCGCGCAGCGCAAGCGCGGTGACGATGGTGAGGTTGCCGCCCGCGCTCTCGCCTGCCAGCACAAGCCCGGTGCATGGGATATTGTCGGCGACCCAACGCGCCGCGGCCTCGCAATCGTCAGGGGCGGCGGGGAAGGGGTGCTCGGGCGCCAGGCGGTAGTCGATTGCGACTACCGGAATGTCGAGAATGCGCGCCGCTTCCGCACAATAGGCGTCGTGCGTGTCGAGGTCGCCGATCACCCAGCCGCCACCGTGGAAAAAGACGAGCACCGGTCCCGGCGCGCGATCGGGCCGATTGTCATAGAAGCGGACGCGAATCTCGCCCGCCGGTCCCGGAATGACGCGGTCCTCGACCTTCGCAACGTCGCCGCGTGGAGAATCGGCCATTTGCGTCATCACCCGGAACATCTCGCGCGCGCCGGCGGCAGGCAGTTCCTCCATCTTGGGGCCTTCCTGCGCGTTGAGGAAGGCGAGAAAATCGGCCACGTCGGGGCGGGTGTAGTGGGTCGTGCCGTCGGTCATCCTGTCCATCCCTTTGTTGTTTTCTGCCGTCCGGATATTCGGCATCGGCCAGCCAAATTCAATCGCAAATCGAAACCGACCACGTCCTGCCGCTTTGCGGCGCACAATTTTTTCTCAATTGCGGCTCGTGCCGTACAGGCCTAGGCCAATGTCACAGGTTCGCAAGATTCAAAGGCAGATACGAAAAATGGCGACAGCGGTAGAGGACCGGGCCGACAATCGGCAGTCCCCCCTTTCGGATGCAGTTGTAGTCAGGTTTGCAGGCGACAGTGGCGACGGGATGCAGCTGACCGGCGGTCAGTTTACCTTGTCGTCGGCGCTTGCCGGCAACGACTTTGCGACTTTCCCCGATTTTCCAGCCGAGATTCGCGCCCCGCAAGGGACATTGTTCGGCGTCTCGGCCTTCCAGATCAATTTCGGGTCTTCGGCGATCGAGACCGCGGGCGACGCGCCCGACGTACTCGTCGCGATGAACCCCGCGGCGCTCAAGACCAACGTTCCGCAGCTCAAGCCGGGCGGCCTGATCATCGCCGACGAGGGCGAATTCAACGACCGCAACCTCGCCAAGGCGAAATATGACGCGAACCCGCTCGACGACGGCAGCCTTGCGAAATGGCAGTTGCTCAAGCTGAATATCAGTCAGCTCACCATGGATGCCGTGAAACCCTTCGGCCTCGGCAACAAGGAAGCGCTACGCTGCAAGAATATGTGGACGCTGGGGCTCGCGCTCTGGATGTTCGACCGCGACCGCCAGCCGCTGATCGACTGGCTCAACGGCAAGTTCGCGAAGGACCCGAACCTTGCGGCCGCCAATGTTGCGGCGCTGAACGCCGGCCATGCCTATGGCGAGACCGCCGAGCTTGCGGGACCGCTCAAGCAGCATCATGTCGATCCCGCGCCCGTCGCTCCGGGCCTCTATCGCACGCTGACGGGCGCCGAGGGGATCGCGCTTGGTCTCGTCGCGGGCGCGCAGCTTGCGAAACTGCCAATGTTCTTCGGCGGCTATCCGATCACCCCGGCATCGGCGATCCTGCATCACCTGTCGCGGCTCAAGGAATATGACGTCACGACCTTTCAGGCCGAGGACGAGATCGCGGCGATCTGCTCGGCGATCGGCGCGAGCTATGGCGGTTCGCTCGGCGTCACGAGCTCGTCGGGTCCGGGCATCGCGCTGAAGGGCGAGGCGATGGGTCTCGCGATCATGACCGAGCTACCGCTCGTCATCGTCAATTCGCAGCGCGGCGGTCCCTCGACCGGCTTGCCGACGAAAACCGAGCAATCGGACCTCTATCAGGCGGTCTATGGCCGGAACGGCGACGCGCCAATGCCGGTGATTGCCGCGCGATCGCCCGGCGATGCGTTTGAATGCGCGATCGAGGCGTGCCGCATTGCGGTGCAATATATGACCCCGGTGATGCTGCTGACCGACGGCTATATCGCCAACGCGGCCGAGCCGTGGAAGGTGCCCGATCTTGAGAGCTACGATGATTTCCCGGTCGAGTTTCTGACCGAAGTGCCCGAGGGCGGGTTCAAGCCCTATGGCCGCGACGCGAATCTCAAGCGCCCGTGGGTCAAGCCCGGCACGCCCGGCCTGCTTCACCGCATCGGCGGCATCGAAAAGGAAGTCGACACCGGCCACATCAACTATGCGCCCGACAACCATCAGGCGATGACCGATATCCGCAAGGCGAAGGTCGATGGCGTGAAGGTGCCCGACCAGGTGGTCGAACTCGGCGCCGAGGGGGGCAAGCTGGCGGTCGTCGGCTGGGGGTCGACCTTCGGCCCGATCCATCAGGCGGTGCGCCGCAAGCGCGCCGAGGGCGCCGACGTCAGCCATGTCCACATCCGCCATATCTGGCCGCTGCCCGCCAATCTGGGCGAGCTGCTCAAGAGCTATGACAAGGTGATCGTGCCCGAAATGAACACCGGCCAGCTCAAGACGGTGCTGCGCGACCAGTATCTGGTCGACGCGAAGCCCGTAAACAAGGTGTCGGGCCAGCCGTTCACCATCGCCGAAATTGAGGCCGCGATCGAGGAGGCGCTGGCGTGACGACGGTCACCAGCACCGAGTATTTTAATGCGGCGGTCAATGTGGAATTGGCTGCGGGCCCGCACATATGTCCTGTGTGCAGCGAGTTCGAGTTTTCCGAGCAGGGCAGTTATGAGATTTGCGAAGTTTGCAATTGGGAGGATGATCCCGTCCAACTGAACCAGCCTGATTTGGCCGGAGGCGCAAATCAGTTTTCGTTGATCCAAGCCCGTCAGCTTTGGCAAGATTCTGGGAAGAAGACGAAATGAACGAGATGACCACCATCGCGCGGACGACCACGCTCAAGGATTGGGAAACCGATCAGGAAGTTCGCTGGTGCCCCGGCTGCGGCGACTATGCGATCCTCAAAGCCGTGCAGCGCACGATGCCCGAAATCGGCACCGCGCCCGAGAACACCGTGTTCATCAGCGGCATCGGCTGCTCGTCGCGTTTCCCCTATTATATGGAAACCTATGGCTTCCACACGATCCACGGCCGTGCGCCGGCGTTCGCGACGGGGCTGAAGCTCGCCAATCCGGACCTCGATATCTGGATCGTCACCGGCGATGGTGACGGGCTCTCGATCGGCGGCAACCACACGATGCACCTCATCCGCCGCAATCTCGATTGCCAGATCATGCTGTTCAATAACGAGATCTACGGCCTCACCAAGGGGCAATATTCACCGACCAGCCGCGTCGGCACGACAAGCCCGTCGACGCCTTACGGCTCGGTCGATCGTCCGGCGCAGCCTGCGGCGTTCGCGCTGGGCGCCGGTGCGCGGTTCGTCGCGCGCGGCTTCGACGTATCGAAAGAGCTGCCCAACGTGCTGAAGGCCGCTCATGCCCATAAGGGCGCGGCCTTTATCGAAATTTTCCAGAACTGTATCGTCTACAATAAGGACGTGTTCGAGGATTTCGCCGCACCGAAGGGCGCCGAAGATCGCCAGCTCTGGCTCAAGCAGGGCGAACCCATGCTTTACGCCAAAGGTACCAAGGGCATCGCGCTCGACGCCGACGAACTGCACCTCAAGACCGTCGACGTCATCGATGGCGATTGGAAAGAAGCGGGCGTGATCGTCCACGACGTGACCAACCGCAGCGTCGCGCACATGCTCGTCGAAATGCGCTTCGGCGAATTCCCGATGGCGCTCGGCGTCCTTTACGACGATCCGCGCCCGACTTTCGAGGCCGACGTCGTCCGCCAGAACAAGGCGGCGAGCGAAGGCAAGACGGCCGATCTGCAAGGCCTGCTCAAGAAGGGGCAGACCTGGACGGTGACCGAGGGCGGTCCCGAACTCTGACGTCTTGCGAAGGGCTTGCCGGTCGGGTTTATAGGCCCGGATGGACAACCTGACGCACAGCCTCGTCGGCGCGGTACTCGGTCAGCTCGGTCTCAAGAAAAGGACCGGGCTAGCCGTGCCGACGCTAATTATTGCGGCGAACCTGCCTGACATCGACGCGGCCTGTGCGGTCTATGGCATCGAGTCGCTGTCGATGCGGCGCGGGATCACGCACGGGCCGATCGCGCTCGTCCTTCTGCCTATTGCTCTTTGGGCTCTGATGATCGCCTTCGACCGCGGGCAGGAACGACGACGCACGCGGCCCGCGAACCGATTGCCGATCGACAGGGGCTGGCTGCTCGCGCTCGCCTATATCGGTTGTCTCAGCCATCCGGCGCTCGACTGGCTCAACAATTACGGCATCCGGCTGCTCGAGCCGTTCAGCCATCGCTGGTACTACGGCGATACGCTGTTCATCATCGATCTCTGGATATGGATCGCGCTCGGCCTGTCGCTGTGGCTGTCGCTGCGCCGCGAACGGCGCGGGACGGCGAATTGGCAGCGCCCGGCATGGGTCGGTTTTACCGCCGTCTGCGTCTATATTTTTACCAACGGGCTGATGACGGGCCGCGCCGAAGCGCAGGCGGCCGAATTGTTGCGAAAGGCGGGGCAAGACGGTGCGCTCGTTGTCGCCAGCCCGCCGCCGCTGGCGTTCTGGAGGCGCGACATCGCCTGGCGCCGCGACGGCTACTACGGCGGCGGCGCCTATGCACTGGGTTCCGGTAGTACGGTCGAGCCCGGCATCCCAGACGGGATGAGCGATCTACGACTCCGGGCGTGGGTAAAGAACGACCCTGCCGCGCTCGCCTTCCTCTTCTGGTCGCGGATGCCCGTCGCAGAAACTGAGGGCAGCGCGATCGTGCTACATGACCAGCGCTATATGCAGCCGGTAGCGCGCGACCGTTTTACGGTCCGCGTGGAGGATCCCCGCGCAGCAACTATTGTCGAATAGGCGCGCGTTCATCCTGCCGCCTATCGCAATAAAATCTCTGGGAATCAAAAGGCTCGCACGCCTGCCTCGGCGGCTTGTGACGCCATGAAGGCTCGCGACAACCGATTGTCAGGCCGCTGCTTTTGCGGCAGAAAGCGGTATATGAACACGCATGTCAGTCCCCGCCGCGGCAAGGCGCTACTGCGCGCAGACCGGGCGTTTCGCACCGGCGGGGGGCTGGCGCGCCTGATGGCGCTTGCGCCGGCGAACTTTTTCCACCGCCAGCTAGACCGCATCGACGCCGGGCTCGCCTATGGCACGCTCGAAGGTCATCTGCCCGACGGCAGCGTGCGCATCCTCGGCGGTCGCGGCAAGGGGCCGACCGCGATCGTCCACCTGAAAAGCTGGGCCGCGCTCGTGCGGCTTGTGCTGTCGGGTTCGGTTGGGTGGTACCGCGCCTGGGAGGCCGGGGAGTGGAGTTCGCCCGATCCGGTCCCGCTGTTCGACCTGTTCATGCGCAATGGCGAGACGCTCGGCAATGCGGGGCGGTCGCGCGGCCCGCTGCACTGGCTCAACCGCGCATCGCATTTCCTCAACCGCAACAATCGCACCGGGGCGCGGCGGAACATCCACGCGCATTACGACCTTGGCAATGACTTCTACAGCCTGTGGCTCGATGCGCAGATGAACTATTCGAGCGCGCTCTTCGCCGATGCAGGGCAGACGCTGGAGGAGGCGCAGACATCGAAGCTCGATGCGATTCTCGACCGGCTCGACCTGCGCTCGGGCGGGCGCCTGCTCGAGATCGGTTGCGGCTGGGGGGCGCTTGCCGAACGCGCGGTCGAGCGGCACGACGTCATCTACACCGGGATTACCCTCTCACCGTCGCAAGCCGAGATTGCCGATCGGCGTCTGCACGCGGTCGACCTGTCGGGGCGATCGCGGATCGAGCTCTGCGATTATCGCGATGCGCAGGGCCCCTATGACGCGATCGCGAGCGTAGAGATGGTCGAAGCGGTCGGGCAGGCCTATTGGCCCGTCTATCTCGACACCATCGCGCGCCTGTTGCGCCCCGGTGGCCGCGCGGCGATCCAGTATATCCTGATCAGCGACGCGCTGTTCGAGCGTTACGCGGCCAGTACCGACTTCATCCAGGCCTATATCTTTCCGGGCGGCTGCCTGATTTCCGAAAGCCGTTTCCGCGCGTTGGCCGAGGAGCGGGGGCTTGTGTGGCGCGACGTTCTCCATTTCGGGCTCGGCTATGCCGAAACGCTGCGCCAGTGGCGCGAGCGGTTCGATGCCGCGGTGTCCGACGGGCGCCTGCCGGCAGGGTTTGACGACCGCTTCGTGCGGCTCTGGCGCTATTATCTTCAATATTGTGAGGGGGGCTTTCGCGGCGGCGGTATCGACGTCGCGCAGGTGACACTCGAAAAAACAGCCTGAAAACAAGCAGGGAGAAGGCAATGCGAAGATTTTTGGCAGGCGCGCTGCTGTGCGCAGCCGTGGGGATAGCTGTCCCCGCACCCACGCAAACCACCGCGGCTCGGGCGACCGACAATCTGCCAAAGGATCTGAATGTGCTGTTTTGGAGCCAGGACCAGCGTGACACCGCCTTCCGGACGATGGAGACGGTCCCGAAAGTCGTCGTGCACACGATCAAGGCGGGCGGTCGCGCCTATCCCATGCCGCAAGGCAAGCCGATCGACCTCGGGCTCGATGTCGACGCCCATATGGCGGCGCAGCGCAACGCGGGGCTGATCATCGTCCAGGACGGAAAGGTGCGACTGGAGAAATATGCGCTCGGCTATGGCGCCTCCGGCCGCTGGACGAGCTTTTCGGTGGCGAAAAGCTTCACTTCGACCCTTGTCGGCGCGGCGGTGAAGGACGGCTATATCAAGAGCCTGGACGACAAGGTTACCGTCTATATCCCGGGACTCAGGGGCTCGGCCTATGACGATGTCAGCGTGCGGCAATTGCTGACGATGACCTCGGGCGTCAAATGGAACGAGGATTATACCGATCCCAAATCCGATGTCGCGCAGTTCAATCTGCAAAAGCCGGTGCCGGGCGAAGACATAACGGTCAGCTATATGAAGACCCTGCCGCGCGAAGCGCCGGCGGGGTCGAAATGGGTGTACAAGACCGGCGAGACCAATTTGATCGGCGTGCTGGTGTCGAGCGCGACCGGCAAGACACTCTCGGATTATCTGTCAGAGAAGGTCTGGAAACCGTTCGGCATGGAGCAGGACGGCGTCTGGATGCTCGGGCCGACGGGGCACGAGATCAGCGGCTGCTGCATGTCGGCGAGCCTCAAGGATTATGCACGCTTCGGCCAGTTCATCCTGAACGGCGGCGTCGCGGGCGGAAAAAAGGTTCTGCCTGACGACTGGCTCGCCGCGGCGACGACCAAACAGGCGGGGATCGACATTCCCGGCCGCGGTTATGGCTATCAATGGTGGACGAACGACGATGGCAGCTTCGCCGCGCAGGGAATTTTCGGTCAGGGCATCTTCATCGACCCGAAACGCAGGCTCGTGATTGCCTCGAACGGCAATTGGCCGACCGCGACCGACCCCGAAGGCGTCGGCAAGGCGCGCGAGGCCTTTTACAAGGCGGTGCAGGCTGCGATCGACCGCGAAGCGGCGAAATAAGCGGGGTCAGGCGGCGACGGGAGCCGTCGTCGCCGCGCGCTGGGCGAGCCACGCCGCCGCAAGCGGTATGGCGATGCCCAGCACCATGATCCACCAGGTGTCGGCCAGCGTCACGGCACGATAGAGCCCGGCGCCGATCACCGCCCCGGCGACGGTCCATCCGGAATTTGCGCTGGCGGAGATGCGCATCGCCAGCCAGCTTCCGCCAAAGGTGCCGACGAACCAGCCGATCAACAGGGCGATGGTCGATGCGAGGGGGATAAGCACCTCCCCGGTTTCGAGGTCATAGACGTCGGGCGACAGCTCGTTTCCCGCATATTGCGCGAGCCATAGCAGCGCGAAAGCGACGACGATCCCCACGATGGTTGCTGCGACCGTCCGCAGGATGTTGCGACCCATAACCGTGCCTTTGACCAGATATTTCGGGCCGAAACCTAACGGCCGAACGCAAAGATCGCGTTAAGCATCGACCATCACTTTGGGCAAGGCATGGAAAGCGGTGCTGTCGAAGCCCGCGATCATCAGCTTCGCGACATATTCGCCGACGGCCGCGGGATCCTTGATGCTTTGCGGATCCTCGCCCGGATAAGCGCGCGCGCGCATCTGGGTGCGCGTGCCGCCGGGATCGAGAATCGCGGTGCGGACGTTCGAGATATTGCGCATCTCGGCACCATAGCTCGTCACCAGCACTTCAAGTGCCGCCTTCGACGCGGCATAGGCGCCCCAATAGGCGCGCGGATCGCGCGCGACGCTGCTCGACAGCGCGAGCAGGCGGCCACCCGGCGCGCGGCGGAGCAGCGGATCGAAATTGGCGATCAGCGCCTGCTGCGCGACAAGGTTCAGCGTCAGCAGCTTGTTGAATTCATTGCCGTCGATCGCGCCGACCGGGGTCAGCGTGCCCAGCATCGCCGCGTTGAGGACGAGCATATCGAGCTGCTGCCAACGTTCGGCCATCGCGGTGGCAAGCCGCGCGATACTGTCGCCGTCCGTCAGGTCCAATGGCGCGATCGTTGCGCTGCCGCCGGCTTCGTGAATCCGGTCTTCGAGTTCCTCGAGCCCGCCCGGAGTACGTGCGGTGATGACGACATGCGCGCCGCGGGCTGCAAGCGCTTCGGCGATCGCCGCGCCGATACCGCGGCTCGCCCCGGTCACGAGTGCGACCTGACCCGCCAAATCTTCAGATACCATGATCACTCCGTTAGACAACGCGCTCGGCAAGCAGCGAAAACTGGTCATCGACCGCTTGCTCGTCGAAATCGGTCAGCGTGGTCGGATAATCGCCCGTAAAGCAGGCGTCACAATATTGCGGGACGTCGTCGTTGCGCCGCGCCTCGCCCAGCGCGCGATAGAGCCCGTCGATCGTCAGGAAGGACAGGCTGTCGGCGTTGATGAAATTCGCCATCTGCCCGACGGTCATCTGCGCCGCGAGCAGTTTGGCGCGCTCGGGCGTGTCGACGCCATAGAAACAGCTGTGCTGGGTCGGCGGGCTGGCGATGCGCATATGCACCTCGGCGGCACCTGCATCGCGCATCATCTGCACGATCTTCAGGCTGGTCGTGCCGCGAACGATCGAATCGTCGATCAGCACGATGCGCTTGCCGCTGATCAGCGCGCGGTTCGCATTGTGCTTCAATTTCACGCCCAGGTGGCGAACCTTGTCGCCCGGCTGGATGAAGGTGCGGCCGACATAGTGCGAGCGGATGATCCCCAGTTCAAAGGGAATGCCCGATTCCTGCGCATAACCGATCGCGGCAGGCGTACCCGAATCGGGCACCGGGATGACAAGATCGGCCTCGACCGGGTTCTCGCGCGCGAGTTCGGCGCCGATCGCCTTGCGCACCGAATAGACGCTGGTGCCGTCGACGATCGAATCGGGGCGCGAGAAATAGACATATTCGAAGATGCACGGTCGCGCCGAGCGTTCGGCGAAGGGGCGGTGCGACGAAAGCTGGCCATCACGAATGATCACCAGCTCGCCCGGATCGACCGAGCGGACGAATTCCGCGCCGACGACGTCGAGCGCCACCGTTTCGGATGCAAGGATGTGCGCGTCGCCGAGCTTGCCGATCACGAGCGGGCGGATGCCGAGTGGGTCGCGGCATCCGATCATCCCTTCTGCGGTCAGGCAGATCAGCGAATAGGCGCCCTCGACCTGCTTCAGCGCGTCGATGAAGCGATCGAGCAGGGTACGATAGTTCGATGTCGCGACGAGGTGAATGATGACCTCGGTATCGCTGGTCGACTGGAAAATCGAACCGCGTCGCACGAGAATCTTCTTCAGCGCCGTCGCGTTGGAGATGTTGCCGTTATGCGCGACCGCGAAACCGCCCGTCGACAGGTCGGCGAACAGCGGTTGGACGTTGCGCAGCGCCGTCTCGCCGGTCGTCGAATAGCGGACGTGGCCGATCGCCGATGCGCCGTCCAACTGGCGGATGATGTCGTCGCGGTCGAAATTGCCGGCGACATGACCCATCGCACGATGCGTATGGAAATCCTTGCCGTCGAAGGCGGTGATACCCGCGGCTTCCTGGCCGCGGTGCTGCAGGGCATGGAGACCCAGCGCCACGACCGCAGAGGCGCTCTCGGCGCCGTGAATACCAAATACGCCGCACTCCTCGCGGAGCTTGTCGTCATCGAAAGGGTGGGTCGTCAGCATGACATTCCAGGGGCAGGGGCCAAGGGGCGGGGGCAGTGACTGGGGCGCATATAGGGAGGCTTGCCGCAAATGTCGCCCCCCAAACTTCACATGATTGTCACAGGGCAGACCCCGATGGGTGACAAGCGCAGCAAAGCTGCTCTAAAGGCCCACCATGGACCAGAAAGCCGATACGACCGACCGCTTCCAGCCGCGCTTCGACCCCGCCGGTCTCGTCACCGCGATCGTCACCGATGCCGCGACGGGCACGCTGCTGATGGTCGCGCATATGAATGTCGAAGCGATCCGGCTGACCCAGGAAACCGGGCAGGCGCATTTCTGGTCTCGCTCGCGGCAAGCACTGTGGCGCAAGGGGGAGACCTCGGGCAACGGACTGACGCTGGTCGAGATGCGCGTCGATTGCGATCAGGATGCCCTGCTGCTGCGCGTAACGCCCGCGGGGGCCGCTTGCCACACGGGCCGGCGCTCCTGCTTCTATCGCCGTGTCGAGGCAGATGGTGGCCTGACCTTTCTCCACGACGATGCGTAGGGTGCGTGCCGCCTTCCTGTTCGGCGCGCTGTTGCTCGCGGGCTGCGATCGGCACCCGCAGGCGGACAGCGACCGGACGGTCGACGCGAACAGCCTGCTCGAACTGGCTGCGCGCGAGCGCGGGATCGTGCGACCCGATACAGCCAGCCCGACGGGCGTGTTCGAACGTTCGCACGAACTCGGGCGTGACGCGATGTGCGTGGTGCCCGACGGCGCGGGTCAATGGCGCTTTGCCTTGTCTGCGTCTTTCGGTCCTGGCCTGCGCTGCGCCGCGCGCGGGACGATCGTGCGCGAGGGGCAGGGATGGCGGATGCGCTTCGCGGACGCCGAGGGGTGCGAAGCGCTGGTCCATGAGGAAGAGGACGAACTCCGACTGCCCGGCAGCCTGCCCGCGCAATGCCAGACGATCTGCTCCGCCCGTGCGTCGCTGTCCGGGTTGCGGCTGCCGCGCGCAAGCTGGTCCGAGGAGGACGCGAAACGCTTGCAGGTCGCGGATCCGCGCGGCAATATGATCCAACCGTGCGGCAGTTGAGACGCGCCGATTCCCGGCACCTCCCGCCCTTGACGTTCACGTCAACGGAAACTATTCTGGCCCGTATGACCGAAGAATACGGCCACGCCCACATCGATACGCCCGATCATCTCGGCCGCGACCAGTTCAGTATCACCGACCTGTCGACCGAATTCGGCGTCACCGCCCGCGCGCTTCGCTTTTACGAGGACGAGGGGCTGATCAGCCCGTCGCGCCGCGGCCTGTCGCGCATCTATTCGAAGCGCGACCGTGCTCGGCTCGCCTGGATCCTGCGCGCCAAGCGCACCGGCTTCAGCCTTGCCGACATTCGCGAGATGATCGATCTGTACGACGTCGGTGACGGCCGCAGGCTGCAGCGCCAGGTGACGATCGAGAAATGCGAGCAACGCATCAACCTGCTGCAACGCCAGCGCGACGATATCGACAGTGCGGTCGAGGAACTGACGCGCTTCATCGATATGGTCAAAAAGGTCGACGCCAGTCAGAAAGTGCGCTGAGCCTCGACTCTCGCGCCTCCCCGGACGAGATATTGCTAACCCCGCTTTCCAGAAAGATGAGTCATGCCCGCCTACCGCGCCCCCATCCAGGATACGCTCTTCCTGATCAACGACGTCCTCGGCGTCGAGCGCTACGCCAACCTGCCAGGCTTCGCCAATGCGACCCCCGACATGATTGAGGCGGTGCTGACCGAAGCGGGCAAATTCTGCGAAGAAGTGCTGTTCCCGATCAACTATTCGGGCGATCAGGAGGGCTGCACGCGACACGAAGACGGATCGGTCACGACGCCGAAGGGGTTCAAGGAGGCCTATAAGGCCTATTGCGACGCCGGCTGGACGACGCTGACCCAGCCCGAGGAATTCGGCGGACAGGGCTTGCCGCACATCATCGGTTTCCCGGTCGAGGAATATCGCATGGCAGCGAACCAGGCCTTTTCGATGTACCCCGGCCTTACTCAGGCGGCGGTGGCGGCAATCCTCGTCAAGGGATCGGAGGAGCAGAAGGCGACCTATGTCCCGAAGATGATTTCGGGCGAGTGGGGCGGCACGATGAACCTCACCGAACCGCACTGCGGCACCGATCTCGGCCTCATCCGCACCCGCGCGGTGCCGAATGCCGACGGCAGCTATGCGGTGACCGGCACCAAGATCTTCATCTCGTCGGGCGAGCATGACCTCACCGAAAATATCGTCCACCTCGTCCTCGCGAAGACGCCCGATGCACCCGACAGCGTCAAGGGCATCTCGCTCTTCATCGTACCCAAATTCCTCGTCAACGAAGACGGCTCGCTGGGCCAGCGCAACACGCTCCAGTGCGGCTCGATCGAGCACAAGATGGGCATCCACGCCAATTCGACCTGCGTGATGAACTATGATGGCGCGAAGGGCTGGATGGTCGGCGAGGAGAACAAGGGGCTTGCCGCGATGTTCGTGATGATGAACGCCGCGCGCCTCGGCGTCGGCATCCAGGGGCTGGGACAGGCCGACATCGCATTCCAGAACGCGGTCCAATATGCGCACGACCGTCGCCAGGGCCGCGCGCTGACTGGGCCGCAGGATCCCCAGGAAAAGGCGGACCCCCTGTTCGTCCACCCCGATGTGCGCCGCATGTTGATGGAAGGCAAGGCAGTTGTCGAGGGGCTGCGCGCGCTCTGCTTGTGGGGTGCGCTGCAGGTCGACCTCGCGCATGTCGCCGAGACCGAGGAAGAGCGCCAGCATGCCGACGATCTCGTCAGCCTGCTCACCCCCGTGATCAAGGGCTATGGCACCGACAAGGGCTATGAGGTCGCGACCAACGCGCAGCAGGTGTTCGGTGGTCACGGCTACATCGAGGAACAGGGCATGTCGCAATATGTCCGCGATGCCCGCATCACGATGATCTATGAAGGGGCGAACGGCGTGCAGGCGATGGACCTCGTCGGCCGCAAGCTTGCGCAGAACGGCGGCCGCGCGATCCAGACCTTCTTTGCCATCGTCGACACGGAATGCGCCGCGGCGAAGGACAAACCGGCGTTTGCGGATTTCGCGAGCCGTCTTGAAAAGGCGAACGGCGAACTCAAGGCCGCGACGATGTGGTTCATGCAGAACGGCATGACGAACCCGAATAACATCGGCGCGGGCGCGCATCACTATATGCACATCATGGGGATCGTCGCGCTGGGGCTGATGTGGCTGCGCATGGCCGAAGCGGCGCAGAAGGCGCTGGACGACGGGCGAGGCAACAAGGCTTTCCTTGAAGCGAAGCTCGTCACTGCGCGTCACTTCGGTGAACGTTTTGTTCCCGACGCCGGCGCGCTGCGCCGCAAGATCGAAGCGGGCAGCGAGGCGATGATGACGTTGACGCCGGAGCAGTTCTTCGCGGCTTGACCGGCGCCTTTGCAACCATCGCCGCCGCCATGCGTGGAGGCGGCGATGAGCGACCTCGTCCCGATCGTCATTGAAGGCCGCAACTGCTGGCGGATCGAACGCGCCGACAAGGCGCGGATGATCGTCGATGCTGCCGATTATTATGCGCTGCTTGAACGGCTGATGGCCGATGCCAGGGAGCGCATCCTGCTTATCGGTTGGGATTTCGATCCGCGGATCGCGCTGAAGCCCGACAGGGACGGCAACGGCGAGTCGCTTGGCGACTATCTGCTGCGCCTCGCAAAAGATTGTCCTGACCGCGACATCGACATCCTCCGCTGGAATTTCGGGGGACTGAAGCAGTTCGCGATGCCGCGCATCGTCGCGATGATCGCGCGGTGGAAGATCACGCGCTCGATCAGTTTCCGGCTCGACAGCGCGCATCCGGTCGGGTGCAGTCATCATCAGAAGGTTGCGGTCTTCGACGACCATCTGGCGGTATGCGGCGGCATCGACGTCGGGGCGCGACGCTGGGACACGCGGGGGCACAAGGACGACGATCTGCATCGGACGGCCCCCGACGGAAAGCCCTATATGCCCTGGCACGACAGCACGATGTTGCTCTCGGGGCCGGTCGGCAATGCGCTTGCCGATCTGGGTAACGAACGCTGGCAGCGCGCGACGAAGAAGCCGCTCCGCGAAATCAACGGATCAGGGGAGGGGTGGCCCGACGATCTGGAGGCCGATTTCGGGGGTGTCGACGTTGCGATCTCGCGGACCCGCGCCGAGTATGACGGCTATGAGGAAATCCGCGAGGTCGAGCAGCTTTATCTCGACATGATCGCCGCCGCGAAGCGCTTCATCTATTTCGAGAATCAATATTTCACCTGCGGCAAGATCGCCGCCGCCATCGCCGAACGGCTCAACGAGGATGATCCGCCGGAATTCGTGATGGTGATGCCGGAAACCGCCGACGGCTGGCTCGAGCAGATGGCGATGGACGCCGCGCGCGTGCAACTGGTGCGCGAAATCGCCAAGGCGAAACACGGCGACCGGCTGCGGGTCTATTATCCGCGCACCAAGCGCGGTGAGGCGATTTACGTTCACGCCAAGACCGCAATCGTCGACGATCGGGCGATCCGTGTCGGGTCGGCCAATCTGAACAACCGTTCGATGGGGCTCGACAGCGAGTGCGACGTGACCATCGACGCGGCGCTGCCGGCCAATCACGGCATCGAGCCGGTCATTCGCCGCCTGCGCGAATCGCTGATCGCCGAGCATCTGGGTGTCGATCCGCTAGAGGTAGCGCGCCGGTTCGAAGCCAGCGGTTCGCTGATCGGGACGATCGAGGGATTGCGCGGCCAGGGGCGCTCGCTCGAACTGCTCGACCTCGTTTCGCCGGGTCCGATGGACGAGTTCATTGCCGAGAACGAACTGCTCGATCCGACGAGCCCCGATGCGATGTTCGAAAGCCTGACCGAACGCGGCCTCAGGAAAAGCTGGCATCGCGGTCGTGACTGGATGCGGCGGCACCGGCCTTTCCGGCGAAAAGCCTAGTCCGCCAGCGACAATATATGCTGTGCCTGTTTAAGGTGCGGCGCATCGACCATCTTGCCGTCGACCTGCAGCACCCCGACGCCCGGGTTGGCCGCGAAGGCATCGACGATCGCCTGGGCGCGCTGAACCTCTTCGTCGGCGGGGGTGAAGGCGGCGTTGATCGGTTCGACCTGCGAAGGATGGATCGCCATCATGCCGGTAAAGCCGTCGCGCCGCGCGCTGGCGGCATAGGCGGCAAGCCCGGCCTCGTTCTTGATCGCCGGGAACACCGTGTCGATCGCAGCGACGCCCGCGCCGTGCGCCGCGAACAGCGTGAGCGCGCGCGCAATCTCATAGGGTGACGTGTAGCTGCCATCCTCGGTGCGGCTCGTCGTCGCGCCGATGGCAGCGGGCAAGTCCTCCGCGCCCCAGGTCAGGCCGACGAGGCGATCCTTCACTTCGCGATAGCTGCCGAGCGTGAAGATCGCCGCGGGGGTTTCGGTCGCGATCGGCAGGATCGGCGGCAGCGAGGCGTCGCGCGCGGATTCGCTGCGCAGAATCGTGTCGAGTTGCTGGATGCTGGGCGCGCCTTCGGCCTTGGGCAGCATGATCGCGTCGGGCCGTCCACCGACGATTGCCGTGACGTCAGCGGCGGTCATATGGCCGTCGAGTGGATTGACGCGCACCAACGTGATGACCTCGCGTTCCCCGGCCAGATATTCGGCGACCGCCGCGCGTGCAGCTTCCTTGTTGGCGGGCGACACCGAATCCTCCAGGTCGAGGATGATCGCATCGGCGCCCGATGCTGCGGCCTTGGCGAAGCGTTCGGGACGATCCCCGGGAACGAAAAGGAGTGAGCGCAGGCGCATCAGGCGGCCTTTCCTTTGATCAGCGCGGCCCGCTCGCACTGGCAGACGATTTCGCCGCGCTGGTTGATGCAGCGGTGGAGAAAGGTCACGATACCCGATCCGGGACGCGATTTGGACTCTTTCAGGCCGATGACTTCGGTCTCGGCGCGCAACGTGTCGCCGATAAACACCGGCTTCGGCATCACCAGCTTGTCATAGCCGAGGTTCGCGACGAGCGTGCCGAGCGTCGTATCGCCGACCGACAGTCCGACCATCAGGCTGAAAGTGAAGGTGCCGTTGACGAGGATCTGCCCGAACTCCGACGCCTTCGCCGCCTCGATGTCGAGGTGCAGCGGTTGCGGGTTATGCGTCATCGTGGTGAACAGCAGATTATCGGTCTCGGTCACCGTGCGGCGGATCTCGTGCGTGATCGTCTCGCCGATCTGCCACTCGTCGAAAAACTTGCCTGCCATTGTCAGTCCCTCAAATGCAATTTCATGCCGACATGGCTCGGCACGAAGCCGAGCCGGGCGTAAAAGCGATGCGCGTCGGTGCGTTTCGCCGACGATGTGAGCTGAACCAGCTTGCAATCGCGCGCGCGGCATTGCTCGACCGCCCACAGGATCATCTGTTCGCCGAGCTTTTGCCCGCGCAGGTCGGCGGCAATCCGTACCGCCTCGATCAGCCCGCGCCAGCTTCCGATGAAGGAAAGCCCAGGCAGGAAGCTGAGCTGCATCGTGCCCACGACTCTGCCGTCGAGTTCCGCCGCGATCAGCCGCTGGTTGGGGTCGGCATCGATCGCCGCGAACGCGTCCATGTACCGTGGATCGGACGGGTCGGCTTCACGGCCCGGCGGGATCACATCCTCGGCGAGCATCGCAAGAATGGCCGGTAGCTCTGCGGCCGTCGCGTCACGGAGGATCAGGTCGCTCATTCCGCCGTCTCGATCTTCGCGAGCAGCGCTTCGACCTGCACCTGTGCACCTGCGGCTGCATTGAGTTCGGCCACCACCCCGTCGAAAGGCGCGGTGAGGCTATGCTCCATCTTCATCGCCTCGAGGGTCAGCAGCTTCTGCCCCTTGGTGACCTTGTCGCCCGCCGCAACATCGACCGCGATGATCTTGCCCGGCATCGGCGATAGGATCGCGCCATCGCCAGCGCTGCCGCCAGTGCCCGTCCCGCGGGGCTCGTAAAGCGACGTCACGAAAGCATGGCCCTCGTCGAACTTTATCAGTTTGCTGCCGTCCCAATAGGCCCGGGCCATATAATTGGCATATTCGCTCCAGTCGTCCGGAATGATCGCCTCGCGTTTGTTGCCATCGATATCAAGAAGAACCCGCCTGACGGGAGCAGCATTCAAACGTAGGCCCGACATTTCAAGTCCACCAATGCCTGTGTCCCCGTCGAGCAGCAGATGTACGGCGACATCCAACGCCTCCTCGCAAAGTTCGGGAGGATCGGTCAGGCGTTCCTGGTGCGCGGCGATGAAGCCGGTGTCGATTTGCCCGGCAGCGAAATCGGGTTCGTTCAGGATCTTCGTGAGAAATGCGGCATTCGTGCGGACCGGCCAGACGTCTGCGGTTCGGCAGGCTGCCTCCAGATCCCATATGGCTTCCTGCCGGTTGTCGGCATGCACGATCAGCTTCGCGATCATCGGATCGTAGAAGGGCGATATTTCGTCATCGACTGTGACGCCCGTATCTATGCGGTATCCGCCTAGGTCGAAATACTCGAGCGTGCCGATCGACGGCAGGAAGCCCTTCGCCGGATCTTCGGCATAAAGGCGCGCTTCCATCGCCCAGCCGTTGATCGCCAGATCCTCCTGGCGAAGCGGAATCGGCTCGCCCGACGCGACGCGCAGCTGCCATTCGACCAGATCGACGCCGGTGATCTCCTCGGTCACCGGATGCTCGACCTGCAGGCGCGTGTTCATTTCCATGAACCAGATGCGGTCGGCGCGCAGGCCCTCGCTGGCGTCGGCGATGAACTCGATCGTCCCTGCACCGACATAATCGACCGCCTTTGCGGCGCGCACTGCCGCGGCGCACAGTTCGGCGCGCGTCGCCTCGTCCATGCCGGGGGCGGGGGCTTCCTCGATCACCTTCTGATGGCGGCGCTGGAGCGAGCAGTCGCGCTCGAACAGATGGACGACATTGCCGTGGGTGTCGCCGAATATCTGCACCTCGATATGGCGCGGGGTCAGGATATATTTCTCGATCAGCACATGGTCGTTGCCGAACGAAGCGGCGGCCTCGCGCTGGCACGAGGCGAGTGCGTCTAGGAAATCCGCCGCGGCATCGACCTTTCGCATCCCCTTGCCGCCGCCGCCCGCGACGGCCTTGATGAGAACAGGATAGCCGATCTGCGCGGCCTGTTCGGCGAGAAAGGTCGGATCCTGATTTTCGCCCATATAGCCCGGCGTCACCGGCACCCCGGCATCGGCCATCAGCTTCTTCGCGGCGTCCTTCAGCCCCATCGCGGTGATCGATGAAGGCTTCGGCCCGACCCATATAAGCCCCGCATCGGCGACCGCCTGCGCAAACTCGGCATTCTCGGACAGGAACCCATAACCCGGATGAATCGCCTCGGCCCCGGTCGCCTTGGCGGCGGCGATGATCTTCTCGCCGACCAGATAGGATTCACGCGCCGGCGAAGGCCCGATATGCACGGCCTCATCGGCCTCGCGCACGTGGAGCGCCCTGGCGTCGGCGTCCGAATAGACCGCGACAGTCCTGATGCCCATCTCGCGCGCGGTGCGGATGATACGGCAGGCGATCTCGCCGCGGTTGGCGATGAGGAGAGACTTAATCATTTAGGCGGTCTTCCATTGTCAGGTGGACGATTTGCCATTCCGGCCAAGGGTTCTCTAGATCGATGTCGGCATAGCCGCGTTGCGCGGCAAGCTGCTCTCTCATGCTAATCCGCATCGTCATGCACACTGCGCCGTCACGAATTTCGATGACCTCGGTTTCGGTTAGCGGCACTCCCTTCTTCTTTTCGAGATCGAAAAGAAGATTGATCAGCGGCGGAATGGGCACCGGCACGATCGGCTCCGTCGGTTCGTCGGGAGTGACGGCGGCGTTGCCTTCTTTGCCGAAAATCTTCTTCAGAAAATCCATCCGAATTACATCCTGAACACGCCGAACCCGCGGTCTTCGACCGGAGCGTTCAGCGTTGCAGCAAAGGCCAGCCCTAGCACGTCGCGCGTCTGCGCGGGATCGATGATGCCATCGTCCCACAGCCGCGCGGTCGCGTGATAGGGATTGCCTTCGTCCTCATATTTCTGGCGGATCGGCGCCTTGAAGGCTTCGGCTTCTTCGGGCGTCCATTTGTCGGCATCGCGGTGCACCGTCGCCAGCACCGACGCCGCCTGTTCGCCGCCCATCACGCTGATCCGGCTGTTGGGCCAGCTGAACAGGAAGCGTGGCGAGTAAGCGCGGCCGCACATGCCATAATTGCCCGCCCCGAAGCTGCCGCCGATCAGCACGGTGATCTTCGGCACCGTCGCCGTCGCGACCGCGGTCACCAGTTTCGCGCCATGCTTGGCGATGCCTTCGGCCTCATATTTGCCGCCGACCATGAAGCCGCTGATATTCTGGAGGAAGAGCAGGGGGATGCGGCGCTGCTGCGCCAGTTCGATGAAATGCGCGCCCTTAACCGCGGATTCGCTGAACAGCACGCCATTGTTCGCAAGGATCGCGACCGGGATGCCCCAGATATGCGCGAAGCCGCAGACGAGCGTGCTGCCGTAGTTCGCCTTGAACTCGTGAAACTCGCTGCCGTCGACGATGCGCGCGATGACCTCGTGGACGTCATAAGGCGCGCGAACATCCTGCGGGATGATCCCGTACAGCTCTTCCGGATCATATTTCGGCGGCCTTGGCTCCTTAAACCCGTTCGCATCGAGCGAAGTCGAGATGCCTATCGCACGCGCATGACCTCCCGGTGTCTCGACTTCGCTCGACAAGAACGGACCAGAGAGGTGCGCCATAATATCGCGGACGATCGTCAGCGCATGCTCGTCATTCTCGGCAAGATGGTCGACCACGCCCGACTTCTTCGCATGAAGATCGCCGCCGCCCAGGTCCTCGGCGCTGATCTCCTCGCCCGTCGCGGCCTTCACCAGCGGCGGGCCGGCGAGGAAGATCGTACCCTGATTGCGCACAATCACCGTCTCGTCGCTCATCGCCGGAACATAAGCACCGCCCGCGGTGCAGCTTCCCATCACGCACGCAATCTGCGGGATGCGCTTGGCGCTCATATTTGCCTGATTGAAGAAGATGCGCCCAAAGTGATCGCGATCGGGAAACACCTGATCCTGGTGCGGCAGGTTCGCACCGCCGCTGTCGACGAGGTAGATGCAGGGCAGGCGGTTCGTCTCGGCAATTTCCTGCGCGCGGAGATGCTTCTTCACCGTCATCGGATAATAGGTGCCGCCCTTCACGGTCGCGTCGTTGCAGACGATCATCGTCTGCCGCCCCGATACGCGGCCGATGCCGGCGATCATCCCGGCGCCCGGCACCTCCCCCTCATACATGTCGCACGCCGCAAGCTGGCCGATCTCGAGGAAGGGCGAGCCCGGATCGAGCAGCCGCTCGACGCGCTCGCGCGGCAACAGCTTGCCGCGGCTCGTGTGCCGCTCGCGCGACTTTTCATTGCCGCCAAGCGCCGCCTCGGCGACGCGGGCGTAGAGCTCGTCGCGCAGCGCCCGATTGTGCGCGGCATTGGCGCGAAAGCCATCGCTGTCGGGGTTTATCATGGTTCCCAATATTGGTGCGCTCACGTCGCAATCTCTCCTTTGTGGGCAGGTCGGATTATCCTGCCGCTCGTCGACGAACAAGCACCACAGGCCGAAAATGGTTGGCATTGAAACCATCTGGCCACAGGCCTATGCCCGCCGCGCGCCCCCTGAAAAACAAGGTTAGTCCTATGAAAAAAACCGTCTTTGCCATTTTGCTCTCGACCGCCGCGATCGTCGCGGGGCCCGTCGCCTGTACGAAGGGCGACAAGGAAAGCGCCGCCTACACCGTCGGGACCGAGCTTGGCATCAGCAAGGCTGCGATGGATACCAGCGTCAAACCGGGCGACGACTTCTACGCCTATGCCAATGGCAACTGGCAGAAAACGACCGAAATCCCGGCTGATCGCTCGTCCACCGGCGCTTTCTACATCGCGTTCCTCGAAACCGAGAAGCGCACCCGCGAACTGGTCGACGCGATCGTCAAGAGCGGCGGCGACCCCACGACCGACGACGGCCGCATCGCCGCTTTCTACAAGGCCTACACCAACACCAAGGCGATCGACGCAGCGGGCATGAAGCCGGTCGAAGCCGATCTCGCCCGCTTTGCGGCGATCACCGACAAGGCGGGGCTGGCGAAAGTGCTGGGCGAACAGACGCGCGCCGACGTCGACCCGCTCAACGCCACCGACTTCGAAACCGAAAATCTGTTCGGCATTTTCGTGACGCAGGGTCTCGCGACGCCGGGCGCGGTCATTCCCTATGTCCTGCAGGGCGGCCTCGGTATGCCCGAGCGCGAATATTATTTGTCGGCCGACCCCAAAATGGCCGCGCTGCGCACGCAATATCAGGCCTATATCGCCAAGCTGCTGACCGCGGCGGGGCAGAGCGACGCCGAGGCGAAGGCGAAACGCATCTACGACCTCGAGGCCAAGATCGCAAAGGCGCACGCCAACCGCGCCGATAGCGAAGATTTCGCGAAGTCGGCGGGCGTCTGGACGAAGGCCGATTTCGCGAAGAAGGCGCCGGGGCTCGACTGGGATGCCTATTTCGCCGCCGCCGGCCTTGGCAATGCGCCGAAATTCGGCGCCTACCATGCCCGCGCGATCACCGGCCTGTCGGCGCTTGTGGCGTCTGAG
Source organism: Sphingopyxis sp. Geo48 (assembly GCF_949769155.1). NCBI lineage: Bacteria > Pseudomonadati > Pseudomonadota > Alphaproteobacteria > Sphingomonadales > Sphingopyxidaceae > Sphingopyxis > Sphingopyxis sp. Geo48. The sequence goes on along the minus strand of NZ_CATKPA010000002.1, from coordinate 527,047 downwards.
CCACTCGATACGTGGAAGGACTGGCTGGCGTTCCACCAGATTAACTCGCACACCGACGTCCTGCCGTCGGCGCTCGATAAGGCGCATTTCGCCTTTTACGGGACGGCGCTTGCGGGCACGCCGGAGCAGCGCAGCCGCGACAAGCGCGCGCTCGACGCGCTGAACATCTATCTCGGCGACGCGGTCGGCCGCGTCTATGCCGAGAAATATTTCCCGGCCCCCGCGAAGGCCGAGGTCGGCGACATGGTGAAGGGGATCAAGGCGGCCTTCGCGAAGCGCGTCGAGACGATCGACTGGATGGCGCCCGAAACCAAGAAGGAAGCGATCAAGAAGGTCGAAACGATCGTCGTCGGCGTCGGCTATCCCGAAACCTGGCGCGACTATGGCCGCTACACGGTCAGCGCGACCGACGCCTATGCGAACATGGTCGCGGGCGAGAAGGCCGAATATGCGCACCAGCTCGCGAAGATAGGAAAGCCGCTCGACAAGGGCGAATGGTGGATGGTCCCGCAGACGGTCAATGCGGTGAACCTGCCGGTCCAGAATGCGCTCAATTTCCCCGCCGCGATCCTGCAGCCCCCCTTTTTCAATGCCAAGGCCGATCCGGCCTATAATTACGGCGCGATCGGCGCGGTCATTGGCCACGAGATCAGCCACAGCTTCGACAATAATGGTGCCGCGTTCGACGCAAGCGGCGCGCTCCGCAATTGGTGGACCGCTGCGGACCTTGCGAAGTTCAACGCCGCGGGTGCAGCGCTGGCCGCGCAGTACGACAACTACAAGCCGTTCCCCGACCTTGCCGTCAACGGCAAGCTCACGCTGGGCGAAAATATCGCCGACGTTGCCGGGCTCCAGGCGGCCTATGATGCGTACCGCGCGTCGCTGAACGGGCAGGAAGCGCCGGTGATCGACGGCTTCACCGGCGACCAGCGTTTCTTCATCGCCTATGCGCAGACCTGGGCGACGAAGATGCGCGACGAGGCGCTGCGCGCGCGCGTCGCGACCGACGGCCATGCGCCGGGCATGTACCGTGCGCTCACCGTCCGCAACCTCGATGCCTGGTACAAGGCGTTCGACGTCAAGGAAGGCGACAAGCTCTACCTCGCGCCCGACCAACGCGTGCGAGTCTGGGGTTGATCCGAAGGGGCGGGACGTCATGCTCCGCCCTCATTCCTTTTGGCAGGCTTCTTGCGGATCAGGTGGCTGTAAACGCCGACGAGATTGATGCAGAGCAGCGCAACATTCTGCCAGCCGATCCCCTCGCTGTCGGGTTGCAGGAATCCCCATGCGATCAGTGCAAGGCTGCTCGTCACGAAGATCACGAAGGCCCAGCCGGTCCACCGCTCGCCGAGATTGAGCGAGACAAGCAGCGCCGCGAGCGTCGAGGCGGCGGCGCCATAATATTGCAGCGCGTCGAGCAGGGGATCGCTCATATGCCCGTGGCCCCGAACACGAATTCCAGCTTCAGTCCGTCGGGGTCAGCGAAGAAGACGGCGTAATAGGTAGGTCCGTAGCGCGGATAGTCGGCAGGCGCATCGAGCACGGTCGCATCGATGCTGCGCAGCAAATCGTGGAGTGCATCGACATCGTCGCGGCTTTCGGCGGTCCATGCAAGGTGATGAAGCCCCGGAGAGTAGCGATCGTGTGGCCGCTCCGCACCTGCGCCGCGTGCCTCCAGAATCCCGATCGAATGGAAGGGCTCGCCTTCGCGGTCCCAGTCGCTGCCATGGTCATAATCGGCCGCACGGCGATAGCCGAGGAAGCCAAGCACCGCGTCGTAGAAGACACGCGACCGCTCCTTGTCGGTAACCGTGAGGTCGATGTGGTGGATGAGCCCGCGCATACTAAGCCAACGCGCCGATGACTGCGAAGATGCCTGAGGCGGTCAGGAGCGGCCAGCCGATATGTTTGCCGCGGGTGTAGATAGCGTCGAAAAGTCCGGTCGCGATCCACGCTACGCCAATCAGCAGGATAAGATCGCGCGGTGTGCCGGTCCAGATGACCGCCGCCGCCGACACCAGCATCAGCACCGACAGCGCATGCCACGCCAGCCGGAACACCCTGCGCGCCAGATCGATGCCCATCACGCCCTGATCGAGCGTCATCAGCGGCCGGATCAGCCGCCGTTCGCCCAGAAAGCCGTGAACCGCGGCCGTCGACGCCATGCAGGCGGCCGACAGCCAGAGCCAGATCACGCGCCGGCGCCGATCAGCTCACGGCCGATCAGCATGCGGCGGATTTCATTCGTGCCCGCGCCGATGTCGAGCAGCTTGGCATCGCGCCAGTAACGCTCGACCGGCCAGTCCTTCGTGTACCCCGCGCCGCCGAGCGCCTGGATCGCCTCGCCCGCGACCTTCACCGCATTCTCACTTGCGAGCAGGATCGCCCCCGCGGCGTCGAAGCGCGTCGTCTGGCCCGCGTCGCATGCCTTGGCGACGTTGTAGACATAGGAGCGCGCCGACTGGAGCATGACATACATGTCGGCGACCTTCGCCTGCATCAGCTGGAACGAGCCGATCGGTTTGCCGAACTGCTTGCGCTCGCGAACATAGGGTATGACCGTATCGAGGCACGCCTGCATGATGCCGAGCTGAAGCCCGGCGAGCACGACGCGTTCATAGTCGAGCCCCGACATCAGCACGCCGACGCCGCCATTTTCGGGCCCCATAACCTGTTCTTCGCTCACCTCGCAGTCGGTGAAGACCAGCTCGGCGGTCGGCGATCCGCGCATCCCCACCTTGTCGATCTTCTGTCCGATGCTGAAACCCGGCATATCCTTCTCGATCAGGAATGCCGTGATCCCGCGCGACCCGGCGTCGGGGCTGGTTTTTGCATAGACAACCAGCGTGTCCGCATAGGTTGCGTTAGTGATCCAGAACTTCGTGCCGTTGAGGACATAGCCGCCCTGGACCCTGTCGGCCTTCAGCTTCATCGAAACGACGTCGCTGCCGGCGCCGGCTTCGGACATCGCGAGGCTGCCGACATACTCGCCGCTGATCAGCTTGGGCAGATATTTCGCCTTCTGCTCGGCATTGCCCCAGCGGCGGATTTGGTTGACGCAAAGATTCGAATGCGCGCCATACGACAAGCCGATCGCGGCGCTCGCGCGGCTGACTTCCTCGACCGCGATCACATGTTCGAGATAGCCGAGGCCGAGCCCGCCATATTCTTCCTCGACGGTTATTCCGTGCAGCCCGAGCGCGCCCATCTGCGTCCACAGCTCGTCGCGCGGGAACCAGTCCTCGGCATCGGCCTTGGCCGCGAGCGGCGCGATCTGTTCGTCGGCGAAGCGGGCGGTGGTGTCGCGGATCATGTCGGCGGTCTCGCCGAGCGCAAAATCGAAATCGGGGGTGGCGCGCATGAGCATCCCTTCGGTCAGGGGCGGAACATGACCCGGTTGTGCCTCAAAGCTTCTTCATATGAAAATTGAAACTTCACACGTTTAGGCATAAACAAAATTTATGATAAAGCGTTCGCACATCCGCCAGTTCCTCGCTGTCGTCGACGCGGGCAGCTTTACGCGCGCGGCGCAGCAAATCCGCGTCACCCAGCCGGCGCTGTCGACCGGCGTGGCCGACCTCGAACGCCTTGTCGGCGCGCCGCTCTTCATCCGTAACCGCCGCCAGATCCGCCTTACCGAAGCCGGAGGCCGCTTCCTGCCGATCGCGCGCGACCTTGAGCGGGGCTTTCGTACCGCCGACGGCTTCGGTCGGGTCGAAGAGAGCGACAAGCCGGTGCTGAGGCTCGGGACGATCCGCTCGGTGCCCGGCGAGTTTCTCCAAGCCGTCGCGGCCTTGCTGTCGCGCGACTTCGCATTGGAGATCGGCGAGAACAGCGATTCCGAACTCCGCGCAGCCCTTCACGGCGGTCGCCTCAACATGGCGCTCGTCCCGCTGCGGTCGGGCGAGCGCGGCGCTAATGTCATTTCACTGTACGAGGAACCGATGGCGATGTTCGTCGGGACGGGTCATCCATTGGCGGGGCAGGATGTGGTCTCGCCCGAGGAGCTGGCGCCCGAGACGATGATCGCGCGCCGCTCGTGCGAGTTTCTCGACGCGACGAGCCGCTTCTTCACCCGCCACCGCGTCCGACCGCGCTTCGCGCTCCGCAGCGACAGCGACGACCGCTGCCTGCGCATGGTCGCGGCGGGCGTCGGGATCACGACCGCGCCCGTTTCGCTGGCGATCGACGGTGTTGTTGCAATCAAGGTCAGGGGCTACGGCTTCCGCCGCGAACTGGGCCTCGTCATCGATCCCGCGTGGCGTGCCCAGCCCGAGATGGAGCAACGTCTTTCACGTGCTCTTCCGCCCATCCAACGCACCGCCGCCGAATGGCAGGAGGCGAAGGTCAATGGCTGAGCTTTCAAGTCTGGCTTGCCCCCCCGAAAGGCCATACAGCTTGATCACCCTCTGCCGGGGCGGCAAGGGCGGGGCATGACCGAAACACTGACCCATCTCGACCGGCTCGAGGCCGAGAGCATCCACATCATGCGCGAAGTGATGGCCGATGCGGCGAAGCCGGTGATGCTGTATTCCGTGGGCAAGGACAGCGCGGTGATGCTCCATCTCGCGCGCAAGGCCTTCTATCCCTCGCCGCCGCCATTCCCTTTGCTCCATGTCGACACGACGTGGAAATTCAAGGCGATGTACGAGCTTCGCGACCGCATGGCTACCGAGAGCGGCATGGAGCTCATCGTCTATCAGAACCCCGAGGCGAAGGCGCGCGGGATCAACCCGTTCGACCACGGCCCGCTGCACACCGATATGTGGAAGACCGAAGGTCTCAAACAGGCGCTCGACCTTCACGGTTTCGATGTCGCTTTCGGCGGTGCCCGCCGCGACGAGGAAAAGAGCCGTGCGAAGGAACGCATCTTTTCCTTCCGTACCGCGACCCACGGCTGGGACCCAAAGAAGCAGCGGCCCGAGCTTTGGAACCTCTACAACGCCCGCAAGGCCAAGGGAGAGAGCATCCGCGTCTTCCCGATCTCGAACTGGACCGAGCTCGACATCTGGCAATATATCGCGCGCGAAAATATCCCGATCGTACCGCTCTATTTTGCCGCGCCGCGCCCGACGGTGACACGCGACGGCCTGCTGCTGATGGTCGACGACGACCGCTTCCCGCTCGAGGATGGCGAGGTTCCGGTAGAACGTTCGGTGCGCTTCCGCACCCTCGGCTGCTACCCGTTGACGGGCGCGGTCGAAAGCGAGGCGACGACGCTTTCCGAAGTGATCCAGGAAATGCTGCTGACCACTACCAGCGAACGGCAAGGCCGCATCATCGACAAGGATGGCGGTGACGCCTCGATGGAAAAGAAGAAGCAGGAGGGGTACTTCTGATGACCGATCCTGTTTACGTCACCGACGCGCTCATCGCCGAGGATATCGACGCCTATCTCGCGGCTCACGAAAGAAAGTCGTTGCTGCGCTTCATCACCTGCGGGTCGGTCGACGACGGAAAGTCGACCTTGATCGGCCGGCTGCTCTACGACAGCAAGATGATCTTCGAGGACCAGCTCGCCGCGCTCGAAGCCGACAGCAAGCGCGTCGGCACGCAGGGGCAGGAGATCGACTTCGCGTTGCTTGTCGACGGCCTCGCCGCCGAGCGCGAGCAGGGAATCACGATCGACGTCGCCTACCGCTTTTTCACGACCGAGAAGCGCAAGTTCATTGTCGCCGACACGCCGGGGCACGAGCAGTATACGCGCAACATGGTCACGGGCGCCTCGACCGCCGACCTTGCCGTCATCCTGATCGACGCGCGCAAGGGCGTGCTGACGCAGACGCGGCGGCACAGCTTCCTCGCGCACCTGCTCGGGATCCGGCACATCGTGCTGGCGGTGAACAAGATGGACCTTGTCGGGTACGACAAGGCCGTCTTCGATCGCATCACGCTCGCCTACCGCGCGTTCGCGAGCGAGATCGGGATCACCCATTTCACAGCGATCCCGATCTCGGGGTTCAAGGGTGACAATATCACGGCGCTTTCGGCCAATACGCCCTGGTTCAAGGGCCCGGTGCTGATCGAGCATCTTGAGACGGTCGAGGTTGGCGAAGCCGCCGACGGCGCAAAGCCGTTCCGTATGCCGGTGCAATGGGTCAACCGCCCGAACCTCGATTTCCGCGGCTTCTCGGGCCAACTCGCGAGCGGGACCGTCAAGCCCGGCGATTCGGTGCGCATTCTGCCCAGCGGCAAGACCACGACCATCGACCGCATCGTCACGCTCGACGGCGATCTTGGCGAGGCCGTCTCCGGCCAGTCCGTAACACTGACGTTCGCGGACGAGGTCGACTGCTCGCGCGGCGATGTGATCGCGGCAGCCGATAATCCGCCCGAAGCGGCCGACCAGTTCGAGGCGACGCTCGTCTGGATGGCCGACGAGGCGATGATCGCGGGCCGTGCCTATTGGCTGAAGCTTGGGACGCAGACGGTCTCGGCGACTATCCAGCAGCCGAAGTACGAGATCAACGTCAACACGCTCGACCATCTGGCGGCAAAGACGCTCGACCTCAACGGCATCGGCGTCGTCGAACTGTCGACCGACAAGCCGATCGTTTTCGAAGCTTATGCGGACAACCATACGCTCGGCGGCTTCATCCTGATCGACAAGCTCACCAACGCCACCGTCGCGGCGGGGATGCTGCACTTCAGCCTTCGCCGCGCGCAGAATGTCCATTGGCAGGCGACCGACATCAGCCGCGAGATGCGCGCGGACCTAAAGAACCAGAAGCCCGCCTTGCTCTGGTTCACCGGCCTCTCGGGTTCGGGCAAGTCGACAATCGCCAACCTCGTCGAGAAGAAGCTGCACCGGATGAACCGCCACAGCTTCCTGCTCGACGGCGACAATGTCCGCCACGGCCTCAACCGCGACCTCGGCTTCACCGAGGCCGACCGGATCGAGAATATTCGCCGCGTCGGAGAGGTGGCGAAGCTGATGACCGACGCGGGGCTCATCGTCATCACCGCGTTCATCAGCCCGTTCAAGGCCGAGCGCGACATGGTGCGCTCGATGCTTCCCGAAGGCGAGTTCCTCGAAATCTTCATCGACACGCCGCTCGCCGAAGCCGAGAAGCGCGACGTGAAGGGCCTCTACAAAAAGGCGCGCGCCGGCCAGCTCAAGAATTTCACCGGCATCGACAGCCCTTATGAGGCACCCGAGCAGCCCGAAATCCGGATCGATACGACCACGATGACGCCGGATGAAGCTGCAGCCATGATCATCGATCGCTTGCTGGGATAGAGTATGATTGTGGGGGAAACGGACGAACAGCTGGCCGAACGGCTCGCGAATGCCGCGGGTGGGATCTTGCTCGACCTTCAGGCATCTGGCGAGTTCGTCGACAGCGCGCTCGGCAAGGTCGGCGACGCTCGGGCGAACGCCATGCTGATGGACGAACTCCGCGCCGCGCGCACCGACGACGCGATCCTGTCCGAGGAAGAAAAGGATAATGTTGCGCGCTGCGGCGTCAGCCGCGCGTGGATCGTCGATCCGCTTGATGGCACGCGCGAATATAGCGAGGGACGCAGCGACTGGGCGGTGCATGTCGCGCTTGCGGTCGACGGAGTACCGACGGTGGGCGCAGTGGCGCTGCCCGGTCTCGGTCTGACGCTCACCTCGGGATCGCCGAAGCCGCTCGCGCCCGCCAATGTTCCGCTCAGGATGCTGGTCAGCCGCACCCGGCCCGCCGCCGAAGCCGTCTATGTCGCGGAGAAGATGGGCGCCGAGCTGCTCGCTATGGGATCGGCGGGAGCGAAGGCCATGGCGGTCGTGCTTGGGCAGGCCGACATCTATCTGCACACCGGTGGGCAGTATGAATGGGACAATTGCGCGCCCGCGGCCGTCGCCATCGCCGCTGGTCTTCACGTCAGCCGCGCCGACGGTTCGCCGCTCGTCTATAATTGCGCGGACCCGTATCTCCCCGACCTGCTGATCTGCCGGCAAGAACTGGCCGACGAAGTACTGCGGTTCGCCGCGGAATATTCGCCGGGTTGATCTTCCGGGCATTGCCAGTTGAGCCGCCGCGCCCTAGTTCGGTTGCATCGAAAAACCGAACAACGGGAGATGCGCGATGACCGATTTGCCCACCACCAACACCGTCATGCTGACCCTGGTGAAGCCCGAAGGGCAGCTCGAGGTCTATTTCGAGCGCCGCCCGATGCCCGAGCCCAAGCCGCACGAGGTGCTGGTGAAGGTGCTCGCCACGCCGATCAACCCGTCCGACCTCGGCCTGCTCTTCGGCGGCGCCGACATGACGACTGCGCGCGCGGGTGAGCGCGATGGCCTCCCGATGATCACCGCCGACGTTCCGCCCGCGGGAATGCGGGCGATGGGTGGGCGCATCGGCGATGCGCTGGCGATCGGCAACGAAGGCTGCGGCGTCGTGGTCAAGGCCGGCGACTCGCCCGAAGCACAAGCACTCGTCGGCAAGACCGTCGCGCTGCTCGGCGGCGAGATGTACGCCGAATATCGCTGCCTTCCCGTTCAGATGACGATGCCGCTGCCCGACGGCACCGACCCGGTCGACGGCGCCTCCTGCTTCGTCAACCCGCTTACCAGCCTGGCCTTCACCGAAACGATGCGGATGGAGAACCACAGCGCGATCGTCCATACCGCCGCGGCGTCGAACCTCGGCCAGATGCTCGTCAAGATTTGCGCGAAGGACGGCATTCCGCTCGTCAACATCGTGCGCAGCGATGCCCAGGTCGACATCCTCAAAGGCATCGGCGCGCAGCATGTCGTCAACAGCAGCGCCGACGACTTCATGGATCGCCTCGTCGATGCGATCGCCGAGACCGGCGCCACGATCGGTTTCGACGCGACCGGCGGCGGCAAGCTGGCGGGGCAGATACTGACCGCTATGGAAGCTGCGGCGGTGCGCAAGATGACGACCTACAGCCGCTATGGTTCGGACACGTTCAAGCAGGTCTATATCTATGGCGCGCTCGACCTGTCGCCGACGACCTTCTCGGCGCGCAGTTTCGGCCTGACCTGGGGGCTTGGCGGCTTCCTGCTCACGCCGTTCATGGCGAAGGCAGGGATGGAAACGGTGGGGCGGATGCGGAAGCGCGTCGTCGACGAGCTGACGACGACCTTCAAAAGTCATTACAGCCACGAAATCTCGCTGACCGAAGCGCTCGATGTGGATACGGCGCAGGCTTACAATGCGAAGCGCACCGGCGAGAAATATCTGATCCGGCCTTAAGTCCTGTCGTCGGCGCACTCGTGACGGCGTCGGCGCTGGTGCGCCTCCCATCGCGAGCGCAGCCGTGCGAAGGGCTCGGGGATACGCTCGTCGATCCGCTCGACGCGTTGCATCCGGTCTGTCCTGAAATGGCGGAATGTCCCGCGCAATTCGCAGTGCGCGGTGAGAAGGCGGACCTCGTCCTGATAGCCGATGACGATCGGCCATAGCACGCGTTCGGTGGCACGACCTTCGACGTCGGCGTAGGCGATCGCCAGCTTGCGCCGGTCGCGGATCGCCGCGCGCACGACCGACACGTCGTGGCCGTCCTGATGGCCGTCACGGATGGGGAAGGGCGCAATCGCGGGGTCGATGATCGCGGTGCGAAGATGGTCGGGGACGGCAGCCGACAGCTTGGCGACCAGATCGCGGGCGCCGCGGGCGAGCGCTTCGTCTCCGCGCTGCGCGACCCACGCCGCGCCGAGCGCGGCGGCTTCGAGCTCGTCGACCGTCAGCATTAGCGGCGGCATGTCGAACTCGCTGTCGATAACATAGCCGGTGCCGGCCTCACCGCGGATCGGGACGCGCTGCGCCAATAGTTCGGCCATGTCGCGGTAGAGAGTGCGCAGCGACACTTCGAATTGTTCCGCCAGCAAATGACCCGCCACAGGGCGCCGCGCGGTGCGCAGCGTCTGGATGATGCCGAAAAGTCGTTCCGTCCGTCGCATGCGGCGATCCTGCCGAACCTATGCTGACATCATGCTGTCAGTAGTCATTCGATATAGACCCGATGTCCTTTTGAAAAGCAGGAGACGAGCCATGACGACGCTATTCGGATGGGGGCCGATGTTCGGCTGCCATAGCCCCAGCCCCTTTGTGATGAAGGCCGACATCCACCTTCAGATGTTCGGCATGCCGTTCGATCGCGCGATCGCCGATCTGGATAGCGTGGCCAAACACAAGGCGCCCTATGTGGAAGACGATGGACGCATCATCGAGGATTCGACCTTCATTCGCCTGCATTTCGAAGCCAAGCTGGGTGCCGACCTCGATCATGGACTGAGCGCGGAGCAAAGGGCGATCGCAGCTGCCGCCGAACGAATGTTCGAGGATCGGCTCACCGCGATCGTCGGTCACGAACGCTGGCTCGAAGGCGACAATTTCGAGCGCGGCCCGGCCGCCTTCTTCGGCGCGGTTCCCGAACCGGTGCGCGCCGCTGTCATCGCCGAAACGCGCGAGCGGGTCCGCACCGGATACGAGATCAGCGGGATCGGGCGCCACAGCCGCGCCGAGCGGATGCAGCTTGCGCGGCGCGACATAGACGCGGCGGCCGCCTTGCTCGGCGACAAGGCGTTTTTCCTCGCCGACTACCCGACGGCCATCGACGGCATCGCCTATGGCGCGCTGTCGGCCTGCACGGCGCCGATCTTCGACACCGAACTCAAGAGTCTGGTTGCGGCGCACAGCAATCTCGGCGCCTATTTCAAGCGAATGGAGGCTCGTTTCTTCTCCGAAGACCGTTGGCCTTCGATGATGCCGCAGGCCGAAGCCGCTTGAGGAAAACGAACGGTCGCGTGCCGAGCCCGCGACCGTTCGTTTCGCGCTATCAGCGCTTCATGCACTGGCGCGTGTCGTCGCGCTTATATTCGCTGCAATTCCACAGCGCCTTCTCGAACCCCGCCTTGTCGTCGCGGAGGTAGGAAAAGGTCATTGCCGATCGCTGCATGTCGCTCATCGCGTCGCTGTCGGGCTTCAGCATCGGGTTGGTCCAGCCCATGAATTTGCAATAGGGCTTCTCGCCGCAGAGCCTAAGCGCGGTCGTCACAAAGCTCTCGGGCGTCGCGCGGCGGTCGAGCGAAACATAGATGGTGTCGCGTCCGGCCTTCTCGCCCGCGCCGGGGACGAGCTTGGCCTCGCCGACGGCAGCGTTGGCATCGACGCCGGCCAGTTCGACCGGCGGCAGCGTTCCGATCGCCAGCGCGTGCGCGGGCGACAGCGCCGCCATCTTGGCGATTCCGGCGTCGTTGCCCGACACCAGACCGCGAAACGCGCCGGATGTGCCCCAGAAGCCCGGCCAGCGGAAGAAGAGGTGCGTATCGACGATCGCGATCTTCTCCAGGCTGTCGCTCCAATAGGGGCGCACCCAGTCGGTGTGATAATGCGTCGCTAGCCCGACCTTGGGATAGGTCGTCCCCGACAGCATCATCTCCGCATTTGCCTGCGCGCGCGCCCAGGCGGCATCCGAATAACGCCGACTCAGCGCGCCGTCGCAGGTGAAGGTAAACTGGCAGCCTGTCGTGCGTTCCGATCCCTGGAACACGACGCCGCAGATCGACTTGGGAAAGGCGGGATGGCGCGCGCGGTTGATGACGACCTGGCCGACCGCCTGCTGGCCCTTCGCATCATCGCCGGCCTCATAGAGCATCGCTGCGGCAAGGCAGTCGCGCGCGCGGGCGCGGCCGTCGCCGCTACCGGCGTAGATGAAAGGGCGCGCAGCAACGAAACCCTTGGTGATGAGAGGAATTTCGGCGTTCTGCGCCTTGGCGTCGGCCACGGTGACCGGCGCCAATTCGACCGGCGCCACCTCGGGAACGACGTCGGCGGGCGGAGCGATCGGATGCGGGCGTGCGCCATGCTTGCCCGCCCCCGGGTGGCTGCTCGCGTAGAGGACGGTAACGATCGCCACGACCATCATCAGGACGAACAACCAGCCCGTCCAGTCGCGCCGCAGGGGCATCGCCTGTTCGCCTTCACCGCGCATCAGAGGAGGTCAGATTTCGGGCAGGAAATCGGGAACCGACAGATAGCGCTCGCCGGTGTCGTAGTTGAAGCCGAGTACGCGCGTACCGGGGGGGAGTTCTGCCAGCTTTTGCTGGATAGCAGCGAGCGTCGCGCCCGACGAGATGCCGACGAGCATCCCCTCCTCGGTCGCAGCGCGGCGCGCGAAATCCTTCGCGGCGGCGGCATCGACCTTGATCACGCCGTCGAGCAGGTCGGTGTGCAGGTTGCGCGGGATGAAGCCGGCGCCGATGCCCTGAATGGGGTGCGGGGCAGGCTGGCCGCCCGAGATCACCGGCGAAGCCTCAGGTTCCACGGCGAAGACCTTCAGGTTCGGCCAGTGCTGTTTCAGGAATTGCGCGGTGCCGGTGATATGGCCGCCGGTACCGACGCCGGTGATCAGTACGTCGATCGGCGTGTCCTTGAAATCGGCGAGGATCTCGGGCCCCGTCGTGCGGACGTGAACGTCGATATTCGCTTCATTCTCGAATTGCTGCGGCATCCAAGCGCCGGGGGTCGTCTCGACGAGTTCGATCGCGCGCTCGATCGCACCCTTCATGCCCTTTTCGCGCGGCGTCAGGTCGAAGGTCGCGCCGTAAGCCAGCATCAGCCGGCGGCGCTCGATCGACATGCTCTCGGGCATGACGAGGACGAGCTTGTAGCCCTTGACCGCGGCCGCCATCGCCAGGCCGATGCCGGTGTTCCCCGACGTCGGCTCGACGATGGTGCCGCCTTCCTTCAGGCTGCCGTCGCGTTCGGCGGCCTCGATCATGGCGAGGCCAATACGATCCTTGATCGACCCGCCGGGGTTGCTGCGTTCCGACTTTACCCAGACTTCGGCGTCGGGGAACAGCTTGGCCACGCGGATGTGCGGGGTGTTCCCGATGGTCTCCAGGATCGAATTGGCTTTCATGATCGATGCGCTCTTTCTTTATACTCGAACCGCGGGTCGAGACGGACCCGGTTCGGCCAGTCCCCGGCGCGCAGCCACTGGGTCTCGTCGGCCAGGGCGGGCAGCGGCGCGGGTTGTAACGAGGCGAGCAGATACTGTCCATAAGGCCAGTCGCCGATCCCCGAATCCGCGTTGATGTGACCGAACGGCCCGGCGTTGACGAAGCGCGCATCCCATTGCCGCGACAGGCGCCAGACATGCGGCGTCTTCGCATAAGGATCGTTGTCGCTCGCGACCACGATCATCGGCGTGCGCGAGGTGAAGCTCGGCGCGTCACCGAAGCCAAAGACGCGGTTTTCGTGCCGCAGGCGCGACAGTTCGGGCGGCGCGACGAGCAGCGCCCCTGCAATGCGAGTGCGCGTCAGCGCGCTGGTCGCGGCAAACCAGTGGGCGAAGGCATGGCAGCCGAGGCTGTGTGCGGCAATAAGGACGGGCTCGCCTTCGGCCTCTATCGCTTCGTCGATACGCTTGACCCATTCGTCTTTGTCGGGGTTCGACCATCGACCGAGATCGACTCGCTCGCAGTCGGCGAACTTATGCTCCCAAAGGCTTTGCCAATGCGTTGGACCGCTGTTGTGCAGGCCCGGAATCGTAAGGATTTTGTGGCGTATCATTGCATTGGGCATGTCGGGTTCTCCATCGAAAGGAGGGAAGGGGAACCGCGGTGACGGGTGCAATCGAAATAACTCAACTATTTTAGTTGGCAATAAATTTGTGGCGAAAGGAAGGCAGTTTGCGACGAGCCGATTTCGTCCTTTCGGGCGGCCGCGAAAATGCGTCAGCCGGCCTGCTTGAACTGTGGCTCGAAGGTCTTGGCGCGGCCCAGCTCGGGGAAGAGCCAAGTCCAGAGTGCGGTCACTCCCACCGCTGCGGCGCCGCCGACGACGACGGCGCTGACGGGGCCGAGCGCGGCCGCCATCGCGCCCGCGCGCATTTCGCCGAGTTCGTTCGACGCCGATATGGCGAGGCCCGACGCTGCGCTGACGCGGCCGCGCATATGATCGGGGGTGTTGAGCTGGATCAGCGTCCCGCGCACGAAGACCGAGAACATGTCGGCGGCCCCGAGCAGGACAAGCATGCCGAGCGAAAGCAGGAGGCTGGTCGACAGGCCGAAGGCCACTGTGGCGAGGCCGAACACCACGACTGCCCACAGCATCTTCACGCCGACGTTGCGTTCGATCGGCCGAAACGAGAGTCCCAGCGCCACAACCGCCGCGCCCAAGGCGGGGGCCGCGCGCAGCAGCCCGAGCCCTTCCGAGCCGACATGCAGGATGTCGCGCGCATAGACGGGCAGCATTGCGGTCGCACCCGACAGGATCACCGCGAACAGGTCGAGCGTGATCGTACCGAGCAGGAAGCGCTCCATCCATACGAACTTCAGGCCGTCGAGCATCTCGCGCAGAGGATGACGGCGCACCTCGACGGGCGGTGGCAGCACAGGGCGGACGCGGCTGATTGTGAACGCCGAGACGGCGAGGAGGATGGCTGCGAAGATATAAACCGACGTCGGACGGGCAGCATAGATCAAGCCGCCGACTGCGGGGCCGATAACGGAAGCTGATTGCCAGGCGATGCTGCTCATCGCGATCGCGCGCGGCAGCACCGCGGGCGGAACGATATTTGGCGCGATTGCGCTCATCGCGGGGCCCGAAAAGACGCGCGCCACCCCATGCAGCGCAGCAAGGCCGAACAGCAGCGGCAGCGTCAGCCCGCCGGCCCATGTGAACCAACCGAGTGTGGCTGCGATCGTGATGTCGATCAGGTTCGAGAAGATCGCGACGCTGCGGCGCTCGAACCGATCGGCCGCCCAACCCGCGACCGGCGTCAGCAGCGCAAGCGGGACGAATTGCACGAGCCCGAGCAGTCCGAGCTGGAACGACGCCTCCCTGATCGACATGCCATAGTCGGTGCGCGCGGTGTCATAGAGCTGGTATCCGATCACGACGACCATCGCGATCGTTGCCATCACCGCGGTGAAGCGCGCCGCCCAATAATAGCGGTAATCGGGAAAGCTGAGCGGGGAGGCGGCTCTCGGCGTCGATTCCGGCATCACCGGTTCGTCGCCGTCGGGAGGGAGTATCGTTGCCATCGCCCTCCGCCCTATCGGAGAATTCGCAGGTGTCCAGTCGCCCTTGCCGATGCCGTTCGTCGATTTGCGGATGTCATCGACCGATCATGGTGGCACTAAACGCTCATCGATTGAGGGAGATCATCGAATGACGCGTAAATTTGCCCGTTTTGGCGGCGCCGCGATGGCTGCGACGCTGCTGGTCCTGACCGCCTGCAACGCATCGGAAAAAGCGCCTGCATCGGGATCGGGTGCGAAGACCTGGACCGAGTTCCGCGATAATTTTCTCGCGGGCTATTTCCCGCTCAACCCCAATTTCGCGGTCTATCAGGGCAAGCACGAATTCGACGGCAAGCTCCCCGACTGGTCGCCCGAGGGGCTCAACAAACAGATCGCTTTCCTCGAAAAGACGATCGCCGATGCCAAGGCGTTCGACGGCGACATGACAGATGCGGAAAAGTTCGAACGCGATTACCTTGTCCACGTGGCGCAGGGCCAACTCTTCTTCCTGAAGGACGCCGATTTCCCGCACAAGAACCCGGCTTTTTATGTCGGCCAGCTCGATCCCAACGTCTATATCGCTCGCCCCTATGCCGACGCGACGACGCGGATGAAGGCCTTCATCGCCTATGCCCAGAAAGTTCCGGCGGCGGCCGAGCAGATCAAGGCGAATATCAAGCTGCCGTTGCCCGCAACCTTCGTCAAATATGGCACGGCAGGCTTCGGCGGGTTCGCCGACTATTACACCGGCGACGCCAAGAAGGCGTTCGCCGAGGTCAAGGACCCCGAACTTCAGAAGCAGTTCGACGACGCAGCCGCGAAGGCCGCCGCGTCGATGAAGGATCTCGCCGCCTATATCGGGTCGAAACCCGGCACGGCCTACGGCTATGCGATCGGCGCCGACAAGTTCGCCAAGATGATCCTGACCAACGAAGCGGTCGACACGCCGCTGGATGAGCTTGAACGCATCGGACAAGCTGACCTCAAGCGCAATCAGGACGCGCTGAAAGCCGCCTGCGCGACCTATGCGGCAGGGATGACGATCGCCGATTGCATGAAGAAGATGAATTCGGACAAGCCCGCCGACGGTCCGGTCGCCGAAGCGCGGCGCCAACTCCCGACGCTGCGCGCCTTTCTCGTCGAGAAGGATCTTGTCTCGATCCCCGGCACCGAACAGGCGCAGGTCGAGGAATCACCGCCCTACAATCGGCAGAACAGTGCCTATATCGACATTCCGGGGCCGTATGAAAAAGGCCTGCCGTCGGTCTATTATATCTCGCCGCCCGATCCGAGCTGGGACAAGGCGACGCAGGATGCTTTCGTTCCCGGCAAGAAGGATCTGCTCTTCACCTCGGCGCACGAGGTGTGGCCGGGGCATTTCCTGAACTTCCTGCACTCGAACCGCGCGGAGAGCATCTTCGGCAAACTGTTCGTCGGCTACGCCTTCGCCGAAGGCTGGGCGCATTATACCGAGGAGATGATGTGGGATGCAGGGCTCGGCAACGGCGACCCTGAAACGCACATCGGCCAGCTCTCGAACGCGCTGCTCCGCGATTGCCGCTATCTCTCGGCGATCGGGTTGCACACCAAGGGCATGACTGTCGCGGACAGCGAAAAGCTGTTCAAGGAACAATGCTATCAGGATGACGGCAACGCGAAGCAGCAGGCGGCGCGCGGCACCTACGATCCGCTCTACCTCAACTACACCATGGGTAAGCTGATGATCCGCAAGCTCCGCGACGACTGGACGAAAGGCGACCGGACGAAGTGGAAAGCCTTTCACGATGAATTCCTGTCCTATGGCGGCCCGCCGATCCCGATGGTGCGCGCGGCGATGATGAAGGAGGATACGCCGAAGGCGGTCTTGTGAGGCTGGCGAATCGACGGACCCGCGGCTAGCCTCCCCGAAACAGGGGGCTAGCCGATGGTCGACGTCTTCATTTCCTACTCGCGCGACAACAAGGCGCGCGTCGCGCAGATCGCGCAGGCGGTCTCTGCCGCCGGCTATGCTGTGTGGTGGGACGCCGAATTGCCGCCGCATCGCTCCTATGGCGATGTCATCACAGAAAAGATCGGCAGCGCAAAGGCCGCGATCGTCGTCTGGTCGCACCAGTCGGCGCAGTCCGAATGGGTCCGCGCCGAAGCCGACGTCGCACGCAACCAGAAGAAGCTGGTGCAGACGGCGATCGACGATGTCATGCCGCCGCTCCCCTTCAACCAGATCCAGTTCGCCGAGCTCGCCGACTGGAACGGCGAGCCCGATCATCGCGGCTGGCGCAAGGTGCTCATGAGCCTCGAAGAACTGTGCGGGCGTGAAGCCGCGCCAGCAGCGGCGGCACCCGTATCTCCGACCCCGCCCGAGCCGCCGAGGCCGGCCCCGAACAACTGGCCGGCGCAACCCGCCGCCCGGAAGCCGTCCTTCCTGCCCTGGGCGCTGCTCGGTGTCGCCGTGATCGCCGTTGCGCTACTCGCCTGGAAGCTCCTCCAGCCGCCACCGGCACCCGCGGCGGCTTCGACCCCGACCGAAAAAACGGCGGCTGCTGAAAATGCGGAGGCAGCCCCCGCGCCGGATGCATCAGCGCCGGCCGAAGCCTTCACGCTTGCCGCGGTGATCGACGATCCCGACGGGTTCACGAACATCCGCTCGGGGCAAGGAACGCAGACAAAAATCGTCGGCAAGATACTCGAGGGCGAGAAATTCCTGACCTATAGGCAGTCCGGCCAGTGGTGGCGCGTGCGCAAGGCCGACGGCACCACCGGCTTCATGTTCCGCAAATATATCCGATTGGTCGAAGGTGGGGTGGTGTCGGCATCCGAAGGCTATGAATGGAAGCTGGATGGGCCAGTGGTTATCGCCGACTCCTCGACACGCGAGCTGACGCCTGCGGATGCTGCGTCGCTGACGAAGCAACAAGCCCGTTTGGCGCGGAACGAAATATTTGCGCGAAAGGGGCTTCGTTTCAAAGATCCCCAGCTACGGGAGGTATTCGGTCGCTACGCCTGGTACAGGCCGACCTCCGACGTGGTAGAACTGTCGCCGATCGAGAAGGCGAATGTCGCGATGCTGAAATCGGCCGAAGACGCGGCGCAATGACCGATTGCGCCGCTGTGGAGGTGGAAGTCGCGCACCGCTTGGCCCAGGGCGACGCGCTCAGCGCCTTCGATTGCGCGGCAGCTTCGCGCCGTGACGGGATCGAGAGTCCGCGCCTCCGTTACCTGATGGTTCGCGCGCTCGCAGCGTCGGGCGACAGCCTTGGCGCGATGCACCTCTACGAGCAACTCGACCTGGCGGCGACGGGCGACGTCGATAGTCTCGCGCTCGCCGGACGGATATGGAAGGACGAGGCGTTCGATCATGAGGGCGCCGAACGGGCGTTGTTTCTTCGCAAAGCCGCAGCGGCTTACGAGAATGCGTTCAAGAGGTCGGGTGCCGACTTTCCGGCGATCAATGCCGCAAGCCTTTATGCGATGCTCGGCGAACGCGAGCGCGCGGCCGCGCTGGCGGGTCCGATCGCGGCCAATGGCGCGTCCGACAATTATTGGGATCGGGCGACGCTCGTCGAGGCGTTGTTGCTGCTCGGCCGCGGTGAGGAAGCGCTGGCCCATGCCGCCGCGGCCGCCGCCGACGCGCAGGCGGCTCCGCGGGCAGGGGATCGCGCTTCGACCTGCCGCCAGATCGCGCGACTCGCTGCAAGCGGTGCGATCGACACCACCCAGACGGCTGCAATCGTCGCCTTGCTGCGCCCGCCGCCCGTCGGCGTCTATTGCGGACGCATGTTTCGCGCGGGCGGCGAAGGCGAAGCACGTGCCGCGCGCGCGATCGCCGAAGCGCTCGATACGCAGCCGCTCTCTGCGCTGATCGGCCCGCTCGCGTGCGGGGCCGACATATTGTTCGCCGAAGCGGCGCTCGATCGCGGCATCGATCTCACGATCGTGCTGCCTTTTGCTGAGGATGATTTCATCGCCCAATCCGTGCAATCGGGGGGCGAGGCGTGGGTGCCACGCTATCTTCGCTGCCGCGACGGAGCAGCGATGGTCCATTTCGCGAGCAACGCGCGCTATGTCAGCGACGATTGCCAGTTCATTCTCGGCTCGCACACCGCGATGGGCCTCGCGAAGCTCCGGGCGCGCGAGCTCGAAACCGAGGCGATCCAGCTCGCCGTGGTCGATCCCGAATTCGCCGCGCGATCGGGGGCCGAGATTGCCGGGACGAACGCCGATGTCGCGCTGTGGCGCGGCAGGGGCGAGCGGACGCTCACCATCCCCGTCGGCAACCTTGACCGCAATCTCGACTTTCCTCCAGCCCCCAAACCACCCGAAGGGACGCAGCGGGGACTTTACGCGATTCTCTTTGCGGACTTCGCCGGCTTCTCGAAACTCGGCGAGGCCGAGCTTCCGGTATTCGCGGCCGAGGTGATGGGCGGGATCGGGCGCATCCTGGACGATTTCGGCAACGCGGTACTGTTCCGCAACACCTGGGGCGATGCTGTTTACGCGGTAATCGACAATCCCGCGACCGCCTCGCGAATCGCGCTCGCGATGCAGGAACGGCTCGACGTCCTGCCGCCTGGCCTCGGCCTCGAAGGGCACAAGGCCGGGATGCGGACCGGCATCCATTTCGGCCCGATCTATCGCGGCGTCGATCCCGTCGTCGGCAACGAGCTGTGGTACGGTACCGAAGTCACACGCACCGCGCGGATCGAACCCGTCACGCTGGTCGGGCAGGTTTATTGCACCCAGCCCCTCGCGGCGATGCTGGCGCTCGAAAATGCGCGCGATTTCGACTGCGACTATGTCGGCAAGGTCCGCCTGGCCAAGGATTATGGCGAACTGGCGCTCTATCGCCTCTCGCGCCGCTCAGCCTGACGGCGCGCGGAGGCGGGCTACGAAAAAGCCGTCGAGCCCGCCGACATCGGCCAGCATCCCCGGAAGCGTGCGGACGAAGCCGCTCGGGTCGGGAATGATGCCGCCAGGGAGTTCGTTGGCGAGGACGGGGGCGACGGCCCAGCCCGGGTGATCGGCGAGGAAGGCCGCGATCCGCTCCTCCCCCTCGGCGCGTTCGAGCGAGCAGGTCGCATAGACGAGGATTCCACCGGGCCTCAACCAGTGCGCCGCGCGGTCGAGCAGCGCCGCCTGCAACTCGGCCATGTCCGCAATCTGGCGCGCTTCGATGCGATGCAGCACGTCGGGATGGCGGCGAAAAATTCCGGTCGCCGAGCAAGGCACGTCGAGCAGGATCGCATCGGCGGGCGTCTCGGGTTCCCAGACGCGAACGTCGCCCTGCACGACCTGCGCCGTCAGGCCGGTTCGGTCCAGATTGTCGGAAAGCCGCCCAAGCCGCTTGGCGCTCGCATCGACGGCGACGACGTCCCAGCCCGCCGCGGCAAGCTGCATCGTCTTGCCGCCGGGCGCCGCGCAGAGGTCGAGGACACGCCGGCCGTCGCCCTTTCCCAGCAGGCGCGCGGGCAGGCTGGCCGCAAGATCCTGCACCCACCAGCCGCCTTCGCCATAGCCGGGCAGGCTCTCGACCGCTCGCCCGCGAGCGAGGCGGAGATGGTTCGGCGCGAGTGCGACCCCATCGCTCCACTTGTCGGACGGGGGCTCGGCCGCGAAGCTCAAGTCGATCGGCGGCGGCGCGCTCCACGCCTTGGCCGCGGCGTCGGCAACTCCATCCCCCCACTGCGCCGCCCAACGCGCGGCAACGTCATGCGGCAGGCTCGCCCGGTCGGGCAGAGCCCATTCTTCCTGCTGCGCGCGCGACAGCAGTGCATGCACCAGCCGCCGCGGCCCACCGGCAACGAGCGGCAGCGCCGTCGAAACCACAGCGTGCGGCGAGCTTTTCAGCAGAAGCATCTGCGCCAGCGCGATGCGCAGCACCGCGCGCGACTTCACGTCGTCGGGTAATTGCTGCGCCGTCGCGCCATCGATCAGCGCGTCGATGTCGACCATCCATCGCAGCGCTTCGGACACGATCGCGATCGCAAAGGCGCGATCGGCGCCGCCGAGCCCCTGCGTCGCGGCATGCGCGGCGATGTCGAGCGGATCGCCGCGACGCAGGATCGCATCGATCAGACGCAGCGCGGCACGGCGCGGCGCTGTGCCGGGCGGGTCGGGCTCATTCGCTCCGCGCCGACGCTGGGGGCGCCGGTCAGCCATGCGGCTGGCCATAGTTGTTGTTGGCGACGGACATAGGAAAGCCTATGTTGCGGCCATCATGGCCGACAACAGCAAATCGATGATGGGTGACACGCCGCGCGCGACGAAACGCCCCGCGCATGTAAAGCCCCCCGAAGGCTGGACGAACGACCCCGTTCCAGCGCCCGAACCCCTGCTCGAGGACAAGGCCGAGGACCAGCCGGGCGGACGCAACCCGGTGCGTTACGGCGATTGGGAGCTCAAGGGGCTTGCAATCGATTTCTGAATCACCGGCTGCAACGGTCAAAAGGGATTCATCCGCGAAAGAAGCCGATCACGGTCGATGAACTGATGCTTCAGCGCCGCCGCGATATGCAGGACGACCAGCACAAGCATCGTCAGACCCAGCATCTCGTGCCGTTCATGCAGGACATCGGCGAGTTGCTTGTCGGGTCCGACGATCGCGGGAATGGTGAACAGTCCGAAGAAATCGATCGGACGATCCGCCGCCGACATCCAGACCCAACCCGACAGGGGCAGCAGGATCAGCAGCACATAGAAAAAGAAGTGCGCGAAGCGGGTCGCCCGGCGTTCCCACGCGCGCATCGTTTCGGGTAGCGGCGGCACCTTGTTAACCAGCCGCCACAGGATGCGGACCAGCGTCAGCGCCAATATCGCCATGCCGAGCGCCTTGTGCGCGCCCATCGCAGCACGATGGACGTCGCGCGGCAGACCTTCGGTCAGCATCGCCAGACAGATGTTTGCGATCACCGCGAGGCCGATGAGCCAGTGCAGCCCTATGGCCACCGTCGAATAGCGCGATCGGGCGTTGTCGATGGTGGCCATAGACATATGCTCCTCAGACGGCAGGAACCTGGATCAGTTCGGGAACCTTACCCGAGCGGACCTGCTCGGCAAAGATTTCGCGCATCAGCTGCAGCGAGAAGAGGTGGGCAAAGATCAGCGCGAGGATGCCATTTTGCATCATCTTGCGCAGCACGTCGCCGCGCAGTTCGCGCAGCTTGTTCTCGTCGACCATCTGGAAGCCGCGATAGATGAACGGCTTGTCATTGCCTTCGGGCTGGATCGCCACTTCGCCGTCCATCAGCAGGTCGGCCTTTTTCAGTTCTTCGACGAACATGCTGGTGCGCTGACCCGCTTCCTCGAAGGTGCGGCAGAATTCGAGCACCGAATTCACCGGCTCGGTCGGTTGACCATCGGCGAACAGCGCATCGCCTTCCTCGAACTTGCCGATCGCGGGCGAGGTCGGGTCGAAGCACAGCGACAGATCCTCGCTGTCGGGGTTGAGCCGCGCGAGCATGAAGGGATAGCGGCGGACATAGGCGGGGACATAGACCGGATTGATCAGCTTGCCCTGGTCGTCGACGAAGATGTTGACGCCCTCGTTCAGGCCCATCAGCGCCAGCGGAACCGGGTTTTCGCCGGACGAGAATACGATCGGGAAGTACCGGCTTGCCGACACGAACTCGTCCGACGTCAGCGGAATGGCGTGCTGGCCGACCAGGAACTCGGCGGTGTCGAGGCTGCGCGCATGATAATCGGTGTGATCGATGCTCGAGAGCGGAACGAGGTCCTTGTAGAAAAGCGGCAGGTTGTTTGCGGGCGCAGTGGCCATGATCGAACTCCGGCTACATGCCCCGGACCGTTCGGGGCAATGAATAATGGCGCGCCTTATTGGCCCGCGCGGCGCGGCGCAAGGGCGTTTGCATGGGATGCCCCGGCAATCAGCCGATCAGTTTCCCGGGATTGAACAGGCTCGCCGGGTCGAGGCCCGCCTTGACGGCCCTCAGCGCGTGCAACCGCGCCGGACTGTCGAGCTCGGCCAAAATGTCACGTTTCATCTGCCCGATCCCGTGTTCGGCGGAAATCGACCCGCCGAGCTCGATGACATGCAAATAGACGGCGCGGCTGAGCGCCGCTCCATGCTGGGCGAGCCAGGCCTTGCCGTCGACGCCGGCGGGCGGCTGGACATGATGGTGGATATTGCCGTCGCCGAGATGGCCGAACGACGTCGTGCGGACGCCTTGGAATTCGGCGGCAAGACGCGCCGGATTGTCGGCGATGAAGCGCGGCATCAGGTCGACCGGAACGCTGACGTCATGCTGGAGCGCGGGGCCCTCAGCGCGCTCTGCCTCCGAAATGGAATCGCGAAGCTTCCAGAAATCTTCGCTTTCGCGCTCGTTCTTCGCGATGGCGACGTCGTCGATCAGGCCGGCGTCGAGCGCCGCCGCCAAAGTCGCCTCGAGTGGAACTGCAAGCGCCACTTCATCGTCGCCAGCCAATTCGATCAGCGCGTTCCAGGGCGCCGGATCGGCGAGCGGCGCACGGGTCTGCGGAATGTGGCGCAGCACGGCGTCCAGGCTGCTTTTCGGCACGATCTCGAACCCTTCGAGCGCGTCGCCAACGCCGTCGTCGAGTTGGCGCAGCAGCGCCAGCGCGGCCTCGGGCGATTTGAGTCCGACCCACGCGGTCTGGCGCGCCGCGTTTGCGGGAATGAGATGCAGGCAAGCCGCGGTAACGATCCCCAATGTCCCCTCCGCCCCGCAAAGCAGGTGGCGCAGGTCATAACCGCGATTGTCCTTCTTCAGCGGCGCCAGTCCCTCGAAGATGCTGCCGTCGGGCAGGACGGCCTCGATCCCCGCGACAAGCGCGCGCATCGTGCCGTGGCGCAGAACCTGCGTGCCGCCGGCGTTGGTCGACACGAGCCCGCCGATCGTCGCCGATCCCTTGCCGCCGAGCGTCAACGGAAAGCGCAGACCGACGTCGAGCGCCGCATGATGAAAATTCTCCAGAACCACGCCCGCTTCGGCGACGGCCGTCCGTGCCGCTGCGTCAATCGACCGGATGCGGTTCATGCGTCGGAGGCTCAGCAGCAACTGATGTCCGCTGGCATCGGGCGTCGCGCCGCCGACCATGCCGCTGTTGCCGCCCTGGGGAACGATCGCGGCAGCCTCGGCGGCGCAGAGGCGGACGATTTCGGCCACTTCGTCGGTCGACCCGGGCAACAGCATCGCCGCAGCCTGTCCATGATATTTGCCGCGCCAGTCGGTAAGCCACGGCGCCATGGCATCGGTATCGACGCTGAAGCCCTTCGGTCCCAGCAGATCGGCCAGGGCCTGAAGCAATCGGGGGGAGGGTGGGTGGCTCACTTGCGAATATTTCCCCAAAAACGCCGTCCGGCCGCCGGTCGGGGTCGACAGCAATTCATTTGATGTTCAATCATGGCCGTTAAAGGGGCGATGGACGAAGAAAGGCTTTTCGTCCAGCATCGATGCGGGAGACGCGGGTGAACGACATCTTCGATCGGGGCGCCGGAAGGGCGGCAGTACGTTCGTGCTGACTCTTGCCGCCCTGTGGACGATGATGATGGCGCCCGTCGCCGAAGCCCCGGGACCGGCGCCGGGGCCGGAGCCCCTCTCGATCGTCTCGATACCGTCACCGGAAGATTCGACCGCGTCCTTCTGGCAAATGGTGATCGAACAGCAGATCATCATCCGCGTTCCGGCGCAGCGGTCGTCGCTCAACAATTTCTCGGCGGCACCCGCCCCCGAACTGCGGGTTCGGAAGGCTCCCGTCGAGTGGAAGGAAAAAAAGGCGCCCAAATGCATCGCGATGCGCAACATTCTGGGGATGCAGGGGGCACAGCGTGACAGCATCGACCTGATCACGCGTCAGAAACAGCGCCTTCGCGCCCAGCTCAACCGCGGTTGCCGTGCGCTCGACTTCTATGCCGGTTTTTACATGCAGGGCTCGAAAGACGGGCAGCTTTGCGAGGATCGCGACCAGATTCATGCCCGAACGGGCGCCAAGTGCGAGATCGACAAGTTTCGCCTGATGGTCCCCGTCACGAAAAGCGACGACTGATCAGCCGAATTGTCGGCCTTTTCTTGACTTTTCGCTGCTGTTTCCCCATTGGCCGCGCAGGATCGGCTGGCGTGGGACGCCGTGCTGAAACATTTTCCGGACAGTTTGACCTTATGAAATTTGCCGACCTCGGCCTTTCCGATGAACTTTTGCGCGCCGTGACGGAGTCCGGCTACGACGAGCCGACCGCGATTCAGGCGGGCGCGATCCCGTCCGTTCTGATGATGCGCGACATGATCGGCATCGCCCAGACGGGCACGGGCAAGACCGCGTCCTTCGTGCTGCCGATGATCGACATCCTGGCGCATGGCCGAGCGCGCGCGCTGATGCCGCGCTCGCTGATCCTCGAGCCGACGCGCGAACTTGCGGCTCAGGTGGCGGAAAACTTTGAAAAATACGGCAAGTACCACAAGCTGTCGATGGCGCTGCTGATTGGCGGCGTCCAGATGGGCGATCAGGTCAAGGCACTCGAAAAGGGCGTCGATGTCCTGATCGCAACGCCGGGCCGCCTGATGGACCTTTTCGAGCGCGGCAAGATCTTGCTCACCGGCTGCAACCTGCTGGTGATCGACGAAGCCGACCGGATGCTCGACATGGGTTTCATTCCGGACATCGAGAATATTTGCACCAAGCTGCCCGCGAATCGGCAGACCCTGCTCTTTTCGGCGACGATGCCGCCGCCGATCAAAAAGCTCGCCGACAAATTCCTGTCGAACCCGAAGACGATCGAGGTCGCTCGTCCCGCGAGCCGGAACGAGAATATCGAGCAGTTCGTCGTCAAGACGTCCGAACGCGGCAAGCGCGATACGCTCCGCGGCCTGATCGAGTCGGAGGACATCAGCACTGCGATCATCTTCTGCAATCGCAAGACGACGGTGCGTGAACTCGCCAAGTCGCTTCAGCGTCACGGCTACAAGGCCGGCGAAATCCATGGCGACATGGACCAGTCGAGCCGCATCGCCGAGCTTGACCGCTTCAAGGCCGGGACGATCAACATCCTCGTCGCAT
The DNA here is from genome assembly GCF_949769155.1 of Sphingopyxis sp. Geo48. Taxonomy (NCBI): domain Bacteria; kingdom Pseudomonadati; phylum Pseudomonadota; class Alphaproteobacteria; order Sphingomonadales; family Sphingopyxidaceae; genus Sphingopyxis; species Sphingopyxis sp. Geo48. Next base: position 501,039 of record NZ_CATKPA010000002.1, on the reverse strand, counting down.
CGGACGTCGCGGCGCGGGGTCTCGACGTCAAGGGCGTGAGCCACGTCTTCAACTTCGACGCGCCCTGGCACCCCGACGACTATGTCCACCGCATCGGCCGCACGGGCCGCGCGGGTGCGCAGGGGCGCGCGTTCACGCTGATCACCCCGTCGGACGACGAGGCGATCGACAATATCCAGAAGCTGACGGGCTACACGATTCCGGTTCACGAGGCCGCGGGCGCCCCCGACAAGCCGGGGCGGGATGCGGAGGAACGCGAACCGCGCCGTAGCAGCCGTTCCGAGCGCGGGGCCCGCCGTCCTGCGAAGGCCGAGCAGGAGCCGCGGCGGGGCGGCGAAAAGCGTTCGCCGGCACCGAAGAGGGACGAGGGGCGCAAGCCGGCGCCTGCTCCGCGGCAGGATGACGATGGTCCCGACGACGGCTGGAACGGGCCGATGCCGGGCTTCCTGTCGGTGGGTTTCGGTAGCTGATCCGCACGCCGATTGGCGGTGCCGGCTTCTGGGCCGACATCCGCCATGCCCTTTTTAATCCGGGCGACGTGGATTTCAAAGTTCAGGAAAGTTCAGCCTCTCGCGGGCCCCGATTTGCCATGCTTCGTGGACACGCCGCTCACGGCTCCGGCCCATCTGCGCAGACGGGCTGTGATCGCGGCGTCCACATATTCAAAGAGCTGAGGGAAAGGCTGACACAGCGGAATAATGTAGGACAGCGTTATTTTGCGCGGCGAATGTCCATTTTGCGGTGGGAAGCGGACATCGTGTGAATTGAAATAATTTGGATCTACAGGTAGTGGGGTTTCAAGGATCGTCGGGGTTAAGGTATGGTCATCAGCTGGCTCACATCGTTGGCCATAGCGATAAGCTTGTTGGCCGGTTTGCATTATGCGATCTGGTGGCGCGTGTGGCTGGGCCTATCTGCAGACGATGATTCAGCAGATGGGACTCGCGTTCCCCGCCATAGTTTCAAAAGCGGCCTCTCATTACTCAAGACTATTGTGGGTATCGGCTTTTTGGTGTCATTTGTTTGGACTGCGTCCTTGACCCGAGACGGCAACATAAGAGCGCCCCATCTATTCACCTTTGCATTCCTCGTCTTTTGGAGTGGGATATGCATTGTCGAAAGTTTTCGCGATTTCCGCGCTTTTGCGAGGGCGAACCTGACGGCAAACGATCGGTCGCGATAATTCTTCGCTAGCCATTGTCCTACGTCCACCTCCGGTCGTTTCCGGACACAGGAACCTACAGTCGGACGAGCATCTTGCCGATATTCGCGCCCGAGAAGAGCCCGAGGAAAGCCTCCGGCGCCGCTTCGATTCCGTCGTGCACGGTCTCGCGCATCGTGACCGCGCCGCTGGCGATCAGGCCGCCCATGTCGGCGTAGAACTCTTCCATGCACTCGAAAAACTGGTCGGTGTAGATGAAGCCTTCCATGCGGATGCGCGCGGGGATCGAGCGGATGATATACTTCATCTCCTGCGGCTTGCCGTCATTATAGACGTCGATCATCCCGCAGATTGCGAAGCGCGCGAAATCATTGGCGACCGCAAAGGCTGCGTCGAGATGCTCGCCGCCGACATTGTCGAAATAGACATCGATCCCCGGCTTTCCGAGCTTTTCGAGTGCCGCCGCGAGTTGCGGCAGCACCGGCCCCGCCTTGTAGTCGATCACCGCGTCGGCGCCGAGATCGGTGACCCATGCGCCTTTCCCGGCGCCGCCGGCCGAGCCGATGACGGCCATTTCGCGCGCCTTGGCAATCTGGACGACTGCAGAGCCGACAGCGCCCGCCGCGGCGGAAACGAAAACCGTATCGCCCGGCTTAGCCGCCGCAACGCGGAGCAGGCCGATCCAGGCGGTGCCGCCAGTCAGGCCCATATTGTGCAGGAAGGTCTGCGGCGACATGCCGCCTGCCAGCAACTCGGCAGGCAATTTGTTCGGCATCATGTCGAGCCCGATAATCCCGCCGTCGCGCCAGCCGCCCATGTGGAGGATCAGGTCGCCGGGCACGAAGCCGTCCATCGTGCTTTCCAGCACCTCGCCGATTGCGCCGCCGGTCATCGGCTGATCGATCTGGAAACTCGCGGCGTAGCTTTTGGCGTCGTTCATCCGTCCTCGCATATAGGGGTCGACCGACAGCCACAGGTTACGGACGCGCAGTTGGTCGGCGTCGAGCGGCGCGTCGGGCAGCTCGCGGAGCGCAAAATTGTCCAGCGTCGGCAGCCCATTCGGACGACTGCTCAGATGCCATGCCCTGCTCATTGGAAATTCCCCCAATTCCCCAATTTCATTCACGCCATGCAGGCAATCGTCAGAAAAGCCGTTGCCACTGTCAAGTCATGCCGTTAAGAGCCGCCCGTCGCGGGGCCGTAGCTCAGATGGGAGAGCGCTGCAATCGCACTGCAGAGGTCAGGGGTTCGATTCCCCTCGGCTCCACCAGCGACCCTTCCCCCCGTCATTCGTCCTCCCTTGCCGCACCGACGGACGTCGCTCGCGCCTCACGCTCCTCGCCATGGGGGAAGGAACCTGATCGCGGCGAGCGATCGCCCGCCCTGCCGTCAACCGGCCGGTGGAGCCGATGATTCGTTCCGCTTGGCATTCGCGCGCATCTGCTGACGCACCGCGGTCATGAAGCGGCTGCGCCAGAAGGCCAGGGCCAGGGCGAAGAGGATGCCCCAGGGGAGAATCGCCGCGCCCAGCGTCAGGACGAAGGTGAGGGCGGTGCTGCCGCTCCGCATCAGCGTCTCGCCCGCATTGGCAAAGGGATTTTCGTGGCCGATACCCGGCAGCCCGCCGTCGCTGACATAGTTGAACGCGACGCTCGTCCACGCAATGCGGGCCTCGCCGGCGCGGCGGCTCTGACGTTCGTCGCCGATCTGGCCGCGGAGCTGACTGATCTGCGCAAGGATTTCAGCGCGCTCGGCCTTGCCAAGGCCGCCCGCTTTCAGTCGATCCTCCAGGCGGGAAATTTCGGCTTCGGAGCCTGCACTACGCTGCTGGGAAGCGAGAATTTCGGTGCCGACGTCTTCGCCCGCGACACTGGCATCGGCAAGGACACCCTCGGCCTTTTCGACGCTGGCGATCGCATTGGCGCCAAACTTGCGCGCAATGCCAGGGTCCAGTTTGAACTGAGTTTGCGCCTCGACGAGCTTTTCATCGCTGAGCTGGTATCGCACATCGACGATACGGCAGCGCTGGACGCCGAGCGTCTCGCAGGCGGCGGCATGCTCTTCCTGAACCTTCGAGATGGATTTGTCGGCAAGGCGGAAGGTGTAAGTATAGTCAAACGCCACACCGGGGGCGGCTTCGACGCCAATACGGGGGGTGCTGGCGGCGTCAGCGGAACCGCCTTCTTCGGCGACGCTTTCGGCAGCGGGGCTATCGGTCGTGGCTGCATCTTCGGCTGCCTTTTGAGAACAGCCGACCAGGGCGAGCGCCATCGTGCCCGCTAAGAGCCTATTTAGCATGCAGATTCTCCCAAAACGCGACTCGGTGATCGCAGGAGATGGCATATCATAACTGATACAGTTGACAATAGAATTCAGGCAGCGCGGACGAAGCCGTCGAGAACCTTTTTGCTGCCTGCCTGGTCGAATTCTACGTCCAGCTTGTTGCCGTCGATGTCGACGATCTCGCCATAGCCGAATTTCTCGTGGAACACGCGCATGCCGATCGCGAGGTCCGAGCGCGGTTTGGCGCCGACCGAAGCGGCGGGCCCCTTTTCGCTAGGGGGAAGGGCGCGCGGGATGGTCGATGACGACGCGACGGCACGCTGCCACGCGGGGCCGCGCGTCGTCGTCCGTGCGGGATTACTCTCTGCGACATGCGCGAAGGGGTCGCCCTGCGCCGACCAGTTGGCGCGCCACAGGCTTTGCCCGCCGCCGAAGCTGTTCTCGCTTTCGACATGTTCGGGCGGAATTTCGGCGATGAAACGGCTGGGGATGCTGCTCATCCACTGGCCGTAAATGCGGCGGTTCGCGGCATGATAGATGCTCGCGCGGTGACGCGCGCGGGTGATTGCGACATAGGCGAGGCGGCGTTCCTCTTCGAGGCTGGCGGTGCCGCCCTCGTCCATCGCGCGCTGCGAGGGAAAGACGCCATCCTCCCACCCCGCCAGAAAGACATGATCGAACTCAAGTCCTTTGGCGGCATGGATCGTCATGATCGTGACGGTCTCCGCCTGATCGTCATTGTCGCGGTCCATGACGAGGCTGACATGCTCGAGAAAGGCTTCGAGCGATTCATATTCCTCCATCGCGCGGACGAGTTCGGAAAGGTTTTCGAGGCGCCCGGCAGCCTCGGCGCTGCGGTCGGCCTGCAGCATCGCGGTATAGCCCGACTCGTCGAGGATGAGCTGGGTCAGCTCGGGGTGCGACAGCTCGTTGGCCTTGCCCTGCCAATTTCGCATCTGCGCGATGAAATTGGCGAGCTGGCGGCGGGCTTGCGGGGTCAGCTCATCGGTTTCGGTGATCCGCGAGGCCGCATGGAACAGCGGGGCTCGCTCGATCCGTGCGAACTGGTGGATGCGCGCCAATGCCTTGTCGCCGAGCCCGCGCTTGGGCACATTGACGATGCGCTCGAACGCCAGATCGTCTGCCGGCGATTGCACGAGCCGCAGATAGGCGAGGGCATCGCGGATTTCGGCGCGTTCGTAGAAACGGAACCCACCGACGATGCGGTACGGCATGCCGATCGCGATGAAGCGGTCTTCGAATTCGCGCGTCTGGAACTGCGCGCGGACGAGGATCGCGGTGCGGTCGAGGCTGACCTTGCGATGCTGGAGCGTTTCCAGTTCCTCGCCGATCCGCCGCGCCTCTTCGGGGCCGTCCCAGACACCGACGACGCGGACCTTGTCGCCCGCATCGAGCTCGGTCCACAGCGTCTTGCCGAGCCGGTCGCTGTTCTGTGCGATCAGTGCCGAGGCTGCGGCGAGGATCTGCGGCGTCGAACGGTAATTCTGTTCGAGCCGGATCACCGTCGCGCCGGGGAAGTCCTTCTCGAAGCGGAGGATGTTCGCGACCTCGGCGCCGCGCCACGAATAGATCGACTGGTCGTCGTCGCCGACGCAGCAGATATTCTTGCGCGCCTGCGCGAGCAGCCGCAGCCACAGATACTGGCTGGCGTTCGTGTCCTGATATTCGTCGACGAGCACATATTTGAAACGCTGTTGATAATGTTCGAGCACGTCGCGGTGCGTCTTGAGGATCACCAGCATGTGGAGCAGCAGATCGCCGAAATCGCAGGCGTTGAGCGTCTTCAGCCGCGCCTGATAGAGGGCGTAGAAATGCTGGCCTTTGCCATCGGCATAGGCCTCCTTGTCTGCCGCGTCGAGATCGGAGGGCGTGAGGCCGCGGTTCTTCCACTTGTCGATGAGGCCGGCAAGCTGGCGCGCCGGCCAGCGCTTCTCGTCGAGCCCTTCGGCCTGGATGAGCTGCTTGAGGACGCGAAGCTGATCATCGGTATCGAGGATATTGAAATTGCTCTGGAGTCCGACCAGTTCGGCGTGGCGCCGCAGCATCTTCGCGCAGATGCTGTGAAAGGTGCCGAGCCACGGCATCCCCTCGACCGCGTCGCCGATCATCCGTCCGATCCGCTCGCGCATCTCGCGCGCCGCCTTGTTCGTGAACGTGACCGCGAGGATTTCGGACGGCCAGGCGCGCCGCGTCGCGATGATATGCGCCAGCCGCGCGGTCAACGCGGCGGTCTTGCCCGTTCCGGCGCCGGCCAGCATCAGTACGGGGCCTTCGGTCGTCAACACGGCCTGCCGTTGGGGGGCATTGAGTCCGTGCAAATAAGGCGGATCCGAAGGGTCGGGGCGGGTCAAGTCGGGCGTCGAGGCGGGGAGGTCGGTCACGCGCGAACGATTAGGGAACAGCGGCCGCGCTGTCCAGTGCGGGGACGCTCAGGCCAGCCGGTCACGAAGAGCGGCAAGGTCGATGCCGGCGCCGGTCCGTTCGAGTTCATCGACCGTGGCGAGCGCCATCGCGCGGTAGGCGGGAAGGATCTCTGGACAATCGGTGGCAAGCGCCGCGAGATGGCCTTCGATAGTCCGCTCGTCGCCGCGCAGAAGGGGGCCCGACAGGGCATCGAAACCGCGATCGAGACCATTCTGCAGCGCCGCGCGGACCAGCGGTGCCAGTAGCGATGCCGGATCATCGACGCCCGCGCGCGCTAATGCGTGCGATGCGCCGGTGAGAAGCGTCACCAGATGGTTCGAGGCATGGCAAAGGGCGGCGTGGTACAGCATGCGCTGCGCTTCGGCGATATCGATCGATACACCGCCCAGCAGCGCAACGATGGCGCGCGCCTGCTCGGTGGCGCTTGCCGACGAGCCTGTGACCGCAAATCGCGCTTGCGCCATTTGCGCTACTTCACGCTCTGGATGGCCTGTGAAGGTCATGGCGGGGTGAATGGCGGCGGTCAGCGAACCCCGGTCACGGAGCGGATCGATGATCGCCGCGCCGCTCCGCCCGCTGACGTGAAACACGAAGGTCGAGCTGTCCGCGACCAACTCTCGCGCCAGATCCCCGACAATGGACGGGATCGCATCGTCGGAGACCGCGATGGCGATGACGTCGCAGTCGCTCGCCAGCCGGTCGAGCGACACCGCCACTTCGCTGCCGGTCGCCGCCGAGGCGGCACCGAGTTTTTCCAACGACCGACCCCACATGAGCGGTGGCTCGATCGAATGGCTCGCCAGACCGAAAGCCAACGCCTGTGCCACGCGTCCGGCGCCGATGACGCCGAACTGTTCTATGCAAGTGCCTTCCATGGCGCCGGCTTAGCGCGGACGGCGTTGCTTCGCCAATATCGATACGCCTTGCACCGCGGCCGCAAAGGCGCTCAAAGCGCGCCGGCACAGTTGGGGGAGGGGCGTGGCCCATGGATCTGACACCTTATCGGACACATCGGCGCATCCTGACCGCGAGCCTGGTTGGCACCGCGGTCGAGTTCTATGATTTCTATATTTACGGGACCGCTGCGGCGCTGGTGTTCGGGCCGCTGTTCTTTCCCACCGAATCGGCGTCCGCGCAGCTCCTGTACAGCTTCATGACCTTCGGCCTCGCCTTTTTCGCGCGTCCAGTCGGCGCCATCGTCTTCGGCCATTACGGCGACCGGATCGGGCGCAAGTCGACGCTTGTTGCATCTCTAATGCTGATGGGCGGATCGACGCTGCTGATCGCCTTTCTGCCGACCTATGCGATGGTGGGCTGGGTCGCGCCGCTGTTGCTGTGCTTGCTGCGCTTCGGGCAGGGCTTCGGACTCGGCGGCGAATGGGGCGGGGCGGCACTGCTGGCGGTGGAGAACGCCCCACCGGGCTGGCGCTCGCGGTTCGGCATGTTTCCGCAGCTTGGCGCGCCGGTGGGATTCATCGCGGCAAACGGGCTGTTCCTGCTGCTCGGGCTCGGCCTCAGCGATGCGGACTTTGCAAACTGGGGCTGGCGAATCCCGTTCCTGTTTTCCGCGCTGCTGGTCGGGCTCGGCCTGTGGGTCCGCCTCAAGATCGGCGAAACGCCTGCCTTTGCCGAAGCGATCGAGCGGGACGCGCCGGTCAGCGTGCCGCTCGGCGAACTGTTCCGCCACCATCTGATCGCGACGCTGGCGGGAACCTTCGCGGTCGTCGCCTGCTTTGCGATCTTCTATCTCGCGACCAGCTTTGCGCTTGCGCATGGCACCAGCAAACTCGGCTATCCGAAGGAGCAATTCCTGCTGATTCAGCTGGGCGCGATCCTGTTCATGGCGGCGGGGATCGTGTTCGCGGGTTATCGGAGCGATGCGTCGAGCGCGCAGCGCGTGCTGAGCCGGGGATGCGGCGCAACAATTCTCATCGGTTTTCTGTTCGGTCCGTCGCTCGCGTCGGGAAGCTGGCTGATCATCTTTCTGGGACTCGCCGCCGCGCTGTTCGTGATGGGGCTTGTCTATGGCCCACTCGGGAGCTGGCTGACCGAGCTGTTTCCCGTCCACGTCCGCTATACGGGCGCCTCGGTCGCGTTCAACGCGGGCGGCATCCTGGGCGGCGCGATGGCGCCGATTGTTGCGCAGGCGCTCGCCGAATGGCGGGGTACGCCCGTGGTCGGGCTTTACCTGGCGCTCGCGGGGCTGGTGAGCTGGCTGGGCCTGCTGATGGTCCGTCGGCCTAAGCCGGCCTGAGCAGCGTCAGTTTCGCCTTGCCGACCTTGCGTATCGCATCGATTGCAAACCCGGCGACCTCGACGGCTTCCTTATCGGCGGTTTCGATCGAGATCAGGCTGTCTGCGCCGACCCAACCAAGCCGGTTCAGCTTGTCGAGAGCGACGCTGCCCGCGCCGGTGCCATAGGGCGCATCGAACAGCAGCAGGTCGAAGGTACGCGGCGCGGGCCCAACGGCCAGAACCGAACCGGCACGCACGTCGGCGCGGGGCGCCGCGCCAAGCGCCGCAAGATTCTGTCTGAGCGCGTCGATGGCCTCGCGGTCCTGTTCGCCGAACACACAATGCGCCGCGCCACGCGACAGCGCTTCGATACCGAGCGCGCCCGATCCTGCGAACAGATCGGCGACATGCAGCCCCTCGAAGCTGCCAAGGCGGCTCGCCAGCATCGAGAAAAGCGTTTCGCGCGTGCGGTCCGCGGTGGGGCGCGTCGCATCGTTTTTCGGCGCGAGCAGCTTGCGGCCGCGCCATCCGCCCGAAATCACCCTCATTTGTCGAGGCGCCGCCGGAACTGAAACAGCTCGTCGCGCGGGACGATTTCGACCTGTCCGACGTCAAGGTCGGCGATGGCGAACTGGCCGTACCGCGTACGGATCAGGCGACTGACCTGCAGCCGGAGATGTTCGAGGACGCGGCGCACTTCGCGGTTCTTGCCCTCGGTGAGCGTCAGCTCGATCCACTGGTTGCGTCCGGTGCGGCGTTCGAGATTGGCGTCGATCTTGCCATAGCGGATGCCGTCGATCTCGATGCCCATGACCAGCTCTTCGAGCTGCTCCTGACTGATGTCGCCGAACGCGCGCGCGCGATAGGTGCGCTCGACCCCGCTCGCCGGCAGCTCGAGCTGGCGTTTGAACTCACCGTCGTTGGTCAGCAGCAACAGCCCCTCGGTATTATAGTCGAGGCGGCCGACCGGCATGAGTCGCGGGAGGCCCTTCGGCAGGATGTCGTAGATCGTCTTGCGCCCCTTGGGATCGCGCGCCGCGGTGAGGCAGCCCGACGGCTTGTGAAAGCGATAAAGGCGCGTCGAGACGGGCTTGGCGACCGGGTTGCCGTCGACGGTCAGCCCTTCGAGCGATGCCAACAGCGGCGCAGGCTGCACGATGACGTCGCCGTTGAGCGCGATCCGGCCCTCTTCGATCATCCGTTCGACGTCGCGGCGCGAGCCGACGCCGGCGCGGGCGAGCAGCTTGGCAATGCGCTGCGGCCCGTCCTCGCGCTCGGGCTCGGCTTTCAGCTTGCGCGGCGGGGCGTCGGCGCGCGCGGCGCGGCGACCGCGGGGGGCATCGGTCCTTGCGGCCGAACGGGGCGCGGAGCGGGGTGGGCGGCGGTCATTCATGGGAACGGGGACTGCTTTCTTGGCGTTTCAGGCCATGTAACTGTGGCTTTGTGATCACGCTCATAGCCGGAAAAGTGTCGCTTCGTCGATGGCAAGCAGAAGCGATCTTGCAGGACGGGGCGGAGCGAGTCATGGCGACCTTAAAGGGAGTTTTTATGCTCTTCGCGTCCCGCCCTACGTGCATCAAGCGCCTTCTGGTCATCGAGGATGATCCGCTGACGGCGTTCGACAACGAGCATACGCTGAAGCACAGCGGTTATGACGTCGTTGCGACGGTCGATTCGGGCGAAGCGGCGGTCGCGGTGATCGCCTCCGAACAGATCGATGCGCTGGTCCTGGACCTCAGCCTCGCCGGGCATATGAGCGGCCGCGAAGTCGCCCGCATCGCGCGCGACCGCGGCATCGCGGTGCTGCTTGTCACCGGCCAATGCCCTGTCGATGCCGAGGAGATGGCGGTCGCCTGCCTTGGTAAACCGCACAGCGCCGCCGCGCTTGTGTCCGCGCTGAAGGCTGTCGAGACGATGACCTGCAAAAACAAGACCCCGCGCAAGGTGAGCGGACTGACGACTTTCTGGCGGCCGCAGGCGGCGTAACCGAGACGCGCCAAGGAACGAACCCGCCCTGACAGTCTTCGGGACCGACAGGGGTCGAGTATGAAATATTCACATATCGCTGCCTTTTCGACGATGGCTATCGCGGCCGCCGTTGCGGGCGTCTGGTCCGCGCATGCCGACTCGACCAAGCCCGGCTTCGTCGCGACCCGCCCGGTGCTAGTCGAACTGTTTACCTCACAGGGCTGCTCTTCGTGCCCGCCTGCCGACCGACTGCTCGAAAAGCTGGACGGCGAGGGGGCGGTCGTGGCGGTCAGCCGCCCGGTGACCTATTGGGATCGGCTTGGCTGGAAGGACACGCTGGCGAGCCCCGCGAACGACCTTTTGCAGCGCCGCTATGCCGCACGCGGGCTGCCCGGCGGCGGGGTCTACACGCCGGAGGCGGTGGTCCAGGGCCGGGCCGCGGCCGTTGGATCCGACGAGCGCGCGCTGCGCCAACTGATCGCATCGTCAGCGCGCCGGGCGGGGGCGATCGAGCTCGCGCAATCGGGTGATCGCGTCGCGGCATCGCGGGCGCAGACGGGCGTCGAACTGCACTTCCTGGCGATTGCCCGCCGCGCGAGTGTCCCGGTCGGCAGTGGCGAAAATAGCGCACGTCGGCTGACTTATTCGAACGTGGTGCTCGACGAGATAGTGGTGCCCTGCGCGCGCGATGCCGCGTGCGCATCCTCAATTCCCGTCAGCATCGCGAACCGCCGCGGCGCCGATCGCTGGGTAGCGGTGCTGCAGGACCTCGACGGCGGAACCGTGCGCGCCGTGCGCTGGATCAGGCGAAGCGCCAAATAGTCGCTTCCAATTTGGCCCCGACCCATTAGGCGTTGGCGCTTCGGGCCGTACATCCATCCGGATGAGCGCAGGTCGAGCATCCGACGGATGCAGGGGGAGAGCCGGGTTGCAGCCAGATACGACGACACCGCCGCCGCAGGGCTGGTGGGACAGCATCCGGCCTTATTTCGAGCGCGCCCCGCTGGCCGCCTTCCTTCTGGGCCTGTCGTCGGGCTTTCCCTATGCGATGATCGGCGCGACGCTGACGACCCGACTGGCCCAGGACGGGATCGACAAGAAGACGGTGACGGCTTTTACCCTGGCCTTCCTGGTCTATAATCTGAAGCCGCTCTGGTCGTGGATCGTCGATGGCGTCCGGCTGCCGGGGCTGGGCGCGCTCGGCCAGCGTGTTTCGTGGATGATCCTGGCCGCGGTGCTGGTGATGGCGGCGGTTGCGAATCTTGCCCTGCAGGAGCCGATGGCCGACATCTACCAGACGGCGATCGCCGCCATTCTCGTGGGTTTGGCGGGCGCGACCTTCGATATCGTCATCGATGCGTATCGCATCGAGATTCTCAAGCCCGAACAGCTCGGGATCGGTTCGGGGATGAGCCAGTACGGCTGGCGTATCGGGTCGGCGGGCGCCGGCGCCCTTGCGCTCTTTCTGGCTGCGCGCTTCGGCTGGCAGCCCGCCTATCTCGCCTGCGCGCTCTTTGCTTTGCCCGCGGTCATCGCCGTGCTGTGGCTGGGCGAACCCGACCGGCATCGCGATCCCGCCCAGCGCAAGGGGGGGAGCGCGATCTTCCAATCGATTATCGGCCCTTTCACCGAATTTTTCCAGCGGCAGGGCGCGTTGCTCGTGCTGCTGTTCATCCTCGTGCACAAGATCGGCGACACGCTTGCCAATCTCACCTTCCGCCTGCTCTTCGACGACCTGGGCTATACCAACGACGAGATCGCGATCTATGACGTCGGGATCGGCTTCTGGGCCTATCTGATCGGCATCTTCGTCGGCGGTATCATGTATGCGCGCATGGGTATGAAACGATCGGTGCTCGTCAGCCTGATCCTGATGGCGGTATCGAATTTCAGTTTCGCGCTCCTCGCGGCGACGGGAAAGAGCAACTTCGGTATGGCCGGTGCGATAGGTTTCGAGAATTTTGCGAGCGGTATCGGCGGCGTTGTCGTGGTCGCCTATTTCTCGGCACTCTGCGACCTTCGCTTCACGGCAGCGCACTATGCGCTGATCTCGTCGGCGGCGAGTATCGTCGGACGCTTCGTCACCGGCACGACAGCTGGCGGCCTCATCGAAACCTTCGGCTACGTGCAATTCTATCTGCTCACGACCGTCGCGGCGGTGCCGGGCGTTCTGCTCTTCTGGTGGATGATGCGGACCGGGCTGGTCGACCTGTCGGTCGGCTCGGCGGGCAAGGCCGAGGGCAGCGAAGAAAAACCACTCAAACCCGTGGGTTGAGATCGTGCACTTTCTGTTGCTCTCGATCGCGTTGCAATTGCTCTGCATCGTTCATGTGTTCCGCACCGGGCGCAATACTGCGTGGATCATGGCAATCGCCTTTCTTCCGATGGTCGGTATGCTCGCCTATTTCATCGTCGAAATCCTGCCCGGCCTGCGGCACGACCGACGCGTTCGCGATGTCCGAACGAAGGTCGCCGACAAGATGGATCCCGAGAGGCGCGTGCGGGCTGCGAATGATGCAGTCGAATTCAGCAATACGGCGGGCAACCGCCTTGAACTTGGCGACGCGCTGATGGTGCGCGGGCGGTATGACGAAGCTCTGAAGCAGTTTCGCGAGGCCGAACGGCTGTCTCCGCACGTCGATCGGGCAATCGGAATGCGGATAGCCGAAGCGGCTTACGAAGCCGGACGTTTCAGCGAGGCGCTGGCAGCAATCGACAGGCTGCCGGAGACGATCTCGCAGACCGAGCTCGACCGGCGAACGCTGCTGCGCGCGAAGGTCGCCGAAGCCGATGACCGTCCACATGACGCGCTACCGCTCTATCGCGATATCGTCGAGCGCGTACCCGGCGACGAAGTACGTTGCCGCATTGCGGCGCTATTGATCGCTCAAGGTGACCGGCGCGGGGCCCGGGCCCTGTTACAAGAGGTCGAGCAGCGAATGAAGCGCACCCCGCCGGTGACGCTGAAGGCCGAAGCGGCGATGTACGACTGGGCCAAACGGACGCTTGCCGAACTGCGCTAGGCGGGTGGCTCGTCGTTGAGATCGAGCACGACGCCGCCGAGATAGAGCGATCCGCAGATCAGCACGTCGCCCGCGGGACGACGCTCGGCGATGTGGCGCAGCGCCGCGCTCACGTCGTCGCACGGCTGCGCGTCGACGACACCGAGGTCCGACTGAACCCATTGGCACAGATTCTTGGGATCGTGATGCTCGTGCCCGGGGATCGGAACGGCCTGAAACGATGCGATATGGTCGGCAAAGGGGCTGAGAAAGCCCATTGCGTCCTTGTTGCGGAGCAGGCCGCAGACGATGTGGAACGGCAACCGACCCCCCATCGCACGCGCCAGCGCGGCCCCCGCGTCGGGATTGTGCCCGCCGTCGAGCCATATTTCGCGGCTACCGGGGACGAGCGCGGTCAGCGGTCCGGGTCCGAGCTTTTGCATCCGTCCGGGCCAGAAAGCGGCCGACACGCCAGACGCGATATCGGCTTCGCCCGGACGTGGGCCGGGGGCGATATGGAGCATCGCGATGGCCAGCCCGGCATTGCGCATCTGATGCAGGCCCGCCATCCTTGGCTCGAGAGCCTCGGTGATCGACCCCGAGTTCGATTGCCACCGAAAACCGCTGCCCTCGGGCTCGATCGCCCAGCCATCGCCTTCGGAAAACAAAGTGCCGCCGACCGCGGCGGCGCGCTCGCCGACCAGCTTCATGACGGCGTCGGGGTAGCGAAGCGTGGCCAGGGCGGAACCCGGCTTGAAGATGCCGGTCTTTTCCCATGCGATGCGCTTTATGGCGTCCGTTGGGACACCATCTTCCGGCGCAAGCAGGAATGCCTCGTGATCGATACCGAGCGATGCAATGCCGCAGACGGCGGGCGCGGGGATGATATTGGTGGCGTCGAGGCGGCCGCCGAGGCCGACTTCGATGATGCAATCGTCCGCCGGAACGCGCGAGAAAGCGAGAAAGGCGGCCGCGGTCGTGACCTCGAAGAAGCTCGCCTGCAGCCCCTCGGCCATGTCGAGCACCTCGGCGAGCAACGGCGCGAGCAGCGCATCGTCGATCAGGGTCCCGGCAAGGCGGATGCGCTCGTTGAAGCGGACGAGATGCGGGCTGGTGTAGGCGTGGACGCGGCGCCCCTGCGCCTCAAGGATCGCGCGGAGGAAGGCGCAGGTCGACCCCTTGCCGTTGGTGCCCGCGACATGGAAGGTCCGCGGCAACCGGTTCTGGGGATCCCCGAGCCGGCGGCAGAGCTCCGCAATGCGTTCGAGGCCCAGGATATCGCGGCCCGGCGACAACGCGCCAAGGCGGTCCAGCTGCGCCTGAACCGCCGGGTCGTCGGAACGGGCGAAGTCAGCCATCGGAAGGGCCGCTTGAGGCTCAGGCCGCCTTTTCGGGCGCCAGATAGCCGATCAGGCGGCCGAGCGTTTCGGGCAGGTCCTTGCGGTGGACGACCATGTCGATCATCCCGTGGTCGAGCAGATATTCGGCGCGCTGGAATCCCTCGGGCAGCTTTTCGCGGATCGTATTCTCGATCACGCGCTGGCCGGCGAAGCCGATCAGGGCGTTGGGTTCACTGATCTGGATGTCGCCGAGCATCGCATAGCTGGCGGTCACACCGCCGGTCGTGGGATCGGTCAGCAGCACGATATAGGGCAGGCCCGCCCGGCGGAGCCGCTGGAGCGCGACGGTCGCGCGCGGCATCTGCATCAGCGAGAGCGTGCCTTCCTGCATTCGCGCGCCGCCGGCCGCGGTGATCGCGATATAGGGAACACGGCGCTTGATCGCCTGTTCGACGCCCGTGACAAAGGCTTCGCCGACCGCGACCCCCATCGATCCGCCCATGAAGGCGAAATCCTGAACCCCGATCACGGCTCCCTTGCCCGAAATGCGCCCGAACGCGTTCTTGTATGCGTCGCGGTCGCCGGTCTGCGCGCGCGCCGCCTTGATGCGGTCGACGTATTTCTTGGTGTCGCGAAACTTCAGCGGATCCTCGGGCGCAGGCGGCGAGGCGATCGGTTCGTGAACGCCACCGTCGAACAACTGCGCAAAGCGCTCTTTCGCGCCGATGCGGTCGTGATGGTCGCAGCGCGGGCAGACGTTCAGATTGTCTTCCCATTCCTTGACGAACACCATCTGCTGGCACTGGCGGCATTTGTGCCAGAGATTGTCGGCGGTGTCGCGCTTGGCGGTGAAGGGCAAGGCGTTGCGAACGCGGTCGAGCCAGCTCATGCGGCGATCTCCTTTGCGCCGCGGATAGCATCGGCGAGCGAGCGGGTGAAGGCCTCGACATGCGGCGCCGCGGCGTCGCCATGCTCGGCGATGATGTCGATGAACGCCGACCCGACGACGACGCCATCGGCGACGCGCGCGATCGCCGCGGCCTGATCGGGTGTGCGGACGCCGAAGCCGACCGCAACGGGCAGGTCGGTGGCGGCCTTGAGCCGCGCGACGGCTTCGTCGATGCTCGCCTGTGCGGCCTGTTGCTGGCCGGTGATCCCGGCGACCGAGACATAATAGAGGAAGCCGCCCGCGCCATCGAGCACTGCGGGCAGCCGTGCGGTGTCGGTCGTCGGAGTAGCGAGGCGGATGAGGTCGACCCCGGCGGCGCGCAGCGCGGGGCCGAGTTCGGGATCTTCCTCGGCGGGAACATCGACGCAGATCACGCCATCGACACCCGCCTTGGCGCATTCTCCGGCGAACCAGTCGCCGCCGCGGATGGTCATCGGATTGGCATAGCCCATCAGGACGAGCGGGGTGTCGGGGTGACGCTGGCGGAAAGCGGCGGCCTGTCCGAAGATGTCGGCTGTGGACGTGCCCTTAGCGAGACTGCGCAGATTTGCCTGCTGGATCGCCGGGCCATCAGCCATCGGATCGGTGAAGGGCATGCCAAGCTCGATCACATCGGCACCCCCCGCGACGAGCGCGTCAAGGTTCGCGGCGGTGTCTCCGTCGCCCGCGGTGATGAAGGCGACGAGCGCGGGGTGGGGTTTGGTGAAGGTGGCGGCGAAGCGGGTGCTCATTCCCCCTCTCCCTTTGGGGGAGAGGGTTGCGCAGACTTGCGAGCTTGCTCGCTAGTCGTAGCTGGGTGAGGGGTATGCGATCGCTGCGCGATCGCGCGAGCCAGAGGCTCGCTCACCCTCATCCAACTGCGCCTAGGCGGCTGCGCCGCCAAGGCTTCGTATCCTTCTCCCTTCAAGGGAGAAGGGTTTGCATGGGAGCTCACAGCTTCACCCCCAACGCATCCGCCACGGTGATGATGTCCTTGTCGCCGCGGCCCGAGCAGTTGACGATGATGAGCTTGTCCTTGCCCAGCGTCGGCGCGATGCGTTCGGCGGCGGCGATCGCGTGGGCGCTTTCGAGCGCGGGGATGATGCCTTCGAGCTTGGTCAGCTTCTGGAAGCTCGCGAGCGCCTCGGCGTCGGTGACGGGTTCGTAGCGGACGCGGCCGATTTCGTGGAGCCAGCTATGCTCGGGGCCGATCCCCGGATAGTCGAGCCCCGCCGAGATGCTATGCGCCTCGGTGATCTGGCCGTCCTCGTCCTGCAGCAGATAGGTCTTGTTGCCGTGGAGGATGCCCGGCTTGCCGCCCGCCAGGCTGGCGGCATGCTTGCCTTCCAGACCTTCGCCGGCGGCTTCGACCCCGATGATCTCGACTTCGGCGTCATCCAAGAAGGGATGGAACAGCCCGATCGCGTTCGATCCCCCGCCGACAGGAGCGATCAGCATGTCGGGTAGGCGGCCTTCGGCTTCGAGTATCTGTTCACGGGCTTCGTCGCCGATCACCGACTGGAAATCGCGAACAAGCTCGGGATAGGGGTGCGGCCCCGCGACGGTGCCGATGATGTAGAAGGTATCGTGGACGTTCGCGACCCAGTGGCGCAGCGCCTCGTTCATTGCATCCTTCAGCGTCTTGGCGCCGCTCTCGACCGCGACGACTTCGGCGCCGAGCAATTTCATGCGGAACACGTTCGGCTGCTGCCGCGCGACGTCGACGGCGCCCATGAAGATGGTGCAGGGCAGGCCGAACAGCGCGGCGACGGTCGCGGTCGCGACGCCGTGCTGGCCGGCGCCGGTCTCGGCGATGATCTTTGTCTTGCCCATCCGCTTCGCGAGCAGGATCTGACCGATGCAATTGTTGATCTTGTGCGCGCCGGTGTGGTTGAGATCCTCGCGCTTCAAATAGATCTTCGCGCCGCCGAGGTGTTCGGTCAGCCGCTCGGCAAACCACAGCGGGCTCGGGCGACCGACATAATGCTTCAGCAGATGGTCAAACTCGGCCTTGAACGCCGGGTCGGCCTGTGCGGCGCGATAATGGCGTTCGAGGTCGAGGATCAGCGGCATCAGCGTTTCAGCGACATAGCGGCCGCCGAACTGGCCGAAATGGCCGCGCTCGTCGGGTCCGGTGCGAAAGCTGTTCGGGAGGGTCGTGGTCTCAGTCATGATCATTTCCATCGGCAAGGTTGGGGCACGCGCTTCGAGATAGTCTCAAGCGATCAGCGCCATCGTTTGCCGATAGCCGTGACGGAGGCGAACCGTGTCAACATGCGGCGACCGCTTTAAGGAAAGCGGCGATCTTGTCCACATCCTTGATGCCCGGCGCACTTTCGACACCCGATGAAACATCGACGAGCGGCGCGCCGGTCTCGGCGATCGCCTGCCCGACATTCGCGGGCGTCAGGCCGCCCGCGACACCCCAGTCGATTGCATGGCGATGATTTTTGAGCAGCGACCAGTCGAAACGCGTCCCGGTACCGCCCGGAAGCGATGCGGCAGGAGCGTCGTAGAGAATACGATCGGCGGCGCCTTCATATTGCCGGACACGCTCCAGCGTCCCGGCATCCCTCAGTCCCACGGCTTTCCAGACCTCCGCGGGTACAAGTCTTTTCACCCGCGCGAGCCATTCGGGCGTCTCGTTGCCGTGGAACTGGACGATGTCCGGGCGGACCTTGCTGAGCGCGTCACCGGTCAATTGCTGCGAGGCATTGACCAGCAGCAGCGCGACCTTGACCTTGCCCTGCGCACGCTGACGCAGTTCGGCCGCGAGATCGAGCGCAACATGGCGCGGACTCGGTTCATAATGGACAAGGCCGATGTGGGTCGCGCCGAGACGGATGGCGGCATCGACCGTTTCGGGCGTCGACAGCCCGCAAATCTTCACCAACGGTGGCATGGAATACTTTCTAGAGCGTGGCTTCGATCTCGCGCGCGGCGAGATCGGGGTCGGCCGACTGGCTGATCGGGCGGCCGACTACAAGGATCGAGGCGCCATCCGACATGGCCTGGGCGGGCGTGACAACCCGTTTCTGGTCGCCGACCTTGCCATTCGCCGGGCGGACGCCAGGGACGACGAAGAAACCGCCGGGCCAGACCTTGCGCGCCAGCTTCACCTCGCGGCCCGAGCAAACGATGCCGTCGAGCCCGGATTCGCGCGCAAGCTTGGCCAGACGGACGACCTGATCGTCGGGAGCTCCAACAACGCCTATATCTTCAAGGTCGGGCGCATCGAGGCTGGTGAGGACGGTCACCGCGACAACCTTCGTGTTGAGACCCGCCACCGCCTTGGCCTCTTCCATCATCGCGCGGCCACCGGCGGCGTGAACGGTCAGGATCGCGGCTTCGAGCGGCCGCAGCGCCTGGATCGCCTTGGCCACGGTGTTCGGAATGTCATGCAGCTTGAGGTCGAGGAAGATCGGCAGGCCGAATTTCGCCATTTCGTGCACGCCGTGATGGCCGTTGGCGCAGAAGAATTCGAGCCCCAACTTGAGCCCGCCGACATGATGCCGCACCTTTTGCGCCAGCGTCAGCGCGGCATCGAGATGCGGGGTGTCGATGGCAAGATAGATGGGGGAGGTCATGGAATATCCAGTGGCAGGGTTGGGGAATTGGTGCCGCCCGCGGGCGGCGTCGCCGCAGGGGCGGGCGCCGACGCCGGCTCGACCGGTCGATTGGCGAGTGCACGCAAGTCCGAAAGCTGCCGTTCGCTCGTGTCGAGTCGACGCTTCATCGACCAGCGCGTGGTGCGAAGCGCGATCCACATCGGCACGCTACCGATCAGGAAGGAGACCAGCACGACCAAAGGAAGTTTCGTCTCCGCTTCCCAACCGGGCCAGATCGTGACCGTAACGACGCGCCAGTTCGCCATCGCAAATATCACCAGCACCGCGGTCAGCAGAACCCAGATGATCGTCCGCAACGTCCCCATTCGCTTCGCTCCTCCGCAGGCTGGCCTCGACCCTATGACAGATTTGCGAGCGTTTCCAGCCTATGCCTTGCCGAAAACGCGATCGAAGATCGTGTCGACCTGCTTCATGTGATAGCCGAGATCGAACAATTCGGTGAGTTGTTCGGCCGACAGGCGTGCCATCACATCCGCATCGGCCTTGAGCAGTTCGAGCAGCGAAAGCTGTCCGTCCGATTCCCAGACCTTCATCGCGTTGCGCTGGACGAGTGCGTAGCTGTCCTCGCGGCTCGCGCCCGCCTGCGTCAGCGCGAGCAGGACGCGCTGCGAATGGACGAGGCCGCCCATGCGGTCGAGATTCTTCTGCATCCGCTCGGGATAGACGAGCAGCTTGTCGACGACGCCGGTCAGGCGCGCGAGCGCGAAGTCGAGTGTGATAGTCGCGTCGGGGCCGATGAAGCGCTCGACCGACGAATGGCTGATATCGCGCTCGTGCCACAGCGCGACATTCTCCATCGCGGGGATGACGGCGCTGCGGACCATGCGCGCAAGGCCGGTCAGATTTTCGGTCAGCACCGGGTTGCGCTTGTGCGGCATTGCGGACGAGCCCTTCTGGCCCGGCGAGAAATATTCCTCGGCCTCGAGCACTTCGGTGCGCTGGAGGTGGCGGACCTCGATCGCCAGACGCTCGATCGACGAAGCGATGACGCCGAGCACGGCGAAGAACATCGCGTGACGATCGCGGGGGATGACCTGCGTCGAGACCGGCTCGATCGCGAGGCCAAGCTTCGCCGCGACATGCGCCTCGACGCGCGGGTCGATGTTCGCGAAGGTGCCGACGGCGCCCGAGATGGCGCAGGTCGCGATCTCGGCGCGCGCGGCGACGAGGCGGGCTTTGCAGCGCGAGAATTCGGCATAGGCCTCGGCGAGCTTCAGCCCGAAGGTGACGGGTTCGGCGTGGATGCCGTGGCTACGGCCGATCGTCGGCGTGAGCTTGTGCTCGTAGGCGCGGCGCTTGATCGCCTCGAGCAGCGCGTCGAGGTCGGCGAGCAGGAGGTCGGCCGCCTGGCTGAGTTGCACCGCGAGGCAGGTGTCGAGCACATCGCTCGACGTCATGCCCTGATGCATGAAGCGTGCTTCATCGCCGACATTTTCGGCGACCCACGTAAGGAAGGCAATCACATCATGCTTGGTGACGGCCTCGATCGCGTCGATCGCCTCGACGTCGATTTTCGGATTGGTGGCCCACCATTCCCACAAGGCCTTGGCGGCCGATTTCGGAACGGTTCCCAGCTCGGCAAGCGCGTCGGTGGCATGCGCTTCGATCTCGAACCAGATGCGAAAACGATTCTCGGGCGACCATATAGCCGTCATGTCGGGCCGAGCGTAACGCGGAACCATTGAAATTCCTTCCTTTTGTGTCGCTTCGTCGCAAATCGGCAGCGAATTCGCGACGGGGCGCCCCCTAGCAGGGCCGGGGCGTTTAGCCAATCGCGGCAACCACGCAACTTCCCCGAAGCCCGCGCGGTTGATCCTGTGCCCGTTCCCAAAGGCGCTCGATCGCAACCGCTGGTCGGCCGCCGCTACAGGAGAATAATCATGTTGAAGCAAGTCCTTTTGATCGGCGCCGTCGCTGTCAGTTTCCCGGCGCTGGCCCAGAATACGCCGCCCGCCGACCCGACCGCGCCCCCGCCTGCCGAGCAGGCCGATCCGGCTGCGCCTGCTCCCGCGAGCGCTCCGTCCACGGGTGAAGCCGCCAAGCCGGCACCTTCGGGCGCGGCCGCCACGCCCGCACAGGTTGCGCAGATCGTCAATCACGAGTTCGCGTCCTATGACGCCGACAAGAGCAGCGACCTCAACCAGTCGGAATTCGCGGCCTGGATGAAGAAGCTGCGCACCGCGACCGAGCCGTCGATCGATCCCGAATCGGAGCAGGTCAAAACCTGGGTCGGCCAGGCTTGGGCAGCGGCGGACGCCGACAAATCGGGTGCCGTCAGCAAGGACGAACTGACCGGCTTCCTGTCGCGCGGCGCCTGATTTTCAGGGCCGTTGGTAAAGGAGCGTCGCAGCCGTCGGAGAAGTCCGGCGGCTGCTTCGCACCGGGCAGGTCATGCCGCGCGCGGCGGCTGCAGGACTGCACGGATGGTGAGCGCGCGTTCCTGCCCGTCGCGGTCGGGCCAGAGAATCGCGCTACCGGCACGCATTCCGATCAACCCGGCGCCGACGGGCGTGAGGATGGAAATGCGCCCTGTCGCGATATCGGCGTCGGAAGGATAGACGAGGCGCACGCTGCGGACGGCGCCGTTCGCCGCGTCGACGAAATCGACCTCGCTGTTCATCGTCACCACGTCGCGCGGGACGTGACGTTCCTTGTGGATTGTCGCGCGGCCGATCTCGCGGAGCAGAAGCTCGCTGACTTGCGGCATGCGCTTTTCGACGCCGATCGCGAGGTCGGTGAGCGCGTCGGCCTCACGATCGATCATATGGACGGGCGGCTTTCTGACGGCCTTTGCGTTGGTCATGGGTATGCTTTCAGCAGAATAGGGGACGGGCGCCCGGAAGGCGCCCCATCTGGAAATCTCGGAAGTTTTACCCCGGGCTGCCGGGGCGTGACGCGCCGGAACCCGGGGCTAGATGCCCGCGAGAAGCTGTCCCCCATGGTGGCGGAAGCGAAGATGGTGCTGCCGAATCTGCATGGCGCGATGATGTGCTGCTCGCGCGGACAAGTAAAGCCTGCAGGCTACAACAGGCCGAGCCCGCGAAGGCTGCGATGGTCGGCGCCGCCGATAATGATGTGATCGTGAAGGACGATGCCAAGCTTGCCCGCGGCCGCCGCAAGCTCGCGCGTGATCGCGATATCCTGCCGGCTCGGTTCTGGATTGCCGCTCGGATGATTGTGGACGACGATGATCGCCGCCGCACCGAGTTCGAGGGCGCGCTTCACGACCTCGCGAACATAGATCGCCGACTGGTCGATGGAGCCCTCGCTCGCGACCTCGTCGCGGATCAGCATGTTGCGCGAGTTAAGATAGAGTATGCGCACGCGCTCGATATCGATCGGCCCCATGTCGGCGCGCAGCCAGTCGAGCAGCGCGTCCCAACTGGACAGCAGAGGCTTCTCGCGGAACTCGCCCTTCAGCATCCGCAGGCTCGTCGCCTGGACGATTTTCAGCGCGGCGACGGCAGTGTCCCCCATGCCGCTGACACGGCGAAGCGATTCGGGATCGGCGCTTGCCAGTTGTGCCAACGAACCGAATTCGTGGAGCAGCGCCTTCGCGAGCGGCTTCGTGTCGCGACGCGGGATCGCCAGCGCGAGCAAATATTCGACCAGCTCGTAATCGGCCATGCC
This sequence comes from Sphingopyxis sp. Geo48, assembly GCF_949769155.1. NCBI lineage: Bacteria > Pseudomonadati > Pseudomonadota > Alphaproteobacteria > Sphingomonadales > Sphingopyxidaceae > Sphingopyxis > Sphingopyxis sp. Geo48. The sequence goes on along the minus strand of NZ_CATKPA010000002.1, from coordinate 478,417 downwards.
CTCGGGATCGGTCAGCAGGCGGGAGCGCAGGCGCGCGCGGTGGCCGCTGTGGTCGGGAAGGGGTGCGGGTGCATCGGCCATGGCGCGGGCATAACCAGCTTGTGGGGCGCACTCAACGGACATAAGGTTCCCGGCCTATGGCTACGTCCCTATTGTTGCAGCCAATTGCGCCATTCTGGCGTTATCTGGCGGGCAGGGACAGACCTGCCGGGGCGCATGAGGAAAAGAGCATAAGCGTCGTGACGTCATCCGCCACTATAGCCGCTTCGGTACCGGCATGACCGCCGGGGAAGCGGCGCCGCGACGGCGGCTGCATATGCACAGGATATTGTTCAAGAAGCGCTGGATGACGACGGGCGCCGTCGTCGCGCTTGCGGCGGTGGCGTGGATGGCGCGCGAACCGATCGCCGACAGGATCATTCGAGACCAGTTCGACAGTCGCGGGATTCGGGCTAGTTACACGATCGACAAGATCGGCTTCGGCTCCGAACAATTGTCCCATCTGGTCATCGGCGATCCGGCGCGGCCCGACCTCACCGCCACCCATGTCGAGGTGCGTATCGGCTATGGCTGGTCGGGCCCCTATGTATCGGGCGTCATCGCCGATGGCGTTCGCCTCTACGGCCGCTTCGTCGACGGGCGATTGTCGCTGGGCTCGCTCGACAGGTTCCGTGATCCGACGGACACTACCCCCTTCGCCTTGCCCGACCTTTGGGTGAGGGTTGCCGATGCCCGCGCGCGGGTCGAAACCCCGTGGGGCAATGTTGGCGCCGCGCTGAACGGCAGCGGCAACCTGCGCCGGGATTTTTCGGGCAAGCTGGCCCTGGTGGCGCCCCGGATCGCCACCGCCGGCTGCTCGGTGCGCGACGCGAGCTTTTATGGCACGGTCGACGTGCGGAATGTACGGCCGCGGCTCAACGGTCCGCTGCGCGGCTCCTTACTCAGCTGCGCCGATGGCCGCGTCAGCGCCGTGTCGCCGCAGATTGCGCTCGATGTGTCGCTCTCCGAAAATCTGCGAAGCTGGAGCGGCAAGGCGGACGCGAGCATCGCGAAACTTGTCGCGATGGCGATTGCGGCCGACCGGCTCGGCGTCAACGCCGCGTTCGACGGCACCGCGGACCGGACCGCGATCGACGTCGACGCAGCGATGGCCGGGCTTCATGGCGAAGCGTTCGCGGCGCGCGGCGTCACGCTGACCGCGAAGGGCATCGTCGGCAAGCAGGCTCCGACGATCGAAGGCAGCCTCCGCTTTTCGCAGGCAAGCGGCAGCGCCGCGCTTCGCCGGTCGATCGTCGATGGCGCCGACGAATGGTCCGGAAGCCCGATCGGCCCGCTGGCCAGCCGCGCGGCGAAGGCGCTGGCGGCCATGCTCGCCGATACGAGCGGCGAAACGGCCTTCGCATTGAAGGGCGCAGGCGCCGAGGCGCGAATAGACCTGCTGGAGCCAAGGCTGACGAGCGCCAGCGGCGGGCGCTTCATCGGCAGCGACGGCAGCCGGATCGCCTATCTTTTCGGGGGTCCCAAACCCGCAGTGACCGCAAACGGGAGCTGGACCTTCGGCGGCGGCGATCTGCCGTCGGGTTCGCTGGCGCTCGATCGCAGCGCCGACGGGTCGGTCAGCGGCCTCGCGCGCCTCGACGCCTATGCGGCCGAAGGCGCCCGGCTTGCGCTCGACGCGATCCGCTTTTCCGGGAAACCGGGCGGCCCACTGCGCTTCGCGACACGCGCCGAGCTTTCGGGGCCGATCGGCGATGGCCGCGTCGACCGGCTGAGCATTCCGCTCGCCGGCGCGCTCGCTCCGACCGGCGGTTTCGCGCTCAACGGTGGATGTACCCGGATCGGCATCGACCGGATTGCCCTATCGGGGTTCCGGCTCGACAAGACGGGCATGGACCTGTGCAGCCGCCCGGACACGCCATTGCTGAGCGCCGGTCAGGGCGGCCTGCGCGGTGCAATCCGCATTCCGGGAATCAGGCTCCGCGGGGCCAGCGGCTCCTCTCCCGTCGCTTTCGATGCCCGCAGTGCCGAGATCGATCTCGCCACGATGCGCTGGGCGATTGCACTCGCCGACGTCCGGCTTGGGCAGGGCGACCGCGTGACGCGTTTCGCGGCGCGGCGGATCGCCGGGCGGAACGCACCGCACGGCATGGTAGGCGAATTGGCCGGGGCGAGCGGGAAGATCGGTGCCGTCCCGCTCGAGATGAGCGAAATCGACGGTCGCTGGCGCTGGGCCGGCGGCGCGCTGACGCTGGACGGTGGACTGGCGCTTGCCGACGCCGAGCAGATCGACCGATTCGAGCCGCTGATCAGCCGCGATGCGAGCCTTCGGTTCGCCGACGGCGTCATCGACGCGACCGCCGGGTTCAGCGAGCGAAAGACGGGAACGAAGATCCTCGACACGGTTATTCGACACCGGCTGGGCGATGGAGCCGGCTCGGCCGATCTTCTGGTGCGCGAGCTACGCTTCGGAGAAGGTTTCCAACCCGATCAGCTCACGCATCTGGCGCTGGGTGTCGTTGCAAACGTCCAGGGGTCGGTCGTCGGGGACGGGCATATCGAATGGACCGCCGACGGTGTGAAGAGTCGCGGAACCTTTGCCACCGCGAACACCGATCTGGCGGCCGCCTTCGGCCCCTTGACCGGCCTGACTACGACCCTGACCTTCGACGATCTGCTCGGCCTGAAGACCGCGCCGCGTCAGCAGGCGCAGGTGCAAGAGGTCAACCCCGGCATTCCCGTGGTCGACGGCGCGATCGAATATGAGCTGCTCGGCGACAACCGGGTGCGAATAGAGGGCGGGCGCTGGCCCTTTGCCGGCGGCGAATTGCTGCTTCACCCGACAACGCTCAATTTCGCCGCCGATCAGCCCCGTCGACTCTCCTTCGATGTCGTCGGGGTCGAAGCGGCGGTGTTCCTGCAGAATTTCGGGTTCGATAATATCAACGCGACGGGCAAGTTCGACGGCACGCTACCCGTCGAGTTCGACGGGCTCGGCGGGCGGATCGTCGACGGCAGGATCGATGCGCGCGATGGCGGCGGTACGCTCGCTTATGTCGGCGAACTGTCGAACCACAATCTCGGCACGATCGCGAATTTTGCCTTTGGCGCGCTGCGCAGCCTCAAATATGACGATCTGACGATCATATTGAACGGGGACCTCGACGGCGAAATGGTGACCGATATCCGTTTTGGCGGCGTGGGGCAGGGCGCAGGCGCAACGCGCAATTTTCTGACCAGCCGGATCGCCAAAATCCCTCTCGTGTTCAACGTGAAGGTTACGGGACCGTTCCGGCAACTCGTGACCTCCGCCAAGGGGCTTTACGATCCCACCGTGTGGATCGAACAGAATCTCACCCAGTTGATCCAGCAACAGGAAGCGGCCACGGCAGGTCAACCGAACCCTGTTCAGCCCCCAGAAAGCGAGCCCGTGCAATGACCATAAACGAGAATAGCGAACGGAGGCTGATGATCGGACGATGGTTCGTGGTGATAATGATGGGGACAGCGGCGCTTGGCGGCTGCGTCCAGATCGAAACGCCCGACAAGCCGATCGAGATCAATCTCAACATCAACATCAAGCAGGAAATTGTGTACAAGCTTGATGGAGATGCCAAAAAGCTGATTGAGCAGAATAGCGGAATATTCTGACGAGATGGGAATGACGATGTTGAAACTGGGAAAACCGGCGGGATGGGCAATGGCGGCGGTGGCCGTGACGGCAGCGGTGGCGCTGGCGGTACCTTCCGCCATGGCGCAACGCGATCCGGCGTATGAGGCGGCGCGTTCGGCGGGGCAGATCGGTGAGCAGCCCGACGGCTATCTGGGCTTTGTCACCAGCCCGACCCCCGCGGTGCGCGACATGGTCAACGACATCAACATCAAGCGCAAGGCGGCCTACACCAGCGGCGCGCCGGCAGGCAGCACGGTCGAGCAATTCGCCTTCGTCACCGGGTGCAACCTGATCGCCAAGACGCGTCCGGGCGAAAAATACAAGGCGCCCGATGGCCGCTGGCTGACCCGCGACAGCGGCGCGCCGGTGCGGGATTCGCGCTGCCCGTAAGATGATGGATTGCAAAGCGGCCCGCGGGCCGCAGATGCCGCCGCGCCCCTAAACGCGGCGGCATTTTTGCGTGTGACAGCCAAGCATTGACTTAATCGGGCGTCGTTCCTAAACGGGCCGCGCCTTAGGGGTCTCCCGAATTTTCGGGCCTTTTTTTGCAGGCAGAGGCGAGTATTTCGGCTCTGTTTCAGGAGGATGGCGGAAAATGACGGAGAATGGCAGCGATCCGGAACCAGCTTCGGAGGATTCGCGCCTGGTCTCGCTCGAAAAGCGATTGGACCGGGCCGAAGCCGCAGAAGCGGAGCGGACCGCAGTGAATGCTGGACCGGAGTCCGATGCCAACTACCGGCTCGGGAACCGCGTTCTGGCGGAGCTGCTGGGCGGATTGATCGGGGGCGGGCTGTTCGGCTGGCTGATCGATCGTTTCGCGGACACGTCGCCCTGGGGCTTGTTGGTGATGTTGTTCCTGGGGATCGTCGTGGCGTTCCGGAACATCATTCGCCTGACATCGACGCCCCGCAAATAGCGGGTCGCAAAGGAAATTTCCGCGGGACGGCCGAACGCGCCGCCCCGCAATGCGCGTGGAGTGAAGAGTGGCGGCGGAATCCGGCAAGATCGACCCGATGCACCAGTTCGAGGTGACCCCGCTCGGCGGCGGTTTCAACCTTGGCGGGCATGAAGTGTTCTTCACCAATAGTGCGCTGTGGATGGTGATCGCAGCGGTCGTCCTCGGCCTCTTCATGTGGGGCGGGATGCGCCGCCAGCTGATCCCGGGCCGCTGGCAGGTCGCGGTCGAAAGCTTCACCGGCTTCATCTCGAACATGATGACCGCGAATATCGGGACCGAAGGGCGCAAATATACGCCCTACGTCTTTTCGCTCTTCATGTTCATCCTCTTCTGCAACCTGCTCGGCATGCTGCCGCTCGGCGTGCTCGGCGTGCATCCCTTCACCGTCACGAGCCACATCGCGATCACCGGCGTTCTGGCGCTGTTGTCCTTCTCGATCGTCCTCGTCGTCGGCTTCTGGCGCCATGGTCTGCACTTCTTCTCGCTGTTCGTGCCGCACGGTACGCCGCTGCCGATGATTCCCTTCATCGCGGTTATCGAGTTCATCTCCTTCATGATCCGTCCGTTCAGCCTCGGCCTGCGTCTTTTCGTCGCGATGACCGCCGGCCACGTGCTGCTGAAGGTGCTGTCGGGCTTCGTGATCAACGGTTTCAACGCCGACAATCTGGTGATCGGTTCGGTCGTGTCGGTGCTCAGTTTCACCCTGATGATCGGCATCAGTGCGCTCGAACTGCTCGTCGCCGGCATCCAGGCCTATGTTTTCGCCCTGTTGACCTCGCTGTACATCAACGACGCGGTCAACCTTCACTAATTTCGTTTCGCAATAAACGCTTACACCCAAGGAGTAGTATAATGGACGCAGAAGCAGCAAAGCTGATCGGTGCAGGTCTCGCCGCTATCGGTGCCGGCATGGCCGCCATCGGCGTGGGTAATGTCTTCGGCAGCTTCCTCGAAAGCGCACTGCGCAACCCCGCGGCCGCCGACGGCCAGCAGGGCCGCCTGTTCATCGGCTTCGCCGCTGCCGAACTTCTTGGCCTGCTGGCGTTCGTCGTTGCGATGATCCTGCTCTTCGTCGTCTGATTTCGACGATCGGGTGACGCCGGCCTCCCTGCGGGGCCGGCTGCACCATCCGCAGGTTTTCAAGTTTTAGGGTTCGCCTTCCATGCCCCAGATAGCCCAGCTCACCGCTGACAATTGGTATCTTGCCTCGCAGCTTTTCTGGCTGCTGGTCGTGTTCGCCGGCATTTATGTCGTGATCGGCCGCGGCATGCTGCCCAAGATCGAAGCGACGGTTGACGCGCGCGACCGCAAGGTTGCCGACGATCTGGCGGCGGCGAAGGCGGCCCATGCGGCTGCCGATAACCTCGAGGAAAGCTACCGCCAGCAAAGCGACGCGAGCCGCGCCGCCGCGCAGAAGGCGGTTGCCGACGCGAAAGACAAGGCCGTGAAGGATGCCGAAAAGCGTCTGGCGAAAGTCGACGCCGAGCTTGGCGACAAGCTTGCGGCGGCGGAAACCGAGGTCGCCGCTGCCCGCAAGTCGGCGATGGCGGAAATCGAATCGGTCGCGGCCGAAGCGGCAAGCGACCTCGTCGCCAAGCTGTCGGGTGCGAAGGTCGCGGCGGCGGACGCCAAGGCGGCGGTAAAGGCGGTGCTTCATGGCTAATGTCTCCATCATCCTGTCCGAAGCCGCAGGCGAAGTGCACGCCGATCCGACCGCATTCGGCCTGAATGCGACCGTATGGGTCTCGATCGCGATGCTCGTCTTCCTGGGCATTCTGGTCTGGAAGAAGGTGCCGGCGGCGATTGGCGCCATGCTCGACAACAAGATTGCCGAGATTTCGAAGCAGCTCAAGGAAGCCGAACAGCTTCGCCTCGACGCCGAATCGCTGAAAGCTGAGTATGAAGCCAGGCTTGCCCGCGCGGCGAAGGAAGCCGACGAAATGCGCGCCCGCGCCGACGCTGAAGCCGAAGCGCTTGTAGCCAAGGCGAAGGAAGACGCGACCGCACTGATCGCGCGGCGCAAGCAGATGGCCGAAGACCGTATCGCTGCGGCCGAAGCCAGTGCCCTTGCCGAAGTTCGCACCGCAGCTGCAAAGGCAGCTACCGACGCGGCGGCAAGGCTGATCGCGGACAAGCATGACGCGAAAGCCGATAAAGCGCTGATCGACGACGCGATCGCAGCGGTCGCGAAGGGCTGAGCCCTTCGATATCGCAGAGACAAGGCGCCCGCGGATTTCCGCGGGCGTTTTCTTATACCTGTCGCGCGGCCACTTCGGCGGCCCATGCTTTGGTTCCCGGGCAGCCGTCCATCGCGCGCGCATAAGCTTTCCGCGCCGTGGTGCGCGCGACATAGGCCTTTTCGAGGTCAGAGAGCCTGAAGCAGCCGGTGCGCTGGGCGAATTCGAGCGCGTAGGTGATCGAAATATCGGCGGCAGTGAAGCTGTCGCCCGCGATATACGCCGATCGCGCGAGCTGGCGCCGCACCAGATCGAGGCGACTCTCGAACGTTCCCAGCGCCCAGCCAGTGGTCCAGTTCGGCTTCTCGGCCTCCGGGGCTAGGATATTGGTTGCGACGATGGCGTTGATCGGACCGGCCAAACCCGCTTCGCCCATCACAAGAAATTGCAGATAGGCCGGATAATCGGCATCGGACGGGGCAGGCGCGAGCGGCGACGGCCCATGCCGCGCGAGCAGATATTCCATGATGGCGATGGATTCGACCATCACCGTGTCGCCGTCGACGATTGCCGGAATGAATCCGGCGGGATTGATCGCCAGAAACTCGGCGTCATTCTCGATCCCGGAGAGCAGGTCGACCTGTCGCACGCGATAGGGAAGGCCCATTTCCTCGAGCAACCAGACGACCCGAAATCCGCGGCCTTCGCCATAGACAGTGATCATATCTTATGTCCTCAGAACCGGATCATGATCCGCCGTGCGAGCGCGGGCGAGATGCTGTTCACCAGCTGGAGCAGCTTCACCATTCCGGCGTTGACCTCGCGCTTGCCGGTGCGAATGCCCGCGACGATCTCCGCTGCGCAGTCGTGTGCGCTCATCTTCTTGCCGCTGCGGCCCGCGGTCATGTTGGTTTCGACGACGGGCGGCAGGGCCTCGATCACGCGGACATTACTGTCCTTCAGGAGGTGCCGGATCGCCTGCGTATAGCTGCGGAGCCCCGCCTTGGTCGCGCAATAGATCGAACCCCCGGCGCGCGGCGCAATGGCTAGGCCCGAGGTGACATTCACGATCGCCGCCTCGGGCTGCGCGCGGAGCGTCGGCAGCAACCGGGTGCAGAGCGCGATCGGCGCATCGAGATTGGTGCGGATACAGTGCGCGGCGCTGTCGAGCGTGTCGGGCGTGTCGAGATCGTAGTCGCTGCCGACCCCGGCGTTGTTGACGAGGACCGCCAGCGGCTTGCCCGCCACGCCGTTGACGACTGCATCGACACCCGCTGGCGTCGACAGATCGCCCGCAATCGTCCCGAAGCCGAGCGACGCCATCGCCTGCAATTTCTCGGCCGAGCGTCCGGTGACGGTCACATCCGCGCCCGCGCCCTGCAATTGCAGCGCGATCTCGCGCCCGATCCCGTCGCTGCCACCTGTAACCAAAGCGATTTTGCCGCGAACATCCATTTGCCCCTCCCGCGCTGTTTTACCTTGGACACTATGGCGGGTCGCATCGTCCTCGCCTACATGCAAAATCATGGTTCGCCCGAACGCTCCCGACCGATTCAACGAAGAGAAATCCGCCTATGTCGTCCGCGGTGACGGCGAGGGGGCCGACAAGCCCGACCTCGAACGCGGCGCCGAGGTGATCCGCGGCGTCGTGCGTAAGCTGCCGGTCCGTCCCGGCGTGTATCGGATGCTCGATGCGCGCGGCGAGGTGTTGTACGTCGGCAAGGCGCGCGCGCTGAAGTATCGCGTCACCAACTATACGCAGGTCGCGCGGCTGCCGCAGCGGCTTCAGCGCATGGTGGCGCAGACGCGCGCGATGGAGATTGTCACCACCAACAGCGAGGCCGAGGCGCTGCTGCTCGAGGCGCAGCTGATCAAACGCTATCGCCCGCCGTACAACGTTTTGCTCCGCGACGACAAAAGCTTCCCCTTCATCCTGCTCCGCACCGACCATGATTTCCCGCGCGTCCAGAAGCATCGCGGCGCGCGGCGTGCCAAGGGACGCTATTACGGCCCGTTTGCGAGCGCCGGATCGGTCGGGCGCACGCTCAATGCGCTCCAGAAGACCTTCCTGCTGCGAAGCTGTACGGACAGCTTCTTTGCGAACCGGTCGCGCCCCTGCCTGCTCTACCAGATCCGCCGCTGCTCGGCGCCGTGCGTCGATCGCATCTCGAAGGAGGATTATGCCGGGCTGGTGAGCGACGCCCAGGATTTCCTCGAAGGCCGCTCGACCGCGGTGCAGAAACGCCTAGGCGATGCCATGACCAACGCCGCCGAGGCGATGGATTTCGAGCAGGCGGCGGTCCTTCGCGACCGGCTGAAGGCGCTGACTTTCATTCAGGGCACGCAGTCGGTCCACGCCGACGGGTTGGGAGACGCGGACGTCTTTGCGCTCGCGGCCAAGGGCGGACAGCTCTGTATCGCGGGCTTCTTTATCCGCGGCGGCCAGAATTGGGGACATCGCAGCTTCTTCCCTGCGCACATCGCGGGCGTGCCCGAGAGCGAGGTGCTCGAGAGCTTCTTGATGCAATTCTATGAAGGCGTGCCGCCGCCGAAGCTGATTCTCGTCGATCGTGAACCCGACGAGGCAGATCTGCTGGCCGAGGCGCTCGGTGAAATCGCCGGGCGCAAGGTCGAGATCAGCGTGCCGCAGCGCGGCAACCGCAAGCGGCTGCTCGAACAGGCGGTGCGCAACGCGGGGGAAGAACTCGACCGGCGGCTTGCCGAAAGCAGCACGCAGGCGAAGCTCGGCCGCGAGCTGGCAGACCTGTTCGACCTCGACGGGCCGCCGCACCGTATCGAAATCTATGACAACAGCCACATCCAGGGCACCAACGCGCTCGGCGCTATGGTCGTTGCGGGGCCGGAGGGGTGGATCAAGGGCGCATTCCGCAAGTTCAACATCAAGCGCGCGGAGACGCAGCCGGGCGATGATTTTGCGATGATGCGCGAGGTGTTCCAGCGCCGTTTCGCGCGCGCGATCGAAGAGGATCCCGAAAGGACGAAGGGCGAATGGCCCGACTTGGTGCTGATCGACGGCGGCAAGGGGCAGGTGTCGGCGGCGGGATCGGTGCTCGCAGAGCTTGGCATCGACGACCTGCCTTATGTCGGCGTCGCCAAGGGGCCAGATCGCAACGCCGGACGCGAGACCTTCTACCTGCCCGATGGGCGCGAATTCACCTTGCCGACAAACAATGCCGTGCTCTTTTATATCCAGCGGCTGCGCGACGAGGCGCACCGCTTCGCGATCGGCGCGCACCGTCAGAAGCGGGCGAAGGCGATGGGTAGTTCGCCGCTCGACGAGGTGCCGGGCGTCGGTCCGGCCCGCAAGAAGGCGCTGCTGATGCATTTCGGCACCGCGCGCGCGATCCGCAGCGCGAGTCTGGAGGATCTGCAAAAGGCGCCGGGCGTCAGCGCCGGCGTCGCACAGGCGGTTTATGATTTCTATAATCCGGGCAATTGAACCCGGCAGGCTGAGGAGAGGCACATGGATTTCGCAGCAACGATGCCGCTCGCTGGAACGCTGGGCGTCTCGATCCACGAGGGCAGCAAGGACCGGGTCGCAGGCAAGCTCCCGGTACGACCCGAGATCTGCACCGCGGGCAACATCGTCCATGGCGGCGCGATTATGGCCTTTGCGGACTGCCTCGGTGCGGTCGGGGCGTTCCTGACCTTGCCCGAGGGGGCCACGGGCACGACGACGATCGAGAGCAAGACCAATTTTCTCGGCGGTGGCCCGGTTGGCTCGATCCTCGTCGGCGAGGCCACCCCGGTGAAGATCGGCAAGCGCCTGTCGGTCTGGCAGACCCGCATCCGAACCGAAGAAGGCGCCGAGGTTGCGCTGGTGACGCAAACGCAGATGGTGCTTTGGCCAGCCTGACCGCCGATGCGATCGTCTGCGCGGTGCGCGCGCATGGCGAGCATGGCGCGATCCTGCGCGCGCTGACGCAGGAGGCTGGGCTCGTTGCGGGTTATGTCCGCGGCGGGCGGTCGAGGCGGCTTCGACCGATCCTGATACCGGGCAATCTCGTAGCGCTCGACCTTCGCGCGCGAACCGAGGAACAGCTTGGCGGTGCGACGGTTGAACTGCTGCAGAGCCGTGCGCCCCTGCTGGCCGAACCGCTTGCGGCGGCTTCGATCGATTGGGCGACAAGCCTGACCGCCGCGACGCTGCCCGAAAGCCAACCCTATCCCGCGCTCCATGCGGCGCTTTCCGCGGTCCTCGATGCAATCGGCGTGGCGGCATCGGCACGCCAATGGGCGGCCGCCTTGGCGCGGTACGAACTGTTGCTGCTCGCCGAACTCGGGTTTGGCCTCGACCTCGAACAATGTGTTGTGACAGGCGCACTCGACGACCTCGCTTTCGTCAGCCCCAAGTCGGGCGGGGCGGTCAGCATCGGGGCGGCGCAAGGCTATGAAGGGCGACTTTTTCGACTGCCACCTTTCCTGCGCGGCCTCGACGCCAGCCCTTCGATGACCGATGTGCTCGACGCGCTGACCATCACCGGCCATTTCCTCGCCCGTGACGTCCTCGACGGGCGCAACCGTGACTTGCTGACGGTAAGAGAAAGATTGGTCGACCGGCTGGGCAGGGCGGTTGCGTGACGCGTCGCCGCTGTCTAAGCGGCTGGCGGGACACGAAAGGGCGAAGCATTGAAAATCCTGCTGTTGGCCGGCGACGGTATCGGTCCGGAAATCATGGCGGAAGCCGAGAAGGTAATCGCGGCGCTTGCCCTGCCGGTGATGCTCGACCGCGCGCTTGTCGGGGGCGCCGCTTATGAAGCGACCGGCCATCCGCTGCCGCCCGAGACCCTGGCGAAGGCAAAGGCCGCGGATGCGCTGCTGTTCGGCGCCGTCGGCGATGCGCGGTTTGACAGCGCCCCGCGCCACCTGCGCCCCGAGCAGGCGATCCTCGGACTGCGTTCGGAGCTTGGGCTGTTTGCCAACCTTCGCCCCGCGAAACTGTTCCCGGGGCTGGAGGGCAGTTCGGCGCTGCGTCCCGAAGTCGCCTCGGCGATCGACCTGCTGATCGTTCGCGAGCTCAACGGCGACGTCTATTTCGGCGAGAAGGGCACGCGCAAGACGGCAAGCGGCGAGCGCGAAGGCTATGACATCATGTCGTACAGCGAGAGCGAAGTACGGCGCATCGCGCATGTCGCCTTCCGTGCGGCGCAAGGACGCCGCAAGCGCCTTTGCTCGGTCGACAAGGCGAATGTGCTCGAAACCTCGCAGCTGTGGCGCGACGTAGTGATCGAAGTCGCGAAGGACTATCCCGACGTCGAGCTCAGCCATATGTATGTCGACAATGCCGCGATGCAGCTGGTGCGCAATCCCGGCCAGTTCGATGTGGTCGTGACCGGCAATCTGTTCGGCGACATTCTGTCGGATCAGGCGTCGATGTGCGTGGGGTCGATCGGACTGCTCGCATCGGCATCGCTTGGCGAAGGAACGACGGGGCTTTACGAGCCGATCCATGGCAGCGCGCCCGACATCGCGGGGAAGGGGATCGCGAACCCGCTGGCGATGATCCTGTCGCTCGCAATGCTGCTCCGCCATTCGGGCGGCGACGAAGCCAATGCCGCGCGGATCGAGGCAGCGGTGGCCAGGGTGCTTGCCGAAGGCTGCCGCGGCGCCGATCTCGGCGGCAATATGGGCACCGCGGCCTTGGGTGACGCGGTCGTTGCCGCGCTGACAAACTAGTTTTACGGACGATGGCATGAAAAAGACCACGGGTTTCGATCGCAGCAAGACAAGGGGCTGGCATCCGGCAACGCAGGCCGTGCGCGGCGGCACCTGGCGCAGCGAACATGGCGAGACGTCGGAGGCGCTCTTCCTGACGTCCGGCTACACCTATGACAGCGCCGAAGAGGTCGCGGCGCGCTTTGCCGGCGAAGCGCCGGGCATGACCTATTCGCGGCTGCAGAATCCGACCGTCGCGATGCTGGAGGAACGGATCGCGCTGATGGAGGGTGCCGAGGCGTGCCGTGCCCAGGCGACGGGGATGGCGGCGATGACGACGGCATTGCTGTGCCAATTGTCCGCGGGCGACCATATCGTCGCCGGCAAGGCAGCGTTCGGATCGTGCCGCTGGCTGGTCGACAGCCTGTGCCCCCGCTTCGGGATCGAGACGACCGTCGTCGACGGCCGCGACAACGACGCGTGGGAAAAGGCGATCAGGCCGAACACGAAGGTCTTCTTTTTCGAGACTCCGGCCAATCCGACGATGGATATCGTCGACATGAAGCGTGTCTGCGCGCTCGCGAAGGCGCATGGCATCACGACCGTTGTCGACAATGCGTTCGCCACTGCCGTGCTCCAGCGGCCGCTCGAGTTCGGCGCCGACGTCGTCGCTTACTCGGCGACCAAGTTGATGGACGGGCAGGGCCGTGTTCTTGCGGGCGCCGTTTGCGGGAGCGAGAAGTTCATCAACGATGTGCTGCTGCCGTTCCAGCGAAACACCGGGCCGAACCTGTCGCCGTTCAATGCGTGGGTGGTGCTGAAAGGACTCGAGACGCTCGATCTTCGCGCGCGGCGCCAATCGGAAAACGCGCTCGCGGTCGGCAAGTTCGTCGAGAGCCGCGTCCCGCGCATCCTGCACCCTGGCCTCGCCAGCCACCCGCAGCATAATCTGGCGATGAGCCAGATGGAGGCGTGCGGCCCGATCTTCTCGTTCGTCCTAGAGGACCGCGCGCAGGCCATGGCGATGCTCAACGCGCTGGAACTCGTCGATATCAGTAACAATATCGGAGACGCGGTGAGCCTTTGCTGCCATCCCGCATCGACCACCCACTATAGCGTCAGCGCCGAAGCACGCGCGGACATGGGCGTCGTCGAGGGGATGCTGCGTATCAATGTCGGCCTCGAAGATCCGCGCGATGTGATCGCCGATCTGGACCAGGCATTGACCAAGGTCGGGCTTTAGGCGACTTTGCGATGGAGATGATCGACTCCTTCTTCCCTTTCTCGGCGACCACGGGGCCGATCACCGTGCGTGTGTCGGTCAGCTATCTGCCCGAACAGTCGCACCCGGCGCTCAGTCGCTGGTTCTGGGCCTATCATGTCCGGATCGAGAATCATGGCGAGGTACCCGCGCAGCTCCTCACCCGTCACTGGCGGATCAGCGACGGGCGCGGCCAGATCAGCGAAGTCGAGGGGGAGGGCGTCGTCGGTGAACAGCCGCTGATCCTGCCCGGCGGCGCGTTCGACTATGTTTCCGGTTGCCCGCTGCCGACCCCCGAGGGGTCGATGGTCGGCAGCTATACGATGGAGCTGGGCGACGATTCGCAGATGCTCGTTGCCATCCCGCACTTTCCCCTCGTGGCGCCTGCGACCGCGTCATGAAGCGCACCCACCTGCCGCTCAACGCGCTTCGCGTTTTCGACGCCGCTGCCCGGCATTTGAGCTTCACGCGCGCAGCCGACGAGCTCGCCGTGACTCCCGCGGCCGTCGGCCAGCAGATCCGCGCGCTCGAGGACATGCTTGGCGTGGTGCTGTTCCGCCGCACGCCAAAGGGGCTCGAACTGACGGGCGAGGCGAATGCCGGCCTCGATGCCCTGCGCCAGGGCTTCCTGCAGTTCGAGGAATCGGTTCGCGCCATGCAGGCCGGGCAATCGTCGCAGTCGCTGACGATTGCCGCGCCGCGCGACCTCACCGCAAAATGGCTCGCACCCCGGCTCGCGCGTTACAGCCAGCAGGCACCCGATGTGCGCTTCACGCTCGTTTCGGCCGATGGCGGGATCGACTTCACCGAAGCGAACCTCGACCTTGCGATCTTCTGGACCGACGGAGCCGGCGAGCATGAAGGCGTACCGCTCGCCGAGGCGATGATGGTGACCGTCGCGGGGCCCGGCAGCGACAGCGACACGCGCATCGCCTGGCCCGGATGCCCGGTCGATGAAGGCGAGCCGGCCTTGCGCCTCGGCGATGCCGGGCTTGCGATCGACGCTGCAGCCAACGGTCTGGGCTATGCGAACGTCCCCGCGATGCTGGCCGAGGCCGATATCGCCGCTGGCCGCGTCCGGCTGGTGCGCGAGGCCTTTGCCGTCAAACGCGGCTATTGGCTCGTCGCCCCGACCCCGCAGTGGCGGCAGACCAAAGTCAAGGCGCTGGTCGCTGCGCTGACGGTCTGATCATTTGGCGGCGAGCGCCAGCAGGCGCCTCACCAGTCCGACCAGCCGGTCGGTTTCGACATTGGCCTCGGGATTGTTCCAGCTCGCGGTCACGACGAACCATTTGCCGTCCGACTTGCGCTGGCCGAGCAGGCTCATCGATAACACGCCGTTTTCGGATCCGCCCTTGTAGCCGAGGTAGCGCCACGGCTCGGCCGCGACCGGTCCAACGCCGTTGTTGATTGCCATCGCAGCCATCATCGGTGCCGAATTGCGCCGGCGCAGGTCGGCCATCAGCCGTGCGATATCCCGCGGCGACGCGAACCATTCCAGCTCGCCGATGAAGCGTGGCCCCGCCGTAAAACTGACGCCGTCGACATTGGCGAGGGTCAGTCGGCCGGCGTTGGCATCGATCAGCCTGCGCTGCGCCTTGTCGTCCGCGCCGATGAAGGCTGCACGTTCGGCGGTGAAATTATTGCCCTTGAGTGCGAAGGCCTCGACGGTCGAGAGAAAGGGGATATTGCGCGAGGGCTCGCTATGCCCCGCCGCTCGCATCCGCGCCTCGATCGCATCGCGGCCGAGAAGATGGAGCAATGTATCCGCCGCGCCATTGTCGCTCACCGAAATCATCCAGTTCGCCAGCGTCTGCAGCGTGACGGGCGTGTCCTTCGGCCAGTTTGCCGTGGCGGCCGACGAGAAACTGGAATGCGACAGGAGGACCACGTCGCGCCAGCGCCGCTTGCCCGCCGCGATCTGGGCGGCAAGCTCGTCGAGGATATAGAGTTTGAAGGTCGAGCCGACCGCATATTGTCGATCGGCGTTCGCACTCGCAATGGTGCGGATGGCATCGCCGTCGATTTCGGCGACCAGAAAGCCTGTGGCGCCCGGCAGGCCCGCCAGATCGCCGGCAATGCGATGGAAGTCGTCGCCATCGACGGTAAAGCCCGTAATCAGCAGGCCGGTAACGCGCTCGTCCGCGGTCGCTCCGACATCGAGCCTGACTGTCGCCGTCCCTTTTTCAAACCGAAGCTTGAGCGTTCCCGAGCGGCCGTCCGCCGATTGCGCGGACTCGACACCTAGCGGACGCCCATATTGCGCGATGAGGCTCCGGGTGATCTCCGCAAACCGGGACTGCGGAACCTCAGCCCGGAACATGGGTGCGAAATAGTCGTCAAATGCAATGTTTCCGGCGACAACATCGGGCAATTGCGCGGTCCGGCGCTCGAACGCGGTGGTCGCCGGAGCGGTCTGCTCAGCCGCAGTCTGCGCCGATGTTGACAGCGACAACAACGAGCAAGGCAGCGCCGCAATCGCGAAGAGAAAGCGGCGATACCCCGTTGCGCGCATATCAGGCGTCGATCGACGCCTCGTCGAGCGTCGCGGCGTTTGCCTGGATGAACTGGAAGCGATGCTCGGGATGTTTGCCCATCAATCGGTCGACGAGATCCTTGACGCCCTGACGCTCCTCATATTCCTGCGGCAGCGTGACTTTGAGCAGCGAGCGCGTCGCCGGGTCCATCGTCGTTTCCTTGAGCTGGTTCGGATTCATCTCACCGAGACCCTTGAAACGCCCCACGTCGACCTTTTTTCCTTTGAAAACTGTCGCTTCCAGCTCCGCACGGTGTGCGTCGTCGCGCGCATAGGCCGAAGTCGCGCCCGCCGTCAGCCGATAAAGCGGCGGCTGCGCCAGATAGACATGCCCGTTGCGTACAATGTCGGGCATTTCCTGAAAGAAGAAGGTCATCAGCAAGGTCGCGATGTGGGCGCCGTCGACATCAGCATCAGTCATGATCACTATCTTGTCATAGCGCAGCCGATCGGCGTCGCAATCCTTGCGCATTCCACAGCCGAGCGCGAGCGCGAGGTCGGCGATTTCCTGATTGGCGCGGATCTTGTCGGCGCTTGCGCTGGCCACGTTGAGGATCTTGCCACGGATCGGCAGGATCGCCTGCGTCTTGCGGTCGCGCGCCTGCTTCGCACTCCCGCCCGCGCTATCGCCTTCGACAATAAATAATTCAGTGCCTTCCGGTCCATCGTTGGCACAGTCGGTGAGCTTTCCGGGCAGACGCAATTTGCGGCCGCTCGTCGCGGTCTTGCGCTTGACCTCGCGCTCGGCCTTGCGCTTCAAACGCTCGTCCATCCGTTCGAGGACCAGCCCGAGCAACGCACGGCCGCGATCCATATTGTCCGACAGAAAATGGTCGAAATGGTCGCGCACCGCATTTTCGGTGAAACGCGCCGCTTCCGGGCTCGAAAGCCGGTCTTTCGTCTGGCTCTGAAACTGCGGATCACGGATGAACACCGACAGCATCATCTCGCCGCCGTTGAACACGTCCTCGGCGGTGATCTGCGCCGCCTTCTTTTGCCCGATCAACTCGCCGAAGGCGCGCAGCCCCTTGGTCAGCGCGGCCCGCAGCCCCGCCTCATGCGTACCGCCGGCGGGCGTCGGAATGGTGTTGCAATACCAGCTATAGCTGCCGTCCGACCACAGCGGCCAGGCGATCGCCCATTCGGCGCGCCCCTGCTCGCCGGAAAAATCCTGCCGACCGACGAAGGGTTCGGCGGTCGCGCATTCGCGCGTCCCGATCTGCTCCTTCAAATGGTCGGCGAGGCCGCCGGGAAACTGGAACACGGCCTCGGCGGGCGTGTCGTCGCCGATCAGCTCGGGCGCGCATTTCCAGCGGATCTCGACGCCCGCGAACAGATAGGCCTTCGACCGCGCCATCCGGTACAGGCGCTGCGGCTTGAAGCGGCCATGCTCGCCAAAGATTGCGGGGTCGGGAACGAACGACACGCTGGTGCCGCGGCGGTTCGGGGTACGGCCGAGCTCCTCGAGCGGGCCTTGCGGAACGCCTTGCGAAAAAGACTGTCTGTACAATTGCTTGGATCGCGCAACTTCGATCGTGGTTTCAATCGACAGCGCGTTCACGACGCTGACGCCGACCCCGTGGAGACCGCCAGAGGTAGCATAGGCCTTGCCCTCGAACTTGCCGCCCGAATGGAGCATGGTCATGATGACCTCGAGCGCCGATTTGCCGGGGAATTTCGGGTGCGGGTCGACCGGCATACCGCGGCCGTTGTCGATTACCGTCAGGCGGTTGCCGACATCGAGAATGATCTCGATGCGCGTCGCATGGCCGGCAACGGCTTCGTCCATACTGTTGTCGATGACTTCGGCAGCAAGGTGATGGAGCGCCCGCTCGTCGGTACCACCGATATACATGCCCGGACGGCGGCGGACAGGTTCGAGCCCTTCCAGAACCTCGATCTGCGAGGCGTTGTAGCTTTCGGTCGCGGGCTGGTTGCTGTCGAACAAATCGTGACTCATAATATGGCTATACGGGTCCATAAAGGCCGCTGGCAAGCGCGCTTTTCATGGCGCCACGGCCCGATTTGGCGGCCTCGGTTCGTCCCGTTTTCAGCACGGCGATGAAACCGGTCCATCCTACGGGGGTTGCTCCACCGACTGCAAAGTCATTCAAAAAGTGGAGAATAATATGAAATTTACAGCTCTCCTCGCTTTTTCCGCAGCGGTTCTGACCGCCGCCCCGGCGATGGCGCAGGAAACCGGTGGCCGCGACAAGTCGCAGGACTTCAACGGCGCCTATGTCACGATCGGCGGCGGTGGCACTCTGCAGGGCAGCGATCGCGGTGAAACGTTGGTCTTCGACACCGATCGCGACGGCGCCTATGGCGATACCGTCACGACGGTGGCTGGCGCAAACGCATTCTCGCCGGGTTTCTGCAACGGCACCGCGACCGGCACGGCGAACATCGGGTGTCGCAATGACAAGGACGGGCCCGAATTCTTCGGTCGTATCGGCGTCGACCAGCGCATGGGCAATTTCGTCGTAGGCGCTTTGCTGGAGGGCGGCCACAGTGTCGCGCGCGATAGCGTCAGCGGCTTTTCGACTACCCCCGCCAGCTATACAATGAGCCGCGAAGGCGATTATCAGGGCAGTCTCCGCCTGCGTGCGGGTTATACCCCCGGCGGCGGCGCGCTTTTCTATGTAACCGGCGGCCCGGCCTATGCGCGGCTGGACAACAAGTTCGCAACGACCAACGCCGCGAATAGCTTCGCAGACAACGGAAAGACCAATGGCTGGGGCTATGCCGCGGGCGGCGGTGCCGAAATCATGGTCACCAACAGCATCGCGGTCGGCCTCGAATATCTCTACACCGATGTTAAGGACGACGATTATGCCGTGAATGTCGGCCCCGGCACCGCGCCGGCGACAAACCCCTTCCTGCTCGACAGTGGCGGCACGGATATCCAGCGCAGCGGTGCGCATTTTCGCACGCACAGCGTGCGCGGGACATTGAGCTTCCGTTTCTGACCTCTCGGAAAGCGGACGGGGAGGCGCCGGACCGTGTGGGCTCCGGCGCCTTTCGCCTGTTCAGGACAGGCTCGGCGCCGGGAAAATAGCGAAATTGCCGTTTGCGCTGCTGACCAGCTTGCCTTCCTGGTAGAGCCGGGCATCGATATTGGCGACGCGCTTGCCCCGATGCAGCACCTCGGCCTCGCACGTCAGCCGACCCTCGACGACGCGCGCATGGTAGTTGAACTTGATCTCCAGCGTCGCGCACCATTGATCGTCGGGGAGCAGGCTGGTGATCGCACCGCCCATCGCCGAATCCGCGAGGCTATAGGCGACCCCGCCATGCGCCGCGCCCTGCGGGTTGAAGTGCCGCTCGCGTTCGATGTCGATCCCCATCACGCAGCGGCCATCGCCGCGCTCGACCAACTCCAGGCCGAGCGTGCGGGCAAAGTGGAAATCCTGCCCGAACGGCTTCACCGGACGCGTCTTAACGAACCCGGGGACCACCGAACGGCGGGGGCGGGGGCGGACGGCGCGTGCCGCGCGGAAGCTGAGCCTGATAGGCGCGGCCGCAATGCTCGACGCAATAGGGGAAGCCGGGGTTCACCGCGACACCGCAGAAATGGAAGTCTGGCTCGCCCGGATGCCCCATCGGCCAGCGGCAGATACGGTCATTGAGGTCGAGCAGGCTCGTCTTGTCGGCGATCTCGGGGCTCGGCTTCGCGGGCACCAGTCGCCGCGGCGGCGCGGGCGGGATCGGCGCCTGCTGGTCGCCCGGACCCTGGCGAATGAAGCCGCCGGGGCCGATCGAGACGATGCGCGGCGCATCGGGCTTCGGCGGCGCTTCGGAGCCATCCTCGGCCGATGCTTCGACGACCGGCTTGGGTTCAGGTTTCGGCACCGCTGGAGCCGGACGGGGCGCGACGGGCGCCGCTGCGCGCGGCGCGGCAGGCGCCGGCGAGGCAGGCTTGGGCGCGGTGGGCGCCTTTACGGGCTTCGCGACCTTTTCGGTCGCCTTCACCGGCGACGGGCGCGACTTCAGGCCCAGGCGATGCGCCTTGCCGATCACCGCATTGCGGCTGACCCCGCCAAGTTCGTCGGCGATCTGGCTGGCGGTCAGGCCCTTTTCCCACATGCTGCGCAGCTGCTCGATGCGCTCATCGGTCCATGACATGTTTCAATTCCTCATCATTCCACGCAAGGGGCGTCCGGCGATCCGCGTTACCGATCCTTTTGGGGACCGGTTCCAGTCGCTGCCCAGCTTGCGGTAAGATCGGGGAGGCGATAGGCGAGAACGCCATGAACGACCAGCCCCAAATTTCGCGATCCGACTCGAACAACAACGCCGCGGCGCCGGCGTTTGCCGAACCCGGCGTCCCGCATATCCGGACGCTGAACGTGCCCGGCCTGCAGGCCCTATATGTCAAGGAGGTGCGGCGCTTTTTCAAGGTCCAGCTCCAGACAATCTGGGCTCCGGCGGTAACGACCCTTCTTTTTCTGGTCATTTTCACCGTTGCGCTGGGCGGCGCGGGGCGGAAAGTCATCGGCGTGCCCTTTGCCGACTTCATCGCGCCGGGGCTGATCATGATGGCGATGCTGCAGAACAGCTTCGCGAATTCCAGCTTCTCGCTGCTCGTCGGCAAGATCCAGGGCACGATCGTCGACTATCTGATGCCGCCGCTCGGCGTCGGCGAACTGGTCACCGCGCTGATCGGCGCCGCAGTCACCCGCGCGATCCTCGTCGGCTTCGCCCTCTGGCTTGCGATGCTGCTCTGGCCCGGGGTCCATGTCGGGCCTGACCATCTGTGGGCGGTCGCGCTGTTCGGCGTGCTGGGCGCGATGATGCTCGGCTTTCTGGGCCTCGTCACTTCTGTCTGGGCCGAAAAGTTCGATCATGCCGCTGCGGTGACCAATTTTGTCGTCACGCCGCTCGCACTGCTGTCGGGCACCTTCTATTCGGTCGACCGCCTCGCGCCGTGGTTTCAGGGCGTCGCGCACGCAAATCCCGTCTATTATGCGATCATGGGTTTTCGTTTCGGCTTCATCGGGACCGTCGACTCGACGATCTCCCATCCTGTGCTGACCGCGGCGCTGGTGCTGGTCGCGACCAACATCGTGCTCGGCGTGATTACCTATCGCCTGCTCGTGTCGGGATGGAAGCTGAAGGCCTGACGCGCGCCCAAAGTCGCGCGATCAGTGCCGGTGGATCGAACGAACGCGATAACGGCCCTTCGCCATCCCGTCGAACAGCACCTCGATCTGCGGATGATCGACCGGACCCTGCTCTGAATCGCCGACCAGATTTTGCTGGCTGACATAGGCGATATAGGATGAATCCTCATTTTCGGCGAGCAGGTGGTAAAAGGGTTGCTCCTTTGCCGGACGAATGGCCTCGGGGATAGCCTCGTACCATTCGTCGCTGTTCGAAAAGACCGGATCGACGTCGAAAACGACGCCGCGAAAGTCGAACAGGCGGTGGCGGACGATATCGCCAGGGGCAAAGCGCGCGCGTTCGATGAGCGGAGCGGCAACGAGAGGGGGAATCTGGCCCGGCGAACCGGAAGGTGTCTTTGACGTCATATCGTCAATCTATGGCTATTTACGCCCGTTTCAAGTCCGTTACACTGGCGGGTACCGCGGCAGGCCGATTCCGGCCCTGTGACGGGGATTACAGATGCGTTGGCCGTTCGGGCTAGCTTGCTCCCTCGGCCTTCGCCCGACCGGTTCGGGTTTGCGGGCCGTCTTGACCCAGGGGAGGCGCTTTTCATGACCGAAATACCTTCGAACAATCTTCCGCCGATGGCCGCGGGCGTTATCAGCCGGGCGAAGGATATCCTTCTCAAGCCCAAGGAAACCTGGCCCGTCATCGCTGCCGAGCCCGCGACGACGCAGTCGATCTATGTGCCTTATGTGGTCTTGCTCGCAGCGATCGGGCCGCTGGCCGGCTTTATCGGCGGGCAGCTCTTCGGCATCTCGATGCTCGGGATCACCTATCATCCGCCGTTGGTCGGCGCGCTCGTGACGGCAATCGTGACCTACGGCCTCTCGCTCGCGACGGTCTTCATCCTCGCCCTCGTCATCGACGGCCTCGCGCCGAGTTTCGGCGGCCAGAAGGATCAGGTGCAGGCGCTGAAGGTCGCCGCGTACGCCGGGACGGCCGGCTGGGTGGGCGGTGTCTTCGGGCTCATCCCGGCGCTCGGCATCATCAGCCTTCTGTTCGCGCTGTACGGGCTTTACTTGCTGTACCTCGGCCTGCCGGTGGTGATGAAGGCGCCGCAGGACAAGGCGATCGGTTACACGGTGGTCGTGATCATCGTCTATATCGTGCTGTTCCTGATCATCGGCGCGGTGGTCGGCGCGCTGGCCGCGCCCTCGCTGGTCAGCATCAGGGGATAGGTTGCACACGCCGTCCCGGTGCATCCGGGGCGGCGTTCGCCTTGGTCAAAAAAAGAGAAAAATGGAGGAGAGTGAGGGATTCGAACCCTCGGTACCGTTGCCGGCACTTCGCATTTCGAGTGCGACGCTTTCGACCACTCAGCCAACTCTCCTCGCTGAGAGGAGACGCCCCTAGCGGCGGCCGTCGAGTCTTGCAACCCTCTCGTCACAAAATCGTTGGCCGCCGTCTGCATCCGCAATAAATCAGGGTCTTTCGGCCTCCCACCAATAGGGCTGGCGCTTGCGCGTCCCCGTGCCAACCTCGTCCATCGTGAGCGGATCGTAGAGGCGCCCGCCGAGCATGACGCGATGGATCTTCTCGGTATTGCTAATGTCCTGCGTCGGATCGGCGTCGAGAATCAGCAAATCGGCGAGCTTGCCCACTTCCAGGGAACCGACATCCTTTGCATAGCCCAGCGACGTCGCCGGCATGATCGTCGCGGCCCGCAGCGCATCGATATTGCTCCAGCCCCCGCGCACGAAGGACCAGATCTCCCAATGCGCGCCGAGCCCCGCCTGCTGGCCATGCGCTCCGATCGAGACCATGCGGCCGGTATCGGCGATCTTCTTCGCCTCGCGCGCGCTATCGTCGTCGACATAGTCGCCCTCGGGCGCGATGACGCGGCGCTTGTTGTTTGCCGCCAGCTCTGCGGGCGGCGCATGGCGCGACAGGATCGGCTGCTCCCAGACATTGGTGTGGGCGCGCCAATAGGGATCGCCCGCAGGACCGCCATAGGTCACGACAAGCGTCGGCGTGTAGTCGGTCCTGGTCTGGCCCCAGAGCTGCACCAGATCTTTGTAGAAGGTGTGGAGCGGGATGTTGTGCTCGACGGTCGAATTGCCGTCCTGGATGAGCGTGACGTCCATCGTATAGAGCGAGCCGCCCTCGGGCACGACCTCCATGCCTTCGGCTTGCGCAGCCTTCACAACCATCTGGCGCTGCTCGCGGCGCGGCTGGTTGTAATTCTTGACGCTATGCGCACCCTGCGCCTTCAGGCGGCGGACATGCGCGAGGGCATCCTCATAGCCATTGATTTCGGCGTAGATACCAGCCGCCTTCGCGCCGTAGATGATCTCACCGGTCGAGAAGATGCGCGGCGCGAGGATCAGTCCCGCGCGCTGCATCTCGGACGACACAAATATTTCGGATGCGCGCGACGAAGGGTTGTGGCTCGTCGTCGTACCCATCGCGAGGTTGACGATTTCCGACCAGTTCTGCTGCGGCACAAGCTCGTCGTCGCCATGCGGGCCATGCGCGTGTGCGTCGACGAAGCCGGGGACGATCGTCTTGCCGGAGGCATCGACCGTCACTGCGCCGGCGGGAACGGCGATCGCGCCTGCCGCGCCGACAGCGGCGATGCGATCGCCCTCGATCACGATCGCGCCGTTGTCGATGATGCCGCCATCGGCGCCCGCCATGGTGAGGATCTTCGCGCCGGTGATGACGACGGTGCCTTTATGCTTCGCGACTGGCGCGGTCATCGCGAGCGACACGCCGCTGGTCGGCGGCACGAATTTGGCCGGCTTGTCTTCACCCGCCGCCGGAGCACTCGCGAAGAAGCTGCCGAGGTCGGCGCTGAACAGCGTCGGCCCGCGGGTCCAGTGCAGGCGCTTGCCGCCGTCGGACCAATGCACATAATCGGCGCCGCTACCGCTCACGCGCGTCACCGGCATCGGGCCGCCCGAGGTCGAGAGCGAAACATCCTGCCCGCCGGGCATCAGCGGTGTGACATAGGCATCGTAATTTTGCCGGAAGGCTAACGTGCGGCCATCGGGCGACACCTCATAGTCGCTGACGAGTTCGCCGCTGGCGTGGACGCGCCTGTCCTGTCCGTGCAGATCGGTCGAGATCAGCTGATTCTTGCTGTCGGCCGACGCGATCATGAAGATGCGGTCGCTGGCGGCGCCGAACTGCGGCTTGGCGCCATTGTCGCTGACCCGTTCGGCAGCGCCGCCGCTCACCGCGATCCGGTAGATGCCGGGATTATCGCCCCAGCGTTCCGACCGGAGGCCACCGCCCGAGCGCTTTTCAAACGCGATCAGCTTGCCATCGGGCGAGAAGCGCGGCTCGGCATAGTGACCGGGGCTGGCCGTGATCTTGCGCGACGATCCGCCGCCCCTTCCGGCTATGTGGATTTCGCCAAGCCCGGCGTCGGTCCAGCGCACGAACACAACAGATTTGCCGTCGCGCGACCAGCTGGGCCACAGTTCGAACGCATTGTCCTTGGCCGCGGTCAGGCGCCGCGCGGTGCCGCCGGCTGCGGGCTTGAGCCACAGTTTGCCGAGCGTTTCGAATACGACGGTGCTCCCGTCGGGCGACACTTCGGCCCAGCGCGGCATTTTCGTCTCGAAGCTGTCGGGCGCGACCTCGACCGCCGGATGGGTCGCGTCGATGATGACGCGATCGTCGTCGATAGTGAACGGAATGATCCGCGCGTCGCCGCCGGTGCTGTTTACGCGGCGGAGCTTGCCCCCCGCCCAGAAGACGATGTCCCGGCTGTCGGGTGTCCAGCTCATATTGGGATAGACGCCGGTCACCGCCCAGGTTTCCTGCACATCCTGGTCGAGCGCGTCATAGAGCTTCTTCTCGGCGCCCGAGGCGAGGTCTTTCACATAGAGCTTCGACTGCGTTCCCTCGCGGCGAACATAGGCGAGCTTCTTGCCATCGGGCGACGGGGAGGGCCGCACCGCGCCGCCGGGGCCAGCGGCCACCGTCGTGACCTCGCCATCGTTCAGATCGTAGCGTTCGATGTGGAACAGGTCGCCGTTGCTGTCCTGTGCATATTCGAAAATCGGCCCGGGCGTGACGTTGCGCGTGTAATAGACCCCCTTGCCGTCGGGCGCGAAGATCGGCTCGCCGAGTTCCTTCTGGTGGCGCTCGTTCGGCTTCTTGACCAGCGGCACGCCCGCGCCGCCCGAGACATGATACATCCAGACCTCGCCGGTGCCGAGCGAGCGGCCGGTCGTGAAATGCTTCTTCGCGACGATGAACTGCCCGTCGGGGCTCCAGCTCGGCTGGTTGAGCAGGCGGAATTCCTCCTTGCTGAGCTGCCGCTTGTCGCTACCGTCGCGGTTCATCAGCCAGATATTGTCGCCGCCGCCGCGGTCCGAGACGAAGGCGATACGATTGCCATCGGGCGAGAAACGCGGCTGATGCTCATAGGCAAGCCCTTCGGCGATCCGCGTGGGCGTGCCGCCCTCGATCGACATGGTATAGATGTCGCCGAGCAGGTCGAACGCGATGGTGCGGCCGTCGGGCGCAACGTCGACGTTCATCCAGCTACCCTCGTCGACCGCGATCGGCACCTTGTGCGTCGTCATGCCGGGAGGGGCGTTGACGTCCCACTTTTCGGGCTTGGCATCGGCCGGCGCGGACTGCGCCCAAGCCGAAGTCGAACAGGCCAAAGCCGCCGTGAAGGCGAGTGCGAAGCGCGCCATTATATTATCCCCTGTTGAAATTTGCAGCGACCATATGATTTGCCGCGCCACATGCAAGGGACTGGTTTCGACGAAGAACTGGCACGGTCGACGGGCGACTGCTAGCGCGGTTGCAAGACGGAAAAGATGGGGAGGGCCGACGTGCCGCTGACGGGAATGAGGGTACTCGATTTCGGCCGTTACATCGCGGGCCCTTACTGCGCGGCATTGCTCGGCGATTATGGTGCCGACGTCATTCGTATCGAGGCGCCGGGCGGCAACGACGATCGCTATACCGTTCCGGTCGCGGAGGACGGCTCTGGCGCGATGTTCATGCAGATGAACCGCGGCAAGCGCTGTCTGACCCTGAAGCCCGGAAGCCCCGAAGGCCGCGAGATCGTCCGGCGGCTCGTCGAGACCGCCGATGTCGTCGTCGCCAACCTGCCGCACGATGCGCTCGTCAAGCTCGGCCTCGACTATGACAGCCTGTCGGCGATCAATCCGCGCATCATCCTCGCCACCGCATCGGCTTTCGGTAGCGAGGGGCCGCTTGCGAAAAACGTCGGTTTCGATGCGGTTGGACAGGCGATGTCGGGGTCCGTGCATCTGACCGGCACGCCCGATCAGCCCTATCGCGCACAGGTCAATTTCGTCGATTTCGGCACCGCGCTCCACACCGCGTTCGGCGTTATGGTCGCGCTGCGCGAACGCGAGACGACGGGAGTGGGGCAGTGCGTGTCTGGGTCGCTGCTCGGCACCGCGCTTGCGATGACCAATTCGCTGACGATCGACCATGCGCTGAACGGCATAGAACGGCAGCCCATCGGCAATCGCAGCTTCAGTTCGGGGCCGACCGACATATTCCGCACCCGCGATGGCTGGATCGTCACCCAGATTGTCGGCGGTAGCATCTTCGCGCGATGGGCCGGGCTGATGGGTCGCCCCGAACTGGTCGATGACCCGCGCTACGCCAGCGATATCCTGCGCGGCGACAATGGCGAGGAGCTTAGCGTCATCATGCAGCAATGGTGCATCGACCGCACCAGCAGCGACGCAATCGCGGAACTTGGCGCCGCGCGCGTGCCCGCAGCACCCGTGTTGCGGTCCAGCGAGGTGCTGGCGCAGCCGCAGGTTGTGGCGATGGCGCTCGTCGAGCCGGTTGCCTATCCCGGCGCAGCCCAGGATATTCCGATAATCCGGGCGCCGATAGATCTGTCGGGAAGCGCCAAGGCCGATCCCGCACGCGCTCCGCGCGTCGGCGAGCATAGCGATATGATACTCGCCGAGATCGGTTACAGCCCCGACGCGATTTCCGCTTTGCGGGCGCAAAGCATTATTTGAGCGGCCGACGCTGGACGACCGCGCCCGGGACGATTAAGTACCGATCAGTACAAAATCATGAGCAGGAGCCTCCCGATGACCGACCAGAGTGAATATGTGCCGCCGAAAATCTGGACCTGGGACAAGGACAGCGGCGGGCGGTTTGCGAACATCAACCGCCCGATCGCCGGCCCGACGCACGACAAGGATCTGCCGATCGGCAAACATCCGCTCCAGCTCTATTCGCTCGGCACGCCCAACGGCGTGAAGGTCACGGTGCTGCTTGAGGAATTGCTGGCAGCCGGCCATAGCGGCGCCGAATATGATGCCTGGCTGATCAACATCGGCGAAGGCGACCAGTTTTCGAGCGGCTTCGTCGACGCCAATCCGAACAGCAAGATCCCTGCGCTCGTCGATCGCAGTGGCGCCGATCCGATCCGCGTGTTCGAATCGGGGGCGATCCTGATCTATCTCGCCGAAAAATTCGGCGAGTTCCTGCCGACCGAGCCTGCGAAGCGCGCCGAGACTCTGTCGTGGCTGATGTGGCAGATGGGCAGCGCGCCGTTCCTCGGCGGCGGTTTCGGTCATTTCTATGCCTATGCCCCGACGAAGCAGGAATATCCGATCAACCGCTATGCGATGGAGGTGAAGCGCCAGCTCGACGTGCTCGACCGGCGCCTGGCCGAGAACGAATATATCGCGGGCGCCGACTATACGATCGCCGACATGGCAATCTGGCCCTGGTACGGCGCGCTCGCGAAGGGGTTGGTTTACGATGCTGGGGAATTCCTGCAGGTGCAGGAGTATAAGAATGTCCAGCGCTGGACCGACCAGATTGCGGCGCGCCCGGCGGTGAAGCGTGGACGCATGGTCAACCGCGTGATGGGCGAACCGTCGAGCCAGCTTCGCGAACGCCATGACGCGTCCGACTTTGACCTGCGTACACAGGACAAGCTGGAAGCCGAAGCCGCCGAATAATCGGGTTTTTCGTTTGGCGCCGTCGCCGTGCCGTTAACGGTTCGGCGACGGCCGCAGAATTGCGGGCGATTGGGCCGCTCGAAAATACATAAAGTACGGAAAATTGCGGCGCACGCGCCGAGACCCGGGATTCATCGGGCGACGCCATGCTGTGCCGCATGACCCGACCGACCTTACCCCTGCGGTTTGCCCGCTCGCTGCCCGCCCGACTGGTCCGCAGCGAGCGGGCGGCCGCGATCGTCGAGATGGCGCTCGTGCTGCCGCTCTTTCTTGCGCTGATGATGGGCATATTGGTCTATGGCCAATATTTCATGCTCGCGCACAGCGTGCAGCAGGCCGCCAATGACGGAGCCCGAGCGGCGATCGTCGGGCTCGACGCCGCCGACCGGCGCGCCATCGCCACGCACGCCGTCGACCGCAGTATGCAGGGCGTTCGCGGTTATGCGGTCGCCCGCCGCAGCGTATCTGTCGCCGAAACGACCGACGCCGTGACCGTCGCCGTTACTTATACCGCGCCGCAGACCAGCTTTCTCCGCTCTTCCTTCGTCCCGTCGCCAGGCCATGTGATCCGCGCCCGCGCGACCTTCGAACTGCCGGTGGATTGACGATGCACCTGTTCACAAACCTTGTCGCCGACCGCCGCGCCGGTATCGGCGTTACATCGGCCGCTGCGCTGACGATGCTGATCGGCGCGGCGGCGCTGGCGGTCGACATCGGCTCCTTCCAGCTCGATCGCCGCAAACTGCAGGGCATCGCCGATGCGGCTGCGCTCGCCGCCGCGGGCAAGCCCGGCGAGGAGCGGGCGGCGGCGGAGCGCGTCATCGCCGCCAACTGCAATTGCAACATCGTCATCGCCTCGCTCGAGGCCGGCACCTATCGGCCCGACGCCGCGATTCCCGCCGAGCAGCGTTTCAACGCGGGCGGGGCGACGCCGAACGCCGTGCGTATCGTCCTGACGCGCGACCGCCCGATGTTTTTCGGCAGCTTCCTGACGGGGCGGCAGAGTACGGTCATCGGCGCCTCGGCAACCGGTGCGCGACGGGGATATGCGGCTTTCTCGCTGGGATCGCGCGTCGCCGCGGTCCACGGCGGCATCCCGAACGCACTGCTGTCGGCGCTGACCGGCAGCCAGGTCAATCTCTCGGTCATGGACTATGACGCGCTCGCGAGCGCCGATATCGACCTGCTTGCTTTTTCCGACGCCCTCAGGACCGAACTCGATGCGGATGTCCTGACCTTCGGCCAGACGCTGAACACGCAGGCAACATTGCCGCAGGTGCTGTCGGCGCTGTCGAAATCGAGCACGGATGCAAAGGTTGCGTCGGCGCTCGGCACGATCGCCGACAGCGCGCTCCCGCGCAGCCTGCTCCCGTCGCGCGCGATCGACCTTGGGCCGCGCTCGTCGAGCATCCGCGTCGATCCGGCCAATCCGGTAAAAGTCAACGCGCTCGGTCTGCTCCGCTCGATGCTGCTGCTTGCCAACGCCAACCGCCAGGTCGACCTGTCGCTCGCCACCGGCTTGCCGGGTGGGTCGGGAGTCGATGTCGCGCTTCTGATCGGCGAGCCTCCGGCGCAGTCGCCGCTGATCGCAGTCACCGACAATCAACAGGTCATCGTTCGCACGGCGCAGGTGCGACTCAAGATGGAGACGAAAGTCGCGACGCCGCTGGCCACGGTTGAAATCCCCGTGTTCGCCGAACTTGGGTCGGCTTCGGCGCGGATAACCGAGATCGACTGCAGGCGAGGAAGCAGCAACGCCGTGCGCCTTGGCGTCACGACATCACCCGCGACGCTTGCGCTCGGGAAGGTCGGCGCCGCCGACTTCCAGAACATGCAGCGCCCGATCGATCCGGCCCCGGTAAAGCTGCTCAAGCTGCCGCTTGCCAGCGTCGAGGGTAAGGCCGAACTTGTCCTCTCCGATCTCAATCCCAAAGCGGCTGGCTTTTCGCGCGACGACATCGATCGCGGGACAGTCAAGACGGTGGAAAGCACCGGCCTCGTCGCTGGCGCAGCCAAGTCGCTTGCCGACCGCATGGACCTTACCGTCAATATTCTCGGCCTCGGCCTGAATTCCAAGGCTCTGGCCAAAGTGGTGGGCGATGCCGTCGGCCTTGCAGCCCCGGTGCTCGACGGGGTTCTGGAGAGCGTCACCGGGTTGCTCGGCGTCCATATCGGCGAAGCCGACGCCCGCGTGAACGCGCTTCGTTGCAGCAAGGCCAAGCTGGTCTGACGCGCGATCAGGATCGCTACCAAACCGGACATAACAGGGCGCGTTCCGCAGCTATCCGGACCGAAATTGGCGCCGCATCGCTGGATGGAGGGTTAGAATGGGTCCGGGAGGCGCGAATGGCAGCAACTCAGGAACCCCAGCGTGTTTCGGCGGCGGACTTTATCCGGGGCTTCGCGAACTGGCGATTGCAGGCGGCACGCAAGCCGGTGGTGGTGACGCACCACGGCAAGGACGCCCATGTGCTGATCTCGCTCGACGATTATCGCCAACTGGGCCACACCGGCCCGGCGGTCAGGGACTTGCGCGCATCGTTGGCCGATCTGGTCGAATCGATCCATGACGGGATCCTGGTCATCGATCGCGAAAGGCGGATCATCGCCGCCAACCCCGCCGCCTCGGACATGTTCGCCACCGCTGCGGCCGAAATGATCGGCCGCAACCTCGTCGAGGCGCTGCCCCAATTCGGCCGCCACCTGCTGCTCGCGCATATCCACCGGCTGCTCGACCATCGCGAGCGTTTTTCAGGTGATGTGCCGGGGCTGCTGAGCCCGCGTCGATGGGTACATGCCGAACTGGTGCCGATCCCCGCCGGCGGGGCGCTGTTGCTGCGTGACGTCAGCACAGCCATGGCGGAGTTGTCGGAGAATGATGCGCGGCGGGCGCTGGCCGACGCTATCGGAGCGCATGGCGATATCGGCTGTGCCGCGATTTCCGTGCGCGAGGCGGTCGAGGATGCGAATGACGCACTGACCACATGGGTCGGGGTCGACCCGGCCGCGATCCGGCGCGTCCGCTTCTCCGCTCTCGTCGCGATGAAGGAGCGGACGAGCTTTGGTGAAGCGTTGGAGACAGTGTTCCGCACTGGCCTGCCAACACGGCTGGCCTCCGCGCTGATTACACGCGAGGGGGACGCGGTTCCGGTGATGCTGGCAATCGCCGAGCGTCGCAGCGCCTATGCCAGCGAAGGCGCGATGATCGCCGTGACCCGAACCTAGAACCAGTTTCCGCGCCGGATATCCTTGGCGCCGACGGGCATGGAATAATAATCGCCATCCTCGCCGACGATGACCAGCCCATCGAATTTGTCTTTCGCATCGCCCAGAAATGCCGCGTCGAGATAGCGCAGAGGGTAGGGCGGCACGATATGGCTCAGCACCAGCATCTTCACCCCTGCAGTCTTCGCGCTCGCCGCCGCCTGTGCCGGGGTCGCGTGATAGTCGATGATATCGTGCATGATCTGCGCGGTCTGCGGACGCCCTGCGGCCTTCAGCCTGGCGGCGAGCGCCTTGACCATTTCGGGTTGAAGCGCCTCGTGGACGAGCAGGTCGGCGCCCTTGGCCACGGTTTCGACCATCTTCGACGGACCGGTGTCGCCGCTGATCACGACGCTCCGTCCTTTGTAGTCGAAACGATATCCAACCGCGGGCTGGACCGGGCGATGATCGACCGGAAAGGCGGTCACCTTCAGTCCGTCGGCTTCATAAACCACCTCCGGGCCGACCGGGGCGGCAAAAGGCATCGCGATCGCCCCGGCGGCTGCCGGCGGTGCGATCGCGGCGCCGTGATGCGCCGTGCGATATCCATTGTCAGCGGCATAGGCGGTACCAAAACCGGCGATCACCGCCTCGACCCCGTTCGGGCCATAGACGGGAAGTGGCGCCGTGTTGCCGCTCGCCGTCCAGCGGAGCAGCATCATCGGACCGAGCCCGTCGATATGGTCCGAATGAAAATGCGACAGGAAAAGGCCGCGAATTTTGGCGTTGGGAAGCCCCATCATCGCGATGTTGCGCGCACCGCCTTCGCCCGCATCGACAACGAACATGGCCTTGCCGGCAATCACCACGGTGCAGGCGCCTGCACGGTCGCGATTAGGGAGCGGCGATCCGGTTCCGCAAAGACCGACATGGAGCCCGTCGGGCAGGCTCGCCAGATTGTCACGGCCCGCACCGCGCTCGACCGCACGATCGAACATCCAGATCCCGATCTGGCGCTGGAATAGCAGGGCGGCCCCGCCCACCAGGGCAATCAACACAAGCAACGCCGTCAGCGCGCGCAATCCCCTCTTCATCGTCCCCTCCCGTTCATGATTTTCTCAAAGAGCGCCGCTGGACAAGCGGCGCCGCGCGGCGCAGTCTGCCCGAAAGGGTTGCGGCTCGCAACTTACCTTTACGTAAACGTGAGCGCCTTCTATAAGGGCGCCAGTGCCCTTGGGAGAATCATAATGGACATGGAATTCAGCCCGGAAGATCTCGCCTTCCAGAGGGAAGTGCGCGAGTTCATCGCCGAAAATTATCCCGCCGATCTGCGCGCAAAGCAGGATGAAGGCGAAGAGATGGCGAAGGAGGATTTCCTCGCCTGGCACAAGATCCTTTACAAGAAGGGCTGGGTCGCTCCGGCATGGCCGGTTGAATATGGCGGCACGGGCTGGACCCCGACGCAGCGTTTCATCTGGTCGGAAGAAACCGCGCGTGCCGATTGCATCCGCCTGCTACCCTTCGGCCTCGCGATGGTCGGGCCAGTGATCTACACCTTCGGCACCCCCGAACAGAAAGCCTATTTCCTGCCGCGGATTCTGTCAGGCGAGGACTGGTGGTGTCAGGGCTATTCAGAACCTGGCTCGGGCTCCGACCTTGCCAGCCTCCGCACGACCGCAGTTCGCGACGGCGATCACTATATCGTCAACGGGCAAAAGACCTGGACGACGCTTGCGCAGCACGCCGACTGGGGCTTCTTCCTCGTCCGCACCGACAAGGATGCAAAGCAGCAGGAAGGCATCAGCTTCCTGCTGATCGATATGAAATCGCCCGGCATCACCGTGCGGCCGATCATCACGCTCGGCGGCGAGCATGAAGTCAATGAAGTCTGGCTCGAGGACGTCCGCGTCCCCGTCGAGCAGCGCGTCTATGAGGAAAACAAGGGCTGGACCTGCGCCAAGTTCCTGCTCGCGCACGAACGCACGGGCATCGCGGGCGTCGCGGCGTCGAAGCGCGGGGTCGAGAAGGTGAAGGCGATCGCGCGCACCGAGCTCGACGGCGACAAGCCGCTGCTTGCGAACCCCTTCTTCAAACGCAAGATCGCGGAACTCGAAGTCGACCTGACCGCGCTCGAATTCACCGAGCTTCGCAGCCTTGCCGGTGCGAATGCAGGCAAGGGACCGGGCCCCGAATCGAGCCTGCTCAAGATCAAGGGATCGGAGATCCAGCAGCGTCTGACCGAGCTGACGCTGGAGGCAGTCGGCCATTATGGGGCGCCCTATTTCCGCGGTTTCGGCGAGGGCGACAACGAGCATCCGATCGGGCCCGACTATGCCCATCGCGCCGCCCCGACCTATTTCAACACGCGCAAGACGACGATCTATGGCGGGTCGAACGAGATTCAGCGCAACATCATCGCGAAGATGGTGCTCGGGCTCTGAACGCATAA
Organism: Sphingopyxis sp. Geo48; assembly: GCF_949769155.1. Lineage (NCBI taxonomy): Bacteria > Pseudomonadati > Pseudomonadota > Alphaproteobacteria > Sphingomonadales > Sphingopyxidaceae > Sphingopyxis > Sphingopyxis sp. Geo48. Next base: position 444,385 of record NZ_CATKPA010000002.1, on the reverse strand, counting down.
TTGACGTCATCCCGGCGAAGGCCGGGATCTCGACCTCTCTGCACAAAGCGATGGAGAGATCCCGGCTTTCGCCGGGATGACGATGGAATTGAGGACTGGGATAATGGATTTCACTTACACCGAGACGCAGGACATGATCCGCGACACGCTGTCGCGCTTCCTGGCCGACACCTATGATTTCGAAACGCGCCAGAAGTTCATCAATAGCGACGCGGGCCGCGATCCCGCGATCTGGACCGCGCTGGCGCAGGAACTCGGTATGCTGGGCGCTGCCTTTGCCGAAGAGCATGGCGGGCTTGGCGGCGGCGCGCTTGAAAATGCGATCGTCATGGAAGAGCTCGGCAAGGTGCTGGGCATCGAGCCCTATCTGCCCACCGTCGTTATCGCAGGTGGCGCGTTGAAGGCCGTCGGCGGAGCGCAGGCCGACAAGTTCATCCCCGAGATCATCGCCGGTAACGTCATCGTCGCCTTCGCCTATGCCGAGCCGCAAGGTCGCTACGACCTCGCCAACCTTCGCACGACCGCGAGGAAAGATGGCGCCGGCTATGTATTGAGCGGGCACAAGAGCGTCGTCTATGCGGCGCCCTGGGCAACGCATCTGCTCGTCACCGCGCGCACCGGCGGCGGCCAGCGCGACCGCGACGGCGTGTCGCTGTTCCTGATCGACGCGAACCTGCCCGGCATCGTCCGCCGCGATTATCCGACCGTCGACGGCAGCCGCGCGTCGGAAATCTATTTCGAGAATGTCGCGATCCCCGCGGACGCGCTGCTCGGCGGCGAAGGTACGGCGCTGCCGCTGATCGAACAGATCGTCGACGAAGCGACGGTCGCGGTCTGCGCCGAGGCCACCGGGGTGATGCAGAAGCTGCACGAAGGTACGCTCGAATATACGCAGCAGCGCAAGCAGTTCGGCGTGCCGATCGCGAAGTTCCAGGTGCTCCAGCACCGCATGGTCGACATGTTCATGGAGGTCGAGCAGGCGCGCTCGATGACAATCATGGGCACGCTCAAGCTCGACCTGCCTGCGGCCGAACGCAAGGCCGCGGTATCGGCCGCCAAGTCGAAGGTCAGCCGCGGCGCGAAGTTCGTCGGCCAGAATGCGGTCCAGACGCATGGTGGCATCGGCATCACACAGGAACTCGCCATCGGCCATTATTTCAAGCGCGCGACGATGATCGAGGGGCAGTTCGGCAGCGCCGACTATCACCTCGATCGCTACGAACAGCTCACCTTGGCCGATTGACCGGATGTGCGGGCCGTCGGCGTCAGTAGCTGACGTCGACGGCGATCCGCAGCGTGCGGGGGCGTAGCGGGGTCAGGAACCCCTCATTGCCCTCGACGAAGGGCGTGCCGAGCGAAAAGCGGTTGCCGCGCGAATCGAACAGATTTGTGAGCGTCAGCGACAGGCCGCGGCGGTCGTTTCCTACGCGCATCGCAAGTCCCGTGTCGACATAGTCGCCCTGGCTCTCGCCAAGCACGGGACCGATACCCAGCCGCGACGGGCCGATGTAGCTCGCCCAGCCATTCACGCGGAAATCCTGATCGCCGAGCAGGGTGGCGTAGTTGACCGATCCGCGCACGGCGTGGCTCGCGACATTGGGGATGCGGCCAAGGCGGGCGGGGGTGGCAGCGAATACCGGCAGGATTTGCGGCGAGAGATCGTCGACCCGGCTGTGGTTATAGACGGCGCTGAGATCAAACGTCAGCGCCGCGCTGGGCCGGACCGCGAAGGCGCCCGACACGCTGGTGATGCGCCCATCGCCGATATTGGCGGTCGTCGGGAAGCCGTTGCTATCGATGAAATCGGCCTGGATATTTCTCCAGCGGCTATGCGAGACCGAAATGCTTGCGTCGAGGAGGCTCTTGCCCTTGTCGCCGAAGCGCATCCCGGCTTCCCAGGTGCGGACCTGATCGTTGAGGAAGCGCCGAACGAAATTGCCGTCGACGGCAAGGCCGCCGGGACGGAAGCCTTCCTGATAGCGGGCATAGAGCCGCACATTGTCGAGCGGCGTCGCCAGGATCGAGAAGGAGGGCAGGAGGTCGGTCTCGGTCCGCGATGCGGTCGTCGCCCGTCCCGCCTGCGCCAGCGCGAAGGATACGCCCTCGGCCTCGCCGTCCAGCTTCGCGTGCGACAGACGAAGCCCGCCCGAGGCAATGAGGTCGGGCAAGACCTCGACGGTCGCTTCGGCATAGCCAGTGAATTCGGTGACGCGGTTGGTGACGCCGGGCAAGATGGCGATGAGCGATCCATAGGTGTAGTCGCGATTTTGCCGCGCGCGATTGTCGACGAAACTGGCGCCGATTACCCAGCCGAGCCCGTCATGATAGGGGCGCGACAGGCGGTTTTCGCTGGCAAACATGCGCGTGGCGTTATGCTGGTCGAGTACACGCGGAACGTCGCCCAGCGGCACGATCTGGATCGGCGCGAACAGCCGCACCACATCGACCGACCCGACAATGACACCCGAACCGTTGCCGCCGTCCTGTCGCGCTTCGGGCACGCTGGCATCGAAGCGCTCGAAGAGCCGGTGGTCGATATAGGCGTTGGACGACTGGAAATGCAGGCCGTCCCAATCCTTCATCACGACAATCGTGCCCAACCCGTAGCGCGCGGTCGCATTCTGCTCGACCATCGAACGGCGCGTGAGCGGAGGTCCATCCTTGTCGGCATATTGAGCGTCGTCGGAGGTGATCGCCTGATAGACACCGCCGATATCGATCGTCCAGTCGTCACCGGCATCAAGGCGAAAGGTGCCGCGCCCTCCGCGGACATGAACGCGGTTAACGTCATCCTGTCCGCGCAAGGGGTTGTCGATATAGCCGCCGTCGGAGATCATGTAGCCGACAAGGCGAAAGGCGTGTCCGTCACCGACCGGGACATTGGCGATCCCCGCAATGTCCCCGCCCGGTTCGCCGTGCTGGGTCACCGAGAAACCGGCAATCGCCTGCACCGAACTTTCGCGGGGATCGGGTGCCTTGGGAATGGTGCGGATGATGCCGCCGAGCGAGCCCGCGCCGTAAAGCGTTCCCTGCGGCCCCTCGAGCACCTCGACGCTGTCGATGTCGTAGAGGCGCAGATCTGGGTCGGGCGCATTGTAGCTGAGGCGGATATCGCCGAGATATTGCCCCACCGTCGCCTGCGTCGGCCCGGTAAAGCTCGAATCGGCGATACCCCGGATGAAAAGCTTGTTGCGACCCGAGCCGAGATGGGTCGAGGACACGGTCGCGATGCGCGACAGGATCGATTCGGTACCGCGCTCGCCGCCGAACGCCAAATCGTCGCCATCCAGCCGGGTGGCGACGCCTGCGAAGTGCGAATAGGGAAGGTCGGTCTTGGTTGCGGTGACGATGATCTGTTCATCGGCCGAAGCGACATAGTCGTGCGATGGCTCGCGCGCCCTGGGTTGCGGGGCAGCACGGACCGGCGGCGGGCTTTGCCGGACCAGCCTTTGCGGCTCGCGGCGCCGTTCGATCCGCCAGCTCGTCGCGCTGACCTTGACCGCGCGCGCGCCGGTGCCCGCCAGCATCCGCCGCAGCGCGTCGTCGATATCCATGCGGCCGCGAACGGGCTTGACCTCGACCTGCCACAGCCGTGCATCGGCGACGCTGATACTGACGCCGCCCTGCCGGCTGAGCATCGGCAGCGCCGTGGTCAGCGCGCCGCCCGACACGTTGAAGACGCGGTCCTCCGCCGCCATCGCCTGCGCGGGCAGGCTGCACAGCGCGAGCGCCAGCAGGCTGGAGGTCCCCCGCGTCATCCTACCGCGTCAACACCCAGCCATCGCCGCGCCGTTCGGCGGTCGTCCCCGAAAGCGCGGCAAGATCGGCGACGGTCCGGGCGCGATCCTTGTCGATCACCAGCGCGCCGCTGAACGAGCGATCGGCCGCCCCGGCGCTGATCGTGACCTCGATCCCAGCCGTTCGCCGCAGGTCGTCGGCGACGGTCGCGAGCGAGGCTGCGTTGTAAACCAGCAGTCCCGACCGCCACGCGCCGACGTTTGCGATGTCCACATCGCGAACCTTTGGCGGCGTGGCGTCACCATCGTTCGCCTCGATCGCCTGACCGGCGGTGACCCGCACCTTGTCGCCCTGCGGATTATAAAGGACGATGCCTTCGGAAACCGCCACCGCGATCTGCCGGTCGCGGCGCACCACATTGAAGGCCGTACCCAGGTCGACGATCCGCGACGGCCCCGCTTCGACCACGAACGGGTCCTTTTCGCGGTGAACGACATGGAACATCGCCTCGCCGGCTTCCAGCCGCGCAAAGCGGGGCCGGTCCTTGTCGAGTTCGAGGATCGACGCACCGTTGATCTCGATCTTCGACCCGTCGGCGAGTTCGATCGTGCGATGCTCGCCGGCGGCGGTCTCGATCCGGTCCGGATTTCCGAACAGGCCGAGGTTGGGCAGGCTGATCATCGCGACGAGCGCCGCCACAACTGCTCCGCCGAACCACAGGCGCCGCGACGGGCGGACCTGCTCGCGCGGCCGGATCACGACCGACGGCGTGCTTTCGGGCGGCAGCGCGTCCAGATCCTGATCGAGGCTGGCAAGCGCGTCATAAATGTCCGCGTGGGCGGGGTCTTCGGCCAGCCAGTCGGCAAAATCGTCCCAGTCGCCGAAAGCCGGATCGCGTTGACGGATGATCCAGTCGATGGCCTGCGCTTCGGCCGCGCTGTTCGCAGCGTCATGCATCGAACTGCTTCCTCAGCTTGGCGATGGCGGCATAAACCTTGCGCAAGTCGGCCTCGACGGTGCTCAGGCTGACGCCGACCTCGACCGCGATATCGCGCTGGGCGACGCCATCGACGCGGAACCGGCGGAAGATGCGGGCCGCACGCTCGCCGCTCGCCATGATCGCCTGCTCGACCAGCGCCAGCTGCTCGCGCGAGATCAGCGCGGTTTCGGCGGACGGTCTCTGCGCCGACGAAGCCTCGGTCCACGCGGCATCGCGCAGCGAACTCTGGCGCGCCGAACGATAACGGTCGAGCATCAGATTGTTCGCGGCGCGCATTACATAAGGCAGCGGATCGGCGATCGGTCCCGTCCGGCGTTCGGTCAGGCGCATCCAAAGATCCTGAAAGATATCTTCGGCCGAATCGCCCGCGCCGCGCACCTCGAGAAAACGCAGAATGCGATCGCGGTTGGCGAGCAACACGCCCTCGATGCCCTGTGCGGCCTCGTTTCGATCACTCGCCTCGGTCATGGGAAAATTGTTGCTACGGAATGCCATCTGCTGTCGACACACGCCCCGACGGCGCCCGTCATACGGCCCCCTGATGGCGCCGTCATATAGCGCCATGCGCGCGCCGTGCAACCGCATTGGCATGGCGATACCGGCATCAGGACGGGCGGTTGCTGCTAACTGCATCTGCTCCTTCATTTCTTTCGAGCCTTGGCAAGGGGGAAGCGGGGTAGGGAGGTGCTTCCCCCTTGCTGCGGACCAGCCGAGGGGGCTAGAGGCCGATCCGCAGGCTCGCACGGAACGCCCAGCCGATATGGCTCTGCTGTTCTTCCGCGGATACTTCGCCGGCGACCTGGAAGGCCGAGTTGCCGGCGATGCCGCGGAAGCGGCCGACCCAGCCGCTCGTGCGATCCTCAGGAACCAGGGTGAAGGGCGTGCCGTCCTTAAACGACGCCGTCGTCGCGCCCAGATTGCCGCTGACGATCTGGCGGCGGCCACCTTCGAGTTCGAAGCGCGTCCAACCGTCATATTCGTCGGTCCCACCGAACTCGAGGCCCACCGCGACGCTGCCCGTGACCGCCAGTTCATCGCTGTCGCGGCTCTCGACCGTCAGGTCGAGCGCGTCGCCGCCGCCGGTTTCGGTGTAGCCGTCTTCCTTCAGCTTGTAATAATCGACCGCAACGGTCGGGCGCAGCGTCAGACCGCCGACACGCGCGTCCTTGGCGATCGAGCCCGACGCCGAATAGAGCGTCGCATCCCACTTGCCACGCATCGTCTTGTCGATGTCCTCCGCACCGGCTTCGGCACGGAAGGAGCGCGTGCCCTTCATGCTGATCGGCGCGCCCGACACGCGGGCGTGCGCCAGCCAGCCGTTCGACTGGAGCCGCCAGTGCAGCGCGCCCTCGAACTGGCTCGACTGCACTTCGCTGTCGTTGCTGCTGTTGCCGTCCTTGCCGTTCAGGAAGGCAATCGAGCCGCCGAAGTTGCCGATGTCGCTCTTGATCTCGGCGCCGAGCGAGATGCCCCATCCGCTGACGTCGTAACCGGCGGTCTGGCCGACGCCCTTCGACGTGCCCCACACCGCCTGGTTGACCCAGTAGCGCCATTTGCCTTCGTCCTGGAACGGCGCGTTGGGATCCTGGAGATAGCGGGCGAGGGCGCGCGATCCCGAGGTGACGGTTTCGAACACGCCACCTTCGTGCTCGGGCAGCATCTGGCCGAGTTGGTTGCGGAATTGCGCGCCATCGGTGATGCCGAGGAACACGTCCTCGATCTTCTGGTCTGCCGTCACCGCATCGATCACGGCATCGAACGCGCTCGCTTCCGAACGGTTGAGACCGAGTTCGGTGACGCTCTTGCGCGAGACGTTGACGATAAGCTGGTTCGCGTTCGAGCTCAGCACGCCCTTGTAGAGATAGGGAAGCAACGTCGACGTCGCGGTCAGGTTGCTCGCGCCGGTCAGCGTACCCGCGGTCAGAACGACGTGGTTGCCCTCGGCATTTTCGATGCTCGTCAGCTTGAGCGCCAGTTTCGACTCCGCGCCGAAGCTCGCGGTCCCCGACACGTTGAGCGCCGTGCCCGTCGCGCCATTATCGAGCAGCACCGCGACCGTGCCCTTGTTGGTCACCGCCAGCGAGGCAATGCTCGTCGCACCCGAAACGTCGAACATCCCGCCGTCGACCGACACCGAGAGCCCCTGGGCGTTCAGCAGCTTGCCCGAGAAGACCGACGTGCCGGCGATCGTCAGCGCATCGATGCCGCCGCCGAAGTCCGCCGTACCCGTGAAGACCGAGCTGCCCGACAGCGCCAGCGTATCGTTCCCGCCGCCGAAGCGCGCAGTGCCGGCGTAGGTGGCGTCGCCCGCCAGCGCGAGGCGGTTGTTGCCTGCACCGAAAAAGCTGTTCCCCTTCACCGAGCCATCGGCGATGTCGAAGACGTCGTTGCCGCCGCCGAAGCGCACGTCGCCGACAATCGAAGGCGCCGCGATGCCCGCCGCCACGGCGGTCTGCTTGACGGTGGTTCCGGCATTGTTCGCCGACAGGTCAATCGCGATGTTGCGGTCCGAGGTGGCAAGCGCGCCGGTGGCGCTGATCGTGCCGCTGTTTTCGATCGTCGTCACCGTGCCCGACAGGTCGACGATAGCGCGCGCGGTGCCGTTGTCGCCGCCTGCCTTTGCGGTGATCGAGCCGCTGTTGCGGATGAGCGGGACGTTGCCGCCCGCCTCGACGACGATTGCCGTCGTGATCGCGGTCGCAGCACTGCCGCCCGCCGCCTCGATCTTGCCTGCGTTGCGGATTTCGGGGGTCGAGGTGCCGGCGCCGACGCGGATCGCGGTCGCCGATGCGCCGTTCGACTGTGCGCCGACCGTGCCGCCGATGCCGATGCCGCCTGCGATCGTCACGTTGCGGCCCATGCCGCCGAGCTGGATCGCGAGTGCATCCTTGCCTGCATAGAGCCCGTTGCCGACGACGCCGCCGTCGATGATCAGGCCGAGCCCGGTACCCGTTCCGGGAACCGCACCGATCGCGATGTCCTGTGTGGCGGAGCCGATGCGCAGTGCGGGCGCCGAACCGAAGGAACGGATCGAACCCGACCCTTCCTTGTCGTCGTCGATGCCGTCCTTGTCCTCATCCTTGTCCTCGGGCTTGGTGTCCTTCGGGGGAACGGCGACGATGACGCCACCCGTGACATTGCCCTCGATGGATAGCGCCGGGCCGCCGATCAGCAAATCGTCGGCGTCGAGCTTCGACGGATCGGCGGGCGGCGTGGTGAGGCGATAGCCGGTCGCGGTCAGCGTGCCCTGCACGACAAGCGAGCCGTTGACATTGCCCGCCAGCCGCGCGGCGGTGGCATTCTGTCCGGTCGCGGTGATCGTCCCGGCAAGACGAACATTGCCGGTGACATCCTGCAGACCGACGCCAAGCGCATTGTCGCCAAGCACCGAGATCGTGCCGTCATTGGTGAAATTGCCCGTCAGCGGACCGCCGAGGCGAATGCCCGCCGAGTTATTACCTTCGATCGTGATCGTACCCGAATTGACGATGTTGCCGGTAAAGGCGCCGCCGGTCGCGATGCCGGTGCGGCCGTTGCCGATCGCGAACGGGCCGTCGAGGTCACCGTCATTGTCGATGTCGGTCGGCGCATAGGGTTCGTCGATGATGATCTTGCCGGTCGAGCTGTTGGTGATCCCGCCCGCCGTGCCGGCATTGGCGAAGATGCCGGTCGCGCCATTGGCGTTGCCGATCTCGATCGTGCCGTCGTTGACGACCTTGTGGTTGCTGTCGACCGTTACCGCCGTGCCGCTCGTGGGCTTGATCGAGCCGGTCGAGCTGATCTTGATATCGTCAGGGGCGCCCGACTTGATCGTCGAGGTACGAACCGGGGCGGTGGTGGCGGTGGTGATGCTGGTTTCGGCAAAGGCGGGAACCGAAACGATCGCGGCCAGACAGGTGGTGGCCAGCAAGGTGTTGCGCATGAAAATCCTCTTGGGTCTGAGCCGGACGGACGCCCGGAACTGTCCACAAGACGGAACCCCCGTTCGACAGCCTTGGAAAAAAGTCAGGCCGCCCATTTTGACCGCAAGAAATGGAACGCCGGGGAGGCGGACGGAAGCTAAGCGCGGTCCGCTCTCCGATCGAAGGACGACCAAATGATCTTGCCGGACCTTAAAACCCGCATTGCCGACCTCGACACCGCAAACATCGCGCGCAATCTGGGCGACAAGGGCTGGGCCGTCGTTCCGCGCCTGCTGGACGACGCGCAGTGCGAGGCCTTGAAAGCGGACTATGGCAGCGACGGCCTGTACCGCAGCACCGTCCATATGCAGCGTCATGGCTTCGGCCGCGGCGAATATCGCTACTTCCGCTACCCGCTCCCCGCTCCGGTAGCGACGCTGCGCAGCGCCTTCTATCCGCTCCTCGCCGGGATCGCGAACGACTGGTGGGAGGCGATGGGCCGGACAACGCTCTTTCCCGCCGATCACGACAGCTTTCTCGCGCAATGCGTGCTCCGCGGTCAATCGCGGCCGACCCCGCTGATCCTGCGCTATGGCGCCGGCGACTATAATTGCCTGCATCAGGATCTGTACGGCGCGCTGCACTTCCCCTTCCAGGTCGCGATCCTCCTCTCGCGGCCGGGCGAGGATTTCAGCGGCGGCGAGTTCGTGATGACCGAACAGCGCCCGCGGATGCAGTCGCGTCCGCACGTCGTGCCACTGCGGCAGGGTGATGCCGTCATCTTCGCGGTCGACGAAGCGCCGCGGCAGGGCACGCGTGGCACCTACCGCGTCAAGCTGCGCCATGGCGTCAGCGAAATCCGCAGCGGCGAACGCGTCACCCTGGGCGTAATCTTTCACGACGCGATGTAGTAAATGGCGGACAGGGTGGGATTCGAACCCACGGTAACGTTGCCGCTACGGCGGTTTTCAAGACCGCTGCCTTAAACCACTCGGCCACCTGTCCGCACGGCGCCGCCATAGCGTCCGCAAGCTTTGCGGCAAGCAAAACATGGCGGCACGGCCCGCCGCGCATATGACTCGGTCTGTCGCTCTACCAGGGGAGGATGGGGTGGCCAAGCCGCGTGCATCTGTGACAGAGGCACCCTATGGGGTGGGACATGACCGACGCTGGACGTTTCAGAATCAAGCAGATTTTCCGACTTTCGGGCGTGATCGCCTCGGCGTGGGCGATGGTGGCCTCGGCTCCCGTGTACGCCCAGAGCGCCGACGCCGGCTTCGATGCCTATGTCCAGTCGCTTTGGCCGAAAGCGCAGGCGCGCGGCGTCTCGCGGGCGACCTTCGACCGCGTAACGGCGGGGCTGCGCTATAACGCACGTGTCGTCGCGCTCGACCGTGACAATCTCGGGGCGCCGCCGAGCCCCGACACACCGATCCCCAATTTCGCCCCCTACAAGGCGAAGCACGTCGATGCCTCGCGGATCAATGGCGGGCGCCGCGTCCACGATCGGCTGCTGCCGCTTCTCTCGCGCATCGAGCAGCGCACCGGGGTGCCGACGAGCATCATGATCGCCATCTACGGCCACGAAACCGCTTATGGCGCGGTCACGGGCAATTTCGACCTTCCCGAAGCGCTGGCGACGCTGGCCTACGAGGGGCGCCGCCGAACCCTGTTCGAACCCGAATTCCTCGCGACGCTGGAGATGGTCCAGAAGGGTGTACCGCGCGATGTGCTCAAGGGAAGTTGGGCCGGAGCCTTCGGCTATCCGCAATTTCTGCCCTCGGTCTATCTCCAGGTCGCCGAAGACGGCGACGGCGACGGCGTCGCGCGCATCTGGTCGAGCGAAGCCGATGCGATCGAATCGATCGGCGCCTATCTGCGCCGCGCCGGCTGGCGCGCCGGCCAGCCGTGGGGCGTCGCGGTTCGCGTGCCCGACGGCTATAATCGCGCGGCGATGGCCAGCCGGCTCCAGCCGACGCGCTGTTCGCGCGTGTTCGCGCGCTACAGCCGCTGGCGTTCGATGGCCGAATGGCGCGCCGACGGTTTCCAGACGCTCGATGGGCGCTGGCCCGACGGGCAGGTGCAGGCGACCCTGCTGGAACCCGATGGTCCAGGAAAAACCGCCTATTTGCTGACTGGCAACTATCGTGCGATATTGGACTATAATTGTTCCAACTTTTACGCGCTTTCGGTGGGGTTGCTGGCAGATGAAATCGATCGGTAGGGGCGGTGTGCTGATGGCCGGGGCGGCGTTGCTGCTTGGCGGTTGCGGTAGTTTCGATGGCACGCGCGACGGCGAGCCCGTCGCAGCACCACCGACTCCGGCCCCTGCGGCCGAGCTTGTCGCCGATACGCCGGTCAAGATCGGCGATCCCTATACGATCGGCGGCACGACTTACACGCCCGCTGATATCCCCGACTATGACGATGTCGGCTATGCGAGCTGGTACGGCGAGGAACTCGGCGGCCGGCCGACGGCGAACGGCGAGACCTTCAACCCCGACACGATCAGCGCCGCGCACAAGACGTTGCCGCTGCCAAGCTATGTCGAGGTGACTGCGCTCGACACCGGACGCACAATCCTGGTCCGGGTCAACGACCGTGGGCCGATGGCGAACGACCGGCTGATCGACCTGTCGCGCGGCGCCGCGGCGCAGCTTGGCATCACCGAAGGCGTCGCCGCGGTGCGCGTCCGCCGCACGAACCCGCCGCAGGCAGAACGCGCGCAACTGCGCGCCGGACGCCCGGTTCCCGAACGCATCGCAACCCCCGACTCATTGCTCGCAATCCTTCGCAACAAATTGAAAACGCTTCCTGTTCCGGGTGGGCAGCCAGCGGCGCCGGTCGCATCGGGAACGCAAAAGCCCGGCGATGACAGGCTCGAAGTGAAGACGCCCGCCGCGCCCTCAAAGCCCGCGCCGGTCGCCAAGCCGGCACCCATGAAACCCGCGTCGCCAGCAAAGCCCGCACCCGCAATTGGAAGCTATTTTGTGCAGGTAGGCGCGTTCAGCAGTGAGGAACGCGCCAGTGCGGCGGCGAAGTCCGTCGGCGGCTCGGTCGTGAAGGCGGGCAATCTCTGGCGCGTCCGCGCCGGCCCCTTCGCCAGCGACGCCGAGGCGCGCGCGGCGCTCGGAAGGGTGAAGGGGAAGGGATTCCGCGACGCTGTCGTGGTTCGCGACCGCTGACGCCGCCATGGAAAGAGCGTCGTCGATCCTGAAAGCTGGCACGGTAACGCTTGTGATGCTCGTCCTTTCGGCATCGCTGCCGATCGCCGCCGCGGACGCGGCGCCGGGCACGAAGGACCCGGTCACCCGCCCGATCTATGTCACCCAAGCGCCGATCGTATTGCTGAAGGACATGCATTCGGGCGCGATCCTCTTTTCGCGCGGCGCCGACAAGCGTTTCGCCCCCGCTTCGATGGCGAAGGTGATGACCGCCTATGTCGTGCTCGACCTGATCAAGAAGGGCGAATTATCGAGCGAAAAGCTGTTCACCGTCAGCGAAGCGACATGGAAGAAATGGAACGGCAGCACGGGCGGGTCGACGATGTTCCTGCGATCGGGTGAAAAAGTGTCGGTCGACGACTTGCTGAAGGGATTGATCACTGTTTCGGGCAATGACGCCGCCGCGGTCCTCGCAGTCGGAATCGACGGTAGTGAAGAAGTTTTCGTCAAAAGAATGAATGATATGGCGAGCAAAATTGGGATGAAATCGAGTCGATTCGGTACGCCAAATGGCTGGCCCGATGGGGGAGTGACCAAGGTCAGCGCCGACGATCTCGTCACCCTGGCCGATCGCCTGATCCGCGAGCATCCCGACGGATACGCCCGCTATTTTTCGATTCCCAGGCTGCAGCACGGCAAGTCGCCCGCCGGCAAGCCGATCGTCCAGCCGAACCGCAACCCGATTCTCGGCCGTTTCGCGGGCGCCGATGGATTGAAAACGGGCCACACGGCAGAGGCGGGCTATTGCTTCCTGGGCTCGGCAAAGCGCGGTGGGCGCCGCTTGATCATGGTCGTTGCCGGTATGGAAAGCGAAAAGGCACGACGCGACGAGGCCGAGCGGCTGATGACCTGGGGGTTCGAACAGTGGGAGGGGCGCAAGATCGTCTCTGCCGGCGCCAAGGTGGGCCATGTCGAGGTCGGCAAGGGGAGGTCTCCGATGGTCGGGGCGGAACCCGGCGTGGCAGTCCAGATGACGGTTCCCAAAGGCTATTCGGGCGGCTACCGCGCCGTCATGCGCAGCCGTGCCCCGCTGCCCGCGCCCGTCGCCCGCGGGACGCCCGTCGCCGACCTGATCGTGACGCCCGACGGCTTGCCGCCTCAAACCACGCCGCTGATTGCAGCAGCCGACGTCGGGCGTGGCGGCTGGCTCGCCCGGTTGCGGACAGGTTTCTACCGGTTGACCGGCTGGTGAGCGGGCGGTTCATCACGCTCGAGGGCGGGGAAGGGGTCGGCAAGTCTACCCAGATTCGTGCTCTCGCTGCCGCGCTTGCGGAGCGCGGAATCGAGGTCGTCGCGACACGCGAACCGGGCGGTAGCGCGGGCGCCGAGGCGGTCCGCACGTTGCTGATGGAAGGGAATGACGACCGTTGGGATGCGCGGAGCGAGGCCTTGCTGTTTGCCGCTGCGCGCGCCGACCATGTCGCCCGCGCCATCCGCCCCGCGCTCGACCGCGGCGCGTGGGTCTTGTGCGACCGCTTCATCGATTCGTCGCGCGCCTATCAGGGCGGCGGCGGCGGCATCACCGACGCCGACATATTGGCGCTCCATTCTTTTGGCTCGCTCGGGCTGATGCCCGACCGCACTTTCCTCCTCACGGTCGGCGCCGACGAAGCTGCACGGCGGCTTGCGGTCCGCGACGCCGGCAGTGCCGATCGCATGGGCAGCAAGCCCGCCGACTATCAGATGCGCCTTAATGCGCGCTTCCTCGAAATGGCGGCGGCCGAACCCGCGCGCTGGCGGGTGGTCGGCGCCGACGCGCCCGCCGACGCGGTGACTGCCACGATCCTCGCCGAACTCACCGAATGGCTGCCATGATCGGCCATGCGGATGCCGAAGCCGCCTTTCTGGAGGCATGGCAGGCCGACCGGCTGCACCACGCCTGGCTGCTCGCAGGGCCGCAGGGCATGGGAAAGGGCAGTTTCGCCACGCGTGTCGCGCGGTTCCTCGCCACCCATGGACGCAGCGGCGATGCGGCGACGCTCGACGATCCCGGCGACGGCGCAGCGAGCCGGTTGGTCGATGCGGGCAACCATCCCGAGATCATTCATCTTACGCGCCAGCCCAAGGACAAGGGCAAGGAACTCGCGCGCAACATCACGATCGAGCAGGTGCGCGGGATGATCCGGCGCCTGCACCTCTCGCTCTCGCTCGGCGAATGGCGTGTGGTCATCATCGACGCGGTCGACGATCTCGAAACCGACGGCGCCAATGCGTTGCTCAAGACGCTTGAGGAGCCGCCCGCGCGAACCTTGTTCATGCTCGTCAGCCATTCGCCCGGGCGCTTGCTGCCCACGATCCGATCGCGGTGCAGAATCCTGCGTTTTCAACCCGTTGATCGTGACGTCATGACATCGTGGCTGCACGACCTGCGCCCGATGCTGGACATGGCCGAGGTGCGCGCGATCGTCACAGCGTCGGGCGGTGTTCCCGGCAAGGCGCTGGTGCTGATCGACAGCGATGTCGCGGCGATGGAGAAGAAATTGCTCGCGATCGCGACCACCGGCGACCCCGGCAACCGCCTCCGCGACGCGCTCGCGCGGGAAGTGGGTGGATCGAGCAACCGCGAACGGCTCGAACTGGTGATCGACATCGTTCCCGGCCTGCTTTCGCGGATCGCCCGCGAGCGTCCGATTGCCGACATCGCACCGGTCCTCGCGCAGTGGGACAGGGTGCAGCGCACGGTGCGCGACGCGATCCGCGGCTCCTATGACGGCTCGATGGTCGGCTTCGAAATCGGCAACTGCCTCGCCGAACTCGCGCCCCGCGAAACGCAGGCCGCGCGCTGACGCTTCCCCTCGCGCGCGCCACCCGCTAAGGCGCGCGCATGTCTGAACCTTTCTACATCACCACCGCCATCAGCTACCCCAACGGCCGCCCCCATATCGGCCATGCCTATGAGGCCATTGCGACCGACGTGATGGCGCGCTTTCAGCGGATGCGCGGGCGCGACGTGCGGCTGACGACGGGGACCGACGAACATGGCCTGAAAATGTACCAGACGGCGCGCGACCAAGGGCGCCCAACGATCGAACTCGCCGATGAAATGTCGGGGTATTTCCGTGAGATGTACAGAAAACTGAATATCAGCTTCGATCATTTCATGCGTACATCGGACCCCGCGCACCATGCGGCATCGCAGGCGCTATGGCGCGCGATGGAAGCGAATGGCGACCTTTATCTCGACCGCTACGAGGGCTGGTATTCGGTCCGCGACGAGGCCTTCTACGACGAAAGCGAACTCGTGCAGGGGGAAGGGGAGAGCAAGCTCTCGCCGCAGGGCACACCGGTAGAATGGACCGTCGAGGAAAGCTGGTTCTTCCGACTGTCCGCCTATCAGGATAAATTGCTCGCGCTCTATAATGAAAACCCCGACTTCATCCGCCCCGAAAGCCGGCGCAACGAGGTGCTGCGTTTCGTCGAGGGCGGGCTCAAGGATCTCAGCGTCTCGCGGACCAGCTTCGACTGGGGCGTGCCGGTGCCGGACTCGCCGGGGCATGTCATGTATGTCTGGGTCGATGCTCTCACCACTTATATGTCGGCGCTCGGCTATCCCGACCTCGACGGCGAGTGGGGCAAATTCTGGCCCGCGAATATCCATATGATCGGCAAGGATATCGTGCGTTTTCATACCGTTTACTGGCCGGCTTTCCTGATGAGCGCCAATCTGCCCCTGCCCAAGCAGGTCTTCGGTCACGGCTTCCTGCTCAACCGCGGCGAAAAGATGTCGAAGTCGCTCGGCAATGTCGTCGATCCGATGGAGCTTGCCGAACGGTTCGGGGTCGACGCGCTTCGCTATTATCTGCTTCGCGAAGTCAGCTTCGGGCAGGACGGCAGCTATTCGGCCGAGGCGATCGTCCGCACCGCGAATGCCGATTTGGCGAACAGCTTCGGCAATCTCGCACAGCGCAGCTTATCGATGATTTTCAAGAATTTGAATGGTGTAGTGTCGGCTGATTACACGCCGGCGCAAGACGATCTCACGCTGATGCACGCTGTCAATGACATGGCTCGGACGCAACTTCCACGCGAATTCGAGCAGCTCGCCTTCTCGGTCGGGATCGAGGACTGGATCCGCGCCGTTTTCGCCTGCAATCAATATGTAGACACGCAAGCGCCCTGGGCGCTCCGCAAAACCGACCCCGAGCGGATGCGCGCGGTGCTGATGACGCTGTTCCAGGCGGTCCGTACCCTCGCGATCGCAATCCGTCCGGTTGTCCCCGACGCCGCCGACAAGTTGCTCGACCAGATGGGCATCGCCGCCGATGCGCGCGATTTCACGTCGCTCGCCGACAAGGACTGGTTCGCCAAACTCGCCGCTGGCGGTTTCACCGTTGGCCAGCCTGTCCCCATCTTCCCGCGCCTCGAACTGCCGGAAGGAGAGGGGGAGGGCTGATGCTCGTCGATTCGCACTGCCACCTCAACTACAAGGGGCTCGCCGAGCAGCAGGGCGAGGTGCTGGCGCGCGCGCGGGAGAGGGGGGTTACCGCGATGCTCAACATCGCGACGCGCGAGAGCGAATGGGACGATGTCCTCGCCGCCGCCGAGGCGAATGATGACGTCTGGGCGAGTGTCGGCATCCATCCGCACGACGCCGATCATCATCCCGACGTTGATACCGCGAAGCTCGTCGCTCGCGCGGCGCATCCGCGCGTGATCGGGATCGGCGAGACCGGGCTCGACTATTATTACGACAAGAGCGACCGCGTCCGGCAGCAGGACAGCTTCCGCCGCCATATCCACGCATCGCAGGAAACGGGCCTGCCGGTGATCGTCCACACGCGCGATGCCGAGGCCGACACGCTCGCTTTGCTCGGCGAGGAGATGGGCAGGGCGACCTTCCCCGGCGTGATCCATTGCTTCACCGCGAGCGACGATTTCGCGCGGCAAGCGTTGGACCTCGGGCTCTTCATCTCGATTTCGGGCATCGTGACGTTCAAGAACGCCGCCGACCTGCAAGCGACCGCGAAATGGCTGCCGCAGGACCGGCTGCTGATCGAGACCGACTCCCCCTTCCTCGCCCCCGTCCCGCATCGCGGCAAGACAGGAGAACCCGCGTTCGTCGCCGATACGCTGGCTTTCCTGGCCGAGCTGCGCGACGAGGATCGTGAGGCCCTGGCGGCGGCGACCAGCGCCAATTTCTATGCGCTTTTCAACAAGGCCGCACCATGACGTCGCAGCGCCCATGAAACTGAGAATTCTTGGCTGCGGGACGTCCTCGGGCGTGCCGCGGATCGGCAACGACTGGGGCGCGTGCGATCCCGACAATCCGCGCAACCTGCGCAGTCGCGCATCGATCATGGTGTCGCTGGGTGGCTTTCGTATCCTTGTCGACACCAGCCCCGACATGCGCCTGCAGCTGCTCGACGCATGCGTCGGCGAAATCGACGCGGTGATCTGGACGCACGAACATGCCGACCACACGCACGGGCTCGACGATCTGCGTCAGGTGATGCATCTGCGGCGCTCCGCGGTGCCGGTCTATGCCCGCGACCATGTACTCGACATTCTGAAGTGGCGATTCACTTATGCGTTCGCGGGAAATGCCGGCTATCCGGCGTCGGTCGATCCGATCGACCTTCACGACCATCAATCGATCGGCCCGATCGAAGTCTCGGCGCTCGAAATGCCGCACGGCCCGATCAAGGCGACCGGGCTTATCTTCAGCGATGGTGCGCACAGGATCGGCTATGCCACTGATTTCTCTAAATTTACGGACGAAATGGTTGAGTTCTTTCAAGGGGTCGACCTGTTCGTCATCGACGCGCTCCGCCGCTATCCGCATCCGACGCATCCGCATTTGGCGATGAGCCTCGAAGGACTTGCCAAGGTCGGCAATCCGCGCGCTATCATCACGCATATGGACAACACGATGGATTATGACGACCTTGCGGCCGAACTGCCACCGGGTGTCGAACCCGGCTATGATGGGTTAGAGGTCCAATTATGAGCGGCGACACGACGGTCGAGCTGATCTGGTTCGCCGGCGCGCTAACCCTAGTGATCAGCGCGCTCGTCGCGCGCCGGATCAAGCTGGCCGATGGCGTCAAGATGGCGCTCGCGTGGGCGGCGATTTTCGCGCTGGTGTTTCTGGCGATCTGGACGTTTCAAGTGGCACGAGGGGGTTAAGTCCCTCGCTCCCCGACATATCATATTTAACATAATATATATTATCGGATAAATAGATGAGCGAATCCGCGGCCCCCCTGGTCCAGTCCCCCATCGACCGCCTGCTTGCCGTCATGGCAAAATTGCGTGACCCCGATGGTGGATGCGAATGGGATCTCGCGCAGAACTTCTCGACGATCGCGCCCTATACGATCGAGGAAGCCTATGAGGTCGCCGACGCGATCGCCGGCGGCGACCCTGCCGCGATCTGCGACGAGCTTGGCGACTTATTGCTCCAGGTCGTATTCCACAGCCAGATCGCGACCGATGGAGGCCTGTTCGGATTCGACGATGTCGCGACCGCGATCAGCGACAAGATGGAGCGCCGGCACCCGCATATCTTCGGCGATGTGCGGACGGACGATGTGCGCGTCCAATGGGAAACGATCAAGGCAGCCGAACGCGCATCGGACGGCCCCAAGAGTGCGCTCGACGGCGTCGCGCTTTCGCTGCCAGCCCTGTTACGCGCGCAGAAGCTGCAGGGCCGCGCCGCGCGCGTCGGCTTCGATTGGCCCGACGCCGACGGGCCGCGTGAAAAGATCCCCGAAGAACTTGCTGAAGTCGTGACGGCACCCGACGATGCAGCGCGCGCCGAAGAGATCGGCGACCTGCTGTTCGCGGTCGTAAACTATGCGCGCCATCTTGGTGTCGATGCCGAAAGCGCGCTGCGCGCCGCCAACGACAAGTTTGCACGCCGCTTCCAGGCTGTCGAGGACCGTGCCGGACCCGATATTGCGAAACTGCCGCTCGATACGCTCGAAATGCATTGGCAGGCGGTCAAGGCGTCGGAGCGCTCCTAGGGTCGGGCCCCTACGCGACGCTCGGCGGCCACAGCCGCTCGAACCGCGCGCGATCGGCCGGGTCGAGGCGCACCGTGAGCATATGCCCCTCGCCCTCGGGCAGGTCGGACAGGACTTCTCCGCGCGCGTGGAGCCACGCCATCGCTTCGCCCTGATCGAAACGGAGGAAGATGCGCTCCACCTTGTGCTGCGCAGTCAATTGCGACGCCATGAGCGCGCGCGCCGCCTCGACGCCCTCGCCGCTCACAGCCGAGATGATCGCGACGTCGGGACGCCGCGCCGCCATCTCCTCGATCTGCGCGCGGCGGTCGGCGTCGGCGGTGTCGATCTTGTTCCAGATTTCGATCTGCGGAACCGCATCGGGAGCGTCCTCCCCCTCCCCGTCGCGCGGTCCATTGACGCCGAGTGAATCGAGGATCGCCCGCACATCGTCATATTGCGCGTCGCTGTCGGGATGGACGATGTCGCGGACATGAACGATCAGGTCAGCGGTGGTGACCTCCTCCAGCGTGGCTCGGAACGCGGCGACGAGTTCGGTCGGCAGGTCGGACACGAAGCCCACGGTATCCGACAGGATCGCCTTGTCGATGCCGGGTAGCCGGATTTCGCGCATCGTCGGATCGAGGGTCGCGAAAAGCATATCTTCCGCCATGACGTCACTTCCCGTCAGGCGATTGAAAAAGGTCGATTTTCCGGCATTGGTATAGCCGACCAGTGCGATTACCGGCCAAGGCGCGCGTTGCCGCTTGGCGCGCTGCAATTGCCGCGTCCGGCGCGCATCCTCCAAGCTTCGGCGGATGCGCGCCATGCGGTTGCGGATCATCCGGCGGTCAGCCTCGATCTGCGTCTCGCCCGGCCCGCCGAGGAAGCCGAAGCCGCCGCGCTGGCGCTCGAGGTGGGTCCAGCTGCGCACCAGCCGCCCCGCCTGATAGTCGAGATGCGCGAGTTCGACCTGCAACCGCCCTTCGGCGGTCGCGGCACGCTCGCCGAAGATTTCGAGGATCAGCCCGGTACGATCGATCACCTTGGTCCCGAACTCGGTTTCAAGGTTGCGCTGCTGGATCGCGGTGAGCGCCGCATCGACAATGACGAGCTGCACGCCCTCCATCGCGATGTCGGGCTTGATCGCTTCGATCTGGCCGACACCGAGCAGGGTTGCCGCGCGGGTCTGGCGCAGCCGCAGCGGGTGCACCGCGACGACATTGAGTCCGATCGCTACCGCCAGCCCCTTCGCTTCCTCGACGCGCGCGTCGAGGTCGCGCGACAGGCGCTGCGCGTGCCATTCGGGCACGACGAGCAGCGCGGCGGCGCCGCGCGTCACTTCATCTTCGCTGGCGGTCATCGTCCCAAGGTCAGGCGCCGGCTTCGCCGTCCTCTTCGCCATTATCGGTCAGGTTGATCGGCCCGTTGGGCTGCACGGTAGAGATCGCGTGCTTGTAGACGAGCTGCACCTGCCGCTCGCGCTCGAGCAACATGCAGAAGAGGTCGAACGCCACGATATCGCCCTGCAGCATCACACCGTTGACAAGGAACATCGTCACCGACTCGTCCGAGCGGCGCACCGCGTTCAGGAACACGTCCTGCAACGCCTTGCCCTTGCTCGCGGGCGCTTCGCGAAGGTCCGCGCCGAGCGCGCCGACGTCGAAGTCGTGCGACGGCATCACCGTCGAGATCGCATGTTTGTAAACGAGCTGTGACTGGCCGTCGCGGCGCAGCAACAGCGAGAAATTGTCGAACCAGGTGATGATGCCCTGAAGCTTCACGCCCTTGACGAGGAACATCGTGACGGGCGTCTTGCTGCGGCGAAGGGCGTTGAGGAAAAGATCTTGGAGATTCTGATTTTTATCGGACACATTTGCCTCCTGTTCTTGGCGGTAGGACCGCGGGTGCGGCGCCGGTTCTCCGGCATTCTAGCCTTCATCGCAGGCGGCAATATGCGGCAAAGCTTGCCGCAGGTCTAGCGCAAAGCCGTCACCCCTCGCCTTCGGGATTATCCGTCAATCCCAACAGCTTCAGTTTGCGGTGCAGCGCCGACCGCTCCATGCCGATGAAGGTCGCAGTGCGCGAGATATTGCCCGAAAAACGGTTGATCTGGATGCGCAGATATTCGCGCTCGAAATTCTCGCGTGCTTCCTTGAGCGGAATGGCGGTGATCGATTCGCTGCCGGGCAATATGTCGGTGCCGCCGCGAACCAGCTCGGAGGGCAGCATGTCGGCGTCGATCCGGCCCAGCCTGTCACTCGGCGCGAGGATCATCACACGTTCGATCACGTTGCGCAGTTCGCGGACATTTCCCGGCCAATCGTGGGCTTGCAGTGCAGCCATTGCTTCGGCGCTGATTTCGGGCGGCGGCGCGCGGCGGTCGGCGGCGTAGCGCCGGACGAAATGGTCGCAGAGACTGGCGATATCGTCACGCCGTTCGCGCAGCGGCGGGATATGCACCGGCACGACGTTCAGCCGGTAATAGAGATCCTCGCGAAACCGGCTCTCCGCGATCTCGGTCTTGAGGTCGCGCGCCGAGCCCGAGATGATGCGGACGTCGACGCGGATCATCGTCCGTCCGCCGACGCGGGTGAAGCTCTGGTCGGTCAGGACGCGCAGAACCTTGCCCTGCGTGGTCAGCGGCATGTCCGCGACCTCGTCAAGGAACAGCGTTCCACCATGCGCCTGTTCGAGCAGGCCGACGCGGATCGAACCGTCCTCGGCCTCCGACCCGAACAGCTCGGTCTCGACCGTCTCGGGATCCATCCGGGCGGAGGAAATGACACGGAACGGGGCATTCTGCCGCCCGCTCCAGCCATGAAGGACGCGCGCGGCAACCTCCTTCCCCACCCCCGGCGCACCCGTGATGAGCACGCGGCTACCGGTGCCGGCAACGCGCTTCAGTGTCGCGCGGACATTGTTGATCGCAGCGCTGGTTCCGGTCAGTTCGTCGGCGGGGCCGGCCTTTTCGCGAAGTTGCTCATACTCGAATTTCAACCGCTCGCTCTCGGTCGCGCGCGCGACGAGATGCAGCAGCCGCTCGGCCTCGAACGGCTTTTCGATGAAATCGAACGCCCCGCGGCGGATCGCCGCGACCGCGGTGTCGAGCCCGCCGTGCCCCGATATGACGATGATCGGCAACGTCGGATCGAACGCCTTGATCGCCTCGACCAGCCCCAGCCCGTCGAGACGCGATCCTTGCAGCCACACGTCGATCAGCGCGAGCGAAGGCCTGCGCTGGCGGATCGCTTCCAGCGCGGCGTCGCTGTCGGACGCGGTGCGCGCCTCATAGCCCTCGTCCTCCATGACGCCGGCCACCAGTTCGCAGATGTCACGCTCGTCGTCGACGATCAGTATATCAAGCGCCATATTCTTCTTTGCCTTGCCGGTTCCGGATCCGCCCCGGAACCGATTCAATCTGCCCTGTCACCAAGTCGCCGCCCTTACCCGCGAGCGGTCGCAGCCGGTCGGGTTGCAGCGTCAGCGTCACGCACGTCCCCTGCCCCGCCGGATTGTCGCAGAAATCGAGCTCGCCATAATGCTGCTCGACGATCTTCTTCACGATCGCGAGACCGAGCCCGGTGCCGCCCTGCCGCGTCGTCATATAGGGTTCGGCGATCGCGTCGCGTGCCTCCGGCAATCCGATTCCGTCGTCGGAAATGCGGATGACAATGGCATCGTCGCGCCCGATGTCCAGCTCGGCGCGGATATGGCCGATTGGAGGAGATTCTGAATCTTTCGAATTTTCTTCAATCGCTTCCACAGCGTTTTTGACGATATTGGTAAGGGCTTGCGACAACAGCCGGCGGTCGCACACCAGCGGTTCGATCTCGTTCGGGGTCTTCACGCTGAACTGGATATCGGGCTTCGCAACCTCGAACAGGAACACCGCCTGGCGCAGGATATCGCGAACATCCTCGACGCCGAAGGTCGGTTTGGGCATTCGCGCGAAGCTCGAAAATTCGTCGACCATGCGGCGCATGTCGTGAACCTGACGGATGATCGTGTCGGTCAGGCGGCGGAAGGTCGCCTCGTCGCCTTCGACCTTCGCGCCGAACCGCCGCTGGAGCCGCTCGGCCGCAAGCTGGATCGGGGTCAGCGGATTCTTGATCTCGTGCGCGATCCGGCGCGCGACGTCGGACCAGGCCGCGCGGCGCTGGTCGAGCAATTGCTGCGTGATATCCTCGAAACTCAGCACATAGCCGTCGCCCTGCGCCACCGCCTTTGCCGCAAGCGTCGCCGGCTCCGCGTCGCGCCGCGCCAGTTGCACGATCGCCTCATGCTCTTCGCTGGTCAGCAGCCGCGCGAGTTCCGGCGCGACATCGGCGAGGGGCTGGCCGGTCAATTCCCCGGCGCTCTGCCCGATCAGATGCTCGGCGGCTGAGTTGGCGAGCAGGATGCGGTGTTCGGCATCGACCGAGACGACTGCCGACGAGACGCCGGACAGCACCGCCTCGATGAAGCTGCGGCGCGTTTCGAGCTGTTCGTTGACGCTGACGAGTGCCCCCGTCTGCCCCTCGAGCTGTTCGGTCATCCGGTTGAATGCGCGCGTCAGCACCGCGATTTCGTCATCGCGCGCCGGCGGCGTCACGCGCACCGACAGATCGCCGCCCGCCGCGGTCCGCGTCGCCCCGATCAAGGTACCGAGCGGGCGCACGATGCGGTCGGCAACGACGATCGCGGCGATCACCGCGAGCGCGAGAAGCAGCAGCGATCCAAGATAAAGCGCGCCGTTGAACTGAAGCTGCAACTGCTGCGAGCGCTGGAACAGCCCGTTGTAATCGGCGAGGACGGTCCGCGCGCGTTCTGACTGCTGGAAACCCAGCACATTGGCGTCGCGCGAGGCATAGAGATAGGCGCGCCGCGTCCCTGGCAAGCGCGTCGCCGCCTCGATCCGGTCCGATCGCCGGACGACGACGACATCCTGCCCGCGATCGAGGCGTTCGACCATCGAGGGCGAGATACGGCTTTCGGCCGCGCGGTTGTCCGGGTCGATCATCGCCGGCGTGCGGGCAACGCCATCGGCACCGATCTCAATTATCGCCGATTCATTGAGGTTCCGGACGACGACCTGCTGCAGATAATAGTTGGAGAAGGCCGGATCGTCGATCGGAACCCGCTGCAGGAACGCCCCGATATCCTTGGACATTGCGATGGTGTTCGCGCCGACTTCGCGCTGGTTTTCCTGATAATAGCCTTGCGCGAGGCCCGCGGCATTTTCGAACATGCCGCGCGATCGATCGGAGAACCAGAAATCGACGCCATATTGGAAGAGCAGCGACGCGAAGATCACCACCAGCAGCGTCGGGGCCGCTGCGATCAGCGAGAAGAGCGCGACCAGCCGGACGTGCAGCCGTCCGTTGCCTCCCGCCATCGATCGCTCGGCGCGCGCACGCGCGACGCGGCTGCCGACGAGGACGATCAGCGCCATCGCCGGGACAAGGTTCACGATCATGATCGCCGCAACCAGTCCCGGAGTCAGCAGTCTCTCGCTCTGCGCGTCGCCGGTAACGAAGATATAAGTCGCGAGTGCGACGCTGACGATCACCGCCAGCGTGTAATATTCGGGCGCGGCAAAGTGCCAACCGCGCGAACTGGCGCCCGCGGCGGGTAGTTCACTTGCTTGAAGGGGGGAAGCGGCGGGCTCCATTGTTGCCTTGTTACGACAAAGCTGTTGCATAGAAAACACACAAAGTGCGCTCGGCGATCGATTACCGGCTCCGGCCGATCAGATCGTCAGGGTTGTGCGGGATCGATATCGAGCTGGCCCAGCCGCTTGCGCAACGTATTGCGATTAATTCCCAGCCGGCGAGCGGCTTCGAGCTGATTTCCGCGCACTTCGCGCAGCGTCCGGCGAAGCAGCGCGGCCTCGACGATCGCCTCCAGCCGCTCGTGAATCTCGCCGTCATGATCCGCGGCGGCCAGCTGCTCGCGCGCCCAGTCGTCGACCGCACGCGCGATCAGGTCGACGGGGTCGGCGGGCATCGCGCCCTCGCCGCTGTCGTGGAGCACCGATTCGACGTCGCGCTGGGTCACCGTCGTATCGCGCGACAGCACGGCCAGCCGCTGGACGACGTTGCCCAGCTCGCGGACGTTACCCGGCCAGTCGTGCCGTTCGAGCAATTGCATGGCCTCTGGCGCAAACTGGCGGTCGGGGAGCCCTGAATGGCGCCCGGCATCGACGAAGTGGCGCACCAGCGCCGCGATATCGCTCCGCCGGTCGCGCAGCGGCGGCAAAGTCACGGGAATGACGTTGAGCCGGTAGAAAAGATCCTCGCGGAAGCGGCCATCGGCGACGAGCGTCCGCATGTCGCGGTGCGTCGCGGCGATGACGCGCACGTCGGCGCGCAGCGCATGGCTGCCGCCGACGGTCGAATATTCATTGCTCTGGAGCACGCGCAGCAGCCGCGTCTGCGCCTCGAGCGGCATGTCGCCGATCTCGTCGAGGAAGAGCGTGCCTCCCGCTGCCTGTTCGAAACGGCCGGCGTTGCGGCTGTGCGCGCCGGTGAACGCTCCCTTTTCATGGCCGAACAGTTCGGCCTCGATCAGCTCGCGCGGGATCGCCGCCATGTTGATGGCAACAAAGGGACCGGCGCGGCGCAGCCCCGTCGCATGGATGGCGCGCGCGACGACTTCCTTGCCCGTCCCTGATTCACCGAGGATCAGCACCGCAAGATCGTTCGTCGCGAGCCGCGCGATCGTCCGATAGACCGCCTGCATTGACGGCGCACGGCCGACGAGACCATGGCTGTCGGCTTGCCCCGGATCGACCTTCGCCGCCGGCTGGTTGCTGCGTTCGAGCGCAGCGCGGACGCTTGCGGTCAGTTCTTCGAGGTCAAAGGGCTTGGGCAGATAATCATAGCTGCCGATCCCCGTCGCGCGCACCGCGGTATCGAGGGTATTCTGCGCCGACAGCACGATCACCGGCGTCTCTGGATCGACCCCGGCACCGGGAAGCGAGTCGATGCCGTCGCCATCGGGCAGCACGACATCGGTGATGATGAGATCGGGCCGGTTGTCGGCAAGCCACGCGTTGCGTTCGCCGACACTGCCGACAGACACGAACGTACCGCACTCGCCGGTCAGCGTCTCGCGGATGATCAGCGCGATCGCGGGATCATCCTCGACGAGCAGGATCGTCTTGCCGGTCATTCGCCGCGGCCTTTCTTGGGCACGGCCGGCAGGTGGACGCGGAAGCGGGTCCATTCCCCGTCGCGCATATGCTGGACGGTGCCGCCCATGTCGCGCGCCAGCTTGGCGACGAGCGCGAGGCCAAGCCCCCTGCCCTCGCGCTTGGTGGTCACAAAGGGATCGAACAGGTCGCCGCGGATGTCGGCGGGCACGCCGGGGCCATTGTCGCTGACGCTGACCTCGATCGGCAACGCGATGCGGCCGCGGCCGTCGCCATTGTCGATCGACAGGCCGTGGCGGAATGCCGTCGCGACGCGTACCACGCCGTCGTCGCGCCCGCCGAGCGCCTCGCAGCCATTGGTGATCAGGTTTAGCAGTATCTGCACGACCGCGTCATGATTGCCATGGACGAGCGGCAGCGAGGGGTCGAAATCCTCGGCAAAGCGAATGCCCGGAAACTGCCGTGCACGTGCGGTTTCGATCGCCTGGTGGATCGGCTGATACAGATTGAGCGGCGCACAAGCGATCGGCTGGCCGCGCGAGAAATGCTCCATCTGGTCGATCAGGGTGGTAATCCGGTCAACTTCGGCGCAGATGAGCGTCGTAAAGCGCTCGCCGCTGGCGTCGGTCTTGCGCGCCAGAAGCTGCGCCGCGCCCTTGATCCCAGCGAGCGGGTTCTTGATCTCGTGCGCCAGCATCGACGCCGCGGCCCCCGCCGCGCGGCCCGACCGTCCGATCGCACCGCCCATCAGCTCGGCATCGCTCTGCGAGGGCACAAGCGTCAGGATGCGGTGACCGCTGCGACCATAGGGCGCCATCTGCATGTCGACGAACGCCGATTTGCGCCCGCCGAGCGAGATTTCCGCGCGGTGTGCGAACAGCGCCGAGGTCGCGGGGTCGTTCATCCGCTGGCGATAGCTGCGATCCATTCCGATGACGTCATAGACGACGCGCCCGACCATCGCGGCGCGGCCGATATTGCAGAGTTGCTCGGCGGCGGCGTTGACGAACAGGATCACTCCGCCCTTGTCGATCAGCAGCGTGGCGATCGGGTGCGACTGGATGATTTCGTCATGGTCAAACGTCGGGATGCTCGACGTCAGCGCGCTCACGCAGCGGCCTTGCTCAGATATGGACCGTAAAAGGCTGCGAGCGCGTCGAGGACGCCCTTGCTGTCGGGGATCTGGTTGACCTTGTTACGAAACTCTGCCGAGCCGTGCAGCCCCTTGACGTACCAGCCCAGATGTTTGCGCGCCATATTGACGCCGGTCATTTCGCCATAGTGATCGATCATCGCACGATAATGCGATGTAATCACTTCATATTGTTCGTCGATGCCGGGGTCGGGCCGCTCGGCCTCGCCGCGCAGCGCCGCGATCACCTGCCCGAGCAGCCAGGGGCGACCATAGGCGCCGCGGCCGATCATCACGCCGTCGGCGCCGCTTTGCGCCAGCGCTGTCTTGGCATCGTCGGGCGAGCAGATGTCGCCATTGACGATCACCGGGATCGACACCGCATCCTTGACCTTGCGGACAAAGGCCCAGTCGGCCTCGCCGCGATACATCTGGTTGCGCGTGCGGCCGTGGACCGTGACCAGCTTGGCGCCGAGATCCTCGGCGATATGCGCAAGCTCGGGGGCGTTGAGGCTGTCATGGTCCCAACCCATGCGCATCTTGACCGTGACCGGAACCGACACCGCTCTGACGCAGGAGTCGATCAACGCCGCCGCGAGCTTCAGGTCGCGCATCAGCGCCGACCCTGCGTCGCCGTTGGTCACCTTGCGCACCGGGCAGCCCATGTTGATGTCGATGATCGCGGCGCCGCGGTCTTCGTTGAGCTTCGCCGCCTCTCCCATCTCATAGGGAGTGCAGCCGACAAGCTGCATCGACACCGGTTCTTCGACCGGATCCCACGCCGCCTTCTGGATCGATTGGCGCGTCTCGCGGATCGCTGCCTGGCTGGCAATCATCTCGGTGACGTTGAGCCCCGAGCCATAATAGCGGACGAGCTTGCGGAACGGCAGGTCGGAGACGCCCGTCATCGGCGCGAGGATCACGGGATCCGCGATGGTGATATTGCCGATCTGAATGGGCCTGAGCGGCGCCATGGCGGGGAGCTTTCGTTCGAATTGCCTAAATTTTGAGCAGCCCCTACACGCTAAGCGGCTTTCCCGCAAGGCGCGGCTGCGCTAACCGGCGCGGCTGATGACCGACTCCACGCCGTCCACCGTTCCGCGCGTCGCGGCGATCCTGCTTGCCGGGGGCTCTGGCACGCGCGCGGGTTTCGATCATCCAAAGCAACTCGAATTGCTCGGTGGCAAGGCCGTGCTGCGCTGGAGCGTCGATGCATTCGACGCGCATCCGGCGATTTCACTGGGCGTACTGGTGGCGAATGGCGACGTCATGGCGGCCGTGGATGGCATCGGGAAAGGCTGGATTTCCGCCGAACCGGGCGCCGAGCGCCAGCAATCGGTTGGCAATGCCTTGCAGACCCTTGCCGATTGGGAGGACGAGGCGCTGGTCCTCGTTCACGACGCCGCGCGCCCCGGATTGAC
Organism: Sphingopyxis sp. Geo48; assembly: GCF_949769155.1. NCBI lineage: Bacteria > Pseudomonadati > Pseudomonadota > Alphaproteobacteria > Sphingomonadales > Sphingopyxidaceae > Sphingopyxis > Sphingopyxis sp. Geo48. The sequence continues at coordinate 415,889 of NZ_CATKPA010000002.1, read as the reverse complement.
GACCGATGTCATCGACCGGCTGCTTGCGGCGCTCGAAACCTCGGCGGCGGCGATCCCGACCCTGCCTGTTCCCGATACACTCGTCGAACAGGCGCATGGCGAAGCGGGAGAGGTCATCGACCGCAGCGCCCTCGCGCGCGTCCAGACGCCGCAGGCATTCCGCCTGGGCATCCTCAGACGCGCGCACGCCGCGGCCGTCGAAGCGGCGGCGACCGACGATGCGCAGCTGGTCCGGCGGCTCGGCATTGCCGTCGCTGCCGTCCCGGGCGACCCGCGGCTTCACAAACTGACATATGCCGAGGATATGGTAATCCTCGCGGGACTTTTGGGAGCGGGAACGATGCGAACCGCGGTCGGCATGGGCTATGACGTTCACCGCCTGGTTGCAGGCAAGCCGCTGTGGATCGGCGGGATAGAAATCGCGCATAGTCATGGACTTGAAGGGCATAGCGATGCCGATGTTGCGCTTCACGCCATCACCGACGCTATCCTCGGCGCCCTGTCGGACGGGGATATCGGCGACCACTTCCCGCCCAGCGATCCGCAATGGCGCGGCGCGGCGTCGCACCGCTTCCTTGCCTTTGCCGGCGAGCGCGTCGCGGCGCGCAATGGTCATATCGCGCACGTCGATCTGATGATCATCGCCGAAGCCCCGAAAATCGGCCCGCACCGCCCCGCCATCAGGGCACGGATTGCCGAAATCCTTGCGATTCCGGTCGAACGCGTTAGTGTGAAAGCCACAACGACCGAGCGGCTGGGCTTCACCGGCCGCCGCGAGGGGATCGCCGCGCAGGCCGTAGCGACCTTGGAACTTCCGGAGAATTGAGAGTGGTTTTCGACGCAGAAGCGCGCCTTGCCGAGCGCGACCAACTGGCCACGGCGGTCCTCGCCGCCAACCGTGCGGCGGGCAGGCGGATTGCAGTCGCCGAAAGCTGCACCGGCGGCATGGTCAGCGCCGCGCTGACCGACATTGCCGGAAGCTCGGACGTCTTTTCGGCGGGCTTCATCACCTATTCGGCCGACGCGAAGCAGAAGCAGCTCGATGTCAGTAGCGAGATACTCGAAACCTTCGGCGAGGTAGCGCTGGCGACGGCATGGGCGATGGCCGCCGGCGCGCTCGCGAACAGCGACGCCGATGTCGCGGTGGCAATCACCGGAATCGCTGGCCCCGGCGGCGGGTCGGAACGCAAGCCAGTCGGCCTCGTCGTCTTCGCGCGCGCGCTGCGCGGCCAGGATCCCGACGATTATTTCACCCAGCGTGTTCAGTTCGAAGCGACCGACCGCGCCGCGATCCGCCAGGCCGCGACTCTCTTTGCGCTCGACCTGCTTCAGCCCGAAAGGGACGCGCTGCGACCGTCGGAGGATATCGCGCTTCCGGCGCCATAGAGTTCGCCCGCGCGCGTTTCAAACGCGGCGATCATCTTGCGCAGCGCCTTGTCGAACATCTGCCCGGCGAGCGTTTCGAAGACGCGGCTGCGGAACGAGAAATCGACCATGAAATCGACGCGGCAGCCGCCGTTTTCGAGCGGCGCGAAATGCCATTCATTCTCCAGATGGCGCATCGGGCCGTCGATATAGCTGACAGTCACGGTCCGCGGCCGTTCCTTGTGGACGCGGCACGAGAAGCTTTCGCGCAGCCCCTTGAAGCCGACGATCATGTCGGCCACCGATTCATGTTCACTGTCGCTGCGGACGCGCAGCGCGATAACCCACGGCAGGAATTCGGGATAGCGCGCAATATCCGTTACCAGCGCGAACATCTGTTCGGCGCTGTGCGGCAGTTCGCGCGTCTCGTGATGCCGCGGCAATCAGTCCGCCCCAACCCGTCCCGGCCGGGCATCGCGCGCGAGCTGTTCCTCGCGCGCCGCGCGCATCCGCTCGAAATCGTCGCCGGCATGATAGCTCGACCGTGTCAGCGGCGATGAGGCGACCTGCAGGAAGCCCTTGGCACGGGCGATCTGCGCATAGGCATCGAACGCCCTGGGCGTCACGAATTCGGCGACCTTCGCATGTTTCGGCGTCGGCTGGAGATACTGGCCCATCGTCATGAAATCGATATCGGCGCTGCGCATATCGTCCATCACCTGGTGGACCTCCATCCGCTCCTCGCCAAGCCCGAGCATGATGCCCGACTTGGTGAAGATCGACGGATCGCGGCGCTTGACGCTTTCGAGCAGTCGCAGCGACGCATAATAGCGCGCGCCGGGACGGATCGTCGGATAAAGCCGCGGAACGGTTTCGAGATTGTGATTGTAAACGTCGGGACGCGCGTCGACGATCGCCGCGACCGCGCTTTCGGGCTTGTTGCGGAAATCGGGGGTCAGGATTTCGATCGTCGTCTGCGGAGTTTCGCGGCGCAGCGCCTCGATCACCTTCACGAACTGGCTGGCGCCGCCGTCGGGCAGGTCGTCGCGGTCGACCGAGGTGATGACGATGTGCGTCAGTCCCATCTTCGCTGCCGCCGCAGCCGTATGCTCCGGTTCGAGCAGATCGACGGGACGCGGCATCCCGGTCTTGACGTTGCAGAAGGCGCAGGCGCGCGTGCAGGTGTCGCCGAGAATCATCACCGTGGCGTGCTTCTTGGTCCAGCACTCGCCGATGTTCGGACACGCCGCTTCCTCGCACACCGTGTGCAGGTTGAGTTCGCGCATCAGCTTGCGCGTTTCGGCGTAGCCGGGGCTCGTCGGAGCCTTGACGCGGATCCAGTCGGGCTTGCGCGCGCGCTGGCTGGGAGTAGATGCGGGAGCGTTCATGGCGCCCACATAGTCGTGTGCGCGCCTCTTCTCAACCTCTCTACCTATGCTAAGGGGCGGACATGACTCACTTTGCAGACCTGATCGATGGATACCGCCGCTTTCGGAACGGCGGCTGGCAGCAGCAGCGCGACCGCTGGGACGAGCTGGCCGAGGGGCAATCGCCCAAGGTGATGGTGATCGCTTGCTCCGACAGCCGCGTCGAGCCCTCGCAGATTTTCGACACGAATCCGGGCGAAATCTTTGTCGTGCGCAACGTTGCCGCGCTGGTCCCCCCGTTCGAGACGACGCCGGGCCGTCACGGCGTTTCGGCCGCGCTCGAGTTCGCGGTGCAGTTTCTGAAGGTTGAGGAAATCGTCGTGATGGGTCACGGCCTCTGCGGCGGCTGCCACGCGGCGCTTCACCGCTCAATGGAAGGGGCAGAGCCCGGTCGTGGCGGCTTCATCGCCGACTGGATTGCGATGCTGGACGACGCGGGCGCCGAGGTTCGCGCTGCGCATCCCGACATCGACAATCGCGAGGCAGGACGTGCGATGGAAATGGCCGCTGTGCGCGTGAGCATAGCCAATCTGCGCACTTTCCCCTGTATCCAGGAGAAGGAAAAGCGCGGAACCCTGAAACTGCGCGGCGCCTTCTTCGCGATCAGCGACGGCGTGCTGCATGTGATGGACGACGCGACGGGAGATTTTGCGCCAGCCTGAGGGCACAAACAGGGAGGACGCGATGAGCAAGAATGCGATGTGGCTGACGATCATCTTCGCAGCCGCGATCTTCGGGGCGTTTCTGGGGCCGTCGCTCGGTAGCCTGCTCGGCGAGACGACGATGCTGATCCTCGCCCCCCTCCTCCTCATCGGCGTGATCGTCTTCTGCATTTGGGCGCTGTCGAACAACAAGAGCGGCAAGAAGGGCGATACCGCTGCGCTGGGCGAAGCCCGCGCAATGCGCGCGCCCGAAGGCAAGGGCCGCATCTACATCACCCGCCGCGGCTTCGTCGCCGCGCTGCAGGGGATGAACGTCACGCTGGACGGCACGGCGACGGGCCAGATCAAGTCGGGGCAGATGTTGATGGCCGATGTCGAACCCGGCACGCATCGCATTCAGGTCGGGACCGCGAAGGCGAAGCTCGCCAATGCGGCCGAGATGGATGTCGAAATCGGCGCGGGCGGCGTGGTCGTCATCGACGCGATGATCGAGATGGGAGCGCTCAAGGGCAGCGTGAAGCTGACCCGGCTCGACGCGGCGAAGGCGCGCGAGAATGTCAACGCGACCGCGCTGATCCTGTGGGAGGTGGCGCCGGCGTGACAGCCGATGTGCCGGGGTGAGGTAATGATCGTTCAGCGGCGGCAAACCGCCCTGGCCTCCTGTTATCGTTCCGGTCTGGACCCGGAATCCGGCCCGCCCGAGGGCCGTGCGATGGTCCAAAGTTCAGTAAAGTTCAGCCCTGTGCGGCGCTGCTTCGAACCCCACCCTAGGCTGCGAGCACCCCGTACGTCGCGCCGTCGCCGCGCCCGCAAACAACCGCATAAATGAAAGAGCCGGATGAAGGCTGGCATAGCCGGATAATGTAGGAAAGGCCTATTTGAGGGCGGTGTCGGTTTTGGAGTGGGAAGCGGACATCACGTAATAGGGTTAAGGCTCTCCCCCCTAGCTATGCATCTTAACAAATCGGCTCACACTGGTCATTTCGACTTGGCATCCATACGCACCTTGATGACCGAAACCACCGTTGGCTGTGGTGATCTTGCCAACGCCTTCGATCCAATATGTTCCTTCTTCAGCGATAAAATGCTGGTTAGTTATCAGATCCATATCCTTATTGGCTTTGTCATCGAAAACCAGCCAGCATCGTTGGCTATCATGAAGACATGCTGGCGCGTCTTGGGTTACCGATGCCGAGCAAAGTTCGACTGAACTTTCCTCGAATACATATCGAAATGGCGCCGCAATATGCTGTGGATTGCCGTAACTGGGGTCGTCCGAAGGGTCAGCATTTTGACTGTGAACAATCTGCTCCCGCGCCGTCCCTTCGTTCGCATTGCTGCATCCTGAGAGCGCGACAATCAAAAGAAGCGAGGAGGTTCGGTTTAGCGTCATTGTCCCAGATTGCACCATTGCCTAATTGTCCGCAATCGGTCGAAAAAGCCGCCATAGGTACCAATCGCCGCAACCCTCACGGTATCGCGTAGGTCACATTCGCCTGACCGACGGGCTTGTCGGCGTCGTCGGTCCAGATCCTGACGTCCATCACCGCAAGCCGCTTGCCGAGGCGGAGCATGTGCGCATCGGCGAAAAGCGGTCCGGGGCGGCAGGGCCGCAGAAACTGGTAGTTGAGCGCGCTCGTCACCGCCATCGCGACGGGCCCGATGTGCGCGAGGACGAGCGCATAGGCCGCCATGTCGGCGAACCCCATCTGTGTCGGGCCGGAAATCAGCCCGCCCGGGCGGAGCGCCTGTTCGTTCGGATCGATCCGCGCGCGGATATGGCCGGGTTCGGCCAAGACGACATGGCCGCGTGAGCCCGGCTTCGAATGCGGGAAGGCGTCCGCCAGGAAGGCGTTGAGCGCGTCAGCGTCCATGCGGATTGCGCCAGACGATATGGGCGCCGACACCGGTGCCGCGTCCCCCGCCATACCGGTCAGCGCGTCAACTTCTTGTAGGTCGTCGCGTGCGGACGCGTCGCCTCGTCGCCGAGGCGGCGGATCTTGTCCTCCTCATAAGCCTCGAAGTTGCCTTCGAACCATTCGACATGGCTGTTGCCCTCGAACGCCAGGATGTGCGTCGCAAGGCGGTCGAGGAAGAAGCGGTCGTGGCTGATCACCACCGCGCAGCCGGCGAAATTCTCCAGCGCCTCCTCGAGCGCGGCGAGGGTTTCGGTGTCGAGGTCGTTGGTCGGTTCGTCGAGCAGGAGGACGTTACCCCCCTCCTTGAGCATCTTGGCGAGATGGACGCGATTGCGTTCGCCGCCCGAGAGCTGGCCGACCTTTTTCTGCTGGTCGACGCCCTTGAAGTTGAACGCGCCGACATAGGCACGCGTCTGCATTTCGTGCTTGCCGATGTTCATCAGTTCGTGGCCGCCCGAAATTTCCTCCCAGACATTCTTGTTCGGGTCGAGCGCGTCGCGGCTCTGGTCGACATAGCCGAGACGCACGGTGTCGCCGATTGTGACGCTGCCGCTGTCGGGGGTTTCCTGTCCGGTGATCAGCTTGAACAGGGTCGACTTGCCCGCGCCGTTGGGCCCGATGACGCCGACGATGCCGCCCGGCGGCAAGGTGAAGGACAGATCCTCGAACAGCAGCTTGTCGCCATAGGCCTTCGAGATGCCGGCGACCTCGATCACCTTGCCGCCAAGGCGTTCGGGAATCTGGATGACGATCTGCGCCTTGCCGGGGGTACGCTTTTCCTGCGCCTCGACGAGCTGGTCGAAGCTTTTGATACGCGCCTTCGACTTGGCTTGGCGCGCCTTCGGCGATTGCCGGATCCATTCGAGCTCGTCGCGGATCGCCTTCTGGCGGCCCTGGTCCTCGCGCGCTTCCTGTTCGAGGCGCTTGCCCTTCTTGTCGAGGTAGGTCGAATAATTGCCTTCGTAGACAAAGTAACGGCCGCGATCGAGTTCGAGGATCCAGTTCACCACATTGTCGAGGAAATAACGGTCGTGGGTGACGAGGATGACGTTGCCCGGATAGTCGACGAGGTGCTTTTCGAGCCAGGCGACGCTTTCGGCGTCCAAATGGTTCGTCGGTTCGTCGAGCAGCAGGATCGACGGCTTCTCGAGCAGCAGGCGGGTCAGCGCGATCCGGCGCTTCTCACCGCCCGAGAGGTTCTCGACGCTCCAGTCGCCCGGCGGGCAGCGAAGCGCTTCCATCGCGATTTCGAGCTGGTTGTCGAGCGTCCAGCCGTCGACCGCGTCGATCTTTTCCTGCAGCGTCCCCATCTCTTCCATGAGCGCGTCAAAATCGGCGTCCGCGGGCGGATCGGCCATCAGCGCGCTGATCTCGTTGAAGCGGTCCATCATGTCGGCGACGGGGCGGACGCCGTCCATGACATTTTCCTTGACCGTCTTCGTCGGGTCGAGCTGCGGCTCCTGCGCCAGATAGCCGACGGTAATCCCCTCGCCCGGCCATGCTTCGCCGGTGAAATCCTTGTCGATGCCGGCCATGATCTTCATCAGCGTCGATTTACCCGTGCCGTTCGGGCCGACGATACCGATCTTGGCATCGGGATAGAATTGCAGGCTCAGGTTGTTGAGCGTCGGCTTCTGCGCGCCGGGATAGGTCTTGGTCAGACCCTTCATCACGAAACTATATTGGGCGGCCATGGATATGCTCCGGTAGAGGCTGGGCCGCGGTCGTGCGGCCGGGAGAGTTGGGCGCCGGTTAGCGAATGGGCGCGCGGTTGGCAATCGACGCTTGCGCGCGCGAAGCCGCCCGCCGGCGGCGGGACCAACGTCGGCGCACTGCTCGCGGCAGGCGTTCCTGCGGTCGACCTGGCCTGCGATGGCACGCGTTGTTTCGACATCCACCAAGCGCCCGACGACACGCCCGACAAGCTCGATTCCGCTCAATTGCGGCGGAGTGTCGTGGTCTGGGCCGCGACTCCGGCGATTCTCGCCACCGGCGAGGACAGCGAGTTGCCGTGATTGTTTCGGTCAAATGACAGAATTCCGCCCGCCCCGACCATCTCAATTATTTTTGTTGACGATTCACGCGGAACGGCTAAATCCCGCCGCTCGCGGGACGGGAAAGTTTCCCCAGCGCGGAAAGGCATTTTAGGGAGCCCACACATCATGAAGAAGTTTGCTGCTATCGCCGTTGCTGCCAGCATGTTCGCCCTCGCCGCTTGCGGTGAAAAGGCTGCTGAAGAAGCCACCACCGAAGCTCCGGCTGCTGAAGCTGTTGCTGAAGAAGGCGCTGACGCTGCTGCTGCTGGCGCCGACGCTGCCGCTGCTGGTGCTGACGCTGCCGCTGCTGGCGCCGACGCTGCTGCTGCTCCGGCTGCTGACGCCGCTGCTGCTCCGGCCGCTGACGCCAAGGCTGCTCCGGCTGCTGACGCCGCTGCTGCTCCGGCTGAAGAAAAGAAGTAAGTCACAGCCCCTCGGGGCAATGACCGAAACGAAAAGAGGCGGTCTTCCTTCGGGAAGGCCGCCTTTTTCTTTGCCCGTCACCTGCGGGTGGACTTCGCACGCGCGCCTGTCTAAGGCCGCGAGGCCGGTCGGGGAGTAGCGCAGCCCGGTAGCGCGCCTGCTTTGGGAGCAGGATGTCGCAGGTTCGAATCCTGTCTCCCCGACCAATCCCCCTATCCCGTCGATGTCGCAATCAGCCGCGCGTAGAAATCGATCATCCGCTTGAAGCTGTCGATCGCCATATGCTCGTTGGTCCCGTGGATCATCGCCGATTCCTTCAGCGAGAAATGCATCGGCATGAAGCGATAGACGTCCTCCGACACCGGCTCCATGCTCCGGCTGTCGGTCCCCGCAACGACCAGCGTCGGCGTGAGCACCGCATCGGGCGCGTCGGCGCGCGCGGCCGCGGCGATCCATTTCCAGCCCTGCGAGCTCGTCGACGACACGCGCGAGGGTTCGCGCGGCGGCTTGACCCAGGCGAGGTCGACCTTGATGTCGCCCACCGCTCCCTTCGCGCGCGCCATCACATCGGCCGAGCTGTTCCACGGCGCGATGCGATAGTTGATCAAGGCGCTCGCCGATTGCGGCAGGACATTCTCCTTGGGACTGCCTTCCAGCATCGTCGGCGCGATTGTCGTGTGAAAAGCCGCGGCGGTCGTGGGTGCAGCGCCGAGACGGTTCTTGAGGCTGCGCCCGAACAGCCACTGGTTTGCAACCGCCATCTTTGTCGCGCCGCCCTTTTTCGCGGCGAGCGCCTCGATCATCGACGCCCCGGGGCCGCGGAATTCGAGCGGGAACGGTTTGCCCGCGATCGCCAGCACCGCTTTCGCGAGCGTCGTCACGCCGGTTTCGGCGGGCGGCATCGAACTGTGCCCGCCGGGCGCGGGGGCAGTGACCTTCAGCGTGCCATAGCCCTTCTCCGCGATGCCGATCATGATCGCGGGCCCGTCGATGACAGGCGTGTCGGTCAGGACAATGCTCCCCTCGTCGAGGGTATAGATCGCCTTCACACCCTCGGCCTTCAGCTTCGCGGCGGCGGCTAGCGCGCCAGAGCCGCCCGCCTCCTCGTCATGGCCGGATACCAGATAGATGCCGCGCTTCGGCTTGAACCCGCTTTTCGCCAGCGCGTCGAGCGCTTCGAACAGACCGACAAGCGAGCCCTTGTCGTCGACCGTGCCGCGACCCCACACCGCCCCGTCGGCGATCGTCCCCGCGAAGGGCGGATATTTCCAGTCGCCTTCGGTGCCGGGCGTCACCGGCACGACATCCTGGTGCGCCATCAGGATCACCGGCGCGAGCGAAGCATCGCTGCCCGGCCAATGATAGACGAGCGTCCGGTTCGGCAGGATCGTGCGCTGCATCGCGCCATGCCCGGCGGGATAGGTGGACGCGAGCCACGCATGAAGCCGGTCCCATTCGGCGACGTCGTTGGCGGCCGGATCCTGATTCGATATCGTGCGAATCTGTGCGGCTTCGCTCAAATGGCGAACCGCCGCGTCCAGATCATAGACGGGCGCCGCCGCAAGCTTCACGTCGCGGCCGTCGGCGACATTCGCCGGCGCGAAGGTCGACGTGCGCACGCCGACAACGGCGGCCCCCACGACAAGGATCGATAGGCCGCCGATCAAGGCAATCCGAAGCTTTCCCATTCCCCTCTCCTTTTCGGCGGGCAATGGACAGCGATCGGTTTCGATTTGCAAGGGGAATGGTGGGCCCGGCAGGACTCGAACCCGCAACCTAGCCGTTATGAGCGGCCAGCTCTAACCATTGAGCTACAGGCCCCCGTTCCGGGGATGTGCGGGCGATAGCGGAGCGCAGCGGGCGTTGGCAAGCCGGTTGCGCTCATGCCGGCCTCTTCGCGGTCGCTAGCATCAGCAGGCCCGCCGTATCGGTTGGAACGACGCCGCGGCGCGCCAGATGGTCGAGCACCGCGTCCCACCAGCGATAGAAACGGTCGAGATCGGCCGCCGTCCGCACATAAGGGGTATTACCGGGACGCAGCGACGGCGAGTGGAACGAGAAGTTGAGGACGGGAACCCCCTGATCGAGTGCGATGTCGACCGCCCGGCACGCGCGATCGACGGGAATGCCTTCGGGCGTCAGTGCGATGCGCTCGACAAGCCCGAGACGCGCCAGCACCGAGCCGGCATAGCGGCCGTTCCGCGCGATCGGGTGATAAAGTCCCTCGCCCTTCGGTCCCATGAGCCCGCCGAAAACCGTCGTCACCGGAACCTCGAGCACTGGCCCGTGACGCGTCGCCACCCACCAGGGTCGAAGCGGGGCGCCGCGATAATCGGGCCCATGCCCTTTGCGATAATCGAAACCCGGCCTTACCGACGTGTCGCAGACAAAGCCTAGTTCGGCGAGCATCTCGGCGGTATCGCGGCCGAGGCCGTAACGCCCGGCGCGATAGACTTGCGGTGCGGCGCCGAAGCGGGTGCGAATGGCGTCGCGCAGCGCCGCCATCTTCGCCCGCTGGAGCGAAGGAGGAAGATTGCCGGTATAGCTGTTGCGCTCGCTCACCTCTTCTTCATGCGGCGGCGTGACCCAGGGATGAAGCTGGGCCCCGACGTCGCAGCGGCCGGCAGCGCGCGCCGGCGCAAGGATCTCGACGGCGCGATCGTCCTGCACGACGGGCCAGTCGACAAGATAGATCGGAACGACCGCGGAGCGCTCGAAATAGCCTTGGCATTCGGCAAGCGACGGGACCGAATCGAGCCGGTAGCCGCTCCGCGCGAAGGGCGCCGACCAGTCGAAATCCTCTTCGGTATCGATCGTGACCCAGAAACGCGGGCGTCCGTCATGGCCGAGACCAATCTGCTCGGCCGTCTCCGGATATGTCTGAAAGCTGCCCGCGGGCTGCACTTTCGTTCCCCTTTGCCCCCGGGGGCTATTCGCCCTGCTGAACACCGAGTTCGGTATCGACTCTCGGGTTGGCCGAGGGCAAATGCAAGGTCAAGGCGTTATGTCCGATGTCGAGCCGACCGCCGACGCTGCGGGCGAGACTGTCAACAAGCCGCAGCGAAAAGCCGAGGCTCAGGATCGCAGCCCCCGGCGCCTCCCCTTCGGGGCTGAAGCCCGGATCCAGCAGTTCGGCCGCCGTGGCGAAGCGGATCGCCAGCGGACGAACGATGCGCAATTGCAGCATGTCGTCCGCGCCCGGCTCGGTCACCAGCTGACCGACGAGGATGGTTCCGGGCTCCGAAATGTCGACGAGCGCGGTCAGCATCCGCCCGATCATCCGCCGCGAATTGGCGTCGCCGCCCTGTGCGAGAAAGGGGCCGCCGACGCGCGAGATACTAAGGTCGACGCGCTGGTCGGCAAGAAGCGCCGCGAGATCCTCCTCGACGCGCGTCATCACCATGCCCAGGTCGGCAACCTCCTCCGGCGCCAGCGGAGCGGGCCTGGGGTCGATCGCGCGCGCGGCGGTGTCCAGATCCTCGATAATCGACTGGATCGACGTCGCGTCGGTAACGATCGCCTCCGCCATCTTGCGATAGGAGTTGCTCACCGGGCCGAACATCTGACCGGATATGATCTGCGAAAAGCCGGAGATCGCGTTGAGCGGGCTGCGCAGTTCGTGAATCAGCTGACGGATCGAGTCGCCTGAATTCTGGCTGGCTGCCGGACGGCCGTAGGGCATCTCGTTGCGCTGCGGGCGCCGCGCGCTGCCGCGATACCCGCGAAACTGCCCCGTCGCCGGGTCGAACCAAGGCATCGCCGAGAAGCGCCACTCGCCCGCCTCCGACGCCGCGCCTTCAAGGATCATGCGCGCGTTCACGATCTCGGCGCGCTGGCGGAACGCGCCCGCTGCCGCGCCGTCGGCGCCGGGCTCGCCCCCGAACGCCGCATCGGCGATCGACAAGCCGATTGCGGCGCCGCGCGTAATGCCGTCGACCCAGCGAATCAGACCGTCGGGCCCGGTCTCGAACAGGAATCCGGTGCGTGCCGGACGCGGCGGCGGCTGCGTGCGGGTCGACTGGAACTTGTCGATGCGGCGGACGAGCTCGCTGATCTGGCTGGGAGCTCCCTCGAGGGCCGGAACCGGCCCGGCAGCGGCGGCCTCGGGCTCCGGCACGGCGACGGCCGTGGGCTGCGGCAGCGCGACCGATCCGGCCCCCAGACTTTCAAGCGCGCGACGAACCGTCTGGGGAAGATCCTTGCGCCCTGCAAGGACCGAGCGAGCCGTCGCAGCGGTCGCAGGAAGCACCGCGAGCCAGTCTCCCTCCGACAGGCGCGCGCGGCTCAGCATCGTCGCCGAAACCGCCGGCACGTCATTGGCATAAAAGGCAACCAGCGGCGCAAAACGGCCATGATGCGCGATCGCCTCGGCGCAATCGCGGCGAATCTTTTCGGGGACTTGCGGCCGCAGCAGAGCAAGGGCATGGAAAGCGCGGCGCACATCCTCGCCGGCTAGCTGATTGCCGCGCTGGGCAAGGATATCGCTGAGCTGACGCCACGCAGCGATGCTCGCACGGCCGTCTTTCGGGGCTTGGCGCAAGATGGTCGCGATCATCGAGTCAGCAGTCACGCGGGCCGGCCCCACACCCAGTTTGTTGGTTAGCGTATGTTTACCGGCTAGCGTGAATCCGCTGGTCATGAAAGTGCCATCGTCGACCACGTCACATTGTGGGACAATTGCAATCGGCTGAAATAATATTATGGTCGCTGCACTTTTGGAAAGCGGATGTTTCAAATATGGCCAGTCAGAAATTTGATCAGATCGACCTCCAGATCCTCGGGGAGCTGCAGAAAAACGGGCGGATGACCAATGTCGAACTGGCGCAAATGGTAGGACTCACAGCGCCGCCGTGCCTGCGCCGCGTCCGCGCGCTGGAAGAATCGGGTGTCATCCGCTCTTATCATGCCGATCTCGACGCCGCGAAGCTCGGCTATGGCATCACCGTCTTCGCGATGGTCAGCCTGCGCAGCCAGGCCGAATCCGACCTCAAGGCATTCGAGGACTATGTCGGAAAGCTTCCCGAAGTTCGCGAATGCTACATGCTGAACGGCGAAATAGATTTTCTGCTCAAGGTCGTCGCGCGCGACCTGCAGAGCTTCCAGTCCTTCCTGACCGCGCACCTGACGTCGGCGCCCAACGTGACGAGCGTGAAGACCTCGCTGACGATTCGTACCGCGAAACAGCTCGCCGGAATCCCGGTCGAGACCTGAGAGCGGTCGAGACGCCAAAAAAAGGGCGCCACCCCCGATGGAATGGCGCCCCCTCTGTGCCGTATCGCGCTGGATCAGGTGGCGGGGGCCGCCGCCACGGCGGCCGGAGCCGTTTTGGTCTGGACATAGACCGTCCACAGCTTGGCGAGCCGCGCACGATTGCCCTGCACCTTCGCCAGGGTGGCGAGCGCAGCGTCATTCTGCCCCGACAGCGCCTGCGCCACGCCGAGGCGATATTGCGCGATGGGATCGCTCGCCGCGATCGCCTCGTAAAGCGGGATCGCCTTGGCGATTTCACCGATGCCGACCAAGGCATCCGCGGTTGCGCGCGCCGCCTTGGGGTTCGTCACCGGCTTGCTGGCGTCCGCAAGGAGCCCGGGGCGGTCGGCCTTGGCCCGGTCGGTCTGCGAGCTCAGGATCTGCGAAAAGCGTTCATCCCGGTCGGTGAAAACCTTGTTCGCGATGCCCTGTTGAACCAGCGACACCACCTCGCCCGGATAGCCGGCTTCGGTCGCCATTGCCGCATATTCCAGATATTCGCCGCGATCGGTCATCGCGCCCGACGCTCGCATCAGGCGAAGGATGTCGAGGTTGAGTTCCTTGTCTGGACCCGCCTGCTGGAGCAGGATGTACAATGTATTGCGCCAGACCGCGGGCTGCGGATAGTCACGGACGCGAAGCGTCAGAATGTCGAGCAGTTCGTCGGTGCGCTTCGCGGCCTGGAGCGCCTTCGCCGGACGTACGTACAATTCCTCCGACGGCACCCGGCCCGCCGCGCGCTCGGCATCGATCGTCGCCTTGGCGAGCGCGATCCCCTGATCGACGCGCCCCGAGTTCAGATAGCTGTCCATCAGCAGCAGCGGCAGCGCGGAATCGGTCGATCCCGCCGCCTTCGCCGCCTCGAACCGCGTCGCGGCCTTGACATAGTCCTTCTTCACATAGGCGAAACGGCCCGAATAGAAATTATAGTTGCCAAGGTCGGCCGCCGGAACGAGGCCCGAATCGAGCGCGGTCTCCAGGCCCTGACTCTGGGTCGCCTCATCCTTGTTCAGGATACCGAGCTGCAGCGTGTAGAAACCCATCAGATATTTGTCGTCGTTCGAGGTCGCCGTCGCCTGCCCCTCGGCCAGCGCCGCCTGCAAAGCGGCGGCATCCTTGGCCTTGGTCGCGTCGCCCATCTTCTTCACAGCGGGCATGAATGCCTTGCTGGGCGAAACCTTCGGCCCCTGCGCGGCCTCTTCCTTCTTCGGCTTTTCCTTCGCCATGGCGGGGGTGGCCGTCGCCATCAGCGCGCAGCCCAAAACGGCGGCCACAGCGGTCGCGGTCGTCGGGCGGAAACGGGTGAACATCGATATCTCTCCTCTGAAACGGCCGCCTTGCCAGAAGCAAGCGGGGGTCAGCCGCGGTTCACAACGCGGCTAGCCCCGTAGCGTTGCCAAGGCAAGACGGCCGGGATCGATATTTGCAATGACAGGAGATGGCTGAACGGGGATTGAACCCGAAAACGCTCAGGCGAGGCTGTCGATCGCCGCGTTGATGTCGCGCAGGATCGCGGGATCGCCCGGCACGCCGTCCATCGCGACCTCTGCGAGCTGGATCAGCGGAATCACCCCGAAGGTCGCGGCAAGGCTCTTCATCCGCTCGGCGGCGACGCGCCAGTTGGCGTCGCACCGCGCGCGCCGCATCAGGTCCGCCAGTTCGCGCGTGTTCGCGGCAAAGCTCTCCCGCAGCTCTCGGGCTACCGCGGGATCGTCTCCGACCGCCGCATGAAGATACCGATCCAGGGGCCCACTATCGAACGACATTCCACAACCTTGCCGGATTGTGGTTAAGTTTCCGTTCCATGAACGCGATTTGATGCTAATATGGCCGGATGACGGGGGAAAAGAAGATCGTCGGACTGTGGCGGGATTCCGCCGCCAATCCGGATGCCGAAGCGCAGAACGAGGCGGCCGCCGCGGCGGCTGAGACCGCGCCTGTGGTTGAAACCGCCCTTCCCGAGGAGCGCGACTGGCTCGATATGTCAGCCATCACCCATGCCGCCCAGGACTGTGACGAAACCGATGCGGCAGGCTCGTCGTGGACGGACAGGATCGTTCCGGCGCTTCTGATTATTGTGGCCATCGGCTGGGTCGCCTTCGCGGCTGCGGCCGGAACCGACCGCTTCACCCGCGCGCCCGCCTTCGCCGCATGGCCGGTGCTGCTCGCGACGATCGCGATGCCGCTCACCCTGATCGCCGTGCTCTGGATGGCCCTCTTGCGATCGAGCCGGTCCGAACAGGCGCGTTTTGCGCGGGTTGCCGGCGCGCTTCGCGATGAGAATATGGCGCTCAATGCCTCGATGCGGGCCCTCGCGGAAAATCTTGCCGATGCGCAGCGCCAGCTCGGCGAACAGGCGCGCACGGTGCAGCAGCTCGGCGTCGATACCGTTCTGCGCCTCAACGAAAGCAGCGACAAGCTCGCGACGAACGCGTCGGTCATCGCCAACGCGCACGACCAGCTCGCGCGCTCGGGCGATGTGGCGATGCAGCGGATGGACGGCCTGCTCGCAGGCCTGCCGCGGATCGACGACGTCGCACAGCGGCTTGCTGTCAATTTCCGCGAGGCGGGCCTTGTTGCGCACCAGCAGGGCGCGAACCTCGAGGCCAAGCTCGCCGCGCTTGCCGAGGAAGCCGGCAAGACGGCGCAGATCGGCGAAGCCTCGGCTACCAGCCTGAGCGAAGCCATCGGCGTGTTGCGGCAACAGGCCAGCGACGCCGAGATGAGCCTGATCGCGGTCGCGTCGCAGGTGACCGACGCGCATGGCGTCGCGCTGGCGCAGATGACGCAGGCCTCGGCAACCGCGCGCGACGATCTCAAGGCGACGATCGCTGCGGTGACGGGGCAGATGGACGGCAGCTGGCGCCAATTCCGCGATAGTGTCGCTTCTGCGGCCGAGTTGCTCGACGCGCGCCTTGCCGCCGCACGCGAAGCCGGCGACACACTCGGCGCCCAGCTCGCCGCACATGGCGAAACGAGCGACGCGCTCGCCCGGCAGATCAGCTCGCATGTGGCAACGGTCGGCGAACAACTCGCGGCGCTCGACACCAGCGTTACGTCCAGCACCGGCGTCATCGGCCGCGCGATCGACGACACCAAGGGCCAGCTCGCCGCCTTCATGGCCGAAGCGGAAAAGAGCAACGGATCGGCGCACCAACTGATCACGCAGGCGGAGTCGCTGCTGCTTGCGCTCGACGCGGTAACGCGCGAGCTCGACGAGACGCTGCCGCACGCGATCGACCGCCTGAATTCGCACGGCAAGGCGACGCAGACCGCGCTGTCGCAAATGAAGCCGATGCTCGAAGCCTCCGAGCTCGTCGCGCAATCGACGCTGTCGCACGTGAACGCTGTCAAATCGACGCTGCAGTCGAACGAAGAGCAGATGGCGGCGCACGCCGACAGCCAGCAGGCGCTCGCCGATCGCATCAAGGCATCGCTCGCCGACGCCGACACCGCGCTCGCCCGGCTGCGCAGCGGCGCTGACGAATTTGCCGAACAGGGCGGCGCACGAATGATCGCGACGCTCGGCGAAGTCCGCGCGACCGCGGACAGCGCGGCCGAGGAAGCGCGCCAGACGCTCGAAAAGCTTGTCTCGGGTGCCCGCGATGCGATGAAGGCGACGGCAAGCGAAGCGATCGACGCCTCGTTCAAGACCGAGATCATGACGCAGCTCACCGCGATCGAGGAAGCCTCGCGCCGCGCGGTCGAAGCCGCCAACGCTGCAACCGACCGGCTGATGCGCCAGCTGATCACGATCATGGACACGAGCGCCAGCGTCGAGGCGCGCGCGATCGAGGCCGAACAGGCGATCGCCGCCTCCGACCGCGATTCGATGGCGAAGCAGGTCGGCGTGCTGACCGAGGCGCTCAAATCGACCGCGATCGACATGACCAAAATTTTGTCGAGCGAGGTCAGCGACACGGCGTGGGACGCTTATCTCAAGGGCGACCGCGGCGTCTTCGCGCGGCGTGCGGTCAAGCTGATCGAAAATGGCGAGGCGAAGGAAATCCTGCGCCTCTACCAGAATGACGACGGCTTCCACGCCGCGGTGAACCAGTTCATTCACGATTTCGAGGCGATGCTGCGCCTGCTGATGGGTGCGCGCGACGGGTCGGCGATCAGCGTCACCCTGCTCTCGTCGGATATCGGCAAGCTCTATGTGGCGCTGGCGCAGGCGATCGACCGCCTGCGGGGCTGATTGCGCTGAAGCAGCCCGGTTGGCCCGGCAGCCTTCGACCGGTTGGGAACATTCGTTCCTCCCTGTGGCGCAGCCATGGGGAGGTGGCAGCGCGAAGCGCTGACGGAGGAGCAATGCCGCCACCGTCGCGGGCCCCTCCACCACCGCCTAAGGCGGGGCGGTCCCCCTCCTCATCGCATCGCGACAGGGAGGATTATACGACCGCTCCCCACTCCAAAGCCGCCAAATCAGGTTACCGCTCAGGCCCGCCCGCTCAGCACATCGGGGTCGGCCCAGCCGTTCACATAAGCGATGTAATAGAGCACGAAGCCGATCGTCGCGACGATCGTCATCTGCAGCAGGATGCGTCCCGGTCGAACGGTGGCCGGCGCGCCCCGATCCTGCCCCCGCACCAGCGGCGTCGCATCATCCTCGGCGCGGCGGCCGTGGAAGGGCAGCACGAAAAAGGCGCTGAAAGCCCAGAAAAGCGTGTAGATTGCCAGGATAGACGTCCATTTCATGACTCAGACATCCACGATCAGCACGTCGGTAATCGGCTTCTTGCCGGTCCAGTCGGTCGCGACCCGCCGCACGCCGAGGCGGATCGCCTCTTTCAGCGCCTCGCGGTCGCGCGCCGGCCCCTTCACCGCCTGCTCGGCGGCTTCGTTCATTTCCTCGAGGAAGCTTTCGCGGTCATCCTCGACCGGCACGCCGCGATACTGGATCGCGCTACCCTCGAACTTGCCGTCCGACAGCACGACGGCGACCGAAATCTGGCCGTAAAGGGCGAGCTTGCGCCGTTCGTTGATCGTCTCGCCATCGGCGGGCAGGATCACGTCGCCGTCGAGGATCAGGCGGCCCGAACGCACGCGTTCGACGATCCGCGCCGACCCCGGTGCGAGGCGGACAAGGTCGCCATTTTCCTGCACCAGCATGTCGGGCACGCCCCGTTCGAGCGCAAAGCGCGCCTGTTCGTGCATATGGCGGATCTCGCCATGCACCGGCACCACGAGCTTCGGCCGCAACCAGCCATAGAGCGCGGCGAGTTCGGGCTGCCCCGGATGGCCGCTGACATGGATATGCGCCTGCTTCTCGGTGACGGTCAGCACGTCCTTCGCGGCAAGCTGGTTCATGATCCGTCCGATCGCAACCTCGTTGCCGGGGATCTGCTTCGACGAAAAGACGACCGTGTCGCCCGCCTCCAGCTTGATCTGGTGGATGTCGGCCGCCATGCGCGCCAGCGCGGCGCGCGGCTCGCCCTGCCCGCCGGTCGCGATCACCATCACCTTGTTGCGCGGCAGGCGCATCGCCTCGTCGAAATCGACCGTCGGCGGGAAATCCTTGAGGTAACCGACCGTCCGCGCGACACCGAGAATGCGGTCGAGCGAGCGTCCTGCGACGCACAAAGTCCGCCCCGTCGCCTTGGCAACCGCGCCAAGGGTCGCGAGCCGCGCCGCGTTCGACGCGAAGGTCGTGACGACCACCCTGCCCTTTGCCGCGCCGACCGCGGCCATCAGCCCGTCGCGCACGCTGCCCTCGCTGCCCGATGCCTGTGCATTGAAGGCATTGGTCGAATCGCAGACGAGCACGTCGACCCCCTCGTCGCCGATCGCGGTCAGCGCCGCCGCGCTTGCCGGCGTTCCGAGGATCGGGTCGTCGTCGAGCTTCCAGTCGCCGGTGTGGAAAACGCGCCCATAGGGCGTGTCGATCACCGCCGCGCTCATCTCGAGGATCGAATGCGCCAGCGGCACCAGCCGGATACCGAAGGGGCCGATGCGAAAGCTTTCGTCGATATCGACGACCCTGATCTCGACCTCTTTCTCCAGCCCCTCTTCGGCGAGCTTGTGCGCGATCAGCCCGGCGGTGAAGCGATTGGCATAGAGTGGTACGCCGAGGTCAGCGGCAAGATAGGGGATGGCGCCGATATGGTCCTCATGCCCGTGCGTCAGCACGATGCCGAGCAGGTCGTCCTTGCGGTCCTCGATGAATTCGAGGTCGGGCATCACGATCTCGATCCCCGGATAATCCTGGCTGCCGAAGGTCACGCCGAGGTCGAGCATGATCCATTTGCCGTCGCAGCCATAGAGATTGGCGTTCATGCCGATCTCACCCGATCCGCCCAATGCGAGGAAAAGCAGCTCCTTGCCCGGAGTCGTCATAATGTCGGCTTTCGTTGATGATAGAGATGCATCAGCCCGTTCAGCGTCAGATCGGGTTCGATGCGGTCGAACAGGTGCGCCTGTTCCTGGAACAGCGTCGCAAGGCCGCCCGTGGCGATCACCGTCAGCGGCCTGCCGATCTCGGCCTTCATCCGCGCGATCAGCCCCTCCATCATCGAGACATAGCCCCAATAGACGCCGATCAGCATCTGGCTTTCGGTCGTGCGGCCGATGACGCTGGCGGTCGCCGGCGCCTCGATCGCGATGCGCGGCAGCTTGGCGGCCGCGGCAACCAGCGCTTCGAGCGACAGGTTGACGCCGGGCGCGATGATCCCGCCGAGATAGGCGCCCTCGGGGCCGATATGGTCGAGCGTCGTCGCGGTGCCGAAACTGATGACGAGCTTGTCCTTGCCCGGCTCGACCGCCTGCGCCGAGATCGCGTTGACCGCGCGATCGGCGCCCACCGACTGCGGCTCGTCAACCTTTAGCGCGATGCCCCAGCTCACCGGATCGCGCCCCGCGACGAGCGCGTCGACGCCGAAATATTTGACCGCGAGCAGTTGCAGGTTGTGGAGCGCCCGGGGCACCACGGTCGAGATGATCACGGCGCCAACCTCGGCGCGGTCATGCCCCTCGATCCGCATGAGCTGGTCGAGCCAGACCATATACTCGTCAGCCGTGCGCCGGTCGTCGGTCGCGATGCGCCAGCGCGCGAGCAGTTCGGTTCCCCGGAACAGGGCGAATTTGGCGTTGGTGTTGCCGACATCGATCGCGAGCAGAATTTGCATGGACACCTAATTCCCCTCCACGGGCCGCTGCAATTCGACGTCGCCCGCGTGAACCAGCATGGTCCCCCCGCCCGCAACGCGCAAGCGCAGCGCGCCATCGGGCGCGAGACCGTCGAATAGGCCGTCGATCCCCTGTTCGGAAACATGCAGCGGCGTGCCGACCGGATGCCCCATCGGCAGCCAGGCGTTGACGATGCTGCCGACGCCTTCCTGCCGCCACGTCCACAAAGCGTCCGTCATCGCGATCGCCAGCGCCTCGGCGAAGCGGTCGCGGTCGAGGAGCGCCCCCTTGCCGGCGAGCGATGCAGTGGCGCGATCGGGGAGTTCGGGAGCGGAGACCAGATTGACCCCGATACCCATGACGACGCTGTTGCCCGTCCGCTCCATCAATATGCCGGCGCATTTCGCGCCGTCGATCAGCAGATCGTTCGGCCATTTGAGGGTTGCGGTGACAGCCGGTGCCAGCGCTGCGACGGCTTTCGCCAGCGCAACCCCGGCGACCAGCGCAAGGGTCGCGGGAGACGGGTCGCCCGCGGTCAGGTGAACGACCGTCGATCCCATGAAATTGCCGTGTCCATCGCCCCACGCCCGGCCCAGACGGCCGCGCCCGGCGGTCTGGCGGTCGGCGACGAGCCAATGCCCCTCGCCGACATGCTCGCCGCTGGCCAGTCGCGCCAGCAGGTCGGCGTTGGTCGAACCTGTCTCCGCGATCCGCTCGATCGGCGGGATCAGAACAGCACCGCCGCCGCGGTCGCCGACAGCGCGGCGAGGACGCCGATGAAGAGATAGCCGATGACCGAGAGCCACAGCGCGCTCGCGGTGATCACCGCATCCTCGACCACCGTGCCCGTTCCGCGCGGGAATTCGGTGTCCGACTTTTCGTCGAAATACATCGTCTTGATGATGGCGATATAATAAAAGGCGCCGATCACCGAAGCGACGATACCGGCCACCGCCAGCGGCACCAGGTTGGCGTTCACCGCGGCCTCGAAGACCAGATACTTCGGCCAGAAGCCGAAGAGCGGCGGGATGCCGGCAAGGCTGAACAGGAACACCGCCATCGCCGCGGCGAGGCCGGGGCGACGCTGCGAATAACCTGCGAGCGCCGGGATGCTTTCGATCTGGTTGCCGCGGTCGTCGCGCAGTTGCAGCACGATCAGGAAGCTTCCGATTGTCGTCACCATATAGACGAGCAAATAGGTCAGCACGCCCTCGACCCCCTGCTGCGTCCCCGCGGCGAGGCCGATCAGCATATAGCCGACGTTGTTGATCGACGAGTAAGCGAGCAGGCGCTTGATATTCTTCTGCCCGATCGCGCCAACCGCGCCGAGGATGATCGACGCGAGCGCGAGGAAGATGATGATCTGCTGCCATGCGCCCACCGCCGGGCCCACCGCGCCGATCACGACACGCGTCATCAGCGCCATCGCCGCGACCTTGGGCGCGGTGGCGAAAAAGGCCGTCACCGGGGTCGGCGCGCCTTCGTACACGTCGGGGGTCCACATGTGGAACGGTACCGCGCTGATCTTGAACGCAAGGCCCGCGATCACGAACACGATGCCGAAGATGATGCCGATGTTCAGCTCACCGCCCAGCGCGGCCGCGATCGTGGCAAAATCGGTTGAACCGGTGAAGCCATAGAGCAGCGAGATGCCATAGAGCAGGATTCCGCTCGCGAGCGCGCCGAGGACGAAATATTTGAGCCCCGCTTCGCTCGACCGCTCGTCGCTGCGCATGAAGCTCGCGAGCACATAGGAGGCCAGGCTGTTGAGCTCGAGCCCGACATAAAGCGTCATCAGGTCGCGCGACGACGCCATGATCCCCATGCCGAGCGCCGCGAACAGGATCAGCACCGGATATTCGGCGCGCATCGCATCCTTGAAGAACCGCGGCGCGATGACGACGCAGATGAAGCTCGCGGCATAGATCAGCAGCTTGGCGAAACCGCCGAAGCTGTCGACCGACAGCGTGCCCGAAAAGACCGTGGCGTCGGTCCCGAACAGCGCCAGCACCGCTGCGGCGGCCGCCGCCAGCGTCACCATCGCGGCGAGCTGATAGAGCCCGACCTGGCGATCACCCGCATAGGTTCCGAGCATCAGCGTGACCAGCCCGCCGATCGTCAGGATCAGTTCGGGCCAGATGAGCGCGAGATCGGCGGTCATTGGACGCCTCCCGCATGATGCGCTTCGCCCGATGCTTCTCCGTGGCCTGCAGCGGCCGGCTTGGGCTTGCCCGCGGCAAGATGCGCGTCGCCGGCAGGCTTGGCGGGCGCGAGGCGCGCGACCACGGTCGTCACGTCACCGCGCATCGGCGCGAGGAAACTTTCGGGATAGACACCCATCCACAGCGCCACGGCGGCAAGCGGCGCAAGGATCGCCCATTCGCGAGGGTTGAGGTCGGGCATCGCCTTCACATCGTCCTTGGTGAGTTCGCCGAACACGATGCGGCGATAGAGATAGAGCATATAGGCGGCGCCGAGGATGATGCCGGTGGTGCAGACGAACGCGACCGTACTCGACGCTTCGTAGATGCCGGCAAGGCTCAGAAACTCGCCGACGAAGCCGCTGGTGCCCGGCAAGCCGATCGACGCCATGGTGAACAGCATGAAGAACAGCGCATAGGCCGGCATGTTCACGGCAAGCCCGCCGTAACGGTCGATCTCGCGCGTATGGAGCCGGTCATAGATCACGCCGACGCAGAAGAAGAGCGCGGCCGAGACGACGCCATGGCTGAGCATGATGATCAGCGCGCCCTCGATCCCCTGCTGGTTCAGCGCATAGAGACCTGCGGTGACGATCGCCATGTGCGCGACCGACGAATAGGCGATCAGCTTTTTCATGTCGCTCTGCACCAGTGCGACGAGGCTGGTGTAAACCACCGCGACCATCGACAGCGCGAAGACGACCCACATGAACTGCGCCGAGGCTTCGGGGAACATCGGCATCATGAACCGGATGAAACCGTATGAGCCGAGCTTGAGCAGCACGCCGGCCAGAATCATCGACCCCGCGGTCGGCGCCTGCACATGCGCGTCGGGAAGCCAAGTGTGGACGGGCCACATCGGCATCTTGACCGCAAGGCTGGCGAAGAAACCGAGCCACAGCCAGGTCTGCATTTCCGGCGGGAAGTTGTAGTTGAGCAAGGTCGGAATGTCGGTCGTGCCCGCTTCGCGAATCATCGCGATCATCGCGATCAGCATCAGCACCGAACCAAGCAGCGTGTAGAGGAAGAATTTGAACGCCGCATAGATGCGGTTCGCCCCGCCCCAGATACCGATGATGAAATACATCGGGATCAGGCCTGCCTCGAAGAAGACGTAGAAGAGCAGCAGATCCTGCGCCATGAAGACGCCGATCATGACGACCTCCATGATCAGGAACATCGCCATGTAGAGCCCGACGCGCTTGGTGATCGATTCCCAGCTCGCAAGGATGCAGAGCGGCATCAGGAAGACACTGAGCATGGTCAGCATCAATGCCATGCCGTCGATGCCAAGCGCATAGTTGAAGCGGCCGAACAAGGGCGCGGACTCGACGAACTGCCACTGCGCGCCGCCGATATCGAAATTCGCCCACAGCATGACGCCGAGCGCGAAGTCGATCAGCGTCGCGACCAGCGCGATCAGGCGTGCATTGCGGTCGCCCGCAAAGAGGCACGCGATGGCGGCGACCGTCGGGATCGCCAGCATCAACGAAAGGATAGGAACACCGCTCACAGGAACCTCACCATCGCCCAGCTGGCGAGGCCGACAAGACCGAGCAGCATCACGAACGCATATCCATAAACATAACCCGATTGCAGCCGGACCGCGAGACGGGTCCCCCCAGCGACGAGCGCCGCGGCGCCATCGGGACCGAAGCGGTCGATGGTGCCCTCATCACCCTTCTTCCAGAAGAAGCGGCCGATCCAGAAGGCGGGCTTCACGAAGAGGATGGTGTAGAGCTCGTCGAAATACCATTTGTTGTACAGGAACTGGTGCAGCAGCCGGAACTGCGCCACGAACTTCGCCGGCAGGCTGGTGTTCCGGATATAGCTGTTCCACGCGAGGAACAGCCCGATCGCCATCACCGTGAACGGCATCCACTTCACCCACAGCGGCACTTCGTGTGCGGCGTGCATCAGATGTTCGTCGAACGCGAGGCTGCCCTTCCAGAACGCCGCACCCTCCTCGGGGTAGATGAACTGGTGGTGGAAGACGATGCCCGCGAACACCGCACCGATCGACAGCACGATCAGCGGGATGAGCATGCTCAGCGGGCTTTCATGCGGATGATAGCCCGCGGTACCGTCACCATGCGCCTCGTGATGATGCGCGTGAGTGTGATCGTGACCCGCGTCCTCATCCGAGGGATGATCGTGATGATCGCCATGCACCGCATGCTGGATGTGCTCGCTCTGCTCCCAGCGCGGCTTGCCGAAGAAGGTCAGGAAGACGAGGCGCCACGAATAGAAGCTCGTGAGCAGCGCGGCGAAGATACCGACCCAGAACGCGACCTGACCGCCGCCGCCGGCAGCGAACGCCGCTTCGAGGATGCCATCCTTCGAATAGAAGCCGGCGAAGCCCGCGACGCCCGCGATCCCGACACCGGTGATCGCCAGCGTGCCCATCAGCATCGCCCAATAGGTGATCGGGATGTGCTTCCGAAGGCCGCCGTAATAGCGCATGTCCTGCTCATGGTGCATCGAGTGGATGACCGAGCCCGCGCCGAGGAACAGCAGCGCCTTGAAGAAGGCGTGCGTGAACAGGTGGAACATCGCCGCGCCATAGGCCCCGACGCCCGCGGCGAAGAACATGTAACCGAGCTGCGAACAGGTCGAATAGGCGATGACGCGCTTGATGTCCCACTGCGTCGTGCCGACCGTCGCGGCGAAGAAGCAGGTCGCTGCGCCCACGAACGTGACGACACCCAATGCGACCGGTGCGGTCTCGAACATCGGCGACAGGCGGCACACCATGAACACGCCCGCGGTGACCATCGTCGCGGCGTGGATCAGCGCCGACACCGGGGTCGGACCCTCCATCGCGTCGGGAAGCCATGTGTGCAGGCCAAGCTGCGCCGACTTGCCCATCGCGCCGATGAACAGCAGCAGGCAGAGGATCGTCATCGTGTCGAGACGCATCCCCATGAAGGTGATCGTGCTGCCCGCCGTGCCCGGCGCAGCGGCCAGAATTTCGGGGATCGAGACCGTGCCGAACACAAGGAAGGTGCCGAAGATGCCGAGCATGAAGCCCAAATCGCCGACGCGGTTGACGACGAACGCCTTGATCGCGGCGGCATTGGCGCTCGGCTTCTTGTACCAGAAACCGATGAGCAGATAGGATGCGAGACCGACGCCTTCCCAGCCGAAGAACATCTGGACGAGGTTGTTCGCGGTCACGAGCATCAGCATCGCGAAGGTGAAGAGCGAGAGATAGGCGAAGAAGCGCGGCTGGTCCGGATCTTCCTCCATATAGCCCCAGCTATAGAGGTGGACGAGCGCCGACACCGTCGTGATCACGACGAGCATCACCGCAGTCAGCGTGTCGACCCGCAACTCCCAATTGAACTGGAGCGCGCCCGACGAGACCCAGTGCAGCACCGGCGTCACGCCGGCCTCGCCCGTCCCCATGACGAACGAGAGGAAGATCGGCCAGCTCAGGGCGCAGCTGGTGAACAGCGCGCCGGTCGTGACCAGCTTCGATGCGAACGGACCGATGGCGCGCTGGCCCAGCCCTGCAACAAGCGCCGCCAAGAGCGGCAGGAAAACGATCGCCTGGATCACCGGCTTACCCCTTCATCCGGTTGGCATCGTCGACGGCAATCGTGCCGCGGCCGCGGAAATAGATGACAAGGATTGCAAGACCGATCGCGGCTTCGCCCGCGGCGACGGTCAGCACGAACATCGAGAAGACCTGCCCGACGAGGTCGTTCAGCGCGGCGCTGAACGCGACGAGATTGATGTTCACCGCGAGCAGGATGAGTTCGATCGCCATCAGGATGACGATGATATTCTTGCGATTGATGAAGATGCCGAGCACGCCGAGCGTGAACAGCACCGCCGAAACGGCGAGATAGTGGCCGACCGAAATCACAATTCCATCCCCTGCCCGACGCCCGGATCGACCAGGCGCGTCGCGTCCTCGGGACGGCGGCGGTTCTGGGCCGAGATATTCTGGATGCGCACCCCGCCGCGCTGGCGATGCGTCAGCACGATCGCGCCGATCATCGCGACGAGCAGCACGATCCCCGCCGCCTCGAACAGGAAGATGTAGCGCGTGTAGAGCAGCTCGCCGATCTGCTGGATGTTGCTGGTATCGGTCGCGGCGGGCGCCGCGCGCGCCGCAAGATCGACCCCGCCGGCCTGCCAGGCGCCCACCGCGAATACCAGCTCTGCGGCAAGGACGATCGCGACCAGCGCGCCAAGCGGCAGATAGCGCACGAAACCGCTGCGCAGTTCGGCGAAATCGATGTCGAGCATCATCACGACGAAGAGGAACAGCACCGCGACCGCGCCGACATAGACGATGACGAGCAGCATCGCGATGAATTCGGCGCCGGTCAGCAGCATCAGCCCCGCAGCGTTGAAGAAGGCGAGGATCAGCCACATGACGCTGTGGACCGGATTGCGCGCGAAAATCACCATCGCCGCCGAGGCGATGACGATGGTCGCGAAGAGGTAAAAGGCGATGAGCTGAATCATGTGCGCGCGCCCTTATCGATAGGGCGCGTCGGCGGCAAGATTCGCCGCGATCGCGCGTTCCCATTTGTCGCCATTGGCGAGCAGCTTGGCCTTGTCATAGAGCAGCTCCTCGCGCGTTTCGGTCGCGAATTCGAAGTTCGGCCCCTCGACGATCGCGTCGACCGGGCACGCTTCCTGACAGAAGCCGCAATAGATGCACTTCGTCATGTCGATGTCGTAGCGCGTCGTGCGGCGCGAGCCGTCCCCCCCGATGGTACCGTCGGAATTCGTCCAGACTCGCGGCTCGGCCTCGATCGTGATCGCCTGCGCCGGGCACACCGCTTCGCACAGCTTGCACGCGATGCAGCGCTCCTCGCCGTTCGGATAGCGGCGCAGCGCATGTTCACCGCGGAAACGCGGGCTCAGCGGGTTCTTCTCGAACGGATAGTTGATCGTCGCCTTGGGCTTGAAGAAATATTTCAGTGTCAGCCAATGGGCTTTGACGAATTCCCACAAGGTGAAGCTTTTGAGGAGGTGGACGACAGTGGTCATGACGACTGCTCCAAGCATTCTCCCGACAACATCACATATTCGTCGCTCTCAACATGCTGGCCAGTCGCATAGCTCTTTTTGACATTTTGGATATTGAACGACATTTTTTGTTCCAAACCGCGATATTTCATGGAGATTATCGGCTTCGACAGTTCGCGCGGCAAATTTCGAGCTTCCAAAATAACCATCAGATTAAGACGACTTTTCTGGTCCTTGGACAATTTCGAGAAATGCTTAACATGCAGAAATGTCTGTTTCTTGGATTCCAACAACGATGCGCTCGTGGCTGGGCTAACGGTAACGTCCCCGGAAGATGACTTAATCCTCACCAAGACACTGAACGCATCAGCTTCGACTGACGACAGTGTAAATTCCGTGCCTCCCTCGGCGGCATTCATCGCGGTTGGCACGCAAGAATAGTCACGCTGTGTCGGCGCGGTAGCAACCGCATTTGCCAATAATAGCCCAACGAGCATCATGCCCCATACCTCGTCAGCATCAGATAGCCGGAGATCAGGAAGACCCAGAAGAGCGAGATCGGCAGGAAAATCTTCCAGCCCAGCCGCATCAGCTGGTCATAGCGGTAGCGCGGCACGGTCGCCTTGACCCAGCTGAAGACGAAGAAGAAGAACAGGATCTTCGCGAACAGCCAGATGATGCCGGGCACGGCATAGAGCGGCGCCCAGTCGACGGGAGGCAGCCAGCCGCCCCAGAACAGGATCGCGTTGAGCGCGCACATCAGCAGCACGTTGGCATATTCGCCGAGCCAGAACAGCGCGAAGCTCATCGACGAATATTCGGTCTGATAGCCCGCGACGAGTTCGCTCTCGGCCTCGGTCAGGTCGAACGGCGCGCGCGCGGTTTCGGCGAGCGCCGAAATGAGGAACATCACCGCGAGCGGGAACAGCAGCAGGTTGAAGCCGAAGGCGTTGACGAAGCCGAGCCCATGGCCCTGCTGCGCCTTGACGATATCGTTCATGTTGAAGCTGTCGGCAAACAGCACGACGCCGATCAGGATGAAGCCGATCGAGACTTCATAGCTGATCATCTGCGCGGAAGCGCGCATTGCCGAGAAGAAAGGATATTTCGAGTTCGACGACCAGCCCGACAGGATCACGCCGTACACGCCGAGCGACGAAATCGCGAGGATGTAGAGCAGCCCGACGTTGATGTCGGCGAGGATCGCGCCCGAGTTGAACGGGATCACCGCCCACGCCATCAGCGCCACCGTGAAGGTGATGATCGGCGCGATCAGGAACAGCCCGCGGTTCGCGCTCGACGGAATGATCGTTTCCTGCAGGAACACTTTCAGACCGTCGGCGAAGCTCTGGAGCAGGCCGAAGGGGCCGACGACGTTCGGGCCGCGACGCAACGCGATCGCCGCCCAGATCTTGCGGTCGGCATAGATGATCATCGCGACCGCGAGCATCAGCGGCAGCGCGATGAGCAGGATGCCCGCGACCGTCGCGACGCCCCACGCCCAGTTCGGGTCCATGCCCCACGAGATGAAGGTCTCGGTCATTTCTTGGCCCCGTCCTGATTACGCCAGCCATTGTGCGGACCGGGCACATCCGACTTGCTGCGCGGATTGAAGCCGCGCCACACCGCATAGCCCATGCCGACGAACAGCGCGCCGGCGACGATAGGTGCGCCGCTCATTCCGCCGCCTCCGCAAAGTCCGCGCCATGGACCAGCTCTTCCGAGCAGCGCTGCATCGTCGGCGACGCGCGGCAAATGGCGTTGGTGAGATAGAAATCCTTGATCGGCGACGGGATCGGTCCCTTGGCAGGCTTGGCGTCGAGCTTCGGCACCGACCAGCCGTAACCGGCAAGGCCTTCGATCCCGAGCGCGGGCACCGCGGCGATCATCGCCGCACGGCACTGGTCGAAGCTGTCGAAGCCGACCGACACACCGAGCGCATCGGCGAGCGCGCGGAAAATGCTCCAGTCCTCGCGCGCGTCGCCGGGCGCGAACACCGCCTTCTCGCTGCGCTGGACGCGGCCCTCGGTATTGACCGTCGTGAAGTCCTTTTCGGTCCACGCCGCAGCCGGCAGGATGACGTCGGCGGCATGCGCGCCCTTGTCGCCATGATGGCCGACATAGACCTTCAGCGTCTTGGCGAAGGCGGTGAAATCGACCTCGTCGGCGCCGAGGAAGAAGGCGAGCTTCGGCTTCGCCGCCACTATGTCCTTGATGCCGCCCGGTTGCGCATAGCCGAGCATAAGCCCGCCCATGCGGCTCGCCGCCATATGGACGACGCTGAAACCGTTCCAGCCGTCCTTGACCGCGTTCACCGACTTGGCCAGCGCCAGCGCCGCGCCATGGACGCCGGGAACGGCAAGGCCGCCGCCGCCAAGGATGATCAAGGGACGCTCGGCGCTCTTCAGCGCGTCGAGCGCCGAGGCGGGCAGCTTGGCGACGAGCGAGGCGTCGTCGCCGAGCCAATTGACCTTGTAGGTCTGGTCCTTCTCGGGGCCGATCGCGAAAACCTTCGCGCCCTTCTTCCACGCTGCCTTGCGGATGCGCGTGTTGATCAGCGGCGCTTCCCAGCGCAGGTTCGTGCCGATCAGCAGGATGACGTCGGCATTCTCGGCCTCGGCGATGGTGGTATTGAAATTGACCGCCGACAGGCTCGACACGTCATAGTCGAGGCCGGTCTGGCGGCCTTCGAGCAGCGTCGAGCCCAGCGCATTCACCAAGGCCTTCGCCGCGAACATCGTTTCGCAATCGACGAGATCGCCCGCGATCGCGGCGACCGACTTGCCCGCCTTTGCCCCCTTGATTGCATCGAACGCTTCGGCCCACGTCGCTTCGACGAGCTGTCCGCCCTTGCGTATATAGGGCCGGTCGAGGCGGCGGCGGATCAGGCCGTCGACATGGTGGCGCGTCTTGTCGCTCGCCCATTCCTCGTTCACATCGTCGTTGACGCGCGGCAGCACGCGCAGCACCTGACGGCCGCGGCTGTCGATGCGGACATTGGTGCCGACCGCGTCCATCATGTCGATGCCCAGCGTCTTGGTCAGCTCCCACGGGCGCGCTTCGAACGCATAGGGCTTGCTGGTCAGCGCGCCGACCGGGCACAGATCGACGATATTGCCCGACAGTTCGCTCGCGACCGCATGTTCGAGGTAGGAGGTGATCTGCATATTCTCGCCGCGATAGATCGCGCCGATGTCTTCGACGCCGGCGACTTCCTCCGCAAAGCGGACGCAGCGGGTGCACTGGATGCAGCGGGTCATCACCGTCTTGACGATCGGACCCATATATTTCTCGGTGACCGCGCGCTTGTTCTCGTCATAGCGCGTCGCGCCGCGGCCATAGGCGACCGACTGGTCCTGCAGGTCGCATTCGCCGCCCTGGTCGCAGATCGGACAGTCGAGCGGGTGGTTGATGAGCAGGAACTCCATCACCCCCTCGCGCGCCTTCTTCACCATCGGGCTGTCGGTCTTGATCACCTGCCCCTCGGCGGTCGGCAGCGCGCACGATGCCTGCGGCTTCGGCGGGCCGGGGGCGACCTCGACGAGGCACATGCGGCAGTTGCCGGCGATCGACAGGCGCTCATGATAGCAGAAGCGCGGAATTTCCTTCCCCGCCATCTCGCACGCCTGCAAGACCGTCGCGCCCTGCGGAACTTCGATTTCTACGCCATCTACGGTTACTTTAGGCATCAGCCCGCGGACCCTTCTTTGCTCGTCACCGCGACGCGATAGGCCGCGAGCGCCATCAGCGCGCGGAGACCCGGACGATTCGTCCGCAACTCCGAACCCTGCTTGATGCAGGCGGACAGTTGCGGTGCCAGCGCCTTCATCGCGTCGCGCTCGGCGTCGCTCATCACTTCGGTACGAAACAGCGCGACGCTCTGCTGCGGCGCGCTCATCACGATGCACATCGAGATCGTCTCGAGGGTGCCGCGCGAGGCGATCGGGGTCGCTGTCCGGTCGCGGCCAAGATCGGCCGAGAGCGCGGCGTCGGTGAACTTGTCGGAGAGCAGATGCTCGGCAAGGTTGCCCGCAAAGACCAGACCGGAAAAGGCCAGCTTGCTGTTCGGCGCGCAGCGATCATGCCCCTTCGCGATCGCGCGGATCTGATCCCGATAATCCTTCGACCGATAATCCTTCGCGAGCAGCTTGGTCGCGCCCGGACGGCTGGTTTTGGCTACGCAGCCGGCGAAATTATACATCGCCTGCGCCGCGAGCGGATCGATCTTTGGCGCCGTATCTTCATCGCTCTTTGGCTCGGACTGACCGGCATTTGCCGCCAAAGTCCGGTCGAAAGGATTTGCGCCCGAGGCGTGGACCTCGCGCTGGGCGAAAGCCGGAGCGGCCGCGAGCGTTGCGCCCGCGATCAGGAGAAGCAGCTTCGTCTTCATTCGGCCGCCTCCAGCGCGCCGCCATTCTCGCGAATACGGCGTTCGATTTCGGGGCGGAAATGGCGGATCAGGCCCTGGATCGGCCAGGCAGCCGCGTCGCCGAGTGCGCAGATGGTGTGCCCTTCGACCTGTTTGGTGACGTCATAGAGCGTGTCGATTTCGCTGATGTCGGCGTCGCCGGTGCGCAGGCGTTCCATGACGCGCCACATCCAGCCGGTGCCTTCGCGGCACGGCGTGCATTGGCCGCAGCTTTCATGCTTGTAGAAATAGCTGATCCGGCTGATCGCCTGGACGACGTCGGTCGATTTGTCCATCACGATCGCGGCGGCGGTGCCGAGGCCGGAGCCGAGCGCCTTCAGCCCGTCGAAGTCCATCGGCGCGTCCATGATCTCGGCCGCTGGGACAAGCGGAACCGACGAGCCGCCGGGGATCACCGCGAGGAGATTGTCCCAGCCGCCGCGGATGCCGCCGCAATGCTTTTCGATCAACTCGCGGAAGCTGATTCCCATCTCTTCCTCGACCACGCACGGGCGCTCGACATGGCCCGAAATCTGGAAGAGCTTGGTGCCCTTGTTATTCTCGCGCCCGAAGCT
Source organism: Sphingopyxis sp. Geo48 (assembly GCF_949769155.1). Lineage (NCBI taxonomy): Bacteria > Pseudomonadati > Pseudomonadota > Alphaproteobacteria > Sphingomonadales > Sphingopyxidaceae > Sphingopyxis > Sphingopyxis sp. Geo48. Next base: position 383,509 of record NZ_CATKPA010000002.1, on the reverse strand, counting down.
GGAGAACCAGACCGCGCCTCGGCGGAGGATCGTCGGGACGACCGCAATGCTCTCGACATTGTTGACCGTCGTCGGGCAGCCATAGAGGCCCGCACCCGCCGGGAACGGGGGTTTCAGGCGCGGCTGGCCCTTCTTGCCCTCGAGGCTTTCGATCATCGCGGTTTCTTCGCCGCAGATGTACGCGCCGGCGCCCCGGTGGACGAAGACGTCGAAGTCGTAACCCGACTTGGCGGCGTTCTTGCCGAGCAGGCCGGCGTCATACGCCTCCTGCACCGCGGCGAAGAGCGTCTCGGCCTCGCGGATAAACTCGCCGCGGATGTAGATATAGGCGGCGCGTGCGCGCATCGCATAGCCCGCGATCAGCGCGCCTTCGATCAGCTTGTGCGGATCGTGGCGGATAATCTCGCGGTCCTTGCACGACCCCGGCTCGGATTCGTCGGCGTTGATGACGAGGAAGCTCGGGCGGTCGGCGCGCGGTTCCTTCGGCATGAACGACCATTTGAGCCCGGTCGGGAAGCCCGCGCCGCCGCGGCCGCGCAGGCCCGACGCCTTGATCTCCTCGATGATCGCGTCCTGCCCGCGCTTCATCAGGTCTTTCGTCTTGTCCCAATCCCCGCGCGCCTGCGCGGATTTGAGGTTCCACGGCTGGAAGCCGTAGAGATTGGTGAAGATGCGATCCTTGTCGGCGAGGCTCATCGGGCCGCTCCCAATTCGTCACCCCGGACCTGATCCGGGGTCCACGACTTCAGCGCTGCGATGGATGCCGGATCAAGTCCGGCATGACGAAGGAATGAGGCGTTTGTCATCATCACCACTCCTTCCGATAGTCATGGTTGGCCTTGACCATTTCCTTCAGCGTCGTCGGGCCGCCCTCGGGCTCGCTCGTGTGGCGCTTGGGGTTCTGGGGACCGGTCTTCGGCTGCTTGCCCGCGGCCAGATCGTCGAGGATGCGGACCATCGAGTCATAGTCGAGGTCTTCGTAATTATCGTCGTTGATCTGGACCATCGGCGCGTTGGCGCAGGTGCCCATGCACTCGACCTCGGTCAGCGTGAACAGCCCGTCGGGCGTGGTCTTGCCCTTGGTCATCCCGCGGTTCTTGCACGCGGCCATCACGTCGTCCGATCCGCGCAGCAGGCACGGCGTCGTGCCGCAAACCTGCACATGATAGCGGCCGACCGGCGCCAGATTGTACATGGTGTAGAAGGACGCGACTTCATAGGCGCGCATGAACGGCATATCGAGCTCGGCCGCGACGAACTCGATCACCGGCACGGGCAGCCAGCCCTGCGTCTCGGTCTCGGCGCCGACCTGTCGCTGCGCGAGGTCGAGCAGCGGCATCACCGCCGAACGCTGGCGCCCCGCGGGATAGCGCGCGATGATCGCCTTCGCCTTCTCGGCATTTCCCGCCGTCCACGCAAAAGCGCCCCAGCGCGCGCGGGTTTCGGCTTCGTCGGGGATTTGGGGTGCGTCAGCCATGAGCGATGTGCCGCTTGTGAGAGATAAAGAGAACGAGTTGTGTCACGACGCAACCCAGCGCCGACAGCCCCATTGCCGCTCCGGCATAAATGCCGATCGCCAAAGCCAGTTCGCCCGGAATCAATGCGCTGACCCCGACAGCAAGCGTTAACAGGTAACTCAGCCCGCTGATCGCGAGCGCGATGCGGAAGGCCGCAACTATCCTCACCGGTCGCACTCCCCAAACACGACGTCGATCGCGCCGATGATCGCGGTCGTGTCCGCGAGCATGTGGCCCTTGCACATCATGTCCATCGCCTGGAGGTGGCTGAACGCCGTCGGGCGGATCTTGCAGCGGTACGGCTTGTTGGTGCCGTCGCTGACCAGATAGACGCCGAACTCGCCCTTGGGGCTTTCGGTCGCCACATAAACCTCGCCCGCCGGGACGTGGAAACCCTCGGTATAGAGCTTGAAGTGATGGATCAGCGATTCCATCGACTGCTTCATCTCGCCGCGCTTCGGCGGCACGACCTTGCGGTCGAGGCTCGCGATCGGGCCCGAAGGCATCGCGTTGATGCACTGCAGGATGATCCGCTGCGACTGATAGACTTCCTGCACGCGGACCATGAAGCGGTCGTAGCAGTCGCCGCGCGTGCCGACGGGAATGTCGAAGTCCATCTTCGCATAGGCGTCATAGGGCTGCGACTTGCGCAGATCCCACGGAATGCCGCTGCCGCGGATCATCGGGCCCGAGAAGCCCCACGCCAGCGCGTCTTCCTTCGCTACGGTCGCGATATCGACATTGCGCTGCTTGAAGATGCGATTGTCGATGACGAGGCTCATCGCGTCGCCGAACAGCTTCGGCAGCCGCGTCTCGCACCATTTGCCGATGTCGTAGAGCAGCTTTTCGGGGACGTCCTGATGGACGCCGCCCGGACGGAAATAGGCGCTGTGCATCCGCGCGCCCGACGCGCGCTCGAAGAAGTTCAGGCAATCCTCGCGCAGCTCGAAGATCCAGAGGTTCGGGGTCATCGCGCCGACGTCCATGACGTGCGACCCGATGTTGAGCATGTGGTTGCAGATGCGCGTCAGCTCGGCGAACATCGTGCGGAGGTACTGCGCGCGGTCGGGCACCTCGAGGTCGAGCAATTTCTCGATCGCGAGCACATAGCTATGTTCCATGCCGAGCGGCGAGCAATAGTCGAGCCGGTCGAAATAGGGCAGCGCCTGCAGATAGGTCTTGTACTCGATCAGCTTCTCGGTGCCGCGGTGGAGCAGCCCGACGTGCGGATCGACGCGCTCGATGATCTCGCCGTCGAGTTCCATCACCATGCGCAGCACGCCGTGCGCCGCGGGGTGCTGCGGGCCGAAGTTGATCGTGTAGTTGGTGACGGCCTGGTCGCCCGCGGTATCGGCGGTGTCGACCGGATAGCCTTCGAACATGTCGCTGCCGTGGTGCTTGACCTGAGGAGAGTCGGTCATGCGTCACCTCCTGTCTTGGGCTTGCGCGGCGCGCGCGGCTTCGCGGGCGCCTTGGGCTTGGCAGGCGCCTTTTCGGCCTTCTTTGTGGCCGGAGTCTTGGCTTTGGCGGCCGTCGTCGCCTTGGCGCCGTCGCGGCTCGTCTTCGCGGCCTTGAAATTCGCCTTCGCGCCCGCGCCGGTCTGTTCGGGCTTCTCGGTGGTCTTCGGGGTCGGCGGCGGCGCCTTCTTTTCCGCCTTTTCGTCGGCGACCTTGACCTGCTGCGCGGTCATCGGCGACGGCGCACCCTTGCCCGGCGCTTCGCCGGTGCCGCCGGCCTTTTCGTCGCCCGGCAGCACATAGTCGGCGCCTTCCCAGGGGCTGAGAAAGTCGAAGTTGCGGAAATCCTGCGCCAGCTTCACCGGTTCATAGACGACGCGCTTGTCCTCTTCCGAATAACGCAGCTCGATATAGCCGGTCAGCGGGAAGTCTTTGCGCTGCGGATGCCCCTGGAAGCCATAGTCGGTCAGGATGCGGCGGAGGTCGGGATTGCCCGCGAACAACACGCCGTACATGTCGAAAACTTCGCGCTCGAGCCAAGCGGCGACGGGCCAGACGGGCACGATGCTCGGTACCGGCGTCGTTTCGTCGGTCGACACGCGGACGCGCAGGCGGTGGTTCTTCGTCACGCTGAGCAGGTGATAGACGACCTCGAAGCGCTCGGCGCGTTCGGGATAGTCGACCCCGGCGATTTCCATCAGCTGCTGATAGTCGAGTTCGTCGCGCAGCATGACCATCACACCGGCGACCGCTTCGCGGCGCACGGTTATGCTGTCCTCGCCCACAGCAAAGACATGCTCGATCAGGTCGTCGCCGAGCAGCTTGTGCAGTGCGGGGCCAACGCCCTCGCGGGCAGCGATCAGGGGAGCGGGACTGGCCATCAGCGTTCGATCGTCCCGGTGCGGCGGATCTTCCGCTGCAACTGCATCACGCCATAGAGCAACGCCTCGGCGGTCGGCGGGCAGCCGGGGACATAGATGTCCACGGGCACGATGCGGTCGCAGCCGCGCACCACCGAATAGCTGTAATGATAATAGCCGCCGCCATTGGCGCAGCTGCCCATCGAAATGACGTACTTCGGGTTCGACATCTGGTCGTACACGCGGCGCAGCGCCGGGGCCATCTTGTTGCAGAGCGTCCCCGCGACGATCATCACGTCGGACTGGCGCGGGCTGGCGCGCGGCGCGACGCCGAAGCGTTCCATGTCATAGCGCGGCATGTTGACGTGGATCATCTCGACCGCGCAGCATGCGAGGCCGAAGGTCATCCACCACAGCGAGCCGGTACGCGCCCAATTGAACAGATCCTCGGTCGTGGTGACGAGGAAGCCCTTGTCGCCGACCTCGCTGTTGAGATCGTCGAAGAAGCTCTGATCCGGGTTGGTTCCCGGAGCGACAGGGCTGGCGACCGGCATCTGGCCGGGCATGATGATGCTGGAGCTGCTCATTCCCAATCCAACGCGCCTTTTTTCCACGCGTACACAAGGCCGATCGCGAGTTCGGCAAGGAAGATCATCATCGTGGCCCAACCGGCCCAGCCTATTTCCTTGAGGCTGACCGCCCAGGGAAAGAGGAAGGCGGCTTCGAGGTCGAAGATGATGAAGAGGATAGCGACGAGATAGAAGCGCACGTCGAACTGGCTGCGGGCATCCTCGAACGCGGGGAAGCCGCATTCATATTCGGTCAGCTTCGCCGGATCGGGCTTGTGCGCGCCGGTCAGGCGCGCGACGCCCATCGGCAGGAAGACGAAGGCCGAGGAAAGGCCAACGGCTATGACCAGAAAGATCAGGATCGGCAGATATTGCGTCAGATCGACCATGGGAGCTCGCAGTCTGTTTTAAGGCGTTTACCACCCCTTTGTTGGGCGCGCTTTAGGCCAGCAAGCCGCGCCTCGCAAGCGCTGCGGCGAGGAAATTCGTTGCCGTTGTGACCAAAAGCACAAACGGCGCTGGAACGCGCCCCTATCCTCATGATACGCGGGCGGCAGGGGTCGATATTTCGGGCCTTTGGCGCCCGTTTCGAAACTGGGGAGCTTTTATGGGACCAATTTTTCATCGCGCCATCGTCGCAGCGGCCGCCGCACTGGCACTGTCGGCGGCGCCAGCCCATGCCGAACTGGTGAATGCGAAGAATCCCGCGACGATCAAGGCGATCCTCGAGTCGCAGGGCTGGCCGGCGACGCTTGTCACCAAGGACGGCGACGATCCCTATATCGAAAGCAACCGGAACGGCCTGAAATTCCTCGTCCTGTTCATGAACTGCGAGGACAACCGGAACTGCAAGACCCTGCAATATTATATGGGTTTCAGCGACGCGAAGGATGTGTCGCTCGACCGACTCAACCAATGGAACCGGACCAAGCGCTTCGCCCGCGCCTATCGCGATGACGAAGGCGACCCGGTGCTCGAAATGGACGTCGATGTCGATTTTGCCGGGATCCCGCGCGAAAATCTGGGGGAGACGCTCAACACCTGGTCATCGCTGATGGACAGTTTCCGCGAGTATGTTTTCGAAAAGTGATGGCCACCTAGGTCGGCCCCGCCCCTCCTTCGTCACCCGGGACTTGATCCGGGGTCCATGGCTTCGACGCCGAGATGGATGCCGGATCAAGTCCGGTATGACGATGGAAGAGCTACGGCCCGTCAGGCGTTGCGCAGCGCGCCCGCGACCAGCTTCTGAAGCTTGGAATGGACCGCGCCGCTGCCCGCGATGAATTCGCTGCGCTCGATCGCGCGATCGCCGCCGCGGAAATCGCTGACGAAGCCGCCCGCCTCGCGCACCAGCAACATGCCGGCGGCGACGTCCCAGATGTTGAGCTGGCTTTCCCAGAAACCGTCGAAACGGCCCGCCGCGACCCAGGCTAGATCGAGGCTGGCGGCGCCGAAGCGGCGGATGCCGGCGACTTCGGGCGCGACCGCGCCGAAAATGCGGCTCCACTGCGCCATGTCGCCGTGGCCCATGAACGGAATCCCGGTGGCGATCAGGCATTCGTTGAGGTGGCGACGCGACGCGACGCGCAGGCGCCGGTCGTGCAGCCACGCGCCGCGGCCACGCTCGGCCCAATAGCTTTCGTCGGTGACCGGCTGATAGATCAGCGCCGCGGTCACGTCGCCCCAGCCGCCGCCGAGCTTCGGCTCCTGCACCGCGATCGAGATCGCGAATTGCGGGATCGCGTGGAGAAAGTTCGACGTGCCGTCGAGCGGGTCGATGATGAAGCGCGGTTTGCCCGGCTCGCCCTCGATCTCGCCGGCTTCTTCCATCAGGAAGCCCCAGCCGGGACGCGCGTGGGTCAGTTCGTCATAGAGCGTGCGCTCGGCGGCCTGATCCGCCTTCGACACGAAGTCGGCGGGCCCCTTTTGCGAGACCTGCAGATGCTCGATCTCGCCGAAGTCGCGGCGCAGTTTCGTGCCGGCCTTGCGCGCGGCGCGTTCCATGACGGTGATGATGCCGGAAATGGCCATGTCAAAATCTCCACCCGCCCGAAATGCGGGCGGCGTATTCAATTAGTCGGCGCGGCGAACATATTCGCGGTCATAGACATTGACCACGATGCGCGTCCCGCTGGTGATGTGCGGCGGCACCATGACGCGCACACCATTGTCGAGGATCGCGGGCTTGTACGACGACGACGCCGTCTGGCCCTTTACCACCGCATCGGCCTCGACGATCGTCGCTTCGATCTGCTCGGGCAGTTCGACCGAGATCGGGCGTTCTTCCCACAGCTCGAGGACGACTTCCATGCCGTCCTGCAGGAATTCGTGCGCGTCGCCGACGACATCCTTCGAGATGCTGATCTGTTCGTAGCTATCCTTGTCCATGAAGACGAGATCGTCGCCCTCGGCATAGAGATACTGGAAATCCTTGGTGTCGAGGCGGACCTTCTCGACCGTGTCCGCGCTGCGGAAACGGTTGTTGAGCTTGCGCCCGTCGATCAGATTCTTGGCCTCGACCTGCATATAGGCGCCGCCCTTGCCCGGCTGGGTGTGCTGGATCTTGGTGACCTTCCAGATGCCACCTTCAAATTCGATAATATTGCCGGGACGGATTTCAACGCCGGTGATTTTCATCGCGCACACTCGCTAGTTCAAGGATGGAAAGAGCCGCCGGCGCATCGCATGCGCCGGTCACAGGAGCGCGCCCTTAGCCGCGTGTGCGGCGAAGGGCAAGCGGTGCTTATTCGGCAGGTGCCGCTTCGACGCGCTTCTTCGTGCGCGAATAGGCGAACCAGCCCAGCGCCGCGAGCAGGCCGAGGCCGATGAACTGCGATGCCGTTCCAAACCCGTCACCGACGATCGCGAGCCGGTCGGCATCGCCCACCGCCGCCACCGTGCCTGCGAAAACCAGACCGTAGAGGCTGTCGCCCACAACGAGGCCCGTCGCGAGCAGCACGCCCATGCGCCGCGCGAATTCGGGCCGTGCGGTACGGTCGGCGCCGCGGTTCCAGACGTGACCGATGACGGTGCCGATGATCGTCGGCAGCGTCACCGACATCGGCAGATACATGCCCATCGCGACCGAGAGCGGCGGGCAGCGCGTCTTGTTCGTGTGCCCGCGGATTTCATCGAAGATGATCGCCACCACGCCGATACCCGCGCCGAGTCCGATCAGATCCCAGCGGAGCGTCCCGCCGAGCACGCCCCGCGCGATCGACGAGATCAGCGAAGCCTGCGGCGCGGCGAGCGCATTCGGCCCGGCTCCCGGCGCGCCGGCGAAACCGAAGGCGGTGTTGAGCAGATCCAGCACCGGCGGAATGATGAAGGAGCCCGCGACGACGCCGATGACAAGCGCGACCTGCTGCTTCCAGGGCGTCGAACCCACGAGCTGGCCGGTCTTCAGATCCTGAAGATTGTCATTCGCGACAATCCCGATGCCGAAGACGAATGCGGTGACGAACAGCGCGAAGGCGATCAGCGGCGCGCGGTCGGCGGCCGCCACCTGCCCTCCGAAGATCGCGGCGACGAGCACCGAGGCGACGAGGATCGACAGGATACCGATCCCTGAAACCGGACTGTTCGACGTGCCGACGAGGCCCGCCATATAGCCGGTGACGATCGCGGTCGCGACGCCGATCACGAGAATGAACAGGGACGCGAGCGTCAGCGCCGCACCGATCTCTCCCGCCAGCGGCCCGCCCTGAACGAAGTTCCAGATCAGCACCCCGATCGGAATCATCAGGAGCAGGCTGGTCCCAAGGACGATCGAACCGGGAAGGTCGCGCTCGGTCAGTTCGAGCGCCTGCCCGCTCTTGCGCGCCTCCGCCGCGCGGGCAATCCCGCGCAGCCCGTGCGCGATCGAACCCGCGATCCGGACGAGCGCCCATATTGCGGCAACTGCAATCGCGCCCGCGCCGACGAACCGCACTTCCTGACTGAACACAGTGCCGACCACATCATCGACCGGACCGGCTTTGCCAGCGCTCAGCCAGGGCAGCAGGATGAACCAGGAGATGCTCGCGCCGATCGCCATCGCGATCCCGGTCGCGAGACCGATCAGATGACCGACCCCGACCAGACCGAGCGACATCGTGCCGGCCACCCCGCTCACGCCCGCACCGAGTTTGAAATTCTTCGCAACCTCGCCCGCCGCGACCTTGAGCGCGGTCATTATGCCATAGAAAGCGGCGACCAGCGCACCAAGGACGATCGTCGATAGGCCAAGCTTGTTTTCGCGCGCGCCTTCATCGCCGGCCATGCCGACACGCAGGATTTCGGCACCCGCGACGCCTTCGGGATAGGGCAAGTCCGAATTGATGACGAGCGCCCGGCGCAGCGGCACCGACAGCATCACGCCGAGCACGCCGCCCGCTGCGCAGGTCAGCATCGTCGTCCAGTATGGGAAATTCGTCCACCAGCCGACGATGACGAGTCCCGGCAGGATGAAAATCATCGTCGCAACCGCGCCCGCAGCGCTGCCGATCGTCTGGACGATGTTATTCTCGACCATGTTCGACCCGCCGAGCGTCCGCAGCACCGCCATCGAGATGACGGCAGCGGGAATCGCGGTCGAGAAGGTCAGGCCGACCCTGAGCCCGAAATAGACGTTGGCGGCGGTGAACAGGAAAGTTAGCAATCCGCCCAATAGGATCGCCCGGACCGTCAGTTCGCGCATTGCCGTGCCATCGCGGCTCATAATCGTCCTTCCGCCTCTTCAATTCCGCCGTGTTGGGGTGACTTGGCGCCCCGCACAAGCAAAAAACCGACGAGACGAGGATGATTTGACGTATCGATCCAATCCCTTTCCGTCGCCCCGGAGCAAAAGGCGGCCCATGATGAACGTGGATATCCCTGACCAGCCGTCCGGTCTCCGGGCAGCCAAGCCACCGAAGCGTTCTGCTCCCTGTGCCGGGCTGTTCGGCTGGCGCAAGGAGGGCGCGCCGCCGCGGGAAGCGAAGCCGGAAAAATCGCCGGGCCGCGACTATCCGGTCGGTTGACCCTTAAGGATCGCGGCAAAAGCCTTCACTGCGGCGGCAGGCCCCTCGGGATGGTTCCAGACCGCGCCCGACACCGCGAGAAAATCCGCGCCCGCATCGACCAGCAGCTTCGCGTTGTCAGGCGTGATCCCGCCGATCGCGACGCACGGCAATTCGAACAATCCCTGCCACCAGGTCAGGATCTCGGGGTCGGCGCGGTGCTCGACCTCTTTGGTCGTCGTCGGAAAGAAGGCGCCGAACGCAACATAGTCGGCGCCCGCCTCTCCCGCTTCCATCGCGAGGTGACGGCTCGCGTGACAAGTCACGCCGATCTGTGCCCCGGGGCCGAGCAGGCTCCGTGCCTCTTTCGGATCGCCGTCGCCCTGTCCCAGATGTACGCCGTCAGCCTTGAGACGTTTTGCGAGCGCCATATCGTCGTTGACGATGAAGGCGACATCCTTTGCCGCGCAGATCGCCTGCAACGGCGCCGCAAGCCGCGCCGCCTCATGCTGGTCGAGACCCTTGACGCGAAACTGGAACGCCGCAACGGGGGCGGCGGACAGCGCGGCATCGAGCCGGTCGGGAAAGTCGCCGCCGACGTCGAGCGGCGAGATCAGGTAAAGCTGGCAAGTCGTGGTCATGGCGGGTTCATAGCGACGGCGCCAGACGTGGGCAAATGCAGAACTTGACCCGCATTGCCGCCCCGGCCCTCGCCGCCCTTCTCACGCTTTCGGCCTGCGCCACGGCGGGCCGCGATGCGCCGCTTGCCGACGGCAGCGACGTCGCGCTCGGCCAGCGCGCCTATGTCGATGGCCCGCTGGTTCAGCCGGTCGCGGTGCTGGAGGACAGCCGCTGCCCGATGAACGCGCGCTGCATCTGGGCGGGCCGCGTGAAGGTGCAGATGGTGTGGATTCGCGGCAATGGCGACAAGCAGCCATTCGAGGCGACGCTGGGCGAACCTGTCCAGCTTGCCGATGGCCAATTCACTCTCGAATCGGTCCGGCCCGAAAAGCGCACCGACGCAACGATCAAACCCGGCGACTATCGGTTCAGCTTCCGCTTCGCCGGCGGCCTTTAGAGCACCCGCGCCAGCACGAAACCGTCCCACCCCTTCGATCCGACCGTCTGCACGGCGGTCGCGTCGAGGCGCGAATCGCCGTGCAGCATCTCGAACAAGGCGCGCGTGCCGTCGATCCGCGGATCGCCGCTGTTCGCGTCGAGTACCCCGCCCTCGCGCACGACATTGTCGACGACGATCGTCGTGCCGCTGCGGCCGAGCCGGATCGCCTCGGCCACATAATGGGCGTTGCCCTGCTTGTCGGCGTCGATGAATATGAAATCGAACGGCTCGCCCGGCACCATCGCGGCCAGACTATCCTTCGCCGGACCGACGCGGATATCGACCCGGTCGGCCAGCCCGGCGCGCTCGACATTTTCGGCGGCGACGCGCGCGTGCGTGTGGTCTATCTCCAGCGTCACCAGCAGGCCGCCCGCGGGCAGCGCCCGCGCCAGCCAGATCGTCGAATAGCCGCCCAGCGTTCCGACTTCGAGAATGCGGCTTGCGCCCGCCATCTGCGCGAGCAGGAACAGCATCTTTCCCTGCGGCGCCGACACGTCGATCGGCGGCAGGCCCTGCTTCTCATTGTTGGCGAGGGTGGTGGCAAGCGCATCGTCGGCGCCCAGCAGTTTGCCGACGATATACTCGTCGACGGCTTGCCATCCCTCTCCCTTCACATTAGGCCACCGAGGCCGCGTGAATTTCGTCGATCGCGCCGCCCAGCGACGCATTGAATTCCTCATCGCTCATCTGGTGGCGCAGGTCCTCCAACAGCGCGCGGCTGAAGCTCGCGATGATGCCGGGGTTCTTGGCCAATTCGACGCAGGCCTCGGGCCGCGCAAATCCGCCCGACAGCGCGACGACGCGCAGCACCTTCGGATGATCGACCAGCGGCTGGAACAGTCCCGCCTCGGTCGGCAGCGACAGCTTCAGCATGACCGGCGCGCCGGTCCAGGCGTCGAGCGCGGCCAGCGTTTCCTCGAGCAACAGGCGATCGGCGGCGCCGCGCTCGGCGCTCTTGATGTTCACCTCGGGCTCGATGATCGGAACCAGCCCATGCGCCGCGATTCGCGCCGCCTCGGCGAACTGCTGCGCGACGATCGCCTTGATCCCGGCGGGGTTGGCAAGATTGACGACGCTGCGCATCTTGGTGCCGAAAACGCCCTTGGCAACCGCACGTTCGCACAGCGCATCGAGCCCCGGATTGGGCTTCATCAGCTGGACGCCGTCGACTTCATCCTCAAGACCCTTGTCGACCTTCAGGAACGGCACCACGCCGCGTTCCCACAACAGCGCCGGGACCGGCTTGCCGCCCGCTTCGCCGTCCATCGTGCGCTCGAACAGGATCGCACCGATCACCTTCTTGCCGTTGAAGCAGGGCGCGGTCACGATGCGGCTGCGCATGTCGTGGATCAGGCCGAACATCTCCTCGTCGTTCGAATAGGCATCTTCCTCTATGCCATAGCCCTTGAGCGCCTTCGGGGTCGAACCGCCGCTCTGGTCGAGCGCGGCGATAAATCCCTGCCCCGACTTGATCTGTTCCAGCATCTCGGCATTGGCGGTCGTCATAAACTCTCCGTGATTTTGCATAGGTATGCGGTGGCGCGCATAGCTTCCCCGCTCCGGGGATGCAAATGCGAGAAAACAACTAGATTTTGAGCGCGTTGACGCCCGGCAGCGGTTTGCCTTCCATCCACTCGAGGAAAGCACCACCCGCGGTCGAGACGAAAGAGAAATCATCAGCGACGCCGGCATGGTTCAGCGCCGCAACGGTATCGCCGCCGCCCGCGACCGAAATCAGCGAGCCTTCGCGGGTCAGCGCGGCTGCCGTCTTGGCGAGCGCGACGGTCGCGGTGTCGAAAGGCGGCGTCTCGAACGCGCCGAGCGGGCCGTTCCAGACGAGCGTGCGGCAGTTCTTGAGCACGTCCGCCAGCGCTTCGACCGCGGCGGGGCCGACGTCGAGGATCATCTCGTCGGCCGCGACTTCATGGACGTTGACGGTACGCGTCGGCGGATTGGGCGCGAATTCCTTCGACACCACGACATCATACGGAAGATGGATCGTGCAACCCGCGGCATCGGCGCTGTCGAAGATCGCGTTGGCGGTATCGACAAGGTCATGCTCGCACAGCGACTTGCCCACATCGACCCCGCGCGCGGCCAGGAAGGTGTTCGCCATCCCGCCGCCGATGATCAGATGGTCGACCTTGCCGACAAGGTTGCGCAGCACATCGATCTTGCTCGACACTTTCGCGCCGCCGACGACCGCCGCCACCGGATGCGCCGGATTGCCGAGCGCGGCGTCGAGCGCCTTCAATTCGGCCTCCATCGCGCGGCCGGCATAGGCGGGCAGGCGGTGCGCGACGCCCTCGGTCGAGCCATGCGCGCGGTGCGCCGCCGAAAAAGCGTCGTTGACATAAAGATCGCCGACCTCGGCCAACGCGTCGGCGAAAGCCGGATCATTCGTCTCTTCGCCGGGATAGAAGCGGGTATTTTCGAGCACCGCGACGTCGCCCGGCGCGAGGACGGCAACGCCCGCCTTCGCGCCCTCGCCGACTGCTTCGGGGATGAACATCACCGAATGGCCGAGCACATCCTCGACCCCGCCCATGACGAGGCTCAAGGATTGCGTCGGGTTCTTCGCGCCCTTGGGTCGCCCGAAATGGGCGAGGAGCAGGACGATTGCGCCCTTGTCCGAAAGCTCGCGGATCGTGGGCATCGCCGCCTGAATCCGCGTCGCGTCGCTGACCGCGCCATCGATCATCGGGACATTGAGGTCGACGCGCACGAGCACGCGCTTGCCGGTGACGTCGCCGATATCGTCGAGGGTCTTGAAGTTCACCACTTTTCCTCGCTCCAATCCTGAAATGCTCCCCCGCGAAAGCGGGGGTCCATCACCTGCGCTCTCGTTGCCCACTGCGGTTCGCGCGATTTCGATATGGTCGGAGATGGGCCCCCGCTTTCGCGGGGAAACATCAAAATATCGACTTACAGAAACTTGGCGATCACGCCCGCGGTATCGACCATGCGGTTCGAGAAGCCCCATTCATTGTCGTACCAGCTCAGCACGCGCACCAGCTTGCCGTCGATGACCGCGGTTTCGAGGCTGTCGATGGTCGAGCTCGCGGCATTATGGTTGAAGTCGATCGAAACCAGCGGCTCGTCGGTATAGCCGAGCACGCCCTTCAGCGGGCCTTCGGCCGCCGCCTTCAGCACCGCGTTTACCTCTTCCTTCGTCGTGTCGCGCGACGGCGTGAAGGTCAGGTCGACGACCGAAACATTCGGGGTCGGCACGCGGATCGACGAACCGTCGAGCTTGCCCTTGAGTTCGGGCAGCACCAGGCCGACGGCCACGGCCGCACCGGTCGAGGTCGGGATCATCGACATCGCGGCGGCGCGGGCGCGGCGCGGGTCGCTGTGGATCTGGTCGAGGATCTTCTGGTCGTTGGTATAGGCGTGGATCGTCGTCATCAGGCCGCGCTCGATCCCGATTGCCTCGTGCAGAACCTTGGCGAAGGGCGCGAGGCAATTGGTGGTGCAGGAGGCGTTCGAGATGATCCGGTGATCGGCGGTGATCTTGTCGTCGTTGACGCCATAGACGACGGTCAGGTCGACTTCCTTGGCGGGGGCCGAGATCAGCACGCGCTTCGCACCAGCGTCGAGATGCTTTTGTCCGCCGGCCTTGTCGGTGAAGAAGCCGGTGCATTCCATCACGATGTCGATGCCGTTCGCGGCGTGCGGCAGCGCGGCGGGATCGCGCTCGGCGGTCACCTGGATACGCTTGCCGTTGATGATCAGGTCGTTGCCGTCGACTTCGACGCTGCCGTTGAACGGACCATGCACCGAGTCATGGCGAAGCAGGCGGGCATTCGCCTTGGCATCGCCCAGGTCGTTGATCGACACAAGTTCGAGGTCGTGGTCGGTCCGCTCCAGAATGGCGCGCGCCACATTGCGGCCGATGCGTCCGAAACCGTTGATTGCGACTTTCACTGCCATGTCGAGGAGTCCTTTCTGCGTGTGGAGGCTTGGGTCTTACGCGCCGAGCCGTGCCAGGATCTGGGGTGTGATAGCATCGGCGGTAAGGCCGAAATGCTTGAATAGGTCTTCGATCGGCGCCGAGGCGCCGAAGCTGTCGATGCCGAAGCGGAGGCCGTGACGGCCGGTGTAGCGCTCCCAGCCGAAGGTCGTGCCCGCCTCGATCGAGACGATCAGCGTATCGTCGGGCAGGATATCGGCCTGAAAGGCGGCGGCCTGTTCGTCGAACAGCTCGGTCGAGACCATCGACACGACGTCGGCACCATGGCCGGCGGCTTCGAGCTTGTCGGCGACTTCGAGCGCGAGCGACACTTCGGACCCGGTTGCGACCAGCACCACCTTGCGCGCCGCCGAAGCGCCGCGCAGGCGGTAACCGCCTTTCGCGCTAAGATTTTTCGTGACGTCATGACGCAGCGGCGGGAGGTTCTGCCGGGTCAGCGCGAGCAGCGTCGGACGGCTTTGTTGCGCCAGCGCGATTGCCCAGCATTCGGCGGTCTCGACTGCATCCGCGGGGCGCATCACGAGCAGGTTGGGCATCGCGCGTAGCGACTGGAGATGTTCGATCGGCTGGTGCGTCGGCCCGTCCTCGCCGAGGCCGATGCTGTCGTGCGTCATCACATAGACGACACGCTGTTTCTGGAGCGCCGACAGGCGGATCGCCGCGCGGCAGTAGTCGGCGAAGACCAGAAAGGTGCCGCCATAGGGCACGACGCCGCCGTGCAGCGCCATGCCGTTCATCGCCGCGGCCATGCCGAACTCGCGAATACCGTAATAGATATAGCGGCCCGCATAATCATTCCTGGTCAGCGGCTTGGTCGACGCGGTCTTGGTGTTGTTCGAGCCGGTCAGGTCGGCGCTGCCGCCGACCAGCGACGCGATATCGGCCGTCAGCGCGGTCAGCGTGTTCTCCGACGCCTTGCGGGTCGCGACCTTCGGCGGCTCGGCGACCAGCCCGTCGAGATAGGCTTTGAACGCATCGCCCGGCGCTATCTTGCCGCTCAGGCGATCCTCGAATTCCATTTTCTTTTCGTTGCTTGCGAGGCGATCATTCCATTCGGCGTGAAGTTTCTTGCCCTTCTCGCCAAAGCCCGCCCACGTCGCCGCGACATCGGCCGGAATGACGAACGGCTCGGCCGTCCAGCCCAGCGTCGCGCGAGCAGCGGCAACCTCATCGGCGCCCAGCGGCGAACCGTGCGTCGCCGAGGTGCCCTGCTTGTTCGGAGCCCCGAAGCCGATCAGCGTCTTGCACGCGATCAGCGACGGGCGGTTGTCAGCCAGCGCACCGTCGATCGCGCGGCGGATATCGGCCGGATCATGCCCGTCGCAGCTCTCGACATGCCAGCCGGTGGCGGCATAGCGCGCCTTCACATCCTCGCTCGTCGACAGGTCGGTCGCGCCATCGATCGTGATCTTGTTGTCATCCCACAGCACGATCAGCCGTCCGAGCTGCAAATGCCCAGCTAAACCAATGGCTTCGTGGTTGATGCCTTCCATCAGGCAGCCGTCGCCCGCGATCACCCATGTGCGATGATCGACAAGATCGTCGCCATAGATCGCGTTCAAATGCCGCTCGGCGATCGCCATGCCCACCGCGGTCGCCAGCCCCTGGCCCAGCGGCCCCGTCGTCGTCTCGACGCCCGCGAGCTCGAAATTCTCGGGGTGCCCCGCACACGGGCTGCTCAGCTGGCGGAAATTGCGGATCTCATCGATCGTCGGGTGCGCATAGCCCGCGAGATGAAGCGTCGCGTAAGCGAGCATCGAACCATGGCCCGCCGAGAGGACGAATCGATCGCGGTCGGCCCATTTCGGATCGGTCGGGTCGAACTTCAGATAGTCCGAATAGAGGACCGTCGCGACATCGGCCATGCCCATCGGCATCCCCGGATGACCGCTGTTCGCGGCCTGTACGGCATCCATCGCAAGCGCCCGGATGGCGTTGGCGAGCTGGCGTTCGGGCAGTGTCATGGGTCCCCCGGGACAGGAAGTGAAGATGACGGGATTCGGTGGGGACAGCCCTTTGCGGCGGGAGGGGCAGGAGTCAACCGCCCGCGGCATAAAATAGCGCGCATTTCGGTACGGAGAGGCGATTGCACCCCTCCGCCGGCGCTGCTAACCCTTGGACATGGAACTCGATCTCGACGAATCCAGCCTCGCCATTGGCCGCATCGAACGGGCGCTCAGCCGGATCGAAAAGGCGCTGACCGAACGCGCGAACCGTCCCGCCCCCGAACCCGCAGCGAATGACCAATCGGCGCTGAAGGCCGAGGTCGTTGCCGTGATCGGCGAACTCGACCGGCTGATATCGGAGGCGAAGCATGGGTGACGTAAAGCTCAACATCGCCGGGCGCATCTATGACGTTCACTGTGAGGACGGCCAGGAGCAGCAGCTTATAGGGCTTGCCGCCATCGTCGACGAAAAGGTGCGCGCCATGCCCGGCGGCACCGAAACGCGCCAATTGCTCTTCGCGTCGCTGATGCTGGCCGACGAGGCGATCGAGGCGAAGGGCAAGGCCGACAAGGCCGAACCTCAATCCGACTCGCTCCGCGCCGCCGTGGCGCTCGCCGAAAGCCGCGAAGCGCAAGCGCGCGACGAACTCAAATCGGCCCTCAGCGAGCTCAACGCACTCAAAAAAGCCAATGCTGACGCCGTCAACACCCCGACGCGCAACGACCGCGCGCTGCTGCAGATCGCCGATCGTATCGAGGCGCTGGCCGAAAAGGTCGAGCAAATCCCTTGAGCCGAGGGCCCGCGCACCCTACATAGGAGGCGGCGGGAACTGCCCGGCACGAGCCGTTGCGAAAATCCCTGAGGCGATACATCATCCAAGGGAGCTGTCCCTGCCCGGACCCTGGTCCGACGTACATGGCCCCCACCTGACGTTACTGGCGTCAGAGGATCTTCCGGCAACCGACCCATGGTGGTCCCGCCACCCACCCGCCAAGCGCGGCAGAAAGACCGGATCAGGGCGATGACAGACCGATCCGATAGTCTTTCAAATAAAAAGAACGCATTACGGGAAAAACTTCGATTTCGTTGTAAACATTTCGCGGCGAATCTCGACCCTATAGCGCGGTTTGCGGCGTTCAGGAGCTTGCCGGCCCCACTCGCGGATTTGACCGCAGCCGCCCGGTGCATCGCCGCCTATATCGCGTGGCGCGACGAGCCGGACATTCTCCCGATGTTAACAGGCGTCCAGATGCTCGCCTTGCCCCATCACGCAGGGCGCGTCGCCACGATGAGCTTTCGCCACTGGCGGCCGGGCGACGCGCTGGAGCGCGGGCCGTGGGGCACCGAACAACCCGCGGAAACCGGCGAATCCGTCGTCCCTGACCTCATCTTCTGCCCCCTTCTCGGTTTCGATCGCGCCGGAGGGCGGCTCGGGCAGGGGGGCGGACACTATGATCGCTATTTCGCCGCCCACCCCGGCATCCCGCGCATCGGAATCGCATGGTCGGTGCAGGAAGTTGACACCGTTCCGACCGAGCCGACCGACGCGCGGCTCGACGCCATATTGACCGAACAGGAATTCATCGTGACCGGAGACCGCCTGTGACCCCGCCCCTTCCCGACCCGCAGCCAAGCTGGCGCAAGCCCGCGGGCATGTTCCTGATCCTGCTGCTGATCGCGATCTGGGCGACGGGTGTCGTCGCGCTGTCGCCCTGGGTCGGCGAATGGCCGATGCTCGTCCAGGCGGTCTTTTATCTTGTCGCAGGCATCATCTGGGTGCTGCCCTTGAAGCCGCTGCTGCGCTGGATGGAGCTCGGACGGTGGCGCGGCTGAGAAGCCGCGCCAGTCCATAAATTCCGATCGGGGAATGTCCCAAGCTGCGGTGGCCATTTCGCCCCGAAGGGCAGGAAATGGCGCGAGTGACGGGGCTCGAACCCGCGACCTCCGGCGTGACAGGCCGGCACTCTAACCAACTGAGCTACACCCGCGTGTGCTTGGGAGAGGCGCCAATATGCGCCGCGCTCCGGCCTGTCAACCGTCGCCATCCTCCTTTTTTCGATTTAGCCGATCGCGTACCTCTTCGGCGGTAGTCAGCGTGCCATGTTCGAACAGGAAACCCGCCAGATCGGGCGTTCCTGTCGATGCGAGGATGGTCTGCAGAATCAGCAGAAGCGGCACCGCGAGCAGCGCCCCCGGTGTTCCCCACACCCATCCCCAGAAGCTCAAGGACACGAGAATCAGCAGCGGATTGATCGTCAGCCGCTTGCCGAGCACCAGCGGCGTGACGAGATTCGCCTCGACCAGATGGACGCCGATGAAGAGCAAGGCCGGCAACAGCGCGAATCCGACGGCATCGAAGGTCATCAGACCGCCGAGCCCGAGCAACGCGGCCGCAACGATCGGTCCCAGATAGGGCACGAAATTGCAGATGCTGACGATCCCGCCCCACATGAAGGGCGACGGCATGCCGAGAGCCCAGAGCAGCAGCGAGACGACAAGCCCCAGGATCGCGTTGATCATCGTGATCGTCGCCAGATAGTCCGCGGTCGCATCGACGACATTCTGGATCACGCGCGCGGTCTGCATCGCGCCGTCGAAACTGCCGCGGCGGCGGATCGTCGCGCGCCGTAATCGCGTCCACCCGGACAGAAAGAAAAAGATCACGAGCACAGCGAAGAAGAGCTGGATCGCCGCCGACGGCGCCGCGGAGATGAAATAATCGACGACCGACGACGGCGCGGTCGCCGCTACCGCCTGCGCGGTCGCCTCGGTCCCCGTCGCGACCGAGGTCAGCGTCCGGTCGACGAACTTCTGCAGGCTCGAATAGAAATCGATGAGCGGCGCCAGATTGCTCTGGATGCGCGGGATCGATTCGGGAATGCGGGCGAACCAGCCGGTCGCAGGCAGGACGATGATCGCCAGCGCCGCATTCACCAGCGCCACGAATCCCGCGAGCGCCAGAAATGCAGCGAGCGCCGACGGCAACCCCCGCCGCTCGAGCCACTCGAGCAGCGGAACGAGCGCAATCGAGACCACGATGGCGGCGGTGAGCGGCAGGAAGAATTCGGCTCCAGCCTTCAGCGCAAAGGGAAAACCCAGGCAGAAGCTGGCACCAAGGATCAGCGCAAGCGCGGCGAGCAGCCGGTCGCGCCGGAAATCGTCGACCTCGATCTGGCGCAGGGTACTTGCGCGCGCAGCATCCGCCTTCGTCCTCCCCCTGTCTTCAGCCACGCCTCGAGCCTCCCGGTTAACCGCTTCTCCTTACGCGAGCTTCGGCCGCCGCGCCACCCGGCCGTATTTGCCGCGAAATGCGCATGCCGTCTGTCCCCATTTGAAGCAGATTGCTGATTTCTACCGGAATTTTAACCAGAAATTACCCTTTTTCGCCGATGCCAAACACCAAGGACCAGCATTTGGAGTCAAAGATCATGGTGAAAGCGCCTGTGGGGGGCGCGAGGCATCATACGCTTCTACTTCCCTCTTCAACCCTTGCGCTCGCCGTGGCGCTGATGACGCCCGTGTCGGCGGAAGCAGCCGGCACGCTCGCGGGCACGACCATCAGCAACACCGCAAGCGCCAGCTTCGACAATGGCTCGGGGAACCAGACGATCAATTCGAACACCGTCGACATGCGCGTCGACGAGGTGCTCGACGTCGTGGTCGCCGACCAGGCAACCGACGTCCCGACGACCCCCGGCGCGACGAACCAGGTTCTGACCTACCGCGTCACGAACACCGGTAACGGCCCCGAAGCCTTTGCGCTCGGCACGATCGCGAATGTCGGCGGCGACGACTACGATCCGGTTGTCACCCAGATCTACATCGATGCCAACAACAACGGCACCTATGACGCCGGGACCGACACCCTCTATGTCGCGGGATCGGAAAGCGCGCTGCAGCCCGACGCGACGATGACCGTCTTTGTCCTCGCGACGACCCCGGGCAGCGTCACTGACGGAAATCGCGGCATCGTTACGCTCGTCGCGGCCGCGAAGACAGGAACCGGCGCCCCCGGGACACCCTTTGCCGGTCAGGGCGAAGGCGGCGGCGATGCGATTGTCGGCTCTACCGGCGCAGACGGTCAGGACAATGGCAATTTCCTCGTTTCCGCGGCGACCGTCTCGCTCGTCAAATCGGCGACGATCGTCGATCCCTTCGGCGGCAGCGAACCGGTTCCCGGTGCGATCATCACCTACACGATCACCACTACCATCGCCGGGTCGGGGTCGGTGAGCGGGCTGGCGATCAACGATAATATTCCCCCCGACACTGCCTATGTCGCCGGATCGATCACGCTCGGCGGCAGTCCGCTGACCGACGCCGCAGACGCCGACGCGGGCGACTATAACGGCACCCGCATTCACGTCGGCCTTGGCTCCGTCGCCGGCGGCCAGACCCGTACCGTCACCTTCCGCACGAGGATCAACTGATGCGAAAGCTCCTTATCCTGTTGCTCGCGACACTTGCGCCGGCACCGGCATTCGCCGCCAACCAGGTCGCGCTCGACAACAATGTGTTCGTCGAACGCGTCTCGACCGACGCCAGCGGCAAGCAGCGCGTATTGCTCGAAGAACCGAAGGTCGTCGTTCCCGGCGACCGGCTGGTGTTCGTGCTCAACTATCGCAACGCGGGTGGCGAGCCTGCCGACAAGTTCGTCATCACCAATCCGATGCCGTCGGCGGTACGCTTCGCGGGCGCGGCCGACGCCAGCCCGATCGTCTCGGTCGACGGCGGCAAGGCATGGGGACCGCTCGATACGCTCTCGGTCATCCAGCCCGACGGCACCCGCCGTCCGGCGCAGCCCGCCGATGTCACGCACATCCGCTGGGCGTTCCAGAAACCCATTCCGGCGGGGGGCACCGGAAAGCTCATGTTTCGGGGGGTCGTCAAATAATCTTTTGAAGTAAGCCGCTTAACGGTTGCCGGCGGTGGGGAATTTGGCGACCAGCAAAGCCTGGGGATTCAGCTATGACCAGCAAGCTGACTTACTGGGGTTCCATCGGTCTGGCAGTGGCGTTCGGCGCTGCTGCCAGCCCGGCCTATGCGGCCGGGACCACCGCGGGAACCTCGATCACGAATACAGCAACCGTCAACTATCAGGTGGGCGGCGTCGCTCAAGGCGCGCAGACCGCTTCGGATACGTTCACGGTCGACCGCAAGATCAACCTGACCGTCGCCGAGGTGGGGACCGTCACGACCAATGTCGTACCGGGACAGACCAACGCGGTCACAACCTTCCAGCTCACCAACAATTCGAACGAGGTGCTCGACTTCGCGCTCGTCGCGTCGCAGATCACCGGCGGCACCGCCTCGCACGGCGGCACCGACACGTTCGACGCCACGAACGTCCGCATCTATCGCGACAGCACCAGCGGCACCGTCGGCAGCTGGGACGCGGCCGACACGCTCGTCACCTATGTCGACGAACTCGCCGCCGATGCGTCGGCGACCTTGTTCGTCGTCGCCGACATTCCGACGGGCCTCGCCAACAATGCTGTCGCCGGGGTCACGCTCCGCGCGACAGCGCGCGAGGGCGGCACCGCGAGCACGCAGGGCGCTGCGATCACCGAGACGGCGGGTGCGAATACATCGGGCAAGGACACGGTGTTCGCCGACACCGCCGGTGTCACCGGCGACGCCGCGCGCGACGGGTCGCACAGCGATAACGACGACTATACGGTGCAGACGGCGACACTGGCGGTGACCAAGACCAGCCGCGTCATTTCGGATCCGTTCAACACTACGACGAATCCGAAGCTGATCCCAGGCGCCGTCGTCGAATATTGCATCGCGGTCGCGAACAGCGGCAGCGCGGCGGCGACTTCGGTCGCGATCACCGACCCGGTCCCGGGCCAGCTGACGTTCAACGCAGGCACCATCCTGCTGAACGGCACGGTCACGGGCGGCACCTGCAACGCCGACGGCACTGCCGGCGGCAGCTACGCGGCGCCGAACGTGTCGGGCACCATCGCAACGATCGCGGCGGGCGCCACGCGCACGCTCGTCTTCCGCGCGACGGTCAACTGATCGGGCGGGGCAGCGGAAGGCGTCCGACGTGCTTCCGCTGCCCGCCTCTAGGCCAGCGATGCAGTTTCACCGGAAATATTTGTCGTTCGTGACCGCCGCGGTCGCGGCAGCGCTGCTGCCCGCGGCGCCGGCGGCCCATGCGCAGGTCATTTCCAATACCGCCACGGCCGACTGGACCGACAATGGCCGCGCCGGTCAAACGCTGTCGAACCGCGTCGACGTGACCGTCCGGTCACGCCCGCCCGAGCAGCCGGTGATCCAGACCTATCGCCTGCTCGAAAACGGCGGCAACAAATCGGCGCCGCTGCGTCCCACGCAATGCGGGGGCTCGATCATCGCCGCAAGCGCCAGTACCGGCAATCTCATCCAGCTCGCCGGTGTCTATGCCAGCGTGCCGACCAACCCGGCGTCACTCCAGAGCAGCAACGCGTTTCGCGCCGGGGAAGTGCTGGTCGTCGGCCTCACCCTCGCCTC
Source organism: Sphingopyxis sp. Geo48 (assembly GCF_949769155.1). Classification (NCBI taxonomy): domain Bacteria; kingdom Pseudomonadati; phylum Pseudomonadota; class Alphaproteobacteria; order Sphingomonadales; family Sphingopyxidaceae; genus Sphingopyxis; species Sphingopyxis sp. Geo48. Next base: position 360,586 of record NZ_CATKPA010000002.1, on the reverse strand, counting down.
GGCCAATACCGATCCGAACGCGGTCGATACCCTGCCGGTCGTCCTTGATCTTGCCAACGGCGATCGCGAACAGATCACGCTTACCGAGACCGCATCGAACAGCGGCGAATTCACCGGCTTCATCAACACGATCGGCGTGCCGCCCGTCGTCGTCCAGGGCGATTGCCGCCTGTCGGTCAATCCAGGATCGCCGCTCCAGCTTCGCGTCACCGATCAGGCGAACGCCAGCCTCGTCGCCACCGCGACGATCGATTTCCTTGTCGACCCCTTCGGCATCGTGTTCGACAGCGGCGACGGATCGGCGGTCGCGGGCAGCCGCGTCACGCTGATCGACGCCGCGACCGGCCAGCCCGCGCAGGTGTTCGGCGACGACGGCGTATCCGCTTACCCATCGACCGTCGTTACGGGTCAGACCGTCACCGATGCCAGCGGCAGGCTCTACAGCTATCCGCCGGGCGACTATCGCTTTCCGTTCGTCGCGCCCGGCTCCTATCGCCTGATCGTCGAGCCCCCCGCGCCCTACACCGCACCGTCGACGTCAAGCCCTGCCGACCTCGCGCCGTTGCGCCGTCCCGACGATGGCCTGCCCTTCACCATCAGCGACGCGAGCTACAGCCGCACATTCACGCTCGACAGCCCCGCGCCTGTTCGCGTCGACCTTCCCGTCGACCAGCCCGGCCTGCCGCTGATCCTGCGCAAGACGACCTCGACACAGTCCGCCGCGCCGGGCGACGTCGTCCAATATCGTATCGAGGTCACGAACCGCGATGCGCGCCGCTCGACCGGCGCTGTCACCGTCAGCGACGCTCTGCCCGCCGGGATGCGTCTGCGCCCCGATACCGTGCGCGCCAACGGCCAACGGATCGACGCCGTCGCGACCGCCAACGGCCGCGATTTCACCGTCAGCCTGCCCCCGCTCGCGCCCGGCGCGACTGCCCTGCTGACCTATATCGCCGAAGTGACGGTCTCCGCCCAGCCCGGCAACGCGCTCAACCGCGCAAGCGCCGTCGACAACCGCCGCACCGAAAGCAACATCGCCGAAGCGACCATCGCGATCAAACGCGACCAGCTCGGCGACCGCATGACGATCATCGGCCGTATCACCGATGGCGGCTGCAGCGTGAACCCCGGCAAGGCACCGGGCATCGCGGGCGTCCGCGTGATGCTGCAGGACGGCAGTTACACCGTCACCGACGAGGATGGCCGTTACCATTTCGAGGGCGTTCGTCCCGGGCTCCATGTGGTCCAGATCGATCCGTCGACCCTGCCGCTCGACCGCGAGGCCATCGATTGCGCGCGTTCGACCGCAAGCGCGGGCAGCACGATCTCGCGCTTCGTCGAGGGGCGCGGGGGCTCGCTGGAGCGCGCCGACTTCCGCGCCATTGCGGTCGCCCCGCGAGCAGCGCCAAAAACCGCGGCCTTCGAAGCGCCCAAGCCGGTCGGCGACCCGGAAGCCGCAGGCGCGAACCGCAATTGGCTTGCGGGTCAGGCGCCGGGCATCGGCTGGCTCTTCCCCGAAGCCGGCCATAATCCGCGCACCAAGGCGATCCGCGCGGCGATCAAGCACGCACCGGGCCAGAAGGTGACGCTGACGATCAACGGCAAACCCGTCGATCCGCTCACGTTCGAAGGCACGAGCAAGTCGGCCGACGGGCTGGTCGCGGTCAGCCTGTGGCGCGCCGTCGAGATCCGCGAAGGCGAGAACAGACTAGTCGCGCAGGTGACGGACGAGAATGGCGCGGTGCTCGAAACGCTCGAACGCAGCGTCCATTATTCGATCACCGCGATGCGCGCGACGCTGATCCGCGAAAAGTCGGTACTGATCGCCGACGGCGTGACGCGTCCGGTGATCGCGGTGCGCCTGACCGACCGCGACGGCAAACCGGTCCGTTCGGGCCTGACCGGCGATTTCAGCGTCCCTGCCCCCTATTATCCCGCCGTCGAGGCCGATGCGCAGCAGGCGCGGCAACTCGCCGGCCTCGAACGCGCGCAGCCGGTCTGGCGCATCGATGGCGACGACGGCATCGCCTATATCGAGCTCGAACCGACGACCGCGTCGGGCACACTGACGATGGATTTCAATTTCCGCGACGACAAGGTGACGCGCAAGCAGACGATCGAAACCTGGCTCGATCCCGGCAATCGTCCGTGGACCGTCGTCGGCTTCGCTGCCGGCACGATCGGTTACAACACGCTCGACGACCGCATGGAGCCCGTCGCCGAGACGCTCGACGATCTCAATGCCGACGCCCGCCTCGCGCTCTATGCGAAGGGCCGCGTGCAGGGTAAATGGCTGATGACGCTGTCGTACGACAGCGACAAGGACAAGGATGACGCACGCTTCGGCGGTGTGATCGATCCGCGCGCCTATTACACCATCTACGCCGATCGCAACGAGACACGCTATGACGCCGCATCGGTGCGCAAACTCTATCTGCGCCTCGAACGCCCGCAATTCTATGCGATGTTCGGCGATATCGAGACCGGCATCGCCGAACCGCAGCTCGCCCGCTACCAGCGCGCGCTGAATGGCGGCAAGGCCGAGTATCGCGGCCGCAACCTCGCCGCCACCGCGTTCATTGCCGACACGCCGTACCGCTTCCGCCGCGACGAGATTCAGGGCAATGGCCTGACCGGTCCCTACCAGCTCGGCGCACGCGACATCTTGCCGAACAGCGAGCGCATCGTCATCGAAACGCGCGACCGGCTGCACAGCGAGCGGATTGTCGAGAGCGTCACGCTGACGCGCCACGTCGATTATGATATCGATTATCTGGCCGGCACGCTGCGCTTCCGCAGCCCCGTCCTCAGCCGCTCGTCGAACCTCGACCCGCAGTTCATCGTCGCTGAATACGAGGTCGACGGTGTCGGTGAGCGCGTCCTGAATGCAGGCGGGCGGGTCAGCTACCAGTCGAGCGACGAAAAGCTGCGCGTTGGCGCGACCTTCATCCATGACGAGGACAATAGCGCCAAGACGAACCTCGGCGGCGTCGACGCCCGCTATCGTCCGAACGTCGATACCGAAGTACGCGCTGAATATGCGGTGAGCGACGCAAAGGCGAAGAATGGCAGCAGCACCGCTGCGGTCGGCACTGCCAAGGCGTGGCTGATCGAGGCCGAGCATCACAGCCGCAACGCCGACTTCCTGGCCTACGTCCGCGAACGCGAAGCGGGCTTCGGCACGGGCCAGCTTAACAGCGGCGAGGATGGCACACGCAAGTTCGGCTTCGACGCGCGCCTGAAGGCAACGCGCAATCTGTCGGTGACCGGCAGCGCCTGGCAGGAAGACTATCTCGACGTCGATGCGCGCCGCCGCGCCGCACGCGCGCTTGTCGAATATGACAACGGCACGACGCTGATCCGGGCCGGCCTGACGCACGCCGACGACCACCTGTCGGACGGCTCGCGCAACACCTCGAACATCGTCCAGCTCGGCGCGACGCAGCGGCTATTCGACAAGAAGCTCGAACTCGACGCCCAGACCGAATTCGCCCTCGGAAGCAAGGACGCGAGCGTCGATTTTCCGACCCGCCACCGCATCGGTGCGCGCTATGCGGTGACGCGCGACGTGAACCTCGTCGGCAGCTATGAAATCGCCGATGGCGACACAGTGCGCGCCCGCACCGCCCGCATCGGCTTCGATCTTGCGCCGTGGGCTGGCGCACGACTTCTCGCGACTGCGAACCAGCAGGAAATCGGCGAATATGGGCCGCGCAGCTTCGCCGCCTATGGCCTGTCGCAGTCATTGAAGCTCGACGAGCACTGGTCGGTCGACCTGTCGCTCGACGGCAACCGCACGATCGGCGGCATTCGCGCCAGCGACGTGCTCAATGTCGACCAGCCGGTCGCATCGGGCGGCTTCCTGGGCGACAACGGCACGCTGACCGAGGATTTCACCGCGATCAGCGCGGGGGCGACGTATCGTACGCAGCGCTGGACGATCACCGGCCGCGCCGAATATCGCGATGGCGAGCTGGCCAACCGCTATGGCCTGACGCTCGGCGGCCTCCGCCAGCTCGGCGAGGGCCAGGCCCTCGGCGCGCTCTTCACCTATGCGAAGGCCAGCGGCAGCGGCTCGACCCCGACGACCGAAGTCATCACCTTCGAGGCAAGCTGGGCGCACCGCCCCGCCGACTCGCAGATTTCGTGGCTCAACAAGAGCGAGTTCCGCTCGGACAAGGTTCGCGATGCCATTGCGGGTCAGGCCGGGCCGATCGGCGGCGCCGTGCTGACGATCGACGGCGACGCGACGAGCCGCCGCCTGCTCAACAGCCTGTCGATCAACTGGACCCCGCTCGGCAACCGCGGGATCGGCAGCGGCAACAATTGGTACGAACGCGCCGAAATCGGCCTGTTCTGGGGCACGCGCTACAATTTCGACCGCTTCGGCGCCGACGATGTCGAGGGCTGGTCGAACCTGCTCGGCGCCGACCTCCGCTTCAACCTGACCGAGAATGTCGATGTCGGCGCCTCGGGCACCGCGCGCATCGGCACCGGCGGCGACACCCTCGCGTGGGCGGGCGGTCCGACGGTGACGCTGGCGCCGATGAAGAACGCCAACATCACCTTCGGCTATAATTTCGCCGGCTTCCACGACCGCGACTTCGAAGACGCGCGCTTCTCGCGGTCGGGGGCCTATGTCACCTTCAAGCTGAAGTTCGACCAGACGAGCTTTGCGGGGCTCGGCCTCTAATCGGCGAACAGCAAAACCGGCGTCTCGATCAGCTTCTTGAGCGCCTGCACATAGCTTGCGGCGTCCCAGCCATCGACGACGCGGTGGTCGCAACTGATCGACAGGTTCATCAGTTTGGCGCGGCGGATGTCGTCGCCGTCAAACACGGGGCGTTCGACGATCTTGTTCGGGCCGATGATCGCAACCTCGGGGCGGTTGATCACCGGCGTCGTCGCGATGCCCCCGAGCGGGCCGAGCGAGGTGACGGTCAACGTGCCGCCGGTCAGTTCCTCGACCTTCGCCTTTCCGGTGCGCGCAGCTTCTGCCAAGCGGCTGATTTCGCTCGCGAGTTGCCAGACATTCTTGTCTTGCGCGTCGCGGATGACCGGAACCATCAGCCCTGCGTCGGTCTGCGTCGCCATGCCGAGATGCACCGCGCCGTAACGCGTCACCACGCCGCCTTCGTCGTCGTAGCGCGCGTTGATCATCGGAAACTCAGGGATTGTGCGGCAGATCGCGACGATCAGGAAGGGCAGCATCGTCAGCTTCGGACGGCCGCCGCGGTTGGCGTTGAGGTCGGCGCGCATATCCTCGAGCGCGGTGACGTCCATTTCCTCGACATAGGTGAAGTGCGGGATCGTGCGCTTCGAAGCCGCCATATTCTCGGCGATCTTGCGGCGCATCCCGATGACCTTGATCGGTTCGTCGGCGCGGGCGCGCGAGGCGCCCGGGGCATAATAGCCCTGCCCGCCACTGTAACGCAGGAAGGCGTCGAGGTCGGCGTGGCGGATACGGTCGCCCTCGGCATGAACCTGGCCGAGATCGACCCCGAGATCGCGCGCGCGCGCGCGGACGGCCGGAGATGCAAGAACAGCGCGACTATGAGCCGCCGGAGTTTCAGGAGCCGGAACTGGCTCGGGCGCCGTAGCGGGCGCGGGTGCTGGAGCAGGCGCAACCTCGACAACCGTAACCTCCTCGGTTCCCGGTGTTTCCGCGACGATTTCTTCCTCGACCGGCGTATCTGCCGGCGGCGCGTCGTCAACGCCCTCGCCTTCGGTCTCGATCACCGCGAGCGTCGAGCCGATCGACACCATGTCGCCGACTTCGCCCGCGAGTTCGACGACGATCCCCGAAACCGGCGATTCCATCTCGACGGTCGCCTTGTCGGTCATCATGTCGGCGAGCTGCGAATCTTCCTCGATGCGGTCGCCGACCCGCACGTGCCAGGCGACGATTTCGGCCTCGGCGATGCCTTCGCCGATGTCGGGCAGACGGAACGAAAAACGAGCCATGGCGATCAGTCCTTCAGAATCTTGTCGAGCGCGGTCGCGATGCGCACCGGTCCAGGGAAATAGGCCCATTCAAGGCTGTGCGGATACGGCGTGTCGAAGCCCGTGACCCGTTCCACCGGCGCCTCGAGATGATAGAAGCAGCGCTCCTGCACCAAGGCGGCAAGCTCGGCGCCGAAGCCCGAGGTTCGGGTCGCTTCGTGGATGATGAGGCAGCGTCCGGTCTTCTTTACCGAGGCCTCGATCGCGTCGATATCGAGGGGCAGCAGCGTGCGCAGGTCGAGGATTTCGGCGTCGATGCCGCGTTCCTCGACCACCGTCTTCGCGACATGAACCATCGTGCCGTAAGCGAGCACGGTCACCGCCTCGCCCGCACGCACCGTCGCCGCCTTGCCGAGGTCGATGCGATAATAGCCTTCGGGCACCGCGCTCGCCTCATGCCTCGACCAGGGCTCGACCGGCCGGTCGTAATAGCCGCTGAACGGGCCGTTGTAGATGCGCTTGGGTTCGAGAAACACGACCGGGTCATTATCCTCGATCGCCGCGATCAACAGGCCCTTTGCGTCATAGGGATTCGAAGGAATGACGGTTTTCACGCCGCAAATGTGGGTCATTATGCTCTCGGGCGACTGGCTGTGCGTCTGACCGCCAAAAATGCCCCCGCCGAAGGGGGTGCGCACCGTCATCGGGCAGATGAAGTCGTTCGCCGACCGATAGCGCAGCCGCGCCGCCTCGCTGACGAGCTGGTCGAGCCCTGGATAGATATAGTCAGCGAACTGGATTTCGGGGACCGGGCGGAGGCCATATGCGCCCATCCCGACCGCGACGCCGATGATGCCGCATTCGTTGATCGGTGTGTCGAACACCCGCGTCTTTCCGTGCTTTTTCTGCAAGCCCGCGGTCGCGCGGAAGACGCCGCCGAAATAACCGACATCCTCGCCCATCACGACTGTGTTGGGGTCGCGTTGGAGCATGATATCCATGGCGCTGTTGATCGCCTCGATCATGTTCATGGTCTTGGTATCGGCGCTCATCATTCGGGCTTCCAGTTCGGGCCGAACTTGGCCTCTTGCTCGGCGAGCATCTGATCGCATTGCTCCTTGAGGTGCCAGGGCATCTCCTCGAACACGTCCTCGAACATCGTCTCGAACGGCTGGTGCATTCCGTGACCAAGAACACCGAGCTTTTCCGATTGTTTCTGGGTCGTCTTTACCAGATCTTCGAGCTCCCGGGCCTGCGCCTGATGACGTTCATCGTCCCATTCGCCCAGCACTTCCAGATGCTGCTTCAGCCGCGCGATCGGATCGCCGAACGGCCACGCGGTCGCCTCGTCGGCGGCGCGGTAGGCACTCGGATCGTCGGACGTGCTGTGTCCTTCGCTACGATAGGTGAAATGCTCGATCAAGGTCGGGCCGTTGTTGGTGCGCGCGCGATCGGCCGCCCACTGCGTCGCGGCATAGACCGCAAGCGGATCGTTGCCGTCGACGCGCAGGCCCGCGATACCATAGCCCACCGCGCGCGCCGCGAAGGTCGTCCGCTCCCCGCCGGCGAAGCCGGAAAAGCTCGAAATCGCCCACTGGTTGTTCACGACATTGAAGATGACCGGCGCATTATAGACGGTCGCGAAGGTCAGCGCCGAATGGAAATCCCCCTCGGCCGACGAGCCCTCGCCGCACCACACGGTCGCGATCCGCGTATCGCCCTTCGACGCCGACGCCATCGCCCAGCCGACCGCCTGCGGATATTGCGTCGCCAGATTGCCCGACACGCTGAAAAAACCATGCTCGGGCGCCGAATACATGATCGGCAACTGGCGGCCGAGGAGGTGGTCGCCGCGGTTCGAGTAGATCTGGTTCATCATCTGGATCAGCGGATAATCGCGCGTGATCAAAATGCCCTGCTGGCGATAGCTCGGGAAGCACATGTCCGACCGGTCGATCGCCATCGTCGAAGCGACCGAAGTCGCCTCTTCGCCGGTGCATTTCATGTAGAAGCTCGTCTTGCCCTGCCGCTGCGCACGGAACATCCGCTCGTCGAAGGCGCGGGTCAGCATCATGTAGCGCAGCATCGCACGCAAGCGCTCGGTCGAAAGCTTGGGATCCCACAGCCCCTTCGCAACCCCGTCGAAGTCGAGCACGCGGACCAGCCCGTAGCACATGTCGCGCATCGCATCGGGCTTCGTATCTTCACCCGGGCGCGGCGTCGCATCGACCGCCGGAACGACGATATCGCCGAAGTCGGGCGTGTCGCCGGGGCGATAGCGAGGTTCGGGAATATGGAGCGAGAGCGGCGGCAGATTGCTCGCCGGTCGGCTGTCCGACTCAGGCATATCTTCTTCCCTTCGGCCGCGAATCGCGCGCCTAGTTATATTTCAGCGTGGCGACATATTATTACGGTCGCCATACGAATGCAACGGCAGCGATCAGACCGCGACAGGGGCGGGAATATGCGCTTGCGGTGCATAGGCGTCGACCGCGAAATCCTCGAACCTGTAGCCGAAAATGCTCGAGGGCTGGCGAAGGATGCGCAGCTTGGGCGCCCCCTGCGGAACGCGTCGCAGCTGCTGTTCGACCAGCTCGGCATGATTGAGATAGAGATGAACGTCGCCGCCGGTCCAGACGACTTCGTGCGCGGTGAGATCGCATTGCTGCGCGATCATCCGCGTCAGCAGCGCGGCCTCGAAAATGTTGAAGGCAAATCCCAGCCCCAGATCGCACGAGCGCTGGAACAGCAGGCACGACAATCCCCCGTCGCTGCGGACGTGGAATTGATAGGTCATGTGGCACGGTGGCAAGGCCATGCGGTCGAGGTCGGCGACGTTCCAGCCGCTAAAGATGTGCCGCCGCGACCCCGGATTGGTGCGCAGCGAGTCGATCAGCGTCGCAATCTGGTTGTAGCCCTGGCCCGCGCGGCGGAAGAGCCCGTCGCCCACCGGTTCGTAGCGCGGCCAATTCACCCATTGATGGCCGTAAACGGGGCCGAGATCGCCCCATTGCGCCGCGAAATCTTCGTCGGCGACGATCCGTGCCTCGAAATCCTCGGCACTGATCTCGTCGCCGGTCGCGCGGCGATATTTGTCGAGCGGCCAGTCGGTCCAGATCCGGACCCCCTGCGCCACCAGCGACCGGATATTCGTGTCGCCGGTCAGGAACCACAGCATCTCGCGCAGCGCGGTTTTCCAATAGACGCGCTTCGTGGTCAGGAGCGGGATCGCATCGTCCGCCAGCGAGAATCGCATCGTCTCGCCGAACAGCGAGCGCGTGCCAACCCCCGTGCGGTCGACGCGCTCGTCGCCCTCGACCCAGATGCGCCGCATCAGGTCGAGATATTGCAGTTCATAATGGATGGATTCGGGCAAGACTCGCTCCTCGCTTTCATCGTCTTTGCTAGGCCGCGCCGCGCCGCGCGACAAGGGGCGCGGCCTCGCGGACGGACCTATCGTCCGATACGGCCCAATCCCGTCTTTCGCCGCTTCGTTATCGGCCGCATGAGCAGCCCGGTGACCCTGATCGAGCCCATCGGCAAGCTGTCCCGATCGACGATCGCGGCCGGCTTCATACCGCGCGAGGCGGAGGACGAGATCGCGCGCCTGCTGTACCGCCCGACGATCCCCGCCGATCGCGAAATCGTGATCCTCGCAGGCTTCGACGCCTATGCCCGGCTTGCCAGCTTCCAGCGCATTGCGGGCGAGGCAACCGACCGATGCGTCATCACGCCGCAATGCTGGCACCGGCTGCTCGGCGGCCGTGTCGTGGCGGTGCAGATGGCGCATAACCACCCGTCGGGAATAGCGCGGCCGAGCGCCGCCGACCTGCAATGCACGCGCGAAGCCGCGCAGTTCCTGCGGCTTGTCGGCATCGATCTCACCGATCATCTGATTTTCGTCGAAAGCGGACATTTCAGCTTCCGCAATGCCCTGCTGATCTAGACCGAACAATCGTGACCACTATGCCGATTGGCGCTTGATGTTCGCAAAATGCGCGTCTAGAGGACCGCCCTGCCCTCGCGCCGGACTGCCGGCGCCGGATCGGTCGGGGAGTAGCTCAGCCTGGTAGAGCACTGTCTTCGGGAGGCAGGGGCCGGAGGTTCGAATCCTCTCTCCCCGACCAGTATCTTTTGTAATCAACAGACCTTGTAACGCGCGGCGACTATCCCTAGATTGTCCCCACGCCGTCGTGGTTTTCCCCCTTTCCATTTCGGCGAGTGCCCCGTCGTTCGACGCGGGCGCGTCCTCCCTGGACCCTGGCCACCTCGTACTTCGGTACGAGGTGGTTTTTTATTCGGCAGCGAGCGGCACCTCGTCTTCGCCGGGCGCAATGCTCGCCAGCCGGTCGATCAGCCCACCGAACCACTCGGACATCCGGACAACCGCCTCATGATCGGGGGATCGGTCCGAGCGAAGATAGAGACTGCGGTCGATCTCGATCTGCACCGCGTGGATCGACCGGTCCGGCCGGCCGTGCGCCGACACGATATGCCCCCCGGCATAGGGCTGGTTCCGCGTCACCGCGACGCCCAGCCTCTCGGCATGCTCGACGACAGCGTCCGTAATCCGTTCATCGGCGGTTCGTCCGAAACGGTCGCCGATGACGATCCGCGCGCCGTGCCCCGACTGACCGGCGGGAATCGCCGGCATACTGTGCAGGTCGATGAGAACGGCATGGCCGAACCTGGCGCGTGCGCGCACCAGTTCGCGCGACAGCGCCAGATGATAGGGGCGATGAAAGGATTCGAGCCGCCAGTTCAATCCATGCCGGTCGATCGGAAATCGCCAGAGGGAACCGCAATCGGCAAGTCGCGTCGGGATGACGCCGAGCCCGGCGCGTTCCTTCCGTCCAGGTGCGGAAAATTGCGCGCGCAGCGGTAACGCGACATCTCCGGGCGCCATTTGCCCTTCGCCGCGATTGCAATCGGCGACTGCACGCGCCCATACCGCCTGGACGACCGTCGCCCCGCGATCGGCGGCTTGCCCCGCGATCAGGTCGCACCAACTGTCTTCGAGCCGTTCTAGCTGCTCCCGCCCGACACGCGCGGCCGCCAGTATCTCGGGCGGATAGATGCGCCCGGCGTGGGGAATCGACACGATAACGGGGCCGCCCGACGCGGGCCGATTGACAGCGATGGCGCTGGACGGAATGCTGAAAAGGGTCATTGCGGGAAGCGTGGCAAAAAAGGAGAAGCAAATCCAGCCGCGCCGCAATTTGTTAAATGTCTCCCGCTATAGGACAGTTTCACCACGGACGGCGCCGGGAACGGGCGCCATGAAGGACCAGGGAGCGTATTTCGGGCCATGATTCGCATTTTGCTCGCGGAAGATGATGATGTGATGCGCGAGTATCTGGCGCGCGCGCTGACCAGCGCCGGCTATCATGTGACCGCCGTCGATCGCGGGACCGAGGCCGTGCCCTATGTCGAATCGGGCACCTTCGACCTGCTGCTGTCGGATATCGTGATGCCCGAGATGGACGGTATCGAGCTGGCGCAGCACGCCGCCAAAGTCGCGCCGCAAACGCAGGTGATGTTCATCACCGGTTTTGCCGCCGTGTCGCTCCGCGCCGAGGAAAATGTGCCGCAGGCGAAGCTGCTGTCGAAGCCCTTCCACCTCAAGGATCTGGTGCGCGAGGTCGACAGCCTGTTCGGGCGCGCCGACCAGTCGCACCAACAATAACGACGCTTCTTCGCGCGAAGGGGTTGCAAAGCCCGGCGGAGGAGATTAGGGGGCGCGTCACCCCAAGGGATGGGCGTGTAGCTCAGTGGTAGAGCACTGTGTTGACATCGCAGGGGTCGCAAGTTCAATCCTTGCCACGCCCACCATTAAAAACGCCGCCGACCCAATGGGTTGGCGGCGTTTTTGCGTTCAGGCCATGCCCTTCGCCAGATCGCCGCGCGAGGCGTCGCCGATCTGGCTGCCGCCGTCGCAGTCGAGGATCGTGCCGGTGATATAGCCCGCGGCCGGCGAACAGAGGAACACCGCCGATTCGGCGACCTCGGCGATCGTTCCCCAGCGCTTCATCGCAATGCGGTCATAATGCGCCTGACGCGTCCCGGCGTCGGGCGCGAGGCGTTTCATCCCTTCGGTGTCGGCGATCGGCCCCGGGGAAATGCCGTTCACGCGCACGTCGGGGCCCCATTCGAGCGCCAGGACGCGAATCAGCTGGTTGATCCCGGCCTTCGCGGCGCAGGCATGGGCCTGCAGCGCCGAAGCGTTGACCGCTTGCCCCGCCGTGATCGCGATCAGCGATGCCCCGGGCCGCTTCAGCAGGTCATGGCATCCCCGGAACACGTTGAATGTGCCATTGAGATCGATATCCACCACCGTGCGGAAAGCGTTCGCTGACATGCCGAGCACCGGCGCCAGGAAATTGCCCGCTGCGCCAGAGATCACGATATCCATCGGCCCGAGTCTGTCGACGACGGTCTCCATCACGCCGCGGATCGCGGCATAGTCGCGCACATCGCCCGACAGGCCGATTGCCCCCGGTCCGATCTCGTCTGCGGCGCGGCGCGCCTTGTCGGGGTCGCGCCCCGCGACCGCGACCTTGGCGCCAAGCTCGGCGAAGCGCTTCGCAATGCCCAGGTTGATGCCGCTCGTGCCGCCGGCGACGAAGGCCGTCTTGCCCGCAAGCAGATTGTCCCGAAATGTCGTCATGCGCCTGCCGCTCCCTTCCCGATGATCGCGACCGGGCTTGACGGATGCCATTCAGTCGCCTTTTGAAACCCGATCAGACAGCAAGGACGACAAGATGGCAAGCGGCCCGACCTCGAACAGCATCATTTCGCAGCGGCTGAAGCTCCATTATGTCGATTGGGGCAATCGCGACGCGCCGCCGCTCCTGCTTGTCCATGGCGGCCGCGACCATTGCCGAAGCTGGGACTGGGTCGCCGAAAAGCTCGCCGATCGCTATCATGTCATCGCGCCGGACCTGCGCGGCCATGGCGACAGCGCTTGGGCGCCCGACGGCAATTACGAGATGGGCGCCTTCGTCTATGACCTCGCGCAGCTCATCCACCAGCTCGATCTCGCGCCGGTGACGATCGTATCGCACTCGATGGGCGGCAATGTCTCGTTGCGTTATACCGGCCTCTATCCCGATAACGTCCGCAAGCTCGTCGCAATCGAAGGACTCGGCCCCTCGCCCAAGGTTCTGGCCGAGCGTGCCGAGACGCCCTTCGCCGAACGTTTTCGCGGCTGGATCGACAAGAAGCGCCAGGCGGCGGGCCGCACGCCGCGCCGCTATGCGACGCTCGACGACGCGCTGGCGCGGATGATCGCCGAGAACAGCTATCTGACCCCCGATCAGGCGCGCCACCTGACGATCCATGGCATCAACCGCAACGAGGACGGCAGCTGGAGCTGGAAGTTCGACAATTATCTGAACGTCTGGCCGGTGGTCGACCTTCCGCAAAGCGAACTCGAATCGCTCTGGGCAGCGATCAGCTGCCCGACGCTTCTTCTTTATGGCGCCGACAGCTGGGCTTCCAACCCCGAAAAAGACGGACGCATCGCGCATTTCAATACCGCTAGAGTGATCGAATTCGAGAATGCCGGTCACTGGCTGCATCACGACCAGTTCGACCGGTTCATGTCCACGCTAGAGGACTTCCTATAAACGGCATGGCGAAGGCGGACGAAGGGCGTTCGCCGCGGATGTTGTCATGGCCTATACGGGGCAGATAACCGGACGTCAGCGGCTTATCGCTGGCAGCGCTGCGCTGCTCGCGGCATTCGCGATCGGGGCCGGGCTTGTCGGCGGGCTCGACCTCCATGTCGTTCGCGCCGCCAGCGAGGCGATCAGCGCCATCGCCATCCCCGCGCCGAAACCTCCGCAAGGCGTCATCGTGCCCACCAAGACGCAGCACGAGAAGGCAAGCGCCAAGGCATCGGCCGCCAACAGATTTGCAAGAGCAGCCCCCGTCGCCGCCCCCGAACCCAGGCTGCCACCACCCGAACCGCCTCCGGTCAGCGCCGCCCCCCGGCCAGGCACGGGCAGCGATGCGTCGGCCGGGGCTACCCCCGTCCCCGGCCCCGGATCGGGCGCCGGCGGGCGCGGCGACGGGACCGGCGCCGGCGGTTCGGGCAGCGGCACCGGTGGCGGCAGCAAGGCGGCCTGGCGCAGCGGCACGATCCGCGACAGCGACTATCCGCGCGAAGCCAGCCGCGCCAGGGTCGGCGGCGAGGTCGAGGTTCGCTTCACCATAGAAGCGACCGGACGGGTGACGGGATGCCGCGTCAGCCGATCGAGCGGCGATGCGTCGCTCGATGCGACGACCTGTCGGCTGATCGAAGAGCGCTTTCGTTTCAAGCCCGCGACCAACGCTGCGGGCGAAGCGATCCGCAGCCCCTATGGCTGGCGGCAGACCTGGTGGCTCGAGCGACGTAACTGAAGCCCTTCGACGGCGGCCTCAGCACCCACAGAAATTGCGACAATATCGCGAACCATTATCAATAGCGATTGACACTGCGAACGACTCTCAATAGCGGCGTGGACGACCAAACCAAAACAAGGGGGTTATCCGTGAAAACTTCGTCCGCCTCGTTCCTCGCTCTCTCCTGCGTGGGCAGCCTGATCAGTGCTCCCGCGCTCGCTACCGAGGCCGATGCCGCGCAGGACGCACCCGGCGGCCGCACCGACATCGTCGTCACCGGCAGGCTCGCGACCGAAGTCGAATCGCCCAAGTCGACGGCGCCGCTCGTCGATACGCCGCAAACCATCACCGTCGTGACGCAGGAGGCGCTGCGCCAGCAGAATCTGCTCACGCTGCGCGATGCGCTCGCCACGATCCCCGGCATCACCTTCGGCGCCGGCGAGGGCGGTGGCGGCTATGGCGACTCGATCAACCTGCGCGGCTATTCGGCGAACAACGACCTGACCGTCGACGGTGTCCGCGACAGCGCCCAGTACAGCCGCACCGACCCCTTCAACCTGCAGCAGATCGAAGTCTATAACGGCGCCAACTCGGTCTTCAACGGATCGGGAAGCGTCGGCGGCACGATCAATCTCGTCAGCAAGATCCCGTTCTCGCGCAGCGCGACGACCGTGCAGGCTGCGGTCGGCACCGACAATTATTACCGTGCGTCGGTCGACAGCAACTGGCGCCTGAACGACCTGATCGCCGTCCGCCTGAACGCCATGTATCACGAGAATGACGTTCCGGGCCGCGACGTCGAATCCTATCAACGCTGGGGGGTCGCGCCGTCGATCACGATCGGTGTCGACAGCGACACCAGCCTGACGCTCGCCTATATCCACCAGGACGACGACAACACGCCGATTTATGGCGTGCCCTTCTTCCTCAGCGGCGTGAACGACGGCCCGCTGCCGGGGGTCGACGACAGCGACTATTTCGGCATCGTCAATCTCGACGAACAGAAGACGAAGGTGAATCGCCTGACCGCGACCTTTCGCCATGCGTTCAGCGAGAATGTGTCGATCCGCAACCTTACCCGCTGGCAGCGTGTCCACCAGTATAGCCAGACGAGCGCACCGCAGGGCGTATTCTGTCTTGCCAACGGCCTGCAGCCCGTGGGCTCGGGCCCGACGTCGACAGTCGGCATCGCTTGCCCCACAGACCGGAACACGCCCGGCACCTATTATCCCAGCGGTCCGCGCGGCCTCGTCCGCGATCAGGTCAACGACCTGCTCCACAACCAGACCGACCTCACCGTCGTAACCGGAGAAACGGGAGGCACGCGTAACACACTGGTAATCGGCGCCTCCATCTCACGCGAAGACTATGAAATCACGACCGCGTCGCTGGCGCGAAACCCCGATGGTTCGGCGGTGACGCTGCCGCCGATCAATCTCTTCAATCCCGAAACCACATACTCCGGCCCGATCAACTTCACCGTTACGGCACGGTCGAAGGGCCGCAGCAACAACAAGGCGATCTACGCTTTCGATACGCTCGAACTCGGCACGATGTTCGAATTGAACGCGGGCCTGCGCTACGAGAGCAATCGCGCAGAGTTCCGGAACATTCCGCTGCTCGTCGTCCCGCCGGGCACGACCGCGCTAACGCCGGCGCAGCGCGAACCGCAGATCAGCGACGAAAATCTCTTCTCCTATCGCTTCGGCGCCGTGTTCCACCCGATCGAGAACGTCAGCTTCTATGGCGCCTATGGCAACGCCAGGACGCCGTCCTCGGCTACGGTGCGTCTCGGCTGCGGCGTGATCCCCGCGACGGGCGCCGCCGATCCCTGCGCTGTCGCCCCGGAAAAGGCGCGCACTTATGAAATCGGTGCCAAAGCCGAGTTGGCGAACAAGAAGCTTCTGCTGACCGCCGCTCTGTTCCGCAACGAACGCACCAACTTCCGCACGCCTTCGAACGACCCGTCGCTGCCGAACTCGCTTCAGGTTCTTGACGGCGAATCGCGCGTCGACGGAGTTGCTATTGGCGTGACCGGCAATCTCACTCCCGAATGGGCGATCTTTGCCAACTACACTTACCTCGACAGCAAGGTAAAGCAGAGCGTCTCCGACTTCTGCCTCACCTCGCCGGGCGCGACAGGCTGCAGCAACAGCGTTGCGATCCCCGACCCGCAGGCCGGCGATCGCCTGATCCAGACCCCGAAACATTCGGGCAGCCTGTTCACCACCTACGCCTTTCCGTTCGGCCTCCAGATCGGTTACGGCCTGACCTATCAGGACAGGTTTGCAACCAACCAGCGCAACCTGCTCCAGCGTACGCAATTCATGGTCGACGACTATCTCATCCATCGTGCGTTTGTGTCGTATGACTTCAACAACGGCTTGGTCGCGCAGCTCAATGTGACCAACCTGACCAACGAGGATTTTTACACCGGCGTCCGCAACAATGTGAACGCGACGACCGGCGTCGTCACCGGCGGCTGGGCCACCCCCGGCGATGCACGCTCGGCGGTGTTCAGCCTCTTCTACACCTTCTGATCGCAAACGGGCGGGCACGGCGCATTGCCGTTCCCGCCCTTTTCTGCCTAGAAGCGGCGCCATGATCCGCATCATTCCCGACGTACTCGACGCCGACGGCGTCGCCCGGCTCCGCGCCATCCTCGACGCCGCCGACTGGATCGACGGCAACGAAACCTCCGGCCCGCAGGCGGCGCTCGTCAAACGCAACCAGCAACTCCCCGAATTGGGCGAAGCCGCGGCCGAGGCAGGACGCCTGGTCCTCGATGCGCTCGGCCGCACGCCAATGTTCATCGCGGCAGCGCTTCCGCTCAAAATCTACCCGCCCTATTTCAACCGCTACTCGGGCGGCGAGACGTTCGGCGATCATATCGACAATGCGATCCGGATGCGGCGCGGCAGCGATTTCCGGATGCGCGCCGACCTCTCGGCGACGCTCTTCCTCGCCGATCCCGGCAGTTACGAAGGCGGTGGCCTCGTCATCGAAGGCATGACCGCGCCCCCGGGGCTCAAGCTTCCCGCCGGGCATATGGTCCTCTACCCGTCGAGCACCGTCCATCGCGTCGAGCCGGTAACCGCCGGCGCGCGCGTCGCCAGCTTCATGTGGATCCAGTCGATGGTGCGCGACCAGGGGCAGCGCGACCTGCTGTTCGACCTCGACATGGGGGTACAGGGCGCGGCGATGACGCTGGGCCAGGGCGACGCGACCGTCGTGCGGCTGACCGGCGTCTATCACAATCTGCTGCGGCGCTGGGCTGACAGCTAACCCAGCATATCGCGCCACGCGCACGAGGTGAACTCCCGGTCGCCGCGGAGGATCGATGCCGCCAGACCGCGCGCGTCCGCCAGCGCAATTCCCTGATCCGGACCGAGCACCGTAAGCGTGGTCGCCCAGCCATCCGCCATCATGCAGCTGCGATGGAGCACGGTCACCGACGAGACACCGTTGACGATCGGCTGGCCCGAGCGCGGGTCGAAGCTGTGCGAATAATGCCGGTCGCCGACCGCAAGGCCCCGCCGGTAGCTGCCCGACGTCGCGACCGACAAATCGTGCAGCGCGATGCGCCATGGCTGCGCCGACGACGTCGGCGGCGTTTCGGTATCGACCCACCAGGGCTGACCGTCGGGCCGGATTCCTTCGCCCCTGAGCTCGCCGCCGGCTTCCAGCAGGAAATGCCGCACGCCGTTACCAAGCAGCCACTCGGCCGCCAGATCGACGCCATAGCCCTTGGCGATGCCCGAAAGGTCGAGGAACGCCCCTTCGCCGCGGCGCAGTCGCGACGCGCCGGCGTCCCATTCGATGCTGCGGTCCGCTCCCTCGCCATCGGCGGGCACCCCGTTCACCGGCCCCGTGCTGCCGAAGCCCCAGCGCTCGGTCAGATCGCCCAAGCACGGGTCGAACGCCCCGCCGCTCGCCGCCGTAATCTCGAGCGCCGCCGAGACGACATGCGCGAGTTCGGCGGGCACGCGGCGCCATTCGCCCGCAGGCGCGCGATTGAAGCGCGATAGGTCCGATTCCGGCTCCCACTGGCTCATCTGCGCGACAACAAGGTCGAACGCCGCCTGCACGCCCGCCATCGTTCCTGCCGGCGGCGAAACCGCGTGCAGCGACCAGCTTGTCCCCATGGTCTCGCCGGCGAAGCTGGTGATCGCCGCGCATGCCTCGCGCCCCGCGAAAGCCGCAGGCGTCAACGCGCGCGGAATCAGGATGCGGTCGGTCAGGGCGCCAGGACTTCCAGCGTCGTCACATAGCTTGCCCGGCGCGCGATCGGCGGCGGCGCGCCTTCTTCGCCGCCCGCTTGCGGCGTCGTGACGTTGAGCCAGTACATGCCGGGTTCGGCCCACCTGATCTCGACCTTGCCGTCGGCGCCGGTCTTGAGGTGCATTTCGCCCAGCTGGTCGCGATAGCGGATGCCGCCGGGGATCACGGTCACCGGCAGATCGGCCGCGGGTTTGCCGTCGAGCAGGAACTGGAAGGTCGCCGCCTCGCCCGCGATCAGGTCGTTCGGGTGCGTCACCGGAACGAGCTCGATGCCTTTGCCGGTCGGCTTGAACAGCGTCGTCGTCGGCTCGCCCACCGTCACGAAAATCTCGTTGCGGTTGTTCGCCTCGGCGGTCTTCACGTTGGTCGCGCCCGCGGGAACCCGCTCGGCAAGATTCGCGGCGGTCGTGCCGCGCGGCAGGCGCTCGGTCTTGCCGTTGAGGTCATAGCTGCCCATCAGCATGTCGGCGACCGACGCAATGCGATAGGTGCCTTTCTGCGTCAGATGGACGTCGAAGGTGCTGCGATAGCGGCCCGTCGCCTTGTTCTCGATCGTGACCTCGGTGCCATCGGGCGCCCACGCCTTGACCGCATCGAGCCGCAGCGGCTGGTGCTCGAAATAGAAGAGATCGTTCGACACCGCGGCGTCGACCGTCACCCACACATCGTCGCCCGACAGCACCGTCGACGACGGCATCATCCACTGGCGATGCGCGCTCGCGGGAACCGCCGCCATTGCCGCGATCGCGACCGTCGCGACCAAACCCAGGATCTGCTTTTTCATGTCCCTGCCCTTTCGAAAATTCAGCGGAAGGCAACCGTGACGGCGCCAAGTTCGGCCTTGCCCGCCGCGCGCCCGCCCACGCCCGCCTTGGCCGGCCAGGTAAAGGGGATGCGGAGCAGTTCGCGCCCGCCGACTTCGCGGGCCGCCTCGATGACGAGCGTATAGTCGCCCGCCGCGGTCGCGCCGAGCTGCGCCCGGCTGAACGAGATTTTCTGGGCCCCCGGTGCGCGCGTCGCGCCGGTGATGCCATTCGCGGGGAAGGTCATCGTGCGGCCCGAGGCGCGCCACCATTGCCGCACGTCGCGCAGCCATTTGGTGCCCTCATTGCCCTTCATGTCATAGTCGTACCAGACCGCGACCGTCTTTGCGGGCGCCCCTGCCTTCTCGACCCAGATCGCGACGTAAGGCCGGTGATATTCAGCCACTTTCAGCTGCGGGATCGTGATTGTCACATCCATCGTGGCGGGCGCGGCGGCGGCCATGACGGGTGCGGTGAGCGCCGCGCCCAGCGTTCCGCCGATCAGGATCGTTCGCGATGGCGACTGCATGAAGTTTCTCCCTAATGGATGAAGATAATGGCGATGGCCGCGGGCAGGACGAGCCCCGCGCCGACGAGCGGCCAGGTGCTCTTGCGCTTCGCCGAATGCAGCCACAGCAGGAACAGGCCTGTGATCGCGAAGACCAGACAGGCAAAGGCGAAGATATCGATGAACAGGCTCCACTCGCCACCCGAATTGCGGCCCTTGTGGAGGTCGTTGAGGTACGAGATCCAGCCGCGATCGGTAACCTCGCTGGTCACCGTGCCGGTCGCACGGTCGATCGCGACCCAGGCGTCGCCCCCCGGACGCGGCGCCGGCAGATAGACCTCGTCCGCCGACCATTCGGCCTCGCCCGATGCCTTCACCGGAAAATGATCCTCGACCCATGTGGCGACGGGTGCTGGCAGCCTGCCCTTGCCGCCCGCCGGATCGGCGTCAAGCTCGCCGAGCACGGCGGGCGGCATCTGCGCCGTTTTCTCGACGACCTTGGGCGTTCCCTCGATATCGGCGGCGTGATTAAGCGTGAAGCCGGTGATCGCGAACAGCACGAGCCCGATCAGGCTGATCGCCGAGCTCATCCAGTGCCACATGTGCAACTGTTTCAACCAGAAGGCCTTCCGGCCCTTCTTTGCTGTCGATTGCCGGGATTGGGGTGCGTGCATCGGGACAGAATCTATCGAAAAAGGAGGCCCGCCATTATCGAGAACGATTCGCAATTACAATAAAAAAGGGGGCGGCCCGACAAGACATTGTGGGCGGAGACGTGCGGCGCGGATCGCCAGAACCGTGACCGGAGCCCCGTCGGCAGGATCAAAAGGGTTTGAAGGAAGGTGGCGGAGACGGAGGGATTCGAACCCTCGGTACCGGATTTACCAGTACGACGGTTTAGCAAACCGTTGGTTTCAGCCACTCACCCACGTCTCCGCATGGTCTGTCGCGCTAACGACAGGCTGGCCTCAGGCGGGTCGCTATAGCCATGCGTTTCGCGCCCCGCAACGTCAAACATTGCTCTTTTTTGATCCCCGATTGCGCCGTTCGCAGCAAAAATGATTCGGTCTGGCGCAAAATCGACTCGGGTCATCGCCGGTTCATTGCCGAGGATTCACTGTCCGAGTCATGGTTAAGCTGTAACGCGCCGCGGGCGCCGACCGATTTTGGGGGAATTTATGCGTAGAGCCCTTGCCACCTTCACCGCCGCGGCCATCGCCGCGATCGGCCTTGCGCTGTCGCCGCTCCCGGCGGCCGCGCAGATGACCTCGGTCGACCCGAACACGGCGATCGATGCCGATCTCAACAATCCCTCGCCGCCTCCACCGTCGACGCCGCCCGCGAACGACAGCTACAGCAGCGACCTTGCGACGGGCAGCCAGCAATATGACGCGACCCCCGACACTGGCGCGGCAACGCCGCCGGCAACGGTGACAACCGCCGATTCCAGCGCGACCTACAAGGAAGACGATCTGATCGGGGCGGCGGAGGGCGTGTTCGGCAAGGGCGCGCAGGGCCTCGCCGGACTGATCGAGGATATCCTCAAGAAGCAGGGCCAGCCCAACGCCTATATCGTCGGGCGCGAGGCCGGCGGCGCGCTCGGCATCGGGCTGCGCTACGGTTCGGGCACGCTCCATCACAAGGTCGAGGGGGAAAAGCCCGCTTACTGGACCGGCCCGTCGATCGGCTTCGACGCGGGTGCCAATGCGGGCAATACCTTCGTCCTCGTCTATAACCTCTTCGACACCGAGGATCTCTACAAGCGCTATCCGGCGGGCGAAGGCGCCGCCTATCTCGTTGGCGGCTTCAACGCGAGCTACTTGCGCCGCGGCGACGTGGTGCTGATCCCGATCCGCGTCGGCGTCGGCGCGCGGCTGGGCATCAACGCCGGCTATATGAAGATTCGCAAGAAGCAGAACTGGATCCCCTTCTAAGGGCCAGGGATCGCGCCAAGGGGGCGAACGCAGCCGCGCTCCGGCGCGGGCTTTTCTTTTGTGGCCAGGGGGTGGTGCGCGGCTGGTTTCGACCGAAGGTGGACATTCGTTCCTCCCTGTGGCGCAGCCATGGGGAGGTGGCAGCGCAAAGCGCTCACGGAGGGGCGATGGCGCGACGTTGCTGCCCCTCCACCACCGCCTACGGCGACGGTCCCCCTCCCCATCGCTACGCGACAGGGAGGATGCTTCTCGCTTCGTCATCCCGGACTTGATCCGGGATCCATCGCGGCGTCGAAGTCATGGACACCGGATCAAGTCCGGGGTGACGAGGGGTGGCGGGCTGTGACCGCTCACCACCCCAAAGCCGCCACCACCCTCAAATAGGCCTTTCCTACATTATCCCGCTATGCCAGCCTTCGTCCGGCTCTTTCATCTGGCGGACAAACCCGGTTGTGGTCCGGCTCGGCTTGCGGCCGCGGCAAGGCACGCGAAATGCGTTCGGCAACCCTCCCGGCCCCAAACGGGCGCTGCAATGGGCTGAACTTTCCTGAACTTTGCCAACTATGCCGCGATGACCAAGGCAGGCGTGACGGCACTTCACGCCGAAGCGGACAGCTATCCTAATCCCCGTCAAAGGCGATCAGCGTCTCGCATGCCAGTCCGGCGGCCTCCAGCCGCTGCGAGCCGCCGAGGTCGGGCAAGTCGATGACGAACAGCGCCGCCGCGACCTCGGCGCCGACGCTCCGCATCAGCGCGGCCGTGGCGAGGATCGTTCCGCCCGTCGCCAGCAGGTCGTCGACCAGCACGACGCGGTGCCCCGGCAGGATCGCGCCTTCGTGTAGCTCAAGCCGGTCGGTGCCATATTCCAGCTCATAGTCGACGCCGATCGTCACACCGGGCAGCTTGCCCGCCTTGCGCACAGGGACGAGGCCGATCCCCAAGGCGGTCGCCATCGCCGCGCCGAACAGGAAGCCCCGCGCCTCGACCGCCACGATGAAGTCGGGACGATAGGCGGCAGCGCGCGCGGCCAGACGCCGGACGCTTTCGGAGAAACCGGCCGCGTCGCCGATCAGGGTGGTGATGTCGCGGAACTGGATGCCCCGCTTCGGAAAGTCCGGGATGGTACGGACGAGCGACGCGAGGTCGAGGTCGGGCTGAGGCGGGAGGGCGATCATTGTGGTGGCCGCCCTCCCTTATGTCCTCAATGCTTCTTGTCGGCCCAGATGTTGCGGTACGACAGATAGGTCAGCGTGGTGAAGATGAGCAGGAAGAGGAAGGCCGCCCAGCCCACCTGCACGCGCTTCACCAGCTTGGGCTCGGCGGTCCACACCAGGAACGCGGTAACGTCCTTGGCCATCGCATCGACCGTGTTCGGCGAGCCGTCGGCGAAGGTCACCTGGCCCTTGGTGAGCGGCGGCGCCATCGCAAGGTTGAGGTTCGCGAAATAGGGGTTGAAGTGCAGGCCCGTGCCCGGCTTCAGTTCCTTCGGCAGGTTCGCCGGCGGGTTCTGGAAACCGGTCAGCAGCGAATAGACATAGTCCTTGCCGCCCTCGCGCGCCTTGGTGATCAGCGAGAGATCGGGCGGCAGCGCATTGTTGTTGGCTGCGCGCGCGGCGACTTCGTTCGCATAAGGGCCGGGGAAATAATCCGACGGCAGGCCGTCACGCGTCGCCGGTTCGCCCGTGTCGGGGTTGACCGACGGGACCTGGAAACCCTTGGCGAAGGTCTTCACCTGGCCTTCGGTGTAGCCCAGATCCTGAATATCGCGGAAGGCGACGAGGTGCAGGCTGTGGCAGGCCGAGCAGACCTCCTTGTACACCTGAAGACCGCGCTGCAGCTGGGCTTTGTCCCAGTGCGGCATCAGGCCATCGCTGGCCAGCTTCAGATGCTTCGGATGTTTGTGGAACTCGTGCGAAGCGTTGGGCTCATTGGTCAGCGGCGTCGTGAAGATCGCGAACAGCAGCGCGGCAATGAAACCCAGGCCGACGAGGAAACCGAGCGGACGAACCATGGCTGTATCAGCTCCTATTAAAGTCCGGCGCTCAGGCCGTGGCCGCCGACGTGTCGTCGGCATGCTTTGAGAGGACCGCTTCGGTGATCGAATTCGGCATCGGCAGCGGACGTTCGATCCGCGAGACGATCGGCAGGATGATCAGGAAGTGGGCGAAGTAGTAGATCGCGCCGAGCTGGCTTAGCAGCACATAGGGCTGTTCGGCCGGGCTCTTGCCGCAATAGCCGAGGATCAGCACGTCGACCACGAGCACCCAGAAGAAGATGCGGTTGAGCGGGCGATAGTTCGACGACTTCACCGGCGAGCTGTCGAGCCAGGGCAGGAAGAACAGCAAAGCGATCGCCGCGAACATCGCGATGACGCCCCACAGCTTCGCATCGATCCACAGGAAGTTGAAGGTGAAGGCGCGCAGGATCGCGTAGAAAGGCCAGAAATACCATTCGGGCACGATATGCGCAGGCGTCGAAAGCGGGTTCGCGGCGATATAGTTGTCGGCATGACCGAGCAGGTTCGGGCTGAAGAAGGTCAGCGCGACGAACAGCAGCAGGAACACGCCGACGCCGACGCCGTCCTTCGCAGTATAATAGGGGTGGAACGGGACGGTGTCCTGTTCGTCCTTCACCTCGATACCGGTCGGATTCGACGAGCCCGGGATGTGCAGCGCCCAGATGTGCAGGATGATGACGCCCGCGATCACGAAGGGCAGCAGATAGTGCAGCGAGAAGAAGCGGTTGAGCGCGGCATTGTCCGGCGCAAAGCCGCCGAGCAGCCAGACGCGGATCGGCTCGCCCACGACGGGTATCGCCGAGAAGAAGCCGGTGATCACCTGCGCGCCCCAGAAGCTCATCTGGCCCCAGGGAAGGACATAGCCCATGAAGGCGGTCGCCATCATCAGCAGGAAGATCACGACGCCGAGCAGCCACACCATTTCGCGCGGCGCCTTGTACGAACCATAATAAAGGCCGCGGAAGATGTGCAGATAGACGACGATGAAGAACATGCTCGCGCCGTTCATGTGCGCGTAGCGGATGAACCAGCCGGCGTTCACGTCGCGCATGATATGCTCGACCGAGTTGAACGCGACGCCCGCGTTGGCGGCATAATGCATCGCCAGCACGATGCCGGTGACGATCTGGATAACCAGCGCGGCGCCCGCGAGAACGCCGAAGTTCCAGAAATAGTTGAGGTTGCGCGGCACCGGATAGCCGGCGCCGATGGCGTTATAGACGAGACGCGGCAGCGGCAGCTTCTCGTCCAGCCACTTCATCAGCGGCTGCTTGGGTTCGTAGTTCTTGGCCCAGGGAAAGCTCATCTTATCTCGCTCCTCAGCCGATCGTCACGACGGTGTCGCTGTTGAATTCATAGGGCGGCACGACCAGATTCTTGGGCGCCGGACCTTTGCGGATGCGCGCCGCGGTGTCGTAGTGCGAACCGTGGCACGGGCAGAAATAACCGCCGAAATCGCCACGATTCTCGCCCTCGGCGGCGCCGAGTGGCACGCAGCCGAGGTGGGTGCAGACGCCCAGCGTGATCAGCCAGTTTTCCTTGCCGGGCTTCGTGCGCTCGTCGATCGTCTGCGGGTCGCGCAGATCCGAAAGCGGCACTTTTTTCGCTTCCGCGATTTCGACGGGCGTCAGGTTACGGACGAACACCGGCTGCTTGCGCCAGCTCGTCTTGATCGCCTGCCCGGACTGGATCGCCGAAATGTCGATTTCGGTGGTGGACTGCGCAAGCACGTCGGCCGACGGATTCATCTGATTGACCAGGGGAAGCACCACCGCGGCCGCACCGACACCGGCAAAACTCACTGCTGCGATGTTGATGAAGTCCCGGCGCCGCACGCCATCTTCGATGCCGGCGGAAATATCGGTTTCACTGGTCATTCGACTGCCCTTGCATGGGTGAACTGACATAGCTCCCCAGAAGGATGACCCGCCCCTGCCAACGCGCACGCGAAATGGCGCAGCCCGGCGGCCCCTCCGGGAATTGCGGGCCTGATAGCCGCACTGTCCGGGCTTGCCAACAGGCAATTTCCGCTTTGTCCATGCTGGCTTGCGCTTCGCCGTCCTCCCCTCGATTCCCGGCCCTTCCGGCGCTATGGGAGCGGCATGGAAATCGCCCTGTTCCAGCCCGACATCGCCGGCAATGTCGGCACGATATTGCGCACTGCCGCCTGTTTCGGCGTCCCCGCGCATATCATCGAACCCTGCGGATTCCCGTTCGGCGACGCCGCGCTGAAGCGGGCCGGGATGGATTATGCGGTGCGCGCGAATGTCCGGCGCCACCCCGACTGGCAGGCCTTCCGGCAATGGTCGCAGATCGGCGGACAGCGCATCGTGCTGCTGACGACCGCGGGCGCCACGCCGCTTTCCGACTTTGATTTCGGTCATGGCGACGTGCTGCTGTTCGGATCAGAGAGCGCCGGCGTTCCGCACCATGTTCACGAGGCCGTGGCCGCGCGGGTCGCGATTCCGATGCAGCCGGGCTTTCGATCCTTGAATGTCGCGGTCGCGGCTGGCATCGCGCTCGCCGAGGCGCTCCGGCAGACGAAAGGCTTTCCCCGATGATCCCGCTCGATCCCCAGCAGCAGGCTGCGCGCACCTGGTTCGAATCGCTCCGCGACCGCATCTGCGCCGAATTCGAAGCCATCGAGCGCGAGGCGGGCAGCGATGCCGCCTTCACCTATACGCCGTGGGACCGCGAGGCCGAAGGCACCGCGCCGGGCGAAGGCGGCGGCGGCGTCCGCGGCGTGATGACCGGCAAGGTCTTCGAAAAGGTCGGGGTCAACGTGTCGACCGTCGGCGGCGAGTTCGCGCCCGACTTCGCCAAATCGATCCACGGCGCGGGCGACGATCCGAATTTCTTCGCGACCGGCATCAGCCTGGTCGCGCATATGGCGAACCCGCATGTCCCCGCCGTCCATATGAACACGCGCTTCCTTGCGACGACGAGGCGCTGGTTCGGCGGCGGCGCCGACCTCAACCCGCCGATTCCCTACCAGGAAGACACCGACGCCTTCCACGCGCGGTTGCGCGCGGCATGTGCGCCTTACGGTCCCGACGTCTATCAACGCTATTCGAAATGGGCCGAGGATTATTTCTTCATCCCACACCGCGGTGTACATCGCGGCGTCGGCGGCATCTTCTACGACCATCTCGAATGCGGCGACGATCCCGAGTTCGATCGCAACTTCGCCTTCACGCAAGCGGTCGGCGAGGCCTTTCTTGACGTCTTCCCGCAGATCGTCCGCCGGCGGATGGGCCAGCCTTTTACCGAGGCGGAGCGCGAGGAGCAGCTCGTGTGGCGCGGCCGCTACGCCGAATTCAACCTCGTCTATGATCGCGGGACGTTGTTCGGGCTCAAGACCGGCGGCAATATCGACGCGATCCTGATGAGCCTGCCACCGCTCGCCAAGTGGAGCTGATATAGGAAAAAGGCACCCCGTTTTCAGGAGCGCCCCTTTCTCGACGGGCCTCGTTCAGGCGAAAACGTCGGCCGATGCCTTCGGCGCAATCGCCCGATAGACGCCGACCGGCACCGAGAAGGACACCATGATCAGCGGGAGGTAGATCAGCGCTGCCGAGATGATCAGCGAGATCATCGCGCCGGCCATCGACCCGCCCGCGAGCGACCCGAAAATCCCGCCCACGACCATGCCGACCACGATCGCATAGACGAACACGAGTATCGCGAAGACGACGTAGAAGCCGACGATGGTCCATTGCGACGCCTGCGTCAGCCGCCACGATTCGCTCAAGCCCGTGATCGGGTTGCGCGTCAGACGATCCGCCATCACCGGTCCGGCGACGATAAACCGGCCTTGCACCCAGAGCAGGAACAGGATCAGCGCGATATATAGAATGACGCCGACGAAGATGGCGCCGCCGCCGACCGCGCCCGATTCAAGCGCCCCCGGCGAAAATGCCCCTGCCCCGCCGAGCGCCGCGCCGAAGACGAGCCCGAAAATCAGCATCACGATGAAGATCAGGATATAGGCGGCGATCATCACCACCATCATCCCGAGCGCGAAGGCCGGCCCCGCCTGGAACGCCCAGCCGAAGTTTGGCGCCTCGCCCGGATACATCCCGCCGCGCCATATCAGCATACAGACGCCATAGAGGATGACGGCGGCAAGCAACGAGAAAAGCCCGATCTTGCCGAATGCCCCCATCGCCACCGATGGATCGCCCGGCGACATTGCCATGGCCGAGAATGTGGAGCCCAAAAGCAGATAGCCGAGCAGCCCTAGAAGCAGCAACGCGCCGCCGAACCAGATCAACATCTGCACCCAATTGGCCTTCAGGAACGCGAACGTCTCCGAAAAAGCCGCACCGATACTCATCTTGTTCATCTCATTCCCCCTTTCATACCTGACCTTGTTGTTGCGTCACGTCAGGCGACCCCAAACCTCCTATGTTCTATTCACATCCAGTCGCGCATCCTTCCCCGGCGCGGACGGGGTAATGCCCTTATTCGAAGGTCGACGCCCGCGTCGCGAGTTGCCGGTAGGCCGCTGCGGAAATCGCGATCGTCACCATCGTTGCGGCGACGCCGAGCGCCGATTCGAGGAAACCGCTCACGATATGCCCGATCCCGGGCCCCGTTCCGGTGACGACGCTCACGACGCCCATCAGGATCAGCATGATGATCACGATCACGATCGTCACCAGCAGCAGGAAGAAGAAGATCGCCCAGCCATTGTCGCGCGTCATGTCCCAGCTCGTGCGGATCGCCTCGACCGGATTGCCGATACCGCGGTCGGCGACCAGCGGCGAGACGAGCGCGAGGCGCCCGATCAGGTAAAGGCCCGGAATGATCAGAACAACGAAGCCGATCCCGACGATCAGCCCGGTCAGGATCTGCAGGCCGATCAGCGTCGGGATCATCCGCGCGGCAAAGGCCAGCGCCTCGCCGACGCTCGTCGCGGTACGCGACAGCCAGAGCCGCAAGATCGCGACCGTTCCGACAATCGCGAACACCGCGACCGTCAGCTGATAGGGCAGCATCTGCCAGGCATTCTGCTGGAACGTTGTCGATATCTGCTCGAGCGTCGCGCCCGGAGGCGGTTCGATCGGGGCGGGTCCGAACCATGCAACGGCGAGCGCAGGCAGAAACAGGAAAACTGCCGCGATAGTCCCGGTCAGCGTCGTATGCGACTTCAGCAATGCAACGCTGTCCTCCCACGCTGCACCCATGTCGAATTTTGCCATTGATACCCCATATTTATCGGCACATGCCCGAAACCGGAGACTGACCTTGTTCGCCCTCAATGTCCAGCCTTGTCGCTACGGCCGCTGCGCCCCCTTGCCTGACCGCACGCAAAGGGGCAGGAAGCGCGCCCTATGACCATCCTGCCCACCCCCGAATGGCATGTTTCACCGGGCCTGACCGACTATGCGGCCGCGCTTGCCGATATGGAGGACCGTGCCGCCGCGATGCACGCGGGCAACGCTGGCGAACGCATCTGGCTCCTCGAGCATCCCCCGCTCTACACCGCCGGGACGAGTGCCGATCCCGCCGAACTGCTCGATACGCGCTTTCCGGTGTTCGACGCCGGGCGCGGCGGGCGCTACACCTATCACGGCCCCGGCCAGCGCGTCGGCTACGTCCAGCTCGACCTCACGCGGCGCGGGCGCGATGTGCGCGCCTATGTGTCAGCGCTCGAGGGCTGGGTGATCGACGCGCTCGGATTGCTCGGCGTCGAGGCGCGACGCGCCGAGGGTCGGATCGGTATCTGGACCGACGACGAACATGGCCGCGAGGCGAAGATCGGCGCGATCGGCGTGCGCGTGAAGCGCTGGATCACGCTGCATGGCTTCTCGCTCAACGTGACCCCCGACCTTGCCCATTTCACCGGGATCGTGCCGTGCGGGATCGCCGAATTCCCGGTCACGAGCCTCGCCGCGCTCGGCAACCCGGCCACCTTCGCCGACGTCGACCGGGCGCTGGCCGATGCCCTGCCCGCCTTTCTCGACAAGCTCCGGGCAAGCGACTAGGAACGGCGGCATGACGCGGATCATCCTCATCGCCCTGCCCCTTGTCCTGCTCGCCGCCTGCAACAGCGAGCCCGCGGGCAAATCGACGACCAAGCTCGACGCGGTCGAGGTGCAGCCGGGCACGATCAGCGATTCGATGATCTTCCTCGACGACGCGGCGGGCGACGGCACAGCGGTCGACAACAGCGTCCCCGACGACGGCACGAAGAAGGAAGCGCCGAAAGCCGAGGCCAGCGAAACGACCGACACCGCCGAATCCGACGAGAGCAGCGATCCCGACGCGGTCGAGGCGCCCGTCGCGCAAAAGGCCATCTCTGCCGACAGCGCGACGAAAAAGACCCAATAGGGCTTTAGCGCAGCCCCAGGCTCTTGTGCGTCTGCAGCGACAGGCGCCAGCGCGGATCATCCATCACCAGATCGATACATGCCTGCACATTCGCGGCGGCGTTCGGATCGTCGAGCGGCTGGATCAGCCGATGCGCGAAATCCAGATCGGCCAGCATCGCAACATCGCTTCCCGCCTGCGGCCAGACGAGCTTCAGTTCGTCGCCGCTTCTCTGAACCAGTTCGCTACCCGCCTTGGGACTGACGCAAATCCAGTCGATGCTGCGCGGAACATCCTGCGTGCCGTTGGTCTCGATCGCAATGGTGAAACCCTCGGCATGGAGCGCGTCGATCAACGCCGCGTCGACCTGCAGCATCGGCTCGCCGCCGGTGAGCACGACGTAGCGGTCGTCGGCGCCCTCGCCCCAGCTTTCGGCGATCACCGCGGCGAGCGCCGCCGCATCGCGATATTTGCCGCCGAGCGTGCCGTCGGTGCCGACGAAATCGGTGTCGCAGAATTTACAGATCGCCTTCGCGCGGTCCTGCTCGCGTCCCGTCCACAAATTGCAGCCGGCAAAACGGCAAAAAACCGCGCGGCGGCCCGCCTGCGCGCCCTCGCCCTGCAGGGTCAGGAAAATCTCTTTGACGGAATAGGTCATCGGATCAGGCGTAGCGCGTCGGGTCGGGCAGCCCGGCGTCGGCGAAGCCCTTCGACCGCAGGCGGCAACTGTCGCACGATCCGCAGTGCAGCCCCTCCGGCGTCGGGTCATAGCACGACCAGCTCATCGCCGCATCCATGCCGAGCCGCGCAGCCTCGGCCGCGATGTCGGCCTTGGTCATATGCTGGAGCGGCGCGTGGATCTGAAACTCGACGCCTTGGTCCCCGTCGCGCGTCGCGAGCGCCGCAAGCTTCTCGAACCCCTGAATGAACTCGGGACGGCAATCGGGATAGCCCGAATAGTCGAGCGCATTGACCCCGATCACGATATCCTGTGCGTGCCGCGCCTCGGCAAGCCCGAGCGTGAGCGACAGGAAGATGAGGTTGCGCGCGGGCACATAGGTAACCGGAATATCGCTGCCGACACCTTCCTTGGGCACGTCGATGTCGGCGGTCAGCGCCGACCCGCCGAAGCGGCGGAGGTCGAGCGGCAGGACGATATGTTCGGCCGCGCCGACGTAGGCGGCGATCCGCGCGGCGGATTCGAGTTCGACGCGGTGGCGCTGGTTATAGTCGATCGTCAGCGCGACAATCCGCGCCCCCGCCTCGCGCGCGAGCCCCGCGCACACCATCGAATCGAGACCGCCCGACAGGAGGACGATGACGCTTTTTCCGGAAACATCCTGCATCGGCGCCAGATAGGCCTGCGCCCGCAGGCGTGCAAGTATTGCGGCGCACAAAGAAACAGGCCGCACGGCGCGAGCCGCACGGCCTAGGTCGGCATAAAGCCGTAGGGAGAAGGACACACATCGGTGCGTCGTCCAACCCCTCTAGCAGGCGATGGTTAACAAGCCGTTAGAACGCGGTGATCAGCAGCCGCCCGCGCGGCGCGCCTCGATCGCCTGCGAGAAGGGGCGGCCGTCGGCAATCCCCTGCGTGTCGATCTGAACCAGCCGGTTCGTTTCGCTGCGGATCGTCGTCCGCCCGTGCCCGGCGCCCGGGCAGGTGTAATGGACGGTCACCGAGGCCGGCGTATCCTCGATAACATAGCGCGAACAGCCCTGCTGCGGATGATAGACCTGGATCAGGCGCCTTGCGTCGCCGAGGCAGACCGTCTGCAGCACCGCATCCTTGCCGCGTTCGCGAAGCTGCCAGCTCCCCTTTTCGAGGCGGTCGAGCATCGCGAGCGACGGCGCCTGCGCCGGCACCGCGGTTGCTCCGGCAACTCCGAGAGCGAGCAAGGTAGTTCGAAACATGGGAGAGAAGATCGCCATTACACCTTCCATCTGGCTGCCCTGGTCCGGGCAAAACGCGACCCCTGTTCCCATTAGCTAGCAAGCCAGGGCAGGCATTTCAACCGCTTGGCGCCGATATGCCTCGTCTCGTCGTCACCCCGGTGAAATCAAGGGGGTAAAACACTCAGCCGTGCGCCGCGATATCGTCGAGCGGGATCGGAAAGACGCGCGAGCAAAAAGCGCAATCGACCTGCACCAGCCCATCGTCATCAGCCATCTCGCGGCGTTCGCCTTCGGGAAATTTCGAGAGAACGCCGGCAAAATAGTCGATGCTGCACCGGCAGCCGCGCGATACGGCTACACCCGGTTGGACGCGCACCTCGTCTTCGTGGAAGAGTCGCCATGCCAGCGTCTCGAGCGAGGTCGCCGGGTCGGTGAGTTCTTCGTCCTTCAGCGTCGCGGCGATGGTCTTGGCATGTTCCCACTCGGGGTGATCGTGCCGGACATGCAGGCGGTCGCGGCCGACCTCGCCCTCGGGCAGATGCTGGAGCAGCAGGCCGCCAGCAAGGCACCCCGCCTCGGCATCGTGGCGCGCCGCCAGCTTGATCAGGCTTGGAATCTGTTCGGACTGCTCGAAATAATGCTCGGCGGCGTCGCCGATCGACGATCCTTCGAGCGGCACGATGCCCTGATAGCGCTCGCCGGTCACCGCCTGGTCGAAGGTGATCGCCAGGAACCCCTCACCGAACAGCGCAAACAGCGTCGGATCGGCGCCGACGCCGACCAGTCGCTCGGCGTCGAATTTCAGGTAGCCCCGCAGTTCGCCACCGCGATAGTCGCATACAAGCAGTTCGATCGGCCCGCCGCCGGTCTGCGCCTGCAGCGTAAGCTGGCTCCCCTCGTCCTTGAGTGTCGAGCCCAGCAGCACGGTCAATGCGAGCGCCTCGGCGAGCAGCTTTTCTGCGACCGGCGGATAGTTATGCGCGGCGATGATTGTGTTCAGCGTCGGCCCAAGACGCACGAGGCGGCCGCGAACATGGCGCTCGCTGATCGTGAACAGCAGCGGCTGGTCGAACCAGGTTTCGATAATCTCGCTCATAATTTCCCGACGGCCCAAAGCAGCACCGATTTTTGCGCGTGGACGCGGTTTTCGGCCTCGTCCCAAACGCGCGACTGTTGGCCGTCGATCACCGCGTCGACCACTTCCTCGCCCCGATGCGCGGGCAGGCAGTGAAGAAACAGCGCATCGCCCTTGGCAGCACCCATCAGCCGCTCATCGACCTGATAGGGCGCCATCGCCGCCAGCTTGTTGTGCGCATGATCCTGCCCCATCGACACCCAGGTATCGGTGACGACCAAATCGGCGCCCGCGACCGCTTCGCGCGCGTCGCGCACGATGTCGATGCGGGCGCCCCTTGCGCGCGCCGCCTCGACGAAACCCGCATCGGGTTCATAGCCCTGCGGCACGCCCGCACGAACGTTGAAGCCGAACAGCCCCGCCGCCTCGATCAGCGAGGCGAGCACGTTATTGCCGTCGCCGAGCCACGCGAGTTCGAGCCCCGGCAGTGCCTTGCCGCTTTCGACGATCGTCAGCAGGTCAGCGACGATCTGGCACGGATGCGACAGGTCGGTGAGGCCATTGATGACCGGAACGTCAGCGTACTGAGCCAGTTCCTCGATCTTCTCGTGATGATCGGTGCGGATCATGATCGCATCGGCATAGCGCGACAGCACGCGCGCGGTGTCGGCGATCGTCTCGCCGCGGCCGAGCTGGGTCGTCCCCGCGTCGAGGATCATCGGCACGCCACCGAGTTGGCGGATCGCAAGGTCGAACGAGCAGCGCGTGCGCGTCGAATTCTTCTCGAACACCATCGCGAGCACATGGTCGGCCAGCGGCGCGTCGGCGTCGGGCTTCGCCTTCGGCCAGCCCGCACGCGCCGCCTTGCGACCGATCGCGTCGGCCAGCATCGCCGCGACCGCATCCCCGCCCGCATCGGACAGGTTCAGGAAGTTCCGCATTTACGCTTCGGGCGGCGTATAGCTCGCCGCCCCCGCCGACAGTTTCTCGATGAATTCGTCGATATGCGCCTGTTCGATGTTGAGCGGCGGCAGCACGCGCACGACATTCTCGCCCGCCGCGACGGTCAGCAGCCCGTGGTTGTCCCGCAGATGCGCGACAAAGGCGCGGCTGTCGCTCTTGAGCTTCAGACCGAGCATCAGGCCGAGGCCGCGGGTGCTTTCGAACAGATCGTCATGGTTGGGGATGAGCTGTTCCAGCGCACCGCGAAGGCGTTCGCCGGTCGTCTTGACCTGGTCGAGGAAGCCTTCCTCGAGGATGACGTCGAACACCGCCTGCCCCGCCGCCATCGCGAGCGGGTTGCCGCCGTAGGTCGAACCATGCGTACCGATCACCATCCCGCGCGCCGCCTTTTCGGTCGCGAGGCACGCGCCGAGCGGGAAGCCGCCGCCGATACCCTTGGCGGTCGCCATGATGTCGGGGGTGACGCCATAATGTTCATAGGCATAGAGCGTGCCGGTGCGCGCGACGCCGCACTGGACTTCGTCGAACACCAGCACGAGGTCGCGCTCGTTGCAGATGTCGCGCAGGCCCTGCAAGAAGGGCTGCGACGCCGGACGAATGCCGCCCTCGCCCTGCACCGGCTCGACAAGGAAGCCCGCGGTATTGTCGTCGACGAGGTCGAGCGCCGCATTGAGGTCGTCGAACGGCGCATAGGCGAAACCCGGCAGCAGCGGATCGAAACCCTTGCGCAGCTTTTCCTGGTTGGTCGCCGAGATCGTGCCCAGCGTCCGGCCGTGGAACGCGTTGTTGAAGGTGATCAGCGTGTGCTTCTCGGCATTGCCCGCGCTCGAATGATAGGCGCGCGCCGTCTTGATCGCGCACTCGACCGCCTCGGCACCCGAGTTGGTGAAGAAGACGGTGTCGGCGAAGGTGTTGTCGACCAGACGCTGCGCAAAGGCTTCGCCCTGCGGGCTGCCGTAAAGGTTCGACACATGCATCAGCGTCGCGGCCTGATCCTGGATCGCCTTGGTCAGATGTGGATGGCCATGGCCAAGCAGATTGACCGCGATGCCGCTCGCGAAGTCCAGATAGCGTTCGCCGCGCTCGCCAATCAGATAGGCGCCCTCGCCTCGCACCGGACGCACACCGCACCGGGGGTAAACGGGCATCAGCGGCGTGATCGACATGTCGGGCACCTTTCGAGAAAGACAAACGTAAAAAGGCGACCCCGAACGGGCCGCCCTTGGTGGGGCCGCCCCTATACTGCCGCGGCCGGAGCCGCGTCAACACAGGGGTTAGAGCGTTTTCGCCGCTTCCATCGCGAGCGCGACCGAATGCTTGCGCGCGGTGTGATCATACATCGAAGAAGCGATGATGATCTCGTCGACGCCGGTACGCGCCCTGAACGCCTTGAGGCCCGCGGCGACATCGTCGACGGTCCCGACCGCCGAGCATTGCAGCACATGGTCGAGGATCGCGCGTGCATTCGGCGGCAGGCTGTCCTTATAGCCTTCGAGCGGCGGCTTCATCTTGCCCGGATTGCCGGTGCGCAGCGCGACGAAGGCCTGCTGCTGCGACGAAGCGAGCAGTTCGGCTTCCTCGCGCGTGTCGGCGGCGAAGACATTGAATGCTGCTGCGGCATAGGGTTCGGAAAGCTGCCCCGAGGGCTTGAACTGGCGGCGATAGATCTCAAGCGCCTCGTCGAGCGCGTCGGGCGCGAAGTGACTGGCGAAGGCATAGGGCAGCCCGAGCATTGCCGCGAGCTGGGCGCCGAACAAGCTCGACCCCAATATCCACAGCGGTATGTTCGTCCCTTCGCCGGGCACCGCACGGATGCCGAGCCGCTCGTCGCCGGCGAGGAACGCCTGAAGCTCGACCACATCCTGCGGGAACTGGCGTTCGTCGCTCGCGAGATTGCGGCGGAGCGCGCGGGCGACGACGCCGTCCGAGCCCGGGGCCCGCCCGAGCCCCAAGTCGACGCGGCCGGGGAATAGCGCCTCCAAAGTGCCGAACTGTTCGGCGATCACCATCGGCGCATGGTTCGGCAGCATGATGCCGCCCGCGCCGATGCGAATGCTCGACGTCGCCTGTCCGATATGCGCGAGCACGACCGACGTCGCGGCGCTAGCAATCCCCGCCATCCCGTGATGCTCGGCAACCCAATAGCGTTCGTAGCCCAGCGCCTCGGCGTGCCTTGCGAGGTCGGCGGCGTTGGCGAGCGACTGGGAGATGGTGCCGGTATCGGTGACAGGCACGAGGTCGAGGAAGGACAGTTTCGTCATGCGGGCCGATATGCGGTCGCGGCGCTGCGGGTTCAACCACAGCCCTCCGCGGGCAGGCAGAAGAAAATCTACGCCCGCTCGTCCTTCGGCGATTCCATCAGCACATAAGTGGTGATCGAATGCACCTGCGGCAGCACGCCGAGGACTTCGGTATGGAAATGTTTGTACGCGGCCAGATCCTCGGTCTCGACCCGCAGCAGATATTCGATCGCGCCGGTGAGATTGTGGCACTCGCGCACTTCGGGAGCGAGCGCCATCGCCGCCTCGAAATCATTCTGCGACTTCTTCGTGTGCGACGACAGGCCGACGGTCACATAGGCCAGGAACGTCAGCCCCAGCTTCGCCGGGTCGACCACCGCGCGATAGCCTTTGATAACGCCGCTGCGCTCGAGCTCCTGCACGCGGCGCAAGCACGCCGAGGGAGACAGGCCGACGCGATCGGCGAGTTCGAGGTTAGAGATTCGTCCATCGCTGGACAATTCGTGCAATATCTTGCGGCCAATGGCGTCGATCTTGATCATGGATTGCACAATCTATCCGATAACTACCTATCTTTGCAATCCGTGGCGCAT
Organism: Sphingopyxis sp. Geo48; assembly: GCF_949769155.1. Lineage (NCBI taxonomy): Bacteria > Pseudomonadati > Pseudomonadota > Alphaproteobacteria > Sphingomonadales > Sphingopyxidaceae > Sphingopyxis > Sphingopyxis sp. Geo48. The sequence goes on along the minus strand of NZ_CATKPA010000002.1, from coordinate 323,634 downwards.
CGAAACGCATTATGTTGCGCCACATGGAACAGACCACCCTCGCCGCGCTCTCCGCTTTCGCTCTCGTCTCGTCGATCACGCCGGGGCCGAACAATATGATGCTGATGGCGTCGGGCGCGAACTTCGGCCTTCGCCGCACCGTGCCGCACGCCCTCGGCGTCGGCATCGGCTTCACGCTGATGATCGTCCTCGTCGGCGTCGGCCTCATGGGCCTGTTCGACCTCTTTCCGGTGCTCAACATCGCCCTCAAGGTGGTGAGCGTCGTCTATCTGCTCTGGCTCGCCTGGAAGATCGCCAACGCCGGCGCGCCTGGCGACGGCGAGAGCCCGCGCGGCAAACCGATGAGCTTTTTCCAGGCGGTGATGTTCCAGTGGGTGAACCCCAAGGCCTGGTCGATGACGCTGACTGCGATCGCGCTTTATGCCCCGAACCGCAATTTCGCGGCGGTGCTGCTGGTCGCGGTCATCTTCGGGATCATCAACCTCCCCTCGACCAGTCTGTGGGCGGTGATGGGCGTGTCGCTCCGCGGTTGGCTGTCGAGCCCGGCACGGTTGCGCGCGTTCAACTGGACGATGGCGGCGTTGCTGGTGGGGTCGCTCGCGCTTCTTATCTGATCCGATTGCAAGGTTGCGATCCGCAACCTAAACACGGCGCTCCCCTCACAGGAGAAGAGAGCCATGCAAAGCCGCCGCCTCGGAAAAAGCGCCATCCACGTTTCCGACATCTGCATGGGGACGATGACCTTCGGCAGCCAGACCGACGAGGCCGAAGCGTTCCGCATTCTCGACCGCTGCTTCGACGAGGGGATCAATTTCTACGACACCGCCGAGGGTTATCCGGTGCCGCCCGACACGAAATGGGTCGGCCGCACCGAGGAAATTGTCGGCCGCTGGCTCAAGACCAAGAACCGCGACGCGATCATCCTTGCGACCAAGGTGTCGGGCCCCAGCCACGTCTGGTTCAAGTCGCCGTGCCGCGGCGGAATGACCGCGCTCGACCGCCACAATATCCGCACCGCAATCGAAGCGAGCCTCACGCGCCTCCAGACCGATTATGTCGATCTCTACCAGACGCACTGGCCCGACCATGACGCGCCTTATGATGAGATCATGGACGCGCTCGACGAACTCGTCCGCGAGGGCAAGGTTCGCATCCTCGGCTGTTCGAACGAGACGAGCTGGGGCCTGATGAAGTCGCTCGCCGCATCCGAACGCCTCGGCGCTCAGCGCTACCACACGATCCAGAATAATTTCAGCCTCAACAACCGCCGCTTCGAGGACGAACTCGCGCAGGTCTGCCGGCAGGAAGGCGTCAGCCTGATCCCCTATTCGCCGCTCGCCGGCGGCGTCCTCTCGGGCAAATACCAGGACGGAGCGACGCCCGAGGGCGCGCGCTTCTCGCGCTATCTCGCGATGGAGGGGCGGCAGGCCGCGATGGGCCGCCGCTTCGTGAACGACAAGAGCCTCGCGGCGACGGCTCGCTATCTTGCGATTGCCGAGGAGCATGGCCTGCATCCGGTGACGATGGCGACCGCCTGGTCGAAGCAGCACGATTTCGTCGCCTCGACGATCGTCGGGGTCAGCGCCTATGATCAGGTCGACCCGATCCTCGCCGCCAAGGAACTGGTGCTGAGCGATGAACTGATGAAGGCGCTGCACAAGGTCGGCAAGGACATCCTCTATCCGATGGGCTGAGGCGCACCGCCGAACCGCTCGCGCAGCTCGAACTTCAGCACCTTGCCGGTCGCGTTGCGCGGCAGCGCGTCGACGATTTCGAGCCGCGCGGGGTGTTTGTACCGCGCGAGCCGCTCGCCGCAGTAGGCCTTGATGTCCTCGATCGTCACGCTTGCGCCGGGACGCGGCACGACAACCGCGCAGCCGCATTCGCCCCATTTGGGATCGGGCAGGCCGATCACCGCGACCTCATGGATCGCCTCCATCGCATAGAGCGCATTCTCGACTTCGGCCGGATACACATTCTCGCCGCCGGTGATGTACATATCCTTCACCCGGTCTTCGATGTAGAAATAGCCCTCTTCATCCTGCCGCCCGACGTCGCCCGACCGGAACCAGCCGTCGACGAAGCTCGACGCATTGGCGTCGGGCCGGTTCCAGTAGCCGGGCGTGATGTTGAGGCCGCGCATCCAGATCTCGCCAAGCTCGCCGACCGGCGCCTCGGTGCCATCGCCGCGCATGATCTTCGCCTCGCAATGCCGTACCGGCTTGCCCGCGGCGCCGATCTTGCCCGGGATGTCGCGCGCCTCCTGCATCAGCGCCGCAGCGCAGGTCTCGGTCATGCCATAGCCTTCGCGGATCGGCACGCCGCGCGCGAACCAGGTGCGGAGCAGGCTTTCGGGAACGCTCTCGGCGCCGCAGCTCATCGTCTGGGTGCGCGAGAAATCGGTTGTCGCGAAATCGGGATGCGCCTGCATCGCATTGTACATCGCCGGCACGCCCAGGAAGTGCGTCACGCCCATGTCGGGATCGCCGAACAGGCGCAGCATGGCGCCGGGCTCGAACGCGCGCACCACGACGACGGTGCCGCCGAAGCCGAAGCTGATCGTTGTATAGGCGACGAGCCCGCCGATGTGGAACAGGGGCAGCGCCACAAGCCCGACCATCTGGTTCGACGCATTCGAGATGCCGCCCGACCCCGCATTGATGAACAGGAACTGGGCATGGTTGAACATCACCCCCTTCGGCGTTCCCGTGGTGCCCGACGAATACATGATCATGCAGAGATCGCTGCCGAGCTGCGGAAGCTGGTCGTACACGGGCGTCGCCGCGGCTATCGCCGCCTCCAGATCGCCGCCCTTCCCCGCCGGGTCCATTGTGATCCAGTGCGCGACATCGGTCTTCTCCCTGAGCGCCGGGATCACCGCTTCGAGATCGGTGTCGTAAAAGACCGCGCTCGCGCCGCTGTCGCTCACCATGAACGCCAGCTCGTGGGCGGTCAGGCGGAAGTTCAGCATCGTCAGCACCGCGCCGATCCGCCAGCAGGCGAACATGATGTCGAGCATGTCGCTGCTGTTCATTGAGAGCAGGCCGACGCGGTCGCCCTTCGCGACGCCGATTGCGCTCAAATGCCCCGCGATCCGCGCCACCCGCTCGTGCATCGCGGCATAGCTGTGGTTTCGACCGCTGTGGATGTCGATCGTCGCGATCTTGTCGGGAAAACGGCGCGCGTTTTCGGCGATCCAGTCATAGACCAGCATATCGTTCATCATGTCTCTCCCGCGTCAAATCTACGGTTTCCGGGGAGGAAAGCGAATCGAATCTAGAGGCTGGCCTTGAACAGTTCGAGCATCCGGCCCCACGCCTTTTCAGCCGCCGCCTCGTTGTAGGCGCGGCCGTCGGGCGGGCACCAACCGTGCATCGCGCCGGCATAGACCTCGACCTCGTGCCATTGCTTGCGGGGGGTCAGCACGGCGTTCAGCCGGTTCTTCTCTTCGGGGTCCTGCTTGTCGTCATTGTCGGCGATCGCGAACAGATAGCCCGCGTTGGTTCCGGGGATCAGCAGGTGCGGGCTGTCGGGCTTGTCGGTGCCGACCCCGCCGCCATGAAAGCTCGCCGCCGCACCGACGCGGTCGGGCTTCAACGCCGCGGTGTAGATCGTCATCGCCCCGCCCATGCAATAGCCGGTCGTGCCGAGCTTGCGCCTGGTATCGACCTCCTTTTGCGCGTCGAGGAAGGCGAGATGCGCGGTCGCGTCGGTCGTCACCAATGGCTTGGTCAGCTGCTTCAGATAGCCGAACAATTTGTCGCGGATCGCGGGGTCGTTGAAGTCGTTGGTCGCGTCGACGACGGGCGCCTTCTGCCAACGATAGAAGGGATTCACCGTCAGCACTGCATAGCCCTCGCCCGCCAGCCGGTCGGCCATCTGGCGAAACGCGGGACGCAAACCGCGAATGTCGGGCCACACGAGGACACCAGGGTGCTTGCCGCTCGCGGGTGCGACGAAATAGGCATCGGCGGTGCCGTCGGCGGTGCGAATCTCGACGTCGCGGCCCTTCACCGGACCCGCGGCGCCCGCCGACACCGGCAACATCGAGGCAAGCGCACCCGCGCCGACCAGCGTGCCGAAACTACGACGGTTTACCGGGACTCCGGCGCGGTCGAGATCGGCTTCGGTGATGTCGTTGCACATGGCTCTCTCCTCTTCCCGAACCCCGATACGCGCCGAAACGCCAAAGGCTGCCGATTTCCCCGAAAGCGCAGAAAACTACGCAACTTCACTCACAAATCGCAGTACGCGCATCGATGGGTATAGGGGCAGCTAAGCACGGCCCAAGATAATAGGAAAGGGTTATCGGTCCCATTTCGTCATCCCCGCGAAGGCGGGGATCCCGCTTCCTCCAACGCGGCTATTTAGCTGGATCCCCGCCTTCGCGGGGATGACGAGACAGGAGGTCAGGCGTTGAGACGTATCTCGTCGTAACCGAGCGCCACATGATGCACGCCGACACCGCGCAGCATCTCGCCATGCGCCGCACGGTCGACGATATGACCCGCGCCGCAGAAGCCGACCACGGTCATCCCCGCCGCGAGCGCAGCCCGCGCGCCGGTCGGCGAATCCTCGATCGCGAGGCAGTCCGCCGGATCGACCCCGATCCCTTTGGCCGCAGCGAGATAGATGTCGGGATGCGGCTTGCCGCGATCCCAGCCATCGGCGCTGTAGATATGCTCGCCGAAATGATGGCGGAGGCCGAACAGCCCGAGCGCCCAGTCGATATATTCGGCGCGGCTCGACGAGGCGATGGCGCGCGGCATCGATCCCATCGCGTCGAGAAAGGCGGGTGCCCCGGGAACCGCGTCAAACCCCTCCATGAACCTCGCCCGGGCGCGGGCACGATGCGTTTCGCGAAAATCGGCGGGCAGCGCGCGGCCGAAGCGCGCCTCGATCCGCCGCTGCGTCTCCTGCCAGTTATGGCCGTAATAGTCGCGCAAGGCTTCGTCATAGGTCGTCGGCATCCCCGCCGCGGTCAGGCTTTCGGAGAGCGACATATTCGCGCGCACCTCGCTGTCGGCGATCACGCCGTCGAAGTCGAAGATGATGGCGGCGAAGGTCATCGGGTGTGCACAATCTTCATACTTGGGCGCTAGAGACTGAACGGGTCAGGAAACATCATCATGAAATTCATTTCGCTAAACTCGCGTGGCGGCAACTATCTGGTTGTCGCGGAAAATGTCGCGTGGCTCCGGTCCGCCGAAAACGGACAGACGCAGGTCGGCATGGTCGGCAGCACGCCGCTGCTCGTGGCGGGGACCATCGAAGATGTTTCGGCCTCGATCCTCGCGCAGGCCAACGCCTCGGGGCGCCGAGCCGGTGACGGACCGCCGGTCACGGCATGAGCGCCGGATCGCGGGCATAACCCCACGCGCCCTCGCCCGACCAATGGCGTCCGTCGGGGAAGCTCAGCTTTATCCCGCTTAGCTGCGCCGGCGCGAACAGGCGCATGTTGACGCCCATCAGGTCGACCGCACCGCCCATCCGCTCGATCAGGCCCGCGGTCGCCGACCAGTGCGTCGAACAGCCGCAGATGGCACAGAAATGCAGGTCCGAATTGGGGTTCGGGCGGTCGGCGCGATTATAGGTCCGCGTTTCCCCCTCGATCACGACATCGCGCGGCGAATAATAGGCCCAGAGGATGCCGTGCGAGAAGCAGAGCGAGCAATTGCACTCGGCAATCTCCTCGGGCGCCTTGGCGAGCCGCACCGAGACGGCGCCGCAGTGGCAGGTGGTGTTCCAGGTCATTCCGAAATCACCCTGCCTCTCAACATTTCGAGCCCCGCCTCAACGAGTTCCGCGGCCGAAGTCGCTTCGCGCGATACGGGATAAAATTCCGCTACACGATATCCCGCGCCAATCGCGAGCAATTCCACTTCCTTCGCTTCGATCAATGCATCCCGCGCCTTCAGAAAGTGGCGATGCAAATAGGACGCGCCGTTCATAAGAAGCGTCGAGTCATCCACCGGCGCCCCGTCGCTGACGACCATCAGGATACGGCGTCTTTCGCGCCGCTGGTTCAGATAATGAGCGCCCCATTCCAGCGCCTCCCCGTCAACATTCTCGCGCAGAAGGTCAGGGTTGAGCATCTGCCTCCAACCATTGTCGTCCAGACCCGCACCGTCGAATGGCTGATAGAGGATGTGAAGCAGCGCACACAGACGGCCGGGTCGCCGGGGTCGTCCCTCGCGCAGCCATTTGCGCCGCGCGAAACCTCCATGCCACCCGGCAGTCGTATAGCCAGCAACCGCGACACTGGCACCGCACCGTCCCAACTCCTCCGACAATCGCCGGACGCCCGCGGCAACCCAAGCCATGGGTTCGCCGCGCATCGAACCGGACTGGTCAACCATCAGTAGGACAGCCGCATCATGAAACTCGCCCGCCTCAGCTCCGGCGAGCGAAGGAAGGTCGTTCAGTCCGCGATAGATGTCTTCTGCGTTCGCAATCTGCGCGCGCCACTGCTCGTCGCCGGTCTCGACATGACCTTTTTCACGATCAGGACTCGCTTCGTAGAGGGCAAGCGGCAGATCTGTCGCGGCCAAAACACGATCATATTCCCGCGTGTACACACGATAAGGCTCCCCTTCGGGGCCATCGGCGACAGGGCGCGCCCGCCGGCGGCGGATTATGATGCCAGCCACAACCCACAGAAAAGTCGCGGTAAGTAAAAGGCTGAGAGCCACAGGCACCGAACTCGGGGAGTCGGCAGCCATCGGCCTATTCCACCGTCACCGACTTCGCCAGATTGCGCGGCTGGTCAACATCCGTGCCCTTCGCGACCGCCACATGGTACGCCAGCAACTGCACCGGCACGGCATAGACCAGCGGCGCGATCAGCGGGTGGACCTTGGGCATCTCGATCGTCGCCATGCAGCCGTCGCCGGCTTCGGCGAGGCCCTCGGCGTCCGAAATCAGCACGACCTTGCCGCCGCGCGCCATGACTTCCTGCATGTTGCTGACGGTCTTTTCGAACAGCGGCCCGCTCGGCGCGAGGACGATCACCGGGACCGCCTCGTCGATCAGCGCGATCGGCCCGTGCTTCATCTCGCCCGACGCATAGCCTTCGGCGTGGATGTAGGAGATTTCCTTGAGTTTCAGCGCGCCTTCGAGCGCGAGCGGATAGTCGGGACCGCGGCCCAGATACAGCACGTCGCGCGCCGGCGCGACCAGATGCGCCATCTTCGCGATATCCTCGTCATGCGCCAGCGCCGCGTTCAGCGCGGCGGGGGCTTCGATCAGATGCTTGACGATCTCGCGCTCCTCATCGGCGCTGAGCTTGCCCTTCTTGAGCGCAAGATGCGCGGCGAGCGCGGCGAGGACCGCGAGCTGGCAGGTGAAGGCCTTGGTCGACGCAACCCCGATCTCCGGCCCCGCGTGGGTCGGGAGCAGCAGGTCGGCCTCGCGCGCCATGCTGCTCGTCGGCACATTGACGACGACCGCGATCGTCTGGCCGTTCGCCTTGCAATGGCGCAGCGCCGCGAGCGTGTCGGCGGTCTCGCCCGACTGCGAGATGAAGAGCGCGAGTCCGCCGGGTTGCAGCACCGGATCACGGTAGCGGAACTCCGACGCGACATCGATATCGACGGGAACGCGCGCAAAAGTCTCGAACCAATATTTGGCGACCATGCCGGCGTAGAAGCTGGTGCCGCACGCGACGATCGTGATGCGCTCGACCGTCGACAGGTCGAAGTCCATCTGCGGCAGCGCAACCGTCTGTTCGAGCGGGCGGATGTAGGAGGAGAGCGTCTGCGCGACCACGGTCGGCTGCTCGAAAATTTCCTTCTGCATGAAGTGGCGGTAATTGCCCTTCTCGACCGCTGCGGCGGTGACGCCGCTGGTCGTGATCTCGCGTGTCACCGGATTGTTGGCGGCGTCGTAGATTTGCGCGCCGTCGCGCGTGATGACGACCCAGTCACCCTCGTCGAGATAGGCGATCTTCTGTGTCAGCGGCGCAAGCGCTAGCGCGTCGGAGCCCAGATAAGTCTCGCCCTCGCCATATCCGACGACGAGCGGCGAGCCGAGGCGCGCGCCGATCAGCAGATCGGGATGCTGGCGGAAGGCGATCGCGAGCGCGAAGGCGCCGCGGAGCTGCGGCAGCACCGCCTGCACGGCTTCCTGAGGCGACTTGCCTGCCTCGACCTGTTCGCTGACGAGGTGCGCGACGACTTCGGTATCAGTCTCGCTCTCGAAGGTGCGACCGCGCGCCTGCAGCGCTTCGCGTAAGGGTTTGAAATTCTCGATGATTCCGTTGTGCACCAGCGCGACTTCACCCGTCGCATGCGGGTGCGCATTGCTCGTCGTCGGGGCGCCGTGCGTCGCCCAGCGCGTGTGCGCGATGCCGACGGTGCCGGGCGCCGGGTTGCCCGCGAGCTCCTTGACGAGATTGTTCAGCTTCCCCTCGGCGCGGCGGCGGATCAGCTGGCCGCCCTCGACCGTGCAAACGCCCGCCGAATCATAGCCGCGATATTCCATGCGCCGCAGGCCGTCGACGAGGCGGTCCGCCACCTGGTCCTTGCCGATGATTCCGATGATTCCGCACATGGGGGCTGGGCTTTCTTCTAGAGCGTGTAGGGAATGCGAATACCCGGCATCGACGCCGGAAACACCTTGATATTGCGGGTGACGAGGATGCGCCCGCTGATCTGCGCGGTCGCCAATACGAAGGCGTCGGCAAGGGTCAAGCCCTTGCGTTCGGCGCGGAGTGCGGCGGCGCGGCGCGCGACGGCGTCGCCGATCTCCTCGACCTGGAAACAGCCGAGAAAGGCCTCGACGGCTTTGACTGATTGCGGGTCGGCGGCTGACATCACCTCGGTCCAGCTCACCCGGCTGACGCTCTTGCGCCCGGCGCGGCGGATCTCGCCCCGCGCGGCCTCGACGCCGATCAGCGCGTCGATCAGGATGTCGCTGTCGAACTGCGCATCGATCATTCGCGCTTGCCCCTCAGGCGGCGCTGATATTTGAGGCCGTCACCGATATCGTCGCGGTCTTTCCAGATACCGAACGCATTGTCGATGGCGTCACCCGACACGTCGGCGCGATAGGCCGCGACCGCGCGGCGCACCAGCTCAGCGCGCGAGACGCCTTGCTCGGCGGCGAGCGAGTCGAGCCATTCGACATCGGAATCGGGAATGTCCGCGAGAAAGCGCATGCAATTCTGATATCATATCGTGATATCAGATCAAGTCCTGCCGAAGTTCCTGTCGACAAAGGTCATGGCAAATTGCACCGGATCGGCGGGGCGGCCATTGCCCTGCTCGAAGCGTAGCTTGCCCTCTTCCCATATCTTGCGGATCTGCTCGGGCAATTCGGGTCCGAATTTCATCTGTTGCGCGACCATTTGCACCCAGCTGCCCGTCAGCCCCAGGCTCTGGCGTATCGTCGGCTCCATCGCCACGCAATAGGCGCGCGTCGGCTCGTCGAGATGGCCGATCGCGTTCAGGACCCATGCGTCGACGTAGCGAAGGAATGGCTTGTCGTCGTAGCGGTCGCTCATCTCGTCTTCTCCGTCTTCCATTCGTCGCGCAGCAAGCCGTAGATCAGCGAATCGCGCACGCCGATATGCGTTTCCCACTCGCCGCGCAGCCGGCCTTCGCGCTGGAACCCCAGCCGTTCGAGCAGCCCGATCGAACCCCGATTTTCGGGGTCGGTGTCGGCAAAGATGCGGCGCAGTTCCAACTCGTCAAACCCATAGTCGATCACTCGCGCCACCGCTTCGCGCGCAATGCCTTTGCCCCACTGGTCACGACGCAGGATATAGCCGACTTCCTTCACCTGAGGCCTGCTGTCGATCAGGATGACCCAGCCGAGCGCGGCATCGTCGCCCGCGGTGATCGCCCAGCAGAGATGACCCTGCCCTTCGCTGGCATTTCCTTTGACGTAATCCGCCGTCTCTGCAAACGACGCGTGCGGCCCGCTCGACCACCAGATCATCACCTCGGGATCGGACAACACCGAAAACAGCGCGCCGGCATCGTCCTCGCGAAGCTGGCGCAGCACGAGCCGCGCGGTCGTCAGCATCGGCGCGGACATCAGACTATTTCTTCTCCGCTGCCTTCTTCTTGCGCATCGCATCGTGAAAGCGGTCGGCCCAGCCGGGCTTGACCGACTGTTCGGCGCGCACGAGGCGGAGTTCGCCGTCCATCACGTCGCGCGTCACGGTGCTGCCCGCCGCGACGATCGCATCGCGGCCGATCTTCACCGGCGCGACGAGCGCGCTGTTCGATCCGATGAAGGCATTCTCGCCGATCACGGTCTGATATTTGAAATAGCCGTCATAATTGCAGGTGATCGTGCCCGCGCCGATGTTCGCCCCCGCGCCGATAGTCGCATCGCCGAGGTAAGTAAGATGGTTCGCCTTGGCGCCCTTCCCGAGGGTAGCCTTCTTCACCTCGACGAAATTGCCGATCTTGGCCTTTTCGCCAAGAATCGTTCCCGGACGGAGGCGTGCAAAGGGGCCGACTTCGCAGCCGACACCGATGGTCGCCCCCTCGATATGGCTGAAGCCGCGGATCGTGACCCCGTCGGCGACTTTCGCACCGGGACCGAAGAAGACATTGGGTTCGATCGTCACGTCGCGGCCGATTTCGGTGTCCCACGAGAACCAGACGGTTTCGGGCGCCTTCAGCGACGCGCCGCCCGCCATTGCCTCGTCGCGCTTGAACGCCTGCCACTGCGCCTCGGCGGCGGCAAGTTCGGCGCGGCTGTTGATCCCTGCAACGTCGGCGGGGTCGGTCCTGACCACCGCGCAATGGCGCCCGTCGGCGTTCGCGATATTGACGATATCGACGAGATAAAATTCCTTCGCCGCATTGTCGTCGGTGACCCGCGCGAGCAGCGCGAACAGGTCGCACGCCTTCGCCGCCATCAGCCCCGAATTGCACAGTCGCACCGCGCGCTCGGCGTCGGTCGCATCCTTATGCTCGACCATCTTCACGACGCGGTCGCCTTCGGTGATGACGCGGCCGTATTGCAACGCATCGTCGGGCTCGAACGCCAGCACCACGACCGCGGGCGCATCGGCAGCGCCGAGCCGGTCGATCATCGCCTGCATCGTCGCGGTCGGCACGAAGGGCACATCGCCATAGAGGATCAGCACATCGCCATCAAAACCGGCAAGCGCGCTTTCGGCCTGCTGCACCGCGTGCCCGGTCCCGAGCTGCGGTTCCTGGATCGCGAGGTCGGCGCTGTCTTTCAGCGCCGCCTCGATCTGGTCGGCCTTGTCGCCGACGACAACGACCTTTTTCGCGGGGGCCAGCGCATTGACCGCGGCCATCAGGTGCAGCAGCATGGGCCGCCCCGCGATCGGGTGCAGCACCTTGTGGAGGTCGGACTTCATGCGGGTGCCCTTGCCCGCAGCAAGGATGATGGCGGCGATGCGATTACTCATGGCGCGAGCCATGCCAGCAAATCATTGCGGTTTCCAGCACATCGCGCCATGCGCCACCGCATGAGCGATTTTCCCTTCCGCATCGTTGGCTTCGACCTCGACGGCACGCTGGTCGACACTGCGGGCGACCTGACCGCGGCAGTGAACCATGCGCTCGCGCTGCTCGATCGTGCGTCGCTGAGCGAAGCCGAGGTGCGGCCGATGATCGGGCTCGGGGCGAAGCATATGCTCGAACAGGGCCTCACCGCGACCGGCGGCGTTCCCGAAGGCGCGGTCGAGCGGCTCTATCCCGAGCTGCTTCGCTATTATGGCCAGCATATCGCGGTACACAGCCGTCCCTTCCCCGGCTTGATCGACGCGCTCGACCGGCTGGACGCGCTCGGGGTCCGGACTGCGGTCGCCACGAACAAGGCTGAGGGGCTGGCGCGACAGCTGCTTGCGGAACTCGGCCTCGTCGACCGGATGAGCGCGATCATCGGCGGCGACACGATCGGCGTGCGCAAGCCCTTACCCGACCCCATCCACGCTATGATCGAGCAAAGCGACGGCGGCCGGACGGCTTTCGTCGGCGACAGCATCTATGACGTCATGGCTGCAAAAGCCGCCGGCGTACCCAGCATCCTCGTCGGCTTCGGCTTCCTCGACCGGCCCGCCGAGGACTTCGGCGCCGATCATGTGATCGGCCATTATGACGAACTGGTTCCCCTGCTCGAAGCACTGTGATCCCTGCGAAGGCCGGGAGCTTCGGAGATGGGCCCCGGCCTTCGCCGGGGATCACATCGCAACTTCAGCGCTTCCGCCACTTCGTCCAGAGGTGCTTCGCCAGCATCGTCGGCGGCATCCGCAACCAGTGCGAGCGGATGTAGAAGGCCTGCTGGAGCATGAAGTTCGTCGGGCGCCCCCAGTCATCGCGCGCGAGGAGGCGGCGGCGATACCAGACGTCGCCGGCGTCCTGCCGATCCCATCCGGAGGGCAAGTCCGCGCCATAAAGATCGCGCGCCAGTCGCGCTGCGCGATGCACAGCGCCGCGCAGCCCGTGCAGGTCCGCACGCGCGTCGAGCCTGCCCCAGAAACCCGTATCCGCCGCGGCGAAATCGCGCGTCAGGCAATGGAAATCCCACAGGTTGCGAAGCCCGCCCTGCAGGTCGCCGTCGGCGAGCATATGCGCGGCGCAATGGCATGCCATGTCCTCGCGATTGAGAATGGTAAAGCCGCTCGCCGTCGTCACCGCCTCGGCGACCAGCACCAGCGCATCGGGCGTGATCCGGTGCGTTTTCGGCAGGATCGTGTGATGGACGTCGATCATCCGGTCGCGCGCGTTGTGAATGAGCGGCGGCAGCTCGTGCATATGCTCGCGATAATAGAAATCGTCATAGGGGTCGGACTTGACCCATTCCCAGCCGGCTTCGAGCAGCTCGTTCTCGGCGCGGCGAATGTCGTGTGCGAGGACGAGGATGTCGAGATCACCGATCTGGCGCCCCGCGCTGCACGGCAGGCCGGCGGCGGCATAGGCGGTGCCTTTCAGAAGCACGAACTCGATCCCTTCGGGCGCGAGCGCGCGGCGCGCCATCTCCGCTTCCCACAGCGCCTGATCCTTTGCAACCTGGGCGGCGGCGCGCTGGTCGGCGAACAGCGCCGCGACCGGCGGCGGCAGATCTGCCTCGCGCAGATGGTGTGCCAGCGTCGCCAGCATCGCCTCGGCGCGCGCGACGCTGATCACGCCGTCCCAGTCGCGCGGCGCGAGCGATACCGCATCGATCCGTCCCGCAAGCAGGCCCACCAGAGTATCGGTCGCGCTCACCGCGCCGCCTCCGCCCACAGCCGTTCGACCAGCGCCATCCCTGCCGCGCTGTCGGGATAGGAAATGCCGAAAGCGGGCGTCTCGCGCACCAGCCGCGTCAGCGCGGCGAAGCCCGCCTCGCCGAGCGCGATATAATTGGTCGACGCCTCGGTCAGCCGGACAAAGGCCTCGCCCTCGCCCATCGGTTCGATCGCCGCTTCACCGCCGAAGCGGGGGAAGAGGATCAACGCGGGACGCGCCGGCACGTGCATCGCCGCGATCGCGTCGGCGCGCGGGATCAGGTGGCGGATGTCGCCCTTCGGCGTTCCGGCGAGAAGCGGGCCGAGCCGCGCCGCATCGACGCGCGCTGCCATTTCGGCGATTGCCTCATTCTTCAAACTGACCGCGCGCGGAAAGGCCAGCGCATCGCCGCTGGCGGGTTCGACCAGCGTGAACTCGTCGCCCATCAGCCGCCAGTCGCCCTCGCCGAGCAGCGCCGCGAGGGTCGACTTCCCCGATCCGGATTCGCCCGACATGATCACGGCGCGCCCGTCCCTTGCGACCGCGCTCGCATGGAGCAGCAGATGCCGCCGCCAGCCGAGCGCCACCTGCAGGTTCATCCCCATCTCGGCTGCGAGCAGCCCCATCGAGAGTGGCAACGGCAGCGCGTCAGGGACGACGAAGTCGCCGCCGATATGCACCGACGGCCGCAGCCAGCGCCGCCACGGCCGCGCCGCGAACAGCCGCACCGTCGCATCGGCGGGCCGCGCATCGTCGCGCGGATAACCGGCATACAAGGCCTCGATCGCCGCGATGGGGGCGCGCCAGTCGCTGCCGATCCGAAACTGGACGGGTCCAACCTGGATACGCGCGCTGTGCCTCACGCCTCCGCCACCAGCCCCATCGCCGCAAGCTCCGCCAGCCGGTCCGCGATCACCGCAACGGCGTCATCATCGGCATCGAGTTCGAAATCGCCGGCCAGCCGCTCGGCCACGGCATTCGCGCTACAGACCTCACTCCCGATCGCGGCCAATATCTCGGGCATCGGCGCGATCACGAGATGCGTCTGCATCGACCGCCGGTCGAAGATCGCGGTCAGCTCACCCAGCGTCTCGATGCGCAGCGCGTCGGCGGGCGCGGCGCGATAGGCGCGATCAGGCATAATTTTCGGCGGTCGCGAGCAGCTTGACGAGAATTTCCATCAGCTTCGCGCGCTCCTCGCGGGTCAAGGCCGATTCGAGCTTTTCCTCCGCCGCGAGCGCCGCCGGGACGATCGCGTCATACAGCGAGCGACCGGTTTCGGTGAGCTCGAGATGGTGCGAGCGCCCGTCGACCGCGTGCGCCTGCCGCGCGATAAGCTGGCGGTCGGCCAGTGCCTTCGCCGCGCGGTTGACCGTCACCTTGTCCATATGGGTGATCGCGACAAGCTCGCGCTGGGTGCGCGGCACGCCCTCGCCCAGCACCGCCATCAACCGCCATTCGGGAATCTTGAGCCCGAACCGGTTCTGATATTCGGCGGCGATCCGGCTGGACAGGGCGTTGGAGGCGACGGACAGACGATAGGGCAGGAAATTGTCGAGATTCAGCTTCTTCGCGGCCATGCCTTGCAAACCCCCAAATGCCGTTTCCCGGCATCCTCATCCTATCGCCTGTTTCGGGCCTGTGAAGGTCAGAATGTGACGCGGCCGCCGATCCACAGCGTACGCGGCGTCGCGCGTTCGACGATTCCCGCTGACGAGATCGCGGCAGGGACCAGTTCGTCGGTCAGATTTTCACCACGCGCTTCGATGCTGATCGCATCGGTGAGGCGCCAAGACATCCCGGCGTCGAGCGTCAGCGCGTCGCCGAGCCGTAGCAGGCCGAGATCATCCTCATTCTGCTTGCCGATGTAGCGCAACGTCGCGAAGCCGCCGAAGCGGCCGTTGCCGTTGCTGCGCAGCGAGACGCTGCCGCCATGTTTCGCGATCTGCGCCGGGCGGCGGCCGTCGAGCGCGACGGCCGCACCCGACGCGTCGACCTTGGCATCGGTGAACGCATAGGTCGCACGAAGCGTCGCCGGGCCGAGCCGCTGTTCGGCGCTGGCCTCGACCCCCTTGCTGTCGATCGCGTCGAGATTCCGGCGCTGGTTGAGGTTGGGCGCGAGGGTCACATTGGCGATCGCGTTCGACAGATGGTTGGCGAACAGCGTCACCGACAGCTTCGTCCCGCCGCGCTCCCAATCGGCGCCCACTTCGCCGCCCCACAAGCGCTCGGGTTCCAGCGCCTCGTTCGCGGTCGTCACCTCGGCGCCGACACGGAAGGGCCGGTAAAGTTCGTTGAGCGTCGGCAGGCGCCAACCGCGATACCCGGCGGCGCGCAGCGCGAATGCGTCCGACGTCCAGCGGACACCTGCGCGGCCGCTGCCCTCCCAACCCTGCCGCGACGCAAAGCGCAGGTTGGTGATCAGCGACCCGCCGATATTGCGCTCGAGCCGGTAGCCCTCGCCGAGCCACCAGCGATCGACCCGCCCGCTCAGCGTCCAGAGGAACCCGTCGGTCGCGTCGCCCGAGGTCCATTCGGCGAAAGCACCGAGCGTATCGCTGCTGCCGCCCGCAATCCGGTGGCGGCCGGGGACGATGCCGGTAAAGAAGAAATCCTCTTCGGTGCGGCCGGTCGTACGGCGCCAGTCGGCGCCGACGCGCAGCGGATTGCCGCCGCCGATCGCAGGACGCAGTTCGGCGCGCGCACCGAGCCCGGTCGCGGGCACGCGCTGAAAGAGCGCGGGCGCAACGCTGTTCCGTCCCGCCGCAACGCTCGCGAAGCCGCTCTCGAAATCGCGAAGCTGGATATAGCCAAGCGCGAGCCATTGCGTCGCGCCATAGGGGTCGTGAACGAAGCGCACGCTCGCGTCGACGCCGTCGACCTTGCTCTGTGTGAAATCGGTGCCGCGTTCGCGCCGGTCGGAAAAGCCGCGCACGCTCGCCTCGATCCGGCTGTCGTTGCCGGCATCGAAACGCAAGCGAAGCCCGACCCCGCCCTGTTCATAGGGCGCCGCGCGATCGACGCTGCCGCGCTGGCCTTTCGCGATGGGGATGAACCCATCGCCGCGGCTATACCGCCCATCGATCACGACCTGCCCGCTGCCCAGTTCGCCGCCCGCCGAAGCAGAGACGTCCCAGCTATCGCGGCTGCCATAGGCCGCGCTCGCCTCGACGCCGTCGGTCATCGTCGAATATAGCCCGATCGTCCCGGCGAGCGCGCCCGGTCCATCGACCCCGCTACCGCCGCCGCGCGTCACGACGATACCGCCGAGATTGATCGCATCATAGGCGGACCAGGCGACCCAGCCGCCGAACGGGTCGGCCTGCGGCACCCCGTCGAGCGTCACCAGCGCGCGGCTCGACGCATTGCCGCCCAGCCCGCGCAAGGTAACGCCTTGGCTGGTCGGATGGGCGCTGCGCCCGTCCGAGCGACGGAACTGGACGATCCCGGCTTCGTCTCGCAATCGGTTCTCGATCCGCGTGCCGAGGCCAGGCTGCAAATCCGCTACAATTGTGCTGCTCTGGATGGAGTGGCCATCACTATGCCGAAGCAGGCCACCGCGAACGATGATTTCATATGGACTGTGCCAGGCAACCGGATCGGCCGTGGTCCAGTCGGTGCCGCCATCGTAATCGTCCTGCGCCATCGCCGCCGCCGGCAGCGCCAGCGCAGCCGCCCCCGCGAGCAACCTGATCACGCGGGCTTCACCGCATCGGGGTGCGCCTTCTGGAACGCATCCAGCTCCATGCACGCCGCATCGATCGCGACCAGCCGCGGATAGTCATCGAGCGGCACCTCGAACCGCCGCGCGTTATACATCTGCGCCACGAGGCAGCAGTCGGCGATCCCCGGCGCATCGCCGCCCAGATAGCGCCCCTCGCCCGCCATCGCCTCGAGCGCCTCGAACCCCTGCGCGATCCACGTCGCGATCCAGCGATCCTTGGTCTGCTCGTTGAGCCCCAGATCCTTCGTCAGATATTTGAGGACGCGGAGGTTGTTGAGCGGATGGATGTCGCTCGCGATCACCTGCGCGCGCGCCAGCGCCACCGCGCGCGGCATCGGTTCGTCGGGGATCAGGCGCGGCTCGGGATAGGCACGGTCGAGCCAGTCGATGATCGCCATGCTCTGGATGATCGGCTCGCCATCGACGACGAGCATCGGCACGAATCCTTGCGCATTCTGTTCCAGATAGGCGTCGCTGCGCTGGTCACCCGCGATCAGGCTGACCTCGACGCGCTCATAGTCGAGCCCTTTCAGGTTCATCGCGATGCGAACCCGAAAGCTGGCCGAGGAGCGGAAATAATCGTGGAGGACGAGGCTGGTCATGCGCGCCCTAATGCGATGCTTTCGGCATCTCCGCAATCCATTGCCGCAGCAGCGCCGCGCCTTCCTTATGGACCGTCGAGCGGCCGAGCTCGGGCATCGCGATCCCCGGCTCGGTGCTTTCGAGGCGATAGATGAGGAAGCTGCGGTCGGGCTCGCCCGGCGCGATGGCGAACTCCATCCCGCCGCTGCCGCGCCCCGCCGCGGTCGGGCGCTTGCCGATGCCGTAGTTGACGTTCACCGGATCGGTCCAGCGCAGGAACAGGCCGCTGTTCGATGCGCTGCCTTCCGGATTGTGGCAGTGCGCGCAGTTGACGTCGAGATAGGCGCGCGCGCGGTCCTGCAAACTGCCGCTCCCCGGATCGTCCCAGCGCGGCATGACCGGCTTGAGCGCCTCGGGCCGGTCGAACCAGCGCCGTTTCGCATCCGCGCTCATCGTCGCCGGCAGCACGAGGTTGCGCGCCTTCGGGCCGATCGGAACGATCGCGCCCGCGCGGCTGTGGCATTCCTTGCACTGATTCTTGTTCGGCACGCCATATTGGATGCTGTGCGCCCCGCCGCCGGGGCTCTCGAAGCTCACCGGCACGCGCCGGCCCGCGATCGCGAGCGACGCATCCTTGCCGTCGGCGTCCCAGATATAGGGCAGCGCGACCCAGCCCTTCGCGCGGTGGATGAGCAGCCGCGTCTCGACCGGGCGGCCGCCGTTCCGGTCGTGCCAGCCGAAACTCTTGACGATCACCGTGCCGACGGGGAACGCGATCGTGCCGTCGTCGGCGACCTCGGCCTTCTTGCCCGCCGGGATCGAAACGAAGCGATGCTTCTCGGCATAGTCGCTGAACAGCGGCGTATTCAACGTATAAGCGAAGCTTGCGACCGGACGCGCGGGATCATTGCCCGCGAACAGGCCAAAGGCGGACAGTTTCGGCGGCATCGTGTCGCCGTCGACCAGCGCCTGGTCGACGGCCGGCGGCGCGACACCGCCCGCACCGTTCGCAAAAAGCAGCGCAGCAGCGAGCGCCACTACGACGGGCTTCACTGGACCTTCGCCTCCATGCTCGCGGGCAGCTTGATCTCGGGCAGCGCCGCCGGGGGCGTGCCCTTCAGCGTCACCGGCGTCGGTTTCGCCTGATCGCGCGGCGTCTTCACATCGGGCAGGTTCAGCGACAGCACCCCGACCTCGTCGAGAACGATCGCGTCGCCCGCGCCGTCCCACAGCACCGGCGGGATCGCCCCGCCCATCGCCGCCGCGATCTGCGCCCCGCCATCGAACGCGGGGGCATAGCCCGCCTTGCCATGCTGGTTACCGCGCACGACAATGCCCTTCGGCAGCGGCTGGTAGTTCGGATCATTGTGATCGTAGCGATAGCCGACGATCATGACATTGGCGGTGCCGTTCTGGTCGAAGACATTGCCGAAAACCTCGACATTGCGGTTCGCCATCACCAGCACGCCGGTGCCGGTCGGGACGCTCGCGACGATATTGCCCTTCGGCGCGAAGTTCGGCGTGCTGTTGTCGCTGACGATATTCTCGAACACGCGGACATTATGACCGCCCTGCTGCGGCAGGCTCGGCAGGTCGAAGACCAGAATCCCGCCCGTATTCTTCGCGGCGATGTTGTCGTGCACGTCGGCGTCGAAACTGTTCTCGATCTCGATCCCGGCGACATTCTCGGTCGCGATCGAATCGCGGACGACGATGTTCTTCGACTGGCCGACATAGATGCCCGCATCCGAGGCGCCGCGGACATAGACGCTGTCGATCAGCACGTCGCTGCTCTCGACCGGATAGACGCCATAGGCGCCATTGGTTTCCTTCGGCCCCGCGGTCCATTCGACGCGAAGCTGATGATAGACGATGCGATTCGCGCCCTTCGACTTGATCCCGTCGCCCTTGGTGTTGAGCACCGCGAAATTGGTCAGGAACACGTCGTC
Organism: Sphingopyxis sp. Geo48; assembly: GCF_949769155.1. NCBI lineage: Bacteria > Pseudomonadati > Pseudomonadota > Alphaproteobacteria > Sphingomonadales > Sphingopyxidaceae > Sphingopyxis > Sphingopyxis sp. Geo48. The sequence continues at coordinate 304,183 of NZ_CATKPA010000002.1, read as the reverse complement.
GCTGGTCACCAGCAACCCCTCGCCCGCGCCCTGCTGGCCGGAGAAGTCGAGGATCGATCCTGCGCCGTCCTTCGTCCCCGCGCCGCGCACGGTCACATTGTCGACGTCGAGCGACAGCCCGTCGGTCAGTTTCCAGACCCCCGCGCCCAGTTCGACCGTGTCGCCGGGTTCGGCGAGAATCAGCGCCTCCTGCAGCTTTTCATTGGCGTCGGGCGTTCCCGCCTTGACGCTGATGGTCTTTGCCGCCGCGGGAACGGCGACGAAAGCCGCCACGAAACAGAGCGTCGCAGCTTGGCGCAGGCGTTGGAATCGCATGAGTCTCTCCCTTGTTTTCCGGAACCATGCGGCAAGACTTGACGGATGCCAAGCGGGTTGCTGACATGCGTGTAGCTAATAAAAAACGGGAGTGGTCGCATTGTATTTGAGAATTGGATTCGTGCTTGCAGCCTTCATCGCCGTTCCGTCGATGGCTGCGGCGCCAGCGGCGGCGGTCAGCGGGCGCTGGAAAACCGACGACGGCAAGGCCATCGTTGCGATGGCGCCCTGCGGTACTAAGATGTGCGGGCGCATCGAGCGCCTGCTGATCAAACAGCCCGCGGGCGGCCAGCTCGACGAACGCAATCCCGACAAGGCGAAGCGCGGCCGGCAGGTCACCGGCCTGCAGATATATTGGGATCTCGTGCCGCATGACGACGGCTGGAAAGGGCCGGGCTACAGCCCCGAAGATGGCCGCTATTACACCGCGCATCTGCATGTGAAGGGCAACAAGCTGACGATGAAGGGCTGCGTCGCGGTCTTCTGCAAGACCGTCACCTGGACGCGGATCGCTTGATCCTTTGATCCTCCCTGTCGCGCAGCGATGGGGAGGTGGACCATCCGAAGGATGGTGGAGGGGCGGCGACGTTGCGCCATGGCCCCTCCGTCAGCGCTTCGCGCTGCCACCTCCCCATGGCTGCGCCACAGGGAGATTCGAGGTTCAGGGCGCATCCCCAAGGATCCAGTCGACCCCGGCCGCCACGTGGATACGCGTCGTGTCATAGATCGGCAGGACATTGGCGTCGGTATCGACCAGCATCACCAGTTCGGTGCAGGCCAGCACGATCGCCTGCACATCCTGTTTTGCGATGTCGGTGATGAACGTCTTCATCGTGCGCCGCGAACTTTCGTTCACCTTGCCCAGCATCAGCTCTTCGTAGATGATCCGGTCGATCTCCTCCGCGCGGCTCGCGTCATAGGGCGCCAGGGTCAGGCCGTGGCGAACGAGGCGCTGGCGGAACCACGGTTCGGTCATCACGTTGCGCGTGCCGATCACCGCCGCCGCCTTGATGCCGTCGGCCTTCATCTTTTCGCCGGTCTCGTCGACGATGTGAAGTAGCGGGATCGAGATCGCCGCCGCGACATCCTCGGCGACCTTGTGCATCGAATTGGCGGCGATCATCAGCGCGGTCGCGCCCGCATCCTGCAGCCGCTTCGCCGACGCGATCAGCACCTCTTTCGCATGCGCCCATTGTTCGGGCGTCGAAATGCGCGAAAGCTCGCAATAATTGAGGCTCTCCATCAGGATCGGCGCCGAGCAGGCGGTGCCGAGGCGTTTTTGAACGCCCTTGTTGAGATGCCTGTAATAAAGCTCGGTCGATGCCCAGCTCATTCCCCCGATCAGGCCGATCTTGCGCATAAGGTCCCTTGTTCCAAAACACGTCGCCCCCGCGAAGGCGGGGGCCGTTGGCAGCGTATTGCCACCTCGATAACGGCCCCCGCCTTCGCGGGGGCGACGGTTTATGTCAATGCCCGCTACCGCTCAGCGCCTTGACGATGTCGTCGGCCATCTTCTTCGCGTCGCCGAGCAGCATCATCGTATTGTCCATGTAAAAGACGTCATTGTCGACGCCGGCATAGCCGACCCCGCCCATCGAACGCTTCACGAACAGCACGGTCTTGGCCTTTTCGACGTCGAGCACGGGCATGCCATAGATCGGCGAGGTCTTGTCGGTCTTCGCCGCCGGATTGGTCACGTCGTTCGCGCCGATGACGAAGGCGACGTCGGCCTGCGCGAATTCGCCGTTGATGTCCTCAAGCTCGAATACCTCGTCATAGGGGACGTTCGCCTCGGCGAGCAGCACGTTCATATGGCCCGGCATACGCCCTGCGACCGGGTGGATCGCATATTTGACGTTGACGCCTTCCTTCTTCAGCTGGTCGGCCATCTCGCGCAGCGCGTGCTGCGCCTGCGCGACCGCCATGCCGTAACCGGGGACGATGATGACATTCTCGGCCTGGCTCATCAGGAAGGCGGCGTCGTCGGCGCTGCCCGGCTTCCACGGACGCTGTTCCTTTGCCCCGCCCGCAGCGGCCGCCGCGTCGGCGCCGAAGCCGCCCGCGATGACGCTGATGAAGCTGCGGTTCATCGCACGGCACATGATGTACGACAGGATCGCGCCCGACGAACCGACGAGCGCGCCGGTGATGATCATCGCGGTGTTACCGAGCGTGAAGCCCATCGCCGCCGCCGCCCAGCCCGAATAGCTGTTCAGCATCGACACGACGACCGGCATGTCGGCGCCGCCGATCGGGATGATGAGCAGGAAACCGATCATGAAGCTCAGCGCCGTGATCGTCCAGAAGACCCATGGGCTTTGGTCGGTCAGGAAATAGGCGACAAGGCCGATGATCGCGGCGAGCGTGCCGAGGTTGATGATATGGCGCCCCGGCAGCATGATCGGCGAGCCCGACATATTGCCGTTCAGTTTCAGGAAGGCGATGACCGAGCCCGAGAAGGTGATCGCACCGATCGCGATGCCAAGGCCCATTTCGACACGGCTGACGGCGAAGATTTCGCCGGCGGCGTCGGCAATGTGGAAGGCGCCGGGGTTGAGATAGGCTGCCGCCGCCACGGCGACCGCGGCAAGGCCGACAAGGCTGTGGAAGGCCGCGACAAGCTGCGGCATCGCGGTCATCGCGATCCTGCGCGCCATGACGATACCGATCACCGCGCCGATACCGATCGCGCCGAGCACTTCGGCGATCGCGATCGTGTCGAACGCGCCCTCGCCCGTCCGCGGGACGTGGGTCAGCAGCGTGGTGACGACCGCGATCGTCATGCCGATCATGCCGTAGCGATTGCCGCGTCGCGACGAGGCCGGGCTCGACAGCCCGCGCAACGCCAGAATGAAAAGGATGCCCGAGGCCAGATAGGCCAGCGCCACCCAGGGATTGATCGGTGCTACTTCGTGCATTCTAATTCCCCCGTCGGGCCGTCCGTCCCCGGCCCGTCAAATCCAAGGATTGCCGCGCCTCAGCGCTCTTTCTTCTTGTACATCGCGAGCATCCGCTCGGTGACCGCGAAGCCGCCGAAAATGTTGATGCTCGCCATCACCACGGCGGCAAGGCCAAGCCATTTCGACAGCGGCGATCCGGCGGCCGCGCTGGCGATCAGCGCACCGACGATTATGACAGAGGAAATCGCGTTGGTGACGCTCATCAGCGGCGTGTGCAGCGCGGGCGTCACCGACCAGACGACAAAATAGCCCACGAAACAGGCCAGAAGGAAAATCGAGAAAATCGAGATAAAGTCCACGGCCGGCTCCCCTGCTGATTCCGCTTGGCGCACCTCTTGCCGTGCGCGAGGGGGCGTGTCGACTCCAAAGCTGTCAAAAAAACGGGCGCACCCTTCGCGATCGGAGGAAAGGCGCGCCCGGGGCGTAATTAAATTGCGCGGGACAAGCTACATCTTGGGCAGCAGCACCGCGTCGACGACGTGAATCACGCCGTTCGACTGGGCGACGTCGCCCTGCGTCACCAGCGCCTTGTTGCCGCTTGCGCTGGTCAGCAGGATCGCGCCGTCGCTCTTGGTCGCGGTCAGATCCTGCCCGTCGGCGGTCTCGAGCGTCGCGCTGCCCTTGCCCTCCGCGATTTTCGCCTCGATATCGGCGATCGTCAGCTTGCCTGGCACGACATGATATTTGAGCACGCCCGCGAGCACATCCTTTTGCGCGGGGCGCATCCAGCCGTCGCGCGTCACTGCGGGAATCTGCGCAAAACCTTCATCGGTCGGCGCAAAGACGGTGAAGGGGCCGGGACCCGACAGTGTCTCGACGAGACCCGCCTGCTTGACCGCCGCGACAAGCTGCTTGTGGATCGGCGAGGCCGAGGCATTTTCGACGATGTTCCGGGTCGGCAACATCTCGGCGCCGCCGACGGTCGGGTTGCCACTCGCGGTGGCGACATCGCCGGTCGCGGCGGCGTCGGTCTCGGCCTTGGGCGCCTCGGCGGCCTTGTTGCACCCGGCGAGCGCCAGACCGGCACCCACTACGGCCGCAAGCAGCATATGTTTCGTCATCTCGTCATTCTCCTTGAAACCAAAGGCGAAATGCCGCGGATTCGAAGAATCCGCGGCCACTCGCAGCGAAACGCGCCCTGCGGCGCGAAAGTTTCAGAAGAAAGACAGCGCGGAATTGCTTATGCCAGCAACCGCTCGTTCACGACCTTGCCGCCCTGCGTCAGGCGCACGGCATTGCCGATTTCCTCGTCGAGCACCGGCTTGCCGGCTTCCTTGTCCCAAAAAGCCGACAGGAAGTTGAACAGGTTGCGGCTGAACAGCGCGCTGGTATCGGCAGGCATCAGCGCCGCGATATTCTTCGCGCCGATCACGGTAACGCCGTGGATGCGCTTCGCCTCACCGGCGACCGCACCCTCGACATTGCCACCGCTTTCGGCCGCCATGTCGACGATCACGCTGCCCGTCCGCATCGTCGCAAGCTGCGCGTCCGAAATAAGCCGCGGCGCGGGGCGGCCGGGGATCAGCGCGGTGGTGATGACGATGTCCTGCTTCGCGATGTGCGACGACACCAGTTCGGCCTGCGCTTGTCTGTATTCTTCCGACATTTCGGTGGCATAGCCGCCCGCGCCCTCGCCCTCGATCCCGGCGACGCTTTCGACGAAGATCGGCTTCGCGCCGAGCGACAATATCTGTTCCTTGGTCGCCGAGCGCACGTCGGTCGCGCTGACCTGCGCCCCCAGACGCCGTGCGGTCGCGATCGCCTGCAGCCCCGCGACGCCGACGCCCATCACGAACGCCTTGGCGGCGCTGACGGTGCCCGCGGCGGTCATCATCATCGGGAAGGCGCGGCCATAGGCATTCGCCGCCATCAGCACCGCCTTGTACCCCGCGAGGTTCGCCTGGCTCGACAGGATATCCATCGACTGGGCGCGCGTGATGCGCGGCATGAATTCCATCGCGAGCGCTTCGATCCCGAGCTTCGCATATTCGTCGACGCGCGCGCGCTCGCCGAACGGGTTGAGCCCCGCGGCGAGCCAGGCGCCTTCGGTAAAGCCCTTGAGGTCTTTGGGGTCCGGCCCCTGGATGCCGAGGATGATGTTCGCACCCTTCAGCACCTCGGCACGGCTGCCGACGCTGGCGCCGGCAGCGGTATAGTCGGCGTCGGCGATCGATGCCGCCTCCCCCGCTCCCGTCTCGACGGCCAATTCAGCGCCCAGCCCGATGAATTTCTTCACGGTTTCGGGGGTCGCGGCGACGCGGGTCTCGCCGGGGGCGAGTTCCTTCAGGACGGCGATGCGCATGGCAAAGGGCCGGTCAGGAGATGATGAGGACGACGAAGGCCGCGACGACCACCGTGATGATCGTGCCGATTTTCAGCATGCTGAGGAAACCCGCATAGGTTTCGTTCGCCGCTTTCATTTCCTGTTCCGCCATGCCCTGTCCCCTTTGCCTGTTCGCCGAAAGGCGCGCCCGCGCGCCCAAAATCGCTTCGCCAAAATTACTTCGGATGCGCGGGTGGCGCGCCCCAGAATCGAGCGTCGCGCCGGTCTTAGCCACGCCTTTCGCGATGCTCAAGGGGCGCTGGCGGGAAAAAGCCCTTCATCGTGGCGAAAGCCGAACGGCCTTAATGGCCCCTTTACCCCTATGCCGTAGATCACAGCGCTTGAACGGATGGCACGGCATCAGGCATCCGAACATAGGGGCAGAACGGGGATTATGGCCAGCCAGCGCGACACGCGAACAGTGATGATCGTCGATAGCGAACCCGCACAGCAGCGGTTCCTGTCGGCGCTGCTGTCGCGCGGCGGCTGGCGCAGCATCGTCGCCGGCGACACCGACACCGCGCTTGCGAAGCTGGGCACGCAGGAGGGCATGGCGCTCGACGCCGTCCTCGTCGACCAGGGCACGCCGGGCATGGAAATCGGCGAATTCGTCGCCGAACTGCGACGCTGGCGTCCTGCCCTGCCCCTCATCGTCATCACATTGCGTAACAGCGTCGAGGTCGCCGTGTCGTCGATGCGCGCCGGCGCGAGCGATTTCGTGCAAAAGCCGATCGCCCCCGACCGCCTGCTCGGCGCGCTCGACCGCATCGTCTCGCCGAACGGACCGCAGGGCGAACTCCGCCCGCTCACCGAAAAGCTCCGCGCGCCGCTGGCGTTCGAGGAGATCATCGGGTCGAGTCCCAATTTCCGCAGCGCACTCGCGATCGCCGCGAAGGCTGCGCGTGCACGCGTTCCGGTGATGATCAACGGCAAGCCCGGCACCGGCAAGGAGGTCTTCGCCCGCGCGATCCACAGCGCATCGCCGCGCGCGCGCGGCCAGCTCGTGATGGTCGATTGCTCGGCGGTATCGCCGGGCCTGATCGGCTCGGGCCTGTTCGGCCACGAACGCGGCGCCTTTCCCGGCGCTTTCGACCGCCAGATCGGCCGTCTTGTCCAGGCCGACGGTGGCAGCATCATCATCGACCATGTCGAATGTATCCCGCTGGAAACGCAGGCCAAGCTCGTGGAGTTCATAAACTCCGGCGAAGTCCAGATGATCGGCGGCTCGATCCGCCAGAGCGTCGACGTCCGCATCATCGCGACGACCGCGAGCCCGCTCGACAAGCTGATCGAGGCCGGGCACTTCCGCGAGGATCTCTATTACGCGCTCTCGACCGCGCAATTTACCCTGCCCTCGCTCTCCGAACGCCGCGGCGACGTCGGCCCGCTCGCGCGCCACCTGCTCGCGCGCATCGGCGGCCTGCCCGGCATGGGTCAGATCGGGATCACCGACGACGCGCTGCGCCTGCTCGCCGCCTATGCCTGGCCGGGCAATGTCCGCCAGCTTCAGGACGTGTTGTTCCGCGCCGCGACGTCGAGCAAGACCGACGTCCTGACCGGCGCCGATTTCAAGGCGATCGAGGCGGCGCTCGGCGGCGGCACGCCCGGCGGCGAAGGCGATGTCGCGATCAACGGCGAAGCGATCGGGGTCACGCTCTACCTGCCCGACGGCAACCTCCGTCCGCTCGAGGAGATCGAGGCCGACGTCATCCGCCTCGCGATCGGCCACTACCGCGGCCGCATGAGCGAGGTTGCGCGGCGCCTGGGGATCGGCCGCTCGACGCTCTATCGCAAATTGAGCGATTTGGGGATCGATACCGCCGCCTGATTTTTGGCATCGACGGTCTCGGCCGGCCCGATTAGGGTCAAGCGAATGGACAAGCGATTTTCCGGACGAACCGCGCTCATCACCGGCAGCGCATCGGGCATCGGGGCGGCAACCGCCGCGTTGCTGCAAGCCGAGGGCGCGCGCATCATCGGCGTCGATCTGTCGCAAGGCCGCGACGTCGCCAGCCCTGAAATGTGGGACGCCCTTGCGAGCGAGCTTGTCGACACCGACGTCGCCGTCGTCAACGCCGGCATTGCCACCGCGGGACAGATCGCCGACATGGATTTCACCGACTGGCGCCGCACGCTCTCGGTCAATCTCGACGGCGCGATGCTGACCTTGCGCGCCGCGATGCGCGCCATGATCGCGCATGGCCGCGGCGGCGCGATCGTCGTCACCGCCTCGATTTCGGGAATCAAGGCCGAACCTGGTGTCGGCGCTTATGGTGCGTCGAAGGCAGGCGTCATCCAGCTCGCGCGGATCGCTGCAAAGGAAGGCGCGCCGCACGCCATACGCGTCAACGCGATTGCCCCCGGCGGGGTCGACACGCCGATCTGGGATGATGTCGACTTCTTTCCGGCGATGATCGCCGAACATGGCAGCCGCGAGGGCGCAATCGATGCGATGGCGAAAGCCGCAACGCCGCTCGGCCGCTGGGCCAGCGCCGACGAAACCGCGCGCCAGATTTCATTCCTGCTGTCGGACGATGCTGCCAGTATCACCGGCGCCGTGCTGGCCGCCGATGGCGGCTATTCGCTCTAGGCCGTCAGCGCAGCGTCCCTCAGGCCGCGCCATACCCTCAGCGCCTGCCGGGTCTCCGCAACGTCGTGAACGCGCAGCAACTGCGCGCCCTGCGTCGCCGCCTGATAATGGAGCGCCACGCTGCCCCCCAACCGCTGGTCGGTCGGCGCCTCGTTATCGAGCGCGCCGATCATCCGCTTCCGGCTTGCGCCGAACAGGATCGGACAGCCGAGCGTGTGGAACAACGCCACCCCGTTCACCAGCGCCAGATTGTCGGCGACGCCCTTGCCGAAGCCGAGGCCCGGATCGACGATGATCTTCGCCGGATCGATCCCCGCCGCGGTACACGCCGCGATGCGCTCGGCGAGCATATCGTAAACGTCGAACAATATATTCGAATAGGTGCCGCCTTCATGCGGATCGCTTTTCGCCGACGGCGCGTGCATCAGCACCACCGGACAGCCTGCGCGCACGACCACCTCCATCGCGCGCTCGTCATAGCGCAGCGCCGAAATATCGTTCACGATCGTCGCGCCCGCTGCGAGCGCGGCTTCCATCACCGCCGCCTTGCGCGTGTCGATCGAAACCGCGACGCCGCCCTTCGCGAGCGCCGAAACGACGCCCTCGACGCGCTGGATCTCGTCGCCTTCCCATACCAGCGGCGCGCCGGGGCGGGTCGATTCGCCGCCGACATCGACGATCGCCGCTCCGGCCGAGGCCAAGGCATAACCCGCCTCGCTGGCAGCCGCAGTGTCGACATGCTTGCCGCCGTCCGAAAAGCTGTCGGGGGTGACGTTGAGGATGCCCATGACCTGCGGGTCATTGAGCCGCACTGTGCGCTCACCGAGTTGCAATACTCCGCGTGGGCGCGCGACCGCCGACCGCTGCGCCGTCGCCGCTGCGGCGAGACGATCGGGCATCGCGGCGATCCAGCCATCGAATTCGGGAACCGGCACGATCGCCGACCTGACCCCGTCGGTGTCGCGCAGGCTGACGTGCCACGCCGCGAACCAGGCCAGCGTATCGGCGATCCGCAGGCAGTCGTCGTCCAGCTCGTGCGGCCTGTCGACGAAACAGGCCGGGCGGCAATAGACGCGGGCATCCTCCCACGTCTTGCCGAAATCGGGCTTGGTCAGCGGCTGGAACATCAGGCCTCGTTGGCGAGCAGCCAGTCCTGCCGCACTGCGTCGATCATACGGAGCTGCTTGCCGTCGTCGACGTGCCAGAAGGTCCAGCCGTTGCAGCTCGGCGCGCCCTGCACGCCCGCGCCGACCTTGTGGATCGAGCCCGCATTTTGCCCCGCGCAATCGAGCGATCCGTCGACGCGCACGACAGCCTTCCAGCGACGCTTGGCATCGGTCAGCACCGAGCCCGGCGGAACCATCCCGCATTCGACGAGCGTCCCGAACGCGACGCGCGTCGCGGCCTTGGGCGCCATCATCGTCTTCACCGCACTCTCGTCGAGCGGCAGCGCCATCTCGATCCGCTCGAGCGCGGCCGCGATATAGTCATCCTCGCGCTCGATCCCGATGAAATGCCGACCGAGACGCTTCGCGACCGCGCCGGTCGTACCGGTGCCGAAGAAGGGATCGAGGACCACGTCGCCGGGGTTCGAACAGGCCAGCAGGATGCGATAGAGCAAGGCTTCGGGCTTCTGCGTCGGGTGGACCTTGTGCCCGCCCTTCTTCAGCCGCTCCTGACCGCCGCAGATCGGGATCAGCCAGTCGCTGCGCATCTGGAGTTCGTCGTTCAGCGTCTTCATCGCGCGATAGTTGAAGGTATATTTCGCCTTCTCGCCCATCGACGCCCAGATCAGAGTCTCGTGCGCGTTGGTAAAGCGCGTGCCCTTGAAATTGGGCATCGGGTTCGCCTTGCGCCAGACGATGTCGTTGAGGATCCAGTAGCCCTGATCCTGCAGCGCCGCGCCGACGCGGAAGATATTGTGATAGCTGCCGATCACCCAGATGCTGCCGCCGGGTTTCAGGATGCGCTTCGCTTCCGCGAGCCAGGCGTGGGTGAAACGGTCGTAGGTGCCGAGGCTGTCGAACTTGTCCCATTCGTCGTTGACCGCGTCGACCTGGCTGCCGTCGGGGCGGTGAAGGTCGCCGCCGAGCTGGAGATTGTACGGCGGGTCGGCAAAGATCATGTCGACCGACGCTGCAGGGAGCGAGCGCATCATTTCGACGCAGTCGCCCTGAAGGATGCTGTCGAGCGGCAAATCGGCGTGGCTGATTTTGGGCGCCGATTTCGACGCACGCTTCGCCGCCGGGGCCTTGACCCGTTCCATCACACCCATGTTTCGCCCCTGTTCAAACCCGAAAGAAGCCCCTGATGAGTCCGGCGGAGTCCGCCGTCAAGCTCGGGATTCTAAGGATTCCAGGTGTCATAATGGTTAACGGCACGAGAACGAAACGAGTCTGCCACGACATATGGAGTCATGCGCGCCGCGCGGACTCAACCACTGGTGGTGTGGCGATGAGGACTCACCCGCGAAAAATATTTTCAGATCCCGGGATCGACCCCGGTCAGATCGATCGAACGGCGCCACAGATCGCGCGCCAGCTTCGGATCGCGCGCATCGCGCGTCGCGCGCGCCGGGCCCGAACGCCCCGATATCTCGCCCAGCCCCTGCGGCCCCAGATAATCGCCGCCCTGCACATGCGCGCCGGTCGCCGCTTGCAGCGTCGGCCACGCGCCCTGCGCCGCGCTGTTGAAAAAGGGCGTCGCGAGCGGCGTCATATAACGCAGCGGCAGCGGCAGGTGCCGCGTCAGCTCGGTCATGGCGACGCCCGGATGGCATCCGATCGCCTGCGTCGCGCGGCCCGCTGCGCTGAGCCGCCGGTCGAGCTCGTACATGAAGAGCAGGTTCGCAAGCTTGCTCATCTGGTAGCGCGGCCAATTGTGGTAGCTGCGGCTCGCATCGAGATCGCTGTAATCCATCGTCCCGTTCTTGTGCGCGATGCTGGCGGTGACAACGATCCGGTCATCGACATGGCCGTGGATCAGCCCGGTGAAGGCGAAGGTGCCGAGGTGGTTGACCCCGAATTGCAGCTCATAGCCTTGTTTGGTCAGCGTCCGCGGCGGGATCATCACCCCGGCGTTGTTGATCAGCACGTCGATCCGCGGCCCGGCGACGACAGCGGCGGCCGCCTCCCTCACCTGGTCCAGATCGGCAAGGTCTAGCGGCTGGAAACTCAGCGTGGCGGCCGGCGTCTCGTCGCGGATCAGGTCCATCGCGGCCTCGGCGCGCCCGGCGTCGCGGCAGGCGAGGATGACATGCGCGCCGCGCGCCGCCAGAACCTTCGCGGTCTCTAGGCCGAGCCCGGCATTGGCGCCCGTGATCAGGAAGCGGCGTCCGCTTTGCTGCGCAACATCGTCGGCCGTAAACCCGCTGCGCATGTCTTTCTCCCGCCGTCAGATCAGGGTCAGTTGCGCAACCGGCGCGAAACTGGCCCGGTGATGCGGCGTCGGTCCGTGCTTGCGCAGCGCCGCGAGATGCTTCGCCGTGCCATAGCCCATATTGGTCTCCCAGCCAAAGCCCGGATGGTCGCGCGCCGCCGCGACCATGAACCGGTCGCGATGCTCCTTCGCCAATATGCTCGCCGCCGATATGCACGGGTGCGACGCATCGCCGCCGACGATCGCCCGCGCCCTGTAGCGCCATCTGGGTAGCCGGTTGCCGTCGACCAGCACCTCGCCCGGCTCGAATCCCAGCGCCTCGACCGCGCGCGTCATCGCCACGAAGGTCGCCTGCAATATGTTGATGCTGTCGATCTCGGCGACGCTCGCCTCGCCGATCCCCCAGCGGCAGCGCGCCTTGATCTCGACTTCGAGTTCGGCGCGGCGTTTCGCGGTCAGCTTCTTGCTGTCATCAAGCCCGGCAATCCCGCCTTCGCAGAGCAGGACGGCGGCTGCGACCACCGGCCCCGCGAGCGGCCCGCGCCCGGCTTCGTCGACGCCGACGATCACGACTCCCCCTCCCGCAAGCGGGAGGGGCAGCGAGACTTGCGAACCTGTTCGCTAGTCGCAGCGGGGTGGGCAAAGCCGGCGGCAGGACCTCGCTTCGCTCGAGCCCACCCCCAACCCCTCCCGCCTGCGGGAGGGGGGATCAAATGCGCCACGGCGGATATCTCCGATACTCGCCCGCCTGATAGAGGCAGAGGCGGTTCCCCGCCGGATCGCTCAGCCGCGCCTCGCGCCAGCCCCATTCCTCGTCCTTCGGCATCTGCTCGAACTGCACCCCGCGCCGCGCCAGATAGGCAACCCACGCATCGAGCGCACCGCTCTCCAGATAGGTCGTCGCCCCGCCCGCCGCGCCGTCGCCGACATGGATCGACAGCGTAACGCCGTTCGCCGCCTCGAAGCGCGCGTACCCATTGCCGGGGCTATCGACGATCTGCGTGAGCCCCATCTGTTTGTAGAAGGCGACCGACACCGCATAGTCGTTCGCGGGCAAGGTGATCTGGTTGAGCGCCGGGCCGGTGAACAGCCCGTCGTTGCGCACGAACTGCTGCCCCATCGGGCCATGCCCGCTCCCCAGCCCCGGCGCGCCCATCAGCGCGAGCCGCACGAAATCGCGCGCCCGCGCAACCGCGGGTTCGAGCGGCATACCCTGCGCAAGTCCCGTCGCGATCGCGCTGGCCAGCGTACAGCCCGTGCCGTGCGTGCTTGTCGTGTCGATGCGCGGCGCCTCCCAGCGCGCAACCTCGCCCTCGCCGGTTTCGAGCAGGCGGTCGATCACCGTCTCTCCCTCGCCGTGCCCGCCCTTGATCAGCAGCGAGCAGCCATGCGCCAGCACCGCCTCCTCGCCGCCGAGTGCTGCGAGTTCGGGCAGGTTCGGCGTCGCGACCATCGCGCGGTCGAGCAAAGCCTTGAACGCCGCGATCGTCGCGTCATCGGCGAGCGCCGATCCGCTTGTCGCCACCATCACCGGATCGAAGACGACCGCCGCGTGCGCAAGGTCGGGCCGCGTCAAACGCTCGGCGACCGCGGCAGCCGTTTCGGCGCTGCCGATCATGCCGATCTTCACCGCATCGACGCCGATATCGGCAACGACGCTGTCGATCTGCGCGAGCACCATCTCGGTCGGGATCGGGTGGACGCCCTGCACGCCCAGCGTATTCTGCGCGGTGATCGCCGTGATCGCGGTCATCGCGTGACCGCCCAGCATCGTCACCGCCTTGATGTCGGCCTGGATTCCCGCACCGCCCCCGCTGTCGGAACCGGCGATGATCAGAACGCGTGCGGTCACAACATGCCCCCAAAATCATCGTCACCCCGGACTTGATCCGGGGCCCATGACGACAGGCCTGTGGAGGATGCCGGATCAGGTCCGGCATGACGAATATGGGGAATTGTCACCCCTTGAACTTCCGCTCCGTCGAGGCGGGGAATTTCGCGAGCGCCGCGCCTTCGCGCAGCGGCCGGTCGAGCAAATCGCCGCCACAATTGGGGCATCGCTCGTCGAGCTTGTCGGCACAATCGGCGCAGAAGGTGCATTCGAACGAGCAGATGAATGCGCCGTGGATATCGGCGGGCAGGTCGCGGCCGCAGCGTTCGCAATCGGGTCGCATTTCAAGCATGGTATTTTCCTTCCAGTTCCGTCCGTACGGACGGGATGACTCATCAGGCGGCCGCCACGCGCACCGCGTCGCAGATCAAATCGACGACCCGCTCAACCTGGCCGGCGTCGTCGCCCTCGGCCATCACACGGATCACCGGTTCGGTTCCCGACGCGCGGATGACGAGGCGTCCGCGTCCGTTCAGCGCCGCCTCGCCCTCGGCGATCGCCGCCTGCACCTGTGCATTATCCAGCGGCTTGCCGCCCGCGAAGCGGACATTCTTCAAAAGCTGCGGCACCGGATCGAACTGGTGCAGCAATTCGCTCGCCGGCTTCCCCGCCCCGACCAGCTCGGCCAGCACCTGCAGCGCCGCCAGCGTCCCGTCGCCGGTCGTCGCATGGTCCGACAGGATCATATGCCCCGACTGCTCGCCGCCGACATTGAAGCCACCGCTCTTCATCCGCTCGAGGACATAACGGTCGCCGACCTTCGTCCGTTCGAGGGTCAGTCCTTCGCCCTGAAGGAAGCGCTCGAGCCCCAGGTTCGACATCACCGTCGCGACGACGCCGCCGCCCTTCAGCCGACCTTGCCGCGCCCAGCTCGCGCCGATCAGCGCCATGATCTGGTCGCCGTCGACGATCGCGCCCTTCTCGTCGACGATGATCAAGCGGTCGGCATCGCCGTCGAGCGCGACGCCGATGTCGGCGCCGCTCGCGACGACGGTTTCTTGCAACAGGCCGGGCGACGTCGATCCGCAATTCGCGTTGATGTTGGTGCCATTGGGCTCGACCCCGATCGCGACGACGTCGGCGCCCAGCTCCCAGAACACCGTCGGCGCGCTGTTGTACGCGGCGCCGTTCGCGCAATCGAGCACCATCTTCAGCCCGTCGAGCCGAACCGATTCGGGCAAGCTCTGCTTCACCGCGTGGATATAGCGGCCGCGCGCGTCGTCGATGCGCTTGGCGCGCCCGATATGCGACGGGTCGGCAAGGCGCGCTTCCTGCGTCAGCAGGAACTCGATCTGCATCTCGTCCTCGTCCGACAGCTTGTAACCGTCGGGGCCGAACAGCTTGATGCCGTTGTCGAGAAACGGATTATGACTCGCCGAAATCATCACGCCCAGATCGGCGCGCATCGACCGCGTCAGCATCGCGACCGCCGGGGTCGGCATCGGCCCGACCTGCACCACGTCCATGCCGACGCTGGTGAACCCCGCGACGAGCGCGTTCTCGAGCATATAGCCCGACAGACGCGTGTCCTTGCCGATCACGACGCGATGCTTGTGGTCGCCGCGCAGGAAGTGTGCGCCCGCCGCCATTCCGACACGCATCGCGGTTTCCGCGGTCATCGGAGCCCGGTTGGTCAGCCCGCGAATCCCGTCGGTTCCGAAAAACTTGCGCATGGCACCTCTGCTACCTAATCCGGTGGGCAGGACAAGAGCCCACCCGTAATACCGGACGGCCCTAGGTCACCCATTTTGGCTTGGCAAGCTGGCCGGGACCGGCACCGGGAGAATCGAACTTGAAATCGGCATGGATCATCCTTTCGGCGCTCGTCGTCGGCATGTTGCTGGGGGTCGCGGTCGAAAGCCTGTCTCCCGCCGCCGGAACCGCCAGCCTCCCCTATGTCGAGACCGCCGGGCTGCTCTGGCTCAACGCGCTGAAGATGACGATCATCCCGCTGATCGTCGCGCTCCTCATCACCGGAATTACCGCGACCGCCGATGCGGCGCGCGCGGGCAAGCTCGCGGGCCGCGCCGTCGCGATCTTCATTGCCGGCAACCTGATCGCGGGGCTGATGACCCTGCTCCTGCTGCCGCTCCTGCTCCGCGCCTTTCCGATGTCGGCCGCCGCCGCCGAGGGGCTGCGCCACGGACTCGGCGGCCACACCGAAACCGCCGCATCGCCGACCTTCGCCGACTTCATCCTCGGCCTGATCCCCACCAACCCGATCGCCGCCGCCGCCGAAACCTCGATCCTGCCGCTGATCGTCTTCACGACGATCTTCGCCTTCGCGATCACGCGCGTCGGCACGGCGGAGCGCGCAACCCTGTCGGGCTTCTTCAAGGCCCTCGGCGACGCGATGCTCGTCGTCATCGGCTGGGTGCTCGCGCTTGCGCCGATCGGCGTCTTCGCGCTCGGCTATGCGCTCGCGGTCAAGGCCGGGGTCGCAGCGTTCGGCGGCCTGCTCCACTATGTGCTGATGCTTTCGATGATCGGAACCGGCACGATCATCCTCGCCCTGCTGCTCGCGGTCTTCGTGGTCGGCGTCTCCTTGCCGCGCTTCGTCCGCGCGATGGTCCCGACCTTCGCGGTCGCGCTCAGCACGCAAAGCTCGCTCGCCAGCCTGCCCGCAATGCTCCGTGCCTCGGCCGAGCTCGATGTCGATCCCAAGAAAGCCGACATTGTCCTGCCGCTCGCGGTGGCGCTGTTCCGCTTCACCAGCCCGGCGATGAACCTCGCGGTCGTCATCTATGTCGCCTGGTTGTTCAACATCGAGCTGACCCCGTGGGAGATGGCGGTCGGCCTCGCCGTCGCGCTCGCCGCGGCGCTCTCGTCGGTCAGCCTTCCCGGTTCGATCAGCTTCGTCACCTCGATCGCGCCGATCGCGATCGCGATGGGGGTTCCGGTCGCGCCGCTCGGCCTGCTCGTCGCGGTCGAAACCTTCCCTGACATCTTCCGTACCCTCGGCAATGTCGTCGCCGATGTCGCCGCAACCAAATATGCCGCCGATGGTGTAGAAGAGGATGCATCCCCCGCAGGAGTCGTTTCATGAAATATCGCACCCTCGGCCAAGGCCTCGAAGTTTCCGCGATCGGCATCGGCTGCATGCCGATGATCAAGGGCGGCAACATCCTCTATGGCGAGGCCGCCGACTTGGACGAATCGACGCGCACGATCCACCGTGCGATCGACCTTGGCGTCACCTTCTTCGACACCGCGCAAATCTATGGCCCCTTCACCAACGAGGAGCTGCTCGGCGAGGCGATCAGGGGCAAGCGCGACGGCCTCGTCATAGCCACCAAATTCGGTTTCAAGTTCGACGGCAAGCAGATCGTCGGCGTCGACGGCAGCCCCGAGAATGCGCGCCGGTCGTGCGAGGGCTCGCTCCAGCGGCTCGGCATCGACACGATCGACCTTTTCTATCAGCACCGCGTCGATCCCTCGGTGCCGATCGAGGAGACCGTGGGCGGGATGATGGAGCTGGTGAAGGAGGGCAAGGTCCGCCACATCGCCCTCTCCGAAGCCGGGCCCGAAACGATCCGCCGGGCCGCCAAGGCGGCTCCGATCACCGCGCTGCAGAGCGAATATTCGATCTGGGAACGCGACGTCGAAGAGGAAATCCTCGGCGCCTGCCGCGACAACGGTATCGGCTTCATCCCCTATTCGCCGCTCGGCCGCGGCTTCCTCGCCGGCACGATCCGCAGCCGCGACGAGCTGCCCGAGAATGACTGGCGCCGCAACGATCCGCGCTATTCGGACGAGAACCTGCCCGCCAATCTCGCGATCGTCGACGCGATCGCCGGGGTCGCCGCAAAGCATGGCGTCTCGAACGCACAGATCGCGCTCGCGTGGCTGCTCGCGCAGGGCGACGACATCGTCCCGATCCCCGGCACCAAGCGCCGCGTCACGATGGAAGACAGCGTCGCCGCCGCCGACGTGGCGCTCACCGCCGACGACCTCGCCACGATCGACGCTGCCGCGCCGATGGGCGGTACAAGCGGGCCGCGCTATGGCGAAATGGGAATGCGGATGGTGCGGTTGTAGCGCGACTCTCGACCGGTTGCGGACATAGCGATCCTCCCCGGCACGGGGAGGATCGGAGACGTCCGCTCCCCACCCCAAAGCCGCCTTCCCGCCTATTCCTTCCGATCCAGCCGGTCGCAAAGCTCATCGACCTTCTCGCGCAGCTCGTGAAACGGCATCTGGTCCAGCTTTTCGTGCAGCCGCATGATCTCCAACTCGGCGCGCAGGTTGATTTCATAATCGACGCTCGCGGTCAGCCGGTCCTTCGCGGCCTGCCGGTTCTGGCTCATCATGATGATCGGCGCCTGCACCGCGGCGAGCGTCGAGAGCATAAGATTCAGAAAGATGAACGGATAGGGGTCGAACGCCAGCCCGAAACGCTGCAGCACCTCCGAATTGAGCAGCATCCAACCGAACAACACCAGCGTAAACACGATGATAAAGCCCCACGAACCGCCGACCGCCGCGACGCGGTCGGCCAGTCGGTCGCCGCGGCTCGCCTGCGCGTCGCCAAGGTCCGCCGCATCGCGGCTGCTGGGGGCCCGCGCGGCGATGGCCTCGAGAACACGGCTTTCCTCTATATCCAGATTATCATAGGCGCGGCCAAGCAGCCGCAGCGACAAATCGTTGAGATGCGCGGTGCTGTTCATGCACCTCCTATCCCACCCAGCGCCATATCCCGGCAACCATGAAGCCCAGCGCGCCGTGCGCCCATGTCGCGGCAAGCCACAGAACGATCCCGCCGAGCAGCGCATGGCCGCGCGGCAGGGCATCGCCCCACGGCGTCGTACCTGCAACCTGGCGCGCAAAAGGCACGAAGCTGGTCCGCGCCGCCCAGTGCCTCCAACTGTCGCCCATCAGCCGCGCCTTCTTCGCATCCTGTCCGGCCGATCCGACGAGCGCGAGGAAGGCGATCGTCGCCGACAGCACGATCTGCCCCGGCGTCGGCATCACCAGCGCGTGCGCGAGCGCCCACAGGGTGAACCCCCACATCATCGGGTGCCGGGTGATCGCAAAAACGCCGCGCGGCGCCGCCTGCGCGGCGGCCGCGGCGTTTGGCGCCGGCATCGCCGGATTGCCGATCAGCGATCCCATGAACAGGATGCTAGCGACCAGGACGAGCAGCGAAGCGAGGATCCAAAGCGGATCGTCGACGGCCCACAGCGGCGGCTCGGGCGGCATCCCGCGCCATGCCTGCACGATCAGGACGAAGGTGGCGATCGCGACGATCGAATAGACGATCATGAAGCCGCGCTCGCCAAGCCGCCCGGCAAGCCCAGGACGCATCGGATGCGACAGCAGCAGGTGCGAACCGACGAACAGCGCGCAGGTCGTGATCAAAAGCGACATGGGTTGCATTGGACGCCCCCTCTCCCTTTGGCGCCATTCCCTTCAAATCGTCACCCCCGACGAAGGCCGGGGTCTCACCCGCGCAGTCGACGGGCCGCGATGACGAAATGGGGACGAACGCCCGCAACCATTATAATCACCGATCATATGCCTTCGGCAATGCCCCTTCGGTCGGGGTCAGGTAGCGATCGCGCAGCCGGTCCTGCCGCGTGACGAGCGACTGGCGCTTGCCATCGATCCACACCATCGTCGGACGGCTGCCGAGTTCGAGCGGGTCATTGTCCCAGATCACGATATCGCCCGCGCGCCCCGCGCGCAGCGACCCGATCGCGCCGTCCATCCCCACCGCCTTCGCGGGCACGCTGCTGATCGAGGCGAAGGCCTGATCCCATGTCAGCCCGCTCGCGCCCGGCAGCTTCGACAGCCCGACCAGATTGCCGGCATATTGGGTGGTATATCCCATCTTGTGCGCATCGTCGTCGTCGAACACGCCGACCGACACCTCGACCCCTGCCGCCTTCAGCCGCCCGGCGTTCGACTGCGTCGCGCCGAGCTGCTCGAAACTGCCCGGCAGGTCGGTGAGCGGCGAGACGAGCACCGGCACCTTGGCCGCCGCGATATCGCGCGCGACGAGCCAGCCCTCGGTCGCGCCGACGAGCACCAGCTTCAGCGCCGGGAATTCGCCCTTCAGCTTCAGCACGTTCAGGATATCCGCCGCGCGGTCGACGCGCACGAACAGCGGGGTCGTGCCATTGATCACGCGCACCAGCGCCTCGGCATCGGCGCGCTGGATCAGCGAGTCATTGCTCCACTCGGCCAGCGTCGTGGGGTTGCGGGCATAGCTCCGCGCCGCCAGCAATTGCTCGCGGAACAGCAGGAAGGTCGCGGCGCGGCTGCCGCCCGCCTTCGCCGACCCGTCCTCGCCGAACGCGACGAACTGCAGCGCGCGCGGGCGCGTCACCATGTCGTTGTCGTCGCCAAGGTCGACGACCGCGCCCTGCCCGGCGAACAAATTGCTGCTGCTGCCCGGCGCGACGATCGCGCGCGTCACGCCCGCGGCGCGATTGACCGCGATCGGCGATCCCATCGGGTTGAGCGCGGGCGCGATATCGAGCCCCGCCGAGAAGCGCGAGCGCGTCGCCGAGCGGTCGTTGGTGCCGGCAACGGCATCGACCTCGACCAGCCCGACGCGGCTGAACGCCGCGACGATGCCCGGCGTCACATAATGGCCGCCCGCATCGACGCGCTCGATGCCCGCAGGCACCGCCACTCCGCGCCCCGCCGCAACGACCTTGCCGCCGCGCACGACGACGGTGCCGCCCTCGATCGGCGCGCTGCCGTCGCCGATGACGAGCTTCGCATTGGTGATTGCGACGTCCTGCGCGTGAGCCGGAGCAGACAAGGCCAGAGCAGCAACCAGGGCGCCCGCCAACCCGGTTAGCACCGTGCCCCTGCGAAGGCAGGGGCCCATCTCCGGTCCTGTCGATTTCAAACAAGCCGCGGTGAACAAGCGAGAGCGAAGGAGATGGGCCCCTGCCTTCGCAGGGGCACAGGAGAGCCTGGACCGGACGGTCGGGAGCCGCATCATTTCACGTCTCCTTCGCCCGGCTGCCCAAGCTCGAAGTCGGTCACCGGACGCCGTTTCGGGTCCATCGCGTCGAACATCAGCGCGCCGTCGATCCAGACCTTTTCGGGCCGCGTATAGACGCTGAACGGATTGCCGTTCCACAGCACGACGTCGGCCATCTTGCCGGGCTTCAGGCTGCCCGTCCTGTCCCCGATGCCGAGCGCCTTCGCCGGGTTGATCGCAAGCCAGGTCCATGCCTGCTCGTCGCTGATCTGCATCCCCATCCGGCGCCCCGCAGCGAGCGCTTTCGCCGCTTCCTGATTGAGCCGCTGGATCTGGTTCGCATCGTCCGAATGGACGATCGTGCAGGCGCCTTCCTTGTACATCAGCGCGATATTCTCGGGCACCGCGTCATAGGCCTCCATCTTGAAGCCCCACCAGTCGGCCCACATCGCCGCGCAAATGCCTTCCTTCTTGAGCAGGTCGGCGATCTTGTACGCCTCGACCGCGTGGTGGAACGCCGCCACCTTGTATCCGAACTCGTGGCTCATATCGATGACGATCGCCATTTCGTCGGCGCGGTAGCAGTGGTTCTGGACGAGGATTTCACCCGACAGCACACCCGCGAGCGTTTCCATCGCCAGGTCGCGGTCGACCGCTTTCCCCTCGTCGAGCTTCTTCTTGTACGCCGCCGCCTTCGCCCAGGTCTGGCGATTGACCGCCAGATTGCCCATGCGGGTCGAGGGCATCCGGCCCTTGGCGCCATAGACGCGCTTCGGATTTTCACCGCACGCCATTTTCAGGCTGTACGGCGCGCCCGGAAACTTCATTCCCTGCATCGTCCGCGCGGGCACATTCTTGAGCACGACCGAGCGGCCGCCCATCAGATTGGCGCTGCCCGGCAGGATTTCGAGCGTCGTCACGCCGCCGTTCGCGAGCGCGCGGGTAAAGCCCGGGTCCTGCGGCCACACGCTATGCTCGCTCCACACCTCGGGCGTGGTCGGCGAGGTCGCCTCATTGCCGTCCGAATGCGCATCGACCGCCGGCGAGGGATAGTCGCCGAGGTGACTGTGGATGTCGATCACGCCCGGCGTCACATATTTGCCCGTGCCGTCGACGACATCGGCGTCGGTCGGCACCTCCAGATCGGGGCCGCCGACCGCCAGCACCTTGCCGCTCGACAGCACCACCGTGCCATTGTCGAACCGCCCGCCCTCGCCGTCGAAGATCGTCGCGCCCTTCACGACGGTCAGCCGCGTCGGATATCCCTTGTAGGTCGAGGGATAGGGATCCTTGTCGAACTTGACCGGCTTTTCGGCCGCGGCGGTGGCGGGCTTGTCACCCGCCGATTTCGGCGCCTCGCCGCCCGCCGCGCAGCCGACGAGCGCCAGCGACACCGCAGCCAGCAGGCCGCCCTTCACGCTCCTGACCATCGATTACGCCCCCTTCGGTTCGGGGTGGATGCCCGCGGCCTGCGGCTCGGCCTCGCCGACACCGGCCAGGCCCTCGTCGCGGTCGCGCAGCGTGTCGAGGTGCATCCAGCGCTTGACGATCGGGCTGACCAGCAGCACCGCGACCGCGGCGCCAATCGCGATCCAGCCGAACATCTCGTAGATTTCGAGCAGCTTGGCCTTGCTCATCTCGCCGCCATGGCCGCCGGTCGCCTCGCCGATCTTGCCGGCGACGAAATTGCCGACCGCGGTCATATAGAACCACGCGCCCATGATGAGCGACGCGAGATAGGACGGCGCCAGCCGGTTCATCGCCGACAGGCCGACCGGGCTGAGGCAGAGCTCGCCGGTCGTGGCGAGGAGATAATAGAGGAAGACGAACAGCACCGGCGTCATCGCCGCCACGCCGAACGCTTCGGCGCCCCAGACGAGGACGAGGTTGGCAAGCCCCATCTGCGCGAGCGCCAGGCCGAATTTCGCGGGGGCCGACGGCTCCATGCCGCGCTTGCCGAGCCATTGCCACAGCCCGGCGAAGAAGGGGGCGAAGAGGATGATGTAGATCGGGTTGATCGACTGGAAGATCGAGGCGGGAACCGCGCCGCGGTCGACATAGCGGTCGGTGAACAGGTTCATCGACCCGCCCGCTTGCTCGAACAGGCCCCAGAACAGCGGGTTGAGCGCGATCAGGAACAGGATCGCGAACATGCGCTCGCGCGGCTCCTTTTCCAGCTTGAAGCTTTCGTAAAGGACATAGCCGAGCAGCGCGATGCCCGAGATAGCGAGCAACGACTGGATGACGTCCTGATACTGGACGAGCGCCCAGATCACGGCGACTGCGGCAAAACCGATGCCGTAAAGCGTCCATTCGCGCGACTTCGCGAGCGGCGCGGGCGCCTCGCCGGCGCCGAGGAGCGCGCTCTTGCCGAGGACGAAGACGACGAGACCGGCGAGCATGCCGATACCGGCAAGCCCGAAGCCATAGCCCCAGCCGATCCGCTGGCCGAGATAACCGACGAGGATCGTGCCGAGCGCGGCGCCGACGTTGATGCCCATGTAGAAGATCGTATAGGCGCCGTCGCGGCGGACGTCGGTGAGCCGGTAGAGCTGGCCGACCATCACCGAAATATTGGCCTTGAGGAAGCCCGAGCCGACGATGATGAAGGCGAGCGCGGCCCAGAAGACGTTGATCGTCGCGTCCTCCTGCCCCCCGCCCCCTTCGACCGCCATCAGGCTATGCCCCGCTGCGAGCAACAGGCCGCCGAACAGCACGGCTTTGCGCTGGCCGAGGTACCGGTCGGCGAGATAGCCGCCGAGAACCGGGGTGATGTAAACGAGGCTGGTATAGGCGCCGTAGATCAGGTTCGACTTGCTGTCGCTGAACAGCCAGTGCTGGGTCAGGTAGAAGATCAGGATCGCGCGCATGCCGTAATAGGAAAAACGCTCCCACATTTCGGCGAAGAAGAGCATGTAGAGGCCCTTGGGATGGCCGGCGAACTCCGGTTTCTTGCTGCCGGCGATCAGCGCGCCGATGCTCAGAAACACCGCGAGGACGACGAGTGCGATGACCGCGATCCAGTCACCCTCGTCCCACATACCCATAGATTTCATTGAAACGCGTCCCTTTTCCCGGATGTTTTTGCCGCGGCTTTCCGCCGCGCGAATGGCTCAACCTAGCGCGAAAATTGCTCAAGGGAAGAATCTAATTGCGCGTGAAACCATGTGGCACGCGGAGGAAATTTGTTGCGAATCGTTCGCAACGCTTGCGCAGGCCTCCAAAGGCGCCCAAATGCGCTCCATGTTCAACGACATCTCCTCGCTCCGCGCGCACCTCGCCACCCGCCGCTCGGGAAAGGCACGCGACATGGTCGCCCCCGGCCCCGACGCCGGGCAGCTCCATGACATCATCGCCCTCGCCTTGCGCACCCCCGACCATGGCAAGCTCGCGCCGTGGCGCATCGTCACGATCGCCGACGACCGGCGCGAGCGTTTCGCCACCGTGCTCAAGGACGCATGGGTGGCGGAGAATCCCGGCGCCGCGGGAATGGACCTGTCGGCGCTCGACCAGTTCGCGCATCAGGCGCCGAGCCTGCTCGTGCTGATCTCGACCCCGGTGCCGGGTGCGAAGATTCCGGTCTGGGAACAACAGATGTCGGCCGGCGCGGTCGGCATGAATCTGCTCCATGCCGCGCACGCGCATGGCTTCGTCGGCAGCTGGCTCACCGGCTGGGCCGCGTACAGCCCCAATGTGGCGAAAGCTTTCGGAGTCGCCGACGGCGACACGATCGTCGGCTATTTCTTCTTCGGAACCGCCGCCGCCGACCTCTCGGAGCGTCCGCGACCCGAATATGACGACGTCGTAAGCTCTTGGGATATTTAATTTCAATGTTGACGACATTTTGCTAATTTTCGCGATTTGACTGTGCTGCTGTCTTATGGCATTAAGGCGCCATGCTCGATCAGTCCAAACCCGTCTATCAGCGTCTCCGCGACGTGATCGCCAACGCCATTCTCGACGGCACCTACGCCGACGGCGATATGCTCCCGTCGGTACGCTCGCTCGCGGCGGAGGAAGGGGCGAATCCGCTGACGGTCGCCAAGGCCTATCAGACCTTTCAGGACGAAGGGCTCGTCACGGTAAAGCGCGGCGTCGGCATGTTCGTCGCCGAAGGCGCGACCGACCGCCTACGCACCTTGATGCGCGAGGATTTCCTCGCCAACGTCTGGCCCCCCGTCGCGCAGCAGATGCGCCGCATCGGCCTCGACGCGCGCACCCTGCTCGACCTGACCGAGGCCTGACGTTTCTTTCTGCCGTGGGGTGAGCGGAATTTCGTCACCCCGGACTTGATCCGGGGTCCATAAGGTCCGCGCTGCCGCGGATCGCGCATCCGATCCGGAATGACGACAAAAGAGATAACCTCCCCTCCCGCAGGCGGGAGGGGCAGCGAGGCTTGCCAGCTTGCTGGCTAGCCGCAGCGGGGTGGGCATGGCGCGCCGTCGTCGCCCCACCCCCAACCCCTCCCGCCCGCGGGAGGGGAGACGAACGGCCGCAGCCGCTCGTCAGCAGCCCCCTACCGCCCGACCTGCGCCGCCTTTTCGCGCAAATCCGCCGCCGCCTGCGCATTCCCGCGCCGGTCCAGCAAATCCGCATAAATCCGCATGATCTCTGCATTCAGCGGCTGCAGCCGATAGGCGAGCGCGATCATCGGCAGCGCCTGCTCGCTGTCGCCCCTTGCAATCCACGCGCGTGCCAGTTCGCGCAGCACCACCGCGTCACGATTGCCGATCCGGCGGCGAATGCGCTCATAATGCGCGATCGCGGAGTCCCAGTCGCGGGCGTCCATCGCCAGCGCAGCGGCGATCCGCTCGCCCGCCACGCTCGACGGATCATTTGCGAGCAGCCGCAACACGACGCGGCGCGACGCCGCGGCATCGCCGATACGGTAAAGCGCATTGGCCAGCCGCAAGGCGACCCGCTCGCTCGCATCGAGTGCCTGCGCCGACCGGTACGCCTGCACCGCAAGGTCCAGCCGCCCTCCGGCCAGCGCCGCATCGCCCAGCAGCACGTGCGCGTCGGCTACGCCGGGGTTGGCATCGCGCAGCCGCGTCGCGCGCGCGATTGCTCCCGCATAATTGCTTCCCGCCAAATCGGCGGAGATCGCCGGGATCGCCTTCGCCGGATTGAGCGGATCGCCATCGGCCGACAGCGAAGCGAGACCGTAGCTGTCGCTCGCCGCGAACGGCGCCGCCTCGCCGCGCGCCAGCGTCGCAGCGCGCGCCAGATAGGCTGCGGACGCATCGGCATCCCCCGTCTCGGCCGCCAGCCGCGCCGCGAGCAGCAACGCCCAGCTATCGGCATCGCCGCGTGCCGCGACGGGCGCCAGGGCATCGGCCGCCGCCCCGGCATCGCCATCGGCCCAGTCGGCCACCGCGAGGATGCGGCGCGCAGTGAAATTGTTCGGCTGTTCGGTCAGCAGCCGGTCGGCCCAGGTCGCCGCCACGGCCTGTCCGCCGAGTTCGAGTTCGACGACCGCGCTCAGCAGCATGAAGCCGGGCACATCGTCCATCGCACCGCGCGTGCGCTGGAGCAGGCTGCGCGCCAGCGGATAGTTCGCGCCGCGCGCCGCGAGCACCGCCTGCAGATAATATATCCTTGGATCGCCCGGCGCCAGCTCGGCCGCCGCGCGCAGCGACGCCAGCATATCCTTGTACCGGCCGAGGTCGCCGAACGTCGCGCCCTGCTCGATCAGCGCGTCGGCGTTTGCCGGATCGGCCGCCAATGCGGCCTCGTACCAGCCGAGCGAGGGCTTCAGCCCCTGCTGCGTGCGCACCAGTTTCGCCTTGAGCGTCAGGGCGGCGCTGTTCTTCGCGTCGAGTTCGATCGCATAGTCGGCGGCGTCGTGCGCGCCCGCGGCGTCGGCGTTGGCGTCCCGAAAGCGCCCGACCGACACCCACAGCGCGGACTCGTTCGGCAGCGCCCGGACCGCGCGATCGAACGCGGCGCGCGCCGCGCCGAGATCGCCGCCCGCAAGCTGGACATCGCCCTCGACCCACGCCGCCTCGCCCGCCATCTCGGGTGCGACGGGTCCGTCGGCGAGCGTCTCCAGCGCGCGCGTCCCGTTCCCCTGCAACGCATAAGCCCGCGCCAGCAGCGGGCGCAAATAGTCGGCGTTGGCGCCCGCCGCGAGCGCCGCCTTCACCGTCGCCTCGGTCCCCACGCCATCGCCCAGCGCGATCTGCACGCGCGCCAGCCGGACCCGCGTCGCAATATCCCTGGGGTCAGCCGCGACGTCGCCCTGCAGCTTTGCAGCGCGCTCGCGAAGTTCGCTATGCGCGCCCTCCTTCGTTGCCTCACCGCAGCCGGCGAGCGCCAGCGCCGCCAGCGATGCGGCGAGCAGGACGCGGACACGGACCACTCAGGCCTGCATCCGATATTGCTTCAGCAGGTCGTAAAGCGTCGGGCGGCTGATCCCGAGCAGCTTCGCCGCCGACGAGATATTGCCCTCGCTCTGCGTCATCGCGCGGCGGATCGCGACGCGATCGGCGGCCTCGCGCGCGCTGCGAAGGTTCAGATAATCCTCGCCGTCCGCCTCGCTCCCGCCGGCAAGGTCGAGGTCGTCCTTCATCACCAGCTTGCCGTCGGCCATGATCACCGCGCGCTTGATCCGGTTTTCGAGTTCGCGGACATTGCCGGGCCAGCGCCCCTCGTCGATCGCCTGCAGTGCGTCGGGCGCGAAGCCGCGCACCGACGGGTTCATCTCGGGCGCATAATGGTGCAGGAAATGGCGCGCCAGCAGCACCGCGTCGCCCGGCCGCTCGGCGAGCGACGGGATCTTCACCACCATCTCGGCGAGACGATAGTAGAGGTCGTCGCGAAAGCGCTGCTCGGCGATCATCGCGTCGAGATCGCGGTGCGTCGCGCAGACGATGCGCGTATCGACCGCGATCGCCTTGCGCCCGCCGATCCGCTCGATCGTCCGTTCCTGCAGGAAACGCAGCAGCTTGACCTGCAGCGGCAGCGGAATGTCGCCGACCTCGTCGAGGAACAGCGTACCGCCATGCGCCAGCTCGATCTTGCCCTCGGTCGTCTTGACCGCGCCGGTGAACGCGCCCTTCTCGTGCCCGAACAGCTCGCTTTCGAGGAGATTCTCCGGGATCGCGGCGCAGTTGATCGCGACGAACGCCCCGTCGCGCCGCCCGCTCGCCTCGTGCAGCCCGCGCGCCAGCAATTCCTTGCCCGTCCCGCTCGCGCCGAGCAGCATCACCGACACGTCGAGGTTCGCGACGCGCTCGATCGTCCGCGCAACCTTCAGCATCTCGGGCGCCCCGGTGATCATCCCGCCCAGCACGCGATTGTCGCCCGAACCCCGCTCGGCGAGCCGCCCGTTCTCGACCTCCAGCTCGTGGACATGGAACGCCCGGCGGACGATCAGTCCCAGTTCCTCGATATCGATCGGCTTCTGGTAGAAATCCCACGCCCCGCTCGCGATCGCCGCCAGCGCGCTGGCGCGCTCGCCATGCCCCGACACGACGATGACCTTGGTATCGGGCTTCACCTCGAGGATCGCCTTCAGCACGCGAAATCCCTCGCGCGTTCCGTCGGGATCGGGCGGCAGCCCGAGGTCGAGCGTCACCACCCCCGGCTCCTCGGCGCGCAGCAGCTCGATCGCGCTGTCGAAATCGCCCGCGATCAGCACCTCATAATCGTCATACGCCCATTTGAGCTGCGCCTGCAGCCCCGGGTCGTCCTCGACGACCAGCAATTTCTTCGGCGCGGTCCCGCTGTCGTTCATGTCTATGCCACTCTTCCTGCCGGCATTCCCGCGTCCGCATGGGCCTCGGCCAGCGGCAGCCAGAATGTGAAATTGCTGCCCTTGCCCGGCTCGCTCGCGACCTCGATCGACCCGCCCATCGCCTGCGCGAGCTGCAGCGCCTCGAACGCCCCCAGGCCGAAGCCGCCTTCCTTGGTCGAGACGAAGGGCTTGAACAGCTCGTCGCGGACGAAAGCGCGGGTCATGCCCGCCCCCTGGTCGATCACGTCGATCCGGACGCGCCCATTCTCGGCGACCGCGATCAGCTGCACCGGCGTGTCGTCGGCAGAGGCGTCGATCGCATTGCTCACCAGATGCTGGACGACCTGCCGGATCGATCCCGTATCGCCCCACGCCGCAAGACCCGCCTGACATCCGACGAACAGCGCGCGCCGAGTCCGTACCTCGGCCGCGACGTCGCGCATCAGCGGTTCGACCAGCGTGCGCACGGCATCGGCCGACGGCCCGCGTTCGCGCGGCGACAGCCGGACGAGCAGGTCGGACAGCCGCCGCGAGGAGATTTTCAGCGTCTCGATCATGTCGGCGCGGAACGCCGGCTTTTCGGCATGACGCTCGGCATTGCTCGCCAGCAGGCTCAATTGGCTCGCCAGATTCTTGATGTCGTGCATGATGAAGGCAAAGCGGCGGTTGAACTCGTCGAAACGCTTGGCCTCCGACAGCGCCGCCTGGCTGTGGGACTCGGCCAGATAGCTTGCCGCCTGCTGACCCGCGATGCGCAGCACGTCGAGATCCTCCCAGTCGAGCGCGCGCGACACCGGCGGGCGATGCAGCACGACGACCGCGATCATCCGGTGGAAATGCAGCACCGGCACGACGACCCACGCGCGCGGGTCGGCCAGCAGCCAGCCCGGAATCGCCAGATCCTGCTCGCCCTTCTCGCCGCGCCGCTCGGCATCGAGGTCGACGATGTGCCGCGTTTCCTGCAGCATGAAGGCCGATCGCAGCGGCAGCTCGGCGCCCTCATCGATACCCGCCGGCCAATGCCACTGGTCGGAGACGCGAAACGCGCCGAGCGGATCGGGCAGCATCAGCAGCGCGCCAGGACTGCCCGTCAGCTCGGCCAGCGCGCGCGCCGCGCGGCGATGCAGGTTGCGATCGTCCTCGCCGTCGCCTTGCGCAAGCGTCGCGGTAAAGCGCATCCATTCGGCGCGATAGTCATAGCGATGCTCGAAGAAATGCTTCGAGATCATCACCGACAGCCACGCCCGCGCGCGCGCCGACAGCAGCAGCAGCCCGCCCGCCCCCAGTGCCAGCGTCAGGAACACCCCCTGCGCGAGGTCGCCATAATCGCCGCCGAGCTGCCGCGCGACCGCACCCGACAGCCCGATCAGGACCAGATAGAGCGCCGCGCCGAGCAGGATCAGCGTGCGCACCGCGGCGGGGCGCGACAGCCGCATCCGCTCGCGCCCGATATCCATCGCCGCGATCACGAAGGTCGGCAGAATCGCCAGCGCGACCGCGGGCAGCAGATGGATCAGCGTCGTCGCCGCCCTGCCGGTCATCGCCCCGATCAGCTGGACGTTGAGCTCATAGCCCCACAGCATCGCAAAGCCGCCCGCGACCGCCATCACCGGCATCCGGAGGCCCGCGCTCGCGCGGCGGACCCCGCTGTCGATCACCAGCAGCCCGCCGATCGCGACGAGCATCGTCGAGACGGCAAGCGACGGCCCGAGCCACTCGCTCGCCACCGCGCTCCGCCAATGGGCGATCAGGCCCGCGACCAGCGAAATGCCGCTGATCGTGACGAGCAGGCGAAAGATCAGCCGCTGCGCCCCCGCCATCGCGGCGGGTTTCGGCCAGAAGGTCGCCGCCAGCCAGCCGAGGATCGCCATGTCGCGCAGCGCCTGCGCGACCAGCACCTGCGACGCGCCGGGCGCAAAGACATAGAGCGACGCGCTCCACGCCATCGTCGCGGCGGCGGCGATCGCCAGCCAGCGCGGTGCGGGCATCAGCGCCGCCATCCGCTCGCGCGGCCGCGCCAGCAGCCACAAGGTTACCCCGCCATATCCGACAAAGGCCAGCGCGGATAAAATGTCGGCAAGGGCTCCCAGCGTCGGCATGGTCAGCGCGCGCCCTCCGGCCACAGCACGACGCGGACGGTCTGGAGGAGGATCAGCAGGTCGAGGAAGGGCGAGTAGTTCTTCGTGTAGTAAAGATCATATTCCAGCTTCGCCCGCGCATCCTCGATCGACGCGCCATAGGGATAGTTGATCTGCGCCCAGCCGGTCAGCCCCGGCTTCACCATGTGACGCTCGGCATAATAGGGCAGCTCGCGCTCGAGTTCCTCGACGAAGGCCGGGCGCTCGGGGCGCGGGCCGACGATGCTCATCTCGCCCTTCAGCACGCACCAGAGCTGCGGCAGCTCGTCGATGCGCAGCTTGCGGATGACATGGCCGACGCGCGTGACGCGGGGGTCGTTCTCAGACGCCCACACCGCCTGCCCCGCCGCCTCGGCGTCGGTGCGCATCGACCGGATCTTCACGACCTCGAACGGCTGGTCGTACCGCCCGACGCGCGACTGGCGATAAAAGACCGGCCCGCGGCTATCGAGCTTCACCGCGACGCCCGCGATCAGGATCAGCGGCAGCCCGACGACCAGCACCGCAAGGCTCGCGCCGATATCGAACAATCGCTTGCCGACGCGCGAGATCCGCTGGCCCGCCGAAAAGCCGTCGGAAAAGATCAGCGCGCTCGGGTTCGTCGTCGCCAGATCGACGCGCCCGGTCTCGCGCTCGATAAAGCTCGCAATGTCGCTGACCTGCACGCCCGTCGTCTTGACGCGCAGCAGGTCGTCGAGCGGCAGCGCGCCGCGCCGTTCCTCGAGCGCCAGCACCACCTCGCCCACGCGCAGGTCGACGACATGGTCGGCGATGCTGGCGATCATCGCGCGCGGCATCGCGTCCGCGATCGCGCGCTCGCCCTCGGTCATTGCGACGAAACCGGCGATCACGATCCCGCTTCCGGGCGCTTCGGCCAGTTTTTTGAGCCGCATCGCGCGCTTGCCCGCCCCCAGCACCAGAACGCGCCGGCGGAACGCCTCGGCCCCCGCGCTCTGCGTCAGCGCCAGCCGGATCAGCGACAGCGACGCGATTGCGAACGCCATCGCGTACAGGCTGTTGACGCGCCACAAGGTCGCGGTCGGCAACAGGAAGCCGACGACCGCAAGAAAGATCACCCCCAGCGAAATCGCCGCGAGCAGCCGCGCGGTCGCGAACTTCATCGACCGCAGCGCCTCGTTGCCATACATCCCGGTCGCCATCATCGCGAGCGAGTTGGAAATGGCGAACGTCGCAAGCGGCAACCAGCGATCGGTCAGCGCACCGGGGTCGAAATCGGCATAACGGGCATAAAGATGCCACGCGGCCTCGGCCGACCCCAGCAAGGCCAGGAATTCTACGAGCGCCAGCCAGACGACCGCGTGCGGCACATAATGTTTGAACAGTCGGAACATCGGAAAGTCTGGCCCTTTCGCGGATATACCTAGCGCGCAGGCGTCAACTGTCGGTTAATGTAGAAGTAGCCAATCGCGCGGGTTTCTGCGGCTTACGACGGAAAATCATCGTCAACAACGCCAGACACTTACGCGATGGATGGAAAACACATCGGGCCGGAAAGCGACTGGCATCGCCCCCGGCCCACCATAACGATGAGGTGACATCGCATGGCTACTGATTCAGATACCCGCCACGATTCCATCCCGCAAGGCTGGCAGCCTATAGAGACCGCGCCAAAGGACGGGCGCGTCATCATTGTAGCGCACGATGAAATGGGCGCCTTCGAGATGGCGTGGAACCCAATCGGCACGAACCCGATGTTTGCCCCCGGCGAGATCGGCATCTGGGAAGCTCCGGATCGATCATTCACATGGCGCGCTGGCGAATTTGGTCCCGACAAGTGGGCGCCCCTCCCCTCAACACCCCCTCTCCGTGAGGGAAACGATAAGGATTATGGGAATGGGTGACGAACCCTTGGCGCCAGCGTGCATGAAGTGCGAGGCGGTGACCGGCAAAACCACATGCTTTCCCGGACCCTGCGTTTTCTTCCACGAGCGCAACACGCGGGGAACGAAGGCGCATAACATCGCGACCTTGGACCGCATTCGCCGGGGATCGAAAGAACCTGTCCGCGCGGCCACTGATCTTCGCCCCACCCCAACAAGGACACAGCCCATGTCGAATGAGGAACTGACTTTCGACGCCAAGATGGTCGCGGGCGCGTGGTTCGGGCTGATGGACCCCGGCAAGGGGCAACTCACCTTTAGCCTTGCCGAGCTTCGCCCGACCGATCGCGCGCTTGATGCGTTGTCCGAACTCGTTGCCGCTCACCTTCTTTCCGTGGAGCCGTTCAATCGATACGGCGGCCTTGTCTATCGCCCTCTGACCAACTTCCGCTGGGCCTTCAAGCTGCTGGTCGAACACGACGGCGATCCGGCAATCAAATGGCCGCTTACGGAACGCTTGAGCGGAGGTGAAAAGGAAGCCCGCGCGGTCCAAAAGCGTGCGCTCGGACTCGCCAACAAGGACCACCCCAATGACTGATACACCGGAGAAAAAGCCACGCGGCTGCAAATGCAAATTCTGCACCCGCGACCGGCGCTTCGACGAAGCCATCAAGGGAGCCGCAGACGAAGCATTTCTGCGCGAAGTCTATGAGCGCTTCACCGAGATGGAATACGATTACGACCGCCTTCGCTACACCAAGGAAGCTTTCGATGACTGATACACCGGAACAAGTGGGATGGATGCCTTTGAGCGACGACGAGCGAAGGATCGTGGACTGGCTGCGCGCTGAGTACGCCGGGTCCTGTGAACGGCAGGAAATCCCGGCCAACGCCATCACAATGATCGACACGATCCGCCACCTGATCGAGAACGGAGCACACCGGTAATGAACTTCCATTATTCGGCCCGCGACTGGGCGCGCCTGTCAGCCGACGAGCAACATCGCTTCCGCCGTCATCGTCCATTCGGAGAAACCCCATGTCAGAAGAAGTGAAGCATACGGTGGGATGGAGGGCGCTGATGGCCGATGATGTCGGGCGCGCCGAGGTTCCAATCGATCACACTCTCGTCAAGGCGCTCAACAAGGCCGTGCGCGAGAAGCGGGAAGCGCGCGAGCGGGAGAACCCGCCGGTCTATGTCGATCCGCGCAGCCTGCCTCCGATGGGAGCCGCGTGATGCAAAAAGAACTCGATGAATTTACGCGCGGCTATCTCGTCGCTGTCAGCAATCTGATCGGAGGGTTCGGTCGTAGCACTCAAAGCCGCGCCCTGCTGGAGGCAATCGGTGCCACGCCCGACATGATCGAGATGCTCGACCTGACTGATTACGACCGCACCAATCTCGCAGATGGCTTGCTTGATCTGGACCCCGCCCTCTCTCAAGGAGACACGCCATGACCGCAGAGCAGGAGCGCGCGGCTGTGGTGGCCGCGTGGCGGGCCGCATACGAAAGGGCCAACGGTTTCGAGCCGACGCACAACATCCGTTATGAGGGCGGCTGGTTCATTTTCGACAGCATCGGAGCCGGGGCAAACCGCTATCGCCTGAAACAGGTTGTCGAGATGACCGCGCGCCTTTTGGCTCGCCCAGAGCATATCAAGGAGACGAGCGAATGAGGCGCTACGAAACAATCGCGAAAGGCGCTGAGGCCATGACCGATACCCAAGCCCCTGATGTCGTGGTGACGGAGGCGCCTGTTGATGGCGGGTTCGACGGTGCCAGCGTGGAAGCTGCCGAGACGCTATGGGCCTGCCTGCCACATGTCAGGAAATGGACCAGTCTCGCGACGCATGAAAAGGCGCTGGTGATCCACACGTTCGCCCGCCTCTCCACCCAATCCGCAATGCAGGCGAGGATAGAGGAACTGGAAGCGGACCTAAGTGGTCTGCTGAAATGGGCCGACAACGTGTGCAGGGCGCGCGGCATAGCGACAGGACAGCTTGCCGTTGAACGCGCCCGCGCCGCCCTATCCTCTGCTATCGGTGAGCCATACGAGTTTAGCGGATGGGTTGAGGTAGTGGAGGATGATCGTGGACGCTGAGACTGTTGCGAAGGGGCTGAGCGAGGCGCAGAAACGGTATCTGCGCGAGGCGGTACTCAAGTCTCCGATCTGTGGCTATGACAAGCGATGGATGACCTTCCCGCCACCGAACACGCACATGGTGCTGCGTCGTCTTGGTCTGGTCGATTGGGGCGGGCAGCTTTCGCCAGACGGCCTCGCAGTCCGCGCTCTACTCTTGAAAGACCACGATGCCTGACCTCGACCGCGCAGGCCGCCACCTTGCCATCCGCTTGGGCTTTGCTCTGGTAGGGGGATTTGTCGTGGGGGTGTTGATGTGGGCGGGGGTGATTGAGTGAGGGCTTCCACCTCTCGCGACGTTCTAGACCGCCTCTGGTCTGCGGACACCGGGCCTTCACCGGATTTCAGGCGGCGCGGCACACCAGCGCGGTCCACCTATAGTCTCTGCGCCATGGGCGAAGGACTAACCTCGTTGCGCGGCGGCGATATTCGCGATCCCGACTTAAGCGCTCGTCGGGCAACGCTGCGCCATTATCCTATACACTGATAGGGTGGCGGGGGCAAGGGAATCAGCGGGTTTCGCAGAGCTTACGCCATGCCGCGTTCTGCTCGATCAGATCCTTGACCGTCTCGTCCGTGTCGTACTGATTGCCCGGATCGTCAGCGCTGGGCGCCGGCGCCGGGTTGTAGCGGACAACCTTCATCGTTAGGCAGGTATCGGATACAGTTCGCACTGCTTCGCGCTGACCGCATGCACTCGACATAAGCAGCACAGGAACGAGCATCACGAACATCGGCGCGCGCTTCATTGGCTTTCTCCACATTCTTGATGACTTCCGCTTGCGCTTGTACGCGCTCTGCGGTGACACCCTGCCCGACCCCGGCGTCATGAGCATCGTCGACGGTATCGTTGAACCACCATATCGCGCCCCCGATCAGGAGGGCGGCGAGAAGCCCGACAATGCCCCATGAGGCTATCCGGGCGAGGCGCGGCGACCAAGTGCCTGGCAAGAGCATGGCGATGAGCGAGATCATAGGGTGGTCTCCGTTACGCTGACAGGGTCTTCCGGCTTGCCAGTGGGCGCGTCATCCTTGACCTTCCCGCCCGAAGAACTGCCGAGCCAGAAGCCGAAAGCCAGCAGCGCGACGTTTTGCCACGTCCCGACAATCGCCCCCTTGGTCACGTCATCCGTGCTGTACCGGAGGATGTAGAAGCTGATCACCGCAAAGCCGATGATTGCGGCCGCCGAGACAGCCACCACGACGCGGAGATGAGGAATGCGGCTGTTCACCATCAATCCTCCCAACGGCCAGCGCGGACAGCCGCGAGAAACCCGACCGCATAGGAGGCGATCTTCTCGGCGCGGTCAGTCCCGTTGATGATGCGCCGACAGGGGACGAACTGCTCATATGTCGCGAACTCGCCCGACAGGTAATGCTTGAGCGCCTTGCCCGTGAAAGCCCCCGTCTCCATGCCGATGACCATCAGGCGGGCCGAAATGTCGGGATCGAGCGCAAGGTCGAAATTGCGAAGCAGGCTTCCATTTAGCCCGAGCGCCGCGTCGGCCCACTCGTAGTTATAATCCCAAGTGAGCTGGGGCAGTCCGCGACCATAGGGGATTTGCCCGTACCATTTGCCGGGCTTGCCGTACTTGCGGCCCCGCCCCTTGCCGATCTCAGGGACAGGGCGGAACCGGCATTCGTGCCAAGCAGTCGCCAGCGCATAGGCCAGCCACGACGACGGCCAATGGTTTGCCGCGGTGAGCATGCGGTTGATGACGTCGACCTGCACCTGGTCGAGCGAGCCGGTGATCTTGCGAACCGCGGCGAAGAACGCGCCCGGGTCCATCATCTCGCGCTTGCCGTCCGGGACATGAACCGGAGCGGCGGGGATCGGAACCGGCGCCACCGGCGGAGGGGGGCGCATGACGTGTTGCGCGGCGAGGAATGCCGTTTCCAGCATGTTCATCGGCTTCATTTGAGGAGTCCCCCCTTGAAGGCGCCCCATATCGCGGCGATGATCGCAGCGGCCCAAGCGGCCATCGGGGAGCGCATGACGGCTGCAAACACGCCCTTGGCACCGTCGGTTCGGTTCTTCTCCGCTTCGAGCAGCGCCACCCGCGCGGCGAGCGACTGGAAGTCGGCTTGTGTCGGGGATGTCAGCATCCTTTCCGACATCCCATCGACCTTCTGGGCCATGTTGTTGACGCTATGCACGACCTCGCGAAGCTGCCCGGAAATTTCCCCGACCTTTACTGCTAGTGCGTTGAGTTCAGCGGATTGGGTCATGCCACCCTCAGAACGAGTATCTTGAGTTCGTTCACGTCGGTCGCCGTCGTCCCGTCCGCCGCAAAGCACCTGACGCGAACTGTGTTCACCCCGTTGAGGTCGCAGCGGACATTGCCAGCCCCCTGATTGGTGGAGGCAAACACCGTGAAGTCCGACGCAGCCTGCGCCGAGCGGGTCAGGGTGATCGTGTAATCACCGGTCCCGTTGTCGGTGATCGAGGCAATGCCGAAGCCCTTGGTGACAGCAGGGGTGCCAGTGCCGTCGATGCTCGCGGATGCGACGATGGCGCCCTGCCCCAAGTCTCTTTCAGAGGTGATGGTGATGTCGGTGTCGTAGCCGCTGATTGTCCCGAACCCGCCAGAGCGGTTGTCCTTGAGCAAGTTTGTGGCGCCGTTCCTGCGGCAACCACGCATACGAAGCGTGCCGGTGAACGTGGAGGCGACCTCGACAAGATTGGTCACCAGCGAGGTCGAGCCCCCGCCGGTTACGTTCTCCAATGTCACATCGCCCCCGCCGTCAACATAGACGCCGCTGGTACAAACCTCGAAATGAACCGTGTCCACCTTGAGGTTTCCCGCCATGACGTGAATGCCCTTTGGCATCTCGCCTGCGCCTCCGGCATTACCGCCGCCGGTGATTGTCGTGTTGACCACCCGGAGAGTGAAGTTGGACGAGAGTGTCGGATTGAGGACAATTCCCGCCGTGTTGCCCAGCGTCGAGCCGAAAATCTCGCTGTCCTCGATCAGGCAGACAGCCGCGCCACCCTCGCCATTTTGAAAGCTCGCCCCGACCGTGCGAAACTTCTGGATCAACACTCTACGAAGCCCACCGCCCTCTTGCCACGCTTCGCTGTAAACCCCGCCGAGCCCAGCGATATCGTTACAGTCAAGGGTCAGACGTTCAAGCGCGTTGTCGAACATGCTCGACGTACCGTTGTCGGCGGTAACCATATATGGGCCGCTGTGAGCTACAGCCTTGAGACGGGAGCCCCGCTTGTTCACCCCCATGAGAGTAACGCGATTGTCGATGTTGAAGGAACTTGAGACCTCGATCTCGCCTCGCGGGAGAAGGACCGTCTGTCCTTGCCCGCCATTACGGCTTGCCGTCGCCTCGGTGATGGCGCGGGTAAGCTGTTGCTCGCCGGTGCCGCTAAATTGCGAGGGCAGCAAATGCCCCCCCTCGACATACTCATCGAGCGTCTGAGTGCGGAGATTCGCGCCCGCCGCACGGCGAAAGCTGACGAGGGCGGCGCCAGAGGTTGAGGCCAGGTCGGTTCGAAGGCCGATGTCCGCGCCAGTCCCCGCCGATAGCAATGGCGCCCCGCTGGGCAGGAAGGACAGGAACTTGTTAGCCCTGTCCGCCGCAAGCGGCAGAACAAATCCGGTTTCGCCAAACGGGACCCGGAACCCGCGGTCGATCTCTCGCTGCTGCTTCAGGTCGCGGATCGCAGCACGATCGATGGCACGCGTCAGGGCAGCCGGGTTGAAGGAGGGGCCGGCGTTGTCGAAATTGGCCGTCTGCGTAAGGTTGGGATCGCTGACAACGTATATGACCGGATAGTCCGCGCTTTCAGGCGCTGTCCCGAACGTCAACATCCCCCCTTCGTCGTCATCCAGTGTGACGGTGTAGAGCGCAGTGGAGATTAGATTGCCATCTCCATCCCACGCCACCACCTCGCCAGCCGAAGAGGCCTTGAAGGCGAAAGGGAAATCGACTGTCGAGCCGTTCGGGTAATATGGACCAGCAATGGAAGTTTCAGTGGAAACGGGCATCGGCTCACCTCATGGGTTGAGGTAAGCCGCAGGGTGTCGGAACTCAAAAAGTCAGGGGGCCACGCGACCCAAATACATTATGAACATCAAGACGAGCCAGACTGCGGAGG
Organism: Sphingopyxis sp. Geo48; assembly: GCF_949769155.1. Taxonomy (NCBI): domain Bacteria; kingdom Pseudomonadati; phylum Pseudomonadota; class Alphaproteobacteria; order Sphingomonadales; family Sphingopyxidaceae; genus Sphingopyxis; species Sphingopyxis sp. Geo48. Next base: position 265,821 of record NZ_CATKPA010000002.1, on the reverse strand, counting down.
GCGGCAGGAAATTTTTTTCCCCAACGGGCTCATTGCGAGTGAGAAGCCACGCCACAATAGCCGAAACTCCCCATACGGGCCACCCTTCGACCCCGTATAGAATTTGGGTGACGAAAAACGTCACCGCGCAAAATTGCCATAGTCTGATTTGCCTTAGTTGCTTACCGAGCATGCCGCCTCCCGACGCCTTCATAGCTATGCGGACGACTGGTTACAACATCACGCCCTTCAGGAAATCTTGCCCTTGGTCAGCCCTTCGAACCAGTCTCCGAACGTCCGCGGGTCTTGCTCGCCATAGCTGACGTCGACGAGAAACTGTGCCGCCTGAGCCAACTGCCCGGGAACCATGCCAGTCACATAGCCCGTCGCCTCCAGCATGGTGCGCGTCGCGTTGTCGGTTTCTTCGCCGGTCACGATATCCCCGGCCACCCCGCCAGCGTCGATAATGGTTTGGATCGATCGCTGGATCGGAGAAAGCTGGTAATCGAAAGCCCGATTGCCAGCCAACTGATCATAGAGCGGACGCGCCGCGTCGCGAACGACAGGGATCGCGCCGACCGTCTGGAACAGCATATTCTTGAACGCCCACGCCCCCCAGTCCTCGTCATCATCAGGGCCGCGGCCTGCGAGCAACTCCGACAGTAGAGGCGGGACGACCACAAGCCACCATGCCCGCGCCATCAACTGCGGTATGTCTTTGACGCCAGCGCGGCGCACATCGCGCGCAAGCGTGCGCTGACGCTGATAGACGGTCGAAACATAGGAATAGAACAGGGTCATCAGCTTTAGCGCCTGCCCCCATTGCCCCTGCCCCGTTGCAACGGCCGCGAGGTCTTTCGCCGATGCCGAGCCCTGCGTCGAGCGGATCGCCTTGTCGGCAGCATAGACCGCCTGATCTTCGGCCATCCCCTCAGACAGCGCCTTATTATAGGCACCGACCCAAGTCGGGATGGTCACCATGCGATCCATGTAGCCGATGCCATGAAAGGCAAACCGCTTGGCCGCAGTCAGCGGATTTTTCTTGCCTGCCATCGTCGCGATCGTCTGCCGGATATCGCGGTCAAGCGTATCCATGCGATGCCGCATCTCACCCGATTTTTCCATGACCATATCGAAGGTCTCGACTGGATGCGCCGCAAACTGAGCGGCCCCCTTCGCGCCCCACCCCGCGCCGATATATTCCAAGCTGTTCGAGTAACCGGCGGCCTGCATGATGACAGTCGAAAAGCGGAACCCCATGCCCACGACGGTCGTGTTCGAGCGGAGGGATGACATCAGCCGACCGATGCCCTCGTTGCCCGCACGCTCTTGCGCCCACTGGTTCGCGACGAATTTGAGCCATGGAGTAAAGGCCTTGCGATACTCAGCCCCCAACGTCCGGTCGATGCTTCGCTTGATGCGCGGGTCGCTCAGGAACTTGTGGGCCTGCATCACGGCTTCGCGGTGCGTGATGTCGTGGATCACCTCGCCCAAGTGACGATTGATGACACCGAGCTGCAGCAGGATCGGACGGCTGACGCGCTCGGAGCGTTCCTTCGTGGAGGAGGCCACCGTCGTTGCGCGCGTGTATTTTGTCGTGAACAAATCTTCCGAACGCTGGGCCTGTCGTTCCGCCTCATAGTCTTTCGTGCTGTCATAGATCGCGGGGTAATAACCCCCGCGAAGAACACCGAAAGGCGTCTCCACCGCCACCGCTTCCACCTTGTCGGGGGCGATGCCGTTGACGCGGCGCTCCATCGCAGCGACCTCCGGCCACAACGTGTCGACTAGATCCCACACGTCCTGCACGAACTGCCAATCCGCTTCGGTCAGGTTGCGGTTGAGCGCATCCATCACGCCTTGCTCGGACCATCCGTAACCGTCGACGAGACGCTGGCGGTTGCCCTCGTTGCCCATGTTCAGGGCCATTGCGATCAGGTTAGACCTGTCACCCTTCCACGCGTTCCCTGTTTCGCGATTGCGGAGTTCAGGGGATTCGACGGGTTCAGACCATCGGCGCAAATCCTGCGGTGTCAGCTTCCCGATAATATCCCCGAGGCGCGCCTGATAATCGGCGCGCATGTCATTTTCCCGGTCTTGAGCATCGGAAATCGGCTTGAAGACGACACGATTGAAAACGCCGTTACTGTTGCCTTGGTCAAGCCAGTCGACAATCGTCTCGATCTTGAGAAGCGCGACGTCTGCGCTCGCGATGCCGGATTTCAGATTATCCCACCACGACGGCTCGAATGCATCGCTGGGCGGCTTGGTCGGCATACCGCTCATTCCGTCGGTGGCCTCGCCCACGAGTTCGTCAAACGCGCGCTGCTCGGCCCCGTCGCTCAGGGTTTGCTTGAGCCGGCCAAGATGGATGATCTGCTTTACCGCGGCGTCAAGACCGAGAAACTCTTCCACCGAAAGCCGTGACCAATGTGTCGTGCCGATTCCAGCGGCAAAGGACGGAGGCACGACAACATCGACGCCAAGCGCCTCCTGCTCGCGTGCCCATGCCTCGAAGCCAGCTTGGCGATTAATGTTGGCCTGCGATCGTGCGCGGAGGTCGACCTGCTCCAGAAGCGCCTGAGCGCGTTCAAGATAGTCCTGGTCAATGCTCGGCGAGGTGCGCCGTTTCGCGACCTTCGATAGCCGGTTCAGGGCAGAGCCGATTTCCTCCTCGACCGCCTTTGCGGCAGAAACCAGCGCATTGTTCAGCATCTGCTGCTGCTTTGCCCGGAAGGCCGCATTGCGGTCGCCGCGCATCATGGCTTCGGCCGCCTCCTTGCCAGCCCGTGCCGAGGCGCGCTGATAGCGCTGTATCGCGGCGCGAGACGCGACATCATTCACAATCCCCGAGCGAACGCGCTGACGCGCCCATTCGCGGGCCACGCGGTAGGGCGTCGGCGCCTGCCCTGTCGTCCGGGACAGAACCCGCAGTTCGGCAGCCATCACCTCGCCCTGCGCATCGTCGTGGATGTAGGCGAGCGCCTCTTCTTCGATGGAGCCGTCGGTGAACGGATCGCCGTAACGTTCGTTCATGATGCGGTCGACTTCCTGATCGATCGTCGCCGCCCGCACCGAACGCTTGTCGCCTGCGTCGCGCATTTCCTTTCGGGTGACCTCAAGACCCAGCAGGGCTTCGACCATGCTCTCAGGCGTATTGAAACCGGCCATCTCCGCGATATCGGCAGGGTTCGCCCCACCGGGCTTAACCAGTGGCGGAACGTTCGGGGGCAGGCGTCCTGTTACGTCCTCACCCATCCGCGACTTGAGCCATTCGCTGTCCATCGGGGAATCGCGAAGCATCTTGACTGCGCGGAATACCGCCCGGTTGTCGACGTCCTCTGTCACCTCTGCGCGGACTACAGAAGCTCGCTCTTTCCACTCCTTCGTGACCCGTGCCCGAATGGGCGCCATGACCTTGGCCAGCATCGCCTCATTCGCACGGGAGCGCGCGCCATCGGAAAGAGCCTGCAGCGCCGAAAATTCCTCCGGCGTCATGCCGGCGCTTTCAGCGTCCTTGAAGAGCAATTCGATATTCTGCGCTTTTGCGGCGAGCGTCAGTTCTTCGTCGGTCGCGACGAGACGATCCATGACCCCACGAATGTCATCGGTGATAGGGGAGTTGAGACGGTTGACCGTCCGGTAAATCCCGACCAGCCACGTCTTGAACGTCTCGAACAGACGCTGCAACCCGGACACGGGAGCCTTGCCCTCCATCAGGTAGCGCTCGACGCCGCGCGCCCACATCTCATGCGCCTCTACTGGGATAACACCATCCCTGACCGGGTGGCCGTTGTCCGAGAACCATTGCTGAACGGCCATCCAGTCGGCCTGCAACTGGTCGCTTGCGCCCATGTCCTGAGCATCGAAGCGCAGTTCCTCCAGCCACAGATGTCCGCTCTCATGCAGGAACGTCGACAGGTCGCGAGCCTTGAACAATTCGATAGTGGCGTTGAATCCGTCGAAGCCCGTCTCTGGAAACAGGATGCGCCCACGAGGGCCGTCTCCATAGGACTGGTCAAAAGCGTTCCCACCGCTTTGTTCGGCAGTGTAAGCGTCGACCGCCGCGGCGATCTCTTTGCGGGTAGCCTTGGCGGGATCGATACCGCGCTCGCGAAGCAGTTGCTCAAGCTCCGCAGCGCCCTCCGCGAGGGTGTTATCAGGGCTGCGCGCATAACGCTTGGTCCCGGCCAACTCTGCCCCGATGGCGTCGATCAGAACCCGGTTATCGATCTTGTCGCTGGTGCCCTCATATTCCGGGAAATACCCTGCATCGATCGCTGCCCGCAGCACCAGTGCATGCGAGGTGTCACGCGGGCCTGCCGGCGCCATCATCTCACCTTGGCGAGCGTTGGTTGCCGTGAGGAGCTTTCGCGTGCCAGGCTTGCCACGGTGCCACGCATCTGCGCCCATCGAAGCAAGGTCACCTCCGAGATCATCGACACCACCGCGCTTGGCAATAAATTCCAAGAGAGACGGGCCGAGGCTTTCGCCTTTCACATTGCGCTTCAGAGCATCAATCACCTGATCCAGCCCCGACGCTTTTTGCGCGATGGCGATTTTCTCAGGCAAAATCTGAGCGACTGTAACGCCTGCGAACTCGTCCCCGCCGACGTGGCGGCCAAGCCGCTCCTGCCTTGTCGTATAGCGCTGCGCCAGCAATTCTGCCTGCGCCCGCGCGATTGTCGGGGTGTAGCCCGCGTTCATCAGCTTGTCGGCAATCGACTGGAACAGGGCATCGCGACCCGTCGGAGCCGGAACGGCTTCATCGGTGAACTCTGCCACAACGTCGGCAAGCGCCTGGTCGAACGATAGCGCCTCGCTTTGCGACTCCCCGCCGGGAGACAGCCGCATCGAAGGGCGAGTTGCTTTCCACCCCTCAGTCCCGGCGAGCCGCGACAGCGCGTCCGGGATCGAAATGACCACATCACCGCCCAGCGCTTGCGCTTCATACGCCTGCGACGACCACTCATCGAACGAACCATCGTACCCGTCCGACTGCATGTAGGCCACGACGGCATCGGCAGGGATATAGATGCGATTGTTCGGGCTATCCTCGCCCATCGCCTCCAGCATCGACTTGAAGGTTTCGGGATCGCGCTCGCGAACCTTTGATTTTACCGCAGCCTCTTCCGCCACATCGAGTAGCGCGCCTTCAGTCTCCGCGCGCTGCGATCGATCAAGCTTCGTCAGAAGCTTCTTGCCGGCGCCCGCAGCCTGCTCGACAGCAGTCACCGCCCCGATGGTCCCGCCCACCCCTGCAACCGTCGCAAGCACGGTGCTTAGCTGGCGCCCAGCCTGCTCACGCGCAAAATCACCGAGGGTCTTTTCCGGGTTGAGCGTCGCCCATGTCGACAGGTCTTGCAGCAACGTCGCCGCCTGTTCGCCCGGAATTTCCGTGACGAGCTGGCCAATGATTTTCTTGCCGACTGGGGACTTCGCTACGATATCGCCAATGAGGCGAGACGCCGGAAGCTTTTCCGTCAGATACTCGATACCGCCCTGCGTGATGGCGAAATCCATCGCCTTGCCAGGATCGAGCCCCTTGTCGCGGGCCTGCCGATATGCGGCGCCCGCGGTCGGCACGGCAATGAACGTCGAGGCGGCGCCGGGGCTGCGGGTCGCGAGGCCGAGCCCGATGCCGAACAGCGTGTTCGGCATCGACCGCACGCCCATAAGCAGGTTATCAACTACAAATCCCGACGATTCCGGCCCGGCTGCATCCGCCTTGTTCGTGAAGCCCTTGGCCTCGCGCTCATTCCATTTCTGATATTCCTCAAGCATTTCGAGGACGGGGCCGGTCAGCTTTTGATCGAGCGCGCCGAGCCCCAGTTTGTTGATGTCGCTGTTCGGGTCCGCCCAGTTGGCGCGGGTCTGAGCGATTTCGTTCTCGATAACGCCGGCCGTGAGGTCGCCCACGTTGCCGATCATGTCATAGGTGCCCGCCTTCAGGGACGAGCCGATGTTCTTGATGCCTTGCCATATCTCGCCCAGTACCCCGACATTTTCAGTATCATCCGCTGCAATCGCGGCATTCCGGGGATCTTCTGCCCACGAGCCGAAACCGGCAACGCTGAGCATCGTCGACGACATATCCTCGATGCGCTGGCGGCGCTTGAACTCGTCGAGATTTCCGGCAATCTGCAGGGCATTGAAGCCAAATCGCTGGGCAAGTTTTGTCGCGTCGGCAACCGTCTCAGGCGGTGGAGCAGCCAGAAGCGAGATGGCGGTGGATTCCGCTGCATCCTTTCGGATATCAAGGCGAACGCGATCGACAAGCGTCTCGCCCTTCTTGCGCGGGCGCGGCGCCAGATAGTCTTCAGGGTCGATCAGCATCAGTAACGACCCTTGTTCTTATCCCACCACGTCACGATTTCCTCGCTCGTCGGCGAACGTCCACCATGCTCGGCGCGATACCCGCGAATAAAGGCTGTCAGAACATCCGAGGGCACGTCGAACTCGGGAAGATCGGTGCGAGGAATTTCCTTTTCGCCCCCGAATACATAGCCCTTGAGGCCGCCCTGCGGCTTCCTGATACTTCCGGTAGCGAAACGCATCGCCTCGTTGAGCTGCGATTGTGTAGGCTGCTGGCCCTCTTTGACGTGGCCGCGCAGCCACGTCTCCATGATGTTATAGACCTTGCGTTTGCGATCCGCGTTTTGCTTGCCGTCAAGGTTCATTTCAGGCGTCGCGTACATGCTGATCGTGCTGGAAATCGCGCCACGGAAAGCGACTTCCTGCTGCGGCTTCGCCCGAATAGCCGCGGCTTTCTGTTGCAGTGCGGCATATTCCGCAGGCGTGACCTGTGGCTTGATGAGGCGCAAATCCTGCTGCAGGAATTTCTGCGGCTCTTCCGTCGCCATGACATCCAGAGCAATGGCAAGATCGCTGTTCGCTTTCGGTGCAGACCCGGCGAGCACAGCTTTCTTATTGGCATCGGCCATATTACGAAGCTGCAAGCGGCGATCCGGCGACAGTCGCTCGAAATTGGGAATCTGGCTGACGTCGGTGAAATTGTCGCCAAGCGCATCGGCCGCGCCAAGCGCCTGCTCGAACTCGTCGTTCTCGCGGCGGCCTTGCAACATTTCGTCACGCTTGACGCGCTCGTCGATCCGCTGGCGGGCACGCTCAAGGCGCTCGGGAGTCCACCCTTCCCTCTTCGCCCTGCCTTCAAGATCAGTATAGACGGCTGTCAAATCCCATTTGCGCTCCGCGCTTCCCGCTGCTGCCTTGTCGCCAGTCTTCTTCTGGAACTTCGCCACATAATTGCGGGTCTCGGCGGGGAGATAGGCCACCCAATTCTCTGGCTCCCCAGCCTTGCGGGCTCGCGCTATGGCGCCATTCACACCGGTCCCTTTGCTGGCACTGCCCGGACCAGCGTTGTACGCGGCCGCAGCCTTGATGGGATCGCCGCCGAACCGACGCAGCATGTCCTTGTAATAGGCCTGCCCCAGCGCACGATTATAGGCCTCGTCCTTGTGGAAGCGCTCGGCATCCCACGCGAGACCGGCAAGGCGAGCCGCCTCAGGGCCAGTGCTCGGCATCACTTGCATAACTCCGATCGCCCCCGCCGAAGATCGGAGCGGCGCACCGGAGGCGGTAAATTGCTTGCCCCCGCTTTCGTTGCTCTCGATAGCCTTGAGCTGGGTGTAGAGATCGGAGGCGACACCCGGCGTCGGGGCCTCGTCAGGTCCGTCTGTCGGCGCCGCGCCAAGCGCCACGAGCGCGTCATCTTCGGCTTGGCGAAACTGGATGGCCGGCTGAAGCTTTGCCTCAATCGCCTGCACATCATTGTAAGTCATGTCGTCGCGATACTTGTCGAGCAGCCCAATGGCGCCGTCGATGTCGTCATCGGTCAGCCGACCAGTAATCACCGCATTGTGGACGCTCGAAACGAACTTCTGCTCCTCGTCATCGAGCCGTTCTTCCGACCACCCCAAGCGATCCGCACGGCTGTTTACCTCCGCGAGGCCGCCCGCGATGTTGTCGGCATAGCGCTCAGGGTCAGAATAAAGGAGGACGGCATCTTCCCGGAACCCGGCAAGGCGCGCGTCGGTCTGCCTGTCGAGTTCGACATTGAGCTGCGAGATCGAGTGCTTCGCCACATCGACAAGATAGCCGTCGAACTGGTTGTCCAGCTGAGCCGTAAGCATATTCCGCTGACGCTCATTGCCGACTTGAGAAAGGGCCTTCTCGCGTATCTCTCGCAAGCGCTCCTCAACCTCAGGGCGCGTGTTCGAAGCATCGAGACCCTGCCGGTTGAAATACGGGTCTTCACCCGTCCACATCAGGTTACGGGCTTCGTCGGTAGCGCCGACCATGTACTTCTTGACCGCGGCCGTATCTTCGACCGCCCGCACGGCGTCCCAGTTTTCGGCAATCTGGCTCAGCGCCGAGCCGCTCTGTTCGAGCGCCCGCCCTACGAAGTTGCGGGATTCAGCATAGCGGAAGCGTGCCTGTGGCTCGTCCTGTACCTGGACAAGCCGACCGGGAGTAACGGGGACGCTGACCATTAGCCTGTCTTCTGCCCGGCGCGGAACTTCGAATATTGCTGCGCCGCTCCGAGTAGCGTTGTGGCAGCGCCGAAGCCTGCCGCGACAAGAGCCTGCTTTCCTTCAGCCTTGGCTGCGCGTTTCTCGCTCTCATAATTCCAGGCGTCTATCTGATAGCCCTTGACCTTGCGGCGCATGTTCTCGCTCAGAGATGCGCTGTCTTCGCGGCCAATCATGCGGGTGTCATCGAGAAGGCGGGCGGCTGAACCGACAGTGATGTCGACGTTGTTGCCTGCCATACGCGCCGCCTGCGCCCCGAGACGTCCCGCGACCTCGCGACCAAGCTGGCGCTGCTGCTCTTGACCCTGAACGATGGCATCAGCTGCATTTTCGCGGGTTAGCTGCTTGTTCTGCTCGGCGACCTGCGCCTGATAGCGCGACATCTGGTTCTGATAGATGCCGCCCTGAATTTGGCCCGCGGCTGAGACGGCCGCAGCGCCTAGCGCCAGCAATCCGGGGTTGCACACAGCTATGACGCTCCCTTGCGGAAATGGACGAACGCGATCCCACCGATAATGTGGGGTTCGAGCCGGAACTCAAAACCAACGCGGCGAATGTAACGCAGTGCCCGAACGTTATCGGCCGAAACGAGATTTTCGAGCACCGGGAAGGAAGCGTGCATTTCCGCCAGAATTTGCGGGGAATACCGGAGCAGGTCGCGGCCGTGGTCGTACACGCGCTCTGTCCCGAGCATCCACGGCACCCCGACGCCCTCGATCATGTTCCGGGATGTTACCCCGAGCATCGCATGGGGTTCGTCATCGACGATTGCCGTTAGCGCCCAAAGCGAAGAGCGAAGCGCGGTCGATAAAGCCTCTTGTGGTGACCGGCCTATCGCTGTGCACTCCATCACGTCGGCAGAGCGCATATGCTCGGCAAGAAATGGGATATGCGAGGGACTGGCTTCAACCAGTCTCACTTCGGCTCGACACCGTAATGAATGCCCGTGATCGTCATGGGATAAGGCGACGACTGCTTGATGATTATCGTGGAATCGCGGTCAACAAGTTGATCGGGGCGCGCAGGCTCAGGCTGGCCAGTAAACATGATCGGCGCACCTATCTCGCCCTCTTTCCGCGTCGCCAGCAATTCCAACTCGCTTTCAACTCTACCGGCGCGCACGTCGAAGCTGTCCACCATCTCAACATATATTTCGCCCGTGATCTTCTTCCGCGGCTCGGGCGGGAGCGGCAGGGTTTCGATGATCGCGTCATATGGCAAGCCGACGACGACGAACTGGGCAGGGTCTTCTAGCGTGAAGGCCCCATCGGTTACAGTCGCGGTGAGCGTGAAGCCGTCAGCAAGAACGGTGACCTCCTCGCCCTCCAGATGCGCCAGCCCCCTGATTTCGGTCTGCGGGGTCTCGAAGGCATAGATGCGGGAGCAATCGAGGAATGACGCTGTTCGGTAATCCGTCCACTTCAGCCGGTCGAGATATTCGACATAGCGCACCGTCTCGACTCCGATCTCGCGCTCGACGATGATATAAATCCGCCCTTCCTCGCTGCCCGGCCTGCTCTTGTCGCCCTCTGGAATGCAGCAGACATCCAGCACCTTCCCGCCGACATCCATTTCGGTCCAGCCCCAGACCTGCTGTTCGGCTTCCCAAGTGAAAGCCAGCAAGGCGCCGTCGCTGCGGACGCACCACAAGATCGACGAGGGCTCGGCCTGGTACGCCATGCGGACAAGGCGAAAATCCTCGAACAGGTGCGGGGCGAAGATAGAGACATCATTCGAGCGGTAGCCGTCGATCTCGAAGGTATAACCCAGCGTGCGCAGGCCCGATTCCACGCGCGGCTGATAGAAGGCCACCTCCCCGACCATGATAGGCTTCGGCAAGGCAATACCTCGCCCGACGTGGCGCTTCGCTCCCGGTGGAGGCGTAGGGACAAGCACGTCGTCATTCGGGCCGACCAGAGAGAAGATATTGTCGCTGGTTCCGACCATGAGCCGGTCCATCGGGATGAAGGCCTCTATGACATTGCTCTGGCCCGTCGAAATAGACATGGCGATACTGTCGTTCTCGCGCTGCGGCCGTGCAAAGTCCATGTTCTCGAAGTCCGCCGAGCGACTGGCGAAGACCCCGTTAGGATTGTTCGTCGTTCCGCCGAACCATAGCCGCTGCTCCCAGAAGCCAACACGCGACGGATATTTCCCGGTGGCGTTGAACGGAGTGTAAGCCTCGATCGGAGCGTCAGCGTAATCAGGCTGGAACCCGTCGTCGACAAAGGATGTGGTGGTCGTTTCCCCGATGAAGCCGAAGCTCCCGCTCTCGTGAGACTTGTAAACCCGGTAATAGTCCACGGTGCCCGCAGGGGCGACCCAAGAGATGGTCGTATAGTTTCGCGGCAGTTCGGTATCGTTAGAGGCTCCATCCGGGGCCGAGCCACGGCTTTCCTGCCCGTCTGCATTCACCGCAGAGACGATGTAATTGTAATCCTGCGGGAAGTAGCTATCGCCCGAATTAGCCGTATCGGTGTTGGCCACTGTCGCGACCGCGCTCACGCTGGTCGGCGCGCCTATGCCCGGGCTGAAGGTGACCGCGCTGTACGACCAATCAGCGTGATCGGCGCGCGTCAGCTTCGATACCGGATAATATTCGTGCGTCAGGTATATGGTGTCGAACGACTGGGCATAGTCCATGTCCCCCAGTTCGGAGGCATTGTAGGGCGTCGCCATCTTGTAGAGCGGATAGACGGCCATCAGGGGATCGGGAAGCCGGGAGTAAAGCCACCCCAGCCACCACCGCCTCCGGGAGGAACGGTAGGAGCAGGCGTCGGAGCGGGCGTCGGCGCGGGGACAGGCGGCGGTGAAGGCGCAGGCGTCGGCGGCGCAACGCGAACCGTGCCGTCGTCAGCGGTAAAACTGCCATAGGCCGTCGTGTCGACACCGATGCTGAACTTGTCGGGGTCTATGACCGTGACGGTCACGACGCGGCCGTTTAACTCTACCATCCCCTCGATGCCAGACAGGTAAACTTCGTCTCCGTCGGAAAGGCCGTGATAGGGCGCAGTGACGACACCGGGGTTCGCCTTGGTTATGCCTGTGATGCCGTATCCTTCAGCCAGTACCGCGCCTCCTAACGCCAGCGGTCGCATCGTGGCTTGGCTCATCAGCAGGGCATAGCTTTGACCCGGCGAATAGGTGAACGGAAGCAGGCGCGCTTCATCGTCATCGGCGGGCAGTTTATAGACGAAACGCGTTCCCGGACGCTTGCGAACCCCACCGTATTTGAGGATGGTCACATTCGTGAGGCGGCGAGCCCCGGCATTCCACGCCTCCACGTCCCGACGAGACTGGACAACCGGCGACAATATGCCGCGCGTGAAATTGAGTTTGCTTACCGTGGCCACACAACGCCCCCATAGGCACCGCGCGCCAGCACAGCTTCGGGAACAAATTCCTTCCGGCGACGGGGAAAGCGGTTGAGATCGTCGGCAATAGCCTCGTACATCGCGCGCTCGGCGACACGCTGCTTGACGAGCCATTCCTGCGTATCGGCCTTCTCGCCCAGAATAGGCCGATATATCCGAGCCGCCAGCGTGCGAATAACCGCCTGAGCGAACAGCGGGTGCCACTTGTTCGGCTGCACCGCGTCGACCGAATATTCGAGGATCGCGCTATCGAGGTTGGTATAGAGCTTGTTGTCGGCAAGCGTGTAATCGATCAGCTCATATCCGGCATTGAATGAGGGCCAGTATAGCATCGGCGTGACGATGATGTCGGGGACCGACGTGGCGTTCAGATCGCGGACGAGAACAAGGGGGGACACAATTTCATCAGGAAGCACATAGGCGTGCGCCCATTCTCCTTCGCGATCATTGGCGACTTCCGCCAGCGCTGCCCGGCGCCTGACATGCGCCCAGTCGTGCATCCCGATGAGGTCGGACACGACCCCGTTCAGATGACGACTGCACTCGCGCGCCTCTTTCTTGTCATCGTCAAGGCCCGAGATCGGATGCGCCGGCAGGTCGGAGATGGCTTCATTGCAGATTTGAACGAGGTCACGCGCCACCGCCAGTCTCCTGCAATTCCTGCACAGCCTCTTCAAGCGCCGCAACGCGCCCCCGTTCGGTCGAGCGCTTCGGCTTGCGGGGTGTCCCGCGCGGGCGAGAGGGATGCGAGGCCATTACCGGACGCTATGTCGCGGCGCATCGGAACTCAAAACAAAGGGCCGGGAATTACCCCGACCCTTTGCCCCCAGACTGGCGTAATCAGCCGTTCAGCGCGGCCTGACGAGCAGCGATGGCATTCCGTACCGCAGCGCGAGCCGGACCCTTGCGCGACAATTCGCCCTGCTCGATCGCGCCGAGAAACTCGTCGACGTTGCCGTTCGTGATAGCCGCAACGATGTCATCGGCGCCGCCCTTCAGAAAGTCGGCGACATTCAGCCTGTCAAGGTCACGTCCGGTGAGCGGGGTTGCGCCGGTCGGCGTGCCGATGGTCGGCTCGCTTCCGAGAGGGCGAAAGCGCGTGCGCACCTTGACCGTCTCAGTGAACGTGCGCTGCAGCTTGCCATCGACGACGATAGGCTGGTCCAGCGTAACCTCGACATCCTTTTCGACGAAATCCTCGTCCGAGACGAAATCCTCGTCAACCTGCACGACCTCGCCCGGTTCGTGCATCTCGCCATCGAAATATGGCTCGGGGCCGCGGACGATTGCTTGAACGATCTTACCCATGTTTCTGGCCTTTCTTAGTAGCCGGTGTTGAAGGCCGGGATCGCCGTGTCGTCGGTGCCGCGGACAATGCCGCCGAACACCTTGCCGGCGGTATGCGTGCCGACAGTGACGAACTGGAACCCGAGATAACGCTTGGTCGTGCGCGGTACGGCTGCGCGGAGCAGCACGGTGCCCTTGAGCAGCGATGCTTCGGCGATGACGCCAGAGCCGATCAGGACGTCGGGCGACGAAAGGTCCGAGTTGGCGCTCTGGACGAAGTTCACGGCAAGGCTGGTCCCGCTGGCGAAATCCGTGGTCACCGAGCAGACAACCTGAAGCTCGCGGTTCGTGTTGATGTTCACGCCCGCAAGACCCTGGTCATAGACATCGGTCGAGTACTGAGTGCCGGTGGTCGGCGCCTGATCCTTCGAGAAGATCATTTCACGATCAAAAAGCATGGCTTAATTCCTTTCCTGTATCGATCAGACGACGCGGGCTTCGTCGGCCTTCATCACGTCGCAGACGCGAACCGGCACTTCGCCGAACATCATCACGCGCTTTCCGCCGACTTCCTCGTAAGAGAAATTCGAGTTGTTCTTGTTGCTGATGAGCTGCTTGCGGAAGTTCTCGCGGATGTTGCGCGGCATGTAGAAAGCAGCGCGCGAGCCCGGCATCGACAGACCCTGCACGCGCTCGACAGCGGCCGCCATCAGCATCTCGATCTGCGCACCGGTCGAATAGTTCGGCGTCAGAAGCGATTTGTCGATATTGGCGATGCGGACACCGTAACGGTAATCCTTGATCGAGAGACCGACCTTCCAGATGAAGTTGTCGGACACCGCAAGGAAGCGGTTGCCGTCGGCGTCGGTGACATACGAACCCGTCTCGTAGCCGTCGTCAGCCGTGCCGGTGCCAGCGGTCACGTTGATGTGCGTGATACCGGCTTTCGAGCCCTTGGGGTAAATCCCCTTGAAGCCCATCGGCGACCAGACGATCAGGGCAATCGACGAGTTGTCGGTACCCGTGCCACCGCCGTCGATGATCTGGTCCTTCGTCGAACCGGACAGGCTGTTATAGCGCGGGAACATGCCAGTGTACTGCTGCGGGCTCGAAGCGGCGTTCCCGTAGAAGATGCACTGCGCATTGGCCTGACCGAGCGATTCATAGAAGGCCGAAGCTTCGGTGAGGCGATAGTTATCGGGGTTGCCCGACATCATGGCCGCCTGACGATCGATGTCGCTCTGGCCCTCAAACCATGCCACGCCTTCATCGATCTGCGCAACGCGGCTCTTGGAGCGCGGAACGCCCTGGTTGAGACCGCGGGCGAAGACCGTGGGCAGACCGGTGCGAACGGTCGTGCGCTCGCCGGTCGGCAAGTTGCCTTCTTCCCAAAGCTGATCCTGCAGGACTTCGTTCTGCTGTGACAGCCATTCGCCAATGACCGCGACCTTACCGTCGGGATCGAGACGCTGGGTAACGTCGGCGAGCGTGTGGAGCTGCGTACCGAGTACAGTCATGTTTATGCCTTTCTACCATAGAATTTTTCAGACGCTGTCTTCTCGGCCGCCTCTGTGGCGAGACCGGGAGTGCTTGCCTCCGAAAGCGCACGGCCCGCACCGGCAATGACGCGGGTCAGCAGCGGGTGATTCCCGAGGCCGCTTTCGTTGAGGAATTTCGAGAACTCCGACCGCTCTGCAGGGTCGGGGATGAACTGGGCGATTGCCTTGGCGGCATAAGCCTGACTCTCTTTGAGCTTCGCGCCGCCGACTTCTGGATCGGCCTGCAGGTCGCGCGCCAGATTGGCGCTCAGCTGGGCTGCCCCGTCATCGATCGCCTTCGTCGTGCGCTCAGCGATCTTCGGGGCGACCTTCTCAGCGAAGATACCGATGATCTTCTCGGCGCCCTTCTGGCTGAGGTCCATGCCCTTGAGGTCGTCCTTCACGAGATCGAACATCTCGGTGTCGAACTCCACGCCTTCCGGCATGGTAAACGCGCTCGCGTCATATTCTTCCGGAGCGCCGACGATGGTGTCTGCTGGGGCCTCTTCGGTCTTTTCGGGGGTTTCGGCCTCCGTCACCTCGCCCGCGGTTTCTCCGTCCTCCGCAGGGGTGTCGGTCGCGGCTTCTGTAGTCGCTGCATCGCCCAGCGCCGTAGTCGTCGCAATTTCAGCGACATCGGCGGTTGCATCATTGGGATTCGTCTCGGTCGTCATGCTTCGCTCCTTGTGGGGTGAACTGTGTCCCGGCCTTGATTGCCAACGCGATTGCGTCGTTCGGTTCCGCAGGTGTTGCAGAGAACCAGCCGAGAATTTCGAGCCCCAAGGAGCGCTTGCCTTCGTGAAAAAGGCGCTGCTGCTCTTCGCGAGTACAGCGGGTAATACCGCTCTCCCTATAGAACTCAAAAATGAAGCGCTGGAATTGTGGCTGCTGGATCAGCCAGTCGCGATCAGCGCGTAAAACTTCCTTGGGAATCATCAGTATCGGGCCGTATCGTTGGACATCTCGGCGATATTCAGAGCCGCCGTGGTTGCGTCCTTTGCTGGCTGGGCGAGCGCGGCCATCTGCGCCATCTGCTCTTGCTGCTGACGCTGCTGACGGATGTTGTTGACCGTGCGGCTGTCACGGATGGCCTTCGCCGGCATGTTCGCCCGCTCGGCGTAATCGTCGACAATCGCGTCAGGATCGATCTTGTCGAGAACCTGCGGACCGAAGATCGAACCGAGTGACCCGACGAACCCGACAACGCGCTCCGTGGTCGACAGCCCGAGCATCTTCTGCGCCATCGCCAGCACGGAAACGAACTCGACTTTCAACTCCTTGCCCTGCAATTCCTCAGGGGCGGGCGGGATCAATTCACCGCGGCGCGCAATGCCAATCATGCGCTCGACTGCCACCGGCAGCATGTCGTCGTTCACCATCTCGACGACAGGGCCGATCTGGGTCAGTTTCTCTTCATCGCGCTTGAGCAATTCCTCGACATTGCGAGGCTGGACACCGGGCATGTTCGTGATGGCCATGAACAGGTCGGCATAGGTCAGCCGGTCGATCACATCATGCAGGCGCAAAATCTTCTTCTCGGCGGCCTGCAGCGCCAGAGGATTGACCTCATAGATCGGCTTGGCCGCCTGCACCTGGCTCATGTCCGCGACATGCGTGTGAGCGCCGGGGCGCATGTCGAGATCGCGCGCGGGCCCAGCCGTCGGCGGCTTCGCCAGAAGGTCGAACATTCCCTGCTCGCGCAGGTTGATGAGCGCCAGCTCACGCATCGCGCCAAGGCTGTCATGCCCTACGCCGCGCCCGTAGTTGGTCGGGCCGGTGTCCGTCGTGTCCCAGCGCGGCGCCCAGAAAGGCTGCTCGCTATAACGCTTCGCTTCCAGCAAAGCCGTCTTGCGGTCGTCGTTGCAGTCCCAGATGACCGAATCCCAAGCACCGTTAGCGCCCGGTTCGATCAACTGCCTGCAATGCACAATATGCTGATAGTCGGAGTTGTCCCACTTGGTCCTGACCGTGGGAGAGACGGCAGTCCAATCGTACTTTCCGCCGGGGCGGCCGACAAAGCGCTTCACCACCTGGTCGACCGTCATCGGGCAGTTGCGCATCAACGTGTCGACGTCGAACGCGTCATCAAGGCCAAGCCAGTAGGAGCCAATCGGCAGGCTAAGGCAGGGGGCAATCTTGAGCGGGTGCTCGGACATGATGCCGGCGCCGGGCCCGAAGCGAGCCATCGAGCCGTAATTCTTGCGGGCGACCTGATAGAAGTTAGAGGCGTCGAACAGCGAGTAGATCACGGACTGGAAACTATCGAGCCAGACGCGCGCAGGCTGATAATCCGCCATCTCGGGATCGGCGAACTTGAACTCGATCCATGGCCGGTTTGGCGAGGAAAGCCCGGAATACATGCCGGATTCGGTCGTGCGGAAAGCCAGCTTCGGATGATCATCGATCAACTGGCGCATCTTCGGGCGCTGCGTTCCCTGCGCCGTGTAAGAAAGGCTGGGCAGCGAGCCGTAGCCAGAGAAATCCGCGATCGAGTACCAGTCGTTTTCGGCATCGCTCCGCTGGGCAGCGAGCGCCTTGGCAACCTTCTCGACATGCTCGCGCCTTGTCTTTTCGCCGCTGGGCGCCTTCGGATGGCGAAGAGTCAGCGTCTCACTCATCTGCGGTATGTTCTTTGTTGCAGCGCGCGCACTTCACTTTGCCGTCTTCTGGCTCGGGTGATTGCTGACGCTGCCCGCACTCGCATTCGAAGCGCAGATAGGTCTCGCCGCGGATGTCGATGCGCTCATCCACCGAGGGTCGATGTCGTCATCGGCGTGTTGAGTGACGGCGCCGCACGAGCAACGAGCGCAGCATAGCCGCGACGGCGGCGCATCGGGTCATCGATCGCGGCTGACTTGTACTCAGGCTCCTTCATCTGCTGGCGCTGCGCCGGAGGCGGCGGGACATCTGGGGCTTTCGGAAGGCAGATTTTAACCTCCTATTACTTGCGGTCGGCGATTACGGGACACCTTTCACGCATGGTGCTATTTTAGAGGGTGTCGGAACTCAAAATTACAGGCCATGCCGCCAAGAAGGGGAATGCTAGGCATAGGTGTTATCCATCATGCCGCCACCAGCGCCGTCCGGATCAGGTCGACTGGGATGTTAGCCCGCCCGTCCGCATAGCCGTTCCCGTAGAAGAGGTTCGTGTCGTCATAGGACCAGCCGTACATCGACCGGACCTTTACCGTGCCAGCCGGGGCCGCGGCCGACAATGTGATGACGAGCTGGTTCGTGCCGGAACGGACGATGCTGGAGATGGTCCGCAGCGTGGCGAAGTCGTCGATCGACACCTGATAGCCGTAGAGACCCCCCGCCAGCGTCGGCGTCGGCACCGTACCAGTCGCGAGATTGACGACATCGGTCAGCGTCGTCGCCCCGTTGAGGTCGAACGTCAGCGTAATGACATCGCGCCCGCCGTTGAGCGATGCGCCGGTGCAGATCGGCCCGCGACCGTCGGCGGTAGCTATGCCCCCGAATACCTTGGCGATGCTATAACCGTCACGCTCACAAGCGCGGGCATAGCCTTGCCCCGTATAGTGATAGGCGTCGAGATGCTCCTGCCCAAGATGCGCAGGCCCAAACTTACAAAGCGCGTCTGCGGTAGCGATGGCCTCGAACTGCTGGGCAAGCTGCCTGCGCCGGTCGTCGATTGTCGCTGCGTTTCCGGCGTTCGGAGCGGTGGCGCTGGCAAAGCGGCCCGGATGGACGAGTAGAAATGGCAGGCTCGTGTCACCGGTCGTGCTGCGCCAGCCCGGCAGGAGGTCAGAGATAAAGAGGCTCGCATAAGTCGCGAGAATTGAGCCCGTGTTGTCAGCGTTCCCTTCGCCCTGATCCCAGATGACGCCCTCGGGCTTCCCGTATTTGGAAAGCAAATCGGTGACGCGCGACCAGTTGCCGCCGGTAGGGATCAATGCTTCGAGAGCGACACCAGCGACCCCGATAGGCACGATGCAGACAGGGATACCCATCGCCGCCGCCGCAGATTTGGCGCCAGCGAGTGCCGCGACCGTGGCAAGCGTGTTGAAATTCGACGAGACAAAGCCGTTCGGCGTCACTGACAGCGCGCCGGTAAAGGCCGTGTCGGTCTTTGTGATGGCCTGCCCTGTGCCCCGCCCCCCCGCATTGCTCTGCCCGTCATAGGCATAGAGCGCGCCGACACAGAAGGGCTTCGACGGGATGAAGTGATATTTGCCGTTCGTGTCTATATAGCCCACATCGGCCATGTACGGCCCGCCTACGGGCGCCGAGATCGTGCCGCTCCAGACGCCAGCGCCGAACGATGGCGACCCCATCTCGCGCCAGTCCTGCACGACGGTTTGCGTTCCGCTGGTCCGCAGGCGATAGACCAGTTGAGCAGGCGTCTTTGTCGCATAGGTTCCGGTCAGCGCCCGCGCCGAAACCTTGGTCGCAGTGCGGCTGTCGCGGGGGAAGAAATTGGGGTGATCGTCGAGCGTCACATAGACCGGTGCCGCCCCGATTTCGTACATCAGCGGCCAGGCATAGAAATCCCCTCGAAAACCGACGCGGCCGATGCGGTTGGGCGCGGAAACCGTACTCACGTCCTGCGCGTCGAAAGGATAGGTCAGGACATTGGCGTCGGGCACCCATTTGCCGTTGACCATCGCATACAGCTTGCCTGCGATGATGTAGATATCGATGACGCCCGTCGTCGTGAGAGGCACGTTTTTGAAATACTTCGACGTATTTGAGCCGGCGACGCGGACCACGAGGCTGATGCGACCAATCCCCAAGTCGGCTTCGAGGGCGATATAATTGTTTGCGTCGACCCACCAGACGTAGGCGTTAAAGAAGCCAGTTCTGAAGGCCTCGGTATCCGGGGCGTTGACCCCAGCGTTATAGCCCCATCGGAAATGGATATTCTCAGGGAAGCCTGCCACGGGGCCGAAGAGGATTTGCGTGTTGGGCTGATACTTGGCGCGCAGATGCGCGTAGCCATTGTCCGACAGGACGTTGTTCGTCTCACCCGCCGTGATGACCTCGAAGCTGTTCGTGCCGTGAAGCACGCGCGCCGTCTCGAAATCATCGTAATATTCGAAGCCATAGTCCGAAAAGGCGGGGAGTGGGGCCTCTCCAGCGCCAACCTTCTGCGTCCGCAGCCCAAGCCCGAGGCGACGCAGACCACGCATTACGTCGCGATGGCCGAGATTTTCTGCCCCGGACGCACTTCGATATCCATCAAGGTATCGGCTGGCAGCGGGTAGTCTGTAACAACCGCTGTGGGATTAGCGCCGACAGCCAGCGCGCAAGCCACGTCAGCGCGAACAGTGATGACGGACGTAGCAGCGTCGAATGCAGCAGATTGTCCTGCCGTTCCGGTGAAGGTCACAGAGTTTTTTGTCATCCGTTTATCAAGGCGAATGATCGGAAGCCCGCTATCCGATCGCACCGTTTCCCAGATACTCAGCGTGGACATATGCGCCGCTCCTTTAAGAGCAACCTAAGATGCCGGGGGACGGAACTCAAAATTACCGCAGGTCACGATACGGGTCTGGCCATTGCTTCGGGGCTGGGTCATCAATCCATGCCCTGCGCTCGGCCTTGTTGCAGCGCTTGCAGGTGCGCAGCCATGTCATGTCCTGCTGCTCACGCCAATCGCTGAACGCGTGAAGCCCGATGCTGCAATGTTCGTCCATTATCGCAGGTCCGCATATGGGTCATAGACACGGCGGGGGAGAGCGACCTGATCCGCATAGGTCTTGCGCTCGACCGGCGCCGCGAACGTCAGGGCGAGAGCGTCACCTTTATCGGGGGAAGCGAGGCCACGCTTCTTCATGTCCTTCTTGCGCTCAAGCTGCAGGGCAACCTGATCGGCGCCATAGCCGTACTCGACGCCCGTGAGATCGGCCTTCAACTCATCGTCGTTCGGAATGCAGCCGCCGGTCAGCCATTCGCGCATTGCCGCCCACATCAGCGAGCGCTTGTTTGCAGCCTCTATCTGCAATCCCTCACCAACCATGACCTTGCCGCCAGTGTCGCCGAAGTTGATGCCGATAACGCCGGGGACGTTGAGCTGGTTCAAGCGATCGATCAGCCCCGGGCCCATTGCGCCGCGGTCGACGAATATCGCATCGGCCTGGTACTTCTTCGCATAGACGGCGATATCCCCTGCCACACGCATCAAATCGCGCTGCAGGTCGGTGCCAGACCATTCAAGCCACGGGATGGATCGCGCATCGCGGCCTTGGCGGACCGCCATCACGGACTTGTCATCACCATAGCGGGCGACGTCGACACCAAAGATGACAGCCGATGTCGGGGTCTGCATTTCAGGGCGCGTCATCGCAGCTTCAGCAATATCGCCTGCGATGAACTGCATCGAGCCAGCACGCGGGAATTGTCCTTTGACGCGGACACGCACGAAATCGCTATCCTCGCCATAGGCCGTGACCCATTCGGCAAGGCGCTCCTTGTTGGTGCGCTTTACGTTGCGGCTATCAATCTGGCGGTGGTTCCAGAGGTGGCGGAACTTGCCCTCGATAGCCTCTTTGAAGCGTCCTGTGTTGCGGGTCGGGTTACCATAGATAGCCCACAGCATCTCGGTATCGGCATCGGTCAGCGCGCCTTCCGACACCTCGAAGATAGGATCGATGATCGACGAGGCCTCATCCATGATGAGCATGGTGCGTTTGCCCGCATTATGGAGACCGGCGAAGGCCTCTGTGTTTCGCTCGCTCCACGGAATGGCATCGATGCGCCAGTTGCGCTCATGTCCGCGCTGCGTCGAAAAGAAGCTGGTTGCTTCGAGACGGAACATATCGCGCAGCATGGGGAAGCGCAGCATCGAATACCATTTGCCGAGTTCAGGCCATGTCTTCGTGCGAAGCTGGGTATCGGTGTTTGCCGTAACGACGCCGCGAGTGTCTTCATGCGTCATCAACGCCCAATGGCAGAGGAAGGCGACTTCGGTCGACTTGCCGATGCCGTGACCGCTCGCTGTGGCCTCACGGATGAGGCGAAACGGATCGCTGCGAAGACGAGCGCCTATCTCCTGCAACTGCTCACGCTGCCAATCGTCAGGCCCGCTTTCATGTTCGAGCGGACCTCCGGCAATGCCCCAAGGCCATGCCCACATGACGAAACCAAGCGGATCATGCGTAAAGCTGCCGAGATCGGTGAGCAGTTCGCGCCGGAACTCGGCAGGCGTCAGCATGTCTGCCATTAGCGACCAGCAGCCTTTCGCGCATCGGCCAGCGCTTTGGCGATATCGTCGTTGAAATCGACCTCAACGCGTTCCTTGAATGCCTGCACGTCGACATGCTTGCCGAGCAACTCAATCCGCTTCACCCGATCGCTGATCTTGATCTTGTCAACAAAGCTCTCGTCGTCGCCTTCCTTGCCCTTCTCTCGTACTGTCTCGACGCCGGCAACGAGACCCTGCCTCCAAATGAGCGGCCATTGCTTTACCGGCAGAAGATTCCCGCCATCATCGTACAGGTCTGCAAGATCAGCCTCTGCTTCCATTTCGAGCCGACGCAGCACCCAATCGGCGCTTACCTTGGTACGCTCGGAGCGCGCCGCAATGCCGGATGCGATTGCCGCAGCTACACTAACATGCGCTAACAGACGCGCGCCTTGCTCGTTCGCAGTGCGCTCACTGTAGCCAGCGCGCATAGCGGCCTGCGTCGCATTCAGGTCGACCAGATACTCATCGACGAACCGCTGTTGCTTTGCGTTGAGCATCAGGCGTCTTCGCGTTCATCTTCCGAAACAGCAGCGGCGAACTCTTCTTCAATCGCAACAAGCGGATCAATGCCGCCCTCGATTGTTGCAAGGTCGAGCGTCACCGAGATATCGACAGGCCCCTCGTCCTTCTTGAACAGGCGTCCTGTTTTGGTGATCGTGGTGGTCATCTGCTTATCCTTTCACGGTTGGGGTTGAACTCAAAATCTCGGGCACCTTGGCCCGTGTCGATCCATCGGGACGCCGCATTTCCAGCAAGGCGAGCGATCGATGAGGGCAGGAGGTGGTGGGGGCGGAACGTACATTGCCCGAAAGTTTGCGAGGCGCGTCTTGTGCTCGCCCTTCGATATGCCGTTCGGGTTGGCGCGCATTGCCTCACGGAGCTTCGCGGCCGTCGCGATGGTCAACCGGCTGCGCCCTCGCCTCACCCATCCGCGGGTCGACGGATTGACGCGCGCCGCAATGACGAGCTTGTTGTAATTCGTCCCCGTCCTGCGACACCAGGCATTGACCTCATCAATGACCTTTTGGCTCTCGGCCTCGCTCAGGATGAGGTGGTGCTCGAGACGCATCAGTGCCGAGCCCCTCTCATGCCTTTGCCTTTCCTGTAGAGATCATGGCGCGGTAGATGTTGGCGGTGGCGAGCGACCAGGCTTCCGGTGTCGGCTGATCGTGGCGCTCGATTATGCCCGCGCTGATCATCTCATCGGTCGGCTCTATCGGTACGATGGCGTATCCGTTGGCTTCCAGAGCGGTGATGGCGGAGCGGGCAAGAGACTCCGCGCTGCCCGGAGCAAACACGACAGGCCATGCATCGCTTTCCTGCATCGCCCGCGCGATTGTCTCGACTACCTCGCTCATTCTTCCCTCCATTTGATTAGGTGCGGACAACGCGCCACGCGATGATGTCGAACGGCTCCCCGCGATCCGTCCAGTTCAGGGCTTTGGGGGGATAGTCCCATTTGCTCGTGTCTCCCTGACGAAAGCGCACTCGGACGCGCTCGGCTCTCGGGGGTGTCCATGTGGTGGGCTGCCAGTCAGTCGGCATGGCCGGGATGCCACTGGCCGAACGGCGGCTCGCGCGGTGGCTCCAGCGCCTTCGCGGCCTGTCGCGCAATCTGCGGCGGCACGGTGCGATGCCCGTCGCGGCGGTCAACGTAGTGCTGCGTCTTGCCATCCGGCAGCGTGCGCTTGTTGACGAAATACTCCCAGCCATTGGCTATCACGAAGTTCATCGCGTTCATGTCGCGGCAGTATTGGTGCAGGCTGTCCACGGTGTGCTTGGCGCCGCCGCTGTCGGCGTTGTTCCGGCGCTCGATGATTGCATTGCTAGCCATATGCGCCCTCCAGGAGCTTCGTGAATGATTTGGTTTGCAGGAAGAAATCGAAGTCTGCCTTCCAGTCGCTCCGCTCGCCCCGGCAGAAAGGGGAGCGCTCAAGGGCGTCCAGCGCCGCCGCAAAGTCATCGGGCGGATGTTGCGCAATCATGGTTCGCAGGCGCTTGCGGCGCGCGTCAGTGAGGCGAACCACCTTGGAGAGGCCGACACGGCTTGCCGTCTCGTTCCATGCCTCGACGACATGCTCCGGTTTCAGAACATCGTCATTTGCGGCGGGGGGTGTATCAGCGTTAGCTGATACAGGGGGAATGGGGGTTCCTGACGGTTTGGGTGCAGATTTTGCGGGGGTACGGCGCAATTTCTGCGGGGGTGCAATTTCTGCGGGGGTGCAGATTTTGCGGGGGTCAAGAACGTACTTAGGCGTTGCGCCGTGGTAACCGTCGATGCGGAAATATTCGTTATCGCGTAGCCATTTAAGCGCCGACTGCACGGTGCGCTCCGACTTGCTGGTCTTGCGGACAATGCGCGCCACAGAGGGCCAACAAATCCCGTCATCATTCGCGTGATCGCAGAGGCACATGAGCACCATTTTCTCGGTGCTGCCGATGTCCAAATCCCAAGCTGCGGACAGGAGGCGGATACTCATGCCGCGCTCTCAATGAATAGGTCGCCTTGGCGCTGCGCCTCTTCAATGCGGCGGCAGGCGGTCGCAAAATGATCAGGGTCTTTTTCAATGCCGATAAATGGGCGCCCCATTTGCTGGGCAGCGACTCCGGTTGATCCAGACCCCATAAAGGGATCGCATACCGTGCCGCGCGTCCACTCGATGAAGGACCGCATAAGCTGCACCGGCTTTTCGGTCGGATGAAAATCATTGTTAGTGCGCGGGCAGCGGATTATGTCGGTTGGGCGCTTGCCGGGAAAGTCATGCTCCGCGCCTGGATAGAATAGCGCAATCTCGTATTGTCGCCCGTGTTCGTGTTCGAGGTCGCCCATCGAGTGATTGTCCTTCACCCAGACAATCGTGCTTTTCGGCTTCGGCACGGCGCCGAGGTTGTCCCAGCGGCAAAACATATAGGACGAGTGGCGCGGCTCGAGCCCGCAGGCCCACAGCAGAAGCTCATCGGTGTCGTCGTGCGCGATCTCACGCCACTGATCGATGCGATGGTTCGATTGGAATTTCATGCCGTAAGGCGGGTCGCTGACAAACGAGTCAATCGGCCCCAGCGTCGGCAATATTTCACGCGCGTCCCCGCAATACAGCGTAGCGCGCCCGATTGTGACGGGAGTCGTCATGCCCAGCCCCACCCTTCAAGCGTCTCTTGCACGTCCTCAACGGACCTGCAGACGCTCACCTTGTGGCCAAGGCAGATAAGCCATTCGTGGCAGGATTTTTGCTCGTCAGAGACGCGCCCGCCTTCCGATTTTACCTCGATAAAACCGATGCGCCCCTTGGGACAAAATGCTATAAGATCGGGGAAGCCGAGTTTAAGGCCCTGCTCTTTCAACCTGTTCATTTGACGGCCGCGCGCAGCCTTGTCACCGGCAAGCACCGCCCCATTGGGAACGTGGATGCTCTCGATCCCGCGCACGGCGAGATATTGGCGGATCATGCGCTGGACACCGGCTTCCTTGATCACCCTGCGCTCCCGATACCCTTGACCACCGTCGAGTGATCACGATTGAGAAGCCGCCCGATGCGGGGCGTGGACCAGCCCTTGGCGCGCAGCTCGCGCATAACCTCACGGCGGGCAGCGCAAAGGCATGGCATCCGAGACGGGCCGGTCAGATCGTCAGGATCGACGTCATGCAGCTTGGCAACGCGGTCGATTATCTCGCGTCCGGTGTAGCGGGCGAGCGTGGGCGGGGAGTACCAGGAGGGTATCATGCGCGCCCCCTGAACAGCACGCTTGCCACAGCGTTACGGCTGCGGTGGCCGAGCTTGCGGGAGATTTGCGTGAACGACAGACCACGGTCGCGCATCTCGCGAAGCGCCGCCAGTTCCTCGTCGGTCCATTTGATGCAGGTCATCGCCATCCGAGCGATCTCCGGTAAAGGTCGGGATGAACGCCGCACTCCTTGGAGCGGGCGGCAATCAGGGCATCGATCTTGCGGCCGAGAGTGCCGTTATCGACCAGTCCGCAGTGTGGGGCGTAGGGGCCAGCGTTAGCGTCCTTTGCCGTGCCAATGCGCCGGCCATCTCCCTTCGGCATGTCGCGCGCGATGCGGGCGATGTCCTTCTCGTTGATCGTCGGGCAGATGGTGGTCTGTGCCCATTGCAGCACCTTTTCCGGCTTCATGTAGCCGAGCGCCTTGCGGATGCGCCAATCTTCTCCGGTGGGGATCATTTGCCCGCCCTCACCGCTTCCACCCGACCGATAAGATCGGGGTCGTTCATTTGACGGGCCATTGCCAAAGCCTTGTCGAGAGGGTCGATGCAGGGCTTGGAGACGTAACGGACGTGCTGAATGACCAGCGGCTTGCGGGTGAAGGGCCACCAGTTCATGCGGCTGCTCCCTCAAGAAACAGATCGCCTTGACGCTGGGCATCCTCGATGCGCTTGCAGGCGATGTCGAAGTACTTGGGCTCGCGCTCGATCCCGATGAAGTCGCGGCCCATCTGAACAGCCGCGACGCCAGTGGTGCCGCTGCCCATGAAAGGATCGAGGATTACTTCATCGTTGCACGCGGCGAGAGCGCGCAACGGCAGGGCGAGCGGAAAGCTGGCGGGATGTTCTGGGTCGGAAGTTGGTGGAATGCGCCAAACATCGCCGAGCATCGACGCTGCCTTGTCCCGCAGCGACCAGTCCGGCTTGGCGTAGAGCAAAATCCACTCGCACATCGGAGCGAATGCGCCAGCCATAGCGTTGAAACCGCTGGCGCGATCCCATATGATAACTTGACGCAGCGGCAGGTCGCAAAATAGCGGGAGCCTGAGAAGCCGCTTCACGACACGGGGCTTGTGATTATAGAAAACCGCGCCCGAACAGATGCGCCAGAGTTCGTTTAGGGTTTCGCGCTGCCACTCGCAGTATTCCGCGTAAGGCATATTGTCGGCATATTCGCCATAGCCATCACGCAGCTTGCCATCGCCCCATTTGCTTCCCGCATGGCCGACCCTCAAGCCGCCCTTGTCCTCCATGCCCTCGCCCAAATTGTAGGGCGGCGAAGTGAAGGCAACGCCGGCGGAATCGTCTGCAAGCGTAGGCAGAATGTCGCGACAGTCCCCGCAATACAGCGTAGCGCGCCCGATGGTGACGGGTTCCATCCCCTCAGCCCTCCAGCACGTCGATGATGCGACCGCTCTTGACCGATTTCTGGTTGCGGGCGATGTCGATAAGGGTCTGGATGCGGGCGCTCTTGGCCGCCAGAGCATCGGTGACGCGCTTGTGGGCGGCTGTCTCGTCTCCCAGCTTGCCTTTCAGCATGGATTCGACGCGCCAGACGATCCACAAAAGCAGGGCGATGTAGAGGCTGACAATCGTCACCCCGATTAGGATATCACTCATGCTGCCCTCGCCTTCCGAATGGCGATGCAGCGGGCCTTGAGGCTCGCGAGCGCTTCCATCGCCGCGTCAATCTCGGGCTCGCACTCAAGAGCCTCGTTGTCGGTGATCGTCTTGCCGCCTGGGCTGGCTTCCGCCGTCACCACCGCCAGCTTGTGAACCGCGCCAGCCGTGCTAGGCAGGGCGTCCGTGTCGCACTTGGCAACGATGGGAACGCTGCGGCGGTCGAAGTGACCGAGCAGGCTTTCCAGCGCCAGAGGATCGACCGCGAGCAGGTTGAACAGCGTGTGCGCCGACAGCTTGCCGTTGCGGTTGCGGGCATTGCCGATGGTGGCTGCGCTGCAACCGATAACATCGGCCAAGTCCTGATCGGTCGCGCCGGTCGAAAGCTGCACACGGCGCACCGCATCGGACACCAAGGCTTCAAGCAAACTTTGTGTCAGGAGCATCGAAGCCCCCAACCTACTGTTGACGGTCACGGCTATTTCCTCCGTTATGGATGAAAGGGACGAACTCGAAGAGACCGGCGATTGTGCCGGTCCCCGTTTGAATGAAGATGCGCGGTCGATTGGTGAGATTGTCGCCGATCTTGTCGCGGAACTCGGCCCCAATCGCGCTTGGCTTTGGGGCGGCGAGGTGACGTTCGGGGGCCAGCACAGTGGACGTACTGGCCCCCTCTCGGAGGTGCGACCCAACCGAGGTTCTGTTGTCTTTGCGGACGATCATGCCGCTGCGTCCCGCTGCTTGCGGGGCGGCTGGCCCTCAAGAAGCTCTTTCGTGGAGCAAAACTTCGCGTCCACGAAATCGCCCCAGCGTTCGACTGGGATGCGCTCGCGCTGCAACCAAGAGCGGACGGTATGAACCGACACGCCCAGCTTGGCAGCGACCGCTTCGGGACTGCCAGCCTTGCGAATGATGTCAGGATGGGTCTGCATTTGCCCATAATGCATAATGCACCAGCAAAGCGCAAGTGCCTTTTGCATCATCGCACCGTCTATCGCGATCCAATGGAATCGCCCGCCGACCGACTCAAGGCTGCCCGAGAGAAATCGGGCTACGAAAGCGCCAAGAGCGCAGCGGAAGCTATGGGCGTTGCCATCGCTACATACATCCAGCACGAAAACGGATCGCGGGGCTTCCCCGCCAATCGTGCCGAGCGTTATGCGCGCTTCTTTCGCACGACGCCCGAATGGCTACTCTATGGCCGCGACAAGGCCGACAATCTGGAGGCGGTGCAGCTCGGCCCCCAGCTTCCCGTTCAAGGCGCGGTCGCTGCCGGTGTCTGGAAGGAAAGCCTGCAGTATCCAGAAGAGGAATGGTCCTATTTCACCGGATCACCCGATGTTCGCGCCCCGCTCAATCACCGCTTCGGCCTCAAGGTCGAGGGGCATTCAATGGACATTCCCTACCCACCAGGCACGGTGATCGAGTGTGTGCGCTATTGGGGAGATGAACCGATCCCCAACGGAAAGCGCGTGGTCGTCCAGCGGACGCGGTTCAATGGCGAGCTGGAAACGACGGTGAAGGAATACCAGCGCGACGCGAACGGGATAGAATGGCTCGTGCCGCGCTCGACGCATCCCGAGTTTCAGGCGCCCTTTCGTTGCGACCAGCCGGGGGATGAGATAGAAAAGATCGAAATTATCGCTTGGGTCGTGGCATCGATCCGGTACGAATGAGGGGGCTGCATGGAGGAAATTGCGAACGATCCCTATATCATTGGGAAGCGGGACTGGTGGGCCGTCACGTGGAGAATTTGGGCCGCCAACCGCGCCATTGACGCAGCGGTCATTGTCGCGATTTTCTATTTCTCGGGGGACGGAGACATCAAGGAAGGGATAGCCCCCTTGATGGGAATAACCCTAGGTTTCGGCGCATATTTCGTGATTAGAAACTGGTTCGCAAATGCGGTTATTGGCGGAGCCGACGAGGGCAAGATTGGCTTCCAAAACCTTGCCATTCTCAATGCCCTTCGCAGAATGAAGGTCGAACCGAAGGCCATCCATCCCCTTCGGCTCGACGGCCTCTACAATTTGGTTAATGCGGATTATCAGGAAACTCGGGATCGAGTTGGCGCGGCACTGCTTTTCGGGATAGTGAAGGGGCGCGCATCGCTAATGCCTGCCTACCGCCGGGCGGCATACGAAGATTCGGTTGACCGCGCGATATTGCGCTACGCAACCGAAGAGACCGCCACCTAACAGGCTAAAAATCCTGCCTTCTCCGAGATGGGGCAAACTTTTTTTGCCGCTGATGCATTTTGCACTTGTGCTTATGTGATGCATTGTGCATTATCACTCCAGACAGGGCAACACCGTTGCCGAGTTTGGAGATGGAAGATGGCAATCAGCGAGACGCTTGAGAAGTTCGAGGTAAGGAACCGCTTCACCAACGCGGTCCAGTTCACCGCAGAGATCAGCGTCACCCCCGACATGACCTACAGCGTCAAGCTGGGTCTGGCGGTCAAGTGGGCGGTTAAAGCGCGTGCCAACCTCGCGCGTGCCAACCTCGCGCGTGCCAACCTCGCGGATGCCTACCTCGCGGATGCCAACCTCGCGCGTGCCAACCTCGCGGATGCCAACCTCGCGGGTGCCAACCTCGCGGGTGCCAACCTCGCGCGTGCCAACCTCGCGCGTGCCAACCTCGCGGATGCCAACCTCGCGGGTGCCAACCTCGCGGGTGCCAACCTCGCGCGTGCCAACCTCGCGCGTGCCAACCTCGCGGATGCCTACCTCGCGGGTGCCAACCTCGCGGGTGCCAACCTCGCGCGTGCCAACCTCGCGCGTGCCAACCTCGCGGATGCCTACCTCGCGGATGCCAACCTCGCGCGTGCCAACCTCGCGGATGCCTACCTCGCGGGTGCCAACCTCGCGGATGCCAACCTCGCGGGTGCCAAAAATGCAGGCCTCGCTATCGCTCGGACCCGCATTTTGCCCGAGGGCGACATCATCGGCTGGAAGAAGTGCCGAGACGACGTGATCGTCAAGCTGCGCATCCCAGAGGACAGCCCACGCTCACACGCCTTCGGCCGCAAGTGCCGCGCCAAGTTCGCCGACGTGCTGGAGATTTTCGGCGCAGACAAGGCTGTGTCCAGCCGCGATCCGAAATTCACCTACACCGCTGGCGAGCGCGTCGAAGCGCCCAACTGGTCGGACAAGTGGGAAGATGAATGCGCTGGCGGCGTGCACTTCTACATCAGCCGCCTTGAAGCGGAGGCTCACTGATGAACGCCCTCACCGAACTCAACGCAGCAACCCGCGCGTTCAAGGCTGACCAGCTTGCGAGCCTCGATCCGGCAGTGCTGGTGGACCTCGCCCTAGCCGCCCTGCGCGCGCTTCCCGACAACTGGACGGACACCATCACCGGCGAGCGTGTCGGCGATCTGGACGCCATTGCAGACGCTGTGGAAGCCGTTGACGCTATTCACCCTGCCATGCGGGACATGGAGCCCTCAGGGGTGCGCTGTGACTTCGTGGAGCAGGTGCGCGGCGAATATCGGGTTATGCAGATGGGAGCGGGACGATGAGCGAGCCTCGCTTGCCTGAACTCGGGGCCGCAATTGTCAGCCACCTTCGTGACCGCCCCCAAGATGGCAGCTTTCTCATGCAGGCTTGCATGACGGGCATGAACGAGGCGCTTGAACGTCAGCGGGATCGCGCTGGCAAGTACAGCATTGCGATGCTTTGCGCGCTTACGCTGGTCGATAGCAAGCGGATGCCTTCGGAGCAGCGCGAAAACTTCCTGTCGATCATCGCAAACAACATCGCCGGAACTGGACTGAGTGAGATCGAGCGCCGTTTTGCGGAAAGGAAAGTGAAGTGATCGCCCGCCCCGCAACCTTCATCCGCTTCTTTGAAAGCGTGATGGCAGACACCCCGCTCGCCGATCGCTGGGACTTCCTGATCGCCGAGAGCGAGGCTCTTGAGCAGCAAATGACCGACGCTCTTGAAGCGCACCGTGCAGACTGTCGCGCTCGATATGGGGCGGACTTTGGGGAGAAAAACAATGGGCTGTGACATTCATGTTTACCCGGAATACGCCCTCTTTGAGAAAGAGGGAGGCGGAACCCATTGGTCGCCGCTGGCAAGCGAATGCCACCCGGGTCGAGACTATGACCTGTTTTCCAAGCTGGCAGGCCTGCGCGGCGATGAGGGCAACCAGATGATCCCGACGCGCGGGATGCCGGATGACGCCGCCTATGAATCCAAGAGCGCCAACGAACTCTACATCGTTGATGGACCAACAGACAATGAGGGGTATTGCACCCGCGAGCAGGCTGAAAGCTGGATCGAGTACGGATCGCGATACACCGACGAGCGCAAGCTGTTCGTCACCCATCCAGACCATCATTCGCATTCGTGGTGCACGGCTGCCGAGTTTCGCGCTGTTCTGGAAGCCTCACGTAAATGGGCAATAGATGAGCCTTATTGGGGCTTGCTGGCAATGCTCGAAGAAATCGAGCGTCGGGGCAAGGCGACCCGCCTCGTCTTTTGGTTCGACAACTGATGGACGCCTTCAACCATCACCGCCGCCAGCCCCTCACCGGCTATCGAGCCCACTGGTCCTTGTACCTCATGGCCTTCGGGTTGGCTGTTATCCTTACTGTTGTGGGGGTGAACGCATGATTTTGGCGCTTGCCCTTCGGGCACCGGGGCTTTCGTCCTTCGGATCGAGCCAGCTTCGCTGTCTCGCCGGTTCCCGCTTCAATCCCCTAGCGAAAGGAGAACGCGCATGAACGCGCTAGTTCCAATTAACAATGGCGGTGAAGTCTATCGCCAGTCCACCGACGCCGCTGGCCTGTGCCGCGAAATCGTCCTCAAGACCGCAAAGCCGATCCAAGGCCGCAAGTTCGTGTCGGTCGAGGGATGGCAGGCCATCGCCATCGCTCACGGCTGCGCAGCGGGCGCTCGCGATGTCGAAAAGGTCGATGGGGGCGTGCGCGCTGTCGGTGAAATCCGCCGCATGAGTGATGGCCAGATCATCGCCGTAGCCGAGGGCTTTGTCGGTGAAGATGAACCAACCTGGTACGGCGGCGAAAGCGTGTCCTATGGCAAGCGCAAGGTGCTGCCGAAGCGTGCCGATTATGCGATCCGCGCAATGGCGCAGACTCGCGCTATCAGTCGCGCGTGCCGCTCGGCATTCGCGCACGTCGTCGTGATGATCGACGCTGACCTTTCCACGACGCCAGCAGAAGAAGTGCCGGAAGGCGGGTTTGTCGATGTCACGCCAGAGCCGAAGGCATCTGCGCCCGTCGCCAATGGAATGCCCGATGAAGAATATAACCGGCTCGTCGGCAAGATGAAGGTCGCAGGCGTCACCGAGGCAAAGCTTTTCAAGCAGTATGGTGTCGGAAATCTGCGGCTGCTTTCGCAGGACCAGTACGGTGATGCAATGAAGCGTCTCGACAGCGCGATTGCAGAAAAGTCGAAATCCGCGCCGCCTGCCGATCAGTTTGGCAATGTGGATGACGTGGAGTTCGCACAGTGAGCGGCGTTGGGCACAACGCGCCGCCCGCTGACGCGACATTCGGCCTCCATATCGATGACCTGTTCTCGATGCTCTCCAATACACTCGCGGGCGGAACGGTGGACAGCGACGAGAAAGAAGCGGCCATCGACGCGCTCATGGACGAGTTCCGCAAGGCGTCGAAGGACGCCGACAAGGCGCGGGCTGCCGAAAAGAAGCCGCACGATGACGCGGGCAAGGCTGTGCAGGAAAAGTGGAAGCCGATCATCGCCAAAGCGGATCGCGGCACGGACGCCTGCAAAGAGGCCCTGACGCCCTATCGTGTCGAAAAGCAGCGCATCGCTGACGAGGCCGCACGCAAGGCCCGAGAGGATGCAGAGGCGAAGCAGCGGGCCGCTCAGGAAGCGTTACGCCAGTCCGATGACCTAGAGGCGAAGTTCGCCGCCGAGCAGGAATTGGAGCAAGCGAAGAAGCTGGCGGCGGTCGCGAACAAGATCGACCGCGCCCCAACTGGCCTGCGCACCCATTGGGAAGCCGAGCTTACCGACAAGACGGCGGCGCTTCGCCATTACCTGAAAACGCAGCCGGACGAGTTCTCGGACCTGATCCAGACCCTTGCCGACCGCGATGCGCGCGGCGCTCGCCCGCCCGTTCCCGGCGTACTCTATCACGAAAGAAAGAAAGCAGCATAATGCCCAATGCCAGCAAGACTTGCCAGGTATGCGGTGCGACTTTCGAGCGTCGCGCACGAGACAGTCACGACCAGTGGGCGGCTCGGCGGTATTGTGGCTGCGCCTGCGCCAACGTCGAAAAGAAGAAGCGCCCCCTCGCGCAAGCATTTTTCAAGCATGTAGGCGAAACGACATGCTTGATTTGGGATGGCCCGAAGGATGGCGGCGGCTACGGATTTGTACAGCATGAAGGCAAGCGCTGGAAGGCGCATCGGCTGGCTTATCACCTAGCGAACGGTGGCATCCCTGACGGAGCGGTTATCTGCCACAAATGCGATACTCCGTCGTGCGTGAACCCTGCGCACCTGTTTGCCGGGACGCAGAGGGACAATGCTCGCGACATGGCTGCCAAGGGGAGGATGAATCCCCTTTCCTATCTCAATTTGCGCCCCGGCAAGGCCGGTTTCCACGGCGCTGGTCCAGTTTCAAATAAGGAGAAAGCGGCGTGAGTGGTTCGGTCAATAAAGTAATTATCATCGGGAATTTGGGGGCGGACCCTGAAATTAAATCTTTCACCAACGGCGGCAAGATCGCGAACCTTCGCATCGCTACGTCGAAGCGCTGGAAAGATCGTCAGTCGGGTGAGGTGAAAGAGGCCACCGAGTGGCATAGCGTCGTCATCAATGGCGACGGCCTCGTCGGCGTGGTCGAGCGCTATCTGAAAAAGGGCAGCAAGATTTATGTCGAAGGCGAGCTGCGCACTCGCAAGTGGCAGGACCGCGACGGGAACGACAAATACACAACCGAGGTTGTCGTTGCAGGCATGGGCGGCTCGCTCACGATGCTGGACGGCGCGCCAAGCGGCGAAGGGTCGAGCAACCGGCATCGCAATCAGAACGCGATGGGGACGGACCACGACCTTTCCTATGACCTCAATGACGACATTCCGGGTTGGGATTGATCGATGCTGCCCCGCCGCATTCCGAAACAGCCCAAGCGCGCCAGCCGGTGGCGATCGCAAGCCCACTGCAATTTCGTGCGCTCGCATGAATGCAGCGTTCGGGGGTGCGGCGGCCGACCGATCGAGGTTGCGCACGTCCGTCTCGGTAGCGGGGCAGGCATCGGGCAGAAGCCGGACGACTGGCGCACGGTGAGCCTTTGCCGTGACTGCCACGCCGAGCAGCATCGTGTCGGGGAAGAGACATTCTGGCGAGGGGTTGACGTTGAAGCGCTCATTACTGCTTTCAACGCTGCCAGCCCGCGCGCCGCTCAAATCCGAGACGCACAGCGGGAGCGCGAACATGCATAAGATCACCCTTGTCGGCGGCGAGCAGCGCCAGCGTGCCCAGAAACTGATCCTGCGCGCCCCTGACGGCTATGTCGTGACCTTGAGCGAGCCTAAGCGCTCCCGCGAGCAAAATGACCGCATGTGGGCCATGCTGACCGACATAAGCCATCAAAAGCCGATGGGCCGGATGCACACCCCCGACGACTGGAAGGCGATCTTCATGAACGCCTGCGGTTGGGAATGCCAATTCCTGGAGGGTCTGGACGGCCGCCCCTTCCCGCAAGGCTTTCGCAGCTCGCAAATGACCAAGCGCCAGATGAGCGCGATGATCGAATACATGCTGGCCTTTGGCGCCGAGCACAACATCCGCTGGTCGGAGCCGCAAACTCTGGCCGCCTAACCTCAACCGCCAAGCGAGCGGCACAGCCCCGCCGGTCCAGCTCGCACCGATTGCCCCCTTGGACCGGCGGGTAGAAAAAATGAGAGATGAGCGACAAGACCGAAGATCAGATTGCCCGCGAACGGGATTCCGTCAAGGCAATGAAGAACGCACAGTCGAACATGGCAGCGGTACTGTCCCGCGTCGAAACCTTAGAGCGCGCGCTGAGTATGGCGTCCAGCACGATTTCCACACTGAAGGGCTATATCGCGCCGGGTGCTTACACTTATCCGCACGGCCCTACCGCCAAGCGCTGCACCGAAGTCGCTGATGAAGGCATCGCGGCTATCGCGAAGGTGCTCGCATGAACCGCCTTCTCCAAGCGCTCGGCCTTATGCGGGTGTCAGAGCAGCCCGTCGATCCTGAAACCGACTGGGAAGCCAAATTCAAGAAGGCCATCACCGACCTCGCTGCGGCGAGGGAGGAGATTGCGCACCTCGATGAATGTGAGAAGCGCCTCGATGCTGACCGCAACCACTGGCGCGCCGAAGCTAACTCACTCCGCCCCGACGCCGAAGCCATGCGCCTCAAGAGGGAGAGGGATAGGGATCGTAGGAAGGGGAAGGTCAATGGATAAGGGCGCTTCGCCTACGGCGACCGGGCCGTCGCAAGTCGAGCCGGTTCCCGTCTCGCCCCTTCGGGCTTCCGTCCCTAGCGCGGACGAATTGCCAAGCGATTGTCCGTGGGAGGTCGATGCAGAGGATGCGGCAAAGTTGGGGCAGTTGTTTCGCGAGATTCAATCCCAGCAATATGGATGCGGTGGCGATTTCGAATGCTCCTATCCACACGACGGCAATTGCTGGTGTTTCAATACGGCGTTGTCGCGACATATCGCGCAAGCGATCGAAGCCCGTAGGGCGGAAACCGGAACGGGTTCCGTTCACGAGAGCGCGGTCGGCAACGCCGATGCGCCCAAAGGAGACCACCCATGACCCACCCAGAGCCCTACATAGTCTCCCGTCTAATCCGCACAGAGTATCTGCATCGGGAATTTCCTGTGCTGGTAGCCCGCGTCAAGCAGGCGAAACGTCAGCGCGAACGCTGGGGAGGTGGACGTGGATAGTCTCATCGAACGGATCGAGGCGGCGACGGGGCCGGATCGGGAGTTGGACCGTGACATTATGCTAGCCGCCGTCCCCTGTGATCGCGCGCCCTTCAGATACTGGGTGCCGATGAACGAGAACACGGGCCATGGGGCCGTTGATGTCGACCGGGTCTACTATGGTCCACACTGCGCGCAAGCCGTCGCGGTCCCGCCGTTCACCGCCTCTCTCGACGCTGTACGCACCCTGATCGACCCCGCCGACGAGTGGGAACTGTCGACCATCTACAATATAGCGCGCGCGCAGGTCGGACTCAATCGCGATCACCAAGGAGCATGGCCCGGATGCGGCGAGCATAAGGGCGGTGATCCTGTGCTGGCTTTGCTGTCCGCCGCCCTCAAAGCAAGGACTATCCCCCATGACAGATAAGGTGCCCATTTATGCCGGGGGCGAGAGGTGACGGCTCCCTACTGGCCAGCGATGATGCTCCGAAAGACGGCTGCCGCATATTGCGAGCTGTCGGAGGCGGCGTTCGAGCGCGAAGTTGCCAGTGGGGCGCTGCCTATGCCAGTCTTGCTCGGCGGGAAGCCGCATTGGCACCGCGAGCAAATCGACCAGCATCTTGCCGATATGTCGGGCGCGGGAGACTGGCGCGCATCGAGCAATCTTTATGCAGCATAATCTCAAATATATCAAGCGCGTAAAGGCTCGCGGCAAGGAATATCTCTACTTCGACACCGGCGCCGTCAAGAACGGAAAGCCCGTTTACAAGCGCCTGCCCGATCCGAAGTCACGCGAGTTTGGCGGGGTCTATTCAGCCCTGCTCGGCCACCGCAACCGGCGGGCGGGTATCAAGGCGCAGACCAGCGTCACCGACCTGATCGCGCTCTATGAGAAGTCGTCGGGTTTTCGGAAGCTGGCGGCCAATTCGCAGCGGCTCTATTCGCTGCACTTAGCCAAGGTCGCGCATGAGATGGGCGACGCGCCCGCCGGACGGGTAGAGCCCCGCGACATCGCCCGCATGATGGACAAGCTGGGCGACAAGCCAGCGACGGCCAACCTGGTGCTCGCCACAGTGAGCGCGATGTATTCGTGGGCGCGCGCCGGTCATCGGCAATATGTCCCCGCTGGCTGCGATCCGACCCGCGACATCGAAAAGATGGAAGTCGGCGAGCATAAGCCTTGGCCAGACCATATCCTGCACGCCGCTCTTGAAAGCGAAAACCAGCGTGTCCGGTTGGCAACGCATCTGCTCTATTACACCGCGCAGAGGATCGGCGATGTCGTCAACATGCGCTGGTCAGACATTCGCGACGGCGTGCTGCATATTAGCCAGCAAAAGACCGGCAAGGATATGCGCATCCATATCCACCGCGCGCTTGCCGATGAACTGGCTCGCACACCGAAACGGGCTATCACGATCCTCACGACGCAGGACGGCAAGCCCATCGGCCCGCAGCGCGTCCGCATCGCGCTCAAGAGCCATTGCGCCGCGTTCGGGCTCGATCTCGTCCCGCACGGCCTCCGCAAGAACGCCGTCATCGCCCTGCTCGAAGCGGGCTGCTCGGTTGCCGAAACCGCGTCGATCTCTGGCCAGTCGTTCCAGATGGTCGAGTACTACGCGAAGCTCCGCGACCAAGGGAAACTGTCGGCGGCGGCGGTACTGAAATGGGAAAGGAACGTAAGGTGACTCTGGAAAACACTTACAAAACGGCTCCGAAACCGCACGTTTTTAACGGTTGCGCTCAACTGTCGGTTAATTTTACACTTGTTTATCGCCCCGATGCGTCGAGTCCAGAGCGCAAAGCCATTCGGCTTCCCGGCGTGGCTGCGCTCCGGCCTCTGCCGGGGATCGCACAGGGCAGCTGGCGACCGAAAACAGACGTTCGGGTCATTTATCGATTTGGCTTCCCACATAAGCGGCAATCATCTCGACCTCCTTGGCTTCGTTGGCAACGTGAAGGAGGATAGTCTGCTTGAGTGCCACGTCCGGATGGAACGCACAGTTTCCGGCAAACCATAGCGCTTCGGAGAGAGGCTCATCGGCGTGCCACGTCGTCATCACAAACTTATCTTCAGGAATGTCGCCGTAGTCGAAGGTCTCAAGCACCGCCCAATCTACAGCGTCGTGCCACATTTCGCACTCTTTACCCCAAGCGACCGCATAGAGGCAGCCGCCGTCCACCAACCATCGGGCGGTGCTGTTTCGCCAGTCATCACCGCCTGTGGTTTCCGATATGATAACCACACGAAGTGGACCGGTTGGAAGCTGCGGGGGAGCCTCGTTTGGGCCCAGATGCACATATTTCAATTCCATATGCTCAGCTTACGAGGATGAGTTCGCACAGCAATGCCTCAAGTCCGCTCCCCACCCCAATTTAGACATCCCCTCTTCGTCATCCCGGACTTGATCCGGGATCCAGCGCGGCGTTGAAGTCGTGGGCCCCGGATCATGTCCGGGGTGACGAATCTTCGTGATCGCCCGCGCGCTGCAGGTGCGCGTCGACGAAGCGCATCTCGCCCGCGAATTTGGCGCACGCCACCACGACTTCCGCCGCGCGACGCCGCGCTGGCTGGTCTTCTAGTCGCCCGCGAAGTCGAACGCGCTCACGCCGCGCTCGCCTTCGCGGAAGCGCAGCGGGCGGCCGAGCGGCGGCATCGAGCGCTGGATGCAGCCGCTGCGCGTGCACCGCCGGCAGCCGAGCCCGATCGGCGTGGCGGGGCTGCGCATCAGGTCGAGCCCTCGTGCCGCGATCAAAGGTGCGGCGACCTTCGCATCGACCCCAACACACACGGCAAAGCGCGCGGGCGTCCCGCTCCCCGTCGCGCCGGGGGCGGCGACCGAGCGCGACTGGGTGAACCAGCGCGAGCCATCCTCCAGCTCGACCAGATCGGCGATCACCTCGCCGGGGCGCGAAAAGGCTTCGTGAACGCCCCACAGCGGGCAGCGCGCATCGCCATCGACCAGCGGCGACTGGCTCGCCCCCGCATAACGCTTGCTCCCCTGCCCCGCGCGGTCGATGCGCAGCATGAAAAAGGGCAAGCCGCGCGCGCCGACGCGTTGCAAGGTCGTCAGCCGGTGTGCGACCTGCTCATAGCCCGCGCCGAAGCGCCGCTGGAGCAACAGCAAATCATATCCCGTCGCGTCGCACGCGCGCAGGAAGCGGCTGTACGGCATCATCAGCGCGGCCGCGAAATAGTGGACCAGGTGGCGCTCGAACATCCGCGCCGCCGCCGCTTCGGCGAACCCCGCGCCCGCGACGAGCGCGTCGATCTCGTCCTTCGCCTCGATCTGCGCCAGCGTCGCCGCCGCCTGGAAGGTGCGCGACGCGGGGCGCAGCAGCTCGTTCAGCATCAACTGCCGCGCGTGCCAGTCGAGCCAGCGCAGCCGGTCGGGCATCACGTCGCTCGGCAATATGCGAATGCCGAGCTGGTGCCGCGTGCGCAAACGCTCTGAAATCGTACCATAAAGGTCGCCGCCCGCGAGCCGCAGCTCGTCGGCCAGTTCCTCGGCGCGCGCGTCGAGGTCGGGGAAATGGTTGCGCCATTTCTCGATCGCGCGGCGCACCGCGGCAACTTCGGGCGCGTCACCTTCGCCTTCCGAGCGCCCCTCGGGCGCGGCATCGAACAGGCGGGCGAACGCAGCCGCGGTCATGGGCGCGGTCTGCAGCCACTCCTCGACCTCCTGCGGCCCGATGCCCAAGTCGGCAAAGCGCGGATCGGCGAGCCGGCGTCTCAGGCCCGCAAGCCCGCCCGGCACATCCTCGGCGCCCAGCTTCGCCGCGTCGAACCCGAAGCGCTCGGCCAGCCGCACGATCACCGTCGCCGACAGCGGCCGCTGGCCATGCTCGATCAGGTTGAGATAGCTCGGCGAGATGTCGAGCGCGTCGGCCATAGCGGCCTGCGTAATCCCCGCCTCGCGCCGCACCTTTCGCACCGCCGGCCCCGCAAACACCCGCCGCTCCGCCATCGTCTGTAACTTTCTTTACTATTTTACACGACGATTTACACCGAACCGGTATATTTCACAAATATTATTGACAAAGCTTTTCACTTTGGGCGGCACCTTCGCCAACTTCCACCCATCACCTCTCGACAAGGGACTCGAACGATGGGCTACACCGAAGATATGGCGCAGGCAGGCCGCCTCATCCGCGACTATGACGGCACCTGGGACGGCATCAGCGGCGAGAGCGTCGCCCGGATGCGCGCCCAGAACAAGTTCCGTACCGGGCTCGACATCGCCCGCTACACCGCGCGCATCATGCGCGCCGACATGGCCGCCTACGACGCCGACCCCGCCAACTACACCCAGTCGCTGGGCTGCTGGCACGGCTTCATCGCGCAGCAGAAGATGATCTCGGTCAAGAAGCATTTCGGAACCGTCAAGGGCCGCTACATCTATCTCTCGGGCTGGATGATCGCCGCGCTGCGCAGCGAATTCGGTCCGCTCCCCGACCAGTCGATGCACGAAAAGACGAGCGTTCCGGCGCTAATCGAGGAAATCTACACCTTTCTGCGTCAGGCCGACGCGCGCGAGCTCGGCATGCTGTTCCGCGACCTCGACGCCGCGCGCGCCGAAGGCGACGAGCTCAAGGCCAAGCAGGTCCAGGCCGCGATCGACAATCATGAAACGCACGTGGTGCCGATCATCGCCGACATCGACGCGGGCTTCGGCAACGCCGAGGCGACCTATCTGCTCGCCAAGAAGATGATCGAGGCCGGCGCCTGCGCGCTGCAGATCGAAAATCAGGTTTCGGACGAAAAGCAGTGCGGCCATCAGGACGGCAAGGTCACGGTGCCGCACGAGGATTTCATCGCGAAGATCCGCGCCTGCCGCTACGCCTTCATGGAACTCGGCGTCGAGGACGGGATCATCGTGACGCGCACCGACAGCCTCGGCGCAGGCCTCACCAAGCAGATCGCCTTCTCCAAGGAACCCGGCGACCTTGGCGACCGGTATAACAGCTTCCTCGATTGCGAAGAGGTCGAGGGCGCGGGCAACCCCGGCGACGTCCTCATTAACCGCGACGGCAAGCTGCTGCGCCCGAAGCGCCTGCCCTCGAACCTCTATCAGTTCCGCCCCGGAACCGGCGAGGATCGCTGCGTCATGGACTGTATCGCCAGCCTGCAGAACGGCGCCGACCTGCTCTGGATCGAAACCGAAAAGCCGCACATCGAACAGATCGCCGGCATGGTCGATCGCATCCGCGAAGTGGTCCCCAATGCGAAGCTCGCGTACAACAACTCGCCCAGCTTCAACTGGACGCTGAACTTCCGCCAGCAGGTGTTCGATGCGTGGGAGAAGGAAGGCAAGGACGTCAGCGCCTATGACCGCGCCAAGCTGATGAGCGTCGATTATGACGCGACGCCGCTGGGCGAAGAGGCCGACAACCGCATCCGCACCTTCCAGCGCGACGCGGCGAAGCGGGCGGGCATCTTCCACCACCTGATCACGCTGCCGACCTATCACACCGCGGCGCTCAGCACCGACAATCTCGCCAAGGAATATTTCGGCGACGAAGCGATGCTCGGCTACGTCAAGGGCGTTCAGCGCAAGGAAATCCGCGAGGGGATCGCCTGCGTGAAGCACCAGAATATGTCGGGCAGCGACATCGGCGACGACCACAAGGAATACTTCGCCGGCGAGGCAGCCCTGAAGGCCGCGGGCAAAGACAATACGATGAATCAATTCGCGGCCTGACCAGTTCGGCGCGAGGGGCCCGTTGCACCCCCTCGTGCCACCCGGTTTGGCGCGGAGCCCTTGCACAAACGCTCCGCGCCTCCCGAGCTTTCCTGGGGAGGAAAGCCTGCCCGCCGGAAGCCATTTGGCCTCCGGCGGGCATTTTCGTCGTTTGTGACTTGAATATGACAACGTTTACCCTTGCCCCGCGCGGCCGGCGCCGGCATCATGTTGCGATGCACAACAAGAATCCCCTTTCCCGGGCGTCTGGCGCATGAGCGACACGCGCCTCAAGATTATGGAAGCGATTGCCCGGCGCCGCACCGTGACCGCCGACTATAACGGCAACCGCATGACCCTCGCGCCGCACCAGCTGTTCGAACGCCACGGCGACCTGTTCGTCAGCGCCCTGAACCTCGGCAAGAGCTGGCGCGAGGATGAGGAGCCGAGGCTCGGCCAGTTCAAGCTCGATGGCTTGGGCGCTGCAGAGGTCGAGGAAACGAGCTTCGATCCGTTGCCGACATTCGAAGCCGCGGCGCCGCGCGATGACGACGTCCTGCTGATGGCGGTATAAGGGGCGGGCGCTGCGCCCGCCCCCTGCCCCATCAACCCGCAGCCGCTTCGCCGGGCCTGGTCTTCACAAGCG
This sequence comes from Sphingopyxis sp. Geo48, assembly GCF_949769155.1. Classification (NCBI taxonomy): domain Bacteria; kingdom Pseudomonadati; phylum Pseudomonadota; class Alphaproteobacteria; order Sphingomonadales; family Sphingopyxidaceae; genus Sphingopyxis; species Sphingopyxis sp. Geo48. Next base: position 223,309 of record NZ_CATKPA010000002.1, on the reverse strand, counting down.
ACCAGACTACGCCCCCCGCGATCAGCGCCACGGTCACGCCCAGGCTGATGAGCGGCGGGAATTTGCCGCCGCCCAGCACGAAATCGGCGACGAAGATCTTCGACCCGATGAACACCAGCACCAGCGCGAGCGCATATTTCAGATAGTGGAAGCGATGCACCATCGCCGCGAGCGCGAAGTAAAGCGCGCGCAGGCCGAGGATCGCCATGATGTTCGACGTATAGACGATGAAGGTGTCGGTCGTGATTGCGAAGATCGCTGGCACGCTGTCGACCGCGAACACCAGGTCGGCAAGGTTGATGACGACCAGCGCCAGAAACAGCGGCGTCGCGGCAAGCGCGAGCTTTCCGGTCTTCGTATCGGGCACGCGGACGAAGAATTTCTCGCCATGCAGTTCGTGCGTGATCGGGATATGGCGCGACAGCCATTTGACGACCGGATTGCCCGCGACATCCATCGGCTTCTCGCCCGCGAACAGCATCTTGATGCCCGTGAACACGAGGAAGGCGGCGAACACATAGAGCAGCCAGCCATATTCGGTAACCAGCGCCGCGCCGCCCGCGATCATGATGCCGCGCAGCACGATGACCGCGACGATGCCCCAGAGGAGCGCGCGATACTGGTAGCGCGGCGGAATAGCGAAGGTCGCGAAGATCAACGAGATGACGAAGATGTTGTCGATCGACAGCGCCTTCTCGATGAAGAAGCCGGTGTAATATTGGAGGCCGGCCTCGCCGCCCTTCTCGATCCAGATCCACGCGCCGAACGCGAGCGCGATCGTGATGTAAAGCAAGGAGAGTTTCAGGCTCTCGCCGATCCCCATCTCCTTGTTCTCCTTGTGGAGGATCCCGAGGTCGAACGCGGTCAGCGCGACGACAAGGCTGATGAAGGCGAGCCAGAACCAGACCGGGGTTCCCAGCCAGTCCGCGAAGAGAAATTCCATGATGATGATCCCTGGGATGCGCCAAAGACGCCGCCCCTTCCCTTGGCGGGGAGCGGGGCAGCGTCTCCGGCTCTATCTTATGGTGATTAGATGGCGGGCGCGGGCTGGCGCGACAGGCTCGCCAGGCGTTTGCGCACCGCGAGCTTCAGCGTCTTCAGCCGCAAAAGCCGGAACGGATCGGCGCCGCTGCGCCGATGCTCGAGGCGCAGCGCATCGTCGATCTGGCGATGCAGTTCGGTCAGCCGGTAGAAGCGCGATTTGAAAGTCATGAAGGGCCTCCTGATTGATAAAATCAAGCAGGTGACGCCGATGCCGGACCCGGGATTGAGGGGGGAGGTAGGCCAAGCATCGGTGTCACCCGATGCGGTCCGACATCACGTGGCGGAAGAGACTTCCGCCGACGCCAGAGGGGCCCGGCCCGCATACGCACTACATAGGGTAACGGCGGATGCGTTGCAAGGCTTTGCCCCTCCCCCTCCGGTCGTGCTAGCCCGTCAGGCTATCGGGTCACCGAGCTTTGGGGAGAAAATATGACCGTCCGGATCGACCTTGATGGCCCGGTGACGATCGTCACCATCGACCGCCCCGCCAAACGCAATGCCGTCGATCCGCTCACCGCGCTGGCTCTCCGCGAGGCCTTCACCGCCTTTGCGAAGGACGATAGCGCGCGCGTCGCCATCCTGACCGGCAGTTCGGGCCAGTTCTGCGCGGGGTTCGACCTCGGCGCGGTCGGCACGTCGCGCTATGACCCCGATGGCCCCGGCCCGATGGGGCCGACCCGCATGCTGCTCGAGAAACCGGTTATCGCGGCAGTCGAGGGTCACGCTGTCGCGGGCGGGCTCGAACTCGCGCTCTGGTGCGACATGCGCGTCGCGGCGGAAGGCGCCATATTCGGCGTCTATTGCCGCCGTTGGGGCGTGCCGCTGATCGACGGCGGCACCGTGCGCCTGCCGCGCATCGTCGGGCAAGGACGCGCGCTGGATATGATCCTGACCGGCCGGCCCGTGGCCGCCGACGAAGCGCTGCGCATCGGCCTTGCCGATCGCATTGTGCCCGACGGCGAAGCGCTCGTCGCCGCGATTGTTCTCGCGAAACAGGTCGCCGCCTTCCCGCAAATCTGCATGAACAGCGACCGGCTCAGCGCCTACCGCCAATGGGATTTCGACATCGAAGCCGCGCTTGCGCACGAAGCCCGCGCCGGCGTCGCGCCGCTTCGCGAAGGCGCGGCGGCGGGAGCCAAGAAGTTTACCGAGGGCGCCGGTCGCGGTGGCAGCTTCGACGCTTTCAAGGGGAAGTAGGACCATTAGCCCGCGGCCGCCGCATTTCCGCCGCGCCCCGATCACGATGGGAAGCGGCGGCCCCCGGGGACAAGCCCGGGAGCGCGAAAGTGGGGGGACTGGCGGTTGCGATCAATCGACGCGATTGAAATGCGTGGTTTCCAGTTTTTGACGACTATCGCCGGACCAGACGATGGTTTCCGTCATCGATTTTCGATCCTTGGCGACGGTGTAGACGCGCGTCGACACCCGCGCGCCCGCCTTTCCCAGCGTCATGACCAGTGTGTTCGGAGCCGGCTGTCGCAGCGCAACGCTGTCGATGAGTTCCATATTTCCGGAGACCGGTACCGGGACGCCGTCCAGGGCAGCGGTCGATTCCGCGTGACGGCTGGAGCCGTCGGGCGCGACGATTTCGACGCGCGTCGTCCATTTGCCGTCTGGCGACGCCCGGAAGGTCATCGTCACCCGTTGCGGGCGCTCCTCCTCCGGCAGCTGCGATGCGTCCAGCGACCAGCTTCCGGCGAGCGGCGGTCGCCGCCATGCCGTGCTGTAAACCGTGTCCCGCTTCGCGATCGGATCGGCGGACGGTGCGACCGCGATCATCAATCCGGCAGCGGCAATGGGTAGTGCGATGAGCATGACGATCATTCCTTTCGAGCCGCGAACCCCGATGGCCGCGGTGTGCTCCGGATCCTTTCCGGCGGCACGCTGGTTCGAAAGACCGATATTTTCGTCACAAGTTTTTTGGGGTTCCAGAAGGCGCGCCAGTTCGCGGCTGCTGCCGACCCCCGTCTTGCGGCGGGCGGAGCGCAAACGCTCGTTGATCGATGTTTCCGAACGATCCAGACGCGCGGCGATCGTCTTCACTGTATGCCCGGCGGCCAACAGGCGCAGAATTTCCATTTCCCGGTCGGTGAGGCATGCAGACAAGCCGGGAGCAGATTCATGGGCAGGCATGTCGTTTGCTGACCACAGCGTCACGGACAGGTCCATCCCAATTTATTTGGAATACGGCAGCGCGGCCCGGCAAAGCGGCTGGTGGCCCCGCCGGGTTCGCTATGTCTTCGGCATCAGCTTCATTGCCATCGCCGTCAGCGCCTCGGTCGCTGTCGAAATGACGACGGGGGCGTCGGGCGCCCAGAAGGGCGAATGCAGGCTCGGTAACGTCCGGCCTTCCTTCTTCGCCGCATCATATTCGGCCTGCGGGACCCCGCCGACCCAGATGATCAGGCTCTTGATGTCCTTATTCTCTTCGCGCGAGAAACGGCTGAAATCCTCGCCGCCCATCACCGGCGGCAACTGCATGACGCGCTTCTCGCCGAAGCGGGTCTTGAGGAAGCCCGCCATTTCGTTCGTGAAGTCGACCGTGTTGAACATCGCGGGCGTGAATTCGTCCTTTTCGACGGTCACCACCGGCATCTTGTCCTCTGGCATGCCAGCCGCGATCGCCTCGCCCTTCGCGATCCGCGCAATTCCGTCGAGCAGCTTCGCGCGCACTTCGTCGGTGTAGCTGCGCACGGTCAGTTGCAGCCGCGCCTCGTCCGGGATGATGTTGTGCTTGGCGCCCCCGTGGAAGCTGCCGACCGTCACCACCGCGCTGTCGAGCGGGCTGATTTCGCGCGAAACCAATGTCTGCAAGGTCGTGACGATCCGGCTTGCAAGCACGATCGGATCCTTCGTCGCCTGCGGATAGGCGCCATGTCCGCCCAGCCCCTTCACGAGGATGTCGACGCTGTCGACATTGGCGAGCGCATAGCCCGGCGTATAACCGATCATCCCCGCCGGAAACTGCGCGGCGTCGTGGAAGGCGAGCGCATATTGCGGTCGCGGGAAGCGGGTATAGAGCCCGTCTGCGAGCATCATCCGCGCGCCCGCGCCGCGCTCCTCTGCGGGCTGCCCGATCATCACCAGCGTGCCCGACCATTTGTCCTTGTTGGCTGCCATCAGCCGCGCGGCGCCGATCCACGCGGTCATATGCGTATCGTGCCCGCACGCATGCATCACGCCCGTCTCGACGCCTTCCTTAGTCGTCACGCGGACCTTCGAAGCGCCGGGAAGCCCGGTCTGCTCGATCACCGGCAGCGCGTCCATGTCGGCGCGGACGAGCACCACGGGACCGGGTCCGTTTTCCAGCACCGCGACGACGCCGGTGCCGCCGACCTTTTCGGTCACCTTATAGCCAAGCTTGCGCGCCTCGGCCGCCAATATCCCCGCCGATCGGACTTCCATGAAACTGAGTTCGGGATTGGCGTGAAGATCCCGGTAGATCTCCATGAGCGAAGGCATCTGCTTCTGCACCTCGGGCGCCAGCTCCTGCGCCGCCGCGGGCATCGAAAGCGCGAGCGCAGCCACGCCGGTCCACCATATCCGCATCGTCATTCCCCTGTTCAGCTTGCAGGCACGAGTTCGATCACGTCGAGCAACGATTCATAAGCCGGCGCCGGCAGCACCAGCCGCCAGCGATTGTCGCCGATCCGCTCGACCAGCCCCGCCATGTCGCGCATCCGGTCGGTGCCGTAGCTCAGCGGCATCGTCTCGTCGCCGAGTTCGAGCGTGCCGAGAAAGATCTGCCGGTTGAGACTGTCGGGAAAGATCAGCCCCACCGGCCGCTGCGACCCGGTCAGCTTGGTCAGGCTCATCAGCCCCTGTTCGGACGCCACGCGACAGTCGAACCAGCCATAGGCGACATAGGCGAGCGTACTGCGCCCCTGCGTCCCGATCTTGACCGTGCGGCAACGGTAATCGCCCGCGGGAAGATGCGGGTTGGGCAGTGCCGCCGCCGGCTGCAGCAGGACGCCCTCGCGATCGACGTCCCCGCCAAAACCCTTGGCGCGCGCATCGGCGAGGGCGGCGGTCCAGCTCGAATACCAGTTGCGAACGCGCTCGCGATCCCGATCGGTCGCGGTCGCGCGCCAGGTTCCGGCGGTTTCCGCCGCCGGTGCGGCCGCCGGGGCATCGGTGGCCGAAGGCGGCTGCGCCGCGATCGTGGTGCAAGCGCCGAGTCCCAGCGCACCCGCGCAAAACATGAAAAATTTCGGGATGCGACCCCCCATTGCCTTTGCCTCCTGCCCGGCGTTTTGCCGGAGCTTAGGAGGCGAAAGGTCAATGCTCAAGCGCGATGCTCAGGCGGCGGTCCAGCCGCCGTCGACGCTGAGGTTCGCGCCGGTGATGTTCGCCGCCTCGTCGCGCGTCAGGAAGGCGGCGATCGCCGCGACCTGTTCGACAGTGACGAACTGCTTCGTCGGCTGCCCCGCAAGCAGCACATCGTTGATCACCTGCTCGCGCGTCATGTGACGCGCTTTCATCGTGTCGGGAATCTGGTTTTCGACCAGCGGGGTCCAGACATAGCCGGGGCTGATGCAATTGACCGTGATCCCGGCGTCGGCAACCTCCAGCGCGACGGTCTTGGTCAGGCCGGCAAGCCCATGCTTCGCGGTGACATAGGCCGATTTGAACGGCGACGCGACGAGCGAGTGCGCCGAGGCGGTGCCGATGATCCGCCCCCATTTCTTCTCGCGCATCCCCGGCACGGCGTGACGGATGGTGTGGAACGCCGCGGTCAGGTTGAGCGCGATGATCATGTCCCATTTCTCGGGCGGGAAATCCTCGACCGGCGAGACGAACTGCATCCCGGCATTGTTCACGAGGATGTCGACCCCGCCGAGATCCTTGTCGGCGCGCTTGAACATCGCCTCGATCTCGTCGGGCTTGGTGAGGTCGGCGCCGTCATAGACGGCCTTGCCGCCGTTCAGCACAGCCAGCGCCGCGCGCTCGGCCTCGATCGCCGCTTCATCGCCGAAGCCGTTGATGATGATGTTCGCGCCCTCGGCAGCGAAGGCCTTGGCGATGCCGAGGCCGATGCCGGAGGTCGATCCGGTGACAAGGGCTGTCTTTCCTTGGAGACGCATGATATTTCCTTTCAGGCGGGGGGATTTTTCGGGGAGATTCAGCCGTTTTTCGGGCGCAGCATGTCCGACTGGACGGCGAAACTGTCGGAACGCCCCTCGGCGATGCTTTCGGCGAGCAATTGCCCTTCCTTCATCGCCGCCTCGACCGCGTCGCGGCCGAGCGCCCAGTTGACCTCCATCGTCGAACGCGAAAATTCGAAATCGCGCGCTCCGGTCTGCCAGGCGGGGGGCTGGTGGATCAATTGCACCACATTGAGCGCCTTGCAGTCGACCATCTTTTCGACCGCCTTCACCTCGGGCAGGTCGCGGGCTTCGGGCGGCAGTTTCCTAAGCATCCGGTCGATTAGCCGATGCTCCTTGCGCCGCCGGACCAGCCCGTCCGAAATGCGCCGCGTACGGCTCGAAAAGCGAATGTCCTTCTCGCGCGACCACGCTTCTTCCAGATCGTGCGGCCGCTCGCCACGCGCCGGGAACAGGTCGACCTGAAAGACGAGCATATCCTCTTTCGCGCTCTCGACGACATGTTCGAGCGGAGTATTCGACACGAGCCCACCGTCCCAATACCACGCGCCGTCGATCTCGACCGGCGGCAGTCCCGGCGGCAGCGCGCCCGACGCCATGATGTGCCGGGCGTCGATCGTGTCGGTGGTCGTATCGAAATAACGGAAATTCCCGGTCTCGACGGCCACGGCGCCGACAGACAGGCGGACCTTGCCATTGTTGAGCCGGTCCCAGTCGACAAGCCGGTCGAGCGTCGCGACCAGCGGCGCCGTGTCGTAAAAGCTCACCGCTGCCGGCGTCTGCTTCTCGGCGAACATCGGTGGCGGGATACGGGGGATGAAGAAGCCCGGCACGCCAAAGGTCGCGACCTGCGCTGCCGCGCCCAGATGCGTCCATTCGCGCAGCAGATCATTGTCGGCGATCGGCAGCGGCGGCAGCGCGGACGACACGCCTTCCCAGAATTGCCGCATCTTGCCAACCGCCTCGTCGCGCGGATTCCCGGCAATGATCGCAGCGTTGACCGCGCCGATCGAGATGCCAGCGACCCAGTCCAGCTCGATGCCGAGATCGATCAGCGCCTCGTAAACCCCGGCCTGAAACGCCCCGAGCGCCCCTCCGCCTTGCAGGACGAGCACGACCAGATCGGGAAGCGGAAGGGAGGCGCGGGCGGCACGGCGGGGCATGGACTCGGACGATCCTTTTCTGCGTTCGGCACCCTCGCCTTTTGTGCACCGCAGCAGGAACAATTGCAAGGCATGTGTCACGGCGCGAAGACCCTTCCAATTGCAACGCGCTGCTGCCACAATCGCCTCCGCACAGACATTTAGCGGCGGGAGAGCCCCATGCGCCTCGACGATTATGATCCCGGCGACGACATTCAGGACCTCGGACGGGGAGGCGGCGGGTTCGGGGGCGGTGGAGGCGGCGGAATGGGCGGCCTGCTCTTCGGTTTGCTGCCGATGCTGCTCGGGCGCCGGATGGGCTGCGGGACGATCCTGCTGCTCGGCGTGGTTGCCTTTTTCCTGCTCGGTCCCGGTCTCAGCATGTTCAGCGGCAGCAGCACGTCCGACCCCGCCGTCGACAGCAGCAGCGCACCGGCGGGCGCCGCGGCGTGCGACACGCAATCCGAACGCTTCGCCTGTCAGGTGTTCAGCTCGACCAACCGTTTCTGGGCCAGCGAAATCAACGGCTATCGCGAACCGGGGCTCCGCTTCTTTACGAAGGAAAACACCTCGGGCTGCGGCGCGGCGCAGTCGGCGATGGGCCCCTTCTATTGCCCCGCCGACCAACGCATCTATCTCGATACCGAATTCTTCAGCGAACTCGCGAACCGCTTCGGCGCTGCGGGCGACGCAGCGCAGGCCTATGTGGTGGCGCACGAGGTCGGCCATCACATCCAGACGATCACTGGAATTTCCGATCAGGTCCGCCGCGCACAGCAACGCGCGTCGCAGGCCGAGGGCAATGCGCTGCAGGTCCGCATGGAACTGCAAGCTGACTGTTACGCCGGTGTGTGGGCGAACCGCGCACGCAACAAGGACGGGCAGACCGTGATGGAGCCGGGCGACATGGAAGAAGCGATGCGCGCCGCCAACGCGATCGGCGACGACACGCTGATGCGCTCGGCGGGGCAGCGTCCGGTGCCCGAAAGCTTCACCCATGGGACGAGCGAGCAGCGCATGACCTGGCTGCGCCGCGGGCTGCAAACGGGGGATCCGCGTCAGTGCGACACTTTCAACGCGTCGCTCTGATCGCGGCCGCTGCGCTTTCTGCCGCCCCCGCTGCCGCCGAAACCGTCTATGTCCAGACCGGACGGTTGATTGACGGCCTGTCGAACGAGGTGCGCACCGGTCAGTGCGTCACCATCCTCGACGAGCATATCAAGGCAATCGGTCCTTGCGGCAAGGCGCCCGACGGGGCGACAATTGTCGACTGGTCGGCCTATACAGTCCTGCCGGGGCTGATCGATCTCCATACCCATCTCGCCGATCTCGGTCAGAGCGCCGATCTCGCCGCCCCGATGAAGGCCTCTCCCGCCGAGACCGCTCTGGTCGGCGCGCGCAACGCCCGGGTCACGCTGAACGCCGGTTTCACGAGCGTCCGCGACGTCGGCACCTATCGCGGGCTGACCGACGTGACGCTGCGCAACGCGATCGACCGCGGCGACGTCCCGGGGCCGCGCATGTGGGTTGCGGGCGCCTATCTCACGATTCCGAAAGGCGGCGGCGAGCTGAACGGCGTCGTTCCGAATGAGCAACTGCCCGCTGACATGCGCCTCGGCGTCGCCGCAACGCCCGAGGAAGCGGCGGAAAAGACCGCATATTTGCTTGACCATGGCGCCGACTTCATCAAGACGATCGCAACCGGCGCCGTCCTCGCGATCGGTACCGAACCCGGCGCGCCCGAACTCACGCCCGAACAGCTTGCCGCGATCGTCAAGGTCGCGCATGCGCGCGGCAAACGCGTCACGGCGCACGCGCACGGCGCGATCGGCATCCGGAACGCGATCAACGCCGGCGTCGACAGCATCGAACATGCCAGCCTTGCCGACGAAGCGACGCTGCAACTCGCGAAGAAGCACGGCACCTGGCTCGCGATGGACATCTACAACGGCGACTATATCGACGATCAGGGCCGGAAGGAGGGCTGGCCCGAGGAATATTTGCGGAAGAACCGCGAGACGACCGACACCCAGCGCGCGGCCTTCAAACGCGCGGTCGAACTCGGCGTTAACATCGGCTTCGCGACCGACGCGGGTGTCTATCCGCACGGCCTCAACGCCAGGCAGTTCGCCTATATGGTCAAATATGGAATGACCCCGATGCAGGCGATCCAGGCCGCGACCGGCCGCGCTTCGGAGGAAATGGGCCGCAGCGACGTCGGCGCTATCGTCCCAGGGCGTTACGCCGACATGATCGCGGTGAAGGCCGATCCGCTGAAAGACATAAGGTCGCTCGAAAAGATCGACCATGTGATGAAGGGCGGCGCGTTGGTGCGCTAACGGCCGTTGCGGCAGAGTCCGGTCGTTGGATGAGTATCGGTAGCTAACGACCGGAAGCTGACCCATCCTGCATCGTCACCCTGAACTTGTTTCAGGGTCCATGGTCTGCCGTTTCCTTCGGCGCCGCGCCGGATGCAAGGCCCGGCCATGGATGCTGAAACAAGTTCAGCATGACGAGAATTGAAAGGCTGGAATCCACCCCAAAACCGAACTCCGACGGGCAGTTCAACAACGTAACGGCTTGAACGCACTCACCGCATCGCTAAACCGCGTCCATGCGTACCATGCTCCTCACCAGCGCCATCGCGCTCACCGCCGCCCTTTCCTCCCCCGCGCTTGCTCGCCCGATGACCGAGGTCGACCTCGCGACGATAAAGCGCGTCGCCGCGCCGGCCGCATCCCCCGACGGGCGCTGGGTCGTTTTCCAGCAGACCGATACCGAGAAGGAGAGCTACAAGCGCTCGACCGGGCTCTGGCTGATCGACCGCAATGCGAAGGATGCAAAACCCGTTCGTGTCGCCGACATGCCGGGCAAGAACGAAACCGCGCCCGCCTTCGCGCCCGACGGCAGCCTGTATTTCCTCTCGAACGCGTCGGGCAAGGACCAGATCTGGCGCGTCGACATTGCTGCGGGCGCCACCGCGACGCAGGTCACCGACACCCAGGCCGACGTTTCCGGCTTCAAGATTTCTCCTGACGGCAAGAAGCTGCTCGCATGGGGCGACATTCCGAAGGAATGCACCGACTTCGGCTGCGATGCGAAAGACAAGGGCGCGCTCGTCGGCCCAGGCAGCGGCCGACTCTACAAGGATGGCACCGGGTTCGTTCGCCACTGGGACGCATGGGAGACCCCGGGCACCTATAGCCGCCCGTTCGTCTTCAATCTCGAAGGCGGCAAGGCCAGCGTCGCGCGCCCGATTGACGCCGGACTGATCGGTGACAGCCCCTCGAAACCGTTCGGCGGCGGTGAGGAACTCGCGTGGGGCGCAGACAGTCGCACCGTCTTCTTCACGCTGCGCAAGGCCGACCGCCACGAGCCGACCTCGACCAATCTCGATATCTACAGCTGGCTTGTCGACAGCCGGATGATGCCGGTCAACCTGACCGAGAGCAATCAAGCGACCGATACGCTGCCCACCCCCTCGCCCGACGGAAAGTGGCTGGCCTATGCCGCGATGGCGCGTCCCGGCTACGAAGCGGACCGGCAGGTGCTGATGCTGCGCAACCTCGAAAACGGCGAGACCAAGAAGCTCACCGATGCATGGGATCGCTCGGTCGATTCGATCGCTTGGGCGGCGGACGGCAAGTCGCTTTTCGTCACCGCTCAGGATGTGCTCGACCATCCGCTGTTCAAGGTCGACGCTGCGACGGGCAAAGTCGAAAAGCTCAAGGCTTCCGCCGAGGCATTCGACGGCACGGTGGGCGACGTCACGGTGATGCCGGGCGGGGCGCTGCTCTACACGCGCAACAGCGCGCTGCTTCCGACCGACCTCTATGTCCGCGACGCCAAGGGCAAGGTGAAGCAGCTCACGGCCGTGAACTCCGCGACGCTCGCCGAATTCGATCCGGTAAAATTCGACCGCATGCAGTTCGCCGGCGCCAACGGTGACAAGGTTTGGGGCATCATCCTGAAGCCCGCGAATGCCACAGCCAAACTGCCGGTCGCGTTCATCGTCCATGGCGGCCCGCAGGGCAGCTTCGGCAACGGCTGGTCGACGCGCTGGAACCCGCGCCTTTTCGCGCAGCGGGGTTATGGCGTCGTCAGCGTCGATTTCCACGGCTCGACCGGTTACGGCCAGGCCTTCACCGACAGCATCAACAAGGATTGGGGCGGCAAGCCGCTCGAAGATCTGAAGCTGGGCCTGGCAGCGGCCGGCAAGCAGGATGCGCAGCTCGACATCGCCAACGCCTGCGCGCTCGGCGCGTCGTACGGCGGATACATGATGAACTGGATCGCCGGCCAGTGGACCGACGGCTTCAAATGTCTCGTCCAGCACGACGGCGTCTTCGACGCGCGCGCCATGGCCTATGAAACCGAGGAGCTGTGGTTCGACGAATGGGAGCATGGCGGCCCCTATTTCGAGGTTCCCGAAGAATATGAAAAATGGAACCCGGTCAATCATGTCGCCAAGTGGAAGACCCCGATGCTGGTCATCACCAGCGAAAAGGATTTCCGCATTCCCTATACGCAGGGTCTCGCCGCCTTCACCGCGCTCCAGCGTCGCAACATTCCGTCGCAGCTTCTGGTCTTCCCCGACGAGAACCACTGGGTGCTGAAGGGCGCGAACAGTGTCCAGTGGCACCAGACGGTGTTCAACTGGCTGGGAAGCTATTTGAAGAAGTAAGACTGGGCTCCCTTCTTTCGTCACCCCGGACTTGATCCGGGGTCCATCTTCGCGCGGGTGGGATGGATGCCGGATCAAGTCCGGCATGACGAGTAGTGGGCTTGTTCCCCCTTGCCGCCTTCGCCCCCGGCTGGCAAAGGCGCGCGGCTATGCCGATGGAAAAAACCTTCGATCCCGCCGCTATCGAGGCGAAATGGGCCCATGAATGGGAAAGCCGCGGGCTGTTTCGCCCGCACCGTCCCGACGCCACCCCCTTCACGATCGTCAACCCGCCGCCGAACGTCACCGGCGCGCTCCACATCGGCCATGCGCTCGACAACACGCTGCAGGACGTGCTCGTCCGCTACGAGCGGCTGCGCGGCAAGGATGCGCTGTGGGTTGTCGGCATGGACCATGCCGGCATTGCCACGCAGATGGTCGTCGAACGCCAGCTCGAGGAGCGGCAGGACAAGCGCACCAACTATACGCGCGACGAATTCGTCGAGAAGGTGTGGCAGTGGAAGGCGGAAAGCGGCGGCCAGATCACCGGCCAGCTCCGCCGCCTCGGCTGCTCGATGGACTGGAGCCGCGAACAGTTCACGATGGACCCGCATTTTACGCAGGCCGTCGTCAAGGTTTTCGTCGACCTGCACAAGAAGGGCCTGATCTACCGCGACAAGCGCCTCGTGAACTGGGACCCGAAGCTCAAGACCGCGATCTCCGACCTCGAGGTCGAAACGCACGAGGTCCAGGGCGGCTTCTGGCACTTCAAATATCCGCTCGCCGACGGGGTGAAACTCGACGACGGGCGCGATTATATCGAGGTCGCGACGACGCGCCCCGAAACGATGCTCGCCGACATGGCGGTCGCGGTGCACCCTGACGATGCGCGCTACAGGAGCGTGATCGGCAAGTTTGTCGAGCTGCCGATCACCGGACGCCGGGTGCCGATCGTCGCCGACGAACATGCCGATCCAGATCTTGGGAGCGGCGCGGTGAAGATCACGCCCGGCCATGACTTCAACGACTTCGACGTCGGCAAGCGCGCGGGCTTCAAGCCCGGCGAGATGCTCAACATGCTCGACGGCGACGCCAACGTCATCCAGACGAGCGACGGGTTGATCCCGCAAGAATATCTCGGCCTCCATCGCTTCAAGCGCGACGGCAAGGACGGCGCGCGCGAACTGGTCGTGGCGCGGATGAAGGAACAGGGCTTCCTGATCCCGCATATCGACAAAGACGGCGGCGAGCATGACGCCGAGCCGCGCACGATCCAGACGCCCTTCGGCGACCGCGGCGGCGTGGTCATCGAGCCTTGGTTGACCGACCAATGGTATGTCGACGCCGAAACGCTCGCGCAGCCGCCGATTGCCGCGGTACGCGACGGGCGGATCAACATCGTCCCCAAGACGTGGGAAAAGACCTTCTTCAACTGGATGGAGAATATCCAGCCATGGTGCGTCTCGCGCCAGCTCTGGTGGGGTCACCGGATTCCGGCTTGGTATGGGCCCGCCGTTGTAGATGGAACGCCGAATTATGTCGTTGGCGACGCATCAGTGCAGAATGCTATTTTCGTGGCCGAAAGCTACGATGACGCAGTCCGACAAGCCAAAGCCCACTATCAAGGCGAAGGCATAGAATTTTTTGAAGCCCCAACTGCGGCTGCTGCCTACACAGGAACGGGCGGCAATAGCGCGAGAATTGGTCTCTGGCAGGACCAAGACGTACTCGACACTTGGTTCTCCTCCGCACTCTGGCCTTTCGCGACGCTCGGCTGGCCCGAGAACACCGACCTTCTCAAACGCCACTACCCCAACGACGTTCTTATCTCCGGCTTCGACATCCTCTTTTTCTGGGATGCGCGCATGGCGATGCAGGGGATGGAGTTCATGGGCGATATCCCGTGGAGGACGCTCTACCTCCACGGCCTCGTCCGTGCGCCCGACGGCGCGAAGATGTCGAAGTCGAAGGGCAATGTCGTCGACCCGCTCGGCCTGATCGACCAGTACGGCGCCGACGCGCTCCGCTTTTTCATGGCGGCGATGGAAAGCCAGGGCCGCGACATCAAGATGGATGACGCGCGCCTCGCGGGCTATCGCAATTTCGCGACGAAGCTGTGGAACGCTGCGCGCTTCTGCGAAGCCAATGGCATTGCGGCCTCTACCAGCTTCGAGGCGCCCGCCGCGACGCTGCCGGTCAATCGCTGGATCATCGGCGAGGTCGCGGATACCGTCGCCGCGATGGAAACCGCCTTTGCCGCCTATCGCTTCGACGAGGCCGCGAACGCGATCTACAGCTTCGCGTGGGACCGTTTTTGCGACTGGTATCTCGAACTGATCAAGGGTGCGATCGACGACGAGACCAAGGCCGTTGCCGGTTGGGTACTCGACCAGATCCTCGTCATGCTCCACCCCTTCATGCCCTTCATCACCGAAGAGCTGTGGACGGGCCTTGGCGATCGCGCCGACTATCCGCTGATCACCGCGAAATGGCCGGCGCCGGACGCCGCGCGCAACGCCGATGCCAGCGCCGACATCGACTGGCTGATCAAGCTCGTCAGCGAACTGCGCACCGCGAAAGCCGAACTGGGCCTTCCGCCCGGCGCGCGCCTGACCGCGCATTTTCCTGCGTCGCTGAAGGATCGCACCGACAAGCTGTCAGCCCAGCTTGATCGCCTCGCGCGTCTCGAAGCGATCCGCTTCGACCCCGCCCCCGCGGGCGCATCGGCGCAGCTCGTCGTCGAGGGCGAGACGATCACCGTCCCGCTCGAAGGCGTGATCGACATCGCCGCCGAACGCGACCGCCTGACCAAGGCGCTCGCCGCCGCGACGAAGGAACGCGACGGCCTCGCCGGGCGCCTGAACAACCCGTCTTTCGTCGAACGCGCGAAACCCGAAGCCGTCGAGAAGGCCCGCATGGACCACGCCGCGAAAGAAGCCGAGGCCGACCGCCTGACCGCCGCACTGGCGCGTCTGGGGTGACCGACGGCGAAACGCCCGCCACGCCGACACCCGTCGCGGCGGCTGCCGATCCTGCGGCCAGCCCGGTCCCGCCGCGCCAGACTGCGCGCGGCGGCGGGCGGATGGACCTGACCCACGGGCCCATCGCCAAAACGCTGATCCTCTTCGCGCTGCCGACGCTCGCGTCGAACATTCTCCAGACCCTGTCGGGGTCGGTGAACTCGATCTGGGTCGGGCAATTTCTCGGCGAAAGCGCGCTTGCTGCGACCGCCAACGCCAACATCATCATGTTCCTCATGTTCGGTGCCTTCTTCGGCTTCGGCATGGCCGCGACGGTCCTCATCGGCCAGTCGATCGGGCGCGGCGACATCGACGCCGCCCGGCGCGCCAGCGGCGCCGCGATCGGACTTGCGGTTGCTTTCTCGCTCGTCATCGCCGTGATCGGCTGGTTCGCGTCCGATCGCATCCTGCGCTGGCTCGAAACCCCGCCCGAGGCCTTCACGCTCGCGCACGACTATCTGCGGGTGACCTTCATCGCGGTGCCGGCAAGCATGTTGATGGTCATGCTCTCGATGGCCTCGCGCGGCGCAGGGGATGCCGTGACGCCGCTGCGCTTCATGATCCTGACCGTTGTCCTCGACATCGTGCTGAACCCAATGCTGATCCTCGGGATCGGGCCCTTGCCCCGCCTCGGCATCGCTGGCAGCGCGCTCGCGACCGCCATCGCCGGAACGATCAGCCTGATCGCGATGATCGGCTGGTTCTATGCGAGGAACCATGTGCTGCGGCTGCGCGGCCGCGAATTCGCCTATCTTCTTCCCAACTGGCGCGAGCTCGGATTCATTGTCGGGCGCGGCCTGCCGATGGGCGCGCAGATGCTCGTCATTTCAGGCGCCGGGCTGATCATGGTCGGGCTCGTCAACCGCGAGGGGCTCATTACCGCTGCTGCCTATGGTGCAACGCTTCAGCTCTGGAACTATGTCCAGATGCCCGCGCTCGCGGTCGGGGCGGCCGTCAGCTCGATGGCGGCGCAGAATATCGGTGCGCAGCGCTGGGACCGCGTCAGCGGGGTCACCAACAGCGGCATCGCGATCAACCTGACGATGACGGGCGTGCTCATCGCGCTGCTTTTGCTGTTCGACCGCGCAGCCCTGTCGCTATTCCTTGGCAGCGGCAGCGAGGCGATCGATGTCGCACGCAACATCCAGTATATCGCGACATGGACCTTCCTGCCCTTCGGCACGACGATCGTCCTGATCAGCACGCTCCGCGCCAATGGATCGGTCGTCCCGCCGCTGATTATTCTGTTCCTGTCGATGTTCCCGATCCGCCTCGGCATCTACTACTTCGGCTATCCGATCATCGGCAGCGACATATTGTGGTGGAGCTTCCCTCTCTCTTCGCTCGCGTCGCTGGCGATGGCATGGATAGTTTACAAGCGCGGAAACTGGCGCCGGACGTTGACCCGGCCCGACTTGTCCTGAGCTTTCCCGGATCCAAAGCCTTTTTCTTCGACCAAAGCACCCACCCCTTCGACTGGCGGCCCGGCGTCTGCTAGCGTCGGCGCGATGACCGACGCTAAAGCAGCCCCGATGAACATGACCATCCGCAAAGAGGCGCTGCGCGACCAGCGGGCGAAGATGCTGGCCGCGGCGCCCGATTGGCGCGCCTCCGACGCCCGCGTCAACCCGCGCGTCGCGATCGGCTCGATACTCGCCATGTGGTTCCTCTATTTCCTGATCACTACCGGCCTCGGCATCCTCGCCGGCGCCGAGCAGTGGGAATATGCCGGCCGCCGCGCCCTTGTCGTCGTCGCGGGCATCCTCTGCACCTTCGTGCTTTACCAGCTTATCCAGCGCGTCCAGCCGCGCGGTTTCGGGGCGCGGCTCGCCGTCGCGCTGGGCGCGGCGGTTCCGCTCGTCGCCGTCTATGCAACCATCAACCTGCTCGTCTTCTTCTACTGGTTTCCCGGCCCCGACGCCGAAAAGATCATCGCCGAAGTGCAATCCAAATTCCCGGTATCGTGGGAAACCGTGCTGATCCTCGACAGCTCGATCCGCTGGTATTTCTTCTTCGCGGTCTGGGCCGCGCTTTATGTCGCCTTCGGATATGCGAACGAGATGCGTGCAGTCGAACGCCGCGCGAACCATTTCCGGATCGAGGCGCAGGCGGCTCAGCTCCGCGCGCTGCACTATCAGGTCAATCCGCACTTCCTGTTCAACACGCTGAATTCGCTGTCGACGCTCGTCCTCAAGGGATCGAAGAGCGAGGCCGAGACGATGATCATGAACCTGTCGTCCTTCCTCCGCTCGAGCCTTGCCGTCGACCCCGAACAGCTCGTCAGCCTCGACGAGGAAATCGCGCTCCAGCGCCTCTACCTCGATATCGAGCAAGTTCGCTTCCCCGACCGGCTGCATGTCGAGGTGACGATGCCGAACGAGCTCGAAAACGCCTGCGTCCCGGTGCTGATCCTGCAACCGATCATCGAAAACGCGATCAAATATGGCGTCGCCCCCAGCAAGGGAACGATCGCGATCCGTCTGACCGCGAGCAGCGAATATGGCCTGCTGGTGATGCGGATAGAAAACGACATCGACCCGAAGGCGCCGATCCCCGCCCCCGGCACCGGCCTCGGCCTTGGCAACGTCCGCGAACGGCTGCTGACGCGCTACGGCCCCAGCGCAGGATGCGAATGGGGCCGGTCCGACACCGGTGGCTTCTTCGTATCCTTGTGGCTCCCCCTGGCACGAGAGAGGTGCTGACATGCTCCAGACGCTTCGGACCCTGATTGTCGACGACGAACCGCTCGCAATCGAACGGTTGCAGATTCTCGCAGGTCAGCAAGACGGCGTCTCGCTTGTCGGGACGGCGAGCGACGGCGCCTCCGCGCTGCGCATGGTCGACGCCCTCGCGCCCGACCTGGTACTCTGCGATATTGCGATGCCCGATCTCGACGGGTTGCAGGTCGCCGCTGCCATCGACAAGCTCGACAATCCGCCCGCCGTGGTATTCGTCACCGCGTTCGATCGCTACGCGGTCGCCGCCTTTGACGTCGCCGCGGTCGACTATCTGCTGAAACCGGTCTCGCCCGACCGGCTTGGTCGGGCGCTGACGCGAGTTCGCGAATGGCGCGCCAGCGAGCGCGCTCCTGCGCCGAAAAGCAAGTGGATCAGCGAGTTCTGGGTCCAGAACCGTGGCGAGATGCTGCGCATCGATGCAGCCCAGGTCGACCTGATCGAGGCCGAGCGCGATTATATGCGCCTCCACGTCGGCGGGCGCAGCTGGCTGATCCATCAGACGATCAAATCACTCGAAGCGCGCATGAACCCCGACCAGTTCATGCGCATCCATCGGTCGAAGATGATCCGCCGCGAAGGCATCGTCGGGCTGAAACACCACGGCGACGGCGCTTGGAGTGTCGATCTGGGCGAAGGCGGCGTGCACCGCATCGGCCGCACCTATCTTCATGACGTAAAGGCGATCATGCACGGAGCATGATCGCCTTCTTCGGCCGCCGCCACCTGCTTCAGGACGGCCGCGTCACCGGATGTCGTCAGGGAGCAGCGACGACGGGCGGCTTGTCGCTCGCGAACTTGGCGGTGCTGCCGTTCAACAAGGCCGCGAGCTGCGGTTCGATGCTGCGCTTGGCCTGCGCCATGCACTCCTGCGCGACCGCTCGCTGGCGCAGGGTAAGACGGCTGCTGTCGGTGCACATCGCGCGGATCGCGGTGCGGACCCGTGTGTCGAGCCGATCGCGACCGGCGGTGGTCGAAAGATTGAGGTCGTCGTAGCGGACGGCGACTTGCGGCGCATCGCTTTCCTGCGCCACGGCGGGAGCTGCTGCGCCACAAACGGCGATGGCCGCCATCGTGATCAGGGTGGATTTCAACATGGGGAGTCCTCTCATCTGGGGGGATGATGCGGGACACGAGCTGATCCGAAACCGGGGAAGACCGGATCCTCCCGCATCCCGCGATCCTTGGATGCCCGCTTTGCCACGGCCACGCACGTCGGGTTCGACGGGGCCGGTCGTGCGGTCGATGTGGAGACGAAAGGCGTTCCCGCATCGACCAGTGGCCGAAAGCTTGCAACGAAGCTGTCATCATGGCCTTCTTCGGCCATGGCAGGGAAACGTCGACATCCTTCGAGTCGCGACCGGCTGGGCCATCGCCTGGCATTCGGGCTGATCGTCGTCGTCGCCGGGCTGGGCGCCGGCGCGTTACTGGCCTTCATCGTCATCGGCCAGGGGCTGAGCGGCAAGGGGGCCGGCTCGGCGTCCTTTGCCGACCTCAGCGCCAACCCCAAGGCGGCGGTCGCCGATGCGACCTCGGCGCCGCCATGCCTCGAATGCGCCGACAGCTATGGTGTGGGTGCGCGGCTGAGGGCGGAACGCGTAAGTCGGCTCAGCGAGCCGTTCCGCCGGCTCGGCGAGGTCAACGAAGGCGCCGTCCCCTCACCGCCAGAGGGGACGGATGACGACTACCGCTATGGTGGTCGTTTTCCCGATTTGCCGCGGCCGGCGATGGTGATCCCCGTCGCGCTGCCGCCGGTGGCGGAGGCTGGACCGCCCCCCGACGGACAACGAAAAGGCCCCGACGCAACGCCGGAGCCTTCAGAAAATCGCGATTAGGAAACACAAGGCCTATTTGGGCTTGGATTCCGGATGCGCGCAGCGCGTCTTGTCGCCGGCCTTGCAGGCCGCGACGTCGGCTTCCCATTGGATCCGTTCTTCGGCGGACATGGCGGCGACCCGCGCCTTTTCCGCTTCATAAGCCGAGGTTTCCTCAAGGAAGGTCGACTGCGCGGCGGCCTCCTGCTGCGCGTTAGCCGCGACACGGGCGTTGTAGGCGTCGGTTTCCGCCTGCGCCTTCGCCAGCTGGTCCGCATTCAGCTTCGCGGTATTGGCCTTTTCCTCCGCAGTCGTGCCGTCTGGATTTTTCTGCCACGCGGCTGCCTGTCCTGCCGCCAGCAGCGCCATGGCCGCTGTTGCCGTGAAAATCGTCCTGATCATCGAAGCTCTCCTTCCATCAAGGCACCTGTGCGTCCAACGTCTTGCGGCAAATCCCGTTCCCGGCACATCATTTGACGCCGGGTCCGGTAGCGGCCATGCTGACGACATTGTCCATGTCCGAACGGCGGAACATTTGCCAGCCTCAACCCGTCACCCCATCAATCGCGCGGTCTTTTTTGTTCCGCTGGCGACCCTTTCTGCGGCGCTCGTCCTCAGCCTCTGGCAGGGCACGCGTTTCGTCGCGGCTGAGGCTGCGGCCAACGACTGGATACTGGAGCATTTCGGCCCGCTCTTCGCGGGTGCCGGTCTGGCTTTTCTGGCTCTTCTCGCGCTGGCAGCGCTGTCGCCATTCGGCCAGACGATCATCGGCGGAGCGGGCGCCAAGCCGCTGCTCGGGCGCTGGCGCTGGTTCGCGGTGATGCTCTGCACGACGATCGCGACCGGTATCCTCTTCTGGGGGGCGGCCGAGCCGCTGTTCCATCTCAACGCGCCGCCTCCGATGCTGGGAATGGAACCGGGCAGCGATGCTGCCGCGACCTTCGCCATGTCGACGATGTTCCTGCACTGGACGTTAACGCCCTACGCAATCTACACCGTCGCGGCGCTCGCCTTCGCGCTTGTCTATTATAACCGCGGCGAGCCGTTCAGCCTGTCTTCGCTGTTCGTCCCGCTGCTCGGCAATCGCGCGCACGGACCGGTTGGCACGGGCATCGACATCGTCTGCCTATATGCGCTCGTCGCCGGAATGGCAGCGTCGATGGGCGCCGGAATCCTGGCGCTGGCAGGCGGCGTGGAGAATCTGGGCCATTTCAGCGGTGGAATGCCGCTCAAATGGGGAATTGCGGCGCTGATCGTCGCGAGTTTTCTGATCTCGGCTGCGATGGGGTTGCAAAAGGGCATCGCCGGCCTGTCGGTGCTGAACACCTGGCTGTTCTTCGCGATCATCGCCTTCGCACTCGTCGCTGGCCCGACCGCCAAGATGTTCGGCCTGTCGCTGCGCGCCACGGGCGAATATTTCACCACCTTCATTCCCCGCAATCTCGGCCTCGACGTCGACGGCGCGTGGAGCCGGCAGTGGACGATTTTCTATTGGGGCAACTGGTTCGCCTGGGCGCCGGTCACCGCGCTCTTCCTCGGACGGCTGGCCATCGGTTACAGCGTGCGCGAGTTCATACTGATGAATCTCGTCCTGCCATCGCTGTTCGGCGCGCTGTGGATGACCGCCATCGCAGGCTCGGCCATCGTCATCGACCAGCAGAGCGGCGCCAGCCTCTATTCGGTGATCGCGGCGAAGGGCCCGGACTCGGTTCTCTTCCGCCTGTTCGACGCGCTCGGCGGCGGCCCAGCTGCGACGGGGCTCATTCTTTTCACCATCTTCCTGTCCTATGTCGCGGGCGCCGACGCCAATGTTTCGGCGATGAGTGCGCTTTCGACCCGCGGCATCACCCCCGACGCGCCCGAAGCGCCGATGGGCGTGCAAAGCGTGTGGGGAATTGCGGTCGGGCTCGTCGCGATCGTTCTCGTCGCGGGCTCGGGGCTCGACGGCATCCGCATGATGTCGGTGCTGGGCGGCTTTCCCGCGCTGTTCGTCATCATCGGCGCGGCGCTGTCGCTCACGGTGATGCTGGTACGGGGGCGACCGGCGGTCGCCCCCGTCGTCTCCGGCTGATCACCAGATGCGCGTGCGCGCCTCGGGTTTCAGATAATATTTATTGTCGGGCGTGACGTTGAACGCCTTGTACCAGGCATCGACGTTGCGCACCGGGCCGATGATCCGCCAGCGCGCCGGGGCGTGTTCATCGCTTGCGACCTGCTGCTTGATCGAATCCTCGCGTGCCTTGTCGCGCCACGCCTGCGCAAAGGCGAGGAAGAAGCGCTGGTCGCCGGTCAGACCGTCGATCACCGGCGCCTCCTTGCCGCCCAGCGAGCGGTGGTAGGCGTCATAGGCAATCTCCAGCCCCGCGAGATCGGCGATATTCTCACCCATCGTCAGGTCGGGATTGATGAAGGCGCCGGGCGCCGCCTCAAAGGTCGCGTATTGCGCACCAAACGCCTTCGCCTGCGCCTCGAAGCGCGCCGCGTCTGCCGCGGTCCACCAGTCGCGCACCGCGCCATTGGCGTCGATCTTGCGCCCCTGATCATCGAAGCCATGCGAGATCTCGTGGCCGATAACGGCGCCGATCGCGCCATAGTTGACTGCATCGTCGACGCTCTCGCTGAAGTAAGGCGCCTGCAGTATGCCGGCCGGGAACACGATCTTGTTCTCGAGGCCGCCGTTGTAGGCGTTTACCTCCTGCGGGTTCATCGACCATTTCTTGCGATCGACGGGCTTGTTCAGGTCTGACAGCGAATAGGCATATTCGAACGCCGCGCTGCGCTTCACATTGCCATAGAGGTCGGTCGGATCGATCTTGAGCCCCGAATAGTCGCGCCATTTGTCGGGATAGCCAACCATGACGTCCATCTTCGCCAGCTTGTCGAGCGCCGCCGCCTTGGTCTCGGGCGCCATCCAGCTGTTGCTGCGGATGCGATCGCCCATCGCGAGCTTCAGATTCGCGACCAGCGCTTCCATCTTCGCTTTCGCGCTCGCCGGGAAATATTGCCTCGCATAGGTTTCGCCGACCAGTTCGCCGAGGCTCCCGTCGACCAGCGTCAGCCCGCGCTTCCAGCGCGGACGAAGTTCGCCGACGCCGCTCAGCACTTTGGTATATTCGAAGCGGCTGTCGACGAATGCCTTGGAGAGATAGGGCGCCGCATTGTCGGCGATGTGGAATTGCTGCCACAGCTTGATCGTGTCGAGCGGCGTCCTTGCATAGAGCGCCGCAATGTCGCGCACCGCCGTATTCTCGTTGACGATGATCCGCTTCTGCGGTCCGATGCCGGCGCCTTCGAACCACGCCTTCCAGTCGAGTCCCGGAGCAAAGGCCGCGAGTTCGTCCGACGACATCGGATTGTTGATCTTGCCGATGTCGCGGCGGTCGGCGATCGCCCAGCTGACCTTCGCGATCTCGGTTTCGAAGCCCATGATCGCATCCGCCGCATTCTCGGGCGCAGCATTGCCGACCATCTTCATCGTTCGCACGATATAGGCGCGATAGGCATCGCGCTGCGTCTTGAAACTGTCGTTCAGATAATAGTCGCGTTCGGGAAGCCCGAGCCCCGCCTGGCCGAGCCACAGGACGTTCACCGTCGGATCATTTGTGTCGGCATAGGGGCCGCCGGAGACGATCGTCGCGCCAAACGTCCCCTGCGTCGAGCCCATGAAGCGCGCCATCGCGCCCTTGTCCTTGATCGCCGCAACAGCGTCGACGTCGGCCATCAGCGGTTTGGCGCCCAGCGCGTCGACCCGCTTCTCGTCCATGAAGCTCTGGTATAGGCCGCCGACCTGCGACGTCGCGGGAGCTCCAGTGACAAGCTGTCCGAGCTGGCGCTGCGTCAGGTTGTAAACATCATAGTCGACACCCGCCGACGCCTGATCGGCCGGGATCTCGGTGCGCGCAAACCAGCCGCCGTTCGCATATCTGTCGAAGTCGTCCCCGGGTTTCACATTGGTGTCGCGCGCGGCAAGGTCGACGCCCCATGTCCCGAAGGTCAGCGCTTTCAGCGACGCATCGCCCTTCACCGCGGCGTCCCCTTCGCCATCGGCCTTGGCGACCAGCGTCGCGGACATTGTGTTGTCGCTCGCCATTGCAGGCGCCGCAGCCAAGGCGGCAGCGATCGCCAGCCCTGCGGCGCTCGTTAGAAAGCTTTTCATTACCCCGTCTCCTGATTGTTCTGCACCGCCGGGTCGAGGCGGCGCGAATGGCCATTCTTGTCCGCCTGCGACGTCACGGGGTCAAGCAAGCCGCCCGGCATTGGTCGAAGCCTTTGGCATGTTGGTGGAATGCCACCACATTGCGGTGCGGCGCCGGGCCTCCTATCTTACCGGCGAACCGGCGCGGAACCGCCTCTTGCGCCAATAGAACAAATCTGGAACATACCCCTCCCATGAGTCTCACCCATATTTCGGTGCGCGGCGCGCGCGAGCATAATCTTAAGGGCGTCGACGTCGACCTGCCGCGCGACAGCCTGATCGTGATCACCGGCCTGTCGGGCTCGGGCAAATCGAGCCTCGCCTTCGACACCATCTATGCCGAGGGTCAGAGGCGCTATGTCGAGAGCTTGTCGGCTTATGCGCGCCAGTTCCTCGAGATGATGCAGAAGCCCGACGTCGAGCATATCGACGGGCTGTCGCCGGCGATCAGCATCGAGCAGAAGACGACGAGCCGAAACCCGCGCTCGACCGTTGCGACGGTGACCGAAATCTACGACTATATGCGCCTGCTGTGGGCGCGCGTCGGCATCCCCTATTCGCCCGTTACCGGCGAGCCGATTTCGGCGCAGAATGTGAGCCAGATGGTCGACCGGGTCATGGAGCTGCCCGAGGGCACCCGCGCGTATCTGCTCGCGCCGGTCGTGCGCGGGCGCAAGGGCGAGTATCGCAAGGAGCTGGCGCAGTGGCAGAAGGAAGGGTTCACCCGCGTCCGCATCGACGGCGAGTTCTACGAGATCGAGGATGCCCCGGCGCTCGACAAGAAATACAAGCATGACATCGAGGTCGTGGTCGACCGCATCGTGGTGCGCGAGGGGATCGAGACGCGGCTTGCCGACAGTTTCGAGACGGCGCTGAAACTTGCCGAAGGTGTCGCGTATGTCGACATGGCCGACGGGCCGGTGCCGGGGCGCGAGGAGGAAGATGCCGGGGGGGCGATGAAGGGCGCGGGAATACCGGCCAACCGCTTGATATTCAGCGAGAAGTTCTCATGCCCCGTGTCGGGCTTCACGATTGCGGAGATCGAGCCGCGGCTGTTCAGCTTCAACGCGCCGCAGGGCGCCTGCCCCGCGTGCGACGGCCTGGGCGAGCGGCTGGAGTTCGACCCCGACCTGGTCGTCCCCAACCATGCGCTGAGCCTGAAGAAGGGCGCGGTCGTGCCGTGGGCGAAATCGAACCCGCCCTCGCCCTATTATATGCAAGTGCTTGAAAGCCTGGGCAAAGCCTATGACTTCAGCCTCGACACGCCGTGGCAGGACCTGCCCGGCGCGGTGCAGCAGATCATCCTCTTCGGCACCGGCGGGATGCCGGTCGAGCTGACCTTCAAGGACGGCAAGCGCACCTATACGACGCACAAGGCGTTCGAAGGTGTCATCGGCAACCTCAACCGCCGGATGTTGCAGACCGAGAGCGCGTGGATGCGCGAGGAACTGGGCAAGTACCAGACCGCGCAACCGTGCGAAACGTGCCACGGCGCGCGGCTGCGCCCCGAACCGCTGGCGGTGAAGATCGCGGGCGAGAATATCAGCATGTCGGCGCAGCGCTCGGTCGCCGACGCGCTCGCGTGGTTCAGCACGCTCGACGAGAAGCTGAACGAGACGCAGCGGCAGATCGCGAAGGCGATCCTGAAGGAGATCAACGAGCGGCTCGGCTTCCTCAACAATGTCGGGCTCGATTATCTGAACCTCAACCGCACGTCGGGCACCTTGAGCGGCGGCGAAAGCCAGCGCATCCGCCTCGCCAGCCAGATCGGCAGCGGCCTGTCGGGCGTCCTCTACGTGCTCGACGAACCGAGCATCGGCCTGCACCAGCGCGACAACGACCGGCTGCTCGCGACGCTGAAGCGCCTGCGCGACCTCGGCAACACGGTGATCGTCGTCGAACATGACGAGGACGCGATCCGCCACGCCGACTATGTCGTCGACATGGGCCCCGGCGCGGGCGTCCACGGCGGCGAGATCGTCGCCGAGGGGACGCTGAAACAGGTGCTGGCGAACAAGAAGAGCCTGACCGCGGCGTATCTGACCGGCGCGAAGAAGATCGAGGTGCCGGCGCGCCGCCGCCCCGGCAACGGCTTCGACCTGGTGCTGAAGGGCGCGCGCGCGAACAATCTTCAGAATGTCACCGCGACGATCCCGCTCGGCACCTTCACCTGCGTCACCGGCCTGTCGGGGTCGGGCAAGTCGAGCCTGGTCATCGACACGCTCTATGCCAGCGCGGCGCGGACGCTGAACGGCGCGCGGCTGGTCGCGGGGCCGCACGACGCGCTGACCGGCCTCGAACATTGCGACAAGGTGATCGACATCGACCAGTCGCCGATCGGCCGCACCCCGCGGTCGAACCCCGCGACGTACACGGGCGCCTTCACGGTGATCCGCGACTGGTTCGCCGGGCTGCCCGAGGCGCAGGCGCGCGGGTACAAGCCCGGACGCTTCAGCTTCAACGTCAAGGGCGGGCGCTGCGAAACCTGCACCGGCGACGGGCTGATCAAGATCGAGATGCACTTCCTGCCCGACGTCTATGTGACGTGCGAGACGTGCCACGGCAAACGATACAACCGCGAAACGCTGGAGGTGAAGTTCAAGGGGATGAGCATCGCCGACGTGCTCGACATGACGGTCGAGGATGCGGCGGAGTTTTTCAAGGCGGTGCCCGCGATCCGCGACAAGATGGAAATGCTCGTCCGCGTGGGGCTCGGCTATATCAAGGTCGGGCAGCAGGCGACGACCCTGTCGGGCGGCGAGGCGCAGCGGGTGAAGCTGGCGAAGGAACTGTCGCGGCGCTCGACCGGGCAGACGCTCTACATCCTCGACGAGCCGACGACGGGCCTGCATTTCGAGGATGTCCGCAAGCTGCTCGAAGTGCTGCAGGCGCTGGTCGATCAGGGCAACAGCGTGGTGGTGATCGAACATAACCTCGACGTCATCAAGACCGCCGACTGGATCGTCGACCTGGGCCCCGAAGGCGGGGTCAAGGGCGGCGAGATCGTCGCGGCGGGGACGCCCGAGCAGGTGGTGAAGGAGAAGCGGAGCTTTACCGGCCAGTATCTGGCGCCGCTGTTGGGGAAATGACGAAAGCCCCTCCCTTCAGGGAGGGGTTTGGGGAGGGCCTGCAGCCTCCCGCGCGACATCGACATCGCCTCCCCCGACCCCTCCCATAAATGGGAGGGGAGAGATTAGTGCCACACCGCCGACAGCGGGTAGAGCGCGATCAGCCAGATCAGGCAGGCGCAGGCGACGCGCCGGTCCTTCGTCCAGATCGCGAGCAGCGCGACGGGAAAGAAGCTCCAAGCGACGATGACGGTGCGGATGCTGGTCGCCGCCGGCAGGCCGTGCAGCCAGCCGACGGTGGCCAGCAATGCGACGTTGCACAGGAACACGCCGCCGATCACCTTGCGCCGATGCGCGTCGAAATGGGCGTTCAGATCGTGCCACGCCT
Organism: Sphingopyxis sp. Geo48; assembly: GCF_949769155.1. Lineage (NCBI taxonomy): Bacteria > Pseudomonadati > Pseudomonadota > Alphaproteobacteria > Sphingomonadales > Sphingopyxidaceae > Sphingopyxis > Sphingopyxis sp. Geo48. The sequence continues at coordinate 196,135 of NZ_CATKPA010000002.1, read as the reverse complement.
CCGGGTCGTCGGGAAAGACGAGGCTGGCCGCGACGAAATAGAGGGCGGTGACGATGAAGCCGCCGAACAGCACCGGCCAGCTCAAGGGCAGCAGGTCGCGCAACGACCAGCCGTACATCCAGAAGGTGACGACGTCGCACGACACGAACAGGCCGAGCAGCGCGGTCGGCCAGCCGATGCGGACGCGGTGGCTGGCCTTCAGCGCGCGGCTCAATCCGCCCAGCCCCTCGGCGAGCGCGAGGCCGAGGATCAGCCCGAACAGCGAAAAGATGAATTCGAACCCGCTCATTTGCCCCCCGATGCGGCGCGCGCCGCGCTGCGAAGCTGTGGCAAACAATGGCGTGGCGGGCAAGGCGAAGCCATTCCGTTACCCTGCTTCGTGAGTGATGGAAGAATTATCTCACGCGAAGCCTGTCCCGAGCGCCCGCCAGGGCAGTCGAAGGGGCGCGAAGGCGCGAAGAAGAAGGAAGGGATTTCTCACACAAAGACACAAAGACACGAAGGGGGCTGTTTTCGGGCGCGACCACTCGATTGCCGAACGACGGCTGCGTCGATCAAGGCCGGACAAAGTCCGGCTATAATCCCGCCGACGTCCGGCCGACACGCGGCCTCAGCGTCTCCAACCGCCCTCTTCGTGTCTTTGTGTCTTTGTGTGAGACTTGACGCCGCCAGCGGCCAAACCCGCCGCCAGAAACCCCACGCAACCCCCTTCGCGCCTTCGCGTGAGATAATCTTGTCTAAGCCCCCATCAGCTTTGCCGTGATATCCTCGGCGGCGTAGATGCGGATCGCGGGCGGCTGCGGCGAGAGCGCGCGCATTTCGGCGACGAAGGCGGCGGACGCGGGGACCGCGAAATGGGTGCGCACCGCGTCGATGCTCTCCCACTCCTCGACGAACATCAGCCGGTCGGGGTTCTCGACATCGATGTGGCAGTTGTGCGCCAGACACCCCGGCTCGCCCCGCGACCGCGCGCTATGCTCGGCGCCTATCGCGATCATGCGCTCGCGATGCTCTGGGGTGAGGATGACGTGGCCGGTGATGAGGATCATCTTCTTAGCGCCTTGATTGATGCATAGCATTTGAAGCAGGAAAACGATTGCGGATCGATCCGAACATTCATAGAATGCGGGAAAATCAATCCTGTCAAATTTTGCCACATTTATTTGGGTTTCCCATGCTCATAGAATTTTCAATATCGAACTTTCGCTCCATTGGCGCAGAGCAGACCCTTTCGCTCGTCGCGTCCAAACTTAAGGAGAAGAGCACGGGGCGAGAAGTCGCGGTGCCAGGCTTCGATATCAAACTTTTGACCTCCGTCATTGTTCTCGGCAAAAACGGAGGAGGCAAATCGAACCTAATTGCCGCGATGGCAACATTAAGAAAAATGGTAGAAAATTCGGCAAAATCCGATGCGAAAGATAAAATAGAATGGCATCCAAACCGACTTGTATCAACGCTACGAGACAAAGACACGTCCTTTCGCATCCTCTTCTCGTACAAAGAAACGATTTATCAGTACGAACTAAGCTTTAACTCGGAAAAAATAACAGAAGAAAAGCTAAGCTCTCTCAAAAAATCAAAGAGATTCAAAAATATCTTTTCGAGAAAACTTCAGGGTAAAAGCTATAGATATATATTTGGAAATGAGCTTAAAGGCAATAAGATAGTTTGGAAAAACGCGACAACCGACAATTCATTGTATCTGTCTACAGCAAATTTTCTAAATTCTAAATCACTTCGTGATCCATATGTGTGGATTACGGAGTATTTTCAGATGTACGACTCCTCTCATCCCGCGACAGGTTACACTACTAAGCAATGCACTTCTGAGAAAAATTCGGAAGTCGTGGCCAAGTTCTTGTCAAAATTAGACCTAGGGATAAAGCGTATAGACGTTAAGGAGTCGGACTTCGATACATCGGCATTGAATGATTTGATGAAACCGGAGCTTTTTAGCGAATTTATTAATAAGGCTGGAGAGCTAAAGGAGAGAGAGGTCGCCTTTATTCGAACTGGCGATGATGGGTCGGATGTGCCTATGACGCCTAACGACGAATCTACAGGTACGAATGCGCTATTTGGCCTTGCAGGACCACTATTTGATACGCTTCAGAACGGATATTGCGTGGTGATAGACGAGATAAACACATCTATTCACCCTCTGATCGTTCACACTTTGATCGACATTTTCTCGAATCCCGACCTCAACAGGAAGCGAGCTCAGATCGTTTTCACTTCTCACGACACGAGCCTCTTGAGAGATCATTACTTTAGGCGCGATCAAGTTTGGTTCGTGGACAAGAGCCAGCACGGTGAAACCAGTCTCACTCCATTGACTGATTTTTCGCCTAGGAAAGATGAAGCGTTAGAAAAAGGATATTTGACCGGCCGCTACGGGGGAGTTCCCTATGTCGGAGAAGTCGTGAGGGCGTTCGAAAAATCTGAAGAGTTGTGGCGTGAGATCCCGTAAATTTGCTAGCCAGCTAAATCGTAAACCAGCATCCCGCAAACCAGCAAAGCGGATAGTGATAGTTTGCGAAGGCGAGAAAACTGAGACAATTTATTTCGGACAGTTCCTCGATGCGCTACGGGCCGCAAATATCCAGCTAAAGGTGCTGGGAAAGGAATGCGGCTCCGATCCCGGCTCCGTCGTTGGGTACGCGGACCAAATCCGCAATGAAGACCAAGGCATCGACATTCTGTATTGCGTGTTCGACAGAGATAGCCATGCCAATTTCGATCAAGCCGTTCAATCTGCGGAAAAAATACAGATAAAAATAGGAAACGATCGAACTTTCAGGAGCATAAAATCTTATCCTTGTTTTGAGTATTGGCTTCTTTTGCATTTTTCCTATTCTCGAAAACCATACAACGGCGCTGGGAATCATTCGTCGGCCGACCTCCTCATAAAGGAGCTTGAAAAATTTATTCCTAACTACAAGAAATCTGATGAAGCTTCTATCTTAGGACTAGCTGACAAAACCCAAACCGCAATTCAAAACGCAAAGAAATCGTTGGACGACGCAAACAAGACTGGTGAGCTGAATCCCAGCACTGAGGTTCATGAAATCGTCGAGGCCTTTCTTGCATTCTCTCAGAGAATCTAGAATCTTCGGACTAATCGTGACACTTCCATGACACCTCCTGTCACAAACACGTCACACAAATCCATCAGAGGGCAGTCAGCGAGTCGCTGCAGGGGTGGCGGCTTGGTTCGGTAACGACCCCCTCTACAGGACATATCCCATGGCCAAGAAATTTGCCCTCGCCGCCTGCGTCGCGACTGCCGCGCTGGCGCTTTCCGCCTGTCAGGACCAGGCGTCTTCGGGCGGCGCGGCGCGCGATTATATCAGCGCGGTCGGCTCCTCGACCGTCTATCCCTTTGCGACCGCGGTCGGCGAGAAGTTCGCCGAGGCGACCGGCAACAAGGTGCCGAAGATCGATTCGACCGGCACCGGCGGCGGCTTCGAGCGGTTCTGCGCCGGCGTCGGCGGCGACACCCCCGACATCGCGAACGCATCGCGCCGCATGAAGAAGAAGGAATTCGACACCTGCGCCAAGAATGGCGTCAAGGACATCGTCGAAATCCAGGTCGGCATCGACGGCATCGCGCTCGGCGAAGCGCAGCGCGGCCCCGGCTTCAAGCTGTCGGAAGAAGACGTCTATAAGGCTCTGGCTGCCAACCCCTATGGCAAGCCGAACACCGCGAAGACGTGGAAAGACGTCAACCCGGCGCTGCCCGCGGTCGCGATCTCGGTCTTCGGGCCGCCGTCGACCAGCGGCACGTACGATGCGTTCAAGGAGCTGATCCTCGGCAAGGGCTGCGACGCCAACCCCGAGATGAAGGCGCTGAAGGACAGCGACAAGGACAAGCATGAAGAGGTGTGCACCGCGCTGCGCGGCGCGCCCTTCTATGTCGAGCAGGGCGAGAATGATAACCTGATCATCTCGAAGCTGGACAAGAACCCCGACAGCCTGGGCATCTTCGGCTTCAGCTATCTCGACGCCAACAAGGACAAGATCAAGGCGGTGCCGGTGCAGGGCGTGGCGCCGACCTATGCCGCGATCGCCGACGGCAGCTATCCGGGTTCGCGCCCGCTGTTCATCTATGTCAAGAAAGCGCATGTCGGCGTGATCCCCGGCCTCGCCGAATATGTCACCGAATTCCTGAAGGGCGCGGCGGCGGGCGGCTACCTCGCCGCCAAGGGCCTCGTCGTGTCGCCGAAGGACGTCGCGGACAAGGCCGCGGCGAACGCCAAGGGCATGACCGTGCTGGACGGCGCGGAGCTGAAGTAATCTCCCCCGCGGGTGGCCGGAGGGAGGGGCCCACATCCCCTTCCCCGGCCGCCGCTTTTTACGTCACCTTCCCACCCCGTTCGTGTCGAGCGAAGTCGAGACACCCATCGGGTCGGCGCATGGTCGAGGGGCATCTCGACTTCGCTCGATGCGAACGGGATTGGCAGATCCGGTGATTTTGGAAATTGTGACGCAGAGTCATGAAACTGCCACGTCATACCGCTTGGGGTGACGGGGGGATCCGGACAGGATAACGGGGACACAGTGACTTTCAACGCCGCCGCCTTACTGCTGCTGATCGCGGGGCTTGCCCTGATCGGCTGGCTTGCCGGCCGGGCGCGCTCGCTGATGCTGGCGGGCCGCGCGCACGCCAAGCTGCATTCGCGCCCGCAATATCACGGCTGGTACGTCGCGCTGTGGCTGTTCGCCCCCGCCGCGATCTTCCTTGCCGTCTGGTCGGCGGTGTCGCCCGGCCTGATCACCAACAGCGTGCTCGCGAGCGAGGCGGCGCAGGGCCTGCCCGCCTTCGGCTTCGAGCGCGGGGCGATCCTGAGCGATGCGCGCAATGTCGCGCAGGGGGCGCAGGCCGCGGTGCGGATTCCCGCCGCGGCGCCGCTGGTCCAGCCCTATGCCGACGCGACGCATTTCTATGCGTGGATCGGCATCGCCGCGATGCTGGCGCTGGCGCTGGCGGGCGGGCTTTACGCCTTCACGCGGATCCGGCCCGATTTCCGCGCGCGGACGCGGGTCGAGAAGATCGTCATGGCGGTGCTGCTGCTCGCGTCGCTGGTGGCGATCCTGACGACCTTCGGCATCGTGCTGTCCTTGCTGTTCGAATCGATCCGCTTCTTCCGCCTCGTCTCGCCCGCCGAATTGCTGTTCGGGACCGAATGGGCGCCGACCAGCGGCGCGCCGCAGCCCGACACCTTCGGCGGCATCCCGCTGTTCTGGGGTACGGTGCTGATCGGCGCGATCATCGCGATGATCGTCGCGATTCCCATCGGGATGATGACCGCGGTGTATCTGACGCAATATGCCGCGCCGCGCGTGCGCCGCTGGGTGAAGCCGCTGCTCGAGATCCTCGCGGGGGTGCCGACGGTGGTGTATGGCTATTTCGCCGCGCTGACCGTGGCGCCTGCCTTGCGCGAGTTCGCGGTGATGCTCGGCATTCCGAACGCCTCGACCGAAAGCGCGCTGGCTGCGGGTATTGTGATGGGCGTGATGATCATCCCCTTCGTCTCGTCGATGGCCGACGACAGCATCAACGCGGTACCGCAGGCGATGCGCGACGGATCGCTGGCGTTGGGCGCGACGCCGAACGAGACGATCCGCCAGGTGCTGATCCCCGCCGCGCTGCCGGGAGTGATGGGCGGCATATTGCTCGCGGTCAGCCGCGCGATCGGCGAGACGATGATCGTCGTGATGGCCGCGGGCCTCTCCGCCAACCTCACCGCCAATCCCTTCGCCAGCGTCACCACGGTGACCGCGCAGATCGTCAAGCTGCTGACCGGCGACCAGGAATTCGACAGCGCCAAGACGCTCGCCGCCTTCGCGCTCGGCCTCGTGCTGTTCATCGTGACCTTGCTGCTCAACATCGTCGCGCTGCGCATCGTCAAAAAGTATCGCGAAGCTTATGAATAGGGACACCGCCCCGACCGACTGGAAAGGCGCCGCGATGCAAAAGCGCATCGCGGGCCGCTATGCCGCCGAGCGCCGCTTCAAGCTGTTCGGGCTGGGCGCGGTGCTGCTGTCGGGCTTTTTCCTCGCCTTCCTGCTGTTCGTGATGGTCGGCAACGGCCTGCGCGGCTTCACCTATACGAACGTCGAGGTGCCGATCGACTTCAAGGCGATGCCGCTGACGGTCGATGCGTCGCGGCTCGGCGATGCCGATGCCGATCAGGCGATCGCGAATGCCGGGCTCGCCGACATTGTCGCCTTCGCCGCCGACGAGGCGCTGGGCGCCGACGGCGCGAAGATGATCAGCGAAAATGCGTGGAAGGAAGTGCGCAAGCAAATCAAGGCCGACCCCGCGATCCTGCAGGGCAAGACGGTCTTCCATCTCCCCGCCTCGTCCGAAGTCGACATCGCCGCCAAGGAAGGCGCGAAAGGCGCGCTGGGGGCGAAGGTCGACGCGCTGCAGCGCGACGGCAAGCTGTCGACCGGCATTCACTGGCCCTTCTTCAAGAACGCCGACGCGACCGATCCCGCGGTTGCGGGCATCTGGGGCGCGCTCAAGGGGTCGGTGCTGACGATCTTCATCGCCTTCCTGATCGCCTTCCCGACCGGCGTACTCGCGGCGCTCTATCTTGAGGAATATGCGCCGAAGAACCGCTGGACCGACCTCATCGAAGTGTCGATCAACAACCTCGCCGCGGTGCCGTCGATCATCTTCGGCCTGCTCGCGCTCGCGGTGTTCATCAACTGGTTCGGCATTTGCCAGGCGAGCCCGCTCGTCGGCGGGCTGACGCTGGCGCTGATGACGATGCCGGTGATCGTCATCGCCAGCCGCAACGCGATCAAGGCGGTGCCGCCCTCGATCCGCGACGCCGCGCTCGGCGTCGGGGCGAGCCCGGTGCAGGTGGTGTTCCATCATGTGCTGCCGCTCGCGCTGCCCGGAATCCTGACCGGCACGATCATCGGCATGGCGCGCGCGCTGGGCGAGACCGCGCCGCTGCTCCTCGTGGGGATGCGCGCCTTTATCGGCGACGTGCCGGGCGGCATCTGCTCGCCCTCGACGGTGCTGCCGATGCAGATCTTCCTCTGGTCGGACGAAGTCGACCGGGGCTTCGTCGAGAAGACCTCCGCCGCGATCATCGTGCTGCTCATCGTGCTGCTGTCGATGAACGCGCTGGCGATCTATCTTCGCAACAAGTTCGAAAAACGCTGGTGACCATGACCCAAGATGATTTGACCATCGCCGACCCCAAGATGACCGCCAAGGGCGTCGACGTCTTCTATGGGCAAAAGCAGGCGATCAACGACGTGTCGATCGACGTCGGGACCGACCTGGTCACCGCCTTCATCGGCCCGTCGGGCTGCGGCAAGTCGACCTTCCTGCGTTCGCTCAACCGCATGAACGACACGGTCGCCAGCGCGCGCGTCACCGGCACGATCCTGCTCGACGGCGAGGACATCTATGCGCCGTCGATGGACGTCGTGCAGCTGCGCGCGCGCGTCGGCATGGTGTTCCAGAAACCGAACCCCTTCCCCAAGTCGATCTATGACAATGTCGGTTACGGCCCGCGCATCCACGGCCTGGCGCCGTCGAAGGCAGACCTCGACGTCATCGTCGAGCGCGCGCTGGTGCGCGCCGGCCTGTGGGACGAGGTCAAGGACCGGCTGGGCGAGAGCGGCACCGCGCTGTCGGGCGGCCAGCAGCAGCGCCTGTGCATCGCGCGCGCGATCGCGGTCGATCCCGAAGTCATCCTGATGGACGAGCCCTGCTCGGCGCTCGACCCGATCGCGACCGCGAAGATCGAGGAGCTGATCCACGAACTGCGCGGCAAATATGCGATCGTGATCGTCACCCACAACATGCAGCAGGCGGCTCGCGTGTCGCAGCGCACCGCCTTTTTCCACCTCGGGACGTTGGTCGAGTACGGCAGGACCACCGACATCTTCACCAACCCGAAGCAAGAACGCACCAAGGACTATATCACCGGCCGCTACGGCTAAACCCCGGCCGAACAAGGACGAAGCAATGGCAGTTACCAACGATCATACCGTCAAGGCGTTCGACGAGGATCTGAACCGCCTCCGCGGCCTGATCAGCGAAATGGGCGGGCGCGCCGAACAGGCGTTGCTGCAGGCGATGAGCGCGCTGAACAATGGCGACCTCGAACTCGCGGCGCAGGTCGTGCGCGACGACAAGAAGATCGACGCGCTCGAAGCCGAGATCGAGCAGCTCACGACGCAGACGATCGCGCTGCGCGCACCGATGGCCGACGATCTGCGCGAGATGATCGCGGCGCTGAAGATCGTCTCGGTCGTCGAGCGGATCGGCGATTATGCGAAGAATATCGCGAAGCGGGTCGCGCTGATGGACCAGACGCGGTCGATCGAGTCGATCCCGCTGCTGATGTCGATGTCGTCGAACGTCGCCGAACTCATCCACGACGCGCTCGACAGCTTCGCGGCGCGCGACGCCGAACTCGCCGTGCGCGTGACGGTTCGCGACAAGAATGTCGACGATTTCTACAACAGCATCTTCCGCACGCTCGTCACCTTCATGATGGAAAATCCGAAGCACATCACCGAGAGCGCGCATTTGCTGTTCGTCGCCAAGAATCTCGAGCGCATGGGCGACCATGCGACGAACATCGCCGAAATGGTCTATTATGTCGTGACCGGCGAACGGATGGAGGAACGCGAACGCGGCGAGACGCCCGAAAGCGCCGCCTCTTCGGGGCAGGAGAAGGGCTGATGCCGCAGCCCGACCTGCTGCTGATCGAGGACGACGAGGCGATCGCCGAACTCATCGTCTGGCACTTCGCGCGCGAGGGCTTTTCGGTCCGCCAGACTCCCGACGGCGAGCAGGCGCTCGTCCTCGTCGAGGAACGCGTCCCCGACATCGTCCTGCTCGACTGGATGATCGAGAGCCTGCCGGGGATCGAGGTCTGCCGGCGCCTGCGCCGCAACCCCAAGTCGGCGAATGTCCCGATCATCATGCTCACCGCGCGCGGCGAGGAAGAGGATCGCATCCGCGGCCTCGAAACCGGCGCCGACGATTATGTGACCAAGCCGTTCAGCCCGCGCGAGCTGGTGGCGCGCGTCTCGGCAGTCCTCCGCCGCCTGCGCCCGGCGCTGGCGGGCGAGCTGCTCGCCTATGCCGATATCGAGCTCGATTCGGTCGCGCACAAGGTGGTACGGGGCGGCCAGATCGTCGCGATGGGCCCGACCGAGTTTCGCCTGCTGCGCCATTTCATGGAGCATCCGGGGCGCGTCTTTTCGCGCGGGCAATTGCTCGACAGCGTGTGGGGCCAGGACAGCGACATCGAACTGCGCACCGTGGACGTCCATATCCGCCGCCTGCGCAAGGCGATCAACCTGCCGGGCACGGCGGATATCATCCGCACCGTGCGCTCGGCGGGTTATGCGCTGGATGCGGGGAAGAGCATCTGAGGTTTTCGGCCGGAATCGGCCCTAACTAACTCCGTTCGCATCGAGCGAAGTCGGGATGCACCTCGTCGTGGCGTGAAGTCGATGGGTGTCTCGACTTGGCTCAAAGCGAACGGATACGGGGGACGGCGGCTAACGACCGATTGCGGGCATGCGGATTGAAGCTCATAGTTCGCGAATGAGGATATGGATTCGCCGTTTCGCCGTTGCGTTCATAATTGCCATGCTGCTCGGAGCCTTGGCATGGGTGGTCCTTTTTGAGGTAGTCATCACGTCGTTTTCGCCGAACGTGTTGTTGCAGTTGCTGGTTCCAGTGGGCGTGGCCATCTTAGCTTTGGCCGGTTGGCGGATAATCGTTGCGCTCTACAAGTGGGCGCCAAACGAGCCACAAACATTAGCGAATGTCCGCTGACGTCCGCTCCCCACCCCAATTTAGACATCCCCTCTTCGTCATCCCGGACTTGATCCGGGATCCATCGCGGCGTTGAAGTCGTGGACCCCGGATCAAGTCCGGGGTGACGAATGTCTGGAATCCACCCCATTTCGGCGGTTCGCCGACGATCTGGATCGAATGACGGCTACCGACCGGAAATGGACGTGACGCCCAACCTAATCCGTTCGCATCGAGCGAAGTCGAGATGCCCCTAGGGCTAGGCGCAAGGCTGCCGGGTGTCTCGACTCGCTCGACACGAACGGAAATAGGGGACGGTCTGGTAACCACCCCAAACTCGACCTTGTCAGAAGTCGATCTGCGTCCGGAGGCCGAAGGCGTCGGCCGAATAGTCGCGGTCGCCGGTCGGGGTGCCGATCGCCGCGTCGTCGAACATCAGGCGGCCGTAGTTCGCGGTGAGGCGGACGTAGGAGATCGGGGCCCAGACGAGCGACACGCCGAGCGTGCGCTGGCGACCACCGACGATCCCCGCATCGTTGAGGTCGAGATAATCGTAGCGCGCATTGACCTCGATCGCGCCGGGGCCGCCCGCGTTGATCGGACGCGACGGGGCGAGGCGGTCGAAGGCGCCGTCCTTGTAGATGCGCGCGTCGCCGCGCGTCAGCACATAGCCGACCTCGGCATAACCGCCGAAGAAGGTCGGATCGGCAAAGCCCGGACGGCGCGCGGTCTGCCAGAAGCCTTCGCCCGCGACGTGGAACGGACCCGCGAGGGCAGCGGCTTCGACGCCGAGGCCGCGTTCGCTGGTCGCGTTGAACGTGCCCGTGTCGACGATGCGGCTGTTCGTCGTGTGGACGAAGGGCCGCGACGCATAGCGGACGGCGGGCGCGTCGTTGATGTTGCGCCAGTGGCCGGAGCCGCCGAGATGGAGCTGGGTGTTGCCGAACTTCGGCATCCAGATCGCCCGCGCGTCGAGGCTGACGCTGTTGTTCGAATCGCTGTTCAGGTCGTTCGCATTGTCGCCGAACACCCCGCCCTGCAGCAGCAGCGCCTTGCCCTTATATTGCGCCGACAGCCCGACGCGGCGTTCGAAGCCGAAGGCCTGCGTGAAGGCCGCGCGCTCGAGCATCGAGGTGAAGAGGTCGCTGGTCAGCTCGTCGAGCGACCAGAAGGGCTTTTGCTGCCCGGCCGTGACGGTCAGCGGGCCGGTCGCATAGGTCAGATACACGTCGGTCAGGTCGACCGCGCTATTGGCGAAATCGGCCTCGATCCGATAGCCGAAACCGCCCGGAATCTTGCCTTCCATGCCGAGATAGGCGCGTCGAAATTCGGTGGCGAGGCCGCCGTGCGTGCCGGTCACGCCCGCGGGCGCGTCGATGCTGGCGACATCGACCTGCAGGCGGCCGCGCGGCTTGAAGCTCCAGCCGTCGGCGGTCTTGAGCTCGGGGGCACCCTTCCACGCGATTTCGGTCGCGGGCTTGGCCGTGACGCTCGGCGCGGCGGGCGCCGGAGCAGCAATCACGGCGGCCGGAGCGGGCGCGGACGGGGTCGTCGCCGCGTCGAGCCGCGCCTCGAGAGTCTGTACCTTTGCCTTCAGCGCACCGAGTTCGGCGCGCAGCGCGGCGGCTTCGTCGGCCGACATCGCCTGCGCATGGGCGGTCGACGGCAGGCTGAGCATCGTGGTCGCCAGCAGGCTGGCGGCAAGGACGTGACGCATGGGGGATTTGCTCCGTTGCGAAAGGTGACAATCTCGCTGCGCCGCTATGACACCAGAATGACAGTTGCACGTCATTTCGATGACATTTTTGTTGCATCGACTCATTTTCCTGACCCCTTGCCTGCCGGGCCCGAACGGGTAAGGACATTCCGGTTTTATCGGGCAACCTTTCGCTGCCCCCCAGGGAGACCATCATGACGATCAAATTTGACGGACGTGTTGCCATTGTGACGGGCGCGGGCGGCGGGCTCGGCCGCGCCTATGCGCTCGAACTCGCACGGCGCGGGGCGAAGGTGGTCGTCAACGACCTCGGCGGCGCGCGCGACGGCACCGGCCATTCGGATGCGGCGCTCGCCGTGGTCGAGGAAATCCGTGCGGCGGGCGGCACCGCGATGTCGAACGGCGGCAGCGTCACCGAATATGAGCAGATGGTCGAGATGGTGGCACGCGCGAAGGAAGAATGGGGCGGCGTCCACGTCCTCATCAACAACGCGGGCATCCTGCGCGACAAGAGCTTCGCGAAGATGGAGCCCGCCGACTTCGACCTCGTCGTCAAGGTCCACCTGCTCGGCAGCGCCAATGTCACCAAGGCCGCGTGGGACATCATGCGCGAGCAGGCCTATGGCCGCATCCTGATGACCGCCTCCTCGACCGGCCTCTACGGCAATTTCGGGCAGGCCAATTACGGCGCGGCGAAGCTGGGCCTTGCCGGGCTGACCAAGACGCTCCACCTCGAGGGCGCGAAGTACAATATCCGCTGCAACACGATCGCGCCGGTCGCGGGCACGCGCATGACCGAAGACATTTTCCCGCCCGAACTGTTCGAGAAGTTCACGCCCGAGAATGTCGTCCCGGCGGCGCTGTATCTGGTGAGCGAGGATGCCCCGACGAACATGATCGTGGGCGCGGGCGCGGGGGCGTTCCACGCCGCCTATGTCACCATGACCCCCGGCGTCGCTCTGCCCGAAGGCGAGCGCACGCCCGAGGGCGTCGCGGCGGCGTGGGAGAAGATCATCGACCGCAACGGCGAGATTGTCCCGCAATCGGGCGCCGAGCAGTCGATGGGCGTGATGCGCGCCTTGCAGGCGCTGGCCGGAGCCTGATAGCATCGCCCTCCACGGGGACGCCGGGGCGGCGTCCCCCGCAAAGGGGGACACTATGGCGGAGATGGGCCTTGCCGAGGGTATCGACCTGCTGGGACAGCGGGCGAAGCTGCTCAAGATATTGCTGATTGCGGGTTTCGTGACGATCGCGGCGGTCCTGATCGGTCAGGTCGCCGAGCTGCAGGGCCTGATTTCGCTTGAGGAAGGCGCCGAACTCAGCAGCGGTGCCGCGATCTATGCCGCTGTGGCGCTCGCCGACGGTCTGCTGACGATCGTCACCATCGTGTTCTTCTCGATGTGGATATACCGCGCCGCCGCGAACATCGTCGCGGCAGGAACGACCGGCTTCGACTATACGGCGGGCTGGGCGGTCGGCTGGTATTTCATCCCCTTCGCGAATCTCTACAAGCCCTTCGCCGCGATGCGGCAGATCTGGAACGCCAGCCACGGCGGCCAGGGCGACCAGCTCGACCAAGGCGAAGGGCTGCTCACGCTTTGGTGGACCACCTGGCTGATTTCGAACATCGCCTCGAACATCTCGTTCCGGCTGTCGATGAACCCGGATTCGGTCGAACAACTGACGTTGGGCCAGCAGATCGGCGCCTTCGCAGCGCTCGTCAGCCTCGCGCTTTACCCGGCGGCGTATCGGCTGGTCGACCGGATCACCGCGGCGCAGCGCGAGCGGCTCAGCGCATCGCATATCTTCAGCTGATTTATCGTATTGCATCAGTAACACAGGTGCGATAGACTGCGCGCGGGGCAAGGGGATCGGTCTAAGAAGGACGACCCCGATGTATAGTGAAACCGACCTGCAAGCCGCGGTCGATGCAAAGGTACTGACGCCGGAGGCCGCCGCGGCTTTCCGGTCGCATATCGCATCGGTGCGAGCCGCCCCCGGAGCGGACGAGGAATCGTTCCGCCTGATCACCGGGTTCAACGATATCTTCGTCAGCATCGCCGCGGTGATCCTGCTCGTCGCGGTGGCGTGGATCGGCGAATCGATCCACCCGGCCCTCGCCGGCGCGTTCGTTGCGGGATCGGCCTGGTTCCTCGCCGAATATTTCACCCGCGTGCGCCGCATGGCGCTGCCCAGCATCGTCCTCGTCCTCGCCTTTTCGGCGGGTGTCTGCGCGACGATGATCGGCTTCCTCGTCAAGCATGGCGAGGATATCTTCGGCCGTGACCCCGGCGAAACGACGCTTGCCGTGGTGGCGGGCACGATCGCCGCGGTGACTGCGGCGGCGACCTGGTTCCACTGGAAGCGCTTCATGGTGCCGATCACCGTTGCGGCTGGCACCGCGGCGCTCGCCGCGACCGCGGTCGCGCTGGTGCTCGCGATCACCGGCGTCCCCAGCCCCGACGGCACGCTGCCGATGATCCTCGTCCTCATCGCGGGCATCGGCGTCTTCGCGCTCGCCATGTGGTGGGACAAGAGCGACCGGCTGCGCCAGACGCGCCGCAGCGACGTCGCCTTCTGGCTCCACCTGCTCGCCGCGCCGATGATGGTCCACCCGATCTTCCACCTGCTCGGCGTCACGCGGGGCGACGATATCGGCAGCGGCGCCGCGATCCTGGTGGTCGGCATCTATATCGCCTTCGGCCTGATCGCGCTCGCGATCGACCGCCGCGCGCTGCTCGTCTCGGCGCTCGCCTATGTGCTGTTCGCGATGACGCAGCTGTTCCGCACCTTCGGCGCGGTCGAGCTCAACGTCGCGCTGACCGCGTTCGTGATCGGATCGGCGCTGCTGCTGCTCTCGGCCTTCTGGCAGAATGCGCGGGCGGCGGTCGTCGGGCTGCTTCCCGACCATCTGGCGAACCAGCTGCCCGCAACGATCCGCGCGATCAGCCCCCAACCAGCTTCATAAGCTTGCGTTCGACGGGGGCGAGCACGTTCGAAAGCTCGTCCCCGCGCTTCAGGATCGCCCCGGCTTCGGAGACAAGGGCCCACATGCCCTGCCGGCTCCGCAAGGCGGGGCGTTTCTCTATCCGGTATTCGGGACGCTCGGCGGTGCGGCGAAAGGCCGAGAAGATTGCGACGTCGCGGTGGAAATCCATCGCATAGTCGCGCCAATGCCCCGCCGCGACCATCCGGCCATAGAGATCGAGAATGCGTAAAAGCTCGGTGCGCTCGAAGCCGGTCTGCTGCGGTGCCGCCCTGTTGTTAGCGAACGGCAGGGGCGTGACAGTCCCCATCAGGCGCTTTTCCGGCTCCCCTTGCGCCGCGGCGCGTCGAGTTCGGCGGCGAGCGCGTCGCGCTCCTCGAGCAGGGTCGCGAGCTGTTTCTGCATCTGCTCGAGCTGGCATTGCAGGATTTCGAGCTTCTGCGTCGCCGGATCGAAGGTTTCGCTGCACGGGGTGCCATAGGGCACGAATTCGCGCGCATATTCGGCTGCATCGACCAGGGTCGAGCGCGCCGGAATGCCGACCATCACCGCGCCTTCGGGCACATCCTTGGTAACAACCGCATTGGCGCCGACGCGCGCGCGCGGGTTGACGGTGATGGGGCCCAGCACCTGCGCACCCGAACCGACGATCACGTCATCGGCCAGGGTCGGGTGGCGCTTGCCGCCGATGCCGTTGGCGGGATCGGTGCCGCCGAGGGTCACGCCCTGATAGATCGACACATTGTCGCCGATCTCGGCGGTCTCGCCGATGACGACGCCGAAACCATGATCGATAAAAAGATGGCGGCCGATCTTCGCACCCGGGTGGATGTCGATACCCGTCATCCAGCGCGAGAAATGATTGACGAAACGCGCGAGGAAAAACAGGTCCGCCTCGAACAGCCAGTGCGCGACGCGGTGCATACCCACGGCGAGCAGCCCCGGATAAAGGAGGATTTCCCAGCGCGACCGCGGCGCCGGATCGCGCGCCTTGATCGAATCCAGATAGGCGATCAGCCCGTTGAACATCCCTATGTCCCCTGCGACCCTATTTCTGTACCGCGCAAGATAGATGTTCGGCAGCGGCTTTTCCAGTCCCGACCGCATTTATTCGGTCAGCGGCCGATCAGCCCGAGCCGCAACAGCAACAACCCTTCGCCTCGCCAGCGCCGTTCGCCGTCATGTCTGGCGATGGCGGCAGCCCAGCGGTCAAGCATCACCGAAGCACGGTTCCCGCCGAAGGATACGCGCGGCGGCGCGGGCCGGTTACGCGCGGCGGCAAACAAATCGCGGCCTTCCTGCTCGCCCTCCTGCAGCATCGCGCCCCAGACCAGGCCCCAGCGGGCGCCGCCGCCGCCGCCCGACAGGGTGAACAGCGCGTCGCCGAATGCCGCCGCAGCATCGCGGCGCGCCGTCGCATCCTCGGCCAGCAGCATCGCCTCGGCGGCATCGACAAGCGTGTCGAGCCCCCCATGCCCCGCCCATGTCGTCTGAAGCTCGGCGAGCAGCGGCTCGCCCTTCGGCAGCGCCGCGGGATCTCTCGCGAGCATTGCCATCATGTCGCGCCACCAGGCGAGCTTGATCTGCCCGATCAGCGGCTCGCGCGCATCCTGCAGCAGCTTGGTCAGCCGTTCGGCAAGCGCCCACAGCCCAGCGATAGCAGGGCGCCGCTCGCGCGGCACCGCCACCATCACCCGCGGATCACGAATGTCCGGATAGGCTACCGCTTCCGGTGCGTCAGGCGCGATTGGTGATCGCCTTCACGGCCGCGATGACGCGCGGGGTGTCGACCAGTGCCGCCTTTTCGAGATTGTGCGCATAGGGGAGCGGCACATCCTCGTTGCAGACGCGCACGACCGGCGCGTCGAGATCGTCGAAGCCCTGCTCCATCGCGACCATCGCGAGTTCGCTGGCGATCGAGCAGACCGGCCAGCCTTCCTCGACGACGACGAGGCGGTTGGTCTTTTTGAGGCTTTCGAGCACCGTCGCGGTGTCGAGCGGACGCAGCGTGCGCAAGTCGATGACCTCGGCCTCGATCCCCTCGCCCGCGAGCGCGTCGGCGGCTTCGAGCGCCAATCCGACGCCGATCGAATAGCTGACGATCGTCACGTCGCGACCCTCGCGCATGATGCGCGCCTTGCCGATCGGCAGGACATAGTCGGCGACGTCTGGCACCTCGAAGCTGCGGCCGTAGAGCAGCTCGTTCTCGAGGAAGACGACGGGATCCTCGCTGCGGATCGCGGCCTTGAGCAGTCCCTTCGCATCGGCGGCGTCGTAAGGCGAGATCACGATCAGGCCGGGGACGCTCGCGTACCAGGGCGCATAATTCTGGCTGTGCTGTGCGGCAACGCGCGAAGCGGCGCCGTTGGGCCCGCGGAACACGATCGGGCAGCGCATCTGGCCGCCCGACATATAGTTGGTCTTCGCCGCCGAGTTGATGATGTGGTCGATCGCCTGCATCGCGAAGTTGAAGGTCATGAACTCGATGATCGGCTTCAAACCGCCCATTGCGGCGCCCGAACCAAGCCCCGCGAAGCCATATTCGGTGATCGGCGTGTCGATGACGCGGCGTGCGCCGAATTCGTCGAGCAGCCCCTGCGTCACCTTGTACGCGCCCTGATATTCGGCGACTTCCTCGCCCATCACGAAGATGCGGTCGTCGGCGCGCATTTCCTCGGCCATCGCATCGCGCAGCGCCTCGCGGACGGTGAGCTTGACCATCGCGGTGCCCGCCGGGACCGACGGATCGGCCGCGCGGGCGACCGGCGCCGGTGCGGCGGGTGCCGGCGCGGCGGCCGGCGCCGGGGCCGGTGCAGGCGTTTCGACAGGCGCCGGGGCAGCAACGGGCGCAGGTGCCGGAGCGGCAGCCTCTTCGCCCTCGCCGGCGATCGTCGCAATCACGGTGCCGACCTTCACATTGTCGGTGCCCTCGGCGACCAGGATCGACGCGATCGTGCCTTCGTCGATGGCTTCATATTCCATCGTCGCCTTGTCGGTCTCGATCTCGGCGAGGATGTCGCCCGACTTGACCGTATCGCCTTCCTTGACGAGCCACTTGGCGAGCGTGCCCTCTTCCATCGTCGGCGACAGTGCCGGCATCTTCAGTTCGATGGCCATCTCAATATTGCTCCACCAGCACGTCGGTATAAAGTTCATGCAGTTCGGGTTCGGGCGCGCTTTCGGCGAAGTCGGCCGCGTCGCTGACGATCTGGCGGATTTCCTTGTCGATCGCCTTGAACTTGTCCTCGCCGATCCCGGCCTCTTCCATCAGCTTCTTGAGATGTTCGATCGCGTCGCTTTTGTCGCGCACTGCCTGCACTTCCTCGCGGCTGCGATATTTCGCGGGGTCGGACATCGAGTGGCCGCGATAGCGATAGGTCTTGAGCTCCATCAGCACCGGGCCCTTGCCCGCGCGGACCCATTCTATCGCCGCCTCGGCCGCGCCGCGCACCGCGAGCACGTCCATGCCGTCGACCTGCATACCGGGAATGCGGAAGCTTTCGCCGCGGCGATAAAGCTGGTCTTCGGCCGACGAGCGGTTGACCGACGTGCCCATGGCGTACTGGTTGTTCTCGATCACGAAGATGATCGGCAGCTTCCACAGCTCGGCCATGTTGAAGCTTTCGTACACCTGGCCCTGGTTCGCGGCGCCGTCGCCGAAATAGGCCATCGCGATGCCGCCGTCGCCGCGGTACTTGTGCGCGAAGGCGAGGCCGGTGCCGAGCGACACCTGCGCGCCGACGATGCCGTGGCCGCCGTAGAATTTATGCTCGACGCTGAACATGTGCATCGAACCGCCCTTGCCGCGCGAAATGCCCGCAGCGCGGCCCGTCAGTTCGGCCATGATGACCTTTGGATCGATGCCGTAAGCGAGCATATGGCCATGGTCGCGGTAGCCGGTGATGACGCTGTCCTTGTCGCCGTCGAGCGCCGACTGCAGGCCGACCGCAACGGCTTCCTGCCCGATGTACAGGTGACAGAAGCCGCCGATCAGGCCGAGGCCGTAGAGCTGGCCCGCCTTTTCCTCGAAGCGGCGGATCAGCAGCATCTCGCGATAGAATTTCTCGAGCTCCGCGGGCGTCGCGTCATAGGGAGCGGGATCGCGCGGGGACTCGCGATTGGTCGCGGGAGCCGGGGTGGAGGCGGTGTTTTTCGGCGCAGCAGTTTTGCGCGCTGGGGCTTTGGCCAAGGCGGGTTTCCTTTACGGTTAGCCGTTACGGCAGGGCTCCCCTATAGGAGCGCGAAGCCCTGTTTGGCAACGCCCGCTTGGGTATAGCAATGTTGCTGTTTTCGTATGCAGCGAAGGCAGCGATGCCGCTCAGGGCTTCGCGCCGGGCTCCAGCGGAATCGCGATCTCGTCGGGGTGCATTACGCCCAGTTTCTCGCGCACATATTCGTCGGCAAGGTCGGGATCGACGCGGCGCCGGTCGAGCAGGTTGACGCGGTTCTGCAGCTCGATCTGCTTCTTCGTCAGTTCGCTCAGGATGACGCGCTTCTTCTCGACCGACTGGCTGTAGTCGCCCCAGGCATAGAGCCCGGTCGGGCCGAAGATGATATAGCCGATCATCGCCAGCACCGCGATCAGCGCCACCGCAGGGCCAACCGCCCGATTCATCGATTTCCGGAATTTGTGCCGCTGCGTCATTTCAGCCCTTGAATCAGAGTTGATTCGCGGCGTCAAGGCGTCAAACAGCACTTATCCGTCAGTATGGCCTTATCCGAAGATCGACGCGCCCGGATAGCGCGCCATGTCGCCCAGTTCCTCCTCGATACGGATCAGCTGGTTGTATTTGGCGAGCCGGTCCGAGCGCGCGAGGCTGCCGGTCTTGATCTGGCCGCAGTTGGTCGCGACCGCGAGGTCGGCGATGGTCGAATCCTCGGTTTCGCCCGAGCGGTGCGACATGACGGCGGTGTAGCGTGCGCGGTGTGCCATATCGACCGCGTCGAGCGTTTCGGACAGGGTGCCGATCTGGTTGACCTTGACCAGCAGCGAATTGGCGAGGCCGGTCTTGATTCCGTCCTCCAGACGCGACGGATTGGTGACGAACAGATCGTCGCCGACGAGCTGGCACTTGTCGCCAATGAGGTCGGTCAGCGCCTTCCAGCCGGTGAAGTCGTCTTCGCTCATTCCGTCCTCGATCGACTTGATCGGGTAATCGTTCACAAGCGCAGCGAGATAGTCGGCCATCTGTTCGGGGCTCAAGGACAGGCCTTCGCCGCTGATCTCGTACTTGCCGTTCTTGAAGAATTCGGTCGCGGCGCAATCGAGCGCGAGCACGACGTCGGTGCCGAGCTTGAAGCCCGCCTGGTCGATCGAGGCGGCGATGAAGTCGAGCGCATCGCGCGTCGAGGCGAGGTTCGGGGCGAAGCCGCCCTCATCACCCACGGCGGTCGCGAGGCCCTTCGCCGACAGGCCCTTCTTCAGCGTGTGGAAAATCTCGCTGCCCCAGCGCACGGCTTCTGCGAGGCTGCCGGCCCCGACGGGCATGATCATGAATTCCTGCACGTCGATCGGATTGTCGGCATGTTCGCCGCCGTTGATGATGTTCATCATCGGCACCGGAAGCGTGCGCGCCGAGACCCCGCCGACATAGCGATAGAGCGGCAGGCCGCGCGCATCGGCCGCGGCCTTTGCGGCGGCGAGGCTGACGCCGAGGATCGCATTGGCGCCGAGGCGCGCCTTGTTGGGCGTGCCGTCGAGGTCGATCATCGCCATGTCGATCTCGCGCTGGTCCTCAGCATCGAGGCCGATCAGCGCGTCGGCGATCTCGGTGTTGACCGCGTCGACCGCCTTGGTCACGCCCTTGCCGAGATAGCGCGCCTTGTCGCCATCGCGCAGTTCGACCGCTTCATGCGCGCCGGTCGATGCGCCCGAGGGCACCGCGGCGCGTCCGAAGCTGCCGTCCTCCAGCAGCACATCGACTTCGACAGTCGGATTGCCGCGGCTGTCGAGGATTTCGCGGCCGTGGATGTCGATGATGGCGGTCATGGAGGATCGTCCTGCTGAACGGCCCACGACGGGCCGGGTGGGAAAGGCGCCCGCCTGTTATCGGCGCCTCGCCGCCAGTGCAACCGTCCGCACGGGAATTTCGGCGGATTTTTCTGCGGGGATGGAACCATTCATCGCGTGTTGCTATATTAAGGCAGACAGAGGAAAAACCGCCGCGCTTATGCGACGCCCGGCATAAGAAGAAGAGGACGACCGATGGCCAAAGCCGCTACTCCAGCCACCAAGAAACCCGCCCCCAAGGCCCCTGCCAAGCCCGCCGCAACCAAGGCTGCGCCCGCGCGCAAGCCCGCGGCGAAGAAGGCCGTCGCCAAGGATCATCCGATCCGCGATCAAATCGCCGCGACGCGCGACACCATCAAGTCCGAAGCCTCGAAAAAGGCGGCTTCGCTGAAGGAAGAAGCCGCGGCGCTGAAAAGCCAGGCCTCGGCCAAGGCGCGCGATGCGGCGACCAAGGGCAAGGACAAGGCGGCCGAAGCGGTCGGCAACCTCGCGAAGCTGCTCGAGGACGGCGCCGGCACCGTCGACAGCAAGTTCGGCAAGCAGTACGGCGACTACGCCCGCTCGGCCGCCGCGACCGTCGCCGGCCTCGCCTCGAGCCTCGACAAGAAGGATCTCGACGAACTCGCGGCTTCGACCCGCGACCTCGTCAAGAAGAACCCGGCGATCGCGGTCGGCGCGGCGACGGTGGTCGGCTTCGTGCTCGCCCGCCTGCTCAAGGGTGGTTCGAGCAGCGACTGACCGCTACAGTCGCCCGGCGATGCCTCCACCCGATTCCGATACGCCGCTGCAGGGCGATGCGCATGGCTATGACCGCGTGAGCCACGGCTATGCGCCGGACGGGCGGCCGCTCGCGACGCCGCCCGTTCCGCTCAAGGACATTGTCGACGAGGTCGTGGACAATCTCTCGGGGACGGCGAAGGCCGAGATCGCGCTGCTTGAGGCGCGGAGCGAGCTGGCGCTGCATGGCGTCAGCTGGACCGCTGGCTGGGGTGCGGTCGCCGCGTCGGCGGCAGGAATTGCGATGCTGGCGCTGGCCTTTGGCGCGATCCTGGTGCTGCTGCCGCACGTCGGACCGCTGCTCGCGACCCTGATCGTCGTCGGCGTGCTGCTGGCGATCGCGGCCTTTGCCGGATGGCGGGCGCAGGTCGCTTATGGCGACATCCGCACCGCGCTACGCCGCGACCTGACGAACGAGGAGCCCGACGACTGATGCCGCGCACGCGCAACCGCCTGATCAACGCCGCACGGCGCTCAATGCTCCAGCGCGCCGAGCTGCATCGGCGGCTCGACGTCGCGAAGGCGGCGTTCAAGCCAACCGCGCTCTATGCGCGCGGGAAATATAATGTCGACGTGAAAGTCGACGAAGCCGCACAGACCGTCCGGCAGCAGTTCCGCGACAACCGCCTGCCGATCGCGATCGCCGCCGTGGCCGGGCTCGCCTGGATTTTTCGCGAGCCGATCAGGGAAAATGCGCCGAAACTGGTGCAAAAGGCGCAGGAGCTGGCCGACGCGGCGATGGCGAAGTTTCAGCCCGTCGGAGATGAAGAGCCGACGGACGACGAAGATTTGACGGAGGATCAGGATGAAGCCGCTGAGTGAAACCGCCAACGAAGCCCGCGCAAAAGCGAGCGAGCTTGCAGAGAAAACCGCAGAAAATGCTCGCGCGACGGCCGAGGCTGCGAAGGCGCGCATCCAGGACGGCTATGGCCGCGCCCGCGCCGTGACGAGCGATCTCGCCGACCGCACGCGCACCGCGACTGGCGAACTCGCCGCGAAAGGCCGCGAACAGGCCGAGGCTGCGCGCGAAGTCGCGGGCGAGTTCTATGAGAAGGGCAAGGTCCAGGCCAAGCGCGCGAACAGCAAGCTGAAGGACGTCGCCGAAAAGCAGCCGCTCGCGCTGGTCGCCGGCGCGGTCGCGATCGGGGCGCTGCTCGGCTCGCTGCTGCCGAAAGGCGGCACGAAGGACGATTGAGCCGGGCTTCGACGGACAGGTTGCGGACAGCTAGCTTGCCTATTGGCTCGTTCGGGAATAGGGGGCTGCGCTTCCCCTCCCCAGTCTCTTTACGCTTAGGAATCCCGAGATGAGCAAGCTCCACCTGGTTTTCGGCGGACGCGTCAGCGACCCCCAAGGCCTCGACTTCGTCGACCTTCACAACCTCGATATTGTCGGCCTCTATCCCGACTACAAGTCCGCCGAAAAGGCCTGGCGCAGCGCCGCGCAGCGCACCGTCGACGACGCCGAGATGAAATATGTCGTCGTCCACCTGCACAAGCTGCTGCAGCCCGAGGCGGAATGATCCGTCGCCCCCGCGAAGGCGGGGGCCGCTAGCAAGCTCCGCGCCACTTCTCCAACGGCCCCCGCCTTCGCGGGGGCGACGCTTATTTGATCAACGGAAATTGTCGGCGTATGCCTGAATCTTCAGCTTGCGGACGGGCGTCGGCATAACCTCCACCTCGATGCCATTCTTCTGCGCATAGGCGACCGCCTCTTCCTGCGTCGCGAAGCCGAGGCGAAGCTGGCGCTGCGTGTCGCCGCTGCCGGCCCAGCCCATCAGCGGATCGGCCTTGCGCGCCTCGGCGGGCGCGAATTCCAGGAACCAGCGCTGCGTGCCCGCACGGCCCGACTGCATCGCATTCTTGGGCTTCTGGAAGATACGCGCTTTCATGGGTGGTCGTCCTGACTGGGATGCTTCTGCCGTCGCCTTAGCGTCAAGCATTTCAGACGAAAAGAGGGAAAGCCGTGCGCTCCCTCTTCGTCATCCCGGACTTGATCCGGGATCCATCTATCCAACATCGCGCCGGTGGACCCCGGATCAAGTCCGGGGTGACGAATGATGGAGAGGCCTATTGCGTATCACGGCGCGCCTGCGCCGCCTTGGTGAGCAAGGTCGCCCGCGCGTTCGCCGGATCGTCGGGCCAGCTATGCTTGGGATAGCGGCCACGCATCTCCTTCGCGACCTCGGACCAGCTGCCGCTCCAGAAGCTGACGATGTCGCGGCTCGTCTGGATCGGGCGATGCGCGGGCGAGGTCAGCGCGAGAACGAGCGGGATCGGCGGGTCGCCGATCACCGGATGGCGCGCGAGGCCGAACATTTCCTGCACGCGCACGCTGACCGTCGGGCCGCCGTCGGCGCCATAATCGATCGCATGGCGGCTGCCCGCGGGAGTGATGAAATCGGCGGGCGCGAGCTTTTCGAGCAACTGCCGCGCGGGCCAGTCGAGCAGGCCCGAGAGCGCATCCGCGAGCCGTTGGTCGCCGATGTCGCGCAGGCCGCGCGATTTTCCGAGCAGCGGCGCGAGCCAGATATCGAGGCTGTCGGAAAGCGCGGGCGCCGACAGCGCATCGAGCCCCGCGAAGGACGCGCGCTGACGCAATGCCTGCGACACCGGCCCCCACCCGATCAGGCCGAGGCCCTTTTCGCGCACCGCGGCGATGCGCACCGCGACATCATCCTCGGCGCCCCCGCTTCGCGCCGTCTGCCCGCTCGACAGCGCGATCGCGCCGAGGCGGCGTTCGCGGCGATGGTCGACGCGGTCGGCCTCGGCATCGTAGCGGCTCGCCGACCGGCTTTCGATCTGATCGGCAAAGATCGTTTCGACCTCGGCCAAGCCGATCGGCGCCGCGCCCAGAATGCGCACCCCGGCGGCGTGGCCCTGCGCGTCGGCGATGGCCAGCCATTCGCTGTTCGCCAGCGGATCAAGCGGGTCGAGCTTGTAGGCGCGGCCGCCCGCGCTCAGATAGTCGCCGCGCTGGCCGGCGCGCCGGCGCGCGACACGGTCGGGCCAGGCGGTCGCGATCCAGCCACCCACCGACCGTTCGCCGAGTTTGCTCTCGCCCGATGCGCGTTTCTTGCCAAGCTCGGCGAGGCGCCGCGCCAGCCGCCACGCGCCTTCGGAGCGGTCGCCGCGCATGGCCTGCCAGCGCCCGAGCCGCGCCTCGACATCGACGCCGCGCCCGCCGAGCCCCGGTTCGGTGAGCAGCACCGCCAGCTTCGCGGCGAGGTCGGCCTCGCCTGCCCGCGCCGCATCGAGCAGCATGTGCGCGAGCGGTACCGGCAACGGGATCGAAGCAAGCGCCTTGCCGTGCGCCGTGATTCGCCCGTCGTCGCCGAGCGCGCCGATCGCCCGCAGGCGCATTTTCGCCTCGGCGATCGCGGCGGGTGACGGCGGATCGAGCCAGCCGAGCTGGCGCGGATCGATGATGCCCCAGCTCGCGCAGTCGAGCACCACGGGCATCAGGTCATTCTCGTGAATTTCGGGCGGGTCGAACGGCGGCATCCCCGCGGTCGCCGCGGCTTCCCACAGGCGATAGGCCACGCCCGGCCCCTGCCGCGCCGCGCGTCCCGCGCGCTGCGTCGCCGACGCCTGGCTGGCGCGTTCGGTCACGAGCCTTGCGATCCCCGCCGCCTTGTCGAAGCGCGGGCGCCGCGACAGGCCGGCGTCGATCACGATGCGCACGCCCTCGATCGTCAGGCTGGTTTCGGCAATGCTCGTCGCGAGGATGAGCTTGCGGCCGCCGTCGGGATCGCGGACGAGCGCTTTTCGCTGCTGCGCCGGGTCGATCTGGCCGTGCAGGCGGTGGACGACGAGCGGCAGCCCCGCCGCCTCGACCGCCGCCGCGGCGCGCTCGATGTCGGCGGCGCCGGGCAGGAAGGCGAGCATGTCACCGTCCGCCTCGTCGGCCATCGCGTGCCGCACCGCCGCCAACACCGACGCCTCGAGCCGATCCTCGGCGCGGCGGCCGATATGGCGCAAGTCGAGCGGCCAGCTCTTCCCTTCGCTCTTCACCACCGGCGCACCGCCGAGCAGTGCGCCGAAGCGCGCGCCGTCGAGCGTCGCCGACATCGCGACGAGGCGCAGGTCGTCGCGGAGCCCCTGTTGCGCGTCGATCGCGAGCGCGAGCGCGAAATCGCCGTCGAGGCTGCGTTCGTGGACCTCGTCGAAAAGCACCGCCGAGACGCCGTGAAGCTCGGGATCGGCAAGGATGCGGTTGCGGAACAGGCCCGGCGTCATCACCAGCAGCCGCGTCGCCGCCGACTGCTTGCTGTCGAGGCGCGTCGCATAACCCACCTTGCCGCCGACCGCCTCGCCCATTTCCTCGGCGATCCGCTCCGCCGCGGCGCGCGCGGCGAGCCGGCGCGGCGAGAGCAGCCACACCGTCCCCTTGCACCACGGCTGGTCGAGCATCGCCGGCGCGACGCGCGTCGTCTTGCCCGCACCCGGCGGCGCGACGACGACGACATTGGGTTTGAGCACGAGCGCCGCCATAATGTCGGGCAGCACGGCATCGATCGGAAGCGGCTGCGTCATGTGCGTGCTGCGGGATTGCCCAGCTCGGCGTTGAGGCGGAAGGCTTCGACGGCGAGGCGCGCGACCTGTTCGGCCGTCACCTCGGTCGCCTCGGTCATCACCAGGTTGCCGAGTTCATATTTGCCGCTCGCCTTTATCCGTGGATCAAGAGCGCGCAGCCGCTTGCCGCGCCAGAAACCGAGCAGCACGCGATGCTGTTCGGCGCGGATCAGGATGCACGGACCGTTCGCCATGAAGACGAGGTTGGTCCATTTGATCGTTTCCTCGAAGGGCGCGGCGCCCATGATCGCGGCGCGCATACTGGCGCATCGTTCGCGCTGCCAACCGGACAGGGCGGCGATATAGGCGTCGGGCGTTTCGGCGGCTGGACCCATCATCGGCATTTGTCGTCCCCGAAGCATTTCCATCCCGTGCCCCCTGCGAAGGCAGGGATCCATCCCCGGGTAGGTCAAGATAGCACCGGCAGGTGATGGGCCCCTGCCTTCGCAGGGGCACAGAAACATAACGTTACCCGAGACCGCGCTAATAGGCGCGCGCGACCGCGAAGGCGACCGCTTCGGTCAGCGCCGACTTCGCCTGGCTCGCGCGGAAGCCGCCGATCGCGTCGACCGCGCGCTGACCATAGTGGCGCGCGCGTGCGAGCGTGTCGGCGATCGTGTCATGCTTCAGCAGCAGCGACTTGGCGTAGGCGAGATCCTCGTCGGACGTCTTGTGCCCGACGATCGCCTGCTTCCAGAATTCGCGCTCCTCGGCGCTACCCCGCGCATAGGCGAGGATGACGGGCAAGGTGACCTTGCCGTCGCGGAAATCGTCGCCGACGCCCTTCCCCATCGTCTCCGCATCGGAGACATAGTCGATCGCATCGTCGACGAGCTGGAACGCGATACCGAGATTGCGTCCATAGGTGTCGAGCGCCGCTTCGGTCGCGTCGTCGCGTTCGGCGACGACCGCCGCGATCTTGCACGCGGCGGCGAACAATTCGGCGGTCTTGGCGTTGATGATCGCGAGATACTGGTCTTCTCTCGTCTCGATCCGGCGCTGCGCCGAGAGCTGGTTGACTTCGCCCTCCGCGATCACCGCCGAGGCGCGGCTGAGGATCTTCAGCACCTTCAGCGACCCGTCCTCGACCATCACCTCGAACGCGCGGCTGAACAGGAAGTCGCCGACGAGGACCGAGGCGCTGTTGCCCCAGATGGTGTTCGCGGTCTTGCGGCCGCGGCGAAGGTCCGATTTGTCGACGACATCGTCGTGGAGCAAGGTCGCGGTGTGGATGAATTCGACTGCGGCGGCGAGCTTGCAGTGGCGGCGCCCCGGATAGTCGAGCAGCTTGCCGCACGCGAGCGTCAGCATCGGGCGCATCCGCTTGCCGCCGCCCGCGATCAGATGCCCCGCCAGCTCCGGGATCAGCGGCACTTCGGACTGCATCCGGTCGAGAATGACCGCATTCACCTCGTTCATATCGGCGGCGACGAGCGCCATCATCGGGTCGAGCGAGGGCGGCCGGTCGCCGTGGAGGAGGTGGATTTCCGCAGTCATGACAAGCGCCGCCTTGGCCGGAGGACCGGTATTTTGCAACGACTTTCGGCTTGCCTTGCGCCCCTCGCCGGTGCCAAGCGTTCCCTACATAAGAGGAGCCGCGCATGGTCGACCAACTCAGCCGTTACCGCCAGAGCATAGACAATATCGACGCTGCGCTCGTCTATATGCTCGCCGAACGGTTCAAGGTAACGAAGGCGGTCGGCGAGCTGAAGGCGCGCGAGGGCCTGCCGCCCGCCGACCCCGGCCGCGAGGAGCGCCAGATCGGCCGGCTGCGCGAGCTGGCACGCGATGCCGATCTCGATCCCGATTTCACCGAGAAGTTTTTGCGCTTCATCATCGACGAGGTGATCCGCCACCATCAGCAGGCGAAGCGGGAGACCGAGGCGTGACGCATCCGATTTTCGCCAAATGGCCCGCGCAGCATCACGATCGGCTGCAACTGTTCGGCGCGCCGACGCCGAACGGGGTCAAGGTCAGCATCATGCTGGAAGAGACCGGCCTGCCCTATGAAGCGCACCGCGTCGACATCATGGCGAACGAAAGCCACGACCCGGCGTTTGTTGCCCTCAACCCGAACGGCAAGATTCCGGCGATCTACGACCCCGACGGGCCGGGCGGCAAGCCGCTGGCACTGTTCGAATCGGGCGCGATCCTGATCTACCTCGCCGACAAGACCGGCCAGTTCCTGCCCGCCGATCCCGGGGCTCGCTATCAGGCCATCCAGTGGCTGATGTGGCAGATGGGCGGCGCGGGGCCGATCTTCGGCCAACTCGGCTTCTTCCACAAATTCGCGGGGCGCGACTATGAGGACAAGCGCCCGCGCGACCGCTACGCCGCCGAATCCGCGCGCCTGCTGGGCGTTCTCGACGCTCGGCTCGACGGACGGGCGTGGATCATGGGCGAGGACTATAGCATCGCCGACATTTCGCTGCTCGGCTGGGTGCGGAACCTGATCGGATTCTATGACGCCGCCGAGATCGTCGGCTTCGACCGCTTCAAGCATGTCCAGGCGTGGCTCGATCGCGGCCTTGCGCGGCCGGCGGTGCAGCGCGGGCTTGTGGTGTGCGCGACCTAAAATCACAAACGCCGTGCGTAGAAGTGCCGGGACTGCAACCTTCGTGCCTTTAACGCGACAAAAGCGACGGATGGAGCGCGTGAAAATGTCGCCTTTGTCGCTTTAGCGAGGCTTTCGTCGGACAACCTTGCGATCTGCGGACATTTTCAAAGAGCCGAGCAGACGGTCTCACGGCGCAATAATGTAGGAAAGCATTTTCGGCAGGGCGGGAGATGTCCGCTGATTGACCGGAAGTGGACATTAGCTCCTCCCTGTCGCGCAGCGATGGGGAGGTGGCAGCCCGAAGGGCTGACGGAGGGGCTATGGCGCCGACGTCGCGGCCCCTCCACCACTCGCTTCGCGAGCGGTCCCCCTCCCCATGGCTGCGCCACAGGGAGGATAACTCCTTCTTCGTCACCCTGGACTTGACCCGGGGTCCACGACTGCGGCGCTGAAATGGATCCCGGATCAAGTCCGGGATGACGAGGGTCTGGAATCCACCCAATGCCGCCTACCCCGCCGGCAACCTCAACCGTACCAGCAGCCCGCCCAGATCCTCGCTCTCTTCGAGCGCGATGCTGCCGCCGTAGATCTCCGCAACGTCGCGCACGATCGCGAGACCCAGTCCCGTTCCGGGTTTGCCGCTGTCGAGCCGGACGCCGCGATCGAAGATGCGTTGGCGATCGGCGGGCGATATGCCCGCGCCGTCGTCCTCGACGACGATTTCGGCCATCGTGCCGGCGCGCAGGATGGTGACGAACACGCTGCCGCCACCATATTTGGCGGCATTTTCGAGGAGATTGCCGATCAGTTCGTCGAGATCCTGCCGCTCGACGCGCACGACCAGCGCCTTGTCGCCCTCGGCATCGAGCCGGACGTTGGGGTAAAGCAGCCCCACCGCGCGCGATACGCTGTCGACGCTGTCGCGAACATTTGCGCGTGCCTGCGCAGCGCCGCGGCGCCCGACGGCACGCGCGCGGGCAAGATGATGGTCGACCTGCCGCTGCATCGTCGCCGCCTCGCGCCGCACCGTTTGCGCAAGCTCGCTGTCCGACCCGGTCGCGCTGTTGACGAGCACGGTCAGCGGCGTCTTGAGCGCGTGCGCGAGATTACCGGCGTGGAGCCGCGCCTCCTCCGCCTGCTTCTCGTTGTGCGCAAGCAGCGCGTTCAATTCGTCGACCATCGGCTGCACCTCGAGCGGCAGCGGCGCGACGATCCGGCGGTTCTCGCCCCCGCGCATCGCCGCGATCGCGCGGCGGATCTGGCGCAGCGGCAGCAAGCCGTAAAAGGTCTGGAGTGCCGCAAGCACGATCAGCCCGAGCCCGAGCAGACCGAGGCTGGGGATCAGCGTCGCGCGCACCGCGCGGATCTGCAGGTCGAGCGCGTCGCGCGACTGGGCGATCTGGAACCGCCAGCTCACCTTGCTGCCCGGCAGGATGACATTGCGTTCGAGGACGCGGAGTTGTTCGTCGGGAAACTGGTTGCTGTTATACGTGTGGAGCGCATTGTCGATATGCGGCTGCGGCGGCTTCAGGGTGCGTTCCCACAGCGAGCGCGAACGATAGGGTTCCTGCCCGCCGCCGCTGATCTGCCAGTAAAGGCCGCTATAGGGTTCGAGGAATCGCTGGTCGCCGAGCGGTTCGATCAGCCGCACCTCGCCATCGGGCCCGATCTCCGACGAACGGATCATCGCGATCAGCACATATTCGAGGCTGGAGTCGAAGTTGCGCGTGATCGCGCCGGTCAGCACACGGTCGAGCGCGAAGCCGCCGCCGATCAGGAGCACCGAGATCCAGATCGTCGCGATCGCGATCATGCGCCGCGCGAGCGAGCCGGTGATACGGCGCGTCAGCGCGGCGGGCTTTGCGGCTTCGGTCGCTATCGCAGGGGCGGCATCGGCCTCCGCCATGCCTTACTGCGGATCGTCGAGCTGGTAGCCGAGACCGCGGATGGTGGTGATGATATCGGCGCCCAGCTTCTTGCGGATGCGCGTCACAAACACCTCGATCGTGTTCGAATCGCGGTCGAAATCCTGATCGTAGATATGCTCGATCAGCTCGGTGCGCGACACGACCTTGCCCTTGTGATGGAGCAGGTACGACAGGAGCTTATATTCCTGCGCGGTGAGCTTCACCGGCGCGCCGTCGAGCGTCACGCGGCCCGAGCGCGTGTCGAGGCGAACATTGCCCGCAATCAGCTCGCTCGATGCATTGCCCGCGGCGCGGCGGATCAACGCGCGCAGGCGGGCGATCAATTCCTCGGTCTGGAAGGGCTTGGCGAGATAATCGTCGGCGCCCGCGTCGAGCCCCGCAACCTTGTCCGACCAGCTGTCGCGCGCGGTCAGGACGAGCACGGGGAAGTTGCGCTTTTCCTTGCGCCAGCGGTCGAGCACCGTCAGCCCGTCGACTTCGGGCAGCCCAAGGTCGAGGATCGCGGCGTCGTAATTTTCGGTCGAACCCAGGAAATGGCCATCCTCGCCGTCGGTGGCGAGGTCAACGGCATAGCCGGCCCCTTCGAGCGTCGCTTTGAGCTGCGGACCCAGCGTGGGTTCGTCCTCGACAATCAAAATCCGCATTCAGGCGCCTTTCCTTTGCGCGGCCGGTGCGTCCCGCGCCGCGATGGTGCAACTCTGTACCAAGTCCCAACGATCATCGCAAAATGTCGTTGCGCTCGAAAAATGTCAGGGTTTGCGTCCGACGATCCGGCCGGTCCGCGCATCGACATAGACGACGACGACCTGCGCGCCGTCCATGAATTTCAACGCATAGAGCATCCGGCCGGCATCGAACTGCGGCCCGCCGAGATAGGTCATGCCGCTGTAGGGCGGGCGCGATTTGACGTCGGCGACCAGCCGGTTGAGCGGGATCACCTGCCCCTGCGCCGCGGCTTCGCGCAGATTGTCCTGGTCACGATCGCCGCGGGCGAACGCGGGCGTGCCCGCGGCGAGCAGCGAGGCGGATGCAAGGGTTATGGTCAGAATGCGGAACATGCCCATGGTCCTAGTGCGAACGCATTGAATAGGCGATGAATGGGGCCGACAGGCGATAGGCGGCCTTTGCCGCCTCGCATCGATGCGCTTCGGGGAATGGTGGGCGCGACAGGGATTGAACCTGTGACCCCACCCGTGTGAAGGGTGTGCTCTACCGCTGAGCTACGCGCCCATTCCGATGCCCGCTGATAGCCGACGTCCGAAAGCCGGACGGCCATAGCCGCTCGCGCCGGTAATGCAACGCCCATTTGCCGTAATCTCGCCTGGCGATGCAAATCGGGCCGCAGCTTGCGCCACGGCCCGAGATATTTTCACCAAAAGGGTCCGACCAACTTAGTTGACGGCGTCCTTGAGGGCCTTGCCGGCCTTGAACTTCGGCTGGTTCGACGCCGCGATGGTCATCGTTTCGCCGGTGCGCGGGTTGCGACCGGTCGAGGCCTTGCGCTTGCTGACCGCGAACGTGCCAAAGCCGACGAGGCGAACTTCGCCGCCCTTCTTGAGCGCGCCGGTGATCGAATCGAACACGGCTTCGACAGCCTTGCTCGCGTCGCCCTTGGTCAGGCCGCTCGAGTCAGCGACGGCGGCGATCAGGTCTTGTTTGTTCATGCCTAAGGAACCCCTGCATTATGGTTGGATAATCGATTCATGGCCCGAAGCCATGGCGCGCCACTAACGATGTTTCCCCCCGCCTTGTCAAAGCAAAAAAGGCCGAAAAACGCCCCAAAAGGCCGATTATGCGACGAATTTGGGTCCAAAAAGGGCCGGTGGCGCGAGCCGGCCCTTCGGGGTCAGTGCCGAATCGCGGATTCGGGGTCGCTGCCGGGCGAAATCGGCGGTGATGCGGCGAGTTCGTCGGCTTCGGTCCACTCGATCGGTTCGACCGGCGCCGCCAGGGCTTCGGCGAGTACCTGATCGACATGGCTGACCGGAATGATCTTCAGCGACGACGTGATGTTCGCCGGAATCTCGACCAGATCTTTTTCATTCTCCTCGGGGATGAGAACGGTGGTGATCCCGCCGCGCAGCGCCGCGAGCAGCTTTTCCTTGAGCCCGCCGATCGCGAGCACACGGCCACGCAGCGTGACCTCGCCGGTCATCGCGACATCCTTGCGGACCGCGATGCCGGTGAGGGTCGAGACCATCGCCGTGACCATGCCGACGCCCGCCGACGGACCGTCCTTCGGCACCGCGCCCTCGGGCAGGTGGATGTGGATGTCCTTGCGCGCGAACAGGCTGGGCTTGATGCCATAGGCCGGGGCGCGCGCCTTCACGAACGACAGCGCCGCCTGCACGGATTCGGTCATCACTTCGCCGAGCTTGCCGGTAGTCCGCACTTGGCCCTTGCCCGACGCGGTGACCGCCTCGATCGTCAGCAGTTCGCCGCCAACCTGGGTCCAGGCGAGCCCGGTGACCGCGCCGACCTGATCCTCGCGATCCGAAACGCCATGGCGGAATTTCCGCACGCCGGCAAATTCGGCGAGATTGTCGGGGGTAACGACGACGCTTTCCGCCTTGCCCTCGAGGATCTTGCGCAGCGCCTTGCGCGCCAGACGCGCGATCTCGCGCTCGAGCGTGCGGACGCCTGCCTCGCGGGTGTAGTAGCGGATGAGGTCGCGCAAGCCTTCGTCGGTCAGCTCGAACTCACCGGCTTTCAGGCCGTGCGCCTCGATCTGCTTCGCGATCAGGTGACGCTTGGCGATCTCGACCTTCTCGTCCTCGGTATAGCCCTCGAGCCGGATGATCTCCATGCGGTCGAGCAGCGGCTGCGGCAGGTTCAGCGAGTTGGCGGTCGTCACGAACATCACGTCCGACAGGTCGACATCGACCTCCAGATAATGGTCCTGGAACTTCGCATTCTGTTCGGGGTCGAGCACCTCGAGCAGCGCCGAGGCCGGATCGCCGCGAAAATCCTGGCCGAGCTTGTCGATCTCGTCGAGCAGGAACAGCGGGTTCATCGTGCCAGCCTTCTTGAGGTTCGTCACGATCTTGCCCGGCAGCGAGCCGATGTAGGTGCGGCGGTGGCCGCGGATTTCGGCCTCGTCGCGCACGCCGCCCAGCGACTGGCGGACG
This sequence comes from Sphingopyxis sp. Geo48, assembly GCF_949769155.1. Lineage (NCBI taxonomy): Bacteria > Pseudomonadati > Pseudomonadota > Alphaproteobacteria > Sphingomonadales > Sphingopyxidaceae > Sphingopyxis > Sphingopyxis sp. Geo48. The sequence continues at coordinate 162,655 of NZ_CATKPA010000002.1, read as the reverse complement.
AATTCGCGGCCCGTCGCCTTCGCAATCGAGCGGCCGAGCGAGGTCTTGCCGACGCCCGGAGGGCCGACGAGGCAGAGGATCGGCCCCTTCAGCTTGTTGGTGCGCGCCTGCACCGCCAGATATTCGACGATCCGGTCCTTGACCTTTTCGAGCGCATAATGGTCGTCGTCGAGGACGGCCTGCGCCTTCGCGATATCCTTCTTGAGCTTGGACTTCTTGCCCCAAGGCAGGCCGATCAGCGTGTCGAGATAATTGCGAACGACGGTCGCTTCGGCCGACATCGGCGCCATCGCGCGCAGCTTCTTGAGCTCGGCGTTCGCCTTGGCCTTGGCTTCCTTCGACATCTTGAGGCTGTCGATCTTGAGCTGCAGCTCGGCGAGGTCGTCGCCGCCTTCGCCATTGTCGTTGCCAAGCTCGCGCTGGATCGCCTTCAACTGTTCGTTGAGGTAATATTCGCGCTGGCTCTTTTCCATCTGGCGCTTCACGCGGCCGCGGATCTTCTTCTCGACCTGCAGCACGCCGAGTTCGCCCTCCATGAAGGCGAAAACCATCTCGAGCCGCTTCGCGGGCGCATCCTCGACGAGCAACGCCTGCTTGTCGGAGACCTTGATGTTGAGATTGCCCGCGACCGAGTCGGCAAGGCGCGAGGCGTCGTCGATTTGCGACAGTTGCACCGCGGTCTCGGCCGGCATCTTCTTGTTGAGCTTGGCGTAGCTTTCGAACTGGTCGACGACCGAGCGCATCAGCGCGGCGGTATCGACGCTGTCGTCGAGCGTGTCGGAGATCGGCTTTACCGTCGCCATCACCGCCTTGCCGTCATCGGCAAGGCTCGTCAGCTTTGCGCGTTCCTTGCCCTCGACGAGCACGCGCACGGTGCCGTCGGGAAGCTTAAGCAACTGCAAAACGGTGGCAATTACGCCGGTGTCATAAAGATCGTCGCGCTGCGGGTCGTCCTCGCCGGGATCGAGCTGGGCGACGAGGAAAATTTCCTTGTCGCTTTCCATGGCGGTTTCGAGCGCGGCGACCGAGCGGTCGCGGCCCACGAACAACGGAACGATCATGTGCGGGAAAACAACGATATCGCGCAGCGGCAACAGGGGATAGGATTGCGTCATCAGGGCTCCTGGACGCGCGCCGCGACCCGGCGCGCCATCCTTCTTATAGGCGGTTCATCGCTAATATGGCGTAACTTGCCGCGCATTCAATGACGCAAGCCTGAACGGACGGCGGAAGCTGGGGACAAGACCGTCAGAACGGCAGCTTGAACCCCGGCGGGAGCGGCAGGCCGCTCGTCATCCTGCCCATTTCCTCATTGCTTGCGGCATCGGCCTTTTCGCGCGCGTCGTTGAAGGCTGCGGCGAGCAGATCCTCGAGCATCTGCTTGTCGGAGGGGACCATCAGGCTGTCGTCGATGCTGATCGCCTTGATCCGGCCCTTGGCGGTCGCCGTGATCCTAACGAGGCCGCCGCCCGAGACGCCCTCGACCTCGACGGTGTCGAGCTTCGCCTGCGCCTCCTGCATCTGCGCCTGCACGGTCGCGGCGGCTTCCTGCGCCGCCTTCATCATTTCTTCGATCGATTTCATGGGTTCAGCCTTTTATGGTTGGCGTCGTCTTCGACAAGCCTTGCGTCGGGGAAAGCCGCGAGCGCGGCCTTCACGACCGGCAGTTCGCGAATACGGGACTCATTGTCGGCAAGCTTCGCGGCGCGCATCTGGCCGAGGCTCGGGCGCCCCTCGCCCTCGCCCGCCCGCACCTGCCAGCGGCTGCCGGTCTGGGCATGCAGCGCCTCGCCCAGCCGGCGCGCGAAATCGCCGTCGAGCGCCGGAACGGGGGCATAGACGAGCAAGCCGGGTTCGAGCTCGACAAGTTTGAGGTCGTCATAAACCTGGCGCGCAAGCTGATGATTACCGGTGCTTTCCAGAAGCTGGTGGATTTGCGCGATGGTGAGCGCCGAGGTCGGCGTTTCGGCGCCTTCCGGCACCGGTGCGGCCGCAGCCGCGCTCTCGCGCCCGGTCGGTGCGGGCGGCGCACCGAGCGGCATCGCGGGCACGCCGCCCGATTCGAGCAGCTTCGCAAGCTCGCCCGGATCGGGCAGCGACGCGGCGTAAATTACACGAAGCAGCAGCATTTCGAGATGTTCGAGCGGATTGTTCGCGCGCAGCACCTCGTCATGCCCCTTGAGCAAGAGCTGCCACAGGCGGTTGAGCGGTGCGAACCCGAGCTTCTTCGCCCAGTCGCCGATGCGTTCGCGGTCGCTCGCGGCGAGCGCGGGATCGTCGTGGCGCGATACTTTGGCGAGCGTCACGGCGTGCGTCAGGTCCATCAGCCCGCGCACCATCGCGACGGGCTCGATCCCCAGCGCATATTGCGCGCGGGCGAGATCGATCGCGCCGCCGCTGTCGCCCTCGAGGATCGCCGCCATCAACTGCGCGATCGCGGTGCGGTCCGACAGCCCCAGCATCGTGCGCACCTGATCGGCGCTTATCTTGCCTCCGCCATCGAGGTCGGCGTGCGCGATTGCCTGGTCGAGGATCGACAGCCCGTCGCGTACCGATCCTTCGGCAGCGTTGGCGATCAGCCAGATCGCGGGCGCCTCGGCCTCGACGCCCTCTTTCTGCAGGATCGCGCTGAAATGCGCGAACAGCATGTCGGGGGTGATGCGGCGGAGGTCGAACCGCTGGCAGCGCGACAGCACCGTCACGGGCACCTTGTTCACTTCGGTGGTCGCGAACAGGAACTTGACGTGTGGCGGCGGCTCTTCGAGCGTTTTCAGCAATGCGTTGAACGCGTTACGCGACAACATATGCACTTCGTCGATGATATAGATCTTATAGCGCGCCGACACCGCGGCATAGCGCACCGCCTCGATGATCTCGCGCACGTCGTCGACGCCGGTGTTCGACGCGGCGTCCATCTCGATGACGTCGATATGGCGGCCTTCGGTGATCGCGCGGCATGGTTCGCAGACGCCGCACGGGTCGATCGTCGGCCCGCCCTGCCCGTCGGGGCCGATGCAGTTCAAGGCCTTGGCGATCAGGCGCGCGGTCGAGGTCTTGCCGACCCCGCGCACCCCGGTCATCAGGAAGGCATGCGCCAGCCGGTCACGCGCGATCGCGTTGGCGAGCGTCTTCACCATCGCATCCTGACCGATCAGCTCGGCGAAGGTTTGCGGGCGATATTTGCGGGCGAGGACGCGGTACGGGCCGCTCGATGCGGCGGACGCGGGCGTCTCCGGCAAATCCATTCCCAGCATCGTCGGTTCGTCGTCGGCGGAATCGTCCATAGCCCCGTCTTAAGGGGCCAGCGGGTTATTGTCGAAGGGGAATGCTCGCTCCTGCCTCGTCATGCTGAACTTGTTTCAGCATCCATGGCGCGCCGTTGTCCTCCGACGCAGCGCCGAACGAGAGCAAGGGGCCATGGACCCTGAAACATGTTCAGGGTGACGAGAATAGGTAGACTGTAGTGAGGGTGGGAGCCGGAACGACCCGCAGCGAATTCGTTGCGGCTGCTTCCTTCCGGACCTGACCGGGTTGGCGAAGACTGCGTCCGCCCGACTCCCGCCGCGCATATGGCGGGGATGGTGATAAAATGCAAGATCGGCCGGGTCGACCGGCGTTTCGTCTGTTTTGGGGTGGATTCCAGACCGTCCCCTAATTCCGTTCGTGTCGAGCGAAGTCGAGACATCCGGCAGCCTTGCGCCTAGCCCGAGGCGCATCTCGACTTCGCTCGATGCGAACGGATCAGGTTGGGCTCACGTCCACCCCGGTCGTTAGCTGTCAGCGCGGCCCCTGCATATTGCGGCTTTCGGGGGGAATATGGACGGTCAGCCCGTCAAGATCCTCTGTCAGCACGATCTGGCACGACAGTCGGCTGGTGCGGCGCACCCCGGCGGCGAGGTCGAGCATATCTTCCTCCATCTCGCTCGCGGGGGGCAGACGGTCAAAATCTTCTTTCGCGACGATGACATGGCAGGTCGAGCAGGCCATCTGGCCCTCACACGTTCCCTCGAGCGGCATCAGATGCGCCTGCGCGACGTCGAGCAGGATATCGCCCGGCTTCGCCTCGGCCTCGGTGCGCCCCTTGCCGTCTGCGTGGATGAAGGTGACGCGCATCAATTAACCCCCTGGAGCCGCGCGGCATCCTTGATCGCCTGCAGCCCCTCGCGCAACTCGGCTTCGGTGGTGTAGCGTCCCCAACCGAGACGGATCGAGGCACGCGCATCGGCTTCGCTGATACCCATCGCGCGGAGAACATGGCTGACCTTGCCCGACCCGCTGCCGCACGCGCTGCCAAGCGAGAAAGCGACATTGCGGGCGTCGGACATCAGGCGGAGACCGTTCACACCCTCGCGGCGGATGTTGAGATTGCCGCGATAGCGTGGGCTTCCCGCGCCGTTGAGCGCCCATTCGGGGAGGGCGTCCATCGCGAGCGACCATAGTCGCTCGACATGCTCGGCATCCTTGTCGAACCGCTCGGCGGCGAGCGCCGCCGCGGCGCCGAAACCGGCGCAGAGCGCGGGCGAGACCGTGCCCGATCGCATCCCCTGCTCCTGCGCCCCGCCGAACATCAAGGGCCCAAGGTCGATGCCGTCGCGAACCCACAGCGCGCCGATGCCTTTCGGTCCATGGATTTTGTGCGCCGAGAGTGCGATCAGGTCGGCGCCGTCGGGGATCGCAACGCGGCCATAGCCCTGCACCGCATCGCAGAGCAGCAAGCTGCCTTTCGCATGCGCGGCTCCGACGAAATCGGCGACCGGCTGGATCGTCCCGACCTCGTTGTTGACCAGCATCGTCGCGACGATCCCGTTCTCCGGGATCAGCGCGTCGTCGGGCGGCAGCGCCAGTCCCTCGCCGTTCACCGGCAGAATATTCGCATTCAGCCGTTCGAGGCATTGCAGCGAGGCGGCATGTTCGATGCTCAGCCCCGCGACCCCGCCGGGCTTCGCCCTGGGGCCGCTGAACAGCGCCCAGTTGAGCGCCTCGGTCGCGCCCGATGTGAAGAAGACGCGCCCGCCCTTGGGCAGCAGCGCCGCGACCTGATCGCGGGCGACCTCGACAGCCGCCGCCGCCGCACGCCCGGCCTTGTGCGTGCTCGAAGGATTGGCGAAACCATCGTCATTCCCCGGACCTCCGAGCCAGCGCAGCATCGCCTCGCGCGCCTCGGGAGCGAGCGGCGTCGTGGCCTGATAGTCGAGGTAAATCATCTGTGGCATTTGCCCATTAATCTCTTTGGTGTCGAGCGATGCTCTGGATCGTCGTCATCCCGGACTTGATCCGGGATCCATTGCCGCGGCGCCGGAATAGTGGATCCCGGATCAAGTCCGGGATAACGAACCCGGCTGAATGCCATCTTATTGCGAGCGATTCGCAAAAGTTGCAACTTGCCACCCGATTTCTATATAGGCGCCATCTTCGCTCCGCCACCCCGCCAGCCGGCGATTCGGCCTTGAGCTCAAAAAGATAAGAGGTGCTCCCATGCCCGACGTGATTTTCCCCGGCCCCGAGGGCCGTATCGAAGGCCGTTTCTCGCCCCCGCCGCGTCCGCGCGCGCCCGTCGCGCTGATCCTTCACCCGCATCCGCAGGGCGGCGGCACGATGAACGATCGCATCACGCAGGCGATGTACAAGAGCTTCGTCGCGCGCGGTTTCGCGGTACTCCGCTTCAACTTCCGCGGCGTCGGCCGCAGCCAGGGCACGTTCGACAACGGCATCGGCGAACTCAGCGACGCCGCCTCGGCGCTCGACTGGGTGCAGTCGATCCATCCCGAGGCGCAAACGACGTGGGTCGCTGGCTTCAGCTTCGGCGCGTGGATCGGGATGCAGCTCTTGATGCGCCGCCCCGAAATCCGCGGTTTCCTGTCGGTCGCACCGCCGGCGAACATGTACGACTTCAGCTTCCTCGCGCCCTGCCCCTCGTCGGGCATCATCGTTGCGGGCGGTCAGGACGAGATCGTGCCCCCGGCTGCAATCCAGAAGCTCGTCGACAAGCTGCGCACCCAAAAGGGCATCACGATCCATCACGACGAGATCCCGCGCGCCAATCACTTCTTCGAACATGAGCTCGACCAGTTGATGAAGTCGCTCGATAACTATCTGGATATGCGGCTCGCCCCCGATTCGCCAATCCGCTGATTCAGCTCCTCTCGTCATTGCGACCGAAGCGAAACGATCCAGAGCGGTGCAATGCCGCCCCTGGATTGCCGCATCGCCTTCGGCTCCTCGCAATGACGATAAGGCTATTTGGTCGGGATCATCCAGATCGCCACATTGGCGAACAGCACCAGCGCCGCGACCACCATCAGGAGCGCGCGGCGGCGGTCGCCGTGGCGGAAGACCATCAATGCGCCGCCGAGCAGCGCGAAACCGCCGAGCATGGCGATCGAAAGCAGCGTGTCACCCATGGCGGCGCTCTACGCGGCGTCCCCTGCCCGGTCAAACGCGCTCTCCGGTCAGGCCCGCTTTGTGACAAAATAATGGATCGCGGCTTATGGCCAATTCGCGACGCTTCGCCTAAAGCGCGCTCATCGATTCCCTTCGACCTTACGGGAGCCGCGCCATGCGCATCGCGATAGCCTCTGACCATGCCGCTTACGAGCTGAAAGCCCTGCTCGCCGACTGGCTGCGCGCCGACGGGCACGAGGTCACCGATCTCGGCACCAACGGTCCCGACAGCGTCGATTATCCCGACTATGGCTATCGCCTAGCCGAAGCCGTGGCGAGCGGCAGCGCCGAAAAAGGCGTCGCGCTTTGCGGATCGGGCATCGGCATCTCGATCTCGGTCAACCGCAATCCCGCGTGCCGCTGCGCGCTCGTATCCGAACCGCTGTCGGCGAAACTGTCGCGCGAGCACAATGACGCCAATGTCATCGCGCTCGGCGCGCGGTTGACCGGCATCGACATGGCGAAGGCGTGCATCACCGCCTTCCTGACCACCGACTTCGCGGGCGACCGCCACGCACGCCGCGTCGACAAGCTTTCCCACCCTCCCATTCTGGAGACCAGCCGATGACCACCGAAACGCTCGCCAAGCCCATCAAGTCGGCCGGCTATTTCACCGATGGCGTCGGCGCGACCGATCCGGCGGTGGCCGCTGCGATCAAGCATGAGCTCGAGCGCGAGCAGTATCAGATTGAACTGATCGCCTCGGAGAATATCGTCTCGAAGGCGGTGCTCGAGGCGCAGGGCTCGGTCTTCACCAACAAATATGCCGAAGGCTATCCGGGCAAGCGCTACTATCAGGGCTGCGCGCCGTCGGACGAGGTCGAAACGCTGGCGATCGACCGCGCGAAGAAGCTGTTCGACTGCAATTTCGCCAACGTCCAGCCGCATTCGGGGGCGCAGGCGAACGGTGCGGTGATGCTCGCGCTGACCAAGCCCGGCGCGACGATCCTCGGCATGAGCCTCGACGCCGGTGGCCACCTGACCCACGGCGCGCCGCCCGCCATGTCGGGCAAATGGTTCAATGCGGTGCAGTATGGCGTCCGCGCCGACGACCATCTCGTCGATTTCGACCAGGTCGAGGCGCTCGCGAAAGAACACCGTCCCTCGCTGATCATCGCGGGCGGCTCGGCCTATCCGCGCACGCTCGACTTTGCGCGCTTCCGTGCGATTGCCGATGACGTCGGCGCGTTGCTGATGGTCGACATGGCGCATTTCGCCGGTCTCGTCGCGGGCGGCGCGCATCCGTCACCGATGGAGCATGCGCATGTCGTCACCACGACGACGCACAAGACGCTGCGCGGCCCGCGCGGCGGCATGATCCTGACCAATGACGAGGCGATCGCCAAGCGCATCAATTCGGCGGTCTTCCCCGGCCTGCAGGGCGGGCCGCTGGTTCATGTCATCGCCGCCAAGGCGGTGGCGTTCGGCGAAGCGCTGCGCCCCGAGTTCAAGGACTATGCGAAGGCGACGATCGCGAACGCACAGGCACTCGCGAACCGGCTGAAGGCGCGCGGCGCCGATGTCGTCGCGGGCGGCACCGACACGCACCTGGCGCTGATCGACCTGCGTCCGCTCGGCATCACGGGCCGCGACGCCGACGAGGCGCTCGAACGCAGCGCGATCACCTGCAACAAGAATGGCGTTCCCTTCGATCCGTTGCCGCCGGTCAAGACCAGCGGCATCCGCGTCGGATCGCCCGCGGGCACCACGCGGGGCTTCGGCATCGCCGAGTTCGAAGAGATCGGCGACATGGTTGCCGACGTTCTGGAAGCGCTGCGCGACAAGGGCGAGCATGGCGACGCCGATGTCGAGGCCGACGTCCGCGGCCGCGTCCGCGCGCTCTGCGAACGCTTCCCCATCTATCAGGGATAAGTCCATGGCGCGGCAGCACCCCGAGGAACCGACGCTCGTCGAGCTGACGATCGAAGAGGTCAAGGCGATGGGCAAGCAGGGGATGGACCATCCCTCGACGCGCCCGGTGCTGATCGGCGGCGGGCTGGGGGCGGTTGCGGGCGCGATCCTGCCGGTCGTCACGTGGCCGGTCGGACTGCTCGCGGGCGCCGCTATCGCACTGTACAGCCGGGTGAAACGCTGACCGATGCGCTGCCCCTATTGCGGACATGAAGACAGCCAGGTGAAGGACAGCCGCCCGACCGAGGACGGCGCTGCGATCCGCCGCCGCCGCCAGTGCGAGGACTGCGGCGCGCGCTTCACGACCTTCGAGCGAATCCAGCTCCGCGAGGTCGCCGTGCTGAAAGCTGGCGGCGGCCGCGAGCCCTTCGACCGCGAAAAACTGATGCGCAGCGTCCAGATCGCCTGCCGCAAGCGCCCGATCGACGGCGCGCGGATCGAGCGGCTGGTGTCGGGCATCCAGCGCCAGCTCGAAACCTCGGGCGAAAATGAGGTGCAGGCGGCGCAAATCGGCGCGATGGTGATGGAAGCGCTCAAGGGCTTCGACAATGTCGCCTATATCCGCTTCGCCAGCGTCTATCGCGATTTCACCGAAGCCAAGGATTTCGAGGAATTCGCCTCTTCGATCACCGAGGCAGCACGGCCCGGCAAATGAGCGCGGCCGCACCGCCCCCCGTCATCGTTCTCGTAAGACCGCAGCTTGGCGAAAATATCGGCAAGGCGGCGCGCGCGATGCTCAATTTCGGGCTGACCGAGCTGCGCCTCGTCGCGCCGCGTGACGGCTGGCCAAACCCCGATGCGGGGCCAGCGGCGTCCGGCGCCGACATCGTGCTGGCAAAGGCCGAGGTCTTCGACACGCTGGCCGACGCAGTGGCCGATTGCACGACCATCTACGCGACCACGGTGCGCAAGCGCGGCGTGAGCAAGCCCGTCCTCACGCCCGAGGAGGCGGCGAAGCAGGTCCACGCGACGGCGGGCCGATCGGCATATGTCTTCGGCCCCGAACGATCGGGGCTGGAAACCGACGATGTCGCGCTCGCGCACACCATCGTGACGGTGCCGATCAACCCCGAATTCGGCTCGCTGAACCTCGCGCAGGCGGTGATCCTGCTCGCCTATGAATGGTCGAAGGGCGTCGCGCTGGCGAGTCCGCCCGAAGTGCCGCTCGACCCGCCCGCCGAGCATGGCGAGATGGAGCAGCTGATCCAGCATTTCATCCGCGACCTCGACGCCGCGGGCTATTTCTTTCCCGCCGACCGCACCGAAGCGACGCTGCGCACCTTGCGGACCGCGCTCACCAAGACCGGCTGGTCGTATAATGATATCAGGATGATGCACGGCATCATTACGATACTTGGCAGGACGCCCCGGCCGCGATAACGGAGCGCATCCTCATGCGGAGATTATGATGCTCTCTCTCGTTCTTTCGTTGATGCTGTCCGCGGCCGCCCCCGAAGCCGCGTCCCCTGCCGATCCCGCGACGACCACCATCAAGGCCAAGAAGCCCAAGAAGATCTGCCAGAGCCACACCAACACCGGCTCGCGCATGAAGCGCCAGACCTGCAAGACGCAGCAGGAGTGGGAAAGCGAGCAGCAGACCAACGTCGGCAGCGATGCGCGCCTGACCCACGGCGCCGGCGGCGGCAACTGAGCCCTGGACCCTGTTTCGGCAAGGAACAGGGTCTTGGCGGGCGTCAGCGGCGAAGGGCATCCCACTTGATCGCTTCATAGGCGATCGACTGTTCGACCAGTTCGTTCCAGACGGCGCGCAGCCGTGCGGGCTCCAGCCCCGCGGCTTCCGCTGCACGCGCGATATTGTCGAGAACCTCGGCCTTGCGGGCTTCGTCGCGCACCGAATTCCGGTCGGTCTTGATCCGGGCTGCGGCATCCATATAGCCGAACCGGCGCGCCAGCAGCGCGACGAGTTCGCGGTCGATCTGGTCGACCCCCGCGCGCACCTCGATCATCGTTTCGCATTCGTCGGGTAGTTTGATGACGGTCATGCGCGCTGCCTTTAGCGGCTTTTTCCGCGCCGTCCAGCGTGGGACGCGGGCTTGACTCCTACCTCCCCACCGTCTAACGGCGCGCCTTCGCAGATTGACCCCGCACCCCGGTGAAGCGGTGGTCGCACATGGCAAGCCTATGTGGTGCGATCCGGGATAAACGCCGAAATCCTTCGGCACACAGCAAATTGGAGACGACATATGTCGAAGCGCCAGAGCGCCAAGTATAAACTCGACCGCCGGATGGGCGAAAACATCTGGGGTCGCCCGAAGAGCCCGGTCAACCGCCGCGAATATGGCCCCGGCCAGCACGGTCAGCGCCGCAAGGGCAAGATGTCGGACTTCGGCATCCAGCTCCGCGCGAAGCAGAAGCTGAAGGGCTATTACGGCGACATCACCGAGAAGCAGTTCAAGAAGAACTATTTCGAGGCGTCGCGCATGAAGGGCGACACCGGCCAGAACCTGATCGGCCTGCTCGAACGCCGCCTCGACGCGATCGTCTATCGCTCGAAGTTCGCGCCGACGATCTTCTCGGCCCGCCAGCTCGTGAGCCACGGCCACGTCTATGTGAACGGCGTGAAGTGCAACATCGCGAGCCGCCTCGTGAAGCCGGGCGACGAAGTCACCCTCGGCAAGAAGGCGCAGGAAATGGCGCTGGTCGCCGAAGCGCAGAGCCTGCCCGAGCGCGACCTGCCCGAATATCTGGCGCTCGACGGCACCAAGGCGACCTTCGTCCGCGTGCCCACGCTCGACGAAGTGCCCTATCCGGTGAAGATGGAACCGAACCTCGTCGTCGAATTCTATTCGCGCTGATCGGTTTCGCTATCGAATTCAAGAAGGGGCGGTCCGGAAACGGGCCGCCCCTTTTCGTTTAACGCGCCTTCCTCAAGTCGGCAGGCCTCAATGCGGCAGGAAGGCCGAAATCTTCCGCAGCATGTCGGTGCGCGCCTCCGACGCCTCGAGCGCGTGGCCGAGGTCGGGATATTCGACGAGTTCGACGCGCTTCTTCGCGCCCTCGAGTACGCGCTTCATCGTCCGCGACTGCGCGATCGCGACATTCTGGTCGAGCGTGCCATGGAACATCAGCACCGGCGCCTTGATCGCCCCCGCATTTTCCGCGGGCGATCCCTCGCGGATATGCGGCCCCGTCCCGATGAACTTGCCCTCGATACGGCCGGTGCCATCGCGTGACGCCTCATCCTTCAATTGCGCGAGGTCGGTGACCGGCGCGATCGCGACGATCGACTTGAACAGGTCGGGTGCGAGTACCCCCGATTGCAGCGCGGCGTAACCGCCATAGGACCAGCCGACGATCGACAGCTTTGCGGGATCGGCGCCCTCTTTGACCAGCCAGCGGCCGGCGTCGGTCACATCGCCCACCGCAATGCGCCACGACTGGAAACCATTGTTCTGATACCATTGGTCGCCGAAGCCCGCCGAGCCGCGATAATTGGGCTGCAGCACGGCATAGCCGCTTTGCGCGAAATATTGCGCCAGCCAGTCGAAACCCCATTCATCGCGCGCCGAGGGTCCGCCGTGCGGCATCACGATCGCGGGCAGCCCCTTCGCATCGGTGCGCCCCGGCGGCAGCGTCAGATAGCCGGGCACCATTGTGCCGTCGCCCGCGGGATAGGTGATCGCCTTCACCGGCGACAGTTTCACGGTCGCCAGCTGTTCGCGCGACAGCAGCAGCGGCCGCAGTTCCTTCGCCGCGGGAACGTAAAGATAATAGGCTCCCGGATCGGTGTCGGATTCGGCGCGGACGATATAGCGGCTCTCGTCGGCCGATGCGTCGACGATCACCACCGGCTTGCCGCCCAGCGCCCGCGACAGCGCGTTCGTCATCTTCGCGATGGCGGGGTCGGTCATGACGGCCGTGCGCTGGTCGGTGGCATAGGATACGCCGACGATCCGGCCGTTGCGCCCGACGCGGACGATATCGTCGACATCGACCTCGGGATGTTTGTAGATGGTCGTCGTCGTCCCGCTGCCATCGAGCGCCATCGCGACCACCGCCTGGCGGCCGTCGATCTTCTGGAAACCATAGACGCGATCCGTCGCCGCATCGACCGCTGCGGGCCGGAACCCCTCTTCGGTCACGACGTCGCGCTGCGCCAGATATTGCCAGCTTCCGCCACCCTTCGGCCGGAAGGAATAGCGAACGACCGGATCATATTGCCCGACGCTGCTGGTATAGCCCTGCGTCTCCATGATGCGGACATTGCCCTGCCCGTCCGAGAGATAGTTGGTCGCATCACGGTTGGCCGATTCGACACGGCGCGCCGTGCCGTTCACCGAATCCACCCGATCGACGCCCAGCCCCTCTGCCTTTTTCGCGAGATTCGTCCCGATGGCGGCCTCGGGAACATAGCTGCGCGTCATCAACAGCGACCCATTGTCGGTCGAGGACCAGTCGATCACATTGCCGCCGCGAAAATCGGCGTAGAGCGAGCGATCGCTGCGACGATTGCTGAGCAGGCGAAGGTTGCCCCCCGTCGCGTCGACGGCAATGATATTGCTCGCCCCCATGATGTCGCCCGCCACCACATCGCGCTGGAAGGTCTGGCACGCAAGGCGGGCATTGGTCACCCAGCCGCACCAGCCGAGGCTGCCGTCGGCGCCGCCGTCGCTCGACAGGATTACGCGCGGCTGCGCGCCTTCGGCCGTATCGACGATGAACAGCTGGCGCTTCTGCTTCGCACCCTGCCCGATGAAGGCAAGATGCTGACCATCGGGCGACAGGCTGACGTCGAGGATCGATTCGAGCGCGCCGAACCGGGCCGCGAGATCATTCTCCTGCGCCTGCGCCGCAGGAACCTGCGCAAGCGAGGCTTGCAGGGCCAGCACCGACAGGCCCCGAACGAAAAATTTATGCGAAACCAAGATATATTCCCCCGTTAGAATCTTATGGGCAATGACTGCCACCCGCACCGAAATTATCAAGCGTCTTTGGAACCTTATCGGCGGTTTCATCGCTTGGCTGTTCGCCTTGCATCGACACGCGACGACTGGCACAAGCCCGGTCGCCCGCAAACGAAACCCCAAGGAATTCCATGCTTCGCTTCCCCCGAACCACCGCAGCCTTTGCGCTCCTCCTGTCCGTCGCGGCGTGCGGCGGTGCCGACAAGGCGGCCACCGCCGTCGCCCTGCCCGACGTCCAGTTCCCCGACCTGTCGCTGCAGACGCTGCAGGACGTCACGAGGGAATTGTCTTCCGACGCCTATGAGGGCCGCGCGCCCGGCACCGTGGGCGAGGAAAAGACGATCGCCTATCTGATCAAGCAATATGAGGCGGCGGGGCTGAAGCCCGGCAACAAAGGCAAGTGGACGCAGGATGTCCCGCTGGTCGAGATCACGACGAAAAATGCGACCCCGCTTACCTTCTCCGGCGGCAAGACCCCGGTGACCGCGCAATATGCGAAGGACTATGTCGCCTTCAGCTACCGCGTGCAGCCGAGGACCGAGATCAAGGACAGCGACGTCGTTTTCGTCGGCTATGGCATCAACGCGCCCGAAAAGGGCTGGAACGACTATGCCGGGCTCGACGTCAAGGGCAAGACCGTCATCATCCTCGTCAACGACCCCGACTGGCAGACGAAGGAAGCCAAGGGCGAATTCAACGGCCGCGCGATGACCTATTACGGCCGCTGGACCTATAAATATGAGGAAGCGGCGCGTCAGGGCGCCGCCGCCGCGCTGATCGTCCACGACACCGAACCCGCCGCCTATGGCTGGAACGTCGTCGAATCGAGCAACACCGGAGCCAATTATCTGGCCGAAAGCAAGGACGGCGGCGCCAAGGAAACCGCCGCGAACGGCTGGATCCAGCTCGGCAAGGCGAAGGAGCTGTTCGCGAGCGCGGGACAGGATTTCGACGCGCTGCGCACCGCCGCCGCGAAAAAGGGCTTCAAGCCCGTCGCGCTGACCGGCGTGAAGGCCAACTTCAGCTTCGACAACGCGATCGCCAAGAAGATGTCGCATAACGTCATCGGCGTGCTGCCGGGCGCCAAGCGCCCCGACGAATATGTGCTCTATACCGGCCATTGGGATCATCTCGGCCGCTGCACGCCGGTGAACGGCGACGGCATCTGCAACGGCGCGGTCGACAATGCGAGCGGCATCGCGGGTCTCGTCACGCTGGCACAGGCCTATAAAAAGGCCGGCGCGCCCGATCGCAGCATCGTATTCCTGGCCGTCACCGCCGAGGAATCGGGGCTGCTCGGTTCGAAATATTATGCCGAGAACCCGATCTTCCCGCTCGGCCAGACCGTCGGCGGGGTGAACATGGACTCGCTCAACCCCAATGGCCCCGCGAAGGACATCGTCGTCGTCGGCCGCGGCAAGTCGCAGCTCGACGCCTATCTCGAAAAGGTCGCCAAGGCTGCGAACGTCACGATCGTCGACGAACCGACTCCCGAAAAGGGCTTCTACTACCGCTCGGATCACTTCAGCTTTGCGAAGCTTGGCGTGCCCTTCTTCAACTTCGGCGCGGGCGATGACCTGGTCGCGGGCGGCAAGGAAGCCGGCAAGAAAGCAGCGGAAGATTATGAAAAGAACCGCTATCACGCACCCGCCGACGAATATGATGCAATCGGCAATTGGGACGGGATGCTCGCCGACCTGAAGCTCTATTATGCCGCCGGCCGGATGCTCGCATCGACGACGGCGTGGCCGAACTGGAACGAAGGCGACGAGTTCCGCGCTGCGCGCGACAAATCGCGCCCGGCGAAGTAGAGCTTCGTCATTGCGAGCGAAGCGAAGCAATCCAGAGCGGTATAGGCAGCTCTGGATTGCCGCGTCGCTTCGCTCCTCGCAATGACGAGATAAAGGACAAGCGCCCATGACGCTCAAGATGCCCGCAGAATGGGCGCCGCACGAGGCGGTATGGATCGGATTTCCGCACCTCGATGACGAATGGGCGGGCGCGATCGACGCGGCCCGCGCCGACGTCGCCGCCTTCGCCAACGCCGTCCATGACGGCGGGCGCGGCGAAGAAGTGCGGCTGGTCGTCAACGACGAGAGACAGGCGGAGATCGCGGCGCAGCTGGTCGACACGGGCGTCCATATCCTCGTCCAGCCGCTCGGCGATATCTGGCTGCGCGACACCGGGCCGATCATCGCAGGCACCGGCGCTGCGCGGCGCGCGCGCAACTTCGAATTCAACTGGTGGGGCGAGAAATTCGTCATGCCGGGCGATCAGGAAGTGGGCGCGGCGCTCGCCGCCGCTTCGGGCCTGCCGGTCGACGATCAGGACTGGGTGCTCGAAGGCGGCGCGATCGACGTCGACGGTACCGGGCTTTGCGTCACGACCGAGGAATGCCTCCTTAACACCAACCGCAACCCGGTGCTGACGCGCGAGGATATCGCGGTGCGCCTGCACCAGTCGCTCGGCATCGACCGGCTGCTGTGGCTCGGCAACGGGCTGATCGGCGATCACACCGACGGCCATGTCGACAATCTCGCGCGCTTCGTCGGCGAAGGTCGCCTCGCGCTTCCCGTTGCCGCGGGCAACGATGACCCCAACGCCCATGTCTATGCCGACGCCCGCGCCCGCACCGCGACCGCGGCGTTCGGCGGAATCGAGATCGTCGACCTGCCCTCGCCGGGCCGGGTCGAAATCGACGGCGAATTCGCGGCCGCGAGCTATATGAATTTCTACATCGGCAATACGGTCGTTGTCGTCCCGACCTATGGCGTGGCGAACGATCAGGCCGCGGTCGACATGCTTGCCGCGCTCTTCCCCGATCGCCGCGCCGTCGGCGTGCCCGCGCGCGGGATCATCGTCGGCGGCGGCAGCTTCCATTGCTCGAGCCAGCAGCTTCCGGCCTAGCATAAGGGGCGAAGCGCCCTATATTCCGGCTCGATTCTCGCGCCACCACGGACGAACCATGACCCGCACCATCACCGTCGCCGCGCTACAGCTCCGCCTGCCCGGCCCCCTCCAGCCCAATATCGACGCCGTAACGGCGCTCGTCGAGGAAGCGGCGGCAAAGGGCGCGCAAGTGATCCTGCCGCCCGAACTCTTCGAAGGCCCCTATTTCTGCCAGGTCGAGGAGGAAGAACTCTTCGCAACCGCGCGCCCGACCGCCGAGCATCCGAGCGTCATCGCGATGCAGGCGCTCGCTGCGAAGCTGAAGGTCGCGATCCCGACCAGCTTCTTCGAGAAGGACGGGCCGCATTATTACAACACGCTTGCGATGATCGGACCCGATGGCGCGATTATGGGGACGTACCGCAAGAGCCACATTCCCGATGGCCCCGGCTATGAAGAAAAATACTATTTCCGCCCCGGCAATACGGGCTTCAAGGTCTGGGACGTGTTCGGGACGCGGATCGGCGTCGGTGTGTGCTGGGACCAATGGTATCCCGAATGCGCGCGCGCGATGGCGCTGATGGGCGCAGAGCTGCTCTTCTACCCGACCGCGATCGGCAGCGAACCCTATAACGCCGACCTCGACACCAGCCGCATGTGGCGCCGCGCGATGCAAGGGCACAGCGTGTCGAACTGTATGCCGGTGATCGCCGCCAATCGTATAGGCGCCGAGGGCGATGCGAACTTCTATGGCCACAGTTTCATCACCGACGAATGGGGCGACATGACGCAGGCGTTCGGCGCCAGCGAAACCGGCGTGCTGGTCGAAACGATCGACCTCGACCGCGCGGCGAAGCACCGCGCCGGCATGGGCTTCTTCCGCGACCGCCGGCCGGAGCTTTACGGGCGGCTGGTCGAGGACATCTGACTGCGACCAAGGGGGCAAGCGATGGAATTACCCGACGATATCTTCACCGAGCCCGAGGACGTCGATCCCGAAACGCTGAACAATCTCGGCCCGCTGCGCCGGCTGGCCGGCATATGGGAGGGCCAGCGCGGCGTCGACGTCAATCCGAAGGCCGACGGCCCCGAAACGCGCAAATATTATGAGCGGATCGAGATGCAGCCGATCGACCCGCAGGCGAACGGACCGCAGCTTTTCTATGGCCTGCGCTATCACGTCCATATCAACACGCGCGAAGAGGACATCACCTTTCACGATCAGGTCGGCTACTGGCTTTATGAAGCCGCGACCGGCGTGATCCTGCAGACGCTGGCGATCCCGCGCGGGCAGATCGCGATCGCGGCGGGCCACGCCAAGCCCGGCGACAGGAAACTGGTCCTGAAAGCCGAGCGCGGCCAGACCGAATATGGCATCTGTTCGACGACTTTCCTCGACCTCGCCTTTCGCACCGACAGCTACCAGCTGACGGTCGATTTTCACGACGACGGGTCGTGGAGTTATGTCTCCGACACGATGCTGATGGTGAAGGGCCGTGACGAGCCTTTCCTTCACCGCGACCATAACCGGCTGAGCAAGATCGGCGAGCCCGACCTCAATCCCTGGGCGAAAATCGCCAAAGGCGGGGCATAACGATCAGCTCTGGAAACGGCGGATGCTCTCAAGGTCGGCGCGGTCGAGCGGCTGGGTCAGCCACAAGCCGCCACGCGTCCCGCGCGCCCAGCGGACGATCGCCTTGCGGTGAATGCCGCTGGCGAGGGCCAGGTCGACTTCCTTGCCGACCTCGAGCGCACCGTCGTGGACGAACCCCGCGCCGCTCTGCGACAGGTCGACGAGTTCGATGTCGCTCGTCCCCTCTTCGGTCGTGACCTTCGCCCGAGTGTGCACGGGCAAGCGCGGCTGGCGATAGCCGCTGGCACGCTGTTCGGCGGCGAGTTGCTTCAGCACGTCGGCGACATCGACTTCCCGGTCGAACTCGACGCCGAGACGGCCGCCCTCCGACCACACGACCTTGCCGCGGACGACGACGGCGTCCGACAGCGCGATTTCGAGCTTCTCGCCGACCTCAACCGGCACGTCGGCGGCGAGCATCATCCCGCGATCCGACATGTTGCGGACGCGCCACAGCCCGACGTCGCCGTCGCGCGTCACCTTTGCGATGCGCCAGACGGTGCGATAGCGATCGCCGCCGCGACGATCGGCGTCCACTCCGGCGACCGGCTGGGACACGGCATTGGCAGCGATCGGTTTCTTCATGCCATCCTCATTCGGAATAGCGCCGGGAGAGCGGGAATAGGTCATCGTTATACTTCAGTACGCATGAATAACGCCACCATATGCATAGCGAAAATCTTCTTATTACTCAACGCCGTCGCGTCCCGCAGTTAACGGTTCATCAACGAGTTAACCTGATCCCACCGCGACATTGCCTGCCGAATATGAATAAAATCCCCAATTTGCTAAATTTAACGGCGCCAGAACGGCGGCATTAAGTGAAGAAATGGGTAAATGACGGCCGGTGCGGGCACTCGCCTCGACGCGGCGGGTCAGGCGGCAGCCAAAGCTCCGTGAAACACGACTTCTTCCATGGCCTGTCCCGCCCCCATCGCGACGCAGATCAGGGCGTCGGACGCGACCCGTACCGGCAGGCCCGTCCGCTTCGCAATGGCCTGGTCCATCCGGCCGAGCAGCGCGCCGCCACCGGTCAGCGTGATGCCGTCGTCGATGATGTCGGCCGACAGTTCGGGCGCGGTCTCCTCGAGCGCCGCCATCACCGCCATCAGGATCTGGCCGACGGGTTCGGTGAGCGCTTCGGCGATTTCCGCCTCCGACACGGTGATTTCGGACGGACGGCCGCTGACCAGATCGCGGCCCTTGACCGCCATCGCCATCCCCGCGCCGTCGGGCGGGAGCGCGCAACCGAGCAGCAGCTTGACGCGCTCGGCGGTCATTTCGCCGATCATCATATTGTGCTTGCGGCGGATGTAGGAGGCGATCATGTCGTCCATCTTGTCGCCGCCGACGCGCACCGAATTGCAATAGGCGACCCCGCTCAGCGACAGCACCGCGACCTCGGTCGTCCCGCCGCCGATATCGACGACCATTGTCCCGCGCGGCTCGGTGACGGGCAAGCCGGCGCCGATCGCGGCGGCAAGCGGTTCGTCGATCAGCCGCACGCTCGCCGCGCCGGCATTGGTCGCGGCATCGCGGATGGCGCGGCGCTCGACAGCGGTCGAGGCCGACGGCACGCAGACGACGATATGGCTGCGCGAGCGGAGCGGCCCGGCGACACCCACCGCCTTCTCGATGAAATGCTTGAGCATCTGCTCGGCAATGTCGATGTCGGCGATCACGCCGTCGCGCAAGGGGCGCAGCGCCTGGATATTGGCGGGCGTCTTGCCCATCATAAGCTTGGCCTCGTCGCCGACCACCTTGACGCGGCGGACGCCGTCGCGCGTCTCCAGCGCGATGACCGACGGTTCGTTGAGCACGATCCCGCGGTCGCGGGCGTAGATGACGGTATTCACGGTCCCGAGGTCGATGGCGATATCATGCGCGGCCGATGAGAAGCGCCGGAACATATTCATAAGCGAGGCGACACCCTGTTGCTGGGGCGCAAAAAAAGCGCCCGTAAGGGGCAGACCCGCCCCAAGGCCCCCGCCTCTAAACCCACGCATGTTGGCTGGCCGTCATGGCGTCAATTGTTACAGGAGGCGGCGCGCCCGATTCATGAGCCCGGCCGTTTTCCAGACCGGACGAGCGGTTCGTCGCACGATGAATGGAGGATTTGCGCGGTGATTATGGTGCCCACATACGGAGCGCCATTGAACCAAAACAGGGACTCGAACCCAGTCCCGATTGAGGACTCGAAAGTCCTGTTCCGCACATTGGATCAGTGGAACGAGATTCTCTCGGGCCTCAAAAGGTCGAAGATCATCATGGCGGGCGGCAGCCTGCCGAATGCCAAAGCGAGGCCAACGCCGCCCGTTCGTCGCCGTCGCAAAATCGGGGGTGCGAGATGAGCAAGCCCCCGCTCCATCCTATTTCCCTTCGTATGACATTCGAGGAAAAGGCCAATCTCGAAAAGGCAGCGGATGGCATGTCGCTGTCCGCCTATATTCGCTGGAAGCTGTTCGATCCGACATCGCCGCCGCCGCAACGGCGCGGCGCATTTCCCGTGAAGGATTTTCGTGCGCTGGCGCAGCTCCTCGCCATGCTCGGGCAATCGCGCCTCGCGAACAATATGAACCAGCTCGCCAAAGCCGCGAACTCGGGAAGCCTGCCCGTCACACCTGAAACCGAAGCCGCATTGCTGACCGCCGTGCGGGAAGTGGCGCATATGCGCTCTCTGCTGATTGAGGCGCTTGGCGTGGATGTGATGCCATGATCCTCAAAGGCTCACAGCGCAGCGGCGGGAAACAGCTCGGCCTCCATCTGCTTAAAACCGAAGAGAATGAGCATGTCGAGATTCATGAAGTGTCGGGGTTCATATCTGACACGGTGATGGGCGCGATGAACGAAGCCTATGCGCTCGCGCGCGGGACGAAGTGCCAGCAATATCTCTTCTCGCTTTCGCTCAGCCCGCCCGCGCTCGAATCCGTCCGCGTCGAAACATTCGAGAAAGCCCTATCCGACATTGAGGAACGGCTGGGGCTTATCGGTCAGCCGCGCATCGTCGTGTTCCACGAAAAGGAAGGGCGTCGCCATTGTCATGCCGTCTGGTCGCGCATCGACGCGGACACGATGACAGCGAAGGAACTCCCCTTCTTCAAGAACAAGCTCAATGAGATCGGGAAACAGCTCTATCTCGAAAATGGCTGGGCGATGCCGAAGGGCTTTGAAAGTCCGAAGCTGCGAAACCCAAGCAACTTCACATTGGACGAATGGCAACAGGCGAAGCGCGCGGGGCTTGATCCGCGCGAACTCAAATCCGCCGTTCAAGATTGCTGGAAACATGCCGATAGTGTCGGCGCGTTCGCCGCTGCGCTCGAAGAACGCGGCCTGTTTCTGGCGCGTGGTGATCGGCGCGGATTCGTCGCGATCAATATCGATGGCGATGTGTTCGCTATCTCGCGCCTGATCGGCGGCAAGGCCAAAGATGTTGCCGCGCGTCTCGGCGATCCATCACGCCTGCCATCGGTCGATGATGCCCGCGTCCGCATCGCATCCGACATCGCGCCGCGCCTGTCGCGCTATATCGCGGAGGCCAAGCGCATCGCCCGCACCAATATGGAACCCCTGATAGCCAAGCGCGAAGCGCTCAAGGTTCAGCATCAAGCTGAACGCCAAGCCAAAGATAAGTCTCTCTCCGCGCGTTGGGACAATGAGCAACGCACCCGAGCTGCCCGCATCCGCAAGGGGTTTACGGGCGCGTGGGATATTCTGACGGGGCGGTATTTCCGAACCCGCAAACAGAATGAGATGGAAGCCAAATTTGCGCGGGAGCGCGATAGCCATGAGCGGCAGGCTCTGATCCAGCGACAGCTACAGGATCGGCAAGCCCTTCAAGACCTCATCCGTGAGAACCGCCGCAAGGAAGCCGAACGCATTCTCAGCCTCTATCGCGACGCCGCCGCATACCGGCGTATGCAGGGCGAGCGCGACAAAGATCGTGGTCACGGCTCCGCCACCCTGCGTCCCAAACGGGATCGCGGATTGGACTTGGGTTAGGCCGCATTTCTCAATTGCACGATCCGCTGGAACTCAGCGAGCAACTCGGGATGATGCCGCGCAAGGTGATGCACCACGCGCACATTTTCGATCAAACGGCATAGGTAGCCGGTTGCCAGAACGAGATCGAGATGATCGGTGCCATAGCTCTGCTCGATCATGCGGAACTCGCGGTCGATGTTCGTTGCTTCCCGCTCCATATGATCGAGTTGTTCATCGCTGAGGCCGCGAACGGCCTTCTTCTTATCGCTCACGAGCTGATGCTGCGGCGTCGCCGCCACGAGCGATTTGGCATAGGGCCATGAAAACTTATTCATCGCGATCATGGTTTCGGCGGCCTCGATCTGCCTCATCGGGCGCATCTTCTTCAATTCACTGAATGTGTTGATCGGCACCATGCGATCTTGGAGCAGCTTTTCCACTTCCCGGCATATGCCGTCGAGCAGACGGCGCTTATCTCGGATCGTGGTGATATTGACGTTGAGCGCGCGAGCCAGCCGCTCTTCCGAAACCCCTTTCTCAAGGGCTTTCAGGATCATCTTGTGCTCCTGCACGATAGCCATGCGACTGATGCGCTTATTGTAGGTGATGGCCTCATCGTCAGTGGCGATAAGGCAGACGACATCCTTGTCGCCGCGCTCTTTCAGGATTTCGATGCGCATATGGCCATCCAATAGCCGGTAGCGATCCTCTTTGCCCTTCACCCTCACCACGACAGGAGGCTCGATAATGCCGACCTCGCGGATCGATGCAGCGATCTGCGCATATTTGACCGACTTTTTGATCGTCGAGGTGACGACGCGCATCGGCTCGATGTCGCCAAGCGGGATGCGCAAGCTGGTGGTTTCAAAAGCGAGTTTGATTTTTCGGTTTCGCGGGCTGCCGGTCATTGGAGATTGATCCTGACATTCTGGATTCGCTCGGCGAGGCGGTTCGGCATCGATTCCAAGCCTTCGTCTTCGAGAAGCGCGATGAAGGTCTCGTCGTTCGAGAGCTGGCTCAATGCTTCGACGATGAACACAAGGCGGTTCCGGGTCGCCTCTGTCTTGCGGATCATCATGCGCTTACGCTCGGTGTCTTCCTGAAAGGCTTTCACCAAGCCCTCGGGCGTTGTGGCCCCGCCTTTTTCGACCATGCCACGCAGCTTCGATGCCTTGCCGGATCGCTTTCTGACCTCGACCAAGCGCCGTGCCGCGATGAGCGCACGGCCCCGCAGGAGCTTGTCTTCATAGGCTTTATGAAGCGCCGCCTGCACGCCCTGATCGTCTGCCTCGCAGATTTCGAGCGCAACCGAGATCGGCAAATACCCCGCCTCGACGGCGGCGACGAGCCGCCGCTCTCCTCGTTCGAGCAATTTCCCGACACTATAGACGTAGTTGGCCGACAAGCCGGTCTTCTCGGCAATCTCGTTGTCGGAATAACCGCGCTGCCGCATCCCCACGATGTCTTGCAAAAGGTCAACGGCCTGATGCTGGCGGCGAGCGCAGTTTTCAACGAGGCTCGCGACCATGCAATCTTCCGTGTCCGCGGTCACGATCAGGGCGGGAACTTCGGTCTGCCCTAGCTCGCGAAAGGCTTCCAATCGCCCTTGTCCGCACACAAGATCGTAGAGGGGGCCATCCGAACCCTGCCGCGATGTCACCGTGATCGGGCGTTTGAGACCGATCTCGGCAATATTCTCGACGATGCCTTTGTGAGTCTTTTTGCTGCGAAGGCGCGGATTGACGATGGTGATCCGATCAATCGGGATCATCTCGACGCGCTGTGCGGGGCGCGCCATCGTCACGCCGCCCGCCGAAACGGCGCGCGCTCCGCGAGCGCGAAGAAGCCGTCGAGCGATTCATATCGGAAAGCATCGAGCGAAAGACCGTTATGCTCCGCGAGCCGCAATACGCCTTCGGCAAGCGTCATGTGCGGCAATATATAATAGTCGTGCGCGTTCATATTATCCTCGTCCATTCTGACGCAGATGGTGATGTCGGGGCGAAGGCTCTCGTCGAGCCGGATTTTCCAGCGGCGATTGCCGCCGCGTGTGAGCTTGCAACGCGCGATCACGATGGATGCGGTGATCTCTTCGTTGATAAGCAGCGTATCGTTTTCGAGGTTTTGGATGGCCGAGCCGCCAGCCGCGCGCACGCCCTCGATCACGCTTTTCACAATTGAGGGATGCATTCTGCGCAGCGCGCGATTGATTTCGAGATAGCGGTAATCATGGTCAGGGACATATCCGACCAAGGAATAGGCGCGGAGGAGACTGCCGAAGCGCGACTGATACGCGCTGCTCGATGGTCCATCCTCGCACTCGTCGATAATCAGGCCAGACAGCGTGCCGTTCTTCGCAAAAATGTCAGCGAGCAAGGCGAGCATTTCTTCATCGGAAAGGCGCTGTGATCGCTGCTCAATGATGAGCCGCGCGGCATCGAAAACGTCCTGCGACACGATGGCGGGAAACGCCTGATCGTGCCTGATCCACTGGGATGGATCGTTGCGGACATGCTTGGTTTTCAGCTTGAAGGATGTGCGGCCCCACACGTTATGGCCCGCATATTTGTCGTTGATAAGAATCTGATGGACCGCGCCGCGCGACCACGGACGCTCAAGATCGGACATGATCCCTTGGGCGTTGAGCCAATCGGCGATTTGCCGTTCCGTCTGCTGCTCATCAACGAACCGTCGATAGATTTCGCGGACAATAGCGACTTCTTCATCCGGCCCCTGAACGAGCACAACGCGATCCGTCGCGATGCTCTTGTGCTCGCCTCGATCTAAAATGCCTTTATGCTGGCCGTGCTCATCGACGAGCATCCGCCGCAATCCAAATCCCGGCGGGCCACCCTGCCGAAAGCCAAGGGTGATGAGGCGGCACTGCCCCTTGAACACCTTGACCGAAAGCTCGCGGCTATATTCCCCCGCCATCACCTGCTTGACGGTCGTTACAATGGACGACCCCATAGAGCCGTCATTCTCGACCTGCTCGGCGCAGAAATGAAGAGCGATGCCCGCGCTTTTGCAAAGCCAAGCATAATGCGCGGATTCGTTGGGGTCTTGAAAACGACCCCACCGGCTTACGTCATAAACGAGGACCGCTTCAAAATCGGCGTTCCCGCTCTGGATGTCCGTTAAAAGCTGCTGGAAGGAATCGCGCCCGTCGATGCTCAGGCCGCTTTTCCCCTCATCTGCATAGGTGCGGACGATCTCGAAACCGCGCCGCTGGGCATAGGCGCGAATTTCGGCGGTCTGATTATCGGTCGAATATTTCTGATGATCGGTGGACATGCGGACATATTCGGCTGCCCGTTTCAGCGGCCTTTCGTCGTCTGACCCGTCCTTATCTGTCCTCCACTCGATAACCATTGATACGCCTTGGTGTTGATCGTTCGCTTTCCTGTCGGCTGCTGTCGCCCTCCTAACAGCAAAGGAGAGGTAACATGTTGCCGAAGAAGGGAAGTTCATTTCCAATTGGTCGCGCTGGGTTGACGGAAGCGGAGTTCGCGCAAGTGATCGCATCGGCCCTGAAGGTCGAATTCGGATCAGCCCGAAACGGAATTAAGATCATCACGCAATGGACCGGCGTTAGTCAGCGCACGGCCAAAAACTGGCTGAGCGGCAAAAATGCGCCCAGCGGTGTGCATCTCGTCATGCTGGCGAGGGAGTCCAATGCCGTCCTGAAGGCGCTGATGCTGATGGCGGAACGCCCCGAAATGTCGCTGGGAGCAAGCCTGTTGTCCCTAAAACGCCTACTGGCAGAGACCATGACAGCGCTCGATCAAATGATGTGAGGTACGCTGGATCGGTCGAAACAGGCCGAGCCGCCAATATTGAATTAAATATCTCAATTTGCTAGATTTGATTTAACAAAAGGAACTGCATGAAATGCGCGCATAACAAAAATCAGACTGGCTTCACGCTCGTCGAAATCTCCATCGCGATGATTATAATCGGCCTGCTGATCGGCGGCACATTCGGCGGGATGAAGCTCGTCGAGAATATGCAGGTGAACAAGACCGTGCAGGATTTGAAGTCATTCGACTCTGCCGGTCTGACCTTCAAAGATATATATGGCCGCCTTCCCGGCGACCTCCCCAATCCGAGCACCCGTTTACCGAGCTGCGCCGCAGCGCCTTGTTCGGTGGGAGGTAACGGAAACAGAAGGATCGGCGACGATCCCTATGACGCTGCTCTAAGCGCAACGAGCGAGCGGTTCGTGTTCTGGCAGCATCTCTTGGCCGCCAATCTGATTTCAAATGTGACCCCCACAAACGATCTTCGCTTTGGCGAGGGCCAGCCCGCCAACCCAATGGCTGGAGGATACCGATTGATCGGCTTTCAACCCTATTCGATAATGGGAACGGGGCAAATGGTGGGGAAACATCTATTTTGGATTTCCGAGCGATATAGCGACGCATTCCAAGCTGCACCTACCGGCACGCAACTCCAAGATGCAGCAGATTGCCGTCTTGTTCAGCAACTTGATATAAAGGGCGACGATGGACGTCCAACAACGGGCCGAATTCAAAATTTCGTCTGCAATGACAATCCGAGTTCGACGTCTTCAAACTGGGCAAACCTAGATCTACAGGCTGCGATATTTTATACTCTCGCGTATTGATCTTGCGGTTTTTGATCCTCGTTCGCCTTCCTCCCTTTCTTCACCGCCACATGATCCGCTGGCTGACAGAACCTATCTGCACTCGGTTGAACATGATGCAAGGCGGGATCGTGATCCCTGGCCTTCTCCACAGTCGTTGCGATCACAGGTGATGCATCGGCAATCGATGTGCAAATGCACGTCCTCCAACGCGGCTCATGGTGAGCGGCGCATAGCAAATGGAGGAAGCCATGAACTTCAATCTCACCTACAACGATCTTGCAACCAAATCGACATCGCAGCTTGCGGCTCTGTTCCAACAGGCGTCGACAGCCATCGCGGCGAACCAAGCCGCCGTCGCATCGGCGCAATCGCTTCTAGCGATGATCGCGCAAGAACTCGGTCGCCGTGGTCCAGCGCCATAGCGACGCTGGCCACAAGCCCCGAAGGGGAGCGTTAGCTCCCCTTCTTTGCTGGCTTTTCCTCGTTGATCCGCATGACGATCCGACCATTTACGGGGATCGCATTGAGCGCGAGCGTGAAGCCCTTGCCGTCCTTGGTGGCCCATGCGACGCCGATGTCGGTCCAGCGGGCGTTGTCGCCGTCACCCATGACGTTGAACAGGCGGTGGCTCGGGCGGTTTGCGTTTGTGTCAGACATTTCAGTTCTCCTTGGTTTCCGCCGAAGGATAATTCCCTCGGCTTCATGGGGAGACTCGTGACCTGACGATGGAGACGAGGATCAAAGGCTGAGCGCAGCGAACAATCGCGCGGAGCTGCACAAACGCAGTGCGGAAGCGAGCGGCCTTGATCCGAGACGCGGCTGGTCAAAAACCCATGAATGAATGCCGGTAGGAATGTCCCCTGCTCGGTGGTGATCTTAGGAGAATGTGGCCCGACACGAATGCAACCGAACCGTGCCTATGCGGCTTGGCGGTGTGCGCGTTTCCACGGACTGAACAACGCGGGCCTCTGCCCGTCTCACGACAAGGCTTTCCACATGAAACGGCTGTATTTTATGGCTCCAAATGCTCAATTGCTTGTTAGAAAATAACGTGCTATTATCTAACAAGAAGGATGAGAAAAATGTCTGCCGTAACCGACAAAATCATGAAGCGTGTGCGCGGGAAAGGGCGCGGCTGGGCCTTTACGCCCAAGGATTTTCTCGACCTCGGCACCCGTGCGTCCATCGACATGGCGCTGACCCGTCTCGTGCAGGCGAGCCAGATTCGGCGCATCGGGCGTGGCCTTTATGATTACCCCAAGCTGCATGACAAGCTCGGCGCACTCACCCCCGATGCCGACACCATTGCGCAGGCGGTTGCGACGCAAAGCGGTGACAAACTCTCCTCCTCAGGTGCGCAGGCTGCCAACCGTCTCGGCATCTCCACGCAAGTTCCGGCCAAGACAAGCTATGCAACCAGCGGACAGACGCGCGTCAAGAAAGTCGCCGGTCGCACCATCGCGCTCAAGCGGTCACGCGCCCCGATCCTTGATGACGCATCGCCCGATGCGAACGCGGTTCTGCAACTGCTCGCCCATGTCGGCAAAGATAAGATCGACGACGATCTTATCCAACGCCTGTCGGCACAGATCGATGACCGCGATTTCAAAGCCCTGACGAAAGCGCAGCCGCTTATGCCGGGCTGGATGAGCGATGCGGTGCTCAAGATAGGTTTGGTTCGACATGGATGAATTTGCGCGCAGACCCGCCGATGATCGCCTCGCCTTCATCAATGAGGCGGCAGCGCGGCGTGATGTCACGCCGATCATCATCGAAAAGGATTTCTGGGTCTGCTGGACACTGCGCCGCCTGATGGAAGTGTCGGTGCTGCGCGATCACCTCACCTTCAAGGGCGGCACATCTCTCTCGAAAGCCTATGGCATCATAGAACGCTTCTCGGAGGACATCGACCTCACCATCGGGCGCGATGCGCCTTTGATCGTCGATACTCTCCCGCCGATGGAGGACGGGATAAGCGGCAAGGAACGGGATCGCCGCACGAAGGCGCTCAAAGCCGCCGCGCAATCCTATGTCGAATCTATTGCTCTTGCCGAGATGGCGACCGCGATTGAACGCGCGTTCGGCACAAAGGATGGATGGGACGTGGTGCTCGATCCCGATGATCGGGACGCGCAAACGATCCTGTTCCGCTATCCGAAGCTGCTGAACTATGGTCGCGGCTTCGGGTCGGGACGTTTCGGCGTCGGTGCCTTCGGCGAAGGCGAAGATGGCTATATCAAGCCGCGCATCAAACTCGAATTCGGCGCGCGCGGTGAAACCGAACCTTCGGAAACCCGAACGATCACGCCCTATCTCGCAGCCGAATTTCCCGATGAGCTGCCCGATGCATCGGTGTCCGTGTCAACGCTATCGGTGGAGCGCACCTTTTGGGAGAAGGTGACGATCCTCCACGCCCTTCATCACGGCACCAAACTGCTGCCCGAAATGTCCCGCCATTATTACGATACGATGATGCTGGCGGCGAAAGGCATTGACGATGCAGCCAAGCAAGAGCCTGATCTGCTCGCCAAGGTCGTGCTCAACAAGAGCCTGATGTTCGCGGACAATAAGGCATCCTATGGCACGGCGAAACTCGGCACGCTCCGCCTTGCCCCGAATGACGAACTGCGCGCGCGTCTGGCGGACGACTATGCCGCCATGTCGGAGATGTTCATGACGCCGCCGCCCTCATTCGACGAGTTGATGACTGCGATTTCCGCACTGGAAACGAAGCTCAACGGATAACCCGCGCTCAAAAGAGCGCGAGTTGGCGGGATGCGGCCTCGGCATTGCGCCATACAGGCGTATTCGCGACCTCGGCGATCCATGCTTCGACATAGGCTTCGGGACCGCCCATATGATCGACACTGCTGCGGGGGATGAAGTGCGAGCGATAGCCGGTTTCGGTAATCGGCAACGGCGCGCGGGCTGGCTTGATGCTCTGGACTTCGAGATGGGCCATTGATTCCCCATCGTCGAACGCGACGTAATCGGCGTTCCAGCGAATTTCGATCTCGATGCCGTTCCAGTTTTTGTGAATGATTGCGTAGTCGGTTTTCATGTCTGCCTCCTTTGGCGTTTGGGTTCGTCCGGTGGACGGGGAGGCAAAGCGGCGGGCGCGGTCGGTCGTCCGTCACCGCCACAGGCGGGAAACGGGAAACACGGGAGCGAATAGCGAATGGATCGGGCAACCCGTTGACGGGCGATCAGCGCCCGCCACTCTCACCGGCATCATCAACGGATGATCCCAAATGCGAGGCAGCAATGAAAAGGGGCCGACAAGCGGCCCCACGTTAGGACAGTATCGATATCGAAAGGCGGCTATGCCGCCTCCCGTTGTTCGGTGTCGGCAAGACGGGTCAGGAACTCGGCGGCTTTGTTGGCTGCGCTTGCCGCCGTGAAGATCGCCTTGCTGTCGGCTTTGAGGATGCGAAGCCAGTGACCGATATATTCGGCATGGTCTGCACGCGGCTCTGCGGTGATCCCAAGATCGCCGCAGAGGAATGCCGCGCTAAGCTCGGCAACCATCTCTTCCATCGCATAGGCATTGTCGCCAAAGCGTTTGCCGAACGTGCGATCACAACGGGACGATGCGCCTGACCAGTGGGTCAGCTCGTGGAGCAAGGTCGAATACCAGCCTTCGGATGCACTGCTCGTCGCGGTGCCGACGAAGCGATGACGATCCGGCATCGTGATGCTGTCACTGACCGTATTGTAGAATGCACGGGTGCCGCCGGTCATGATAGTCGCGCCGGTAGCTTGGATGAACTGCTCGGCACGTTCGCACGGGTCGATGCGGTCAACGGCGGGTTCCGAAGGTTCAATGTCTAAACCATCGACCTGCGCCGCGTTGAACACCCGCGATGCACGGGCGACGAAGAAACGGCTCTGCTGCTCATCGCCATTATCCGATGATGCAGACTCGCTCGGATCAAGATCGCGATAGAAGATGATTAGCGAGGATTTCTCGCCCTTGCGGACTTGCGCGCCCTTCTCCTGCCACTGGCGGTAGGTTCCCCACATGCCATGCTCGAACCCGCAAGCATCGGCGGCGGCCCAGAGAGCGACGGTGTTGACGCCGCGATAGGCTTTGCGGCTCGCGATGTTGGTCGGGCGTTGGATCGATCCGCCGTTGCGGTGCCAAGGCAGTTGCACATTGTCGCCGGAACCGGCCTCGATGGCGTTGATGATCTGATTGGTGATGGCGGTGTAAACGTCGAAGCGTTCATGTGATGAGGTGGTCATGTCCTGATCTCCTTTCGCTGTATCCTGAGGACGCGAAGGGATCGGGCTGGGGGTAAGTCGGCTCAGTCAGCCGCAGGCGGAACGGGCAACACGGGAGCGCAGCGAATGGATCGGGCAGCCTGTTGACGGGCAGACGGCCTCAGCCACATTCGCGGATGAAACTCAGGGTGCAGTGGAAGGAATGGTGGCCGCTAGCTGAACGAAGCGTCGGATCATTTGAACCGGAAAATTGTTAAACGGCTCCCGGAGGCAGAATACCAGCGATGTCTACGATCATCTGGTCAACGGCTGCTTGTATGTCGCCCTGAATGTCGACACGGTAGTGATAGAACTGCGCTCCTGTCGCCATGCGGCCAATTCGCTCCAATCGTTGGCTCTCACCGATATTGGCGGGCGTAAACAGAATGCCGATAGGCGATTTCGCAGACGTCACATGACTAATGATCTGATAGCGATCGGCCTCCTTGAGCTTCGGTTTGTATTTGACCTCGCCAATGCCGATGACCTCATGCTTCGACCTGCGAAATATGATGTCGGATTTGGTAGGATATACGCGACTGTCCTCGAACAATCGCCCTTGATGCTTGTT
Organism: Sphingopyxis sp. Geo48; assembly: GCF_949769155.1. Taxonomy (NCBI): domain Bacteria; kingdom Pseudomonadati; phylum Pseudomonadota; class Alphaproteobacteria; order Sphingomonadales; family Sphingopyxidaceae; genus Sphingopyxis; species Sphingopyxis sp. Geo48. Next base: position 131,432 of record NZ_CATKPA010000002.1, on the reverse strand, counting down.
GCCGTCAAGGACGCTGATCCCGTGCGTGCGAAAGCCCGTCGCGATTGCCCGCCTCACAAATCGCTCGAAAATGTCATCGAGATTGAAGAGGAACGACGGCAATTCTTTACCACCAGGTTCGAACGTGAACGAAATGCCACCACCAGTCAGCAAGAGGTGGTAGATGCGCAGCATCCCCGAATATTGTGGGCGTAGTCTTCGCGATACCGACGCTTCGGTGTCGAAATCCAAAGCCGAAGGTTCGCGCGTCTGGACTCGCTGGAGCGTCTCAAGCGCATAACGAAGAAGGCGGCGTTCTTCGTTCCATGCTTCCTCAGCAGGTAGAAGGCTCGCGAAGCGGACGCAGGCAGATTTGACGACGCGATTTACGGGGCTGTCGAGACCGAATTCAAAGACGTTTGAAACGGTATCGACCGGATTGCCTCGCGAGATAAACTGGTTGATCGTCGGGCCAAATTCCACGCGCGGCTTGTAATAGCCCGTTTGGCGTCGCGCATAATAGCTACGCTCGAAACCTGAGGCGACGGCTTGCCGTAGATAGTGGCAAAAACTCCGCGCCAACATTTGGATCGGAGCGGGGTTCGCGCTCGTCTGGTAACGTCGAATTGTTGGGAGGATATTCCGATAATTTTCTCCGCCGATGTCGAGCATAGTCCAGAGGTTCTGGATAGGAAATTTCGGAACGATGTTTAGAGTGATGTCGGCAGTGAGCGGCAGATAGCCAATCAATCCGAGTGCCACGAGTCTCGCGCCATCGGTAACATCTGTCACTTCGATGGCACTGAGTTGCCGCGTTTCGGGGAGAATTAAAGACCGACCTTGCGCGTCAACGAGGTCAGCGCGAGGAAAGTAGCGTTGACCCCGTTCCTGAATTTCGACAATGCGCGCGGCGGTGGTCATGCATTACGCGCCATTGCTCAGACTGCTGGATCGTCTTCTCCAGCCGCCTCCGCCGCTTCATCAATTTTGAGCAGTTCCTCAATTTCGGTTTGCAGCCCCTCGTACCGTTGGCGCTCATGGAAAAGTGCGCGCTGCAATCCGAGTTGGACACGCCCTGTCCATACTTCCGCCAAGTCTTCAATGGAGCGGACTTTGAGGAAATTCGTGTGGCCGAAACCAACCGGCAAAGCATCGTTGAGGATGTCAAACAGCCGAAGGGTGCGCCGCCAAACTCGTTCCTCGACGCCCGCACTCTTGAGATGTGCTTCGAGAAACGCCTTATCAGGCTCCATCATAATCACGATGAAACGACGCAAAAGAGCGTCATCAAGATCGGTCACTGACCGGTCGAACGGATTTGCTGTCGCCAAGACCACCAAATTTCTCGGCAGCGAGATCGGGCGTCCTGAGATTGCAAGCGTAAACTCTTTATCGCGGTAATCGAGTTCGAGATAGGTCAGCAGCTCGCCAAAAATCCGCGCAACGTCACCGCGATTAAGCTCGTCGATCACGACGACGAAAAGCTGATCTTGAGCCTTGCTGGCCTTCTCCGCAAATTTCAGAAAGTGGCGATCTTCGAGGACATAGGTGACGCCCTTTGAACCATCGCTGCCTTTGGATTCGGCAGGGCGAAACCCTTCAACGAAATCATCATAACCAAAGGCTGGATGAAACTGTAGAAACAGGACGCGGTCGACATCACCGCCTGCAAGCGCTGCGGCAATCTGATGTGCAAGATGGGTTTTTCCGGTTCCGGGCGGCCCAGCAAGCAAAAACGATCTGCTCGTATCTTTTGCAATCGCATTTTGCACCGTCGCCAATGCTGGATCATCGAGACTGAGCGATGTTGTCTCTTCGGTTACAGGCACGGGGGGCAGAGGCGCAGCCAATGCCGCCATGATGCCGGCCGCTAACTCCGCTTGGAACTCATCGTTTGTTGGTCTGACGTTGATGGTGGCGGGCCAATCACGATTAGCGGTTAGCTTGAAACGTCCCCGATAAGGTTCTTGGAATTCCGTCAGACCAAGTTTCTCAACGAGAAGACGGTCAAACAACTCCTGCCACGACGAAATCTCGTCTGGGAATCCTTCGAATGCAAAAAGCCAAACGATAAAATCCTCAAACTCGAACGTTGCCGGAATCTGCTGCTCGAAAGCCGTTTGAAAATTTTCGGTTAAGCGAACATTCGCTTTTTCACCTTCGAGTTCCCCGCGCTGACGCATTTCGCGATAGCCGCGACTGGAAAAAAGGTTGCCCCACATCTTCGTGTCCTGACGGATCACGTAGTCATCTGGGTATTCCCGCTTCACCCCTTTCAAACGGGGCCGCATGAGATTGTTGCCGCTCGCAAACGGCGGAAGGCCAATCAGCTCGCCATTGAAATAGTGGTCTAGAAACTGATCCGTGCCTTTGCGTTTGGAAATATCGACCAAATCGCTTGTGCCGACGTCGTTCGCTGCGAACACGAACGCAGGGATAAGCCAGTTCGCACTAATCCCCTCAAGGGCCGTTATGGCGCCTTTGAGGGTCGACACGTCAAAGTATTGCACGAATGATTCTTATCCTTTGGTTCCCGGTTTGCGGAAGTTCATACGATTTCCATCCCAACTCCGCCATAGCGCAGAGGGGTTCTTGAGTCTCTTCTCGATTGTCGACCATTCAGCGGGGGTGAAGCCTTCGGCCTCAACAGCACTTTGGATATAGTCGATATAGCCGTCACTCATATCGATCCCGACCACGTTGCGATGATTTGCAAGCGCCGTGAGAACAGTCGTGCCACTTCCCACGAATGGATCAAGCACATGCCCGTTCGGCGGGCTGCCAACCTCGATACAGCGGCGCACCAATTCCGATGGGAATGCCGCGTTATGTTTCGCACGACGGTTCCGCTCAATCGGTATGTTCCACACGTCCTCTTCGACAAGCTTTGATCGGTCAAAGCTGTAAAAGCGGCTTTTCGAGAACATGAAGACAAACTCGTATTGCCGATAAGGGCGGTCGCGAGCTGTGGGTTCGACGAAGGCGTTGCAGCGATTCCAAATAATGGAGCTGCGAAGTGTCCAGCCGCGCTCCTGCATGGCAAAGGCCACCTTCCACGGAATGCCGATCATGCTTTTTTTCGGGATATCCCATCCGCTGACATCAACCGGCCTGACCTTCTGACGGAGAAAATTTCGGGACGCGCATTTCGGATCGCTGCCGTGTGGCTGGCCGTTCCCAGAGTAATAAGTGTCACCGATGTTGAGGAAGAAAACACCTTCGGGGTGGAGGGTTCGCTTCACTTCGTCGAACACCTCCATCAGAGCATCGATGTAGGCATCCACGGACGCCTCATGTCCGAGTTGGCCATCATACCCGTAGTCGCGCACCCAAAAATAGGGAGGCGAAGTCACGGCCACATTGAACACGTCGCCGGGAAGCGACTTTAGCATCTTAGCCGAATCGCCATGCATCAGGGCGGCGCAATGCCCCGTAGCCCCCTCGTAGCCGTAGCAGTCCTTGACGACTTTCGGCGAACGCTTTGATCGCGAAAGTGAGGCACTCTCCGGTGAGGCTGATGGCATATTTAGTTCACTTCCTTGTCAGACTTCTCTCTCGTTGGCACATAACGAGAACAAAACCTGAATGCAAGGAATTGTGGTCACGTTAGCTGGCCATGATTTTGTCATTAGCGAGTGATGAATCGATCCGCTACCGTCATCTGCTGCCAATCGAAAATAGGCTGAGGAAGATCGTTCGCGGACATGCATTCAGGATCATCAAGCGGGGTTGCAAGGGGCAGGCACACTCCTGTTCGTGGTCCATCGGTATGACGATGGTGCGCATCCAATCCGCGAGGGTTGGTCGATGGGTTCCAAGGGAGAACGAAGTCTCCCTTCGGTCATGGGGTGTCGGGGAAGCAGGAACGCTCCCTGACTGGCGATGCAACGGCCACAGGTTGCACTGGCACATTCACGCCCCTGCCGCCGATCTGCGTCATGCAGATCCGTGTGCGGTATAGGGCTGGGAAATGTGCCAGCGGCGAGAGGGATGCAACGGGAGAGCGCAGCGTCTCCCTTGCCAAGATGTGTGAAACGAAGAACGCAGTTTGTAGTTACGCACACATCTTGCAGTCGGCGTTAGACGCCTGTTTCGCCCAATGCGGAGTCGATAGAACCGAGCATTGCAATGAGCCTCTCGCTCCTACGACAGACTGCCAGCGAACCGCTCCGCCAGTTTTTCCCGTTTGAACGCATCGGCTACCCAATCAACGAAGACGCGCGTTTTAGCGGGCAGCAGACTCCTCGACGCATAATAGATTGAGATCGCCCCCGCGTCCGAATACCAGCGCGGAACAAGGCGGATAAGGCTGCCATTTTCAAGTTGAGGCTGAACGTCTGGCACCGCGAGCATGGCAACGCCAAGGCCGAGCAATGCCGCCTCCCGCATCGCAGCGGGATCATTGACGACGATGGATTCGGATAACGGCGCGGGCATTTCAGCGCCCGCCGCGTTGCGCATGGTCCATTGGCGAATGCGACCTGTCTGTAGAGAACGCATCACGATCCCTGTCAGCGATTGCAGCCCAGCCGGATCGTTAGGAGATACATGACCGTTCATATAATCGGGCGACGCCACTGCAATGATATGCGCGGGAGCAAGCGTGCGCGACACTATCGCCGGTGACAATTCGAAGCCGCCGCCGATCGCGACATCATAGCCTTCTGCAATCAAATCGACCGCGCGATTTTCGAAATGAAACTCGGGTTTTATCCTCGGATAGCGCGAAAGAAATTTCGGCAACATCGGAAGGATGTGCATCATGCCGAATGTGGGCGCGATGCTGATCTTCAGCGTGCCAACCGGCTCCCCGCTATCCGAGGCGATCCCCGCAATAGCCGCCTGAATATGGCCGAGATTATCAGCAATCGAGAGGCGAAATGCTTCGCCCGCCTCGGTCAGTGTGAGCTTGCGGGTCGAGCGATGGAAGAGTCGAACCCCCAAATTCCGCTCCAGCATAGCGACGTTGCGGCTGACGGCCGCAGGCGTCAGCATCAGTCGGCGGGCAGCTTCCGAGAAGCTGCCATATTCCGCACTACGCACAAAGGATTCAAGGTTGGCTAAGGTTTCCACGCACTTACTTTCAAGCAATCATTGAAATGATACCAAATCAATACCGTCTAATTCAAGGGGAATAATCGCGCCATAATCACTCCATCAACCAACCAAAGGAGTGAAACCATGACCCAATCCCTCAATCCCCTCGCCGGAAAAGTCGCCCTCGTAACGGGTGGCTCGCGCTCAATCGGAGCCGCCATCGCCAAGCGTCTCGCCGCCGACGGAGCCGCCGTTGCCCTGACCTACAGCGCCTCGCCTGACCGGGCTGCGCAAGTCGTCACCGACATCGAAGCCGAAGGCGGCAAGGCCATCGCCATCAAGGCGGATGCTGGCGATCCCGCTGCCGTTCGCGCCGCCGTTACGCAAACGGTCGAGACGCTCGGTCGCATCGATATTCTCGTCAACAATGCCGGTGTTGCGGTCAACGCGCCCATCGAAGAGTTCAAATTCGAAGATTATGAGCGGATGCTGGCGGTCAATGTGACCGGCGTGTTCGTCGCGACGCAGGAAGCCGTTCGTCATATGACGGCAGGCGGGCGCATCATCCATATCGGCTCGTCGATGACACGCTATGCGGCATTCCCTACCGCATCGGTCTATACGCTGACCAAAGGCGCGGTGACGGGCTTCAACCGCTCGCTCGTCCGCGACCTCGGGCCGAAGGGCATCACGGTCAATACCGTGCATCCCGGCCCGACCGATACCGACATGAATCCGGCGGACGGTCCAATCGCATCCATTGTCGGCCCCGGCATGGCCATTGGCCGCTACGGTCAACCGCATGAAATTGCGAGTGTCGTTGCCTTCCTCGCAAGCGACGAAGCGGCGTTCGTCACCGGCGCAGACATCGTGGCCGATGGCGGTCTCACGGCCTGAACCTTTCAACCCAAACACAAGGAGAACATCAAATGTCCACCATTGGAATCATCGGCGCAGGTCATATCGGCCGCGCATTCGCCACAGCTCTCGCACGTCACAATATTCCTGCGACGCTTTCGAATAGCCGTGGCCCTGAAAGCCTGACCGAAACGGTTGCGGCAATCGGTCCCAGCATCACGGCGGGAACACGCGAGGAAGCGGCCTCGAAGGATATTGTCTTCGTCGCCGTCAACTGGTCGAAACTGCCCGCTGCCCTCGCTGGCCTTCCCGATTTCGAAGGGCGCATCGTGATCGATGCGAACAATCCGATTGAAGCGCCGTTGTTCAAACCGGCTGATCTCGGCGGGCGCGTGTCATCACAGGTGTTTGCCGAACTCGTTCCGGGTGCGCGCGTCGTCAAAGCCTTCAACCATCTGGCTCCGCCGCTGGTTGCTGGCGATCCCGCGACCGAAGGCGGTAAACGTGTGCTGTTCTATTCGGGTGACGATGCAGCGGCGAAAGCCGAGATCGGTGCATTGATCGACCGTCTCGGATTCTTCGGCATCGATTTGGGTTCGCTCGCAATCGGCGGTCAACTCGTGCAGTTTCCGGGTGGCCCGCTTCCTGCGCTCAACCTCGTCAAGTTCGACTGAGAGTGCGGGACATCTAAATAACGCCGACCATTACGTGCTACGACAAATTGCATTGGCAAGCACGTTGATGGTCGGCGTTGGACGTCTGTTTTACCTCATGCGGAGGCTATTGAAACGACACGTTGTCATTGCGCCTGCCATTCATCCTTGCGCTCAAAGTGCGATTGCAGGAATGAAGGGCACTCGACCGTTTCGGGGAATGTCATGCAGTGCGAAGCTGAACCATCAAAGACGATCCGTCTCAGTACACTGTGCATCAGGTCAGTCGCGAAGGGCGAGCACGGCACCATAATTGTCGCGCCGATGTTTGGGACAAGACATGTCCACATCGTCCGCCAAAGCGTCGATGAGGTTCACGCGATGCTTGCTGAGGCACGGCGGACGCGCGGCTTCTTTTCGGGAAGCCTCACATTCGATGTTGTCGAAGCCGAAGGCATTGATTGACGGGCTGAGCCGATAGAGCCCGCCGCCTCTTTATGAGGCGGCAGGTTTCCGTCCGCGCTTTGCAGGCGCTGCCGCTGCGGGCTGCTTGCGGCGACCGCCCTTCTTGCCCAAGCCGATCACCTTCGCCAGCTCGGCGCGCATGGCGGCATAGTTCGGGGCGACCATCGGATAGTCTTTAGGGAGTCCCCATTTGGCGCGGTAATCATCGGGGCTCATGCCATAGTGAGTCATCAGATGCCGCTTGAGCATCTTGAGTTTCTTCCCGTCCTCAAGGCACACGATGTGATCTGGCTTGACCGATGTGCGAATAGAGACCGCTGGCTCCTGCTTGGGGGCCTCGGCCTCCGTGGCCTGTCCCAATCCCGCGAGCGAGCCGTGCACGCTCGCGATCAATAGCGGCAGGTCGCTGATCGCGACGCTGTTGTTGCTCACATGCGCCGCCACAATGTCGGCAGTCAGCGTGATGAGTGTTTCGTTTGCTTCCGACATTACCCCATCTTTCTATATGCCGCTTATTGGCGGATGCATCGACGAATTCAATTCAGAAGATTCTGCGCGCCGCGATGAGTGCGCAGATGTCGAAACAAAGTCGCGCGGCTGATTGAAAATCTGTGCGCAACGGCTTCGGCCTTTTCGGTGCGCATCAACGATGCCGCCTCAGCAATCTGACATGGGTGCATTTTTGGTTTCGCGCCAAGGCGGACGCCGCGCGCTTTTGCGGCGGCGAGGCCAGCCTTGGTGCGCGCGACGATCATGCGACGCTCGACATGCGCAATCATGGCAAGAATTGTCGAGTATAGTTCACCGGCCTCGTTGCCGGTGTCGAATCCCTCGCCGATGCTGACAAGGCTCGCGCCCTTATTGGCCAGATCGCCCACGATCGTCATGACGTGCGGGATTGAGCGACCAAGCCTATCCAATCGCCACACCACCAATTTGTCGCCCTGGCCGATATAGGCCAAGGCGCGATCCAGCCCGTCGCGCGTGAACGCGACGCCAGTGATCCGATCCTCAAAGATCGGATCGCACCCCGCCTTTTTGAGCGCGTCATACTGTAAATCGGTATTCTGTTCCCCCGTGCTGACGCGCACATAGCCCACCCGTTTGAGGGTTTCAGACGGTGCGGACGCCACCCTTATGGCGTCGCAATCCGCCCGCAAAAGCAGGGATTTCCTAGAGTTTTTGGCTGTCATGCGACCTCTCGCTGGCGAGTCTCACAAACCATCCTTTGTGAGACTGTTCTTTTTGTCCCGCGAGGGATGCTCACCAAGACGGAAAACCGCCGAAATTCAACGATGAAAAGATACCATACGTAGCGAATATAGCCAAGAAAAAAAAGTCTCAATGACTATGGAATACGAGACGCCGTGCAGGCGAATTAAAGACAAGACAAGTAGGTTTGCGATGGCAACTTTATCAAACGCGATGAAATTAGTGGCAGGCACCGCTATTAGCGGCGCACTGGCTTGTGCAACCCCGTCCACCATTGCGCTCGCGCAATCGACTCCGGCACCTCAGCTTCAAGCGGGCCAATGTCTCCCGATGGCCGATATGAACGCGGCACTTCGCGCTCAAGGCCAACGCACGATGATTATCGGCAACCGAAGCGGCGTTCAGGAACGTGACGCACGCGGAGAGGCTAGCCGCGTAACAGAAAGCGCGGAAGTCATTACCTCAAATGCTGATGGAAGCGTCGGCTATAATCTTGCTGGCAATCGTCCACGCGAGGAAGCGTCCACCGAGATGTGCGTGCGCGCGCGTTTGACGAACGTGCGCCTATATGATGCGCGCCAGCCGTCCATTCCCCGCGATGCCTATCTCGGCGGATCATTCAATCAAGTGGTGGATCAGAATGCCGCCCTCGGCACACGACCGATGGTCGTGGCCAATACCGTATTTTCAAACGGCAGCGGTGGCGACCGCCTTGGTCGCCCAATTGTTCTCTTTGGAAATGTGGAGGTGCGCGGTGCGTCTCTTATGACCTATACCGCCAATGGCGAAGCCGCGCGCTTGGCATTGATGGTGGATACCGATTATACACCCGCCGCACTTGAACGCCTTAACGGCACCCGCACGGTTGCAATGCTCTCCCCGTCCATCGCTGGCGGAACACAATAATAATCAAACATCCAATCCCGCACTAGCAGCTGGCAATGGTGCTGGCGGCGAAACGCTTGCGACAATTTGCGGAGATGCGGGCTGATCCAATGGCACGGTGGCTGCATTTGCCGCCGCAAAATTCACACGCAAGGGCTGCGCTCCCGAAATGCTGGTTTGCCCATCAACCGATGATGCAACGGAAATTGGTGTTACGCCTGTGGTATCGGCTAGCAAATTTAAGCTAGCGCCTGTCGAAGCTCGCGGATCGAATGCTGACGCATTTGCTGAAACGCCAACGGCTTGCCCGTCAACGCGGTTTGTCAATGTCGAGGTCGGGTTAAGACGATCCATTCGCTGGTACTGACCCAATGCGCCCGACACGTCATCGCGACGGCCTTCGGTCATATTATTGTATGCGGTTCGGTCAGCATCGGTAGCGTTGCCTGAACGAACCGCAGCGATCACGCGCGCATCTTCGGCAAAGCGTTCCCGCTCGGTATCGCTCATGTTTGGATACATCATGCGCAAGAAATTCATGAAGCGCTCTTGCCCGTCGCGGGTTTTGAACTCGTCACTCAATTCCGCATAATCGCGCTGGCTTACGCCGTAGCGGTCAGGCGTTGTGCTGAGTTGATTGCCCATCGCATCGTCTGCCATGTCGGTAACACGCGCCTGCTCTTTACGCTCACGCTCGGCCTGCTCGCGACGTTCGTTCCACGTATCGCCGCGCATAATTGCGCCGCTGCCATTTTCTTGTTTTTCTTCCTGAAGGTTGACGGCTGCGCGCAGATTCATAAGCACACCCGAATCTAACCGTGCTGCCATTGGCGAATTCAGAATCTGTGCGGCCTCTTCGGCAAGGTTGGTCGATGGATTAAAGCGGAGATCATCGATCATTTCCTCGACATCGGCTGCAAAGGCAATCGCAGGATCGATTGCACCCGCGTTCTCTATGGCATCCGCTGCACGGCGGATGGAATCAATGTCGAAATTGTTGGAAGTTCTCTCCAAAGTCATGACATGAGAATATCAGGACTGATTTAATATATTATGACAAATACATAAAATTTGAAACAAATTCATCTTTCATTTTATACGAAAGTAATATTCAATTAAGATACTATCTTGTTCAACTTAATGTGGGGCGGCAATCCTCCAACCCCCTGCCGCCCCATTTTTTTAACCTGCAATGCCTGATTTCTCCGATCCGTCTGCCGACATTATCAAGATAAGCCATGAGATGAAACGGGAACTGCGCTCCCATTGGAAACGCACTGGCCTATCTACGCGGCGCATAATCGAGAATGATCCCGCCGCTCCCGCAGGATTGGCTGTGGCGATGGTCAATGACTGGATCGCGAACAAGATTCACGAGGCCCGTGCCGATCATTGGCAATTTGTGCTCACGAAATGGGCGTCGTTCCCCGATGGCGAATATCATCGGCAACGTCGCGCATCCCGACAAAAGGGGCCGGGTCGTCCACGGCGCAAAGTGGGTGAAATCTGGATTCCCCTTACGGCGGAAATGTCAGCGCAGTTCATATCGGAAATGGCGCGCACCAATGCCGATTTTGATCGAGACATTCTACGCGCCGATAATGCTCCCGAAGGGCTAACGCTGCGCGTGATGCGCGCGTGGCGCTACCGCCATGTCAAAACCACGCGCCGCGATCATTGGGAATTCGTGATGGCGCGGCTAGCTGCAATGCCCAACTTCAAGAGCAAGTTTGGCGAAGAATAGCCATCGCTACAGGATGGGAGCTTATGTAAATAATTGTTTTCTTGACATATTCTATGTGAATTATGCATATATTTCCCATCGGCCCATATGGCCTGAAAAGAGGAGAGATGAAATCAGACAAAGCTTACAAGATTCATTTGGTTAGATCGTTCAAAGGTGCTTTGGACAATACGGGCACGGAGCACACTTCTCTTGATCGTCGATACGATCCATTTCATCATCGCGTGACACCTATCGAAACGTTCGTAAGTCGAACCGCAGAACTGGTTCACCGCATTGACCAAGACGCGCAAATAGGATCGGAACGATCTGGTCTGACCGCACCTCGAATTGCCAAAACGCTAACTTTGCAAATCGATGATCGGACATTCACTGTCAGCGACCGATGGCCTGCACCTATTCCAACACCATCGACTGTCCATGATGAAAACCGCTTGTTCCTTGAATCCGCTCAAGTCGGGGTAGCTGCGTTCGCAAAGGCAGTTGCGGAAAGATGGCCCATTCTGGCTGACGGCCTCGCAGCAGAGCTAGGGAGACTTGAGAAGCGCCTTCGTTCAAACTGCCATCACATTCTGAGTCGCGCTGAACGACACGGGAAAGTTATCCGCGCACGCGCGGCACGCGATGGTCTGACTTCAGTTCCAAGCGGCCCCGTCCAATAAAATCCGCTGTCTCAAAGGGCTCGGAATAATCTCAACTTCCCCCCACCGATAGAAATCTGATTGCCTAGCCTTGCCTCCATTTCCATGATGGAGGCAGCATATGTTGAATTCAAAACCTTGGACCATCCTCAGAGAACCGAAAGAGAGCGACGCTGATGTCGTTATCCAACTGCACGATGATAAAGTCATCGGCAGCATCCGGCACATGCAGCGGCTAGCGCGATTGATCGTCTATCTCGATCTTTCACGGCGCGAAGTTCCCGACTGGCTGCTCAACACCGTCTATGGTTTCGGCGGCGAAGTGCGCAGCGCCAATGGCGATGTCCTCGATATCGATGTTGAAGAACTCTATGACGCCTTCAACGATGACGGCGAATTTCGGTGGATCAGCGATATGGTTCTGTGGGGCGAGATGACGCCAAAACAGCGTGCGCAGGGGCGCATCGTCGCGCGACTGCGCTTTTTGACGATGGGCGCTGCTGTCCACGAGTTCCGATATGGCTTTCGGGAATCGTTCGACGATCTCAAACCGTCCCACCGCGCAACGGACCGATCAATGGGTAGCGATATGCGTCCGCAGGAGCGGATGCAGAATGATACCCAGTTCAGCCTGTATATCGGCCGCAAGGGCGATGAGCTTAGCTCGCGCACCTACGATGTCGATCACGGTTTCGTTTATCTACTTTTCGACCCTGCGACGATTCGTCGTCGCTATGCGACGTGGATCATGACCTATCTTTTCCCGTTGATGCCGCGTTCCTTCGTCGCGCGAATGATCGCACGCGTGAACTGGTGGAGTCGGAAACCGTAACAACAGATTCAACGGGAATGTGGAGGCCCGCAATCGCTGAGGTGATTGCGGGTTTTTCCTTGTTGAGCGGACTTCCCCCCACAACATAAAATGATCGATGTCACGCTTGGTGGCGGAAAGGAGTTCCGCCATGAACAAGACAGTGAACACAAGCGGATTGCTGATCGCGAATGTGGTCATGCACACGATCTCCGCCTGCATGGCGGGCGTGTGGATTAGCGAGCTGGTTTCGACATCGGGAGGCATGACGCCGCTTGCATGGTTTGAAACCGTCCTTGCGGTGATTGCGATCTCGGTCGGGCTGACGGTCTGCACCTATATCGCGCTTCGTCATATTCCGACATTACCGTCCGCGCAGCGCCGCATCGCGAAGATCGCGTTCATCGCGGCCTATGCGCTGCTCGCGTTCGTGCTCGCGATTGCCGCCGCATCCGTGTTGGCCGCGTCCGCCGGCGAGCACGCGCATATGGAACACGGTGCTACCGAGATGAAATCTGCCGTTGAATCGCGTCGCCGTGCGGCGGCGTCGATTCAAAACCGCGTATCTGCACTGACCGATTGTGCCGATGTCGCACGCGCCATGAGCACGCAGGAAGCGGCGACCGGCGCATTTAGCCGCGAAGGCGGCGATGTCGGCCGCGTGGCGATCACGCTCGCCAATATCGGGGGCGGCTGCTCCACCGCACGCGCTGCTGTCTTTGCCAGTCGTGCGCAGCTCGCGCGTCTTTTCGCGCGTGCGGATCGCGTGCTGATCGAAATGCGCCGCGCTATCGACTCCGATATGAGCCGTCATGAAAAGCTCGTCGCGGTGCGCCGCCATGCCGATGAGTTTCAGCGCATCATGCGCGGCGTGAATGATGCGCTCGCGGTCGAAGCGATGCAGTCAGTTTCGGACGCGATCCGCAAGGATTGGCACGCGGCGGGTTTGCCGCCAAGCGCGGCCAACGCGATCACGCAGAATTTCGACGGCCTCGCAGATACACTCGTCGAAGGTATCGACGACATTGCAGCGTTGAAATCCCAGCCGCTCCCTAACGTGCCTGTCGTCTCGAACGTCGCCTATCTTGTCATGTATCCCGATGCGACGATGGGCGCGCTCGCCATCGGCGCGATTATCGAGCTGATCCCGCTCGGCGGGATCTTGCTCGGTATGTCGATCATAGAAAAAGGGATGAACGGAAACCGCGCACCTGCGGAGCCAGGTGATGGCCCTCGTAAACCTCGCGCACCGCGTGCGCCGTCCACGGCGCGACGCGGGCGACCGCCGAAAGCGTAAGCACATCCTGTGAGGCAAGAGAACGCGGGGCGATCATATCGCTCCGCGTTTTTGGTGTTACCACCAAGCGTAATAAGCGACGGTGCGCCCTTGGGCGAGTTCGGCGCGCGCCTTGCGGATGAATTCCAAATCATCCTCGCGCTCTTCGCCTGTCGTTTCGCCGAAGAAGAATCCTGATGTATCGGGAAGCGTTCCATCGATGATCGCGCGTTCGAGCGCATCGATGTCGGCGGATGTCAGCTCGACGGTGTTCACGTTGAACTCGTCATCGGCACCGCCCTTCTCGAAGTAGATGCTCGCCATCCAACCGTGAAGGTTCGGATGCTTGCGCCAATAGTGAAGGCGTCGGCGCTCCTCGTCTGGGATGTCGTCAAGATCGAAATCAACGCATGGTCGATCAAGGTTTTTCGGCAAGGTGTAGGCATACATATCAAGTCCCATAATGGTCTCCTTTTGTTGCCGCGCGACCATTCGCGCGGGCTGATGGAGACCGTCGGCGCACGCCGCTGTGCGCGCGCAACGCCCCTACTCGGTCATCGAAAATGAGTGGTGCGGGCTGGGGCTTGCGCGCCCTAGCACGTGGACGGGCGCAGGGATCGGAACATTCAGCCCGCGCGATGGCTTGCGCGCTTAAAGGGGCCAGAAACGGCGTATGAATGCGATATTCCGATATTCACAATTCAGCCGCTGCCCGCGACGTGATGCGCTGACACGAGTTTCCCCCACGCCGCGCTGCAATCGATGATTTGAAACCTCCACTCGCAATCTCGTGGGTGGAGGTTTTTCATGTCCAATGTTCAATACAAGATCGACTATGATGAGAACGGCGCTCATCAGGTCGGAAAAGAAATCGTCGTTGCCGCCGCGCCGCGCGTTCGCAGCGAAACGCCCAAGCATCGGCGCAGGAGACTTCCCAGCTCCGTGCAAACCGCGCTCACCGTCGCCATATGCGGCGCGCTGTTTTTCGGGGCCGTTGCATTTGCGCCCGAAGGATGGCGACCGCAGGATTTCACAGGCCAGTATGTCGGTGATGTTGCGGGCGAAGTGAAAGCGAATGAGGCGCAGATTCAGGCTGAACTCGATGCCTATACCGCCGCTGTGCGCGCGGGCGTCGAACAGCAGAATATCCGCTACAACCGTGCCGCCGAAGGAATCCTTGAAGCCTATAAGGCGTCGGTCGCGCTCAATCAGCAGCAGATGGAAGCGAATAATCGACTGCGCGGCTCCTACATGGATCGGCAGTCAAGCCAGACCATGCAGGCGAACGGCACGAACCTCGCGCTCGCGAATCTCTCCGAATTGTTCGGACAGGTTCAAAATTTTGTGGAGCCGCAATCGGGCGATGCCGCGCTGAACGAAGCGCAGCGTCAACGCGCGATTGCAGCTAACCGTTTGCGCGATACGGCGACCGACAGCGTGCGCACCGATCTTTCGGGCTACGTCAATCAGCTTCCGAGTGCCGATGCGTTGCAGCGTCAGCTCGATAGCATTCCGACGCTCGAACTTCCGCCGCCGCCTCGCTTTGATCGACGCGGTAACTGACATGCGCAATTTAAACTTGCTGAACTGGATGGAGCGCGGTTTCGCGCTCCATCGCAATTGGGCGGAAGCCGATCACGCCCATGAAGCGCGGATGCGCGCGCTCGATCTCGAAGATGCGATGCGCGATGCGAAACCCTCGGGAGCGCTTGGTGACGGGCGGCTCGCCAATCTCGACGATTGCGAACAAGCAGGACTGCTAAACAGCAATGGCCTCTTCCTCGGCGCGTTCGGAGCGACGGGCCGATTCCTGTTTCACAACGGTGAAGAATCGTTGCTGACCTACAACCGCGCAGGCGGCGGTAAAGGCACAACGCTTATTCAACCGGCCCTCTGCCATAGTCGAGATCGAACTTTGATAGTTGTCGATATTAAAGACGGAGAACTTGCATTCTCATCTGCAAAGCATCGCGCCGAAACGCTCGACGCCAAAGTCATCTATCTCAATCCATACGGGTTGCATGGATTTCCGAATACCAAGATCAATCCGCTTTTCCGATTGATCGACGTGATGCGCGCAGGTGGCTCTCCCGATGGCGAAGCGGAATCCATCTGCGAGATCGCGATGCCCGCACCATCGCGCCCTACCGAAGATTGGCCGCGCAAGAGTGCTATCCAGCTCTCGGTTTTGCGCGCGGAATATCTCGCGCGCTATTTCCCTGAGAACTGCACGCTCCCCGACCTCTGGCGTTTCCTCAACGGCGACGATGAACATTTCGGGATGGCGTTCTCGATGATGGCGACATGCGGCGTCGAGTCCATCGAACGCCGTGCGCAATCTTTCGCATCAATGCGCATCGAAGCCCCGAAACAATGGGAAGCCATTCGCAGCGAAGCCGCCACCGCCTTCAATGCGTTCGAGCCGGGAAAGTCCTTGGGCGATTCCTGCGCAGGCCATGAGTTTGATCTCACCCGTGCCAAGCGCGAAAAGCTCACCATCTATATCATCCTCCCCGCCAATCGGATCGATGTCGCAAAGGCGTGGGTCTCCATGCTGATTGCGATGATGACGGAAGTGATCGCCGCTGCGCGCGGCCCCGTGCGCACGACATTCATCGTCGATGAATTTGCGAACCTGCCCCGCGTACCGAACATCCTGCGCGCGCTGCGTCTCTATCGGGGTCTTGGCATTTCCTACTGGCTGTTCAGCCAAGGCCGTCATGCTCTCACAAGCCAGTGGAGCCGTGAGCAGGTCAAAGACATTGAAGATCAGGTCGGCATCATCACCATGAAATCGGTGTGGGAGCCTGACCTCCTGAAAGACATCGAACTCTGGAGTGGCACGTCCACCATCCTGCAAGGTGGTGTCAGTCACGCGGGCGGCGTCGTGCAAACTGCGAACGCCAATCTCTCCGAAACCAAGCGTCCCGTTCTCCAAGCGGGCGACGTGATCGCACTTGGCCCCAGCCGTCAAGTGATCCGCGTGGCATCCATGCCGCACCTGCTGATTAGCGATGCAGTTCCCTATTACACCGTCGATCCGTGGCGGACCCAAGTGCGCGACGTGCGCGATCTGCACAAAGGAATTTCCGAATGAGTGATGTCATGTCGATTACGCCGCGTTTTAATCGCTCGGCTGAACCTTCGTCTCCAAAATCAGATGTGCAATTTCGTCTCGACGAAGCGATGCGCCGCATGGCGAAGAGCTTCCAGAAAAATGAGCCACATCTGACGCAAGCGAAATATCGCGACCTCCTCACCAAACAGGGAATGACACAGGAACTCAAACCCGATTTCGGGAATGAGAATCCAACCGAACGGCTGTGGCGGACTGCGAAATTTCAGGTGAAACAGGATCATTTTTCGCGGTGCTCAAAGATCATGAAGGTCGCGCAGCGAATGAGAGATAAGGGCCATGACCTCGAACGCTGATCGCAATGCACAACATGATGTTGTAGATAAGTGTTGAATTTGAACAAAATTTTATAATAAAATTAGTATATGGGGTGGTGTTAATCCGCTCGGGGCGGATGGCATAGCGGGAAACCAAAGATCGATCTGATCGCATCGGTTTCCCCCACTGGGTTCTAACTTCAAACATAGTGTTCGTGTCGAACGGCTTGGCAGTCACGCCAGCCGCCAGACATGAAGGTGGTGGATCGTGCTTGACATCAAGCCCGAAACGCTCGCGCGTTATCGCGAGATTATCGCTCACATCGACGTTCCGATGGAACGCAAAGACGAAATGATCCGCATGGTCGTGACCATGATGCAGAGCTTCGTCGATGCCGCGTTCGGGGTTGATCCCACCCAGCTCGCGCTTGCCGCAAAGCTCTCAAAATCCTTCCAAAATGCTAGCGGAAATGCTATGGTTTCGGACGGCTACGATGCCGAACGAATGGACCTCCTTGCCGATCATCGGCGCGAGGGCGCGAACACTCCAAAACAGAACGAAGAAAAAGGATGTGCGCCATGATGGACACGCATACGGACAAAGCCGTAATTTACTGTCGAGTTTCCAGCCAGAAGCAAATGCGCGAAGGCGACGGACTTGAAAGCCAGCGCGTGCGCTGTGAAGAGTTCGCGAAATATCGCGGACTTCAGGTCGTCGAGATTTTCAGAGACGATGCGTCGGGTTCGCTCATCAATCGCCCTGCGATGAAGGCGATGATCGCATTCCTCAAATCCCGCAAGGAGCCGCATGTCGTCATCATCGACGACATCTCGCGCCTCGCACGCAGTCTCGAAGCGCATTTGGCGCTCCGCGACAAAATCAGGAAAGCGGGCGGCATCCTGCAATCGCCCACCATCGATTTTTCGGACGAAGATTCCGACAGCTCCTTGATGGAGCATGTTCTCGCGTCCGTGTCGCAGCACGCCCGCATGAAGATCAGGGAGACAACCCGTAATCGGATGCGGGGTCGCATGATGAACGGCTATTGGTCGTTCCGTGCGCCGATTGGTTACAAGTTCCAGCGCGTGGCTGGTCACGGTAATCTGCTGGTGCGCGATGAACCTGTGGCATCGCTGATCCAAGAAATTTTTGAGGGCTATGCGTCGGGACGTTTCGGCGGTCCCGCCGAAATCATGCGCTATCTCGTCGCGCATCCCGTCTGGCCGCGCTCGCGTAGCGAAACTATGACGATTGAGCGCGTCATGGAACTGCTCGAACGTGTCCACTATGCGGGCTATCTGAATTACCCCGAGTGGGGCATTCACATGCAGCCCGCCAAGCATGAGCCGATTGTCAGCCTCGCCACCTTCAATGCCGTGCGCGAACGCCTCAACGGCAATGCCAAGGTTCCCGCTCGCAAGGACATCCATGAGGATTTCCCGCTACGCGGTTTTGTCGAGTGCGACGATTGCGGCAATCCCCTGACCTCCTGCTGGGCAAAGGGGCGAAGCGAACGCTATCCCTATTATCACTGCCAGACGAAGGGCTGTCGCTCCTACGGCAAGTCGATCAAGCGCGATGTGCTGGAAAGCGGATTCCGCGATGTGCTGAACGCGATCACGCCCACCACCGAATTGTTCGACCTCGCGACGATGGTATTCCGCGATTTGTGGGAAGCGCAAACGGCTGGCTCACAAAACAGCCGTGCGCATCTCATGACAGAAGCGTTGCGTCTCGAAGGCCAGATTGAACAACTGGTGGATCGCATCGTGAACGCGGAATCGGAAACGCTCATCGGCGCGTATGAGAATCGCCTGCGCGCGCTCGAAGCGAGCAAGGTTGAGATGAAGGAAATGATCGCAAATTGCGGTCGTCCGCTGAACGACTTCGATACGACTTATAGAACCGCTTTGGAATTTCTCGGAAACCCCGCAAAACGGTGGGAATTCGGTGATTTAAGTGAGAAGAGAGCCGTACTCAAACTGACTTTTGAGAACCGAATCCGCTATAACCGCGAAGAAGGTTTTAGAACCGCCGAAACGACGATTCCATTCAACCTTTTCAACTGTTTATGTGGATCGGACTACGATGAGTCCGAAATGGTGCCCCTGGCCGGACTCGAACCAGCACTCCTTGCGGAACTCGATTTTGAGTCGAGCGCGTCTACCAATTTCACCACAGGGGCACAGCATCGGCATGGTGCCGAAAGCGCGGCGCTTCCCCTAGGGCGAAGCGCCGCCGCTTGCCAAGCTATTTCTTGAGTTCTTTCGCCAGCGTCTTGGTCGTCGCCTTGCCATAAGGCGGCTTGAAGCCCGCGAGCCCCGCGACATCGAGCTTCGGCTGGCGGTAAACAGCGCGCGCGTGACTGAAGGTCCTGAAGCCGTCCAGCCCATGGTAATTGCCCATCCCCGACGGCCCGACCCCGCCGAAGGGCAGATCCTCCATCGCATTGTGGAACAGCACGTCGTTGACCGTGACCCCGCCCGAGATCGTCCGCGTCAGCACACGGTCCTCCTCGCTCTTGTCCTGCCCGAAATAATAGAGGCCGAGCGGGCGGTCGCGCTCGTTCACATAGTCGATCGCGTCGTCGATCGTCTTGTACGTCTTCACCGGCAGGATCGGACCGAAGATTTCCTCCTGCATCACCTTCATCTCGTCGGTCGGATTGCGGACGATGTGGAGCGGCATCTTGTGGCCGTTCGCGCTCGCGAAATCCTCGCTTGCCGGGTTGACCTCGATCACTTCGGCGCCCTTCTCGCGCGCGTCGGCGAGATAGCCCTGCAGACGGTCGTAGTTCCGCCCGTTGACCACCGACGTATAATCGTCGTTCGACAGCAGCGTCGGATAGAGCGCGGTCGCGCCCTTGACGACACTGTCGATCACCTCGCCTTCCTGGTCCTCAGGCACGAGCAGATAGTCGGGCGCGAGGCAGATCTGGCCCGCGTTCATCATCTTGCCGAGCGCCACGCGCTGGCCGACGAGATCCTTGTTCGCGCTGCGTCCGATGAAGGTCGGCGACTTGCCGCCGAGTTCGAGCGTCACGGGTACCAGATTATCCGCCGCCGCGCGCATGATGTGCCGCCCGACGCCCGTCGCGCCGGTGAAGATCATATGGTCGAAGGCGAGTTTCGAGAAAGCGATACCGACATCGGCGTCGCCGGTGAACACCGCCATCTCGCTCTCGTCGAAATAGTCGGGGACGAGCCGCGCCATCAGCGCCGAAACATGTTCGGTAAACTCGGATGGCTTGACCATCGCCCGGTTGCCCGCCGCGAGGATGCCGGCCATCGGCACGAAGACCATGCCGACGGGGAAGTTCCACGGTGCGACGACGCCGACGACGCCCTTCGGCTGGTAAACTACCTCGGCCTTTGCACCGAGCAGACCGAGCGGGAAGGTCGGCTTGCGCTTTTCGCCTTTCGACCAGGCCGCCATATGCTTCTTCGCGTGCTTCAGCGCGCTGACCGAGGGCATGATATCGGTCATCAGCGTCTGTTCGCGGCTGCGGTGGCCGAAATCCTCGCTGACGGCCTTGGCGAATTCCTCGGCATGATCGACGAGCATCGCGACCGCGCGGTCGATGCGGTCGGTCCGCACGGCGAGGCTTTCGGGCATCGCAGCCGTAAAGCTCGCCTTCTGTGCCGCGAGCACCGCGTGCATACGCGCGGTTTCGCCGGCAATATCCTGCTTGATCGCGGTGGCCATGACCCGTCTCCCCTTATGATCTGCGGGCGCTGTTTGATCATGCCGCGCGGTTAGTTGCAAGTTGAAACCCGCGCGGGGTGTGACCAAGGCGTTTGCGGTTGGGGTTCCGATGGGAGGCATCGGAAAAGCGGGGAAAGCGGGCGGTCCGAAAACCGGCCGGAAGCCGCCCTAACCATCATCGTCACCCCGGACTTGATCCGGGGTCCATGCCTTCGGCGCTGCTGTGGATCCCGGATCAAGTCCGGGATGACGAAGAGTGGCAGACTGTGACGCTCACCACCCCTTTCCGGACCTTCAACAAGCCATATCGATCTTCGCCGCCCTTCCCCAAACGCCATGCCCAAAAACCGCTTTCCTACAATGTCCGGCCATGCTTCAAGCTGGCGGATGAACAGTCCCTTCCCGATCCGCCACGCCACCCATTCGTCCGCACCCCGCGCGGCACAGATTCGACGGTATCGGCATTGGGCTGACCTTTCCTGAACTTTGACGGGTCGGTGTCGGCGGCGTGATGCCCCTTTCGCAGATGCAGCATTTGGGTTAAACGCGCCGCCGATCCAGTTTTCCCCTACGGAGTCTCATGCCATGACCGCCACCGATCCCGTCGTCTTCCTCTCCTATGCCCGCACCCCGATGGGCGGCATGCAGGGCGCCCTGTCGGACGCGAGCGCGACCGATCTCGGCGCGACTGCGGTGAAAGCGGCGGTCGAACGTGCCGGCGTCGCCGGCGACGATATCGAGCGCATCTATATGGGCTGCGTGCTGCCTGCCGGGCTCGGCCAGGCGCCGGCGCGTCAGGCCGCGATCAAGGCGGGCCTGCCCAAGTCGGTGCAGGCGACGACCGTGAACAAGGTTTGCGGCTCGGGCATGCAGACGGTGATCATGGGCGCCGAAGCGCTCGCCGCGGGCAGCGTCGACGTCGTCGTCGCGGGCGGCATGGAGTCGATGACCAACGCTCCTTATTTGCTCAAGAAGCATCGTTCGGGCGCGCGCATCGGCCACGACACCGCCTATGACCATATGTTCCTCGACGGGCTGGAAGATGCCTATGAAGCCGGGCGCGCGATGGGCACCTTCGCGCAGGATACCGCCGACGCCTATCAGCTCAGCCGCCAGGCGCAGGACGAATATACCCTCGAATCGTTGAGCCGCGCCAAGGCCGCGATCGCCGACGGCGCCTTCGCCGCCGAAATCGCACCGGTGACGATCGCCGGCCGCAAGGGCGACGTGATCGTCGACACCGATGAGGCCCCGGGCAAGGCGATGCCCGACAAGATCCCGACGCTGAAGCCCGCCTTCGCCAAGGACGGCACGATCACCGCCGCAACGAGCTCGTCGATTTCGGACGGCGCCGCCGCGGTGGTGCTGACGCGCCAGTCGGTCGCCGACGCCAAGGGCGCGAAGCCCGTCGCAAGGCTTGTGGCGCACGCCGCGCATGCGCAGGAACCAAAGGACTTCACCGTCGCCCCGGTCGGCGCGATCAACAAGCTGCTTGCCAAGGCGGGCTGGTCGATCGGCGACGTCGATCTGTTCGAGGTCAACGAAGCCTTCGCCTGCGTCGCGATGTTCGCGATGCACGACCTCGGCATCCCGCGCGAAAAGATCAACGTCCATGGCGGCGCGACCGCGCTCGGTCATCCGATCGGCGCGAGTGGCACGCGCATCATCACGACGCTGATCGCCGCGCTCCAGCGCCACGGCAAGACGCGCGGCATCGCCAGCCTATGCATCGGCGGCGGCGAAGCGACGGCGGTGGCGGTCGAGCTGGTCTGAACCGTTTTCGGCGAAAGTTCCGGGGCGTCGTCGCAAGACGGCGCGCTTTCGTCGTTTGGCGCGCGACAAATTGCGACACTAATGACCTGAAAATAAACGCGTCATTCCGGTTTGGTTCAAACCGGCGCGCCTATTCCATGCTTGTCATCGGGCAGATCCCCTCCCCCTGACGATGCAAAGGAATGGCACAATGAAGAGCAAAATTCTCACCGCCGGCCTGATCGCCGCGATGATGGTCCCGGCGATGGCACAGGCCCAGACCGGCGAACTCCGTCGCGACCGTCAGGACATCCGCCAGGAACAGCGCGACCTGAACCACGCCAAGCGCTACGGCGATCGCGGCGACGTCCGCGATGCACGTGACGATGTGCGCGACGCGAAGCGCGAATATCGCGAGGACAAGCGCGACTGGCGCCGCGACGCGCGCTATCAGAATTACCGCGCTCCGTTCCGCTATCAGCAGTTCCGGGTCGGGCAGGCGCTGCGTCCCACCTATTACGCCCCGGCCTATCGCCCCGCATGGGACCGCCGTTGGGGCGTGCCGCGGGCGGGTGCGGGCCTGACCTATGTCCGCCACTATAACGATCTGCTGCTGGTCAACGTGCGAACCGGCAAGGTGGTCAAGGTGTATCGCAACGAGTTCCGCTGGCGCTAAATGACGGCGGATCGGGAAGGGCCGGGCGCGAAAATCGTCCGGCCCTTTTCGCATTTGCTTGCCGCGTCGATCGGCGTAGCCTCGCCTCACCTTGGATGGGGAGAGGTCCGATGAAGAAAATCGTCCTGCTGGCTGCGCTTTCGATGCTCGCCGCCTGTTCGCAAAAGACTGAAGAGAAAAAGGAAACGCCTGCCGAACCGGTCGCCGAAGCGGCGCCGGCACCGGCAGCCGACTCGGGAACGGCTCCGGGCACCTATGACGTGAAGATGGCCGACGGCACGATGGGTACGACCACGATCAACGCCGACGGCACCTATGTCGACACCGATGCCAAGGGCAAGCAGGTGAAGGGACTCTTCGCCACCCACGACGGCAAGGATTGCTTCGATCCCGAAGGCGACGAGATGGGCATGTGCTGGGCGGTTTCGAAACCCGCCGCCGACGGCAGCTTCACCGCCACCGCCGACGACGGTACGGTCGTGACGGTGACCCCGAAGAAGCAATGACGAGGCGCGCCTGACGTCTGCCGCAGGGGCGCGATCAGTCGCCCCAGATATGGTCGGTCTGGATCCAGCCCTTGCGGCCACCGACGTTGAACAGGCACCAACCCTTCTGGCAGTCGGTGATCCGGCCGACGACCCCCGGTTGCGCGCGAAAGGCGACCGCGGCGGACGTATCGGGCTCCTCGCGCATCGGACGGATCTCGCCGGTCACGATCGCGGTGCGCGTGCGGCTCAGCAGCCGTGCCGCCATCCAGCCCTGTGTGCCGTCGGGATCCTCGATCTTGCGCCAGGTCTCGTGCCGCGCGATCACCTTCACCGGCAGATCCTTGCGCCGATATTCCCACGTCACGGGCACGTCGGGCGACGGCCCCTTGCGCATCCGCGCTTCGTCGACGCTGATCGACGCCCAATAGGGTAGCTCAACGTCGGATTGCGCGGCGGCCGGTCCCACGGCGGCAAGCAGCATCAGGCTGGTCAGGATCTGGCGGCTGGTCATACCCCTGCCTTGTCAAAGTCGTGCCGGCATTTCAACCGTTCGCCGCGCAAAAGGATGCGTTCGTCCCCAGCCTTTTCGCGCCGCCCCCTCTTGACCCCCGTGCCGCGGCGCGCTCTACCCGCGGCCATGCCCGATTCATCCCGCCCGAAGCGCCCGCGCGTCATCGTCACCCGCCAGCTGATGCCGCATGTCGAGGCGCGCATGGCCGAATTGTTCGACGCCCAGCTTTCGGCGCACGATCACGCCTTCACCAAGGACGAATTGAAAGCCGCGGTCGCGGACTGCGACGTGCTGGTGCCGACGGTGACCGACGAGATCGACGCCGAAGTGATCGGCGCGGCCGGCGAACGGCTTAAGCTTATCGCCAATTTCGGCGCCGGCGTCGACCATATCGACCTCGCCGCCGCGCGCGCGAAAGGCATCATGGTCTCGAACACGCCGGGCGTGTTCACCGAGGACACCGCCGACATGACGATGGCGCTGATCCTGAGCGTTCCCCGCCGCCTCGCCGAAGGCGAGAAGCTGATGCGATCGGGCAAATGGGCCGGCTGGGCACCGAGCGCGATGCTCGGCCACCGCGTCGGCGGCAAGCTGCTCGGCATCATCGGCATGGGGCGAATCGGGCTGGCGGTCGCGCACCGCGCCCGCGCCTTCGGCCTGTCGATCCATTACCACAACCGCCGCCGCCTGCCCGAAGCGATCGAGGAGGAATTGGGCGCGAGCTATCACGCCAGTGTCGACACGCTGCTGCGCATCAGCGACGTGGTGACGATCCATTGCCCGCATACGTCCGAAACGCACGAGCTGGTGAATGCCGCGCGGATCGGGGCGATGAAGCCGACCGCTTACCTCATCAACACCGCACGCGGCGAGATCATCGACGAGAAGGCGCTGATCGCGGCGCTCCAGACCGGCCGTATCGCGGGCGCGGGGCTTGACGTCTATACGCACGAACCCGCGGTCGACCCGGCGCTGCTCGCGCTCGACAATGTCGTGCTGCTGCCGCACCTCGGCTCGGCGACGATCGAGGGCCGCGAGGCGTCGGGCGAAAAGGTCATCGCCAACATCCGCGCCTGGTGCGACGGGCATCGCCCGCCCGATCAGGTGCTGGAGGGCTGGGCCTGAGCCCAGCCTCGCGGGGGGGCGCAAGACCGCTCTGGATTGCTTCGCTTCGCTCGCAAGGACGGGGGAGATCAATCCCCCGTCAAAATCCGGTCGACCAGCTGCTTCACCGTCGGGGTGAAGTTGTTCGAATAAAAGGGATCGGTCTTGAAGTTGAACGCGGCGTGGCCCGCGAACATCAGATTCTGTTCGACGTCGCCGCCGTGCGCGATGTCCTGCAGCGTCTTCTGGATGCAGAAGCTGCGCGGGTCGGCGAGGTAGCCGGTCGAATAATCGTCATGGTCCTTCCATGCCGAAAAGCCGCAGTGCGAGAGGCAGCCCATGCAGTCGGCCTGGTCCTTGCGGATCACGCTTTTGTCGGTGTCGGTGACGAAGACAACGGTGTTGTCGGGGGTCTTGAGCGCTTCGGTGTAGCCCTCCGCAACCCAGTCGCGCGCGCGGTCGCGGTCGTGCGGGGTGACCCAGAAATTCTTGCCCTTTACCCCGACGTCGAGCTGGACGACATGGTCGCCCGCTTCCTGCTTCGAATAGGGAATCTGGCGCTCCGAGCGCGCTTCGAGGTCGCGGAGGAACGGGTTGCGCACTGCGCTCGAATAAAAGCCGGTCGGCGAGAAGCGATGGAGCAGCACGTCACCCTCGTCGAGGGTGCGGAGGCGGTCCTTCCACTCCTGCGGGATCGGGCTTTCCTCGGTCAGCAGCGGACGCGTGCCGTACTGAAAGACGATCTGGCCGAGTTCGGGATTGTCGATCCAATGCTCCCAGTCGCGCAAGTACCAGACGCCGCCGGCCATCACGATCGGCACGTCGTCCGAAATTCCCTCGGCGCGCATCGTGTCGCGCAGCGCCTTGACTCGCGGATAGGGATCCTCGGGCTTGCGCGGATCCTCGGCATTCGACAGGCCGTTGTGACCGCCCGCAAGCCACGGATCCTCGTACACCACCGCCGCCATCAGGTCGGCGACCTTGTGATAGGCGCGCTTCCACAGCGCCCGGAAAGCGCGCGCCGACGAGATGATCGGCAGGTAATTCACATTGTGCTTCGCCGCGATCTCGCTGAGCTTGTACGGCATCCCCGCGCCGCAGGTCACGCCGGTCACGAGGCCCCTGGTCTTTTCGAGCACGCCCTCGAGCACCTGTTGCGCGCCGCCCATTTCCCAGAGCACATTGATGTTGATCGCGCCCTTGCCGCTCGCGATGTCATAGGCGCGCCGCACCTGTTCGACCGCGCCGTCGATCGCATATTGGATCAGTTCCTGGTGACGCTCCTTGCGCGTCGCAGCGCGATAGATTTGCGGAATGACATTGCCGTCGGCGTCGTAGCTGTCGGCATTGACCGCCGAAACGGTACCGATCCCGCCCGCCGCCGCCCATGCGCCGCTCGACATATGGTTGGTCGCCGATACGCCCTTGCCACCCTCCACGAGCGGCCACACTTCACGGCCACCGTAAAGGATGGGCTTCAAACCTTTGAACACACTAAACCTCTTTCTCTCCGCCCGGCCTTCGTCGCGCCGGAACCCCCGTTTACCGCTTCCGTAAGCGGAAGCCGGCCATGAAAGTCAATGGGGGCGCCCCCTATTCCCCGGAGAAAAGGCTGCGACCCTTGAGCGCGCGACCATAGAGATTTTCATAGGCCGCGACCATGATTGATTCGTCGAAGCGCGCCGCCGCGACATCGCGGTTTGCATGGCCGATGCGCGCGCGAAGCGCAGCGTCTTCGGTCAATGTTGCCAAGGCCTTGCGGAAGGCGGCCTCGTCGGCAGCGACGAAGGGGAAATTCTGCCCCGACACCATTGCCGCGACGTCGCCGACGTCGGGGCTGACCACGGGCAAGCCTGCCGCCATCGCCTCGATCACCGCGATCGGCGCCTGTTCGCTCCGCGACGACAGCGCGAGCAGGTCGAAATGGCCGATCCAGCGTGCGGGCTCGGCCATGAAGCCGGGCATGACCAGCCGGTCGGCGATCCCGGCAGCGGCCGCCTCGGCAGCGATCGCCGCACGCTCGGGCCCTTCGCCGACAATCACCAGCCGGACATTGCCGGGCAGCGTGGCGAAGGCGCGGACGAGCCGCGGCAAATCCTTGACCTTGCGCAGCCCGGCAACGGTGCCGATCACCACTTCCCCCTTCCGCCGCTCGAACCCCGGGATCGGCACGTCGGGACCGCGCGCATAAGCGGCAACGTCGATCCCGTTGCGGATCAGTTGCACGCGCCGCCGTTTGCGCCATTCGTCGGCGGCGATCCGTTCGAGTTGCATCGACGGCACGACCAGCGCCTCGGTCGTCGGCAGCGCGGCATAGCGGAACCAGTTGCGCTTCCGGTTGCGACGGAGGCTTTCATCCTCGTTGAAGCCGTCCTCGTGGTGGATCATCGGCGGCAGGTGCAGGAAGGGCGAGAATATCCGGTGCGCCATCACCCCGTCCATCGCGCCCCAGTTATAGCTAAGTACCAGATCGAAGCGCCGCATATAGCGCGCGAGCGCGCGATAACGCGACGGCCCGGGCTTGCCATAGAGCGGAGGTGCATCGGCTGGGAAACGCACGTCGATGCCGGGGTCAATCGCAGCGCGCGCGTCCAGCGCGTCGGGCATCGCCGACAGGATGACATGCCGTGCACGCGGCCCCATCAGGTTCATCAGCCGGACAGCGCGCGCCTCCTTCCCGCCCAGCGAAAAGCCGGAATGGAGGTGCAAGATCCGCACGGGGGCGCTGTTGCCCGTCACGTCGGCGGCAGGTCCGATATCCACATATCGATCGCGGCGCGCGCTTCGCCCTCGTCCATCGTCGGGGCGTGGCCGACGTGCGGCACCTGGACGAGCCGCGCTTTGGGCAAGGCATCCGCCATCTTGCGTGCCGCTCCGGCCGACACGATGTCCGACAGCGCCCCGCGCAGGATCAGCACCGGAACATCACCGAGCGCCTGATAGGCCGGCCACAGGTCGACCCCCGCGTCGCCGCCGTTCGGCACGCGGAGCGGTGCAGCGATCTGCTTGTCGTAGTCGGTGACGATCCGCCCTTCCTGCGTCAGCCGGTGCGTGCGTTTGGTGATGCGCAGCCAGTCGTGGATGTCATAGGCGGGATAGATAGCGGCGTTAAGCTCACCATAAGCGCGCGCCGCGTGGATCCACGTCGGCTGGCTGCCGCCCGCGCCGATATAGTCGCGGATACGGTCGAGCCCCGCCTTTTCCAGCTCGGGCCCGACATCGTTGAGCACCGCCCCGACGATCCGTCCCGGCTGGGTCGCCGCGAGAAGCATCGAAACGAGCCCGCCCAGCGACGTGCCGACCGTCGCGAACCGCTCGATCGCCAGCTCGTCGAGCAGCGCGACCACGTCCTGCACATAGGTGAGCGGGACGTAGGTCATCGGATCCTTGGCATAGGCGCTCTCGCCGCGACCGCGGAATTCGGCGACGATCACCCGCCGTTTCGCCGCCATGTGCGGGGCGAGCGCCTCGAAATCGCGGGCGTTACGCGCGAGACCCGGCATACAGAGGATCGGCGGGGCGGCCTCGCTGCCCTTCGGCCCCGCATAGATGCGCGCGTGCAGGCGGACGCCGTCGTGCGACCACCAATAATGGTCGTCCCAGTCGCGCATGATGTCCTGCCTTGCCGAAATCGCGCGTCCCCTTCTCGTCGCCGCAACCATCGCCCCTCGCGCGTCTATCGCCGCCCAGCGCGCCCGGCGCAAGCCATCCGTCGCATCGGCGCGGTCAGGCCGGTTGCCGCCATCTGCTTTCACCGATAAGAGGCGGGGGACCATGAGCGACACGCTGCTTTCCTTCGAACCCGCGACCGGCAACGAACTGTGGCGCGGGGCGGCGAGCGATGTCGACCGGGAAGTCGCGATCGCGCGCGGCGCTTGGCCCGCATGGGCGTCGAAGGCGGTTGCCTTCCGCTCCGAAGCGCTCCGCCGCTTTGCCGACCGGGTGAAGGCCGAAGGCGAAGTGCTCGCCGACCTGATCGCGCGCGAGACGGGGAAGCCGCTGTGGGAGGCGCGGACCGAAGTCGAATCGGTCGCAAACAAGGTCGATATCTCGATCAAGGCCTATGCCGAACGCACGCCCAACCGCCGTATCGAGGGCGCCATGGGGCTACGCAATGCAGTGCGCCACAAGCCGCACGGCACGCTTGCGGTCCTCGGTCCCTATAATTTTCCAGCGCATCTGCCGAACGGCCATATCGTCCCCGCGCTGCTCGCGGGCAATTCGGTGGTGTTCAAGCCCTCCGAAAAGACGCCCGCGGTTGGCGCGAAACTCGTCGAGCTGTTCCACAGCGCGGGCGTGCCCGAAGAGGTGCTGCGCCTGGTCATCGGCGGCCCCGACGCCGGCAAGGCGCTTGCCGGCCATGACGGGCTGGACGGGCTGCTGTTTACGGGGTCTGCGCGCACCGGGGTCGCGCTCAGCCGCCAGTTCGCCGACAAGCCGGGCAAGATCCTCGCGCTCGAAATGGGCGGCAACAATCCGATCGTGGTGTGGGACACCGCCGACATCGCGACCGCCGCCATATTGGTGGTGCAATCGGCTTTCCTGAGCGCCGGGCAGCGTTGCAGCAACGCGCGCCGCCTGATCGTCAAGGAAAGCATGGCGGAGCCGCTTCTCGAAGCGGTCAAGACGCTGTCGAACCGGCTGATCGTCGACCATCCGCACGCCGACCCCGCGCCCTATATGGGGCCGGTGATCGACAA
Organism: Sphingopyxis sp. Geo48; assembly: GCF_949769155.1. Classification (NCBI taxonomy): domain Bacteria; kingdom Pseudomonadati; phylum Pseudomonadota; class Alphaproteobacteria; order Sphingomonadales; family Sphingopyxidaceae; genus Sphingopyxis; species Sphingopyxis sp. Geo48. The sequence goes on along the minus strand of NZ_CATKPA010000002.1, from coordinate 101,541 downwards.
TGAGGCGGCCGACCATCTGACCGAAAGCTTCCTGATCCTGATGTCGAACGGCGGGCAGGTCATCCGCCATATGTCGCGGCCGGTCGCCGGCAGGCCTTTCCTCACGCCCGGCATTATCGATGTGACGGCAATGCCGGAGCGGCCCGATGTCGAGCATTTCGGCCCGCTGTTACAGGTGGTTCGCGTCGAAAGTTTCGAGGCCGCGATCGCCGAGGCGAACAATACGAGCTTCGGCCTCTCGGCCTCGCTGATCGGCGGCACGCCGCAGCTTTACGACCAGTTCTGGGCGAATGCGCGCGCGGGTGTGATCAACTGGAATCGCCCGACGAACGGCGCGTCATCGGCAGCCCCCTTTGGTGGCATCGGGCTGTCGGGCAACCACCGCCCGAGCGCCTTCTACGCCGCCGACTATTGCGCCTACCCGGTCGCGAGCGCCGAAAGCGACGCGATGCGGGCGTCGATCGGGGTCGGGCTTCGCGATCCCGAAGGGTCGCAGCTTGTAACCAAGAAGTATCTTTAGTGTCCTGACCCTGAGACAGTCTCGTCACCCCGGACTTGATCCGGGGTGACGGCGTATTGAGGCAATTTTACCTTCATCACCGTCAATAAAGCCTGCTTTGCCATTCGCGGCATGCTGGACCACCTATCATGCCATGGAAAAGTCTCTCCCTTCTGCGGGCAAGCTCTGGCTCGTCGGCGCCGGTCCGGGCGACCCAGACCTTTTGACCTTGCGCGCCGCGCGACTGCTGCAGAGCGCCGACCTTGTCGTTCATGACGGGCTGGTTGGCGACGGCGTACTCGCGCTGATCCCCGCGCCCATCGAACGGATCAGCGTCGCCAAGCAGCGCAGCCGCCATACGATGAAGCAGGAGCTGATCAACGAATTGCTCGTGCGTGAAACGCTCGCGGGCAAACAGGTCGTGCGCCTGAAGGGCGGCGATCCGTTCATCTTCGGGCGCGGCGGTGAAGAACTCGACGCGGCGCGCGAAGCGGGCATCGCGGTCGAGGTCGTCCCCGGCATTACCGCCGCGGCGGGCTGCGCCGCGCAGGCCGGCCTCCCCCTCACCCACCGCGAGGATGCGAGCGCGGTCACCTTCGTCGCGGGTCAGTGCAAGGATCTGACCGATCAGGACTGGTCGGGGCTCGCGGGACATGGCCGCACCCTGGTCATCTACATGGGCCTTGCGACCGCCAATGCGATCGCCGACAAGCTGATCGCCGACGGCGTTTCACCCGACCTGCCCGTCGCGGTGGTCGAGCGCGGGACCACCGCCGAAGCGCGCGTCCTTCGCACGCTGCTGACCGACCTCGGCGACCTTGTCGCGCGCGAACGGGTCGCCAGTCCGGCGCTGATCATCGTCGGCAAGGTTGTGGCGCGCGCGGACGCGCTCGATTGCCTCGGCGCACCTGGCGTCGCGGCTCAAATAAGGGACTTCACATGAAACTGCTCACGGGCAACGACCTGAAGACAGGATTTGTCACCTGGTGGACCGGCGCCGACTGGTCCCTCCACATCGAGGACGCCGCCGATGTCGGCGAGCATGGCGAAGCGATCCTCGCCATCGAGGAGGCCGCGCGCCGCGTCAACGCACCCTATATCATTGCGGGCGAGCAAACCGCCGACGGCCCCCGCCCCGCGCACATCAAGGACCGCATCCGCGCATTGGGCCCGACCGTGCGCCCCGACCTGACACTGAAACCCGCCGATCCCACGGCCGGCGACTGGGTGATCTGACATGTATAAATATGACGAATATGACCATGCGATGGTCGCCGCCCGCGTCGCCGAGTTTTCGGACCAGGTGAAGCGCCGCCTTGCCGGGGAAATCACCGAGGACCAGTTCAAGCCGCTGCGCCTGATGAACGGGCTCTATCTTCAGCTCCATGCCTATATGCTACGCGTTGCGGTGCCCTACGGCACGCTCGACAGCCGCCAGATGCGGATGCTCGCCCACATCGCGCGCAAATACGACCGCGATTACGGCCATTTCACCACGCGCCAGAATATCCAGTATAACTGGATCAAGCTGGAGGACGCGCCCGCAATCCTCGAGGATCTGGCATCGGTCGAGATGCACGCGATCCAGACGAGCGGCAATTGCATCCGCAATATCAGCTCGGACCAGTGGGCCGGCGCCGCGGCCGACGAGATCACCGATCCGCGCCCGTGGGCCGAACTGCTCCGCCAATGGTCGAGCTTCCACCCTGAATTCAGCTATCTGCCGCGCAAGTTCAAGATCGCCGTCATCGCCGCCGACGAGGATCGCGCCGCGATGCGGCTGCACGACATCGGAATCCAGATCGTCGAACGCGACGGCGTCCACGGCGCGGCGTTCTACGTCGGCGGCGGAATGGGCCGCACCCCGATGATCGCGCCGCTGATCAAGGATTTCGTACCGCTCGAGGACATGCTGAGCTATGCCGAAGCGTGCCTGCGCGTCTACAATCGCTACGGGCGCCGCGACAATATCTACAAGGCGCGGATCAAGATCCTCATCCACGAACTCGGTGCCGACGAATATCGCCGGCAGGTCGAGGAAGAGTATGCGCATGTGAAGTCGCTCGGCATCGACCCGCCCAAGGCTGAATTCGACCGTATCGCCGCGCAGTTCGCGCCGCCCGCGCTCGACGCCGCTGCCCCCGACGCGATCGACCGCAGCGATCCCGACTTTGCGGTCTGGGTCGACCAGAATGTCGCCGCGCACAGGGTACCCGGCCATGCGATCGTCAACATCAGCCTGAAGCCGATCGGCGGCATCCCCGGCGACGCCAGCTCGGCGCAGATCGACCTGATGGCCGACCTCGCCGAGACATACAGTCACGACGAACTCCGCGTCACCCACGCGCAGAACATCGTGCTGCCGCACGTCCGCAAGGCGGACCTCTATGCCATCTGGCAGGCGCTCGACGCTGCGGGGCTCGCGACGCCGAACCTCGACCTGATCAGCGACATCATCGCCTGCCCCGGACTCGATTATTGCAGCCTTGCCAATGCGCGCTCGATCCCGGTCGCGCAAAAGATCGCGGCGCGCTTCTCGGACCTCGGCCGCCAGAAGGAACTCGGCGAGCTCAAGCTCAAGATTTCGGGCTGCATCAACGCCTGCGGACACCACCACGCCGGGCACATCGGCATTCTCGGCGTCGATCGCAAGGGCACCGAAAATTACCAGCTGCTGCTCGGCGGATCGGGCGCCGAGGACGTGTCGCTCGGCACGATCACCGGACCCGGCTTCGACGAGGACGGCATCGTCGATGCGATCGAGCGCGTGACCGACAGATATCTCGCCGAACGCGCAGAAGGCGAACGCTTCGTCGACACCTTCCGCCGCGTCGGCATGGCCCCCTTCAAGGAGGCGATCTATGGTTGAGCATCTGCATAGCGACGGCGAAGAACCCTGCGTCACGCTCGACGCCTTCCTGTCGCAGTCGAACGCCACCGCGGTGCGGCTCGAGCCCGACGAGGATGCGCGCGCGCTGATCCCGCATCTCGACCGGCTCGCGCTGATCGAAGTCGCCTTCCCGAAATTCCGCGACGGCCGCGGCTACAGCTCGGCGCGCATTCTGCGCGAGGCCGGTTATACGGGCGAACTGCGCGCGCAGGGCGACGTCCTCGTCGACCAGATCGCCTATATGAAGCGCTGCGGCTTCGACACGTTCGCGCCCGAAAAGCCGCTCAATCCGGCCGATGTCGAGGCGGCGCTGACGCGCTGGCCCGAACATTATCAGGGCGCCGCCGACGGCGCGGTGCCGATATGGAAATTAAGGCATGGCTGACGTGAAAGTCTCTCCCCCCGAGGCCGGCGACCGCACCCGCGACCGGATCGACGTGGCACCGCGTTTCACGCAGGCCGACGTCATCCGCCTCAACAATCTTTTCCGCGGCCAGGACGCGGCGGAGGTCGTCGTGAGCGTGATCGGCGCGGGGTTGCTGGGCGAGACCGCGATCGTGTCGAGCTTCGGTGCCGAAAGCGCGGTGTTGCTGCATCTGATGAGCCGCGTTGCGCCCGACATGCCGGTGCTCTTCCTCGACACCGGCAAGCATTTTCCCGAGACGCTCGCCTATCGCGACGAACTGGCTTCGAAGCTCGGCCTCAATATCGTCAATCTGACGCCCGACGCCGAGGAGCTGGCGGCAAAGGACGGCACCGAGCTGCGCTGGTCCTATGATCCCGACGGCTGCTGCGAAATCCGCAAGGTGAAGCCGCTCGAAAAGGCGCTGACCGATTTCTATACCTCGATCACCGGGCGCAAGGGTTTCCAGTCCTCGACGCGCAGCGGTCTGCCGCGTTTCGAGCTCGACGGCAGCACCGGACGTCTGAAGTTCAATCCGCTCGCCAACTGGAGTCGCGACGACCTCGACGCCTATTTCGACGCGCACGACCTGCCGCGCCATCCGCTGGAATCGCAAGGCTATCCCTCGATCGGCTGCTCGCCGTGCACATCGAAGGTCCAGCCGGGCGAAGACCCGCGCTCGGGCCGCTGGCGCGGCTGGGACAAGACCGAATGCGGTATCCACACCGCGGTGACACCGATCGACGACGATCCGGCGAACGATCCGGCTTTCTGATCACCTCGTCATTGCGAGCGAGCGGTCAGCGCCTACTCATAATCCGCATAGGCCTGACTCTCGTCCGCCAGATCGCTGAACTTGGTCGTCTTCGCCTCGAAGTGCATCCGAATCTTGCCCGTCGAACCGTGACGCGATTTGGCGACGATCACCTCGGCGAGGCCGAAGACGCGTTCCATCTCGGCCGCCCATTCCTCGTGCGCGGCGTGGATCTTCACATCGTCGCCCTCGACCGGGCGCTTGGGCTCGCGCGCCGCGACATAATAATCCTCGCGGAACACGAAGAGGACCATGTCGGCGTCCTGCTCGATCGAGCCCGATTCACGAAGGTCGGAGAGCTGCGGGCGCTTGTCCTCGCGGCTTTCGACCTGTCGGCTGAGCTGCGACAGCGCCATCACAGGGACATTAAGTTCCTTCGCCAACGTCTTCAGACCGCGTGAGATTTCCGAGATTTCCTGCACGCGATTATCACCGCTCTTCGACGAACCCTGGAGCAGCTGCAGATAGTCGACGATGATGAAGCCGATGCCGTGACGGCGCTGCAGGCGGCGCGCGCGGGTGCGCAGGCTCGCGATCGTCAGGCCCGGCGTATCGTCGATGAACAGCGGCAGGGTCTGCAGCGCCTGCGCGGCGCGGCTGAGCTGCTGAAACTGCTCCTTGCTGATCTTGCCCATACGCAGCGCCTCGCCCGACACCCCCGACTGTTCGGCGAGGACGCGCGTCGCGAGCTGATCGGCCGACATTTCGAGGCTGAAGAAGGCGACTTTCGCGCCCATATTCTTCTCGGGCGGAATACCGTCCTCTTCATCGCGGCGGAAACGCTCGGCGGCATTGTACGCGATGTTGGTCGCAAGCGAGGTCTTGCCCATGCCCGGACGCCCGGCGAGGATCATCAAGTCCGAATTGTGCATACCGCCGATCTTGGCGTTCATGCTGGCAATGCCGGTGGTGATCCCCGACAGGTGGCCGCCCGAATTGAGCGCACGTTCCGCCGCCTGCAGCGCGGTGAGGCTCGCCGTGCTGAAGCTCTTGACCGATCCCATCTCGGCCTCGCCGCCCGCGACGCGATAGAGCGCGGTTTCGGCCTCCTCGATCTGCGCGTGCGGATCGACGCTCTCGCTCGTGTCGAGCGCGCTGTCGACGAGCGTGCGGCCGACACCGACCAGTTCGCGGAGCAGCGCGAGATCGAAAATCTGCCGAGCGAAGTCGCGCGCGCCGATCAGGCCCGCGCCGCTGCCGGTCAGCTGTGCGAGATAGCCGACCCCGCCGACCGCCTTCATCGCCTCGTCATTCTCGAAGAAAGGTTTCAGCGTGACCGGCGTCGCGATGCTGTTTCGCTCGATCAGCGCCATCGTCTGCGCGAAGATGCGGCCGTGCAGCGGCTCGAAGAAATGTGCGGCGTGCAATTGCACGGGCAGATCCTCGACGACTCGGTTGTCGATCAGGATCGCACCGAGAAAGGCCGCTTCTGCCTCGATATTCCGGGGTAATTGGCGTTCTTCCCCGGCGGGGGCCGGGGTGGGAATCAGGGCTAGTTCTGGCATGGCGACCTTCATGCGTTGCCACCTCTGGCGGTGCAACAAGCGATGCCCGCTTCCCTAACATAGTTGTGGGTTGCTGTGAATAAGTCGCCCCCTTGCCCTTCACGCCCGGCCAAGTAGAAGCTCTTCGCAACATGACCGACGCCGATCCCTCGCAGCAGCGCATCATCTCGATCGACCTCGACGAGGGGTCTATCGTCTGGCGCAACCCCGATGTCGAGCAGGAGCGGCGCGTCGCGATCTTCGACCTGCTCGAAGAGAATAAGTTCGTGCCCCAGCGCGGCCACCCCGACGGTTATGCCGGCCCCTATCGGCTGAGGTTGCGGGTCGAGGAAGGGCGCCTGATCTTCGAGATCAGCCGCGAGGACGGTTCGCCGCTGGAGGCTATCATCCTCGGCCTTGGCCGCTTTCGCCGTCCGATCCGCGACTATTTTGCGATCTGCGACTCATATTATCAGGCGATCAAGACCGCGACCGCGCAGCAGATCGAGACCGTCGACATGGCGCGCCGCGGCCTCCACAACGAGGCGGCGGAGATGCTGATGGACCGGCTCGACGGCAAGATCGCGGTCGATTTCGACACGGCGCGGCGGCTGTTCACGCTGATCTGCGTGCTCCACATCAAGGGCTGAGCATGGCGACGCGCGCAGCGAAACGACCGGTCAAGGCAGACGGCAACTGGCGCGGCGCGATCGCGCATTTCCTGCGCCGCACCGCGGGACTGATCCTGCTCGCCGTACTCTTGGCGGGCCTTGCCCTGTGGTGGGCGGCGCGCTGGACCCCGAGCCGCGACCTCTATCCGCTGCAGGGCGTGACGATCAGCGCCGACAATGGCGAGGTTCATTGGGGATCGATCAAGGCCGCGGGCGCCGATTTCGCCTATGTCGCCGCGACAGATGGCACGAGCGGGGTCGACCCGATGTTCGCACGCAACCTGTCGGGCGCGCGCGAGGTCGGGATCCAGGCAGGCGCGATCCATCGCTACAGCCTCTGCCAGCTTGCGACCGATCAGGCCGCGAACTTCATCCGCCACGTCCCGCGCCGCGCCGACGCGCTGCCCGCCGTCGTCTGGCTCGACTATGACGATCGCTGTCCGGACCGGCCGACGCGGGCGCTGCTGCTATCCGAGCTCGCGACCTTCCTCGCGCAGATCGAGGCGCATACCGGCAAGCGCAGCCTGATCGCGCCCGGCCCGTCGTTCGAAAGCGATTACAAGGTGACGCAGGGAATCGCGCGCACCACCTGGCTACGCCGCGATTTCTTCGAGCCAGACTATGGCGCGCACCCCTGGGCGATGTGGCAGGCGAACCACTATATTCGCCTGACCGGCGCCGACGGCACCGTCGGCTGGAACGTGCTGCGCCCGGAAGGAGAGACGCCATGAGCGAGACCCGCGATGCCCTGATCGCCGCCGCGCGCGACGCCGCGAGCCGCGCCTATGCCCCTTATTCGGGCTTTCACGTCGGCGCAGCGCTGTTGCTCAAGAACGGCGACGTCGTCACCGGCGCCAATGTCGAGAATGCGAGCTATGGCCTGACGCTCTGCGCCGAGACGGCTGCGGTCGCGAAGATCGCCAACGAAGGCTGGATCGGCGAACTCGCCGAGGTCGCGATTGTCGGCGGGCGCCCCGACGGCGACGATCTGATCGGCAGCGACCCGGTCAACCCTTGCGGCCGCTGCCGCCAGATATTGAACGAGGCGGCCGAGCGGTCGAAGACCGACATACTCGTCCACTGCGCCTCTGGCGACGGCTCGGCGGTGAAGAGCTACAGACTCAGCGAATTGCTTCCAGCCGCCTTCGGACCGAAGGACTTAGGGCTCGTCAAATAATCGCCGTGCCCCTGCGAAGGCAGGGGCCCATCACCGGCGCTCTCCTTTTACAGCACGCTCGGTGGTGAACGCCACGGCAGAAGATGGGCCCCTGCCTTCGCAGGGGCACATGGAAGCACTGACTGCTTGCGCGAAGCGCGGCTGCTCGACAAGACAGCGGCATGAGCATTCTTTCGGACAAATGGATTCGCGACGCCGCCCTCAATCAGGGCATGATCGAGCCTTTCGTGGAGGCGCAGCGCCGCGACGGCTGCATCAGCTACGGCCTCTCCTCCTATGGCTATGACGCGCGCGTCGCGCCCGAATTCAAGATATTCACGAACATCGACAGCACCACGGTCGATCCCAAGGCGTTCGATCCCAAAAATTTCGTCGACCGCGAAACAGACGTCTGCATCATTCCGCCGAACAGCTTTGCGCTCGCACGGACGGTCGAATATTTCCGGATTCCGCGCGACGTGCTCGTCATCTGCCTGGGCAAGTCGACCTATGCGCGCTGCGGCATCATCGTGAACGTCACCCCGCTCGAACCCGGCTGGGAGGGGCATGTGACGCTCGAATTCTCGAACACGACGCCCCTGCCGGCCAAGATTTACGCCAATGAAGGCGCGTGCCAGTTTCTGTTCCTGCAGGGCAACGAGCCGTGCGAGACGAGTTACGCCGACCGCGCGGGCAAATATATGGGGCAGAAGGGCGTCACGCTCCCCAAACTCTAATTCATCGTCATTGCGAGCGCAGCGAAGCAATCCAGAGCGGTTTATGCCACGCTGGATTGCTTCGCTGCGCTCGCAATGACGAACGGCGGTTGCGTGGCCTGCGAAAATTGATAACGTTCCCATAAATCAATAAATGGGGATGAGGTCATGAAATTCTGCACGGTCGCGCTCGCTCTCGTCGCGCTGCTATCTTCCACCAACGCGCACGCCGAAGGCTGGTTGAAGGTTGACGGCACGAAGATCGTCGATGAAAGCGGCCAGCCGGTCATCCTGCGCGGCATCGGTCTCGGCGGCTGGATGCTGCAGGAAGGCTATATGCTGAAGCTCGGCGAGATCGGGCAGCAACACAGAATCCGCGCGAAGCTCGTCGAACTGGTCGGCGAAAAGCGTACCGCCGAATTCTATCGCGCCTGGCTCGATAATCACACGACCGAGGCCGATATCGACCAAATGGCGAAATGGGGCTTCAATTCGGTGCGCCTGCCGATCCATTTCGACCAGCTCACCCTGCCCGCCGACAAGGAACCCAAGCGTGGTCAGGACACATGGCTGGAGGAAGGCTTCCAGCGCATCGACCGCCTGCTCGAATGGAGCAGGAAGCACGGCATCTACCTAATCCTCGACCTCCACGCAGCGCCCGGCGGTCAGGGCAACGATCTCGCCATCTCGGACCGCGACCCGACCAAGCCTTCGCTATGGGAGAGCGCGGAGAACCAGCGCAAGACCGTCGCGCTGTGGAAGAAGCTCGCCGCCCGCTACAAGGACGAGCCGTGGATCGGCGCCTATGACATGATCAACGAGCCCAACTGGAGCTTCGCGACGCCCGGCAAGGGCAATGGCTGCGACGAGACGGCAAGCAAGGGCGTCTGGGAGCTCCAGCAGCGCATCACCAAGGCGATCCGCGAGGTCGACCAAAAGCATATCGTGATCATCGAGGGCAATTGCTGGGGCAATAATTACAAAGGCCTGCCGCCCGCGTGGGACGCCAATATGGCGATCAGCTTCCACAAATATTGGAACCGCAACGACGAAGCGAGCATCGCCGACATCACGAAGCTGCGCACAAGCTACGGCCGCCCGATCTGGCTCGGCGAGTCGGGCGAGAACAGCAATGTCTGGTATCGCGACGCGATCGCGCTGGTCGAAGGCGAAGGCATCGGCTGGAATTTCTGGCCGCTGAAGAAAATCGGTTTCAACCAGCCGCTCGAGATCGACCCCGGCCCGGGCTGGGCAAAAATCGTCGCCTGGGCGACCGGCAAGGGCCGGAAGCCCGATGCCGACACCGCCTATGCGGCGATGATGACGCTCGCCCGCAACAGCCGTTTCGACCGGAATGTTCCAAAGCCCGATGTCATCGACGCGATGTTCCGTCAGCCGCGTGACGCAAGCTACAGGCCCTTCTCTCCGCGCACGCTCGACAAGGGCGTGCTGACGATCCGCGCCGTCAATTACGACCTCGGCCCCGCCGGCGTCGCCTATCAGGACAGCGCCGACGCCAATTATCATGTCGCGACCGGCGGCGAGCGGACGCCGTGGAACAACGGTACGACCTATCGCAACGATGGCGTCGACATCGCGCGCGCCGCGGACGGCAGCCCCTATGTCGGCGACTTCGTCACCGGCGAATTCATGCGTTACAGCGCGGACGTCACAAGGCCCGGTCGCTGGACCGTCACCGCGCGCGTTCGCTCCGCCAAGGGCGGCCGCATCGGCATCGACGAGCGCGGCGTCATAATCCCTGCCGGCGCCGCATGGCAGACGATCAAACTCGCCGAGATCGATCTGCCCGCCGGCCCCGGTAGCGCGATGCTGCGCGCAATCGATTGCACCGACTGCGAGGTCGAGAGTCTGAGCTTCACACCCCGCTGATCGGGAACCGATTGCCTTCGCCGCGCGTCCTGCCTGCACCAGCGGGCGGGGCGCACGTGGAGGATGCCCTATGTCCATGATCGCCGTCTTCATCGGCCGCCTGTTCATCGCCGTGATTTTCGTCGTGTCGGGGATCAACAAGCTGATCCATGTTTCCGACACCAACGCGATGATATCCGCCGCGGGCCTCCCCGGCGGCCTCGCTGTTCCCACAGGACTGTTCGAGCTGATCGCCGGCATCTGTATCGCGCTCGGCATCTACGCACGTCTCTTCTCGATCCTGCTGGCCGGTTTCGTGCTCCTGACCATTCTCTTCTTCCACCGCGACTTCACCGACCCGATGCAGGCGATGGCGGCGATGAAGAATCTCGCGATCGCGGGCGGCCTCCTTTGCCTGTTCGGCTATGGCAACACGCGCTGGAGCTATGATGCACTCCGCCGCCGGCGGCACGACGAGATCGCGGCGCATGAAGCCGAACTCCGCGCCGCGCGTGCCGAAGGGCGCGCCGAAGCCATCGATGCGCCGGTGGTCGCCCGCCGCCCCTGGTGGCGCCGCTGACGCTTCGCGCTTGGCATCGCGTGTCGTCTGCGCTAGCCTCTACTTAACGTTTACGTAAAGGGAGGGTTTGCCATGGCGTCCCGCGATCTCGACATCGTCGTTTACGGCGCGACCGGTTTCACCGGCCGCCTCGTCGCCGAATATCTGGCGCATCACTACAAGGGCCGCAAGGACGCGCCGAAGTGGGCGATGGCGGGGCGCAGCCTCGCCAAGCTGGCCGAGGTGCGCGACCTGATCGGCGCCGACGAGGAAACGCCGTTGATCGTCGCCGACGCCAGCGATCCCGCGAGCCTCGATGCAATGGCCGCGAGCACCAAGGTCGTGCTGACCACCGTCGGCCCTTACCAGCTTTACGGCAACGAACTCGTCGCCGCCTGCGTCCGCGCGGGCACCGCTTATGCCGACCTTTGCGGTGAACCCGGCTGGATGCGCGAGATGATCGATACGCATGAGGCCGCCGCCAAGGCGTCGGGCGCGCGGATCACCTTCTCCTGCGGGTTCGACTCGATCCCCTTCGACCTCGGGGTCCATTTCCTGCAGGCGGAAGCGATCAAGCGTCGCGGCAAGCCCGCGCCGCGGGTCAAGGGGCGCGTCCGCAAGATGGCGGGCGGCGCTTCGGGCGGCACGATCGCAAGCCTGACCGAAACGCTCAAGGCGATCGCGAAAAAGCCCTCGCTCGCGCTGCTGCTCAAATCCTCCTTCGCGTTGACCCCGGGCTTCGAGGGACCGTCGCAGCCGACCGGCCTCGTCCCCGAATATGACAGCGCGACCGGCACCTGGACCGCGCCCTTCGTGATGGCGCCGATCAACACCAAAAATGTCCATCGCACCAACTTCCTGCTCGGTCACCCGTGGGGCGAGGATCTCGTCTATGACGAGATGGTGATGACGACGATCGGCGACGCCGGCAAGGCGATGGCCGAAGCGATGGCGAAGGCGAACCCGTTCGATCCGAGCATCAAGCCCGGTGAAGGCCCGAGCAAGGAGGAGCGCGAGAACGGCTTCTACGATATCCTGTTCATCGGCGAATATCCCGACGGCGCGACGGTGCGCGCCAGCGTGCAGGGCGACCGCGATCCGGGCTACGGTTCGACGTCGAAGATGCTCGCCGAGACAGGGATGGCGCTGCTCGAAAACAAGGGCGCGGGCGGTATCTGGACGCCGGGGGCGCTGCTTGGGGACAAGCTGATCGAACGGCTCACCGCCAATGCCGGACTGACGTTCCAGATCGAAGAATAGGATAAAGATGACGACCTCTCCCGGCGCGCTCGACGCGCTTCTCTCCACGCTGCGCGTCGAAGGCGACGCCGCGACCGCGCATATCGACGAGGGCTGGATGCAGGGCCGCACCGCCTATGGCGGGATCAGCTCTGCGGTTGCGCTGGCAGGCACGATGGCGCTCCATCCCACCGAGGCGCCGCTGCGCTATGCGCAGATCAGCTTCGTCGGCCCGGTCGGCGGCGATTGCACGGTGAATACCCGCGTGCTGCGCCAGTCGAAGTCGAGCCTCTTCATCGACGCGGGCGTGTCGAGCGACCAGGGCTTTGGCACCGCTGCGGTCTTCGCCTTCTCGGGCGAGCGCAAGAGCCACCTCGATCACAACCGGCTGACGATGCCCGACGCGCCTGCTCCCGAAACGCTCGAGCCGGTCCCCGAGCACAAGGCGCGCCCGTCTTTCGTCCGGCATTTCGACATGCGCCCGACCACCGGTCCGCGCTTCGCCTGGAAAAGCGATGTCGGCGAATATCTGACCTGGGTACGCTTTGTCGAGCAGCCCGAATGCCACCCGGCGATCCAATTGCTCGCGCTCGGCGATGCCCTGCCGCCTGCGGCGATGGCGCTGTTCACCGAGTTCGGGCCGATCAGCTCCATGAACTGGACCGTCAACATGCTCGGCGGCACCCCGACGACCGATGACGGCTGGTGGCTGCTTTCGGCCAAGACGGGCTATGCGCGCGGCGGCGTGTCGGTGCAGGACATGATGTTGTGGAACCGCGCCGGCGAACCGGTGCTGAGCGGTAGCCAGGCGATCGCGATCTACGCCTGAACCGGCAGCTCGATCACTGCATCGAGCCCGCCGCCGGCACGGTTCGCCAGCGTCAGCGCCCCGCCCTCGCCCTCGGCAATCTCGCGCGCGATCGAGAGGCCGAGCCCCGCACCGCCGGTCGCCCGGTTGCGCGATTGCTCGCCGCGCGCGAAGGGCTCGACAAGCGTCCGTATCTGTTCCTCGGTCAGACCCGGACCATCGTCGGAGACGATGATCTGCGTCAGGCCGGCTGCAGCGGTCACCGACAGCCGCGCGCGCGCCCCATAGGCAAGGGCGTTGTCCGACAGATTGCGCAGCGCGCGCTTGAGCAGCATCGGGCGAACCAGGACATGGACGTCGGCGACATCGCCGACCGCCACATCCTTGCCGCGCTCCTGATAATCGGCCACAAGTTCGCCGATCAGTTCCCGGATCGGGACGCGTTCCTGCGCTTCGGTGCCGGCGCCCGATCGCGCGAGCGCCAATATGTCGGTGAGCATCGCGGTCATCTCGTCGATGCTGGCGATCATCTTATCGCGCAATCTGTCGTCCTCGACTCCCTCGACGCGGACGCGGAGACTGGCCAGCGGCGTGCGAAGATCGTGGCCGACCGCACCGAGCATCCGGTCCTTGTCGGACAGCATGGTCGCAATGCGCGTACGATAGGCGTTGAACGCCGCGATCAGGTCGCGCACGTCGGACGGCCCTTCCTCCTCGAGCGGGGTCGTGTCGCGCAACGCCGGATTGCTGCGCGCCGCGCGCGTCAGGTCGCGCAGCGGGCGCGCCGCGCGATATGCGATCACCATGATCGGGATCAAAAGCAGCAGGTAGAGCGTCAACGTCTGCCAGACCAGGAAACCCGACAGACGGTTGCCCCCGGCCGCGATGCGCGAGCGCACCGCGAAATACCGCCCGTCGACCTTGGCGACGACGACGACCGCACGGTCGGGGAACGCCGCGCGCTGCAGCCGCTGCCGCGACCTCGGCGGGAGCGCCCAGGCCTCGACCATATCGGCATGGATATTCGTGTCGTCGAGCAGCCCCGCAACATAGTTCGAAAGCTCGGGAAGACGCACGGCGCCCGCAGGAAGCCGCGGCGGCGTTTCGGAAATCATCAGCTTTTGCGCGCGCTCGCGTGATTCTTCGTCACGCGGCGGCCCGCGAAACTCGCCGCGCCGGTCGCGCTCGATCGCGTCGATGACGCGCGCGACCGCCATGCCGCCGCCGTGCGCCAGCGTCTGCTGCTTGATCCCGCGCGACAGCAGGACGAAATTGATCGCCTGCGCAAGAAACAGCATCACCGCGACCGCGAAGACGAGCTGGCCGACAAGGCTCCGGGGCCAGAGACGGAGTTTCACGCGGCCGGCCCGAGGCGCTTGACCTCGCAGGCGAGCGTATAGCCCCCGCCCCACACGGTCTTGACGATTTGCGGATGCGCCGGATCGTCCTCGATCTTCTTGCGCAGGCGGCTGACGAGATTGTCGATCGCGCGGTCGAAGATATCGGCCTCGCGCCCGCGGACGAGGTCGAGCAACCGGTCGCGGCTCATCACCTGCCGGGGATGGCGCACCAACGCGTGCAGCAGATGATATTCGCCCGACGACAGCGCGACCTCTTCCCCCGCCTCGTCGACGAGCACGCGCTCGACCTCGCGAAGAACCCACGGCCCGAACGCATAACTCGTGCCGTTGCGGTCCAGTGCGCGGCCGGCCGTCTGGGTGCGGCGCAACACGGTGCGGATGCGCGCCACCAGTTCGCGCGGGTTGAAGGGTTTGACGACATAATCGTCGGCGCCGATTTCCAGCCCGATGATCCGTTCGGTATCCTCGGCGCGCGCGGTGAGGAGGATGACGGGAATACTGCTCGTCTCGCGCAGGTGCCGCGTGAGCGACAGGCCGTCCTCGCCGGGCATCATGATATCGCTGACGACAAGGTCGACCGTTTGCGCGCGCAGCACCGAACGCGCCTCCGAAGCATTGGCGGCATCCGTAACGGCGAAGCCCTGCGCTTCGAGATATTCGGATAGCGGTTCGCGGATCGAGGGCTCGTCGTCGATCAGCAATATGCGCGGCGTGTCGGTCATTATCTGTCCGTAAAATGCAGTAGTTCGCCCACCGGTCGATTGCGACCGGTGGGCGATGCTGGCAGGGGCCGGCGGCAAAGGCAATGCCGGGAGGGGGAGGATAGCCTGCCCGTCACCGCGGCCCCGCGCCATGGGGTTATTCGCTGGCGGGAGCAGCCGGAGCGGCGGCGCGTTTCGCGCGCCATTCGCCGGCCTTCGCCTTCCACGCCTCGCGCTGCGCCGCGCGTTCCTCGGCGGTCACCCGGCCGTCCTTGTTCGCGTCGGCCGCGTCGAAACGCGCGAGCGCTGCGGTCTGGAACTCGGCCTGGCTGATGACCTTGTCGCCATCGGCATCGGCGCGCGCCATCATCATGCCGTGACCGCCACGCTTGCCGTGATGACCGCGCATTCCGCGCTTGCCGTCACCGGCATCGGCGCGCTTCTCGGCGCGCTTCGCCACGCGATCGGCGCTGTGCTGGTCCCATTCGGCCTTGCTGATATTGCCGTCCTTGTTCGCGTCGAGACGCTCGAACATCTTGGCCTGCATATCCGCGCGCTTGGCACTACGGTCGCTGGCGTCGAGCCTGCCGTCCTTGTTGGCGTCCATCCTGGCGAACATTTCGGTCGCATGCGCCTGCGCCTCGGCGCGCGTCAGCGTACCATTGGCATCGGCGTCGCCCTTTGCCACCTGACCGGGGGCGGCGAAAACGGGTGCGGCGATCAACGCGGCACCCAGCGTCAAAAGCGAAATCTTTTTCACGTCACGAACTCCTCATGCGGGAACAAGCGCTGTTCCGATAAGGGCGTTCTAATTACGATTTGTCCCAGCGAATTGCCGGATGGGCGAAATTTTGTCGCAAATTGTCGCAAAAGGGCCGCTGCGTTCATCGGGGCGCAAGTCGTTGCGGTCCGGTATGGCTAGGGTCAGGACCCTAGCCCGCGCTATAGGCTCCGACGCCGTCGCCCAGATAGACGTTGTTCGCCTCACGCTGCGCAGCCGCGGCGTCGTCGTACAGGAACGGCAGAAAGGCATAACGCCGTCCGCGCGTCACCGGCGTTGCTTCGTGAAGCAGGCCGCAGCCGAACACGATCGCACCGCCCGGCGGAGCGCGATAGGTACGCGACCCGAATTCGGGAAAGCGCAGTTCGCCGCCGTCGAAGTCATCGTTGAGGTTGATGGTGACCGCAAAGCGCCGATGGGCTGTACCCTTGGTCGTGTTGTCGCGATGCGGCCGGAAGTGTCCGCCGACCGATGCGTCGTAGCAGGCGACGATATAGCGCTCCATGCGCGACGCGTCGAAATTATAGGCCAGATTGATCGCCGGCCGCACACAGTCGTTGATCCGGCCGACGAGCGAGCGGCGGAGCTCCATATCGGTAATGGTATAGTCCGATCGCCTTTTGTGGCCATGGTCGATGATCGAAACGGTTTTCCCGTCGACTTCGCGCATAAACCCCGAATCCGCGCCGCCATCGGCCTCGTAGAGATCGATGAGGTGCCGGCAAGTCGCACGATCGAGGACGCGCGGAATGCGGAGCACCGGCGCCCAGTCTTCGGGTTGGTCCTCGTCGATCAGACGGCCTGCGAGCGCCAGCGCCTCGGTCGCCTGAGACGGCGGATAGCGGCCCGCGACCCTCAGTTGGCGGTCGAGAACGGCAATATAGGCTTCGTAGCGATCCGAGCCTTCGCGGCACGCGCCATAGATCGTGCTTATCGCACGGTCGTGGTCGAGGAAGTGGCGCACCCCATATTGCCCTGAAGCGATCCGGCCCGACGACACATCGCCGGGATCGTGCGTCACGGTAAACAGGCAGACGCGCGAATCGTCATAGCGGTCCGACGAAAGAAGCACATCGAGCGCCGCCTTGATCGCCGCATCGCGCGCCGATCCCATGAAGAACAGGATTGCGACACGCCCGGCTACCGTATGGAAGGAATATTTCGGATTCCCGTCGAGCACCCGCGCCTTGAACCAGGGCGCCGGGACACCGAACGCCGGCTTCGGTATCGACATGGTTACAACGGAAGATTTATGCACCGCACCCCCCTCACCCGTTTTGAAGGCGGCATCCTACCATCGCGCGAAATGGGGGCACAAATGCCCAAAAGGGGTAAGCCCCACCGCCTTCCCGCGGTGGGGCTCGTCGATTCCGTCCGGGGAGCGGCACCAATGCCGCCTGTCCCGATCGTCGAGGATTGCGAAACGACCGGTCGCCGTCAAACGACCTTGCGTCCAGCGACCACGCCGAGAACGAGGAAAAGCGCGACGAGCGCCAAACCGACGAAGAACAATATCTTTGCTACGCCCGCGGCGGCCCCGGCGACACCGCCGAACCCGAGAAGTGCCGCCAGCAACGCGATCACCGCAAAGATCAAAGCCCATTTGAACATCAGACATCTCCTAACCGGCGGGCACGGAAAGCCGCCTTCCGGAGAGGCAGTAAAACGGCCCTCCAAAAGCCGGGCGATCCATCGTCGCGCCGCCTGTTCCTGCAATTCGTGTGCGCTGTTAGAACGAGAGGACGCGCCGAAAGTTCCTGTCGGCCGATCGGCATCGGCGCATTCCGCGTGACCCGTCGCCGCAACACGCGTAGCATGGCCCCGTCACCGAAGAAGGAGAAGGCGCATGGTCACGCAGCCGTTTCGGTTCCCCGGCTCGGCGGGCAAGACATTGTCGGGACGGATGGAGCTTCCCGGCGGGCGCGTGCGCGGCTGGGCGATTTTCGCCCATTGCTTCACCTGCGGAAAGGATAACCGCGCGGCGGTGCGGATCGCGCGCCTGCTCGCGCGCGAGGGCATCGGCGTGCTGCGGTTCGACTTCGCCGGTCTCGGTGAGAGCGAGGGCGATTTCGCCGACAGCCGCTTTTCGTTCGACGTGCAGGATCTGAAGGCGGCCGCGCGGGCGCTCGCGGACGACGGCAAGGCACCGTCGCTGCTGATCGGCCACAGCCTTGGCGGTGCGGCCGCGATTGCCGCGGCGGTCGACCTGCCCGCGATCCGCGCGGTCGCGACGATCAATGCGCCGTTCGATGTCGCCCATACGCTCCATCAGTTCGATCCCGCGGCAATCGCGACGATCGACGCCGAGGGCGCCGCCGACGTCCTGCTCGCCGGGCGGCGTTTCCGCGTCGGGCGCGGCCTGATCGACGATTTGCGCTCGCAGGATCAGGGCGCGCGCATCGCGGCGCTTCGTCGTCCGCTACTCGTCATGCACGCCCCGCTCGACGATACGGTCGGCATCGAAAATGCCACCAAAATCTACGTCGCGGCGCGCCATCCCAAGAGCTTCTTCTCGCTCGACGACGCCGACCATCTGCTCAGCCGCCCGCAGGACGTTCAGCGCGTCGGTTCGATGATCGCGGCTTGGGCGAGCCCCTATCTGACCCCGCCGCCCGAAGCACCCTTGCCGCCGGTTGATGCCGAAGCCGAAGAGACGGGCGACGGAAAGTTCCAGGTTGCGATCAGCACGGGCGACCATGTGTTCCTGGCCGACGAGCCGGTCAGCGTCGGCGGCGGCGGCACGGGCCCCAGCCCCTTCGACCTCCTCTCCGCCGCGCTCGCCGCCTGTACGACGATGACGCTGCGCCTCTATGCCGACGGCAAGAAATGGCCGGTAACGCGCATCCGCACCGCGGTCGGCCACCAGAAGGAGCTCGCCGATCCCCAGCCCGACCTTTTCAACGTCCGCATCTCGATCGAAGGCGCGATCGACGCCGAGCAGCGCACCCGAATGATGGAGATCGCCGAACGCTGTCCCGTTCACAAGACGCTCGAACGCGGCGCGCGCTTTACGACGGCCGAAGGCGATCCACCCGCCCCGTGCGAACCGCCCGAGGCGCATATGGAAGCGATGGACCGCGCGACCGGCTGAAGGCGTGCAACCGATCCGGCCTGCATTGGCCAACGGCGGACTCAGGCGGCCAGTGCCGGCGCAGACCCAGGTCCGAACATCACTGCGCATTGTGCCGGATTCATGAAATCGCGATAGCGTGCGGCATCGACGCTGGTCAGGACTTCGACGAGGGTCATATTGTCGATCCAGAGCTCGATCAGGCCGAAAACGCCGCCCCGTTCGCAGCGGATCGCCCGAATCCCCGCTTCCCGCGCCAGCGCGAAAATCTGTTCGTCATCGAGGCCCGTGACGATGGCGATATGGAAGGCTGACGGGCGCATAGGGTCGCCATCGGAAATAATCTGATCCTCCCACGGCATCTGCGCCGGTTCCTCGGGAACGAGCAGAGGGTCGGCTTCCCCGACGCCGGGATGATGAGCGATGCCGACGGGATAGACCTCCACGGCCGTTCCCGACCCATCGCGCGCAACGGCGATCCACGCGCCCGGCACGACAGGAAATGTGAAAGCCTGTCCATCGATGAGGGCCGAGAACAAAAGCGCGGTCGCTTGAGGGTCGGCGGAGGGAATCGAAACATGAGCAATCATTTCATCGGATCCTTGATCTGTTCTAGAATCAGTTCGATCAGCCAGCGCGTGGCCTCGGCCGCTTCGGCGCCGTGCAAGTCCCACTGCTCGCGCAGCGAGGCCCAGGCATAGGCGCTGTGGAGAAGCTGGAGCAGCGCGGCGACTTGCCGCTTGCGCTTGCCTTCAAGCTCGGGCGCGGCATCCGCCACAATGGCAAGAAAGGCTTCCTGTCGTTCCCCGTTCAGCGCGGCGCGCATTTCGCGTCCCTGCGGCGTCGCGATGGCGGCGATGATCTGGGGGGCGACCCGATCGAAACCCGCATAGAGTTTGTCGTGCTGGCTCCGGAGTTCGCCGACGCTCGTCGGCATACCGATCCCGGGCCCCATCCGGGAGTTGATGCGTTCCCATATGCCACGCAGCAAGGCTTCGCGATTGGGGAAGTGGCGATAGACTGTCATTTCGGTAACCGCCGCGCGCTCTGCAACCGCCCTGAACGTAATGGCGCTCTGGTCCCCGTCCTCGCCAAGCAGCCCGGCGGCGGCGTCGCAAATCCGTTCGCGGGTCAGCGCCGTCTGCGCCCTGCGCAGCGAAGGCTTGGTCGGTTCAATTGATGTTTGTTCCGATACCACAATGATAGTTTTACTAACGTCAATATGGCTCCTGGTCAAGCCACGTGGCACGCCCGGCAGAGGAACGGCACGGCGCAGCGGCCGATCAAAGCCGCCTTGCGAGGAATTCAGACGATAAAAAGGGGATGGAGCGGGTAGCGGGAATCGAACCCGCCTAGCTAGCTTGGAAGGCTAGAGCATTACCACTATGCTATACCCGCATCTCCAAGGTCGGCGGCGATTGCCAGTTTGACCGCGCGGCGTCAAGCGCGCCCTTGCACGGAACATTGAGAACATTTCGGCAACATGCTAGACCATCGGCGTGAAAAATGGCGAAGATCCAGTTCCCAACGACGGGCCCGACCCGCCCGTTCGCAAGATCATCCATGTCGACATGGATGCCTTTTACGCGTCGGTCGAACAGCGCGACGATCCGGCACTCCGCGGCAAGCCCGTCGCAGTCGGCGGCTCGTCGCGGCGCGGCGTCGTCGCCGCCGCCAGCTATGAAGCGCGCAAGTTCGGGGTGCGATCAGCGATGCCGAGCATCACCGCGAAGCGCCAATGCCCCGACCTCATCTTCGTGCCCCCCCGCTTCGAGGTCTATCGCGACATCTCCCACCAAATTCGCGCGATCTTCCGCGACTATGCCGACGAGGTCGAGCCGTTGTCACTCGACGAAGCCTATCTCGACGTCAGCCGCGACAAGGCCGGACTCGGCAGCGCAACCGCGACCGCGAAGCTGATCCGCCGGCGGATCCGCGAGGAGACGGGGCTCACCGCCTCGGCCGGCGTCTCGTACAACAAGTTCATCGCCAAGCTCGCGTCGGACCAGAACAAGCCCGACGGGCTGACCGTCATTCGCCCCGGCGAAGGCGCGGCCTTCGTGCAGACGCTGTCGATCCGCCGCTTTCACGGCATCGGCCCGGTGACCGCGGCGAAGATGGAGGGACTCGGCATCTTTTCCGGCGCCGATCTCGCGGCGAAGGACATGGCCTGGCTTGCCGAGAATTTTGGCAACAGCGCAGCGTGGCTCCACAATCTGGCGCGCGGAATTGATCATCGGCGGGTGAAATCGAACCGGCCGCTGAAGTCGCTCGGCGGCGAGCGCACCTTCTTCAACGACCTGATCACCGACACCGAGATCCGCGAGGCGCTGGCGCATGTCTGCACCGTGGTGTGGGACCGCGCGGCAAAGAAAGGCGCGCGCGGGCGGACCGTGACGCTGAAACTGCGCTACGCCGATTTTCAGACCATTACGCGCGCGCGGACCGTTCCCGCGCCGATCGTCGACGGCACGGCGCTGCTCGCCGCAGGCGAGGCGATCCTGGCCGCGCTGCTGCCGACCGGGCAAGGCATCCGGCTGCTCGGCATCACGCTGAGCAAATTCGAGGGCGAAGAGGATGAGGAAGCGGCAGAAGCCGCACCCGCCGATCTCCTCAGCCTGCTCTGACATCCACCCCGCGATCGCCCGCCGCGGGATAGTGTGCCATCGCTGGCCGCCTTTATCGCCAAGGCGAAATTAACGCCGATTCTCGTCGCGATTAGCGCACGCCGACCCTGTCTTTGCCTTGACCGGGCCAGGGGCGGAGCGCAGCCCTCGCCGCGGACGATCATGAGGTCGCATCGCTGCCCGCCCCCTCAAAGGGCAGCACGTCCGGTTTTCTGACAAACTGGAGAGACATCATGGCCAAGCAACCCAAAAGACTCGAGAAAAAGATCGAAATTGTGGAAGGCAAGAACTTCCACAAGGAGCTGAAGATCGAGAAAATCGAAAAGATCGAGCACAAGGAACTGAAGCACGAAAAGCTCGAAAAGAATGAGCTCAAGGAGAACAAGAACGAGAAGATCGAGCACAAGGAATTCAAGGAGTTCAAAGAGTTCAAGGAGCATGGCGAAAAGCCGATCAAGGAAAAGGACGGCAAGGAACTCGTCGAAAATCCCGGCGACATCTTCGACCCCGTGCTCCAGATCGAGGCGCTGAAGGCGCATCTCGAACAGCTCGAAAAGGCCGCCGTCGAAGTCCGGCACTTCATCGAAAGCGCCGAACGTCCCGACCTGGGCGAGGGTGCGCTCAAGAATGAAAAGGACAAGAGCGGCTGACACGGGGCGGAGGCACCGGCAATGAAGCCCCTGCTCATCCTGTATGAAGAGTATGACCTGTCCGCGGCATGGCTCGCGGACAGGCTCCGCGCCCGCGGCCGCGCGGTCCGCGCGCTGACCGCCGCGACGCTCGGTGCTGAAACGCTGCGCTGGCATCACCGGCTCGGCGCGGGCGGCGTCGATTTCATCCTCACCCATTCGAACGGGCAAACCCTGTCGCCGGACGATTGCGGCGGCGTGGTCAACCGCCTCCACTATCTTCCCCTCGCACTGCTCGCGCGCATCGGCGGCGAAGACGAGGATTATGCGCGCAGCGAACTTTATGCGCTGTTCCTGAGCTGGATGGCGGCGCTCCCCACCCCCATCCTCAATCCGCCGACGCCGCAGGGGCTCGCAGGCAACTGGCGCCATCCGTCGGCGTGGACGATGCTCGCGCAGGCGGCCGGACTGCCCGTGGTGGCGTGGCGGCAGGACAGCGCGGGCGAGCCCGAACGCGACTGGACGATCGCCGAGCAACCCGGCGAGATTTGCGTGGTGGCGGTCGGTGGCCGGCTGGTGCAACCGGGCTGGCCCGCCACGATCGATCTGACTGCGGCGGTCGAGCATGGCTGCATCGCGCTCGCGCGCGCGGCGGGCGTCCGCCTGCTCGGCGTGCGCCTGATCCCCGACGACGCCATTCCGGAAGGTTGGCGCTTCGTCGGCGCCAACCTGCTCCCCGATCTCGCCGCGGGCGGCGAACCGATGGTCGACGCCATCGACGCGGCCTTTGCGTCATGATCCTGCTCGCCGGCATCCCCAGCGAAACGCCGCTCCGCCTCGTCCGCGAGGCACTCGACGCGCGCGGCGCCGATTATCGCCTGTTCAACCAGCGCGAGGTCGCCGTCTGCGATTTCGCCTTTCACATCGACGACGGCGGTCTGGACGGCAGGCTTACCCTGGGCAGCGACCGCATCGCGCTCGGCGACATCGCCGCCGTCTATCATCGGATGATGGACGATAACCGGTTGCCGGAGGTCAAGGCGCTCGCGCCCGATGCCCCGCCGCGCCGCCGCGCGCGCGCCCTCCACGACGCGCTCTACCGCTGGTTCGAGGTTGCGCCGGCGCGGATCGTCAACCGGTCTGACCCGCAGGGATCGAACATGTCGAAGCCCTTTCAGGGGCAGATCGTGCGCCGCCACGGCTTCGACATTCCCGAAACGCTGATCAGCAACGATCCCGATGCGGTGCGCGCCTTCCACGCCGACCACGGCCCGCTCATTTACAAATCGATCAGCGGGGTACGCTCGATCGTCGCCGAGCTCGACGTCACCGACCGCGACCGGCTTGAACGCATTCGCTGGTGCCCGGTGCAGTTCCAGCAGCGCGTCGCGGGAACCGATATTCGCGTCCATGTTGTCGGCGAGGATGTGCACGCGACCGAGATCGCGAGTGACGGCGTCGACTATCGTTATGCATCGCAGCGCGGCGGCCGCACCGACCTTTCGGCGATCACGCTTCCCGACGAGATCGCCGAACGCTGCGTCGCGATGACCGCAGCCATGGGCCTGTCGCTGTCGGGCATCGACCTGCGCCGCGCCCCCGACGGGCGCTATTATTGCTTCGAGGTCAATCCGAGCCCGGCCTTTTCCTATTACGAGCTCGACACCGGCCAGCAGATCGCCGCGTCGATCGCCGCGTTGCTTATGGCCGGGCCGCCGGACTCGCCGCCAGTGCGGGCGCAAAACGCCGGATCGCCGCCTGCATCTTTGGCGACAGCGTCCTGAAATCGCAGCGGATCAGCGTCTCGTCCGATTCCTGTATCTCGTCCTGAAACGGCGCCCCGACGCGATAGAGTGCGCGGTCGGGGCCAAGCGGCTTGATGCGGAAATAGCCCGCGCCGTCATAGCCGCCGAACTGCATCTGGGTGAAGCCGCCCGCGACAGCCCGCGCCTGCGTGATCGGCTCGAGTTCGGCGGCCGGCCCCATGCTGCCGTCGGGACCGTAATAATAAAGGGTGCCCCATCGTTTGCCGTCGAATACATAACCGTGACGGACGGTCGCGCATTTTTCTGTGTCGTTGGTCCAGAACCCCGGCGCGACCGGAAGCTTGATCCCCTGTGCCGCCACCGGCGCGGTGCCCGCGGCCAGCGCCAGCGCCAAAATCCATCCGCGCATCGATACCCCCGCCATGACCGATCTTGACGTCATGGTGCCGGACTTGGCGGACCCGATCAACCCGCGTCGGCGAAAACGCGCTCTTTCGTCGCGGTGAAGCGGATCGCCGGGTGGCGCTGGGTCACATAGCCGACTTCCCACGCATCCTTCGCCATGAACACCGGTGCTCCATCACGGTCGGCAGCCGAGGCGCCGCGGTGGTCGGCCTGGAAGGCTTTCAGCGCGGCGGGATCGTCACTCGCGATCCAGCGCGCCGTGTCCCAGGGCGACGCCTCCAGCTTCGCCTCGACCTTGTATTCGACCTCGAGCCGGCTGATCAGCACTTCAAGCTGAAGCTGGCCGACCACCCCGACGATCATGTTCGACCCGATCTCGGGATAGAAGACCTGGATGATCCCCTCCTCGGCCATATCGTCGAGCGCCTTGCGAAGCTGCTTGGTCTTGGTCGGATCGACGAGCGCGACGCGGCGCAGGATTTCGGGGGCGAAGTTCGGCAGGCCCGTGATCGTGATGTCGGTGCGTTCCGACAAAGTATCTCCGACGCGCAAGGTACCGTGGTTCGGAATGCCGATGATGTCGCCGGGATAGGCCTCTTCGGCCATTTCGCGGTCCTGCGCGAGGAACAGCATCGGGCGGCTGATCGCGATCGCCTTGCCCGTCCCGCCCTGCATCAGCCGCATCCCGCGCTCGAACTTGCCCGAGCACAGACGCATGAAGGCGATGCGGTCGCGGTGCGCCGGGTTCATGTTCGCCTGCACCTTGAAGACGAAGCCGGTGACGGCCTCGTCGTCGGGCTGCACCGGCGCGGGCTCGGCGGGCTGCGCGCCCGGTCCGGGGGCGTGCGCCGCCAGTGCATTGAGCAGGTCGACGACGCCGAATTCCTTGAGCGCCGATCCGAAATAGACCGGCGTCAGATCACCATTCCGATACGCCGCCGGGTCAAAGGGCGCATAGCAGGCCGACGCCAGCTCGGTCTCTTCCTTGAGGTGCGCGAGCGCGTCGGCGCTCAGCTGCGCCGCGAGTGCGTCGTCGTCGAGCCCCGTGACGCTGACGCGATCACCCTCGTACATGCGCGACGCATCGCCGCCGGGCTTCATGATCGCGGGATCGACCAGATCGTAAATCCCCTCGAACTGCCCGCCCATGCCCGCGGGCCAATTCATCGGGCAAACGTCGAGCGCGAGCCGGTCAGCGACCTCGTCGAGCAGTTCGAACGGCGGCAGACCCTCGCGGTCGACCTTGTTGACGAAGGTGATGATCGGCACCGAGCGCAGGCGGCAGACCTCGAACAGCTTCAGCGTCTGCGGCTCGATGCCTTTTGCGGCGTCGATCACCATCACCGCGCTGTCGACGGCGGTCAGCGTGCGATAAGTATCCTCGCTGAAATCCTCGTGCCCCGGCGTATCGAGCAGGTTGAAGACGAGCCCGTCATGCTCGAAGGTCATCACCGACGAGGTTACCGAAATCCCGCGCTGCTGCTCGATTTTCATCCAGTCCGAGCGCGCGCGCCGCGCCTGGCCGCGCGCCTTGACCTCACCGGCCATATGGATCGCGCCGCCCGCGACGAGGAGTTTCTCGGTCAGCGTCGTCTTGCCCGCGTCGGGGTGCGAGATGATGGCGAAGGTACGGCGGTCGGGATGCTTGGACATGGCGCGGGCGCCTAGCAGGGTGCGGGGCAAGTGGAAAGGGGCTGGCGCGATGCCGTCGCCACGCGCAGTATCGCACCATGCGCCAGCTTCTCCTCGCCATCACCCTTCTCGCCGCTCCAGCGATCGCACAGGACAACGCCTTCGTCGGCGAATATGGCATCGCAGAAGGGCCCGACGTCGGCGGCGGGCTGCTGATCCGCAGCGACGGCCGCTTCCAATATGCGCTCGCGGCAGGCGCGCTGGACGAACGCGCCGAGGGACGCTGGGAGGCGCGGGGCGACGGCATCTGCCTGACGACCGAACCCAAGCCGGTGCCGCCGGCCTTCGAGAAGGGGGGGCCGATCGCTGTCGAGGGCGCCATCCCCACCCTCCTCGTCACCTGGCCGAACGGCGAAGGCATTCCGGGAGTCGATTTCCGCATCGGGTTCGACAGCGGCGATCCCGCCGAAGGCTATACCCAATATTATGGCTGGACGATGCCCGAAGACGACCATCGCGTGCCGCGCTGGGTCGAGGTGAGCGAGCCGATCTACGGCGTTACCGCACCGCGCTTCGAGCTGTCCGGCGCCGACCGCGGCAAGCTCCGCCTTACGCTAATCCCCAATGATATCGGCGTCGTCGACATGGAGAATGCGTGCGTCGAAAAAACGGATCGCGGCGTCGTCCTGCACCGCAGGGACGGCGACATCCGTTTCGTGCGATTGGGGAGCGAGAGAGGCGAATAAGTGATGGCGTTCGCCCTCGTCGTCAGCCCTCGGCGCGCGCGCCATGTTTGCCGGGGTGGACCGTTCCGCAGTGCCCGCAGGTCCGCAGGTCCTCGCTGGCATAAAAGGCCTCGAACAGGGGGGGCAGGTCGCGCACGATACTCTGGAGCTGGACCTCGACGCGGTGGACGATGTGGCCGCAATCGTCGCAATACCATTGGAAGGCGTCGACCATTCCGTCGGGCCGCTTGCGCTCGATGACGAGCCCGACGCTCCCTGCGACCGGCCGCTGCGGTGAGTGCGGGACATGCGGCGGCAGCAGGAAGATGTCGCCCTCGCGGATCGGCATGTCCTTCGGCCCGTCGTCGGTCCACAACCGCAGGTTCATGTCGCCTTCGATCTGGTAGAAAAACTCCTCGAGCGGATCGTCGTGATAGTCGGTACGCTGGTTGGGGCCGCCGACGACGGTGACGATGAAATCGGCGTCCTCCCAGATTTGCGTATTTCCGACCGGCGGCTTCAGCACGTCGCGATGCGCCTCGATCCAGTCGCGGAAGTTGAAGGGCAATCCATAGGTCAGCATGGTGTCATCCTTTCGGGGGGCGCGGAATGAAGGCGGTAGCCTTGATCTCGATCAGCAAATGCGGGTGCGGAAGCTGATGGACAGCGACGGTCGTGCGCGCGGGGCCGGCCTCATCGAAATATTCGGCATAGACGCCGTTATAGCCGCCGAAATCGTTCATGTTGACGAGGAAACTGGTCACGTCGACGACATCGGCAAGCGAGCCGCCCGCGTCGGCGAGGATCGCGCCGATATTCTCGATCACCGCGCGCGTCTGTTCGGCGATATCGAGGCTGACCGTCCCGAACTCGTCGGCCGATGCGCCTGCGAAGCTGTTGTCCGGGCGGCGCGAACTGGTGCCCGACACGAACACGAAATCGCCCGCGCGGCGATAGTGCGGAAAACGCCCGCGCGGGCGCGCCTTGCCCGGAATGACCCTTCCTTCGCTGCTCATGCCGCATCCCCCTCGATGGTGAACCCTACCCGGCCGAGGTGGCCCGCGTCGAGCGACACGGTGCGTGCCGAACCGATCGCCGCCGCCGCGGTTGCCCCGCCCAGCATCACCGTCCAGCCGGGCTGGAGGATCAGCCCCCCCGAGCCCGCCAGCCGCGCCGCGGCGACGAGCGATCGGACCGGATCGCCAAGGATTGCGGCGCTCGTGCCGGTTTCGGCGACGGCTTCATCGACGCGCATCACCATCGCCACATCGGACATGTCGGTGTCGGCGGAAAGCCATGGCCCGACGACGAAGGCCGAGGAAGACGCATTGTCGGCGACGACATCGCCGAGCGCGAAGCGGAAATTCTCGTAGCGGCTGTCGATGATCTCGAGCGCCGCAGCGACCGCATCGACCGCCGCGAACGCCTCCTCGCGCGACACCTCGCCCGACAGCGGCACCTTCAGCCGCACCGCGACCTCGGGCTCGACGCGCGGGTGGATGAAGCGTGCGCGGTTGATCGTCGCGCCGTTGGTGACGACCATGTCGGAGGTCAGCCGGCCCCATATCTGGTCCTTGAGCCCCATCTGCGCCATCTTGGCTTCGCTGGTGAAGCCCATCTTGACGCCAACCAGCGTCGCGCCGCGCGCGAGGCGATGATCGATCGCGGCGCGCTGGATGGCATAGGCCTCGGCGAGCGGCAATTCGCCCCCCTCGCCCGTGATTTGCGGGATCGCCCTCGCCTGCCTTGCGGCATCGTCGAGCCTTGCAGCGATTGCGGCAATGTCTGCCATACTTTCCTCTTACAGTTTTACGCAGATATTGGTCGGCTCCGAATAGAAGCCCAGCGAATGTTCGCCGCCTTCGCGCCCGATGCCCGAGAGCTTCATCCCGCCGAAGGGTGTGCGGAGGTCGCGCAGGAACCATTCGTTGACCCAGACGATCCCCGTTTCCATCTGCGCCGCGACGCGGTGCGCGCGCCCGACGTCGCGCGTCCAGATCGCCGCGGCGAGACCATAGTCGGTGTCGTTGGCGAGCTCGATCGCCTCGTCCTCGCGGTCGAAGGGTGCGATGTGGCAGACGGGACCGAAAATCTCCTCGCGCACGCAGCGCGCATCGGGCCCGAGCCCGGTCAGGATCGTCGGCTCGACAAACGCACCATGCGCTAGCGGGCCACCGAGTTCGGGAACCCCGCCCCCGGTCACCACAGTCGCCCCCTCTTCACGCGCCAAGGCATAATAGGAGAGCACCTTCTCCCGGTGATCGTGCGAGATCAGCGGCCCCATGTCGGCGCCCGACCAGGGATCGCCGACGGTGAGCGCCCTCGCGCGTTCGGCGAGCGCGGCGACGAAGCGGTCGAAGATCGGCCGCTCGACATAGACGCGCTCGGTGCAGAGGCACACTTGCCCGCAGTTCGAGAAGACCGAGCGCACCGTCCCTGCGACCGCCTCGTCGAAATCGCAGTCGGCGAAGACGAGCGCGGCATTCTTGCCGCCGAGTTCGAACGACACGGGTTTCACGCCCGCAGCCGCGACGCGCATGATCGCACCGCCGGTGGCGGACTCACCGGTGAAGGTGATCGCGTCGATATCGGGATTCGCGGTCAGCCATTCGCCGGTGGACTTCGCCCCGAAACCGTGGACGAGGTTGAAGACCCCCGGCGGCACGCCCGCCGCATCCATCACCTCGGCGAGCAGGGTCGCGGTCGAGGGCGTCTCCTCGCTCGGCTTGACGACGACGACATTGCCGCACGCGAGTGCGGGCGCGACCTTCCACGTCATAAGGAGCAGCGGCAGGTTCCAGGGCGAAACGATCGCAACAACCCCTAGCGGCCGCGCGATCGCATAGTTGATCGCGCTGCGCCCGTCGGCAAGGTCGGTACGGAAACTCGGCATCGCGCGCGCCTCGGCAATCGCGGCGAAGGCGCGGAAATTGGCGGCGCCGCGCGGAATGTCGATCGTCCGCGCCTGATGCAGCGACTTGCCGGTGTCGGCGATCTCGGCGGCGGCGAATTCGTCGAAGCGTGCCTCGACCCCCTCGGCAACGCGGACAAGCAGCTTGCAGCGCTCGGCCTGCGACATCCTGCCCCACGGCCCCTTGAGCGCCGCGCGCCCGGCAGCGACGGCGCGGTCCACGAGGTCGCGGCTCGCGAGCGATACGCGGGCCGCGACGCTGCCATCGACAGGGTTCACATTGTCGAACCAGCCATCGCCCTCGACGAAAGCGCCGTCGACATAGTTCAGCACCGGGCGCTCAGAGAAGGGATAGGCAGCGCCGGTCATGCCGCACCCCCGACCGGAACATAGCCCGCGGCATTGCTATGCGCAGCGCCTGCCGTGCCGACATGGCCAGCCATCTGGAGCAGCGACAATATGGTGTCGTTGAACTGCATCGGCGCTTCGAGGAACGCCGAATGCCCCGCCTCATTGACCTCGACGAGGAAGGAGCCAGGCACTTCGGCCTGCGCGAGTCGCACCGCCTCGATCGGGAAAAGGATGTCGTCGACGCCCGCAAGGAAGAGGATCGGGAAGCCCTTGCCGCCGAGCTCGGCGGCAGGACGCGCATCGAAGCTGCCGGTCAGGCTGTGCCGGTCGACGGCGTTGAAGCTCGCGATCTGGCGATAGAGCACCGCCAGCTCGGGTGGCGCCCCCGCCCCGAGCACGCGTTCTATCTGGCCGAGCGTCGTGGCCTTCGCGCGCGCCGCGTCCATGATCGCCTTGACCTGCGCACTCTCGGCAATGCCATGAAGACTGTCGCAGATCGCGAGCGCGGCGACGCGGCCGGGCGCACGATGAGCGAAGCCGATGCAGGTGCCCGCGCCCATCGACTGGCCGACGAGCGCCGCTTTCTCCACGCCGAGATGATCGAGCAGCGCGGCCAGATCGTCGATAAAGGCGTCGCGCCCGCGCCCGTCGAGATCACGCGACAGC
The DNA here is from genome assembly GCF_949769155.1 of Sphingopyxis sp. Geo48. Taxonomy (NCBI): domain Bacteria; kingdom Pseudomonadati; phylum Pseudomonadota; class Alphaproteobacteria; order Sphingomonadales; family Sphingopyxidaceae; genus Sphingopyxis; species Sphingopyxis sp. Geo48. Next base: position 70,808 of record NZ_CATKPA010000002.1, on the reverse strand, counting down.
CCGAAACCGCGATGGTCGAAGGTGATGACGCGGTTCGACCGCGACAGGGTATCGATCTGGCGATACCAGATCGCATGATTGCCGCCGATCCCGTGCGCCAGCACGACCGCTGGTCCTTCGCCAAGCGCCTGCCAATATATCTCGGCGCCCGCGGTCGCCAGCACACCGCTTTCCATCACGCTACCCCCATCAATTTGCTGAGCCGCACGACATAGTCGCCGAACGCCGGATCCTCGCGCGTGGCGCTGGGATCGCGCGGGCGCGGCAGGTCGATGCGGACATCCTCGATAATCGTCCCGGGCCGCTCCGACATCACGAGCACGCGGTCGGAGAGCAGCACCGCTTCCGAAATGCTGTGGGTGACGAGCAGCACCGTCTTGCGGTCGCGCTGCCAGATGCGGAGCAGCTCCATGTTGAGCCGGTCGCGCGTCAGCGCGTCGAGTGCCCCGAAGGGCTCGTCCATCAGCAAAACCTGCGGGTCGCGGGCGAGCGCCTGCCCGATCGCGACACGGTGACGCATCCCGCCCGAGAGTTCGCTGGGATAGCTCGCTTCGAAGCCGGTGAGGCCCAGCGTCTCGACGAGCGCAGCGATCGCCGCTTCGTCGGGACGTCGCGCCTGCCGGTCGAGATCGACGCCGAGCAGCAGATTGTCGCGAACTGTGAGCCAGGGCAGCAGGTTCGAGGTCTGGAAGACGAAGCCCATTTCGGCGGTCGGCGCGGTGACCTCGGCCCCGCCGAAGCGGATATGACCTTGCTCGAAGGGGACCAGCCCCGCGATCAGGCGCAGCAGCGTGCTCTTTCCGCAGCCCGAGGGGCCGAGGATCGAGACGAATTCCGCGGCGCCGATCTCGGCACTGACGTCTTTCAATACCTGGAGGCCACCGAACAGCTTGCCCGCGCCGGAGAGAGAGATCACCGATTTCATGCTGCGCGCCACCAGATGAAGCGTTCCCAATAGGCGACGCCGTAGAAGAGAAGAAGCGACAGGACCGTCACCGCGATCAGCGCCGCGAAGGTCAAGGTCGTGTGCCCGGATCCCGATGCGGTCAGGATGAGATTGCCGAGCCCGTCGTTCGATCCGACGAATTCGCCGACCACCGCGCCGATCACCGCGAGCGGCATCGCAACCTTGCAGCCGTCGAGGAAGCTCGGCAGCGCGGCGGGAACACGGAGGCGCCAGAAGCTATGCATCGGCGTCGCGCGGAGCGCGCGGAAATGCTCCTCAAGATGCGCGGGCGTGCTGGCGAGCCCGCCGAGCGTCGCGATGATGATCGGGAAGAACGCGAAGAGGAACGCCATGATCAGCTTCGACGCAAGGCCATAGCCGCACCAGACCACGATCAGCGGCGCCAGCCCGATTTTCGGGATGCTCTGCAGCGCGACGAACAGCGGATAGACGGTCCGTTTCGCGGTGGGCGAGAAATAGATCAGCGCCGCGATCGGCACGCCGAGCGCCACCGCGATGAGGAAGCCCCAGAAAACCTCGGTCAGCGTGACGAGGCTCTGCGACAGGATCGCGCCGCGCGATGCCCAAAGCTCGCCGAGGATCGCGCTCGGCGGCGGCAGCAGATAGGATTGGACGCCCGACCAGCGAACGCCATATTCCCATGCCAGCCCGAGCGCGAGGAAGAAGCCCGCGCTGATCGCCGTATCGCGATTGAACCATCTGCTCACGCGTCGCCCTCCCTCTTTTCGGCCGCGTCCAGCAGCGCCTGGATGCGCGCCGGTGGCGGCACGAGGAAGCGATCGAGATGCCAGCGGTCGAAGGTTTCGAGGTCCTTCCCGTCCCACACCGACGGCTCATACGGGCTGTCGGCGGTGATCTGCGTCATGTCGGTGTAAAATTCGACATTGTTGCCGTCGGGGTCGCGGAAGACGAGGAAGCTATTCGCCCCCGGCCCGTGCTTGCCAATGCCGCGGTCGATCGGGATGCCGCGCGCGATCAGCATCGCGGCGACCCTTTCCATCTCCTCGATCGTTTCGAGGCGGTAGGAGAAATGCTCGACCGCCGGGTAGTGCCCCTCGGGTGCAGCACCATGTCCTGGCGGAAGCTGGAGCAGCGCAAGATCGTGATGATCCGCGCTGGCCCGCAAAAAGACCATGTTATGATCGATCCAGTCGGACACCTCGAGCCCCATCACCTCGGTGTAGAAAGCAAGGCTGCGGTCGATGTCGCGCACCTTGAGCACGAGGTGGCCGAGCCGCGTCGGACGCGGGCGGTAGGAAGCAGGATCGGTCATGGCTGGTTTCCCATCGGAACGAAGGCGTTCGTGAAGAGCTGCGGCGCCTGATCGAAGCCCTGAAGCTGGCCGCTCGCCTGCAGATAGGCGACCGTGCGCTCGACCTTTTCGGGTTTCAGGCGAAGCGATCCGCCCTCGGCCGTCATCAGTTCGGCGGTCTCGCGGATCTGGCGCTCGGTCACCGCCTCGTCGAGCAAGGGATAGGCTTTGCGGATGATCGCGAGCGCCGCCTTGGGGTCGCGCGCGGCGTCGGCATAGCCGCGATAGGCGGCCTTCAGAAAGGCACGCACCAGTTCGGGATCCTTCTCGATCAGCGCGTCCCGCGTCGCGAAGCCGCTGCCGTAGACGTCGAGCCCGTAGTCGGCGTAGCCGATGCGCCCGATCGTCACGCCCTTCGCCTTCGCCGCCTTGTCGAACAGCGCAAGCGAATTGCCGAGCCAGCATTCGGCGGCGTCGATCCGTCCCTCGACGAGCGACGAGACGACGATCGCGGGGTCGAGCTGGATCCGTTCGACGCGCGCGGGATCGACGCCATTGGCCTGGAGCCAAGCTGGAAGCAGCGCCTGGATCATCGAGCTTTGCCCTGCACCGAAACGCAGCCCCGCAAGGTCGGCCGGCCTTTCGATCCGGTGGCGTTCCTTGACGAAGCAGGCGCCGGCGGGAAGCCGCATGTTGATACCGCCGATCATCCGCACCTTGCCGCCCTTCGAACGATTGAGCGCGACCGACAGCGGGTCGATATAGGCGAATTCGAACATGCCCTGATCGAGCTCGTTCGCGGTGCGCATCCCGCCAAAGCCGCGCACCGGTTCGACGTTGATCCCCGCTTCGGCGAAATAGCCCTTGTCGATCGCGACGAAGATGCCCGCCATGCTGCCCTGCGGCAGCCAGGCCATGTTGAACTGCACGTTGCGTGTGTCTTCCGCCTGCTTTGCGGCTTGCGGCGTGTTGCCGCCGAAGGCGCTCCACAGGGTCAGCGCGGCGACCGCCGCGACGACGAGCAGCGGGACGATCAGCGATCGGCGATGAAAGGCGACCATCTCACTCACCCCCTCGGCAGGTGCGGCGCGGCGACGGGGTTGCGCAGCTCGCCGATCCCCTCGACCCACGCATCCATGACGTCGCCATCCTTCAGGAAGACGCCCCGCCCCATTCCGACCCCGGCGGGCGTCCCCGACGCGATCAGGTCGCCGGCACGAAGTTCGAGGATCGTCGAGAGATAGGCGATCTGTTCGTAGATGTTGAAGATCATCTCGGACGTATTGCCGTCCTGCATCGCCTCGCCATTGACCTTGAGGCCAAGGCGGATGTCGTGCGGATCGCCGAGGCAGTCGCGCGGCACAAACACCGGGCCCAAGGGCGTGAAGCTGTCGAAGCTCTTGCCGCGGAACCAGTCGTGCGAGAAGGGAAAGTCGGTCCGCCGGGTGCGGTCGCGCGCCGACACGTCGTTGACGATCGTATAGCCGGCAATCAGATCGTGGGCGGCATCCACGGCGACATTCTTGCCCGGCTTGCCGAGCACGACACCCAGCTCGACCTCCCAGTCGGGACGCGAGACCTGCGGCGGCACCACGACCGTATCGCCCGGCCCGACAACACTCTCTATCGTCTTCAAGAAGATATAGGGCTCGCTCTCGGCCTTCGCGGCGAGCTTGGTCTGCATTTCCTCGGCATGTTCGATGAAATTCGACGCGGCGGCGAAGATGCGGCGCGGCTCGAACGGCGCGACAAGCTTCGGCGCGTCGAGCGCCGCCGAGGAACCGCCCACCGCGCTGGCGAGCGCGAAAAAGCCGTCACGGCGCGCGTCCCAGTCGCGGATGATCGTGGTGACGTCCCCCGCAACGGCAGAATAGCCGTGCGCCGCCGCGGCATCGACGAGATCGTGAAAGGCGTCACCGACCTGGATCGTGGGGCGCGGGCCTTCGGCCGTGGCGCGAGTGGCAAGGGCAAACCGGGTCATGCGTCGATCTTTCTTTCCAGTGGAATGGGCGAACGCCGGCGATGCGCAGCCGAGCGCGATGGCGCCCCCGATCTGCGCGAGCGCGGCGCGGCGATCCAATATGCGTTGCGCATAGAGCGGGCCGATTTTCTTATAGGGCGGGTTTTTGCGGGGCCTGGGCATCGCATCTCACCCGAACGCCCTGAGCAGCATCCGCACCGCGACGACGGTCAGGAACAGGCCGAACATCAGGCTCAACTGCCGCTTCGACAGCGCATGGGCGATCCGTGCGCCGAGCGGTGCCGTCAGGTACGAAACCGGCGCTATGATCGCGAGGCCGATCAGGTTGACATAGCCGAGGCTGCCCGGCGGCAATCCCTCGACATTCCAGCCGGTGACAATGAAGGCGACGGTCGCGGGCGCACTGATCATCAGACCGAACAGCGCCGCCGTGCCGACCGCGCGATGGATCGGGACGTTGAACAGCGTCATTACGGGCACGCTGAGCGTGCCGCCGCCGATCCCCATCATGCTCGATATACCGCCGATCGCGAAGGGAATGAACTGGCCGCCCGCACCGCCCGGCACCGCTTCGGCAATATGCTTGCCCTCAAGCGGCAAGAGCATCTTGATCGCGACGAGCAGCGCAACGATCCCGAACACCGCCGACAGCGTATCGCCCGAGGCGCGCGAGGCCAGGATGACCCCGGCGATCGCGCCGAGAAAGATCGCAATGCCCCAGCGTTTCAGCTGGTCGTGATCGACCGCGCCCTTCGCTTCGTGCGCGCGCGACGAGGAGATGGCAGTGGGGATGATCGTCGCGAGCGAGGTCGCGACGGTAACATGCATCCGAATGTCGGAATCGATCCCGAGCGACGACAGAACAAGGTCGAGAACCGGGACGATCACGATGCCGCCGCCGACACCGAGCATGCCGGCGATCACGCCGCCTGCCGCGCCGGTGACGAGCATCATCGCCGCGAGCGTCAGCATTTCCCCGTCCAGCACATCCAGCATCGGCTTCCCCCAAAGGTCGGCCTTGCTTGTGCGTCGCACTGCATATGCGGTCAAAGATAGAAATGTGGGATATCTATAATCAAATTTATATATCTAACCCCAACCGCTTTCTTTATATGATTTTGGAAATAGCGCCCCCGCCAATCAATATTATCCTGTATATGGCGAACACCGTAGCGCGGTCGGCATGACACAAGTGGGCATCGCCGGATTCGGCACCATCGGCCGCGTCGTCGCGCGCCATATCGAAGCAGGCGGGCCGCCGCTGACCCTCGCCGCCGTATCGGCGGGCGACCGCGCGCGCGCCGAAGCCGCGATGACCGCGTTGAAAGGTCCGGTGCCGGTCGTCGGCACCGAAGAGCTTGTCGCGCTGTCCGACGTTGTCGTCGACAGTGCACCGACGGCGGCCTTTCGCGATATCGCCACCGCGACGCTTGCCGCTGGCAAGACGCTGGTCACGGTCAGCGGCGCGGCGCTGATGCAATGGCCCGAGGCGATCGATATCGCACGCGATCATGGCGGGCGCATCGTCCTTGCCACCGGCGCCCTGCTTGGCCTCGATGCCGTCCGCGCCGCCGCGATCGGCACGATCCACTCGGTGACGATGGTGACGCGCAAGCCGGTAAAGTCGCTGGTCAAGGCCGAGCATGTCGTGCGCAACAACATCGACCTCACCGCCCTCGCCGAACCGCTCAAGATCTTCGAGGGCAGCGCGCGCGAGGGCGCCATCGCCTTTCCCGCCAACGTCAATGTTGCAGCGGCGCTCGGCCTCGCGGGCATCGGCCCCGACCGGACGCGGCTCGAAATCTGGGCCGACCCCGCGCTCGAACGTAACACGCACCGCATCGTCGTCGATTCCGACAGCGCGCGCCTCGAACTCGCGATCGAGAATATTCCCACTGTCGAGAACCCCGGCACCGGCCGGATCACCGCGCAAAGCATCGTCGCCGCGCTCCACGATCTCGTCAGCCCCATCCGCATCGGAACCTAGAAAGGCCAAACCCATGACCACCCGTCTCCGCCACGTCGCGATCGCATCCGCCGACCCAGACAATTCGGTCGGCTTCTTCACCGACGTGCTCGGCTGGACCCTCGCCGGCAAGATCGATAGCCGCAATGCGCGCGGCTATTATGTGACCGACGGCCACATCAATATCGCGCTGCTCTGCTTCAAGAACCGCCCCGCCGCCGGGATGGAGTTTCCCGAGGGCTACACGGGGCTGCACCACATCGGCTTTCAGTGCGACGACATCGCTGCGGTCGTCGAGCGCTTCGAAAATTCGGGCTACGCGCCGCGCCACGACGTCAATCTGGCACAGGGTCTTGGCAAGAATCCGGCGAAGGACAACGCCGAATACAAGATGACCGGGCCGGAGAATGTGATGGTCGACGTTTCCGAACGCGGCTGGGCCGGGACCGAGAGCTTCAAGGGCGCGCCGCCGGCCGCCTGACAGGCGCGGCCTCCCCCTCGAAACTCGAAGGCCGCCGTAGCATCGCTCCGGCGGCCTTTCCTTGTTCGCTGCTGAGGTTCAAAGATTCAGGAAGGCGCGCGAATTGCCGCTGAAGATCTTCGCCTTCTGTGCCGCGGTCAGCCCGTTATGCCCGCGCACCAGCGCGCCTATGTCCTGCTCGCCGAGCGGAAACGGATGGTCGGAGCCCAGAAGCACGCGATCCTCGCCCATGACGTCGATCAGCAGGCTCAGTGCGCGCGGATCGAAAACCGCTGAGTCGACGAAGAAACGGTCGACGTAGCTCGAGGGCGGATTGGGGCAGTCGGCGCGGACGATGTCGCGATATTTCCACGCATTCTCGACCCGCCCGAGCAGGAAGGCGAAGCTGCCGCCGCCATGGCCGAAACAGATGCGCAGGCTCTTGGGCAAGCGATCGAAAGCACCTGACAGGATCAGCGACAGGATCGACAATTGCGTCTCGGCGGGCATCGCGACGAGCCAGGGCAGCATATATTTGGGCATCCGCTCGCGCGCCATCATGTCCCACGGATGGACCAGCACCGCGGCGCCGATCTCGGCGCAATGCGTCAGGAAGGTCAGGATGCCCTCGTCGTCGAGGTTGCGCAGCCCCATATGGTTGCCGATCTGGACCCCCAGATGACCGCTCTCCATCGCCCGGCTCGCTTCGGCGCACGACAGCTCGATGTCCTGCAAGGGCACCTGCGCCAGCGCCTTCATCCGGCTCGGCGCATGGCTGCAAAAGACCAGCGCCTCGTCGTTGAAGCGGCGCGCGCAGTCGAGCGCCAGACCGGCCGGGCGGCTGTAGCCGAACATGATCGGGGTCGCGCAGATGATCTGGAGGTCGATGCCCTGCTCGTCGAGCGCCTCGACCCGGCGCGCCGGATCCCAGAGAATATCGTCGACCGGGCGGAACTCCTTGTCGCCCTGCATGATGAAGCCCTTCCCCGCCCCATCGTCACGCAGCCAGGGCAGTCCCTCCGCCTGCGCACGCGCGCGATAGGCCGCGTCCATCGCGGGAAAGAAGTGGCTGTGCATGTCGATCACCGCCGCCTGCCTTGCGCCATCGTCCGTCATGATTGTCGCCGCACCCCTGTCCCATGGTCATCCCGTCGGTCGCCGATGCGCGCGGGTCATGAGGGTGAGTAACCCCGCTCAGCTATCAACTATAATCCAGAGACTTGCCCACGCTATTACAAAAAGGCTATAGCTGTCCCGGACGGGGCGGGAGATGCACGATGCCTAAATTTCACGAGAATTTCCTGCTGAGCCGACTGAAGCTGCGCCAGCTCCGCCTGCTCACCGCGATCGCCGACGAGGGCACGGTTCTCAAGGGGTCGCAGGCGCTGAACATCGCCCAGCCCGCCGCGACGAAAAGCATCAAGGAGCTGGAGGACGCGCTCGGCGTCCAGCTTTTCGAACGCTCGTCGCGCGGTGTGACCCCGACCGATTTCGGCCGCGTGATGATCAAGCACGCCAAGCTGATCCTCGCCCAGCTCCGCCACGCCAGCGAGGAACTGCAATCGCTCGAGGAAGGCCTGTCGGGGCGCGTCCATGTCGGGACGTTGCTCGCGGCGTCGACCTCGCTGCTCCCGCGCGCGCTTGCGCGGCTCCGCGAGCGACGGCCGGGGATCGCGGTGACCGTGGCCGAGGGGACGATCGACCGGCTGATGCCGGGCCTGCGCACCGGCGACATCGATGTCGTGTTGGGACGCCTGCCCGAATATCGCGAACGCGAGGGACTGAGGCAGGAAGTGCTTTATCTCGACACCGTGTCGATCATGGTTCGCGAAGGCCACCCGCTCACGACCCGTGCATCGCTCACCCTCGCCGACCTCGTCGATCAGGCGTGGGTGATGCCGCCGACGCAGACGTCCCTACGTCGCCAGATCGACCAGGCGTTTCGCCACGAAGACCTGGAACCGCCGCTCGACGTGATCGAATCGGTCTCGATCCTGACCAACCACGCCCTGTTGAAAAATACCGACATGCTCGCGGCGATGCCGCATCAGGTTGGCATCGGACAGGCCGGGCTCGTCGCGCTGCCAGTGACGCTCGAAGGCGCGAACTCCAGAATCGGCGCGACGATGCACGCCAATGTCGAGCTATCCGCGGCGGCCGCCTATTTCATGGAGGTCGTCGGTGAGGTCGCTGCGGAGATCCGCGCCGAGCTGGGCCAGGATCAGGACGGGCTCGCCGAGCCGCCCGCCAGTCGCCGCCAGACGAAATAGGCCGCAGTGATCGCGATCAGCCATGGAACGCCCGCGAACACCGCGACCTGCCAGTCGGCGTCGATCGCCATCGTCACCGTGATCGCGCCGAGCAGTCCGAGACCCAAAATCTGCGCATAGGGGAAGAATGGCATCCGCACGGGCAAGCTGCTCGCGTGATGCCGGCGCCGGAACCGCAGGTGGCTGACGAGGATCGCGCTCCACACGAGCAGCCCGCCGAAAAGCACAATCCCGAACAGGTAGTTATAGGCGTAGGGCGTCAGGATCGACAGCGACGCCGCGGCAAGGATGCCGATGCCGGTGACGATCGTCGCGCGCATCGGCACATGCTGCGCGTTGAGTTCGCCGAACGCGCGCGGCGCATAACCGCCGCGCGCCAGCGAAAAGAGCATCCGCGACCCGAGGTAGATGCTGGTATTCATCGCCGACAGCGCCGCCGAGGCGACGACGAAATTCATGATCCCCGCCGCATAGGGGATGCCCGCGCTCGCGAACATCTTCACGAAGGGGCTTTCGGTGACGACCTTCGCCCCCGACTGGGTCCACGGCAGGAAGGCGACAATGATGAAGAGCGCGAGGATGTAGAAGAGGAACAATCGTCCCGCCATCGTGCGCAGCGCGGCAGGAATCGCGGTCTTCGGATCCTTCGCCTCGCTCGCGGTGCCGACCACGAACTCGAGTCCCATGAAAGAGAAGAGCGCCATCAGCACCGCCAGCCACACACCCGAAAAGCCATTGGGCAGGAAACCGCCGGGAAGCCCGGTCACATTGTGCAGGCCGATCGGATCGCCGACGATCCCGGCGATGCGGCTGAGCCCGACGATGATGAAGGCGACGATCGCCGATACCTTGATCACGGTCAGCCAATATTCGACCGAGCCGAAATTATGCACTGCGCGCGTGTTGACCCAGACGACGGTTGCGGCGCTACCGAGCGCCCACATCCACACCGGCATATCGGGGAACCACCAGCCCATATAGATGCCGACCGCGACCGCCTCGCTGCCGATCAGCAGCATCTGCTGGATCCAGTAGGTATAGCGGACGACGAAGCCTGCGAGCGGCCCCAGGTAGATTTCGGCATAGGTGCCGAACGACCCCGCGGTCGGATGGACGACGGCCATTTCGGACAGGCTGAACACCATGATCACCGCGATCAGCGCCGCGATCATATAGCTGACGAGGACGCCCGGCCCGGCATAGCCGATCGCGATGCCCGACCCCATGAACAGGCCGGTGCCGATAGCGCCGCCCAGGCCGATCATGATGATCTGCGCCTTGCTCAGCCCGCGCTCGAGCCCCGCTTCGCGGTCCAGATAGGCCTGTTCTTCCATTTTCGCTCCCCTCGCGCGCCGTTCAGGTGACGGCTTCGCGCGCCTGATATTCGGATTGTTTCCAGATGTCGCCGTCCATGATCGCCACGAGACGGTCGACGGCGTCCCATACATCGACAAAGCGGACATAGAGCGGGGTGAAGCCGAAACGCACCGTATCGGGGGCGCGGAAATCGCCGATCACGCCCGCCGCGATCAGCGCACGCATGATCGGATAACCCTCGACGTGCGCGAAGGATACCTGGCTGCCGCGCGCGGCCGCCTCGCGCGGCGAGGCGAGCGCGAAGCCGTGCCCCGCGCAGCGCGTCTCGACGAGGCGGATGAACAGATCGGTGAGCGCCATCGACTTGGCGCGGATCGCCGCCATGTCGGCTGCCAGATGGATGTCGATCCCGGTTTCGACGAGCGCCATCGACAGGATCGGCTGGGTGCCGATCAGGAACTGGCGAATATCCCGCTGCGGGCGATAGCCGGGTTCGAAAGCGAAGGGCGCGGCGTGACCCCACCAGCCGGTCACGGGCTGCAGCGCCTGTCCCTGGTGCCGCTCCGCCGCGAAGAGGAACGCGGGCGAGCCCGGACCTCCATTCAGATATTTATAGGTGCAGCCGACCGCGAAGTCGGCGCCCGCGCCATTCAGGTCGACCGGCATCGCCCCCGCGCTGTGGCACAAATCCCAGAGCGCGAGCGCGCCCGCGGCATGGGCGCGTTCGGTGATCGCCGCCATGTCGTGGATATGACCCGTCTTGTAGTGGACATGGGTGATCGCGACCGCAATCGTGTCCCCGTCTATGGCGCCCGCAATCTCGTCCTTTTCGCAGAGACGCACCGTCACGCGCCCTCCGGTCACCGCGGCGACGCCCTCTGCGATATAATTGTTGGTCGGGAAATTGCTGCCCTCGAGGATCAGCACGCTGCGGTCGGGGCGCAGCGCGACCGCAGCGGACAGCACCTTGAACAGGTTCTGGCTCGTCGAATCGCAGATCACGACCTCGCCCGGCGCGGCGCCGACCAGCGGCGCCAGCTTGTTGCCGAGGCGCACCGGCAGGTCGAACCACCCGGCGCTGTTCCAGCTCTTGATGAGGTCGATGCCCCATTCGCGCGTCACCACATCCTGCGCGCGCGCCGCTGCCCCCTTCGGCATCGCGCCGAGCGAATTGCCGTCGAGATAGATCATCCCCTCGGGCAGGGCGAAACGGTCGCGCAGCGGCGCCAGGGGGTCGGCGCGATCGAGCGCCGCGCAGGCAGCGCGGTCGAGATTGGCGGCATCAAGCGTCATGAAAACATATCACCTTCGTCTGCGACATTTCGCGCGCGGCGAAGCGCACGCCTTCGCGTCCCATATTGCCCCGCCCTGCTCCGCCGAACGGCATGGCGTCGAGCCGGTAGTCGGTCGAATCATTGACCATCACCCCCGCCGCGCGCAGCCGCCCGGCGGCATGGCGCGCAGTGCGGAGCGATTCGGTGAACACCGCCGCGTGGATCGCATAATCGGCGCGATTGGCCGCATCGATGGCTTCGTCAAGCTCGGCGAAGCGGAACAGGCTGGCGACCGGACCAAAGGCTTCGTCACACGCGACGCGCGCATCGCCCGGAACATTTTCGAGCAGCGTGGGCCGAACCAGCGTCCCCGCCCGCTCGCCGCCTGTCAGGAGCGTCGCCCCGCGCGACACCGCCTCAACCGTCCACGCGACGATCCGCTCGGCCTCCGCTACCCCGATCATCGGACCGACGTCGGTCGCGGGAACGGTGGGGTCGCCGACATGCAGTGCGCGCGCCGCCGCGACCAGCGCATTGCGAAACGCATCGTAGATCGCGTCGTGGACATAGATGCGCTGGACGCCGATGCAATTCTGCCCGGCAGCGCCGAATGCGCCCGATGCGCAGGCGGCGGCAGCCCGTTCGATATCGGCGTCGTCCATCACGATCACCGGCCCGTTGCCGCCGAGTTCCATCGCGAGACGCTTGATCCCGGCAGCGCGGCAGATCGCCTCGCCGACGCGCGCGCCGCCGGTGAAGCTGATCATCGCGACGTCGGCATGACCCGTCAGCGTGTCGCCGAAATCCTCGCCGCGCCCGGTCAGCAGGCAGAGCGCTTCCTCGGGCAGTCCGGCGGCGAGCAACAGCCGCGCCAGCATGATCGCGACGAGCGGCGCCTGTTCGGCAGGCTTCAGTATCACCGCATTGCCTGCGGCGAAGGCCGGACCGAGCTTATGGCAGACGAGGTTGAGCGGATCGTTGAACGGCGTGATCGCTGCGATCACTCCGACGGGCTCATAGACATAATGGCCCGAGCGTGCTTCGCCGCCCGGAAAGCCGTCGAACGCGATCGTCTCGCCCGCGAGCCGTACCGCCTCTTCGGCGGAGAGGCGCAGCGTGTTCACCGCACGCGCCACTTCGTGCCGTGCGCTGCGGATCGGTTTGCCCGTCTCGGACGTGATCGCGGCGGCAAATCGTCCGGCATCGCCTTCGAGCGCGGTTGCGGCGGCATGGAGGATGCGCCCGCGTTCACCGGTCGACAGCAGGCGCATCGCCTCGGCCCCGCGCAGCGCGCTCGCGACGGCGCGCTCGACATGCCCGGCGTCCGCGCAGGCAACTGCGTCGATCGGCCGCCCTGTCCACGGATCGACCACCGCCATCGTCTCGTCCGCCGCCTCCCAGCGACCGTCGATCAGCAGCGATCGGCCCCCGCCCACCGCGGCATGCATCATGGCTTGTCCCTGCGCAGCACCAGTTCGTCATATTCGCGGCTGTCGAGCAGCGCCTCGACGATCACCGGCCCGTCGGCGGCAAAGCCCGCCTCGAGCGCCGCGCGGAACTCGTTGGGATCGCGCGCGACCGTCACCGGAACGCCGAACAGCGACGGGCCGCCGATCGTCCCTTCAGCGCGCACCGGCGTGCCGTAAATCGGGTTCTGTTTCTTTTCCTGCTTGATGCGGATCAGCGCGAGATCATTGTCGGTGAAGATCACGATGACCAGCGGCAGCTTCTCGCGCACCGCGGTCGCCAATTCACCGGCGGTCATCAGGAAGCCGCCATCGCCGAGCACGCAGCACACCGGCGTATCGGGGCGGCTGAGCTTCGCCGCGATCGCGGCAGGAAGTCCGAAGCCCATCGCCGACCAGCCGTTGGTCATGATCTGCGTGCCGGGCTTCGGCGTCCGCCAATGCTGCCCGATCAGATGCGTGTGCGCGCCGACGTCGCAGGTCATGATGCCCTCGTCGGGCAGGACGTCGCGCAGCACATCGAGCGCGGCGCAGGGACCGAACGGCCCGTCGCGGCCGACTAGTCTGGCGAACATCGCCGCCTTGCGCTCCGCAAGTGCCAGGAGATCCCATGCCTTCGGCCCGGCCGGCAGCGCGAGCAGCGCGTCGAGCGCTGGGGCGATCGTCCCGACAACCTCGGCAACGACGGGATGCATGTCGCGATCGATATCGGCGGGGACGACGTCGATGCTCGCAAGCGCCAGCCCGTCCTTCATCCAGCTTTCATAATTGAACTCGATCGGGTCATAGCCGACCGCGACGACCAGATCGGCCTCGGCATGGGTTTTCCCGACCATGTCGGACAGCGCATGGAACAGCACGCCGGCATAGTTGGGGTGATCCTCGGCCACCATGCCCTTCGCCATCGGGGTCAGCAGCACCGGCAGGCCAAAACGCTCGGCGAGCGCGACGATGCGGTCCTCGACCCGCGCATGGACGGCGCCGAGGCCGATTGCCAGAACGGGTTTTTCGGCCACCGTGAAAGCGGCGACCAGCGCATCGATGTCGGCCGTTGCGGGAGCAGGCACGGGATCGGCAGCAATCGTGCCGATGGTCGCCGCCTCGACCGCATCCGCGCTCATGCCCTGCGGCAGCCCGACGTGGACCGCGCCGGGACGGCCCGACAGCGCGATGCGCGCGGCATCGGCAAGCGTCGCCACCGCGCCGTCGGCCTCGATCCGCATCGTCGTCTTGGTGAGCGGCGCGAACAGCGCCTGATGGTCGATCGCCATCTGTACCGTTCGGCCGCGCAGCGATGCGGGCATTTCGTCGGTCAGCGCGATCATCGGCGAGCGGTCGAGCGTTGCCCCGCCGACCCCCGTCGCGAGGTTGGTCGCACCGGGCCCAAAGGTGCCGAAGCAGACGCCGGGCACGCCGGTCAGCCGGCCGCAGACGTCCGCCATGAAGCCCGCGCCGCCCTCGTGGCTCGTCAGCACGAAGTCGATGCCGTCGGTGGTGCGGATCGCCTCCATATAGTCGACCCAGCCGCCGCTCGGCACGCCGAACACATGGCGCACGCCCATGTCGCGGAGCGCGCCCACGACATTGCGGGCAACATTGGTCGATTTCATGCGCGATCCTTCATGCAAGAGCCGTTCTGGCAATCGGCCTAGGCGCGTCCGCCATAAACAAATAATACCGAATGACCGCCGCGATATACCTATGCGTTATATAAAGCGGTTCGCGATCGTCCCGACGCCCTCGACCCCGCCCTCGACCAGGTCGCCGGCGACGATACGGCCGACGCCCGCCGGCGTGCCGGAGTAGATAAGGTCACCCGCCTTGAGTTCGACATAGGTCGACAGTTCGGCAACGATATCGGCGACCGGCCAGATCATGTCGGCGATATCGCCCTCCTGCCGCGCCTCGCCGTTCACCGTCAGCCAGATCCGCGCCTTGGCGGGATGGCCGATCTCGTCGGCGCGGCGGATCGGCGAGATCACGGCGCTGGCGTCGAAGCCCTTCGCCATGTCCCACGGCCGCCCCGCTGCCTTCGCGTCGGCCTGCAGATCGCGGCGCGTCAGGTCGTTGCCGACCGCGTAGCCGAAGATCGTTTCGATGGCCCTGTCCTGCGCGATGTCGCGGCCGCCACTGCCAAGCGCCACAACCAGTTCGATCTCGTGATGCAGGTTCGCGGTGCGCGGCGGCATCGCGATATCCGCGTTCGCTTCGACCAGCGCGTCGGCAGGCTTCGAAAAGAAGAAAGGCGGCTCGCGCTCGGGCGAACCGCCCATCTCGCGCGCATGCTCGGCATAATTGCGGCCGACGCAGAAGATGCGGCGAACGGGGAAACGGTCGTCGCTTCCCACGATCTCCACCGTCGGCACGGCAACGGAAAACGGCAGGCTCATGGCATGATCCTCGGCATCAGGCAGGCGGATAGAGCGCCGCGCGACACTTGCCGAAATCGGCGCCTTCTAGGCCGCCTTCCCGCACCGCGTTCCACGGGCTCCCCATCCTGTCTTCGGGGCGATACCAGAAGCCATAGAGCTTGCCGTTCGCCGCGACCAGCGTCGCCGCGCCGATGCTGCCCTCTTCCTTCGAGAACCAGGCAAGCCGCATGATCCGGCCGAAGATCGTGCCGCGCAGCGTACCCAGCCCGTCATTGTAGCAGCCGAAAATCTCATTGCCCTTTTGCCGCAGCGCGATCGGGCCATATTCATGGCCATAAACGCCGCTGACATCGGCGACGGCGGCGGCGCCGCGCTGGTCGAGCGTGCCGATGACGGCAAGGTCTGAGAGCCGCGTCGGCCCCTTGCCAGACCAGTTGCTGTCGATCCGCAGACGGAGCCAGCGCGCCGAGCTTTCCTTCGGAAGTTTCACGACCGTCTGGGCGTCGGCCTTGGCCTCCCCTTCGACGAGCGTTTCGAACGGCCCTTCCGGCCCCTTGGTCGAGCCCAAGAGCGCGAAGCGGCGAACCGGCGAGCCTTCGGCGGTTTGCGACATCGATCCGTCCTCGCGCACCACGGGCTCGAACCGGTTGTCGAGCGCGACGGCAGCGATCTTGCCGTTGCCCGCGAGTTCGAAATTGAGCGCGTGCGGCAGCGTCGTGCCCTTGTCGGACAGCCAGCCATAAGCCGCGCCGCCATCGACGAGGTTGATCGTCCAGGTCGACCAGTGCCGCTTCGCCTCGCCGGGATCGGCCTCCGCGATCCCGCCCCAGCTGATGTGGAGGATATTGTCGCCCGCAGGTTCCGCAGGCTTATCCGCCACATTTTTGGCGGGTGCGTTCGAGCATCCGGCAAGGAGCGATGCTCCCGCCAGCGCGATAGTCCATGCGCGCATAATCTATTCTCCGGTCAGGGGGTCAGCGGCGTTCGGGCCAGATTTTTTTGGGGGCACCAAGGTTCGGCTTGCCAAGCAGCGGGCTCGACAGCGCGTAAACGCCGTTCACCGAAAAGGCCCAGATGATGTTGCGGTCATATTCGGTGTACACGGCAAAGGTCGAATTGCCGAACGTATAGCTCGGCAACTCCTTCTCGGTCGGGAAGCGCGGGACGAAATAGCCCGCGATCGTCGGCTTCGCCGGATCTTTCACATCGAAAATCTGGATGCCGGCATTGTAGAAGGCATAGATCGCCAGCCCTTGCCGCCCGCGCTCGGGCTGGCCGAGCCCGCCCGAGCGCTTCGGCCCGAAGCTGCCCCGGCGTTGGCAATAATCGGTGAAGCCCGCGCCCGCCGGCGGCACCGGCCGCGGGAATTTCGCCGCGACCTTCGGATGCGCGGGATCGCGCACGTCGATCGAGAAAATATCCTTGTACGGCTCGAAGCAGCTCTCGTTCATCGGATAGCCGTTCGAGAAGACGAAGCCGGTGCGGTCGTACTGGCTGACATCGACATTATCGAACTCGGTCCCGGCGTAGCTCGGCGGGACGGTCAAATGGCCGAGCGCTTTCGGCTGCGCCGGATCGCTGAGATCGAACGTATAGAAGCCGAGCCCGCCCATCCCGCCGAAGCCGATCTTGCCGCCCTGCTCGACCGGCTTAGTAAGCACGATCGGGTTGCGCGACCCCATCCAGCTCGTCCGGTTGCCCGCGCGCGGATTGGCGCGGTACGCCGCCTCGCTCGCCTTGTCGCCGATCACCTGGCCCGGCACGGTGATCTGCGAAACGAACTTCGGGTTCGCCGGATCGTCCATGTCCCAGACCTGATAGCCCGGCGAATAGAGATAGTCGGGATATTCGGTGAGGCCGTAGCTGTCGTCGGGCGCGGCCGACAGCAGCATATATTTGCCGCCCCACCAGGTCACCGCGTCGAGCGCGCCCGATCCCTGTTGCTCGCCGATCGGCGCGTCGGGATGCCGGTAGTCGGTCGTCCGCGTCGCGATGAGATCCCATTTGTCGGGCGTCGGCCCGTTCATCACGAAGACCTTGAAGCCCTTCAGCGAATTATAGTGGCGCTGCGCCGCGACCTTGTCGGGTTCGCGCCTTTTGTCGTCGAGCAGGCCGAAGCGACCGATTTCATAGGATGCGACAAGGACATTTCGCTGGAGCTTCTTGTTCCATGCGACGGTGACCCCGCCGAAATAGTCGGTAACAGCCGCCGCGTCCCAGTCCTCGCTCGATCCATCGGCACCCCAGACACCCCCTTTCGACCAGACGATCTTCGCCTTGCGCGGATCGGTGACGTCGAGGATGCGCAGATAGTCGCGGTCGTGCGTGTAGAGATACCGCCGCCCGCCGAAATCGACGACATTCGCCCAGGCGTGCCAAGGCGAGGTCACCGCCGGATAGAAGGCGATGACCTCGACATTCTTGGCGTAGCTCTTCTGGTCCCAGTGTTCGAGCTGACCGGGAAAGCCCGGAACGTCGGTGGTCAGTCGCGTCGAGGCGGGATGGCGGAAGCTGCCATCGGGATTCATCCCGTAATCGACGCCGGGCACCGGGTCGGCGGGCGGGT
Source organism: Sphingopyxis sp. Geo48 (assembly GCF_949769155.1). Classification (NCBI taxonomy): domain Bacteria; kingdom Pseudomonadati; phylum Pseudomonadota; class Alphaproteobacteria; order Sphingomonadales; family Sphingopyxidaceae; genus Sphingopyxis; species Sphingopyxis sp. Geo48. Next base: position 52,917 of record NZ_CATKPA010000002.1, on the reverse strand, counting down.
TTTCGGGCGTCGCCTCCTGCCACGCCTTCAGCCACGGATCGGTGATATTGATGGGACCGGCGGGTTTCTCCTGCCAGTCGGAGGCGGAAAGCGCCGCGGGAGCGAGCAGCGCCGCCAGCATCGCCGCGCCGCCCGTCCAGTATCTGTTGCTGCCCGTCATCGACGACCCTTTCTGCCTAGAAGCGGAACCGCGCCGTCACGCCATAGGTGCGCGGCGGGATATAGGTCCCATAAATCGTGCCGAACAGCTCGAGCTTGCTCGTGAAGTTGAGCTCGTTCGTCAGATTCTTCGCCCACGCCGTCAGCTCCCATTTGTCGTCGGCGTCCCGCACACCGATGCGGGCATTGAGCAGGATTTCGCTGTCGAACTTCAGGATCGGCGTGTTGGGATTGTCGAAGAAATTGGCGCCGGTGTACTGGAAGTCGCTGCCCGCGACGAGCACCAGGCTGTCGCTGATCGGCTGGTCGAGGTTCGCCGCCACACTGAAGGCATGTTTGGGCGTGCGGCGACAGCTGTTGCCGTCGAGGTCGGTGCCGTCGTCGTCGATGATCAGCTCGCCGGTGAAGTTGCACTTCGAATAGGCGTAATTCCCCGACAGCGTGAAGCGTTCGGTCACCCGCGCCTGGAAATCGAGTTCCAGACCGTAGGCGCGCGTGCCATTCTTCGCGTTGAACACGAAATTGTCAGGCGGCAGCCCCGGTCCCGGCGACAGGAACTGGTTGGTCTGGAGATTGTCGTAGGTGGTGTAATAGGCGGCGGCGTTCAGGAAGATACGCCGGTCGGCGAGCGCCAGCTTGGCGCCGGCCTCGAAACTGTCCGCCGTTTCGGGGTCGAACGACACCAGCGCCTCTGCCGGGGTATTCGCATCCTCACCGGTCCAGCCGCCCGGCTTGTATCCCTTGGCGTAGCGTACATAGAGCGTGACATCGTCATTCGGCTCGAACCGCAGCGTCGCGCTGGGTAGCCAGGCGTCCCAGCTTCGCGTTTCGCCGACCACGAAGTTGACCGGCGCCCCCTCGAACGACACGCCCGACCGGTTGTTCGAATAGACCTTGCGGTCATAGGCATAGCGCAGCCCCGCTTCGAGCGTGAGCTGGTCGGTCAGATCGTAGCTGAGTTCGCCGAAGACGCCGATATTGTCGTTTTTCGACGTCGTCACCGTATGGTTGGAGCCCGGAAACGGCGTCCCCGGCGTGCCGCCGAAGGCCATCGCAAAGGCGAATTCCTCGATCGCCTGATAGTCGGGGAACAGGAAATTCACGTCCTCGGCGCGGCGAATTTTTTCGCGCAGATAATAGACGCCGCCTTCGATACGGAGCGGTCCGCCATCGTCCCAGCGCAACCGCAGCTCCTGCGAGAATTGCTTGACGTCCTCGGCCTTGCCGCTGTCGAAATAGCTGTCAGGGACGGTCGCGAGATAGGTGTCGATCCCGGCCAGCATCGCGGGCGTGATATCAGGCGCGTTCGTCGCCGGATCGATCGCGAAATCGAAAAACATCCCCGACCCATCCTCGCGCGCCGCCAGCGATGAATCGCGGTAGGCGGTCTGCGCGGTGATGCTGAGCGCCGAACTCGGCTGCCAGTCGATGCTGCCGCTGACACCGTACATGTCCGAATTCTGGAAGCCGGTAAAATTATGCGCGCCCGACCGGCGCTTGGCGCTCTGGAACGGCGCGTTGCGGTTCGGCAGGACGAAACCGGGCAGGCCGGCGATCGGCGGCGCATAGAAACCGAGGTAGGTGACCTCGTTGCTGTCGGCGGGGTCGATGATGTCGACCCAGCGCGCGCCGTCGCGGTGGCGCGTATAATCGGCCGAAAGATTGATATCGAGCGTCGCGTCGGGCTGCCAGCGGAGCTGCCCACGCACCGACTGGACATTCTGGTCCTCCTCGTCGCCGCCGCGCGTGTTGGTCGCATAACCGTCGTGCTTGCGCGAACTGACCGTCAGGCCGAGGCCGAGCGTGTCGGACACCGGTCCGCGCACCGACGCGGCGACGTCGAGCTTGTCGTAATTGCCATAGGTCGCCTCGAAGCGCCCCTCGAACTCGTTGCCCGGCCTTTTCGTCACATAGTTGATCAGCCCGCCGACGACGCTTTTCCCGAAGCGCAGCGCCTGCGGCCCCTTCAGCACCTCGACCCGTTCGAGGTCATAGAGGTCCAGCAGCGATCCGGTCCCACGCGACAGATACGCGCCGTCGAGGAAGATGCCGACCGCGCCGTCGGCGCCGGCGCCCTGGATGTCGGAACCGATGCCGCGGATGAAAAGTTCGGTGTCGACCGCACGCTCGGCGCTGAGCTTGAGACCCGGAACGCGATACGCAATCTCGGAGAAATCCTTGATGCCCGAGCGTTCGAGCGCGGCGCTGCTGAACGCCTGCACCGAAATCGGCACGTCCTGCAGGCTTTCCTCGCGCTTGCGCGCGGTGACGACGATCTCGTCGCCCGACGCCTCAACGCCGTCATCGGGAGCAGCCTGGGCCTGCGCCGCGGCGGGTGCCGCAAGGGTGGCGACGGTGGCAAGAAGTGCCCAACGCAGGGCGCGTGTCGATTCCATCATGTCCTCTCCTGCAGCCGGACGCGCCTTGTCCTCTACGGGAAAGCATCTGCGCCGGCCTGATTGAATGGCAGGCCGGTTCTTAGTCACCGTTGTATATCTAGATAATAGATTATGCATCTTATGATATTGCATAATCGCTATATCGTCGCTCGATGACGCCGCGACGCGGGCCACACGCGAGGTGCGCTATTCCCATGCGATTATAATGACCCTGCCATAGGATATTGGATCGCCGCCCCCACAAGGCTGACAAGTCTGGCGGGGTTATAGCTCGGGAGGTCTCCATGCGCGACAGGGTGAACAACTATGCTGGCGCCGCGTGCGCCCTTGCGCTCGCGATGGCGAGCATGGCGCTGCCCGCTTTTGCCGGGGAACCGCCGGAAAGCACGGCCAAGGAGCCCCCGCTCACGGCACAAGAAAGCGACATTCCTGATCCAGATATCCGCGCGTGGTGGAACCTAACCTACAATCGCAAGCCCGCGCCGCCGGTGCCCGGCAGAGATTATGGCATGGACCCCGCGACGGGTCGCTTCACACATCCCAAAGCGACGCCGCTCGTCCGGCAAGCGCCGAATTTCCCGGGCCAGCTCGGTTACTGGGACCAGAAAAGCTATGCGAAGAACGTCGAGGTACTGGCGTTCTACAACTTCATTCCGTCGACCGGCCACACCTGGCAGTCGATCGCCGACTTCGGCGGCAAGCGCTACATGTACACCTATTATCGCGCGGGCATGGGGGTGTTCGATATCACCGACCCGCGCAAGGCGAAGCTCGTCTATCGTCGCGGCCAGCGTATCGGCGCCTATGGCAAGCCCGACATCGTCAACCCCTACGGCAAGGGCGAGGGTTTCGGCGCCGCGAACATTTCGTGGCACAAGGGGCTCGGCAAATATGTGATGGTGCAGGCGTTCGAAGTGCCGCGCTATGGCATCATGGACGAGAAATATATCGAACCCGAGGGTGTCGAGACGCTGAAGCGCTGGAAAGGCCTCAAGGGCTTTCGCGTCTATGTAATGGACGGCCCGCTTCCCGACCAGTGGAAGCTCGTTGCCGAGCGGACGACCGATTATCGTCATCCGGACGCGCCGCCGGGACAGCAGCAGGGATCGGGCGCGCTCGACATTCCGGCATGGACGGGCGGCAAATATATGTTCCTGTCGACCGCCCCCGACGACCGCTTCATGCTGACCGAGTTCGCCGACTATATCTACACGCCGGGTTATCAGGTGTGGGATATGAGCGACCCCGCGAATCCCAAATTCGTCAGCCAGTTCGCGGGACCGGGTCAGATCCTTGGCGACGCAGAGCATGAGGCGGCCTATCTGATGAACCCGCGCGCGGGCAACCGCACCTCGTGGTTCGGGTCGCGAATGCCGCCCTTCATGACCAAGGCGCCCGACGAGGGCGGCCGGATCGCCTTCGGCGCGATGGCGGGCCTCGGCCTCTATTCGCTCGACATCAGCGATCCGGCGAACATCCGGATCGTCGGCCATGTGAATCAGGTGCCGAAGTTCGCCGGGACCGAATTCGATAATGTCGACCTCAGCCAATATGAGCGCACGGGCTATATCTTCACCAACGGCTATCCCATGAACGACGAATGCTATGAGCCGTACAAGGATATCCTCGTCATCGACGCGCGCAATCCGGCGGACCTCAAGATCGTGACGAAATTCCCGCGCCCGACACCCCCCGCCGATGCCGCCTTTACCGACTTCTGCCAGCGGCGCGGCAGCTTCGGCCCGAAACGTTCGGGCTACCTCACCCAACCAGGACGCTTCCGCGACGGCATCGTCGCCTATGCCTTCTACAATGGCGGAGTGCAGATCTTCGACGTCAAGGATCCGACCAAGCCGGCGATCGCGGGCTATTTCGTCCCGCGCTTTCCGACCGAGGCAGAAACCGGCGGCCAGTCGCAAGGCAATCTGACCTATGGCATCTTCGCCGAATATGACCGCAACATACTGTGGGCGTTCACCAATCACGGCTTCTATGCGCTGACATCGCCGCTGCTCGGCAAGCCGTCGTTCAAGGCGCCCGCGAAACCCTGGCCGCCGCGCGATTAAGGTCAGGACCCTAGCCGCGCGGCGGCAGGTGGCGGTCGACGAGCAGCATCGCGACCGCCAGCACCAGCAGCGCCGTGGCGACCAGCGCGAAGAAGAGCAGCAATCCGTTCGGCTGCGCGAGCAACAGCCCGGCGCCGAATGCGCTCGCGATTGCGCCGAGCCGCCCGACGCTGATCGAATAGCCGATCCCCGCCGATCGGCACTCAACCGGAAACACGTGCGCCGACAGAGTGAGCAGCAGCACCTGCAACGACAGGACGCCAGCCCCCGCCAGCGCGACGCCGATCAGGATCGCTGCCTGCGGAACGCCGGGCATCGAGAGCAAAGCCGCCCACACCGCGAGCGCCACCAGGCCGCCGCAAATCGTCCCGATCATCGTGCGCCGCGATCCGATCCGCAGCATCAGCGAGGTCAGTGCGAATGACGTCGCGACCCCCGACAGGTTCAGGATCATAGCCCCGCGGATTGCGCTCGCCATTTCAAAGCCGGCGCCCGTCAGCAGCACCGGCACCCAGCTCAGCAGCGCATAGACCGCCATCAACGCCGCGAAAAAGGCGAGACTCATGCCGATCGTCGAACGCCGAAGCGACGGCGCGAAGACATGTCCGCCCTGCGCGACGACCGGCGGCGGTGCGAAGGGCCCGGTCGCCGTGCCGCCTGCCTGCGCGACAAGCTGTGCGATCCGGTCGTCGGCATCGCCGCGCCGCGCGAGCAGGATCGGCGATTCGGGTAGCGCCCCGATCATGACGAGACCGAGCAGCAACGGCAGGCCGCCCCCGACCAGAAAGGCGGCCGGCCAGCCGTAAGCGGGGATCAGCCAGGAAGCGAGCGCGGCGCCGACGATCCCGCCGCAAGGCACTCCGACCGAGATCACGGTGAGCGCGTAGTTGCGCGACCTTTCGGGCATCCATTCGGCCACGAGCGCCGTCGCGTTCGGTACCGCCGCCCCGAGGCCGAGGCCGGTGATGAAGCGCAAGACGGAGAAGCTCGTCACATCGCGGCAGAGCGCGGTCAGCATCGCGGTAACGCCGAACCAGAAGGCGGCGCCGATGAGCGCCGCGCGGCGCCCGTAGCGGTCGCCGATCCGCCCGCCGACGCTTGTCCCGACCGCCATGCCGAGCAGCGACGCCGCCATCACTGGCGCGAGCGCCGCCGATCCGATCTGCCAGTCGGCGAGGATCGCCGGAGCAGCGAAAGCCGCGAGTTGAATGTCGAAGCCGTCGAGCAGGATCACCCCGGCAACCAGCGCGAGAACGCGCACATGGAAAGCCGTAAAGTTCAACCCGTCGATGACTGGCTGGATCGGAACGGCTTCGCCCGGTCTCATACGAACGCCATCGCACCCGAAGCACCGACGACGCGGCGCACCGAAGCATGCACTGCCGCCGCCATTTCGCTACCCGACACCCCCCGCGCGGGCTGACGGCGGCGGATCGACAGGCTCGACCCGTCGCTCCCGCGCGCCTAGACCGCAAGTTCGAGATGGTCGATCGCCGGATCGGCGATCAGCCGCGCGCGGCAGCAGTCGAGCCCGACCGTCGCGAGCGCGCAGGCGACCATTGCGTTGACATTATGCGGATAGCACGCCGCGATGTCGCGGACGCTGCCGTCGAAGAGCAGGCTTTCGTGCGTCGTAGGGCTTCCGGTCAGGCCAAGGCTTGCGGGCGGCTTCCGGAAGCTGATCGCGACCTCCTCCCACATCGCGCGCCATTCGACGAGACTGTCGAGCCCGACGAGCGCGCCATGCGCGACCAGCAGCGAGCGCCCCGACCCCGCGGCGGCCGCGGTCAGCCGCTCACGCAGCCCGTCGTCGGCAAGCGCGGTCAGCGACAGCGGCATATAATGTGCGAAGCCCAGAAATATCTCGCCGTGGCGGTGGCTGATCTCCGGACCTGCAATCTCGACGATCAGATCGGGTGCGGACTCTGCCGCCTTCGACAGATCGTCGAGGATCAGTTCGCGGGGCAAGCCCGCCAGCCGCTCGCGCGATCGGCTGTGAACAAAGACGATCTCGCCCGGCCCGCCTTCAGCGGCGATGCGCCGGTAGAGTTCGGCCCCGATGAACCCGAAGCCGATCAGCCCGATACGCATCGCCGCTCGCCCCGCTTGCGGCGTCAATATTTCCAGCGCAGCGTCGCGCCATAGGTGCGCGGCGGATTGTACGAGACGAGCACCGATCCGATCACGTCGCTCTTGCCCGCTTCATACAGCTCGTTGGTCAGATTCTTTGCCCAGACGCGGAATTCCCATTTGTCGTCCTCGGTAGCGACACCGATCGATCCGTTGAGTACCCCGACCGACTTCTGCAACGTGCGCGGGCTGTTCTCGTTGTCGAAGAAGAAATCGTCGGTCCAGTTGTAGTCGGCGCGGACGAAGGCGTTGAGCCGGCTGCTCACCGGCACGGTGACGTCGCCGCCGATGCTGAACGAATTTTCGGGCGATCGGCGCAGGACATTCCCCTTGAGGTTCGTCGGCACCGGGACCGAGCAGAAGCAGCTCGGATCGTACTGAAGTTCGGTGCTGATCAGGTCGCCGGTGATCTTCGCGTCCATGTATGTGTAGTTGGCGAAGAGGGTCAGCCCGCGAACAGGGGCGAGCGCGGTTTCGATCTCGATGCCTTTCACCCGTGCCTTGCCGGCGTTCGAGATGACGTTATCGGCAGGCAGGTTCGGATCGAAGATCACGAACTGCTGCGTCTGCAGATCCTCATATTCGGTCCAGAAACCGGTGATGTTGAAGCGCAGCCGGTTATCGAGCCAGGTCGTCTTGGCGCCGATTTCATAGTTCCACGCATATTCGGGGTTGTAGGCGACGCGCGCCTCGCCCGGGTTGGTCGCATTCTCGCCGTTCCAGCCGCCCGACTTGTAGCCCTTCGACACGAGGCCATAGAGATAGACGTCCTTCGCGGGCTGCCAGTGCAGGTTGAGGCTCGGTGTCCAAGCGTCCCAGCTCCGCTGGTCGGAAGCGGAAAAGGCGCGGGTGAAATTGCCGTTTTCGTCCTCGAATTCGGCGCCCAGAAAGTCGCCGATCGTCTCGCGATAAACCGAAAAGCGTTTCTTGTCCTTGGTGTAGCGGATCCCCGCGGTCACGCCGAGCGTGTCGGTAATGTCGAACGTGCCCTCGACGAAGGCCGCCCAGGTGTCGCTTTTGAGCCGCGTCTCCGCGATCTCCTTCCCCTGCGCATAGAATTCGACGAAAATATAATCGGCGATCTCGGTGCGATCGACCGTCTCATGCTGGTAGAAAAGGCCGGCGAGGAGGTTGAACGGCCCGTCGAAGTCCGAGCGGAAACGGATGTCCTGCGAGAAGCTCTTCGCGGTCTCATCCTTGTCGTTGATATAGTAATCATCATTGAACAGCGAATGGTCGATCGCGCCGAAATCGATGCGGCCGTCGGGTCCGTAAATCATCTTAGTGAAGTCGATGAAGCTGCCTGCATCGTTGTTCAATGACGCGAACTGGCCCTCGCGCCACGCCGTCACCGAGGTCAGCGTGCCGACGCCCGTATCGTAATTGACGCTGAGGTGTACGCCGCCAAGATCGGCGTCCTGCTTGCCATCGATATTGTTCGGCCCGCGCCGTCGCTCGGCATTCACGAACGGGATATTATGGTCCGACGGGATCTGGATATCGACCCACTTGCCGCCGCCGCGCCGCCGGGTCAGGTCGCCGGTCAGCAGGATGTCGAGCCGGTCGCCCGGCTGGTAGCGAAGCTGCGCCATCACGCCATAGGCGTCGAGATCCTCGACATCGTTGCCGGTGAACGTGTTGCGGGCATAGCCGTCATGATGCCGCGCGCTCGCCGCGATGCTGCCCGACAGGCCTTCCGCCAGACCGCCGGCGACATTCGCCTTGACGTCGAAGCTGCCGTAATTGCCGATCCCGGCCTCGGCGCCGGCGCGGAATTCATCGGTCGGCTTGCGCGTGATGAAGTTGATCGCGCCGCCGACGACATTCTTGCCATAGAGCGTGCCTTGCGGTCCGCGCACGATCTCGACGCGTTCGAGGTCGAACAGTTCGATCGCGGTGCCCTGCGCGCGCGACAGATAGACGTCGTTGAGGAAGAAGCCGATCGCCGGGTTCGACGCGGCGCTTTCGATGTCGGTCCCGATCCCGCGCAGGAAGATATTCGGTTCGGACACGTTATCGGGGTTGAAGGTAAAGCCCGGGACGCGGCTGGCGATCTCCGAAAACTCGTCGATCCCCGATTTTTCGAGCGCCTCGCCGCTGAACGCCGCAACCGAAAGCGGCGCGGTCTGCAAATTCTCTTCACGCTTACGGGCCGTGACGATGATTTCATCAAGCCCGCCGCTGTCCGAAGCCGACGCATCCTGCGCGAATGCGAGTTCGGGCACGATCAACGCGGACACCGCCCCCATCAACACCGCCATCCGGCTCTTGCGCGAAATTCCCTTCATTTCTCAGCCCCCTCGTTTTTGCCGGACAATCGCCCCGCAGCTACCCCAGAGACAGAAAATGACGCGCCATCACCTATCTGAATAATAATAATGCATGTCTGCTCTATATGATTTCCCTTATATATGGACCGAAATGGGCTCGCGGCCTCCAGGTCGGCGACGAGCAGATACCGGGCCAAAAGTCGGGATAATCGCCAATGTGCAAGGCCGCCGCGTCGGATGACAGCCGGCGGTGCGGGCTGATCCTGACACCGCTCCGATCAACGGTCCGCGCGCTCAGGCGACAAAATGCGGAAAATCGCGGGTGGAGATTCTCACTCAAGGGCTGCTTTTGTATCTGCGCCAAGATAAGCGGACGCATATCATTCAAGCTGCTTGCCGGACGCGACCGATGGTCGGTGCCTTTCGCTGCGACCGCGCTGCCGATGGATGCTCGCAACGCGGTTGCGGGCGGTGACCCGATCGGCAATTCGCTCAGCGACGCGATCTGCTAGTGGCAATGGCCGACAGCGCCCGGCGGATCTCGCGATCTAAAGGCTAGAGGACGATGAATATCCTCCGGAACCGAAAAGCAAAACCAGTCTGGCGGAAATTCCGGCAATCATGCTCAGGGTGAAGACTCGAACTCAGCGCTGGCAACGCCTGCGGCGTTATAGACAGCACCCTCCCGCTCAACCGCAAATTTGCGGCTAACCGCGTTGGTGATGCCGAATTGCGAGATATGGTCGAGCATGCCGCGATATTGCGGGCCGGCAAGGTGCATGGCCAACGCATCGGCGCTTTCCCATTCTTCAAACACATGAACGCGCGAGGGATGGTGCGGGTCGGCGGTCCAGAAATAGCCCAGGCAACCGGCCTGAGCCTGAGCCCCTTCGATCCATGGCAGAGCCCCGTCCAATGCCTCGGCTCGGCGCGCCGCGTCGATATCGACCTTTGCTTCGACGATGATCTTCATGGCAGACCCTTTCAGGATTTCCGAAATATGCGCCGGAACGGACGGCTCATTGCGCGACCCGCCGCCGATGCAGCGCGCGAAAGCGGCGGCAGACAAAATACCAGCGTCCTTCGATCTTTGAGCAAGTATCCGTATATTCGCCAAGATCGTTCTGGGTATGTCCGTCGCGGGAGTAGGTTTCGGCGGTGTAGGACCGCATCGTGGCGCGATCGCCTTCAACGATCATCTCGCCAGGCCAGGCCTGGAATATGATACCGGGAAACCCCTTCATCGCCGCGCGCCAGGTTTCGACGACCAGAGCCTTGCCGCGAAAAGTCCCGAAGCCTTCGAGTTCCCATTCGCAACCTTCGGCCCAGGTTGCTGCCCAAGCATCCGCGTTGTGACGACAAACCGCGTCGGCATAGCTGTCGAGCAACTCGCGAAGGGCAATCCGATCTTCCAGCGAACCTGAAAAGGCCATCCCGCCCTCCTTGTACCGTCGCCCGCGTTGTGCGGATGGACGAGGAAATATGGAGGGCGATGCGCCACAGCGGCACTGTTAAATGCGTTAATCGGCGCGATTTGACTTTAGACCCCCATCATCCCCGCAGTCGTCGCGCCGTCGATCACATAATCGGCGCCCGAGATGAACCCGGCCTCGTCGGACGCGAGGAACGCGACCAGCGCGCTGATTTCGTCGAGTTGCGCCATGCGCTTCATCGGCGCCATACCCTCGAACGCTTCACGCGCTGCCGCGGGATCGGGCGAGCGATCTATGACGCCGCGGATCATGTCGGTTTCGACCACGCCGGGAAGGATCGCATTGGCGCGGATTCTATAGCCCTTGCCCGCGCAGTGGATCGCCGCCGATTTGACGAGCGCGACGACCGCCGCCTTGGTCACCGAATAGGCGACATAATTGCCCATCGCGCGGTGTGCGTTCATGGATGAGTTGACGATGATCGATCCGGTCGGTCCTTGCGGGTTCTTGGCCATCGCGCGGATCGCATGCTGGACGGTCAGCATCGCCCCGGTCTGGTTGACCGCGATGATATGACTCCAGGCGTCGATGCCGATGTCCTCGACGCTGGCATCGCCCGCCTCGGTCCCGGCATTGGCGAAGGCGATGTCGAGCCGGCCATATTCGGCCTCGATCTCGGTCATCAGGGCATCCCAGGCCGAGGCATCCTCGACGCGGTGGGCCCGGAAGATGGCGCCGGTCCGGCCTTCGACGCGCGCTGCCGCTTCGACATTCGAGCCGGTGAAGACGACCTGCGCGCCCTCCTTGACCAACCGCTCGACCGTTGCCGCGCCGATCCCGCTCGTCCCGCCGGTGACCAAAGCGACCTTGCCGCCCAGCCTCTGATGCATCGCGCCTCTCCTCTCGCCTGCCCTCTTGCCAGTTTCATGGTCTTCGGGAACCTATCAATACAGCAAGGTGACGGCGGCGCACCGCATTCGCATGATGGCGCCATAACAGGAGGAGAGGATCGGCGATGAGCGACAGCGAACATCCACCCCGCATCAACTGCGTGCTGATCTGCGGCGGCGTCTGGCACGACATGGATTTCGCGCGGCTCGAGCTGCTCAAATTGCTCGCCGAGGACCAACGCGTCCGCACGCGCGTGTTCGAGAATTACGACAATATCGAGGCGATCGAGGGCGCCGACATCCTCATCACCTACACCTGCGATGTTACCCCGTCGCTGCCCGCGCAGGAGGCGCTGAAGCGCTGGCTCGCGAAAGGCGGGCGCTGGTATGCGCTCCACGGCACCAACTCGATCCTCCGCCTGCTCGACACGGGCGTGTGGGATGCGCCGCGCTGGGCCCCGCTTATGATGGACCTCCTGGGGTCGCAGTTCATCAGCCACCCGGCGATCGAACCCTATACCGTCCGCGTCGTCGATCCCGATCACCAGCTCACCAAGGGCATCGAGCCGTTCGAGACGACCGACGAGCTCTATCACCTCGAAACCCACGGCGACCTGCACGTGCTGATGGATACCGAGTGCACCGGGCCGGGCACGGGTTTCGTCGAGGCCGAAGATGCGCCGGGCACCTACCCTGTCTTCTACATCAAGCGGCATGGCGCGGGAGCGGTGCTCTACCTCACGCTCGGTCATTGCCGCGGCCATTACGACCTGCAGCCAATGATGGACTGGTGGCCGACGGTCGACCGCTGCGCGTGGGATCTGCCGGTCTTCTACGACCTGCTGCGCCGGGGGATCGGCTGGCTGAAGGAACGCGAGAGCGCCTAGGCGACCGCGCGCAATTTACACCGATCCTCGCGGATTAGCCCGCTGGCGCGCAAGGCCAAGGCCATGGCCGGGGCATTGGTGTTGCCTGTCACCGGCGACGGCATCACCGAACAATCTACGACGCGAAGCCCACGCACGCCATTGACGCGCAACCGCGCGTCAGTGACGGCCCGATTGTCGCCGCCCATCCGGCACGTCCCGACCCCGTGGAGGCCGCAGGTCGACAGGCGGCGGAAGGCGGCGAGGATTTGGGCATCGCTCTGCACCGCCGCGCCGGGAAGCAGTTCGCGCTCGACGAGGCCGACGAGCGCAGGTTGCGCCATATAGCGGCGCATCGCATGCACCGCGGCGATCGCAGTGCGCTCGTCCTCGCGCGTCGAAAGCCAATTGGGCTTGATGTCGGCAGGCGCGTCGCTGCCCGGCCCGGTGATCATGATACTGCCCTCGCTCGTCAGGCGAAGGAGCTGGCCATAGATGGTCATGCCTGGCTTGCGGTCGATGCTGCTGAGCGGCACCGGATGCTTGTCGTCGCCGAGCGCGAAGGTGTAGCCGCCAAGATAGAGTTGCAGGTCGGGCCGCGCGTCGCGGCTGGTCAGGTTCAGAAAGGCACCGACCTCGAACGGCCCCGTCGCCATGATCCCGCCGCGCGTCAGCATATATTGGGCCATCGCGCGCATCAGCCCGATGCCGAAGAAGCTGCGGTTGCTGCCGACATCGCGCGACAGGCGATGCGGCATCGAAAAGCCCAGATGCTCGCGCATCCGCCCGCCGACATCCGGAGCATCGACGACCGGATCGACCCCTGCCGCCCGCAGCACTTCGGCCGGCCCGATCCCCGAGCGCTGGAGCAGCAGCGGACTTTCCAAGGCGCCCCCCGAGACGATAACTTCGCCGGCGCAGTCGAAACGCAGCGGCTGGCCCGCGACCTTCGCCTCGACCCCGACGACCCTGCCGCTCTCGATGACCAGACGCTCGGCCATCGCATGCGTCACGACGCGCAGGTTCGGCCGCTTCTTCGTCCGCACGAGAAAGGTCGTCGCCGCGCTTTCGCGCCGCCCACTCCGGACGTTATGCGCGTAAAAGCCGACGCGATCCGAGGTCGATGCGTTGAGATCGTCGACGGGCTTTAGCCCCAATTCGACCCCCGCCTGCACCATCGTCTCGGCCAGCGGATAGCTGTGGATTTTCGGCGCCACCCTGACCGGCCCTCCCGCGCCGCGCATCGCGCTGGCGCCGAGACCATGATCTTCCAGCTTGCGGAAAGCATCAGTCATCGCATCGCCGTTCCAGCCGGTGCAGCCGAGCTTTTCCCATTCGTCATAGTCGGCCGGTTCGCCGCGGCTCCAGATCATGCCGTTGATCGCCGACGATCCGCCAAGCCCCTTGCCGCGAATCCACACCTCGCCGGGTGCGCTGCCGTCGCCACGCGGCTGTGACACACCATAGGCCCAGATGTGGTCGGGATTGGTGACGAGCTTCGCGACGCCCTTCGGGATTGTAACCCAGCGGCTGTCATTGGAGCCGCCCGCTTCGAGGAGCAGCACGCGGATGTCCGGGTCGGCGCTCAATTGCTCGGCGAGCACGCAGCCCGCGGACCCCGCGCCGACGATGATATAGTCCCAGCTGTCCTCCATGGCGCCTCTCCTGTCCCACCACGATGTGATCCCGACCGGCCGTCCGCCGCACCTAGCGCAATAAATAGTCCCATCGCCTCGCCCGCGCCATGATAGTGCCGTCGCAAAAGAGGGAGGACAGGATGGAAGGGCAAGGCCGCATTTCGGGCAAGATCGCATTCGTGACCGGCGGCGCGTCGGGGCTGGGCCTCGACATCGTCCGCCGCTTCGTCGCCGAGGGCGCGAGCGTCGTCATTGCCGATATCGACGTCGAGGCAGGCGAAGCGCTTGCCGCAGAGCTCGGCCAGCGCTTCGTCAGGCTCGACGTGTCCAAGGAGGCCGAATGGCTCGCCGCACTGGCCACCTGCGACCGGATCGACATCCTGGTCAACAATGCCGGGATCACGACGCATGGCTCGATCGAGGATCTGACGCTCGAGGCTTTCCGGCACGAATTTTCGGTCGACGTCGATGGCGTTTTCCTCGGCTGCAAGCATGTGATTCCGAAGATGAAGGCCAATGGTGGCTCGGTGATCAACATGTCGTCGATGTGCGGTGTCCGTGCGCAGGCCGACCTCGCCGCTTACAACGCCGCCAAGGCCGCGGTGACGCATCTCACCAAGTCGGTCGCGCTGCATTATGCGCGCAAGGGTTATGGCATTCGCTGCAATTCAGTGCATCCGGGCGCAATCCACACGCCGATCCTCGAAAAGGTGATGGCGCAGGTCGAGGACGGCCAGGCGCTCTACGACAGCTGGGTCGCGACGCACCCGGTGGGCCGCCTCGGCAGGCCCGAAGAGATTTCGGCGATCGTGCTCTATCTTGCCTCCGACGAATCGGCGTTCGCGACCGGCGCCGAGTTCCGCGTCGACGGCGGCAGCTCGCTCTGATGGCTGGGCGCCTCGATGGCCGTGCTGCGCTCGTCACAGGCGCCGGATCGGGGATCGGTCTCGCGACCGCCCGCCGCCTCGCTGCCGACGGCTCGCGCGTCCTGACCACCGACCGATCTGGCGAGGTCGACATCCTTGCCGACGTGACGGCGCCCGGCATCAACGCAAAGCTGGTTGCCGAAACCGAAGCGCGGTTCGGGCGGCTCGACATCGTTGTCGCCTGTGCGGGGATTACGGGCATGCAGATGCTCGACGGCGCGAGCGACGACTATTTTGACGAGATGATGGCGGTCAATGTCACTGCGGTGTTTCGCCTGATGCGCGATGCGCTGCCCCTTCTCAAACGATCGCCGCACGGACGGATCATCCTGATCGGATCGGTGATGTCGAGCTTCGGCGAAGCGGGCATGACCGCCTATAGCGCATCGAAACATGCCGTGCTGGGCATGACCAAGTCGGTCGCGGCCGAGGTTGGCGCATATGGCATCACGGTCAATTGCATCCAGCCCGGCGCGATCGAGACCCCGATGACCGCCCCGGCCTTCGCCACGATGCCCGAGTTCCGGCAGAAGTGGGTCGACAAGGCGGCGCTCGGTCGGCTCGGACAGCCGGAAGACATCGCCGACGTCGCCGCCTTTCTGGTCAGCGACGAGGCGCGTTTCATGTCGGGTCACGGCGTCTTCGTCGATGGCGGCGCGACACAGCGGCAATAGAAAGCAAGGAAATCAGCGCATTTCGTGCCGCTACGGCATGCCTGATATTTTTGATGATTGTTGAATCGAGGCATAAAGCGGACCTTGCCCTCAACGTGACCGGCGAGCCTATGTGCCGGCGCGAGAGGGAGGAACGACGATGACCACGCATGCCCGAACGCTGCCTGCCATCCATGCCACTGTGTCGCTCGCTGCACTTGCCATCGCCACGCCGGCCTTTGCCCAGGAGGCACCGGTTCAGGACGATGGCGGCGGCGCGATCCGCGAAATCGTCGTCACCGCACAGAAGCGCCAAGAAAGCGCCCAGTCCGTCCCGGTCGCGATTACCGCCTTGGACGAAAAGGCGCTGGATACCGGCATGGTGCAGGATATTCGCGATGTCGCGGGACGCGTTCCGAGCCTGGTGATCGACAGCGTGTCGGCCGGTCCGAGCGCGGCGGCGATCTCCATTCGCGGCATTTCGTTCGAGGACATCGAAAAAAGCTTCGACCCGACCGTCGGCGTCGTCGTCGATGGCGTGTTCATCGGCACGAACACCGGCCAGCTGCTCGACAGTTTCGATCTCGAAAGCTTGCAGGTCCTGCGCGGTCCGCAAGGAACCTTGTTCGGCCGCAACACGATCGGCGGCGTGATCGAGGTGAAGCGCACCAAGCCCACCGACGATTTCGGCGTCAAGGGCCGCCTGTCCTATGCCAGGTTCGACACCAAAAGTGCCCGGCTGGTCGCCAACAGCGGCAAGCTGGGAGATTTCATCGCGATCAAGGCGTTCGGCTTTTATGACAAGACCGACGGCTTTGTCCGCAACCTCAGCACCGGCGGCCGCGATGGCAAATATGAAACGCTGACCGGCGGGGCGACCCTTTTGATCGAACCCAGCAGCGACTTTTCGGCCGAGATAACCTATGAACATATGCGCGAGCGCGGCGAGACGGTTTCGATCCCGACATCGTCGAGCCTCGACCTGATCTGCCTGGCCGCGGGCGCACCCGGGTTTTCGCCCGTCGCCGAGTGCAACCGGTTCGCGCTGCCCGATCGCGGCGTCAATTCGACCTATCAATTGGCGCCGCATGACGTCTCCAACGACACCGACGCGGTGACCGGCAACATCACCTGGTCGCTAAGCGACAATATCACGCTCTTTTCGGTGACCGGCTATCGCACCAATGACGAGAATGTCGCGCAGGACTTCGACGGCAGTTCGGCGGATTTCTTCGCCACCCGGCGCATTCAGCAATTCGAACAGTTTAGCCAGGAGCTGCGGGTGCTGGCCGAGCTCGGCGACGCAATCAACCTGCTGGTCGGCGGCTATTATTACAACAGCAACTACCAGCTGGACCAGTTCACGCGTCTGGGACCCGTGCCCTCGCAAAGCGCCGCTGGCGCAACACTTCGCGCCTACACCGACAATAAGGCGAGGTCCTATGCTGGGTTTGCCGACGCCCAGTTCAAGCTGACCGACCGCTTCAAATTGTCGGTTGGCGGTCGCTATACCCGCGACAGAAAGCAAACCTTCAACAACTACGGCCAGGTCGTGGGACTGGTCGAATTGAGCCAGCCGAATTTCGACGGACGGTCCTGCGTCAGCGTGACCGGCGTCTTTGGACCGGGGCCCCTGGCAGGGCTGCCCACTTACGGCCCTGCCACCAATTGTTCGGGCAAGGCATCGTTCGGCAAATTCACCTGGCGCGCCAACGCGACCTACGAAGTCGGCGAAAACAAGATCATATATGGGTCCTACTCGACCGGCTTCCGGTCGGGCGGCTTCAACGGACGCGCCGCATCGCCGACCTCGCTCGGCCCCTATTTCCCGGAGACCGTCGATGCGTTCGAGGTCGGTTTGAAGGCCGACTGGCTGGATCGCACCCTGCGCACCAACATCGCACTGTTCCACACCAAATATGACAACAAGCAGGAAGAGGTCGTTCAGCCCTCGCCGCCGGGGTCGGCCCAGCCGCAGGAGACGGTCGTCGGAAATGCGGCATCGGCAAAGATCACCGGCGCCGAGCTGGAACTGATCATGCAGCCGTCCGAATCGCTGAACTTCACGGCATCGGCCAGCTACATCGACGCCAGGTACGGAACATTCCTGAAAGATCTGAACGGCGATAACGTCGGCGACGACGTGTCGACGCTGACCCTGCGCCGCGCACCGAAGTATCAGTTCTCGACCGGCGTCAATTATTCGAAGGAAATCGGCTCCGGACGTCTCGACGCCAATCTGCTGCTCCGCTTCCAGAGCAAGGTGGCCACCTGCATCGTCGCCAACCGGCCGATCGTCCTCGGCGCGGTTACCAACGATTTCCGCTGCTTTACCAAGGATCGCGAAAATCTGTCGGGACAGGTGTCCTACACCTTCCTGACGGGCAGCGGAGAAATCAGCGTCGCAGTCTTTGGCCGCAATTTGACCAATGTGCGCGACATCGGCAGCACCCTGCCGGTCGCCGGCCTCTTCACCTTCTCCGGCTCCATCGAGCCGCGCACTTACGGTGTCGAACTCGGCTTCAAGTTCTGACGATGGGACGTTCCCGCCAGGGCACGGCGGGGTCGTAAAGGGGGACCAGGAACAAGGGGCGGCGCATTGCACCGCCCCTTGTTTGGTGGACAGACCAGAGGAACCAGGATGACGCAGGCCTTTTTCGACCATCCCTATCTGTCGGGACATCATCAGCCGGTGCGCTTCGAGGCGACCGCGCCCGACCTGATCGTCGAGGGCGAGATCCCTGCCGATCTGGTCGGCGTCTTCTATCGCAACGGCCCCGAACCGCTCTATCCGACGCGCGAGGGCGAGTATCACTGGTTCGACGGCGACGGCATGGTCTATGCCTTTCATATCGCCGATGGCCGCGCGTCGATGCTCAACCGCTGGGTCAGAACCGAGAAGTTCGAGCTGGAAAAGGCGGCAGGCAAGCGCCTGTTCGGGCTGTTCGGAAATCCGATGACCGCCGACCCGTCGGTCGCGGGCAAGCGTTACAACACCGCAAATACCAACATCATCGTCCATGGCGGCAAGCTGCTGGCGCTGATGGAGGGCGCGCCGGCGGTCGAGCTCGACCCGCGCACGCTCGAAACGCTGGGCGAGGAACATTATGGCGGGACGATCACCACGACTTTTTCCGCGCACCCCAAGGTCGATCATCACAGCGGCGAGCTGGTCAACATCGGCATGGCGATCAATGGCCCGATGGGGCCGCCGCAATTGCGGTACGACGTGATCGCGGTCGACGGCAGCGTGCGCAAGGCGGAGGTCATCGACATGCCGCACAACGCGTTGATGCACACGTTCTTCCTGACCGAGAACTGGGTGGTTTTCCCGGTCATCCCCATCGACGCCGACCTCGGCCGCTTCATGAAGGGCGGGCCGATGACCGCGTGGGTCAACGGCCGCCCGACCAAATTCGCGATCATGCCGCGCGAGGGTTCCGCGAGCGACATTCGTTGGTTCGACTACGAGCCGCGCCACATGTTCCACGAACTCAACGTATGGGAACAGGACGGCAAGATCATCGCCGATGTCGCCGCTGCGAACGGCACCGCGCTGTTTCCTGACGAGACGGGCGCGAAAAGGACGCATGGCGACACACAGCAGAGCCTGCGCCGCTGGACGATCGATCCGGGCACGAACGGCAACGGGACGTGGATCAGGGAAGAGACGCTCAACGACCGCGACATCCAGTTCCCGCGCCCCGACGACCGATTCATGACGCGCGCCTCGCGCCACAGTTTTGCCAATATAAATTTGAACAGCCGCGACGGACGTGCGGAAGGGATGGACGCGGTGCTGCGCTTCGACGCGATCAGCGGCCAGGAGGACGTCTATCACTTCGGCAATGGCGCCTCGTGTGGCGAGCTGGTTTTCGCGCCGAAGATCGGCGCCGCGGGAGAAGGCGACGGCTATGCGATGACGCTGGTCCACCGCGCAGGCGCCGCAACCAGCGAACTCGCGATCTTCGACGCGCTCGACATCGCGGCGGGGCCGGTCGCGACGATCCATGTCCCGTTCCGCGTTCCGTCGGGTTTTCATTGCAATTTCTACGCCGCCGACTCCCGTCTCTACCGGCAGGCGTTCGGTCACGCCTGACCATGGGAGAGGAAGTTAAGTGAAGGTTCCAGCCTTTCAGCGGATCGCCGACGTCGCGCGGACCAACGCCCGTGAGCGTCCCGATCGCATCCTCTTCCACTTCGAGGGCCGCGCAACGAGCTACGCCGATTTCGATGCGAACAGCAGCCGCGCCGCGAACGGACTGATCGCCCTCGGTCTGAGACCCGACGACCGCGTTGCCTATCTCGGCAAGAACAGCGACATCTATTTCGAGCTCGTGATGGCGGTCGCCAAGGCCGGCGGTGTCATGACGCCGGTCAATTGGCGCCTCGCCGTGCCCGAGATCGCATGGATCATCGACAATTGCGCTGCGCGTATCCTGTTTGTCGGGCCGGAATTTGCCGAACTGGTCGCCGCGAACCGCAAGGCTTTTCCCGGCGTCGAGCATGTCGTCGCAACCGAGGGCGCGGCGAGCGGCTTTCCAGACTATCTTAGCTGGCGCGACGCCTTCTCAGCCACCGACCCAGACATCCCGCGCGGCGAGACCGACGCGGTGATCCAGATGTACACCTCGGGCACCACCGGCAAGCCCAAGGGCGCGGTACTCACCAACGGCTCGGTGCTGCGCTCGCAACTCGACCGCGACCCGGCGCTGCAGGCCGATTGGGAGCGGTGGGAAGAGGATGACGTCGGGCTCGTCGCCATGCCCTGCTTCCATATCGGCGGCACCGGATACGGCATCACCGTAATGACCAATGGCGCCACGGGCGTGATCACGCGCGAGTTCGATCCCGGCGGGGTGCTCGACCTGATCGAGGCCTATGGCATTTCCAAAATCTTCATGGTGCCCGCGGCGATGCAGATCATCGTCAATCAGCCGCGGGCGCGCGATGTCGATTTCTCGCGGCTGCGCCACATCGCCTATGGCGCCTCGCCGATCCCGCTCGACCTGCTCCGCCAGTGCATCGACGTTTTCCAGTGCGGCTTCGTCCAGATGTACGGCATGACCGAGACGTCGGGCACGATCGCCGCGCTGCCGCCCGAAGATCATGACCCGGCGGGCAACGAGCGGATGCGCTCGGTCGGCAAACCGCTGCGCGGGGTCGAGATGCGGGTGATCGACGCCGGCGGCAACGCGCTCCCGCCGCGCGAAATCGGCGAGATCGCGATCCGCGCGCAAGCGAATATGCGCGAATATTGGGGACGGCCCGAAGCGACGGCGGAGACGATCGACGCGGACGGCTGGCTGCGCACCGGCGACGCCGGCTACACCGACGAGGAAGGCTATTTCTACCTCCACGACCGGGTGAAGGACATGATCATCTCGGGAGGCGAGAATGTCTATCCGGCCGAGGTCGAGAATGCGATCTATGGCCACCCCGCGGTCGCCGACATCGCGGTGGTCGGCGTGCCCGACGACAAATGGGGCGAGGCGGTGAAGGCATGCGTCGTGCTGCGCGACGGCGCGAGCGCGGACGCGGCCGCGATCATCGGCTGGGCGCGCGAGCGGATCGCCGGCTATAAATGCCCCAAATCGGTCGACTTCATCCCGGCGCTGCCGCGCAACCCGTCGGGGAAGATTTTACGCCGCGAACTGCGCGCGCCCTATTGGGAAGGCCGCGAGCGACAGATTGGCTAGCGACTGCCCCCCCCATCATCTCGTCAGTGCGAGGAGCGAAGCGACGCGGCGATCCAGCGTGGCGTAATCCGCCCTAGATCGCTTCGCTGCGCTCGCAATGGCGGCGTGTTTATTGCACCTGCAACTTCGCCATCGCCGCACCGACCGCGGCCGCAATGTCAGCCTCCTGCGGATTGCCCCGCAGCGCCAGCCCGCCGTTCGGCTGCAAATTCTCACCCGTAACGAAAGCCTCGTCGCTGGCCAGCCAGAGGCATGCGTTCGCCACATCCTGCGACGTGTTGAGCCGTCCCAGCGGATAACGCGGCAGGAAGGCATCGACCAATCCCGGCGTCGCGAACGCTCCCTCGGTCATCGGCGACTCGGTGAACGCCGGCGACACGACATTCGCCCGAATCCCCGCGGCGCCGAAATCATTGGCGACGCAACGGATCAGCGCCTCCGACCCTGCCTTGGTACCGATATAGGCGGCATGGTTGCCGATCGGCGCGCGCGTGGTCGCCGACGATATCTGGATGATCGAGCCGCCGCTCGGATCGTTGGCGAGCATCGCGCTGACAAACGCCTGCAGGAAATGATGCACGCCGGTGAACTGCAACGCGACGATGGCGGCCAGTTCTTCTTCGGTGACATCGAGCAAGGGCTTGAGCAGCCCCCACCCGCTGGCATTCATCGCAATGTCGACCCCGCCCATCTTCGCCTTCGCCGCATCGGCGAGCGCGAAGACCGAAGCCTTGTCGGTGATGTCGCAGAGCGCGGCATGGCCGCCGATCTCGGCCGCCAGTGCTTCGAGCGGTTCGGCCTTGCGCCCCGCGACCATCACCGTCGCGCCCTCGCGCGCGAACAACCGCGCGGTCACCTGCGCCATATTGCCCGCCGATGCTGCGCCTATGATGACGGCGCGCTTGCCTGCCAGCCTGCCCATGTCGATCTCCCTACAGCTTCAACAATTGCTTGCCGCGGTTCTGGCCGCCGAACAGGCGCTTGAGGGTTGCCGGGGCATTTTCGAACCCCTGCTGCACATCCTCGCGATAGGTGAGCCGCCCATCCTGGACGAAGCCCTCCAGCCGTTTACGGATCGCCGGAAATTCGCTCGCCCAGTCGATCACGATGAAGCCCGCCATCGTGCCGCGGCGGAAGACCAGATTGAAGTAATTCTGCGGCCCCGCGGGCAGCGATCCGGTCTCGTACCGGCTGATCCCGCCGCAGATCACAACCCGCGCGCCGGTCGCGATCTCGCCGAGCATGTCGTTGAGGATCGTGCCGCCGACATTGTCGAAAATGACGTCGACTCCGCGTGGACAATGGTCGCGGATCTGGGCCCGCACGTCGCCCGCCTTATAGTCGATCGCCGCGTCGTAGCCCGCCTCCTCAACCAACCAGCGACACTTGTCCTCACCGCCCGCAATGCCGACCGCGCGGCACCCGGCGATCTTCGCCAGCTGACCCACGACCGACCCCGTGGCCCCCGCCGCACCCGAGACGAGCACCGTATCGCCCGCCACCGGCCGCCCGACCTTGAACAATCCGCAGTAAGCAGTGACCCCCGTCGTCCCGAGCACCGACAGCATCGCGGTCGGCGGCAGCGCGGTGTCGATCTTGACCAGCCCTGCGCCGTCCGACCGGTGCCATTCGGTCCAGCCGGTCGACCCCATCACCAGGTCGCCGACTGCAAGGCCCGGATGGTTGCTCTCGACCACTTCGCTGATCGCGCTGCCCCGCATGACGTCGCCGATCGCCATCGGCGCGACATAGTCGGCGATATTTTCCATCCATCCCTTTTGCGCCGGATCGAACCCCAGATAGAGCGTCTTGAGCAGCATTTCGCCGTCGCCCGGCGTGCCGATCTCGGTCTCGACGAGCCGGAAATCGCCCTCCTCGATCCCGCGTCCGCGCGGATGTCCGTTCAGCAGCCATTGGCGCGATGTGGGCATCGATACTCTCCCTGTTCCCTGCCGCGAAATTGCGCCCACCCGGCCGCCGCAACCACCGCCAAAAGTGCCAGTCGATTGCGGGGCGCCGAGGCGTAGGGTGCGATCAGGGAGAGATATGATGCCTGAGGTTCGCCGCAGTTTCTGCCGCTTCTGCCATGCCAATTGCGCGATGCTGGTCACGATCGACGAGGGCCGCGTGACCAAGGTGCAGGGCGATCCCGACGATCCGGTCTTCGGCGGCTACACCTGCATCAAGGGCCGCCAACTCGCCGAGGCGCACCATGGGCCGCAGCGGCTGATCGTCTCGCAGAAGCGCGTCGGCGACGCCTTCGAGGATATAGCGACGGACAGCGCGCTCGACGAGATCGGCGCGCAACTCTCGGCCATCATCGCCGAGCATGGACCGCATGCCGTCGCCATTTATGCAGGTACCTATGCCTTCCAGAACAGCGCCGGAGTCGGCAGCGCCATGGCCTTCGCGCAGGGGCTCGGCACCCGCAACATCTATACGTCGGTGACGCTCGACCAGCCCGCCAAATTCTATACGACGGCGCGCTACGGCAACTGGATGGGCGGCATGCACACCTTCGCCGAGGCCGATGTCGCCTTCTTCATCGGCAACAATCCGATCGTCTCGCACTACGGCCCGCCGGGCGGGTTGCCACCCTTTTCGCCGTCGCGCCGCCTGCGCGATGCGCTCGACGGCGGCCTCAAACTGATCGTCGCCGACCCGCGCGAGAGCGACGTCGCGGCGCTCGCGCATATCCACCTGCCCGTCCGCCCGGGCGAAGACCCCGCGCTGCTCGCCGGGATCATCCATGTCATCCTGTCCGAAGGCCTCTACGACAAGGCGTTCGTCCAGCGCTATGTCGACGGCCTCGACGAGTTGCAGCGCGCGGTAGCGGGCTTCACCCCCGACATCGCTGCAGCACGCGCCGGGGTCGAGGAAAGCCAGCTTGTCGCCGCGGCGCGGATGTTCGCAGGCGGCACCAAGGGCGTCGTCTCGACGGGCACCGGGCCGGAGATGGCGGGCAATGGCACGCTCACCCAATATCTCGTCTCGTCGCTCAACATAATCTGCGGGCGTTTCTGTCGCGAGGGCGAGAAAAGCTCGATCCCGCGCGTCTTCACCCCTGTCACCCCGCGCCGCGCAGAGGTCGCGCCGCCGATGGCGCTTTTTGGCGAGGGCTTCCCCGCCTCGCGCATCCGCGGCCTGACGCATCTCGGCATGGAGATGCCGTGCAATGTGCTCGCCGACGAAATGCTGACCCCGGGCGAGGGGCAGGTGCGCGCGCTGATCGTGATCGGCGGCAATCCGGTGGTCGCCTTCCCCGATCAGGACAAGATGACGCGCGCGATCGACGGGCTGGAGCTGCTTGTCTGCATCGACGTTAACGCCGGGTCCGCGACGGCGACGCGCGCCGACTATATCCTCGCCCCCAAAATGTGCCTCGAACGCGAGGACATCAGCAACCTTTCCGAATGGTGGTACGAAATCCCCTACGCCCGCTATACCGAGGCGATGATCGACGCACCCGAAGGGCTGCTCGAGGAGTGGGAAATGCTCTGGGAACTCGCGCACCGTCTCGGCACCGGCATGCCGCTCGCAGGCGGCGCCTGCCCGATGGACAAACGGCCCACGAAGGAAGCGTTCCTCGACCTTATGGTCGCCGGCTGCTCGGTCGCGCCGAGTGTGGTGCGCGCCGATACCGTCGATGGCAAGGCCGTCATCTATGACGATCTGCATCCGATCGTCGAACCCGGCGATCCCGATGCATCCGGCCACTTCGACCTCACCGCAGGTGCAATGCCCGACCAACTCATCGCCTATGGCGAAGCCGACCAACCGACGCCCGATTTCCCCTGGCGGATGGTCTCGCGCCGCAGCCGCCATCGCTTCAACTCGACCGGTCAGAATCTGCCCGCGCTGCGCGCCAAGCGCACCACCAACCCCGCTTTCCTGCATCCCGACGATCTCGCGCGCATTCCCTGCAATGACGGCGACACCGTCCGCATCCGCTCGGCCGTCGGCGAAGTCGTCGCGGTCGCGCGCGCGGCGGAGAATATGCGCCCCGGCGTCGTGTCGATGGCGCATGCCTTCGGCGGCCCCGACATCGGCCCCGACGGCGTCCACGAGCATGGCGCCTCGACCAACCGCCTCGTCAGCGAGAGCGTCGCCTATGACCCCATCACCGGCCAGTCGCTGCAAAGCGCGATCCCGGTTTCCATCGTCCCCGCCTGAGGAGCTTTCATGCCTGACAACCGCCGCTTCCTGCTCGTCCGCCGCCCCAATGGCGAACCCGTGCGGGCGGACTTCTCGCTCGTGACCGAACCGACGCCCGAGCTCGCCGCCGGGCAATTCCTGATCCGCAACCATTATGCCTCGCTCGATCCCGCGATCCGCGGTTGGATGGACGATGCGCCGAGCTATATGCCGCCGATCCCGCTCGGCACGCCGGTGCGAGCGTCGACCGTCGGCATCGTCGAGGCGAGCAACGCCGAGGGCTTCGCGCCCGGCCAGTGGGTGATGGGCCTCAACGCGATCGAGGATTATTCGGTTGGCACCGTCGGCGGCTTCACCCAGCCGATCGACGCCAGCCTCGTCCCCTCTGTGACCAATTACCTCTCGGTGCTCGGCGCGGTCGGGATGACCGCCTATTTCGGCTATATCGATGTCTGCGAACCCAAGCCCGGCGACGTCGTACTCGTCACTGGCGCGGCGGGCGCGGTCGGGTCGCTCGTTGGCCAGATCGCGAAAATCAAGGGCGCGAGCAAGGTCATCGGCATCGCCGGCGGACCCGAAAAGTGCGCGAAACTGATCAATCGCTACGGCTTCGACGCCGCGATCGACTATCGCGGCAAGGATGTGCAGGCGCTGACCGACGCGATTCGCGCCGAGGCGCCCGACGGCGTCGACATCATCTTCGAAAATGTCGGCGGCGACATCCTCGACGCCGGCCTCAACAATCTGCGCCACGGTGCCCGCATCGGCCTCTGCGGCCTGATCAGCGAATACAATTCGGTCGAAAAGATCGGCGCGCGCAACATCTGGCAGCTCATCGTCCACCGCGCCTCGATCCGCGGGCTGCTCGTCGCCGACTACATCGCGCGCTTCGCCGAGGGCGGCGCCGCGATGGCCGCGTGGCTGCAGCAGGGCAAGCTGATCGCCGACGAGCATGTCGACGAAGGCATCGAGAACAGCTTCGATGCCTTCATGCGGCTCTTCGCCGGGAGCAATCAGGGCAAGATGATCCTGAAGATCGCATGACGGGGGCGCGCCGCCTTCTCGTGCTGTCGGGCGGCCATCCCTATGAAGCGGAACCCTTCGCCGATCTGCTCGCGAGCTTCGAAGGCTGGACCGTCACGCACCTGATCCATCCCGAAGCCGAGATCGCGGTCGCAGAGGGCGCAGCAGATGCGGCCGACGCGATCCTCTTTTACGACATGCCGGGATATAGCTTCGGCGACGGCAGGGCGGCGACGCGGCCACCGTCCTTCACCTATCGCCGTGCCATCACCGACTATTTCGCGCGGGGCGGCGGCGCGGTTGCAATGCATCATGCGATCGCGGGCTGGGCCGAATGGCCCGAATGGGCCGAGATGCTTGGCGGACGCTTTCTCTACGATCCCGGCGAAGCCCACGGCGAGCAGCATCTCGACTCGGGCTATCGTCATGAGGTCCGTTACGACGCCCTCGTCCTCGATCCCGCGCATCCGGCGACCGCCGGACTGCCGCCACGCTTCCCGCTCTGCGACGAACTCTATCTCGCGCCGATCTGGGGTGCGACGAAACCGCTGCTCCGCGCCGATCACGCCTTCGTTCACGAAAATTTCTATTCGGCATCACAGGCCGTGACGGGGCGCATGTTCAGCAATGACGGTTGGGATCACCGTCCCGAAAGCGACCTGATCGCGTGGGAAAGGCCGGTCGGCACGGGCCGCCTGATCTATCTGCAGCCCGGCGACGGCCCCGCCGCTTATGCCGATCCGAACCTCCGCCGGTTCCTCGCCAACGCGCTCGCCCATGTCGAGCGCGCCTAACGAAAATGTGCATCGCGCGGCGGGTGCGGCTGCATATAGTTGCGCCGATAACTAGAAGATTGAGGGACGAGGCGTGAACACTATCGCCGCAAGCAGCTTTTTCGAGCCGCAGGTCATCGCCGACCCGTTCGATTATTATCGCGCCTGGCTGCCCAAAAGCCCCGTCGTGCAATTGTCGGAAGCCATGTTCCTCGTCCTCTCCTATGATCTGTGCGCGCAGGCGACGGGGGACGTGGAAACCTTCTCGAACAATTTTCAGGGTACTTTGTCGGGCGCGATGGCGGAGGATAGCGATGTCGCCGCAATCCTTGCCGAGGGTTGGCCGCAGGTCGACACGCTTCTCACCGCCGATCCGCCGGTGCACACCCGCTTTCGCAAGCTGGTCAACCTCGCCTTCTCGATGAAGCGCGTCGCCGCAATCGAAGAGGATATGCGCGGCGTCGTGATCGAGCTGATCGAGAAGATGGCGGCAAAAGGTGAGGCCGACTTCGTCCGCGATTTCGGCATTCCCCTGCCCGTCGCGATGATCGCCAGCCAGATCGGCATGACCGGCGACGACCTCGACAAGGTGAAGCGCTGGTCGGATGCCTTCGTCGACCGCCTCGGCCGCATGATCCCCAAGGAGCGCGAACTCGAATGTGCGCGCGAGGTCGTCGAATTCCAGCATTTCGTAAAAGCCAAGATCGACGAGCGCCGCGCCAACCGCACCGACGATCTGCTCTCCGACCTCGTCTATGCCGAGGTCGACGGCGAGCGCCCGCTCGAAGACGCCGAAATCCTGTCGATCATGCAGCAGTTGATGGTCGCGGGGAACGAGACGACGACGTCGGCGCTCGCCGGCGGGCTCCTCCAACTGATCGAGAATCCCAACCAGATGGCGAAAGCCGTCGCCGCCGCGGACGAAGGAAACGAGCGGGCGATCATCAATCTCGTCGAAGAAGTGCTGCGAACCGAGAGCCCGACCGCGGGCATGTGGCGGATGGTGCTGAAGGACACCGAACTTGGCGGGGTCAAAATCCCCAAGGGCGCGATGGTCCAGCTGCGCTATGCTGCAGCGAACCGCGACCCGGCGAAATACCCCGATCCCGACCGTTTCGACATCGAGCGCGCCAACGCGCGCAGCCATCTCGCCTTCGGCAAGGGCATCCATATGTGCGTGGGCAATATGCTGAGTCGCAAGGAAATGGCGGTCGCCTATACCGAACTTCTGACGCGCCTGGCCGACTTCCGCGTCGCCGACGGCCATGTGCCGAGCTGGCCGCCGAATATGCTGCTGCGCGGGCTGACCACGCTGCCGATCACCTTTCGGCGGCGCGCATGAACTTCGACCTGGACGAAGACCAGCAGCTGACGCGCGACACGATCGGGCGATTTCTGGGTCCGATCGATGTCGCGGCGCGGCACGCGATGCGGCGCGGCGCCGGCGGCTATACGCGCGCACGCTGGCAGGAGATCGCCGACCTTGGCCTGCTTGCGCTCGCGGCGCCCGAGGCGCTGGGCGGCATCGGCGGGACGATGGTCGACTTGGCGCTCGCTGCCGAGGCGCTCGGCGCGGGGATCGCGATCGATCCTTGGCTCGAAAATGGCGTACTGCCGATCCGGCTCGCCGCGGTCGCCGGCGATGCGGCGCTCGTCGGCGACCTGATTGCCGGACAGCGCCTCGCGGCCGTCGCCTTTGCCGAACCGGGTCGCCGCTATGAAACCACGGCGGTCGGGACGCGGGCCGTGGGCGGCCAGATCGTCGGCGCCAAAATTTTCGTCCTCGGCGCGCCGCTCGCCGATATTCTGCTCGTCACGATCGCGGGCGATCGGCTGGCAAAAGTCGCGCCCGACGCCGCCGGGGTCGTGCGGCAGGATTATCCGGTGATCGACGGATCGAACGCCGCGACGCTCGACCTGCACCGGGTGGGCGCCGACATCTTCGAGCTGCCGGAAACCAAATTCCGGCGCGTCATCGGCGATGTCCAGACGCTCGCCGCCGCCGAAATGCTGGGCCTGGCGCAACGGATGTTCGACGACACGCTTGCCTATGTCGGCGAGCGCCGGCAGTTCGGCGCCGCAATCGGCAGCTTTCAGGCGCTCCAGCACCGGCTCGTCGAATGCTATGCGGCGCTTGAACAGGCCCGGTCGATGGTGCTGCGCACAGCGATGCTCGATCCCACCACCGACGACGCCAACTGGCCGCGCATCGCCGCGGGCGCAAAGGCCTTCGTCGGCGAAGCGGCGACGAAGATCGGGCTCGAGGCGGTGCAGATGCACGGCGGCATGGGGCAGACCGACGAACTGGCGATCGGCCACGCGCTGAAGCGGGTTATGCTGCTCGACAAATTGTTCGGCGACCAGGACCATTGCCTGCGCAGCTTTGCGAGGGCGGCATGAGCGCGCTCGCCCCCATCGCGCCAGGCCTATGGACCGACGAGGCCGAACCGCGGCTGATCGGCGGCCGCCGTGCCGATGGCGAGATCGTCTTCCCGGTTCCCGATGGCGATGCCGCGGCGCTGGTCGAACCCGTTGCGCTGTCACGCAGGGGCAAGCTATGGTCGTGGACGACGCAGGCCTTCGAACCAAAAGAACCCTATAGCGGCCCGCAGCCGTTCGAGCCCTTCCTGATCGGTTATGTCGAGCTGCCCGGCGAGGTGATCGTCGAGACACGGATCGTCGATGCCGCCCCCGCAGACCTTGTGATCGGCATGCCGATGGAATTCGCCGTCGTTCCGTTCGACGATGCGAGGTCAACCTACGCCTTTCGCCCGGAGCGCCAGCCATGAGCGACAACGTCTATATCATCGGCGCCGGAATCCACCCCTTCGGCCGCACTGACAGCCGATCGGGGCGCGACCAGGGCGTTTATGCCGTGCGACAGGCGCTGGCAGACGCCGGGGTCGAATGGGGAGACGTCGAATTCGCCTATGGCGGGTCGGCGGCGGCCGGCTCGGCCGACATCATGGTCAATGAACTCGGCCTGACCAGCGTGCCCTTCATCAACGTCGCCAACGGCTGCGCCACGGGTGGCAGTGCGCTGACGGCGGCGCAAAACGCGATCGCGGCGGGCGCGTGCGACATCGCGCTCGCGGTCGGCTTCGACAAGCATCCGCGCGGCGCGTTCAACGCCAAGCCCTCGGATTACGGCCTACCAGAATGGTATGGCGAGACGGGGATGATGCTGACGACGCAATTCTTCGCGCTCAAGATCCAGCGATACATGGCGCTGCACGGGATCAGCCGGCGCACGCTCGGCCTCGTCGCCGAAAAGGCCTTCCGCAACGGCACCCTCTGCGACCATGCTTGGCGGCGCTCGCCGGTCGATCTCGACACGATCCTGAACGCGCCGATGGTCAACGATCCGCTGACCAAATATATGTTCTGCTCGCCTGCCGAGGGCGCGGTCGCGCTGGTGCTGGCTTCGGCCAAGAAGGTCCGCGAGCTCGGCGCCGACGCGGTGCGCATCGCCAGCGTCGCCTTTCGCACCCGCCCCGAAGGCTCGTTCGAGGTCTTCGCGCCGTCGATCAGCGTCAATGGCGGCGGCAAGCCGACCGAGATTGCCAGCAAGGCCGCATTCGAAATGGCCGGGATCGGCCCCGAAGATGTCTCGGTCGCGCAATTGCAGGACACCGAAAGCGGCGCCGAGATCATGCATATGGCCGAAAACGGCTTCTGCGCCGACGGCGAGCAGGAACGGTGGCTTGCCGAGGGCTGGAGCGAAATCGGCGGCAAGCTGCCGGTCAACACCGACGGCGGTTGCCTCGCGTGCGGCGAGCCGATCGGCGCCTCGGGCCTGCGGCAGGTTTACGAAAACACGGTGCAACTGCGCGGTCGCGGCGGCGAGCGGCAGGTGCCGAACAGCCCGAAGGTGGGCTATTCTCATGTCTATGGAGCGCCCGGCCTGTCGGCGGTGGCGATCCTCGAGCGCTAGAAGAGATATGGATCTGGATCTTACCAAGGACGAACTGGAATTTCGCGAGGAGGTCCGCGACTTCCTGCGCACGTCGCTGCCGGACTATGTGCGCGATGGCGCGCGGCGGACCCCCGGGGTCTTCGTCGAACCCGACATTGGCCTCGTCTGGCACCGCATCCTCAACGACAAGGGCTGGGTCGCCTATCATTGGCCCGAGGATTGCGGCGGCACGGGCTGGACGCCGATGCAGCGATATATCTTTGAAAAGGAATGCGCGATCGCGGGCGCCCCGGCGCTGTCGGTGCTGGGCCTGCGCCTCGTCGGCCCCGTCATCTGCGCCTTTGGTACGCAGGAGCAGAAGGACCGCTTCCTGCCCGCGATCCGCGCCGGCACCGACTATTGGTGCCAGGGCTATTCCGAACCGCAAAGCGGCTCCGACCTCGCCTCGCTGCGCACCCGCGCGCGGCGCGAGGGCGACGAATATGTCGTCGATGGATCGAAGATCTGGACGACGCATGCGCATCACGCGAACTGGATATTCTGTCTTGTCCGCACCGACGGCGAGGTGAAGAAGCAGGCTGGGATCAGTTTCTTGCTGATCCCGATGGACCAGCCTGGCGTCACCGTCACACCGATCATCACCATGGCGGGCGATCACGAGGTCAATCAGGTCTTTCTCGACGGCGCGCGCACGTCGGTCGACAACCGCATCGGCGAAGAGGGGCAGGGCTGGACGATCGCCAAATTCCTGCTCGAGAACGAGCGCGGCGGATCGTTCCATGCGCCGCGCCTGATCCGCGCGATCGACCATCTGGAACAACTCGCGGCCGCCGCGCCGAGCGGACATAATGGGGCTTTAGGCAGTGATATCCAGATCGCGACGCGGATCGCGCGGTTGCGGCTCGAAGCCGAAGCCCTTGAGACCACCGAACTGCGCATCCTTGCCGACATCGCCAAAGGCCGCCCAGCCGGGCCGCAGACATCGCTCGTCAAACTGCTCTCCTCCGAGATTCACCAGCGGATCGACGGCGTCGCAATGGATCTGCACGGCTATGACGGCCTGCAATTGCCGACCATCCGTCCGCTCTACGGCAACGAAGCCCCGTCGGCGATCGGTGACGAGGACGCGCAGGTCGCCGCTGCGCGCTATCTCAACAGTCGTGCATGGACCGTCTTCGGCGGTTCGAGCGAAGTCCAGAAGAACATCATAGCAAAGACGGTGCTACGCCTATGACACATGCATTGCGAGTTGCGAACCAGTGTGAAATAGTCCCGCCGATGGGAGAGAGCGCAGCCAGGCTGCCGGACGACGGGCTTGCACCGCCGATGAATACCAGGGCGCTCGTCGACGCGGTCACGGTCCGCGGCGTGGAGGATATCCACGACGCGGCGGTTGCGCTGCGCGATTTCGCCGCCGCGCATGGCCTTCGCGCCGCGCTATGCGACGATATCGCCTCCAAGGAGACCATGGTCGATGCCGACGGAGCGGTGCTCGCCGCCGACCTGTTCGGCTGGCTGGGCGACGGCGAACGCTGGTGGGAGGATCACAGACTCGCGCTTCACTCGCCGCTGCCCCGCTCGTGCCGTTATGAGAGCGAGGCCTTCTGGTGCAATGGCCAGGGGTTCCGCACCGCGGTGCCCAACCCGTATCTCGATGACATCGACCTCTCGCGCTATTTCGCCGCAAACCAGCGCTACCAGGCGGCGATCGTCGTTCCGGTCCACCTCCCGTTCGGGCAGATTTCGGCGAACAGCTATCACCCTATGGATCCCGAGATCACCGATCTCAGCGACCAGTTCGCCCAGATCGGACATATTCTCGGCGCCGCGACGCGGCGCTTCATCGCGGGCTATGCCTCGGCGATGCGCACCAAGCGCCGCATTCCCTCGGATTGCGAGCTGTCGAAGCGCGAGGTCGAATGCCTGCGCTGGGCCGCGATCGGCAAGACCGACCGCGAGATCGGCATGATCATCTCGTTGAGCCACGCGACGGTGCGCTACCATGTCCACCGTGCGGGCGAGAAGCTGAACTCGGTCAACCGCGCGCAGACGATCTTCAAGGCCGGGCAGCTGGGGTATCTGGGTGCGAATAGCTGAATCGCGTTCCCAAACCTACCGGCCGGTCCGCTTCACCCCAACGACCTTAGCGGCTCGCTCCCGTCCCACCCCATCGCCGCATCGCGCATCATCGCGAACAGCTCGCGCGTGCCTGCCTGCGGTTCCAGCAATTCTACCAGCGTCCCCGGCCCGGTGCCGGGATCCGCGTAGATCACCCCGCCCGTGTCGCCGACCGGCGCCTCGAAGACGATTTCGGCGCCGACCTCGGCGCAGCGGATCCGCGCCTCCGCAATCGAGTCCACCAGCACGCACACATGGTGCAGTCCCTCGCCCACCGCATATTCGCCCCGATAGAGCGATTTTGCGTCATTCTCGGGCCGGATCAGCTCGATCTGCATCTCGCCCCAATAACCGAGCGCCATCGTGAAGACGGGATCGCTCGCCTCGCCGCGATAGCGTCCGCCCGGGAGCGACACGTTCGGCAGCAGGAAGAACGGCCCCGCGCCCATCACCTCGGTCCAGTGCTTCACCGCGGCGTCGAAGTCCGACGGTACGAACGCCAGCTGCATGACGTCCCCGAGCGATGCCAGCGTTGCGGGTGCGGCCATGTCTCTCCCCTCAAAAGCGATAGCGCACAAGCGCCTGCCTTTGTGCGATAAGCTCTTCAAGACCTGGAGTCATACTGGGCAAAATGTGAGGGATAGCCATGGCCGAGTCCGATCCTAAGATCGCAGCGCAGGACTGGTTCGCCGTCCGCAAACGCAATGCGCGCGCGGGATTGCGCAAACTGGTGGCGATCATCGCCGAGAACCGCACCGACCGCGCCGAGGCGCCGCTGGCGCTGCACAAATCCGTCTATACGAGCGAAGCGCGCAACGCCGCCGAGATGAAGCATATCTTCCGGAACGAGCCGATCGTCGCCGGCCTGTCGGGCGACATTCCGAAGCCCGGCGACACGCTGGTCTTCGACTCGGTCGGCCCGTCGATCCTCGTCACGCGCGGCAAAGACGGCGTCGCGCGCGCCTTCCTCAACA
Source organism: Sphingopyxis sp. Geo48 (assembly GCF_949769155.1). Lineage (NCBI taxonomy): Bacteria > Pseudomonadati > Pseudomonadota > Alphaproteobacteria > Sphingomonadales > Sphingopyxidaceae > Sphingopyxis > Sphingopyxis sp. Geo48. The sequence continues at coordinate 18,830 of NZ_CATKPA010000002.1, read as the reverse complement.
TGTGCACCCATCGCGGCGCGAAGCTGGTCGAAGAGAAAGAGCCCTGGCAGGGATCGCGGCCGCGTCTGGTTTGCCCCTTCCACGCCTGGACCTTCGACCCCGCGGGCCAGCTCGTCGGCCAGCCTGGCAAGGAGGGCTTCGCGAACTGCGAGATCGGGGCGCGCAACTTGATCGAACTGCCCTGCGCCGAGCATCTCGGCCTGATCTTCGTGCGCGCCAATCCCGACGGCGCGCCGATCGATGCCGCCGCGCATCTTGGCGATTTCGGGCCGGTGCTCGCGCAGCTGGAATTGCACCGCGCAGAGCCGGTGAAGAAGGGCATCCTGACCGCCGATTCCAACTGGAAATTCGCGCTCGATACCTATGGAGAGGGCTATCATTTCAAGATGCTTCACGCTTCGACGATCGGCGTGACGCACTACAGCGACCGCAACGTCTATGAACCGATCGGACGCCATCACCGCGTCAGCTTTCCCGACCTGTCGATCGGCGACCTCGTCGGCAAGGACGAAAGCGAATGGCCCGAGACCGACTATGGCGGGGTGCATTTCCTGTTCCCCAACACCGTCGTCTTTTTCGGCGCGGTAACGCCGGGCGTTTATTTCACCCAGGTCTTCCGCCTCTTTCCCGATGGCGCCGGCAAGATGTTCTGCCAGTTCGCCGTCTATGCGCCCTTCGGCGTCGAGAGCGAGGAGCATCGCGCGATGTGCGAGATGGCCTATGACGCGACCGCGACCGTCGTCCAGACCGAGGATTATCGCGTCGCGAGCAGCGGCTATGCGAACCTGATGACCGCGCCGGACGACTTCCACGTCGTGCTCGGCGCGAACGAGCCGGCGCTGCACGGCGTCCACCGTTCGATTGCCGCGGCGTGCAAGATGCCGCTCGAGCAGATCGCCTGACCGGAGCCCAACAATGAACGACCTTTCGCCTCCCCAGGACCAGAACCGCGACGACCGTTGCCCCGGCACCAGCTACACCGACATGCTGCACGCCGACACGCGGCGCGTGCCCGACTATCTCTTCGCCGAATCCAATCAGGAGCTTGGCGACGAACCGATCGCGATCGAACGTTACGTCAGCGAGGACTGGGCAAGGCTCGAGCGCGAGAAGATGTGGCCGAAAATATGGCAATTCGCGGCGCGCGAAGAGGATATGCCGAACCCCGGCGACACCGTCGTCTATGACATCAACGAAAAGAGCATATTGCTCGTCCGCCAGAAGGACGGGTCGGTCAAGGCGTTCTACAACGTCTGTCTCCACCGCGGCCGCAAGCTGCGCACCGAAAGCGGCCCAGCGGTCAACCTGCGCTGCCCCTTCCACGGCTTTTCCTGGCACCACGACGGCCGCTTCAAGGAAGCACCCTGCGCCTGGGACTTCAAGCATCTCGAGAGCAAGGACATGAGCCTGCCCGAGCTGAGGGTCGAAAGCTGGCAGGGATTCCTGCTCGTCACCGAGAATCACGACCTGCCGAACTTCCGCGACTGGGTCGGCCCCGGGGTCGAGCATTATGACAATTGGCGGCTCGACGAATGTTACACCGGCGCGTGGGTCGGCCGCGTCATTCCGGCGAACTGGAAGGCGGTTGCCGAAGCGTTCATGGAAGCGTGGCACAGCATCGTCACCCACCCGCAGATCCTGGGTTTCACCGCCGACGCCAACACGCGCTACGACCTCTACGGCGACTTTCTCAATCGCGCGATCACCCCCGCCGGCGCGATGTCGCCACACATCAAGGGCAAGGACCAATTCTATGTCCTGAAATCGCTCGAGGAGTTCATCGGCGGCGGCGACAGCCGCGCGCGGCGCAGCACCGCTTCGGCCGACGACCTCAAAGGCTTTGACGCCAACGATCCGATGCTGGCGCGCAAGGTGCTGGCGCAGGCGAACCGCGATGCTTTTTCGGCGATGAACGGGCATGATTATTCGGACGCCACCGACAGCGAGATGCTCGACAATTTCACATACAATGTCTTTCCGAACTGGGCTCCTTGGGGCGGCCTGACGCCCAACATCGTCTATCGCTGGCGGCCGTGGGGCGACACCGACCACAGCCTGATGGAAGTCCGCATCCTTATGCGCACGCCCAAGGGCGAAAAGGCACCGAAGTCGGCGCCGATGCACCTGATCCCGGATGACCAGCCCTTCGCCAGCGCCAGCCACCTGATCGGCGCCGCGCTCGCCGGCGTGTTCGACCAGGACATGGAAAACCTGCCCTATGTGCAGGAAGGGATGAAATCGTCGCCCAACGGCGTGATCGAACTGGGCCATTATCAGGAAAGCCGCATCCGGCATTTCCACCGGACGCTGAGCAAATATATCGACGGCGAGTTGCCGGGCTGATGGCGCGCGCACTTCCCCTGCTGTCGCTGGCGGCGGGGGTACTGCCCGAATTTTCGCCCGAGCAGACGATCGCAGCCGCCATCGACGCGGGCTGGCCGGCGGCCGGCATCTGGTACGATCCCGAAACCTGGACAACCGCGACGACGGCCGAGGTTCGCGATCGCGCCGCCGACGCCGGTCTGGCGATCCTCGATATCGAAGTGATCTGGCTGAAGCCCGGCGCCGACGATCCGGCGCATTTCGCGGCGATCGACGCCGGCGCCGCAATCGGCGCGCGCAATGTGCTGATCGTCAGTTCGGACGATGATCCGGCAAGCGCCGCCGCCAAACTGAACCGGATCGGCAATCACGCAGCGGCTGCAGGCCTGCGAGCCTGCCTGGAGTTCGCGGCGTTCACCACAGTGGGCAGCATTGAAAGCGCGATCGCGCTAATCGACGCCGCCGATTGCGCGAATCTCGGCCTAATGATCGACCCGCTGCATCTTGCTCGCACGGGCGGATCGCCTGCCGACATCGGCTCGGTCGACCCAAAGCGCTTTCCCTATGCGCAATTCTGCGACGCACCGGCGCTCGGCCCGCCGCCAAGCGACGTGCCGGAAATCATCCGCGAAGCGCTCGATCTGCGCCTGATGCCCGGTGACGGCGGACTGCCGCTTGACGATCTGATTGCCGCGCTACCTCCGACTACCTCGCTGAGCATCGAACTGCGCAGCGCAAAACTTCGCGAAAAACACCCCGATCCTGCCGAGCGCGCACGAGTGCTGCTCGCCGCGACGCAGCGCTGGTTCGCAGCCTAGCTCCAGTCCTGCCGCGCCGCCCAGTCGGCGAAGGAGGTCGGCGTCACCCCCAGCAGCCGCGCTGCCGGCACGGTATCGAGTGCCACCGGCGACACCGGCTGGTCGTTGTACCAGCGATAGAATTTCGCCATCCCGTCATAGATGCTCGCCGGCTGCACCGCGCGCGAGCCGGTGACGAGTTCGCTCATCCGCGCGGCAAATTCGTCGGGGCTCAGGCTCTGAAAACGCACGGGCCGTCCGGTCGCGAAGCCTAATAGCTCGGCGACCTCGGCCCCGACCAGCGCCTCGGGCCCGCCCACCGCGATCCGGTCAGCGATCAGGTCCTCGTGCAGCAGCGCCGAGACCATATAGGCCGCCACATCCTCCAGGCAGATCCAACTGATCTTGAGCGTCTCGGCGGCCGGGTAAGCAAAAACCCCGCTGTTCACGATCGCCGGGCGCGACCAGATGCGCGTAATATTGTCCATGAACACCATCGGCTCGATAATGACATACGGCACGCCGCTGTCATGGATCGCGCGCTCGATATCGCGCCGCCCGTCGTGCGCCGACAGGCCCAAGTCGCGGTCGGCGACGAAGCAGCTCGTGTTGAAGACGATCTTCCGCAGCCCAGCTGCACTCGCAGCGGCCGCAATGTTGCAGCCCATCGTTGCGGCGCGTTCGCGGTCGAATTCGAACGGCAGGTGCATCGCGAGCGCGTCCTGCCCTTCAAAGGCCGCGGTCAGGCTCGCGACGTCGTGGAGGTCGGCGGCGACCTCGGGCACATCAGGATGCACAGTCGCCGCCATCGCGCCCGGCCGCCGCACGCCGGCGGTCGGTTCGAGACCGCGCGCCTTCAGTGCCGCCAGCAACGGAATCCCCTGGTCGGCGGGCGCGCCGAGGACGATGACCTTCTTCATGCCGCACCTTCCAACTGCTTCGCCGATACGCGCGCGGCGTGGCGTCCCGCGAGGAAGCCGAACACCATCCCCGGCGCGATCGTGCCGCCCGGCCCGCCGTAGGTCATGCCCATCGCCGAGGCCATGACATTGCCCGCCGCATAAAGCCCCGGGATCGCCCCGCCATCGACGCTGAGCACCTGCGCATTGGCATCGGTCTGCGGGCCGCCCTTGGTACCGAGCGCACCGCTCTTGATCTCGATCGCGAAGAAGGGCCCCTGCCCGATGGGGCCGAGCGTCGCGGCGGTCGAACCGCGCGCGGCGGGATCGCCCCACCATTGGTCATGCGCAGCATCGCCGCGCCCGAAATCGGGATCGCGCCCGGTCGCGCAATGCGCGTTGAAGCGCTCGACCGTTGCATCCAGCTCGTCGGGATCGATCCCCAGCCGCCCCGCCAATTCGGACAGGCTTTCCGCGCGCATCGCCCATTGCGGCGGCGCCACCCCGCGCTCGCCGCTGATCATCCCGAAGCCGAAGCGGTCGATATATTGCTGGTCGAAGATCAGCCAGCACGGCAGGTTCGCATAGTCGAACGCGCTGACATCCTGATCGTGGAACGCCGCACCGATCGCATTGTAATTCGCCGCCTCGTTGGTGAAACGCTGGCCTGCGCGATTGACCATGATCGAATGCGGGAGGCTGCGCTGCCCCGCCACGAGCGTCTTGCCCATCGAGCAATCGCTCTCGGGCACCTCGGCGACCGGCATCCACCACGCCTCGCGCATATTGCCGAGCATCGCCCCGACGCGCATCGCCATCTTGAGCCCGTCGCCGGTGTTGGTCTTCGGGCTGAGCGGATGCGTCAGCGGTCCGCGGATGAAGGCGCGGAGCAGGTCGGCATCCCATTCGAACCCGCCGGTCGCGAGCACTACCGCGTCGGCCGCAACCTCGATCTCACCACCGGCGGTCTCAAATACAACGCCTGTGACGCGGTCCCCGTCCATCAGCAACCGGACCGCGCGATGCCCGGTCTGCGGTTCGATCCCGCGGTCGAGACACGCGCGCAGCAAGCGCCCGACCAGCGCCTGTCCGCTCCCGCGCAGGTCGCCGTCGATCCTGCGCTGCAACTCTTCGGGCGCCAGCGGCCGCGGCTTCGCCTGTCCAAGCGGCGTGTCGTAGATCGAGAAATGCGGCGAGGGATAATAGGGCGATTTGGTCACTCTGTCGGCCCACTCCCCCAGCTCGTGGAACGAGTAGAGTGGGCAGTCGAGCGAACGCCCGCCGTTCGGCATCCCGCCCGGAAATTCGGCATGATAGTCCGGAAATTCGGGGATCGGCCGGAACTGTACCGGGGTGTTCGCCTCAAGGAACGCCACCATTTCAGGCCCATGATCGAGGAAGGCCTCAACGAGATGCTGCTGCATCAGCCCGTGCGACATCGACATAAGGTAAGTCAGCGCCTTGGCACGACTGTCCTCGACGCCGAGCGTCGCCTCATGATGATTGTTCGGGATCCAGATCATCCCGCCCGACCAGGCGGTTGTTCCGCCGACCTGCTCGCCCTTTTCGAACAGCGAGACGTGCGCGCCGGCCTCATGCGCCGAGATCGCGGCGGTGAGTCCTGCGCCGCCGGTACCGAGGACGATGACGTGCGGCGCTTTGCTCATCCGCTATGCCTTCAATTGCTCGACCATATGCGCGGTGTCGAAATAATGGATGCGCATCGACGCCATCTTGCCGGCGTCGTCGAATTCGGTGACCTCGGCGATATGCGTCTCGAAGCGCTTGCCGCTGGACTTCGCGGTCACGGTGAAATGAAGCAAAGCGACGGCATATTTCTCGCCGCCGACCAGTTCCATCCATTTGACGACCGGTTCTTCCCAATAGCCCATGACGTGCGCGTAAAGCCGCTGCAGCGCATCGCGCCCGCGCCATTCTCCGCCATAGGGAAGCGAGGCCGGTTCATGGATGACGAGGTCGTCGGCCATGAAATCGGCAACCGCGTCCCACTCGCCGCGCGCGACCGCGGCGTACATCGCCTTGCTGGCTTCGAGCGGGGTCATTCGATCGTGCCGACGAGCGCGCCAACCGGATAGACCTCGCCCTCGACCCCGATCGGACGGATGATCCCGGCGACCTGCGCCTCGACCTCAACCGTCGTCTTGTCGGTCTCCACCGTATAGATGATGTCGCCGACCTCGACGCGTTCTCCGTCGCCGAACATCCATTCATTGAGCGTCATTTCGGTCGCCGACATGCCGATCTTCGGGATGCGCAATTCCTCCGCCATCGCCTCAGCCTTTCCAGTTCACGGCGGCGCGCACCGCATCGGCGATCTTTTCCTTGTTCGGGATCCACGCCTGCTCCAGCGCATTGGCCATCGGCACCGCCGAGAAGGCGCCCCCGATCCGTGTAACCGGAGCTTTGAGCTTGCCGAACAATTTCTCGTTGAGGCGCGAGGCGATCTCGGCCCCGGTGCCGTACTGCTTCACCGCTTCGTGCAGCACCACCGCGCGACCCGTCTTTTCGACCGATGCGGTGACCGTCGCCTCGTCATAGGGTGCGATGGTCCTGAGATCGATGACCTCGACCGAAATCCCCTCGTCGGCAAGCTTGCCCGCAATTTCGAGCGCGTCGAGCACGGTGCGGCCATAGGTGACGATCGTGCAATCGCTCCCCTCGCGCGCGACCGCGGCCTTGCCGAGCGGCACGAAATGGTTCGGTCCCGGATCGTCGGATTTGAGGCCGTAGCAAAGGATATTCTCGATGAAGATCACCGGGTCGTTGCACGCAATCGCCGCGCGCATCAGTCCCTGCGCGTCCGCCGCGTTCGACGGGGTGACGATCTTCAGCCCCGCGACATGCGCGAACCACGCCTCGAGCATGTCCGAATGCTGGCCGCCGAACCCGACGCCGACGCCGGTCGTGGTGCGGATCACCATCGGCACATGGGTCTGCCCCCCCGACATGAAGCGCAGCTTTGCGGCATGGTTGACGATCTGGTCCATCGCGACGGTCACGAAGTTCATCAGCATGATCTCGGCGATCGGGCGGAAGCCCGCGAGCGCCGCGCCGACGCACGCGCCGACGATCGCCTGCTCCGAAATCGGCGTCGCGCGGACGCGGTTCTCGCCATATTTTTCAGTCAGGCCCGCGGAGATTTTGAACACCCCGCCCCCTTGCTTGGCGGCGACATCCTCGCCGAGCAGGATCACGCCTTCATCCTCGGCCATCGCCTCGTCGATCGCGCGGTTGATCGCCTGCGTCATCGTGATCTGGCTCATGCCGCAATCTCCTCTTCGAAGACATCCTTGCGGATTTCCTCAGGGCCCGGCAGCGGGCTGTTCGCGGCGAATTCGGCGGCGGCGTCCATCTGGGCATCGAGATCGGCGACGATTGCGTCGAGCTCGGCCTCGGTAAACTGATGGTCGAGCATCAGCTGGCGCAGCCGCGGCAATGGATCCTCGGCGGCCATTTCGGCGAGATGCTCAGGCGGCATGTAGGAAAAGTCCGCGCCGAAGAAATGGCCCATCATCCGGTAGCACATCGCCTCGATCAGCGTCGGCCCCTCCCCCGCGCGGGCGCGATCCACCGCGGCCTTGGTCGTATTGTACATAGCGATGGCGTCGTTGCCGTCCACCTTCACTCCGTTCATCCCATAGGCCTTGGCGCGGGTGACGATCGAATCGACCTTGGTGTGATCGGCGAAGGCCGTGTGCTCGCCATAACGGTTGTTCTGGCAGAGGAAGATCACCGGCAGCTTCCAGAGCTGGGCCATGTTCATCGCCTCGTGGAAGGCGCCGATATTGGTCGCGCCGTCGCCGAAGCAGACCATCGTCACCTTGCCGTCGCCGCGGTTCTGCGACGCGAGCGCGAGGCCGTTGGCGATCGGCAGCCCCGACCCCACGACGCCGGTGGTCACCATCACCCCGGTTTCGGGATGGGTGATGTGCATCGACCCGCCCTTGCCGCGGCACGTGCCCCCGACCTTGCCGGCGATTTCGGCAAACAAGGGGTTGAGCGGCACGCCCTTCGCGATCTGGTCATGTTGGCCGCGATAGGTGGTAACGAGATAGTCGCTGGGTTCGAGCGCCGCCATCGCCGCCGCCGAGACAAGCTCCTGCCCGCGCACGGTGTAATAGATGACCGCGAGCTTGCCGGTCATCAGCAGCGAACGGAATTTCTCGTCGGCGCGAGCGACGCGCATCGTGCGGGTGTAAATGTCGCGCAGCTTGTCGCGGTCGATCGTCGTGTCGGTCATGCAGGCTCTCCGATGCCCAGTTTGGGGTTGGCGCTGGCGGCGGCGCTGGGACGCGCGGCGACGCGGTCGCGCCAGGCGGCAAGATTGGTCAGCGCGGGATCGAGCGGCTGGCCGACCATCGCGCCGAACTCGACGAAGGAATAAAGCAGGACATCGGCAAGGCTGAAGCGCTCGCTCGCCAGCCACGGTCCCGCACCGACGATCCGGTCGACCTTCGTCAGCCCGTCGGCAGCGAGCCGCTTCAGGTCCGCCGCCGCATCGGGCAGGCACAGCATCCGGCTCTGGAACATCGGCAAACCCTCGGCGCCGCGGAAGCCTGCGGTCATCGGCACGACGACAAGCTGGTCGACGATCCGCACCAGCATCCGCGTTTGCGCCCGCTCCTCGGCGGTCGCGCCAAGCATCGCATGCCCGCCAACCGTCTCGTCTAGATACTCGCAGATGGCGACGCTCTCGGCGAGGCAAGTCCCGTCGTCGAGTTCGAGCAGCGGTGTGTGACCGAGCGGGCTTTTGGCGCAGAAATCGGGCTGACGGTTCTCGGCCGACATGATGTCGACGAACTGGCGATCGACCGCGATGCCCGTCTCGGCGAGGTACATCAGCACCACGCGCGGATTGGGGCCGAGCGACTGATAGAGCTTCATCGTGCGCGCCCTAAAACTGGACGCGCTTGGTGAAGCCGCCGTCGATGACGAGATGCGCGCCGGTCATGTAGGGACAGGCGGGCGAGGCCATGAAGACGATCGCCTTCGCCACTTCCTCGGGTTCGCCGAAGCGCCCCATCGGCATCTGCGCGAGCGTGCTTTCATAGAGCGGCGGCGCCGCCGACTTGATGACCTCCCAATTGCCGCCCGGATAATAGATGGCGCCCGGCGAAACGATGTTGACGCGAATATTCTGCGCCGCGAGCGCCTGGCTCAATTGCGAGCCATAGGTGATGAGCGCCGCCTTCAGCGCGTTGAACGCTTGCGGCACGATGAAGGTCTCGACCGCGGCGGTCGACGACATGAAGATGATCGATCCCGACCCCGACGCCGCGAGCGCCTCGGTCAGCGTCTCGACGCCGTGCACGGCGCCCATGATATCCATGTCGAGCCCGCGCTGCCAGTCGCCGGTCGCGCCCTGCCCCGACGAGCTTGCGGTGTGGATGAAGATGTCGCAGCCGCCGAGCGTGTCGCGCGCCTTTTCGAGCCAGGCGCGATAGCCGTCGGGATTGCCCGTCATGTCGAACTGTTCGCCAAACACCTTGCCCGGACCCGCGGCATCGATCGCCGCGACCGCGGCAGCGACCTTGTCGGCATCACGCGAGAAGAAGGCGACGTCGGCGCCCTCGGCGGCGAAAATCTTGAGCGCGGCGAGCCCTAGCCCGTGCGCGCCACCGTTGATGATCACCTTCTTTCCGGCAAGACCCAGATCCATCGCATCCTCCTCTTGTGATTTTGACGCCAACCTAGCTGGAACGGCAATCGCGAGACATCAGCAAAAATGTGAGCGGGGCAATCAGCCCACCTTCATCCGCCGCTGGCGCTGGCGACTTACAGATGATCGGCAGTCCTTCCTTTCGCGCCGACCAGCAGGCCGTGACGGCAGAGAGGGGGCTCGAGATCATTGTCTCGGTCGCTCCGCGGGGCGGGCTCACGACCAAAAATCTACCCGTTCGCGGACGGGCAAGGCTTCCCAATCCGGTTGAGCCTTACCGCCAGACAAAGCCATGACAGGCAAGCCGACAATGAACGCGAGCGCATCGGCGAACTGGCTCAAGACCGGGCAGCGAACAGGGCCGAGTCCCGGCGCATCTAGGATCGCTGCCGCAAGAGAATGGGGAAAGAAACGCGAACGGTTTACAATCGGACTGTAAACCAGTTTCGGAGAGCGCCGCTAAACGGTTGAAAACTGGTAGCGGAGGTCCGTAGCGGTCGTTACGTCACCGAAGGCGCTGCCACCTTTTCATATGAGTTTCCTCGCAACTAAGTCTTATGCTGGCCCATCTCGGACTGGCAGCTTTTGAGCGCGCCAACTTCTGGGGAGGGGTCGGATCACAGCAGCAATGTCGAAGCGGGGGCTTCGATCTTCTCAAGATATTCTGTCCTGACGCGCGGCGAGGCCGAACTGTCGGTGCGACCTTCGGCCTATCTTTTGATCAGGCAACATCTTCCCTGCCCGCGCATTGTTGAAGAACACAAGGAGAAATGACATGGACAATCCCCTCACCCGGCGCCGCATCCTCATCATGGCGAGCGACGGCTTCGAACAGTCCGAACTGGAAATTCCCCTCGAGCGACTTCAGGATGCCGGCGCCGAGATCGACATCGCCTCGCTCCAGACTGGCGACATCACCGGTTGGGACGAAGATGATTGGGGCGACGAAATCGACGTTGATCTGCTGATCGCCGATGCCAACGCCGACGACTATGACGCGCTGGTGCTTCCCGGCGGTCAGATCAATCCAGACCTGCTGCGTGTCGATGCAAAGGCGATCGCGTTGATCAAGTCCTTCGCCGACGCAGGCAAACCTGTGGCAGCGATATGCCACGCGCCTTGGCTGCTCGTCGAAGCGGGTCTTGCAAATGGCAGGCGAATGACGAGCTACAAGTCGATCCGCACCGATGTCGCCAATGCTGGTGCCGAAGTAGTCGATGAAGAGGTGGTGGTCGATGGCAACATCATCACGAGCCGCTGCCCCGACGATCTTCCGGCCTTCTGCGACGCGATCGTCGCATCGCTCACGCCCGCCAGTGCCGATGTCTGACGGTGGCATTGCGGGAATCGGGATCCACCAAAGGCCATAGAGTTGGCCGACCAGGCTAATCCAAGTGTGCGCATGAAGCCGAACAAGATTGCAGGCGATCAGGCGACCCGCTCGAGCGAAATCAGCCAAGCAGTCTCGGGCTCCGCCAACGGGAGCATGACACCTGCCTGCAAGAGCTCCGCCGAGCGAACTGTCCATCGTCCGGTGGGGTCCCGGCAAGCAGAAGACGGATGCGATAGCTGCCCGCGGGATCTACCCCAGGCATCTTGACCGGCGGACATGCATAATGATCCGCGAATCTTGTTTGCGCCACCAGTGCCAGCCCGCGTGCTTCCAACAACGCGAAATACCCGAACGTATCTGGCACGTTTTCAGCTATCCGCGTCAGCGAACCTCGATGAATAACGTCCCGCCGTTCCTTGTAGAGGGCGATATGCGCCGCAAGCAAGCCCTGTCGGAAGCGGACATCGAGGCCGGATCACGCCGCACGAGTTCGTCGAACGCGCGCGCGTCGATGCCGCGCGCGGGATGCTCAAAGCAAGTGAACGGGGGCTCAAGGTCGTCGCCTTCGATTGCGGCTTTGGCAATGCCGACCCGATGCGGGCGGTTTTCGTTCAACGACTTGGCGTAGCGCCTCATCAGTATCGGTCGAGTTTCAGGCTCGGCGCAAACGCGGCGCATAAATTGCCACAGAGCGAGGGGGTTTTTGCGGAGCCGGGAGGGCGGAAAGTTCCGAAGGGAGCTGTCGGTGACGGCGCGTATCTTTGGCCGTGTTTCAACCGCTTTAGTTAAGCAGGCTCAGTGCTTCGTCGATTTCTCGGAATCGTGTCTTGGCCGATTTTGGACTGGCGGCTTTCAACACCGATTTGAAATAAGCGGACACTCTGGGGCCGTATGACGATGACGTGGCCCCTCGTTTCGCAGCGCGACCTGATTGGTACGCGGCAGCAGACGAATCTCGGGCCGTTCTTCCGGCCCCTTTCGCCCACATCCGGTCGCACCGACATTTTTTCGGGCGCGATGTCACAGCGCCGAAATCCCGCTCGTCAGGATTGATGACGCCGATATCGGCTGAGGAAGAAAGGAAGATCAGATGAATCGGTTGAATTGGTCCGAAGTAGCCCCCGCCGGAGCGAAGGCGCTGTACGGTGTCCACCATTATATCACCAATAACACTGCCCTCCCGACAGAGCTGATTCACCTTGTCTTCCTCCGGGTTTCACAGATCAACGGATGCGCTCACTGCATCGATCTTCACACCCGAGATCTTCTCAAGACCATGCCGGTGGGCAAGGTCGCACTGCTTCCGGTGTGGGACGAAGTCCCGCATCTGTTCCCTGACCGGTACCGCGCAGCACTGGCGTGGGCGGAGGAAGTTACGCGCGTCAGCGAGACGCATGCTTCGGACGAGGCCTATGCAGCCGCCGCCGAGGCATTCGAGCCGAAAGACCTCGTGGACCTGACGATCGCGATTGCGGCGATGAACGCCTTCAACCGGCTGGGCGCACCATTCCGGCTTCCGGTCGCGGCCAAGCCCTGAAGTGTGAGCGCTGCGCTTTTTGGCGTTGCGGTACAATATCCCTCGCGCCAGCGAAGCTATCCGCGCGATGCGACCCAGGAGGGCTCTTCCTTTCAGGAAACACGGCTCTTCATCTTACGCCCGCACGGTTTCGATCAGGCGGGCGTTCTTTTGGGAAGCGCAAATCGCTGGTGTTTGCCGATTCCAGTCAGTCCGCTTCGAGGGCGCCAAGCATCGAAAACGGAAGCAGCCTGGATCATGCTGGCTCATCCCCTCCCTTCGATCGCTTGGCCGCATTCGACGCTTCCGGAACACGAGCGCCAAGAGCCACTACAGCTGGTTAAGATAGGAGCGAATCTGCGCGGCTTCGGCCGCGCTTTGTGCAAGTGCGATTGCACGCCCATAGGCGGTAGCCGCTTCATCGCCGCGCCCAAGCTCCGCCAGAAACTGGCCGATGGCGGCATGATAATGAAAATAGCCTTCAAGGGCGGTGGCGAGGGGCTCGGCATGGGCGAGCGCTTCGCCCGGTCCCCGCGACCGCCAGATCGCCACGGCGTGATTGAGGGCGACGACGGGGGTTGGCCACATGTCCTCCAGCACCCGGTACAGGCCTTCGATCTGGTCCCAGCGTGTGTCGGCGAAGGTCGTAGCCCGCGCGTGCATCGCCGCGATCGCCGCCTGCAGCTGATAGGGGCCGGGCTTGCCCATCCGAAAGGCGCGGTCGGTAAGCGCGATGCCTTCGGCAATAGCCGATCTGTCCCACCGGTCGCGGTCCTGTTCCTCGAGGAGGATAATCGCGCCGGCGGCGTCGAAACGGGCATCGCGCCGCGAGTCCTGCAGCAGAAGCAATGCGACGAGGCCCAAGACCTCTGGCTCGTCGGGAAAGAGGTCGAGGAGGACCCGCGCGAGCCGGATCGCCTCATCGCAGAGCGGGCGGGCGCGCACCGCCTCGTGCGACGCGGCGGCATATCCCTTGGTGAACAGGAGATAGATCATCGACGAGACCGCCCCCTGCCGCTCGGCGCGAAGTGCGGGCGACGGCGGTTCGAACCGGATGTCGGCCTGGGCGACCGCTCGCTTCGCCCGCGTGATCCGCTGTTCCATCGCCGCCTCGCTGACGAGGAAGGCGCTCGCGATATCGGCCACGGAGAGGCCACAGACAATACGAAGCGCCAGCGCGATCTGCTGGGTCGCGGCGAGCTCCTTGTGGCAGCATATGAACAGCAGGCGCAGCATGTCGTCGCCATAGGCACGTTCGTCGAGGGTGTCGGCGATCTCCTCTTCGGCATCGCCCGGCGGCGCGGCGATCTCCTCGGGCAGCGAAGTCTCGCGAAGCGCCCGCCGGACGGTGTCGATTCCTGCATTTGCGCCAACGCGAACGAGCCAGGCCAGCGGATCGCGGGGCGTTCCTTGCTCGGCCCAGTGGCGGAGCGCGCGGAGGCAAGCCTCCTGGAAGGCCTCCTCCGCCGCCTCGACGCTGCCGAGGCGGCGGAGGAGCGCTGCCATGGCCCGCGGCCGCGCCGTCCGCAGCACGGTGTCGATCCAGTTCGGGTCCTGGGTCATCTTCGTCTCATCGGCGACCGATCCGCGGGTGCGGGCACTTACATATAGCGACCGTGCTGCTGCTCGATATCCTTGGCCAACTGTTCCGATTGGGCATCGATCTCCGGCGTCGAGACCTCGGCGAAGTCTTCCATACCGAAGAGCGGCCGGATCTCTAGATCCGAATCCGACATCTGGGGGTTAGGGCAGCGCTTGGCCCATGCGATCGCCTCCTCCATCGAGGCCACTTCCCAGATCCAGAAGCCCGCGACCAATTCGCTCGTTTCGGCAAAGGGCCCGTCGGTGACCGTGCGGGTTTCGCCCGAGAAGCGGACCCGGACACCCTGCGAAGAGGGCTTGAGGCCTTCGCCTGCGATCATCACGCCAGCCTTCACCAACTCCTCGTTATAGTTCATCATTGCGGCGAGCAGTTCGGGCTGCGGCATCGCTCCCGCTTCGCTATTCTTGTCGGCCTTGACCAGTACCATCACGCGCATTGTTCATCTCCTTCTCCAGGGGTTGCGGCCCAAGGACGGACGAGCATCAGCGATTCCGACACCGCCGAGGAAGATTTTTCAAGTTCCTCTCAACCGGCCACGATATTCCGCCAAATCTACATGCTGACTTTGGCGGATAGCGCACGATCGGCTCGGAGGTCCGGGGCGCGAAATGCCGTCGATAGGTTTGATCGACGGCATCGCATTGAACCCGCGAGGCGTTAGACAGCCCTTCTCCCGATCGCCGGCAGCATTTTTCCGACACGCTGCTGGTAACGCCGATATTCATCTCCAAACTGATCGAGCAGATCTCGTTCTTCATAGATGAGCGCGATGAAGATGTAGGAGGACATACCGAAAGCGAAGAGCAGATGACCAGCGGTCATCACGGGGGTTGCCCAGAATGCAATCAGGAAGCCAAGGTACAAAGGGTGCCGGACAATCCGGTACAAGAGCGGCGTCCGGAATTGTGGAGCGGCAGCGGCTCTGCCCCGGACGTAAAGCCACGCCTGCTGGAGCCCGAACAGCTCGAAATGATTGATGAGGAAGGTGCTTGCGAGGACAATCAGCCAGCCGGCCGCAAACAGCAACCAAAGGATCGTCTGAAGCAATGCGCTGTGCGCGTGCCAGACATCTCCCTCGATCGGACGCCACAGCACGAAAAGCAACGCCAATGCACCGCTTGCGAGCAGTACATAAACGCTCCGCTCGCTCTGCGCCGGCACAAGACGCTTCCAGGCTTTCTTGAACCAGGGCCGGGCCATGATGCTGTGTTGCAGCCCGAAAAGCGCGATCAGGCCAACGTCGACAAGGAAGGCGATTACGACCGGTGCCTCCTGCCCGCCCGCATCGACGCGGCGCGGGATCTGGGGCAAGTCGGCGAGAAAGGCTATCAAATACAGAAAGACGCCCAGAAAGAGCGTGTAGGCAGTGCCCGAAAACAGCATGGAGAAGAGCTTCTTCATATCCTGTCTCCCAAAGGTCATCGTGTGGAATATGGACAAACCGGAGGGCAAAGGTCGCGCCGGTTATCGGCCCGACCTTCGCACCGATGCCGCAGGCATCAAATGATCGGCGAGATGTCGATCACCATTCCAAGCAGCATGAATTCGAGCAGCGACGTCAGCGTGACGACGGCTGCAAAGGCGATTTCGATGTATTTTTCCTGAGTCATTGTGGGTCCGATCAATAATAGAAATAGGGGTCGAGCACGCGGACTTCGCTTACGGCATCCACGGGTAGCATGTTGGCGGCGGCGGTTTCGCCGATCGCTTCCGCATCGGGCGCGTCATAGATGCAATATGTCTTGCGCTTGTCGGCGGACACATAGCTGTGGATCCACGTCACACCGCGCGCGGCATTATTGTTCACGACACCCACACAGGCGGATGCGCCATTACAGTCGGTGGGGATATTGAGGCCGGCGGGAAACGAGCGTTCGACGAGATAGCGAGGCATTTTCATTCTCCTTGTTGCTAAATGCAGGCTTTATCTGGACGAACTGCGGAGCGAGCACATCGGCGGAACTCCCTATTTTGGGATTCTGAATTCCCTATTTTTGAGCCCCGATTTCTCTTAGAAACCTGCTGTCATGCTGCTGGAACGCGACGTTTACCTCGATCAGCTTGAGGCTCTTCTTGGCGAAGCCATGAAAGGTGCCGGCCGCGCTGCGTTCGTCGCCGGCGAAGCCGGCATCGGCAAGACCAGCCTATTGGCCGCCTTCTCCGAGCGCACAGGGTCAAGCGTGCGGGTCTTGCATGCGGCGTGCGAGGATCTCTCCGCTCCCGAGACGCTAAGTCTTCTTCGCGATCTGACTATCGTCGATCAGCGAGGCCTTGAGAATGCCGAGCGCGGGCAGTCGCGTCTTGCGCTGTTCGCCGAAGTCCTTGCAAACCTCGCCAGCGAGCCGACGGTGCTGATCCTCGAGGACATTCACTGGGCTGACGACGCGAGCCTCGATTTCATTCGCTTCATCGGACGGCGGCTGACGAGTACTCAACTCCTGCTATTAGCTTCGTCGAGGAACGACGGGAGCGATGCGAAGCAGCGATTGCACCGCGCAGCTGCCGATGTCCCGGCTGCTGCGAGGACATTGATCGAACTGCCGCGATTATCGTCCGTGGCAGTCGGCAAGCTCGCTGCAGCACGCGGCCTGATCGGGCATGCCATCCATGACGCCACGGCAGGCAATCCGCTGTTCGTCAGCGAAATGCTCTCCGCGAAGGGCGAGCGCCCGGCAATGATCGACGATCTCGTCGTTTCAAAGGCGGGCGCACTTTCGAACGCGGCGCGCGCGCTGATGGAGCTGTGCTCGATCTACCCGCGACGGACACCCTATCAAGCGATCGCTGCCGCCAACATCGTCGAAGCCGCGATCGACGAATGCCTTGCCTCGGGCATGCTGGTACCGGCCGGCGAAGGGCTTGGTTTTCGGCATGAGTTGATCCGTCAGGCCGTAGAACATTCGCTGCCCCCGTTCCGGCGGCAGCGTTTGCATGCTGCGGCGCTCGCCCAGCTGGAGGTCAACCGGGGAAGTGCTGCGCGGTGTCTGCACCATGCGTTAGGCGCGAAGGACAGCGCCAAGATCCGGGTGCTCGCCCCTGCGGCCGCCGAAAAAGCTTCCGCGATGGGTTCGCACCGGGGGGCCGCACAAGCATGGCGTTCGCTTCTGGACCTCGACGGCCTCGACGGCGAAGCAGAAGCGCAGGCGCGCGAACGATACGCGTTCGAACTTCACATGTTCGGCGCTCTATCCGAAGCTATCGACCAACAGGCGTCTGCCATCTCGATCCATGCAAGCCAGGGCGCAATGCTCAAGGTGGGCAATTGTCAGCGCTTTCTGTCGCGCCTTCACTATCTGAACGGCCAGCGGGCTGCCGCCGAAGCGATAGGCAGTGCAGCCGTCGCGTGTCTTGAGCCTTTCGGTGAGAGCGCGGAGCTCGCGCTGGCCTATGCAAATCTGGCCCATCTCGCGATGCTTGGCGAAGACATGCAGCAGTCCGTTCAATGGAGCGAGCGGGCGGAGAAGATTGCCCTGCGGTTCGACCGTACCGACATTCTGGCGACCATCTATAACAATTGGGGCACGGCAATCCAGTTTGCGGACCCGGTGCGAGCGGCGGAGATGGTGGAGCGCAGCATCGAACTTGGACTTGCGGCGGGCACTCAGGAGCATGTCGCAAGAGCCTATACCAATCTGGGCTGGCTCAAGCTCCAAGGACTCGACCTGGAAGCTGCCGAAAAGACGCTCGTGCAAGGTGAATCCTACTGCATCGACAATGAACTCAGTGTGTGGCGCGACTATATGGCTGGAACTCGTGCGCTCGCACTCGTCCAATTGGGTCGCTGGGAAGAGGCGGAACAAATCTCCCGGGAAATAGTGGCGCGCGACGACAATACGCTCCTCATGCGCAATCCTGCGGTTCGCGCCCTCGCCCAGATACTCGTCAGGCGCGGAGATCCCGGGGCAGACGTGCTCATTGACGAACTGCGGCGCCATATGGATCAAGGGAGGGAGGTTCCGCGCTTTGCGCCCTATGCATCGTTGTCGGCGGAATTGGCTTGGACTTCCGCAAGGCAATCTGAAGCCGCTTTGTCGCTCATCGACGAAGCCGTCGATATGCTGGGGCCCGACCACAATGCCCATATGCGGCAGGAACTCGAATATTGGCGGAGCAAGCTTCGAGCGGAACCACCGAGACCTCTCAGGCCGGCTGCCATCGCAAAATCGGATGATCTGCATTCCTTGGTCCAGGCCGCGGCCGACCATTGGGACTGCAAGGCAATGCCGTTCGAAACAGCATTGGCCCTCTCGCAAGGGGACGATTTGCAGGCGCGGATGTCCCTCGAGATACTCGCCAAACTGGGCGCGACCGCCACTGAAGCGAGGGTCCGCTCCGAACTCGCGGCGCGGGGTCTCACGACCGGGTCTCGGGGGCCGCGCGCTTCGACACGCAGCAATCCCTATCAACTAACGCGGCGCGAAATGGAAATCTTGCAGCACCTCGACCGGGGACTGACCAACAAGCAAATCGGAGACACGCTGTTCGTTTCGGCCAAGACCGTCGATCACCACGTAACGTCAATTCTAGGCAAGCTCGACGCAAGAAACAGGGGCGAGGCTGCGGCAAAGGCCCGGCGCGAGAGGTTGATTCCCGAGGCGGATGGCAAGCCCTAAACGACTTAGCCGTTGTCTTGCGCGGGCAGAATAGCGACAGCGTCGCGGTCGGTTCGTTTCTGGCCGG